>JAZJZM010000007.1:0-268246 GCA_040389865.1 Bacteroidota bacterium | reverse complement strand
GAATATTATTTAGAAATATAATCGTAAATAAATTTGCATTTAAGCACAGTTCATTGCGAGCTTATCGAGAAAATTGTGTGTAAGCATTTAACTCTCAATTTCGTTGTAAACATTACAACGCATTTTAACTTATATAAAGTCTAAATTTAAACTGAATTTACATTTTCAGGAACTGCATCCTATAAAGTTCAGATCAAAAATATTTTTTTACTGTTTCCTGAATTACTTCAACAGTAAGTGGTTTATTCTGAAATTCGTTTACTTCCTTAAATCCCATTGCTTTTGTTTTGTCGTCAGGGTTTAAAGAAGTGGTAAGCATAATAACCACTGCTTTTGATTTCTGATCCTCCTCTAATGTATGGTATATTTCAAGAAACTCGAAGCCATTCATACCCGGCATATTAATATCGAGGTATATAAGATCGGGTTTAGGAAAGAGTTCGGCCTGTCCCGGTTTGCTGGCTTTAATTATATAATCGATGGCTTGTTGGCCACTGGTAACAATCTGAATATGATCGCATATATTCGCTTCTGTGATTATGATTTTATGATAGGTGTTGTCAGCTGGATTATCATCAATCAGGAGGATACAATTTATCTTTTTCATAAGAAGCGAAAGTTTTAATTTTGGTGAAATTCGTTTAATAGTGTCATTTTTTTTATTCCACAAGTCCTCCGTGAAGCGGGTATTTTTCTTGCTTTTATTTGTTATAATTCATATCAAATTCCATGAAGTTGTAACAAATTTAATTATTTTTAAGTAGCGTGAAATAAAAAACACACCCTTCGCCCAATTTCGACTCCACCCATATTTTGCCTCCATGCAGAGCAACAATTTTTTTGCATATAGCCAGGCCAATTCCAGTGCCGGAATATTCAGTTTCGGAATTTAAACGTTGAAAAAGAACGAAAATTTTATTGACATATTTCTCTTCAATGCCGATACCATTGTCTTTCACAGCAAAAACATATTCTGTTTCTTTTTCCTGCACAATAATATTTATTTCCGGGATACTATTTTTCTTTCGAAATTTTATGGCATTGTCGATCAAATTCTGAAATAGCTTTTTCAGCTGTAGCTCATTCCCTTTTACTTTTGGCAGAATAGCAGAGGTTATCCGGGCCTTGCTTTCTTTAATTGACGTATCCATTTCTGCTATAACCTCTTCAAGAATGACATTGCAATCAACAGTTGATAATTCAAGGTTTTTTCCTACTCTGGAATAATCAAGCAAATCTCTAATCAGGTTTTTCATTTTATCCGTTGCTTGCGTAATAAATTGAAAATATTCCTTTGTCTCTTCGTCTACTGTTTCGGATTTTTTTTTATCAAGCAGCTGAACAAAGTTGGAAATTGTTCGCAGCGGTTGCTGCAAATCATGTGAAGCGATATAAGCAAATTGCTCCAGATCCTGATTGGAGCGGGCTAATTCCAGTGATATTTGTTTTAAATTTGTTTCTGCATTTCTTTTCTCGGTGATATCCCGTGCTATTGCATAAAGCTTACCTGTGGTAGTATCCGGAGTTGCGTTCCAATCAAACCATAAATAACTTCCATCTTTTTTTCGATACCTATTCACAAAATTAATTGTGATAGCACCTGTTTTCAGCTTTTCAACTTCGTTTAGTGTGGCTTCAATATCATCGGGATGGACAAAATCTACAAACTTATTTTCAATCAATTGTTTTTCAGGGTAGCCCAATACCTTTTCAAAATTGGGATTAAGTATCTCAAAATAACCTTGCATATTTGCAATGCAGGCAAAATCGGAGGTGTGGTTAAAAAAATGTTTGTATTCTATTAGTTTTTTTTCAAGAAGTTTTTGTTGTGTTACATCACGGGCTGTGGCAAATACACCAAGCACCTTCCCATTGTTATCTTTATACAGTGAAGCATTGTATAATACATCGGTTAATTTTCCATTTATATGACGTATGGTTAATGGGTAATCGGCAACAAAATCTTTTTCAAAAACCTGTTGGTACACTTCTTTTGCTTTTTTGGGTTCAGTAAAATAATTTAAGAAGTCGGTTCCAATCATGTCTTCGCGGGGGATCCCGGTAATTTTTACAGACGCTTCGTTCAAATCTGTAATTTTCCCATCAGCGCTGATAGTAACGAGAGGATCCAAACTGGCTTCAATCAAACTACGTGTGTATTGTATCGCTTGCTTTTGCTCTGTAACATCACGAATAGCAAGCGACACCAACAAACCATCCTCTGTTTCGAAAGGGTTAAGGTTAATTTCTACAGGAAACTCTCTACCATCGTTATGCTGCCCCATTAAATCTATACCACGGCCCATTTGACTGGCTTCGGGGTTATCGAAAAAAGTTTTCCTGTGCGCTGGATCAACATCTTTATAACTGGAAGGAATTAATATTTCAATTCCCTTTCCAATAATTTCTTCTCTCTTGTATCCAAAAAGTCGTTCGGTTTGAGAATTCACCAATTGAATTTCTCCGGAGTTATTTACAATAACAATAGCATCGGGCGCAGATTCCAATAGTCCACGAAATTTACTCTCCGCTTTTTTTCTTTCGGTGATATCACGCGCTACTGCTACCACACCTATAACATTCCCCTGGTTATCTTTAAATATGGAAAGATTAAATAATACATCTGTTAATTTTCCATTTGTATGTTTTATGGTTAAAGGGTAATCAGTAGCAAAACCTTTATCAAATACCTCCTTATAAATGTCCTGTGCTTTTGCCGGTTCAGTAAAATAAATTGAAAAATCGGTTCCAATAAGTTTTTCGCGAGGAACGCCAGAAATTTTTATGGCCGCTTCGTTCACATCGGTTATCATTCCTTCTGTGCTGATAGTAACTAAAGGATCCAAACTGGCTTCAATTAAACCCCGAACATATTGCGAATAAAGAGATCTTTTTGTAATATCTCTGGCTATGCTTGAAAACCCTACGGCTATGTTCTTATCATTGAAAATTGGAGATATTGTAAGAGATACATCTATTTTTGATCCATCTTTTTTAATCCTTTGTGTTTCATAGTGTTCAATTTTTTCTCCTTTTTTATACTTTTCCAGTATATCTTTATGTTCATCTGCTTTGTTTGGACAAAGGATGTTGATCGATTTTCCAATTACTTCTTCAGATCTATATCCAAATATTTTTTCGGCTCCTGCATTCCAATAGGTAATGATCCCATCCATGGTTTTACTGATAATGGCATCATCGGAATATTTAACAATGGCGGACAAAAGCGCCTGCCCATCTAACGTTGCTTCCTGAGTATTTTGTTTAAGTACTAAAGTCATAAATGAAATCTCCTAGATTTTTTACAAAGGAATGCTGTGTTTTTTTGTTTAATAAATTCGACCGTTGTTCGAGCGGTAAAAATAGATACCCGAGCAACGAAATGAAATGATAAAACGCACACAAGGAAATGAAAACTGCATTTTATAACACAATGTGATCCCAATTGATATTGCGTTTGTTGAAATAGCCTGGCAGATGTAGTTGTAGCTTTATGGAATTGAAGGAGCTATTAATTTAATTTTTTTTGGAAGTGTAAAATAAAAAACGCTTCCCTCACCTAATTTCGACTCTACCCATATTCTGCCGTGATGCAAATCAATGATTTTTTTGCAAGTAGCCAAACCGATGCCTGTACCCGGATATTCAGTTGCAGAATTCAAGCGCTGAAAAATTACAAAAAGTTTATTAATAGATTGTTCTTCTATACCAATGCCATTGTCCTTAATGGCAAAAAGGTATTCGGTATTTTTATCTTCCACGGTAATGTTTATTTCAGGTATAACATCTTGCTTACGAAATTTTATGGCATTGCTGATTAAATTCTGGAATAACTGTCTGAGTTCACTCGTATTCCCTTCTAAAACAGGAAGTTTAGCCGCAGTAATTTTAGCATTACTTTCCTTTATGGATGCCTCCAAGTTATCAATTACCTCTTTAAGAACCTCATTACAATCAACAGCGGTGTATATTATGTTTTTGCCTATTCTGGATAAATCCAGCAAATCTTTTATCAGGTTTTGCATCCTTGAGGCAGCATTCACAATAAATTTGATGTATTGGCCTGAATCCTTGTCTGTTATTTCTGAATATTTTTTCTCAAGCAACCCTACAAAATTGGAAATTGTTCGCAGTGGCTCCTGCAAATCGTGAGAAGCCACATAAACAAACTGCTCAAGCTCTTTGTTGGTGGTAGCCAGCTCTTCGGATTTTTGTTTGACCTCTGCCAGAAGTTTTTTCAAATCTGTTATGTCGTTTGAAATGCCCAGCAAGAAAAGGGGATGACCATTGCTATCAAGAATCGGAATTTTTTTTGTTTCAAGAATTCTATCTCCTTTGTATTTAGTATGAATAGGTTCTTCCTCAATTTCTAAAAGCTTACCTGATTCAAGCACTTCTTTGTCTTTGGCTGTAAAAAAATCGGCTTCAGTTTTAGGAAAAAAATCATAATCGTTTTTTCCCATTAAATCTGCTTTTGAATAACCCAAAAGATCTTCCCCAGCTTTATTAAATCTGACAAATCTTAGATCTTTTGCATCTTTAACAAAGAGCATATTTGGAATATTTTCTATAATTGAATTGAGAAAATGTTCGGAATTTTTTAATTCATCTTCTGCTTTTTTTCTATCAGTAATATCGCGGGCACTTGCATAAAACTTTCCAGTTATAGGATCAGGAGTAATATTCCATTCAAACAACAAATAACTTCCGTCTTTTTTGCGATACCTATTTGTAAAATTAATAGTTTCTGCACCGGTTTTATTTTTCTCTATTTCCTGTAGGGTAGCACTAACGTCATCGGGATGAATGAAATCCAGAAACCGTTTCTCAAGCAATTCTTTTTCTGAATAACCCAACACTTTTTGAAAGTTGGGATTAATAATTTCAAAATGATTCTCGTTGGCAATGGTGATAAGGTCATGACTGTTATTAAAAAAATATTGGTATCCTATTAATTTTTTTTCAGCTTTTTTTCGCTCAGTTATATCCCTAACTATAGCATTGTGTCCCGTAATTAAATCGCCTTCTTTTAGTTGTGTTACGGTTTGTTCAATCCATTTTTTTTCTCCCGACTTAGTGATGATGGGAAATGAAAACAAGGTTTCCTGAATTTTATTATCGAACTGGTCTTTGTAAAACTTAGCTACTTTCTCTTTCCAGTCAGGAGCAATAATTTCTAAAAAGAGCTTCCCAATCAGTTCATTTTCCGTATAACCGGTAATTTTTTTACAAATAGGATTTACATAGGTAAGGTATCCTTTGTAATCAGAGGTATAAACGGCATCACCTGTTTCTTCCACAATTTTGCGGTACTTTTCTTCACTAAATTTTAAGGACTCCTGTGCCTGCGTCAAAGCAATTGTTCGCTCTTTCACACGCTCTTCCAGCTCCTGGCTCATTTTGCGAATTTTATCCTCAGCCTTTTTGCGATCGGTAATATCGTGCACCGCACCAACCAGAAGGATGCAATTTCCTTTTTCATCAAATATTGGAGCTATACTTACTTCTCCCATAAGTTTTCCGGTAGGGTAATCAGAAGCCTCTTCCCAGCGGACGATCTTTTTCTCCAGTATCGCCTTTTTATAATTATCCTGCACCATCTTTAAAGATGACTGAGGGATTATTTCATCAATATATTTCCCAAGTACCAGATTGCCATTCAAACCTGTGGTGGACACAAAAGTTTTGTTAATTGAAACGAATTTATATCGCCCTTCCTTTTCTACTGATAGAACAAAAATGACATCTCCAACTGTATCATAAATGGAAGAAAGTAGTTGTTCTTGTTCCCGAAGGACTTTTTCCGCTTTTATTCTTTCTGTTGATTCAAATAATATTGCAATAGAATCAGCTATTGCCCCAGCGAATAACTGCTCGTCAATAGTCCAGGTGCGAGGAGGCCCACCTTGTTCAAAACAAACTATTCCTATCATGAGCCCTCCTTTTCGGATAGGTGCGTCAAGCAAGGAGGTAAGGTTCAAAGGTTTTAAATATGTTTCAAAATATTCATAAGTACGAGGATCGTTGCTGGCATCCACGGCATCTATAACACGATCCAATTCAATTGCCTTGAAATACATCGGATAATTTTCCGCATTTAGTTGATCACCTTCCGAATGTTTTTTTTTGCTCCTTTCATATACATCTACACATTTTATAACTGTTTTGAATTCATTGTAAAGCCAAACACTAACACGTTCTGTATCCATTGTTTCAGAAGCGATTTCGGTAAGTTCCTGAATAGATTTTGTTAAATTATCATTGCCAACACTTAATCTTTTTGTCAATTTATGCAATGTCTGGTTTTGTCGCTGGAGCCGCATTGTGCTTTCAGCGAACACTTTTTCTGCTTTTTTAGTCTCTTCTATTTCCTTTTGTATTTTCTGGTTCGATATCATTAACTCGGACGTGCGGCTTTCTATCCTATTTTCAAGCTGTTTTCGTTCCTCCTCCAATTCTTTGTTTAACACAGTTGTTTTGTCTTTAAGTAACAGATCTTTTATAGTTAAAAAACTTATTCTGGTTACAATAAATACAAATAAGGCACCTAATAAAAATACTATTCCGGTTAATAAGATCAGAAATTCTCGTTGTTCCTGTAAAATAAGGTAAATGGCAAATGTGTATCCGGCAAGAAAAAACTGCATCATATAGAACAACAATTTCCATGATTTATTTTCAGCCTTTCCCTTAAGAATAGAAAGCATATCCTTCGTTTTCAAAACGGCCAATAGTATAAAAAAAACGCCCAGACCAATAAATACTAATGTTAGTTTAACCAATGTCATATTTTTAACTATTTCAGAATCTGAGAATTTGGCAATTCACCTGTTTTCAACTCAACTGTGCGCACCTAAAAGAGTAAAAAGGGTTACAAAATAAAAAAGTCGGGGACGGACTTTTATCCAGGGAAACTGCGCGGTAAAAATAAATAGAAGCAAAAAGAAATGAAATGACGAAGCGCACATAATAAACATTATGATGCAGATCAATTTTTTACACAGAACTTAAGGAGTAATTAAATTTTTATTTGGGAAGGGTGAAATAAAAAATGCTTCCCTCACCTAGTTTAGATTCTACCCATATTTTGCCACCATGTAGAGCAACAATTTTTTTGCTGATGGCCAAACCAATACCAGTACCGGGATATTCGGTTTCGGGATGCAGGCGCTGAAAAAGAACAAAAAGTTTACTGATATATTGTTTTTCTATCCCGATACCATTATCTTCAATAGCAAAAAGATATTCTGTTACTTTTTCTTCAACAGTAATTTTTATTATTGGAATACTGTTTTTTTTTCGGAATTTTATTCCATTGCTGATCAAATTCTGGAATAGCTGTTGCAGTTGGGTATAATTGCCTTTTATTATTGGGAGTGTTTCAGAAATGATTTCGGAATTGCTTTCTTTAATTGAAGCATCCATTGCGGCAATGACGTCTTTCAAAATGATATTACAATCTACCATCGAGAAGGTAATACTTTTTCCGACTCTTGAATAGTCTAATAAATCTTTGATCAGGTTTTGCATTTTTGTGGTTGCTGCCAAAATGAAATTAAAGTATAATTTAGTTTCATCACCTGTTTTTCCGGAATACCTTTTATCAAGCAAGCCAACAAAATTGGAAATGGTGCGCAAAGGTTCCTGCAAATCGTGTGAGGCAACGTAAGCGAATTCCTCTAATTCTCTGTTTGCAATTTTGAGCAGGCTAATGTTTTTTTCTAACTCTTTATTCAGTTCTTCAGTTTTGTTTTTTTTGCTAAGGGCGTGGATGGTAACAGAACTAACTCTTACTACAATATATACGAACAAGGCCCCGAAAAAAAATACGAGGCCTGTTAATAAAACCAGAATTTCTTTTAATCCTTCCGAAATAAGAAAAAGTGAGGCCAGGTATCCAAGAAAAAAAGATACCATCAGAATAAATAATACCACCCATAGAAAAAACTTTTCGTTGATCGCTTTGAGTAATTGAAGAAGCTTTTGTGTTTTTAATATTGCCAAAAGCATAAAAAATGCTCCTAAACTTATCAATATAAAAGACAAGGTATTTAACTCGTAAGACATCATTAAATTAAATTTAATTTTTCTTTTGAAAGAGTGAAATAGAAAGAGCTTCCCTCACCCAATTTTGACTCTACCCATATTTTTCCTCTATGCAAAGTAACAATTTTTTTGCAAGTTGCCAAACCTATTCCCGTACCCGGATATTCTTCAACACTATGCAAGCGCTGAAAAATAATAAATAATTTACTAATGAATTTTTCTTCAATTCCGATGCCATTATCCCTGATAGCAAAAAGATATTCCTTTTTCTTTTGTTCAACTGTAATGGTTATTTCAGGTGAAACATTTTTCTTGCGAAATTTTATGGCATTGCTGATCAAATTCTGGAACAATCGTTTCAATTCTGTTTCATTCCCTTGTAAAACAGGAAGAATGGCAGAGGTAATTTTCGCGTTACTTTCTTTAATGGATGTATCTAAATCAGCAATAACCTCCTTTAAAATTTTATTACAGTCAACGGCCGTGAACAACATGTTTTTCCCAACTCTGGAAAATTCGAGCAAGTCCTTAATTAGGTTTTGCATTTTAGAGGTGGCATTCACAATAAATTTAAAGTATTCCTTAGAGTCTTCGTCTGTTTTTCCGGAATACTTTTTATCCAGCAATCCTACAAAATTGTAAATAGTTCGCAGCGGTTCCTGCAAATCGTGTGAAGCCACATAAGCAAATTGCTCCAACTCCTGATTGGAGCGGGCAAGTTCTTCGGATTTTTGTTTAATTTCTTCTTCAATCTTTATACGCTGGGTTATATCCCTTACAATAGCTTGGTGTCCAACAATCCTATCGCCCACTTTCTGCTGTATCACAGTTTGTTCCACCCATTTTTTTTCTCCTGATTTGGTGATGATGGGAAATGAAAATAAGGTTTCCTGGATTTTGTTATCGAATTGTTCTTTGTAAAATTTTGCTACTCTCTCTTTCCATTCAGGGTCAATAATTTCCAAAAAAAGCTTCCCGATCATTTCGTTTTCGGTGTAACCGGTAATCTTTTTAGACATTGGATTGATATAAGTAAAATATCCTTTGTAATCGGAGGTATAAACAACATCTCCTGCTTCTTCCACCAGTTTGCGGTACTTCTCTTCACTAAGTTGTAAGGATTCTTGTGTTTTTGTTAAATCTGCTGTGCGCTCTTTAACCCGTACCTCCAATTGTTCATTTAACTTATGAAGCTCCTCTACTGCCCTATTACGAATAGTTACATCGCGGAAACTCCAAACACGGCCAATAATTTCTCCTCGTTGGGTGCGTTGAGGTATTGAATAACGTTCAAAAATTGTACCATCCTTCATTTCAAAAACGTCATAACTTTCAAGTTCCGGATTGGCGTATAATTCATTGACTTTGTTGAGAAACTTTTCAGGATATTTTATTTGGGTGATTACGTAAGCCAGCGTCTTATTGTCGTCCCCTGTTTTCAAAATTTCATCCGGAATTTTCCACAGCTTTTTAAACTGGGTATTTAACACACTTATCTTTCTTTCCTTATCCACCACCAAAATACCATCAGCCGTAGATTCGATTGTTGCACGCATAAGCGACAATGAAAGTTCCAACTTCATTGCTGTTTTTTCAATTTGCTCCAGCATACTGTTAAATCCTTCTGACAAAACTCCTATCTCATCTTTTCCCTGAGCTGAAATTCGTAGAGAATAATTACCCGTTTTGGCAACTTCCTTAGTACTGCGAACCAATGATAGCAAACGATTTGTTATTATCCGTTGGAGGAAATTAGAAATTATAAACGTTGAAAAAATACTGAAAATTAAAATCAGTATTGCAGTTTTAAAATAATTAAAAATAATAATACGGAGATCCGTTAATTCAGCCCTTAGCATTATTGTGCCAAGAAACTCTTTCTCCTGAAAAATCTGATAACTAACAATAAATTTACTCTCCCAAAAACGCTGTTTTACCAATGGTTTTTCACCGGGTTTTGGAAAGGAAAAGGGAGCTTCACCTTTTTTAATATATCCGGCAAATTCCTTTCCATTTTTTTCGAGTACAACAGCGTTCAAAATGGAAGGGTTATCATCTAAATGCAAACATATTTTATTTGCAGCATCCTGGTCATAAAATAAAAGAGGGGGGATCAAATTAACGCCAACAATTTCAGCAATCGACTTTTTATTACGGACTTCGGATGATTTAAAAGTTTTTATATCATTATACAAAAAAAATGAAGAACATATCATCGCAGCCATAAATGCGGTTGCCAGCTGAATTAATATCAGCTTGTTTTTTATGGATATGTTTTTGAATTCTGCCATCTATAAATTGTTAAATCCAACGGTCAAAAACAACCAAGCTGCGTTCGTCAAAATAATCTACATTTTTATATTTATTCTACAATTACAGCCAACTTTAATAGTTGAGAGCTCGCATTTAAACCGGCTGATTTTATTGCCTTTGTATTTGCTTCAAATTTTAATTTAGTATTCACAACAATGAAATTTATGGCTGTTCCTTGTTTTGCATATCCTTCCTGTTCACTTATTGTTAATGTGTTTTTAGATTTTGTTTTTTCTAATATTTCACCCAAAGAGATCTTACTGTTTCCTGAAATAAAAAGAATATTACAATCACTTATTTCCTCTGCAGTATAAAAATGACGGATAATTATTTTTTTATTATTCACCGTTTTTGTTCTGGCAATATCTTCAAAAGCCAGCGTTATAGGTGATGTGTTAACCACTCCAATAATAAACTCCGTGCCGTTGCTCAACGTATCCCATTCAATAAAACGAGTAAAATTATAAATGAAGGCCGCCTTCAGATTATATTCTTTATTATCTGATTGAATACCCGTTGAAATTATCCAGTAGAACAAAATCAAATTAATAAAACAAAACCGTTTGAACATAATATAAAATTTTTGATACTTTTTATTAACCTTATACACTTGAGAGGTAAAAATAGTTTACTCTCTTCACGAAAAAAATGCTTTGTATCGGGCTTGAATTTTAAAATTGTACATCCTAAAAAAACGAACTGCGCCAATCAAAATAAAATTACCTACCCAAAAACCCAATCGAAAACCCTACAGTGAGCCAAAAAGGAGCCTGAGGTGTTCTAACTAATGCCACACTTAAAGCCTCACTTTTAATATTATAATATTTAGCATTAAGAAGGTTATTGATCTTAATAAATACGGACGATTTTACTTTGGTTGATTTGAAAATATTGGAATATCCGGCAAATAAGTTTATTACCGTGTATGGATCATTTTTATTATAAAGTTCATTATAACTTGAGGAACGGTAAATTGCATGAATGTAAATTGAAAAATTTTTGTATGATGTTTCTAATCCGGTTTTAAAGGTGTGTTTCGCTGAAGCTATTAATTTTTCTTCGTTCAGTACCCCATCGATTTGACCACTGCTATATGAATAAGCAAGGAATGGGTTAACTGAAATCCCTTTCATTATATTTTTAGATTCAATTTTTATGGTGCCTCCATTCATTTTTGCATCGCCTTTATTCGAACCTATATCAATAACATCAACCGGATATCCTTTAAAACTGCTGTCTTTTATTATGGTTCCTGATTCATTAATCAGCTCATGGATGTTTATCCAATATAAATTTGTTGAAAGAACTAAATTGCTCGAAAAATTATAAAATATTATCCCTTCAAACGACTCCAGCTCTTCCGGTTTAAGATCGGGATTTGGAAGGTGCCAAAAGGAACTCTTTAAACCTACGACAGCACCGGAGGAATCTGTTACGGTTTGAAAGGATCCGTAGTGGCCATAGGAAAATGTAGGGTTTGGAGCCCGAAAGGCTCTACCATAATTGAATTTTATTTTTGTTTTTTTAAGTTTGTCAAAAACAATTCCCATCCTCGGATTGAATGATTCACCATACCTCGTATTGTAATCGTATCTGGTGCCTATAGTGAGGTCAACATGTTTCAAAAGTTTATATTGCAACTGTGCAAAAACACCTGTGTTGCTATAACTAAGCTCATGAAAATCATGAAACACACTCAAGTCCTTACCCGAGGAATCTATAACATTAGTTCCAAGATAATACAATCCCTGCTGATCACCGGATAGCGCTTCGTCAAAAGGAATAGGGAGATCAGCTGTTTTAGCCAAAACATTGAAGTAAGAATGAGAAAAACCCAGCACTATGGTATTCGTTTTTGAAAATTTATAATCAATTTGCTCTTCCAGCTTGCTCACCCTTTCCCGTTTATATTTGTAACCACCTACAAAAGAATTAAATACATTAATATATTTGCTATCAGGATCGAGGCTGTGTAAATGTGTTTTTAATGTGGTTGTCAAAAACCATTTTTTATTTGAGAATTGATGAAGCTGTTTTATATAGATAAGTTCAGAATTTGTTTTCCATAAAGCATCTTTGAGATAAATTGTATATTCAGGTTTTACTCCTGTTGAGGAGCTGTGAGATTCGGAATTCCTGGCATAACCAATTTCAAAATCGCCTGCATTCAATTGGAAGTTAATTGAATATGAACTTACAGGCATTTTAAAATCTCGCGGAGGATCTTTTGAAACAAGGGTATCATTAAAAAGAAGCAATTCTCCTTTCGTTCTGTAATTGTTATTATACCACTCAAAATCCTTTTTAAAAAGCTTCGGATAATTCGCTTCATCGGTTCTGTAATAATGGCCACTTGCAAGAAAAGATGCTCCATCATTGATCTTCGCTCCTGCGATGAATGAATTAAAAGTAGTATTAAATTGACCAAGGCTGGTTCTTATTTCACTTCCGTTTATTGAATAACCTTGTTTTGTAATGATATTTATTACACCGCTGAATGCATCGGGCCCATAAAGCGCAGATGCCGGTCCGATCAATACTTCTACCCGCTCTACATTTTCAAGTGAAAAATTGGATCCTATCACAAAAAAATCTCCTGATTCAGGTGAATAACGGATTCCATTCAGAAGAATAATAATTTTATTATTTCCATATATTCCTCGTATTGTATAACTATCTTTTTCTTCTTCGTGAGAATTTGTTTGAATTTCAACTTCAGGAATGTCTTCCAGAAGCTCCTTAAGATTAAAATATCCACGCGCCTGGATTTTTTTCGCGCTGATCACATGAACAGTTGATGGAGCATTACTAAAGGGGACTTCATTCCTTGTTGCCGCTACAATAGGTATTTCCATAAGCTCCTCCAAACTGAGGTCAACTAACTTGGTAATCGTTGTATCCTGATTTGGGCCATTAATTTGTGAGCTTGCCTTTAAACAGAATGAAAATTGAATGAAAATTATAATTTTCAAAGCAAACAAAAAATTTTGAAATTTTTTTGGGAAACTATTATGCATTCGATTTTATATTAAGAGCCTGTTTAAGTTTTATGTAAAATATTTTTATTAAAAAGTATTTGGCCTTACCCTGCGCGTCAGCTTTTTAAAAAAGGATTACACCAGCATTTGACAAATAACAGCTCAGCGAAAAAAGAAGGATTAAAAAAAATCTGGTTTTCAAGTGGTTTGTCTTTATATATAGACAAAGAAAGGCTTCATTAAAGTATTTTGAAATGATTTACCTCATTGGATAAATAAATTGCGGGTGATCTATATCAACAAGAATATATTTGCTGTTTATTTTTAAATGGAGTTGGTATGAAAAATTGAAAATAATTAATTATTGGAATATTGAAGTGATGATCGAGTTCCAACGAATGAAAAAACGATTGTTGCTAAAAACATCAGAATACTTTTAGCAACAATCGGATCAATAAAATAATGCTATTGTTATTTTTATTGATTGATAATAAAATCATTTACCAATTTGTTAAATTCGTCTGCTTGCTCGAGGTTGGCCATGTGGCCGGCATTATCCAAACTATAGAATTTTGAATTTTTAATATGTGTATGCAAAAACTCTGATTGGACAGGGGGTGTTACTATATCTTCTTTGCCACATAAAATAAGTGCAGGGATAGAAATTTCGTTTAGCGAAAAACACTTTTCGTGCCGTTGAGCCAATGCGACCAATGTTCCTGCAACAGTTTCCAGCTTTGTAGAAAGAATGATGTTTTTAATTTCTTCTACCAGCTCTTTTTTATTGTTTAACGATTCCTGACAGAAAACATTTTTAATAAATCCGGCTGCAAAATCAGTTAATCCATCTGTTTCAATTTGCTTAATCGTTTTGTAGCGTTTTTCTTTTGCTTCGGTCGAATCTCCTATACATTGTGTATCACTTAAAATGATCGCATGAAACCTTTCAGGATAACGATTTATTGCATTTAATAAAATATAGCCACCCATTGATAAACCACAAACGATGGCTTTCTTAATTTGCAGTACATCCATCATCTGAATTAGATCGTCAGCAAATAAATTTATGCTTGGTTTCTCATCACCGGCAGTTGATTTTCCAAAACCGCGTATATCATAGGCGATCACGCGACAGCTACTTTTCAGGAAATCCATTTGAGGCTTCCATGACGATTTATTAAATGGGAATCCATGAATAAATATTACCGGAATAGTGCTTTCGCCAAAGTCGTCATAACAAATCTCCGCATCATTTATTTTAACTTCAATATCATTTCCTGTTGCTATCATTTTTTTTGTTTTTTTGTTGAATTACTAAAGATTTTAGCAGATCAATTTAAAAAAATCTGTCTGATCCATGGCAAAAAATTTTCGAATTAATTGTTAAAACAAATTTATCAAAAATTAAAGGTCGCTTTTTCGAAATTTGTTAAAATGGAATTTTAATAGCTCAAAGACGGTTTTTGGATAGTCTGTGGGGCAATTATTTATTTAGACCTAAAAAACGTTTTATTCAATAAAAAAACGAGACTTTAAAAACAGGAAATAAAGCAATAATCATGAGGAGATGATTGCCCATAAATGAAGATAAGGCCGCGGCACAATTTTTAAGTACGAAGGTTTTAAGAGAAGAATCAAAATTTTGATGCTTTTTTAAAATATCATCTAAATAAAACTAAACTTATGAACTACATCATGAAATATTATTGGATAGCATTGATGGCAATTATCATCAGCATATCAACACCTGCAAGGGCTCAAATAAAAACTTCGTCTGAAACAAGAAAGCAGGCAAAAATTGAATTAAAGGCCGAACAAAAAAGAGAAAAAGAAAGAAAAAACGAAGAACAAAAAGCAAAGGCCGAAACAGAAAAAAACAATGACGCTTTTATGGATGAAAAAATTTCTAAAAAGCGAAAAGGAAAAAAATCAAAAGCTGTGAAAGAATCCCGCAAAAGGTGAAATGAATCGCAAAAATTCAATTTGTTTGCATCACAAAGATCTGGTCAAGATCTTAGATCAGTTTATTCTTTTATCAGCGTCCATTTTAGTTTACCTTTTTGCGGTTTTGAGCAATCTCCAACATCCTCTTTCCACGACAAACAATCAATAGCATAAATTAATAAGGTATCTCCTTTAAATTCATAACAATGCATAAGCATTTCTTCTTTTGTTTTTCCGAAATGTATAATGTCGTCAGTGTTCCCCATATTATAATAGGGGTCAATTGATGCCTTGTAAAAATGAACACTGTCTAACCCTGCAATTGTCCCGTTGCCATCAAAAGTAACTGATTTACCATCCGATTTATATTGGCCTTTAAATACTATCTCCTCTATAATTCCATTATTTTCTGGAATTCTTACGTAAACCCCTTCCTTTACCTTCATTTTATTGCCTTTGTCGCTAAAAAACACTTCTGTCGAGTCGTTATTACCTGAGGATCCGGGATGAGTAACAGAATAGTAATCTTTGAAAAAATATGAACTTTTATGCTTTAGCACATAAGCATCTATACCATACTCATGATAAATAGTAGTTGGAGCCACATCCTTGTATGATTTGGGAATTTTAAAAAAATCTTGTTTAGCTCTGGATTTGCTTGGCGATTTAGTTTCCTTCAAAACGCTAATATATTTCTCTGTCGCCCAGTATCCGCTATAGGAAGTAACAGTGTCGTTTAAAACGGTTTCCGTTTCATTTCCCAAATTCGAACTTTCATTGTTACTTCCACAAGAGGAAATTACAATTATCAAGACGAATAAAATGGTACTATTTGTTATTTTAAAGCTGGGCATAATTATCGTTTTTTGTTGAAAAATGAGTGTAACAAGCACCTATTTTGCAAATGTAAATATTTTAAATGTTGACTAATTTAATCCTTTTATCGAAACAACAAAACTACTATTAAAATTGGGGATTATTTTCCATTTTTCTATACATTTAAGCCTCCATTTACTTTTTTATTGCAAATTAAAAAAACCACTTATCGTCAAAAAAAAACCACTTGTAAGAAAAATTTATCAATTAGGCGAAAATAAAGTGCCGCTTTTAAAAACCATCTACTTTTGCCGAAATTTTTAAAACACTTAATAAAATACTTAATCAGAAATGAAAAAAAATGTACAATTATTTACCTTAGTTTGCTTGGGTCTTTTTTCCGGACTAAATGCACAAACAAAGGATAAAAAAGTAAATATCTCACTTGGTGGCGGGATTAATCAATACAATGGTGATAATGGTAATGGCTTTTTTAAATTTAACGATGCCAAATATGGTTTTGGTGGAGGAAGCTTGAACTTTTATTTGAATCCTTCTTTTGATTTAGGTTTGTTTGGGTCTTATGGAGGATATGGTTATTTCAACGATGATAACCCTCCTATAATTAATTTTTTATCCAAATTGGGTAATGGCGGTTTACGCATAAAATATAAATTTGATAATGGCTACATTTTAAAAGAGACAAGTAAACTATCTCCATACATTTTTGTGGGTGCAAGTTATAGTATGATAAAAGATAATACAGGAAACGGCAGAGCCAGCGATCAAAGCATGTTAACTTATAATGCAGGCGCAGGTTTAACGTATAAAATAACCGAAGCGATAAACATTGGTTATAATATTGGTTTCGGCTACCTAACTTCCGACAAAGCCGATTTTATAGTTAAAGGAGGTAAGGACTTGTTTTTACAAAACATGCTTACAATTGGATTTAATTTTGGTGCACCAAAGGATGATGATAAAGATTTAGTTGCAAACAAACTGGATAAATGCCCGAATACACCGGATGGTGTAAAGGTTGATTTACTTGGCTGTCCTGTTGACTCAGATAACGATGGCACTGCGGATTATCTTGACAAATGCCCTGCAATTGCTGGTGTAGCAACCTTAAATGGTTGTCCTGATAAAGATGCTGACGGAGTTACTGATGCTGAGGATAAATGTCCGGAAGTTGCAGGCTTAACTACTTTAAATGGTTGCCCTGACTCTGATGGAGATGGTGTTCAGGATGATAAAGATGCTTGCCCAACAGTTAAAGGTTTAACAGCATTAAATGGTTGCCCCGATACAGATGGGGACGGTGTTCAAGATGATAAAGATGCTTGTCCAACCATTAAAGGTTTAGCTGAATTTAAAGGTTGCGTGGATACGGATAAGGATGGCGTTGCTGACAATGAAGATATGTGTCCTTCTGAGTTAGGAACTATCGCCAATAAAGGTTGTCCTGAAATTAAAGAAGAGGTTAAACAAATTTTTGCCCAAGCATTAAAAGGCATACAGTTTGAAACAGGAAAAGACATTATAAAAAAGACTTCTTTTACAATTTTGGACAAAGTTGTAGACGTTATGAAAACAAACCCAAGCTATAAATTGAAAATAGAAGGCCATACTGACGATCAAGGTGATGATAGCAAAAATATGGCATTGTCTCAAAAAAGAGCTGATGCGGTAAAAGCGTATCTTGTTAAAAACGGAATAGATTCTTCAAGAGTATTGTCTTCTACAGGCTTTGGCGAAACTAAACCAATTGGAGATAATAAAACAGCAACTGGCAGAGCGGAAAACCGCAGAGTAGAATTTAAAGTTGAGTTTTAAATTATTTTTTTGAAAAGCCTCGGACTGCATGATCCGAGGCTTTTTTGAATGTTTTTTTCTATAACGAAAACATTTTAGAAAAAAATTAAGTAAAAACAGAGTTAGCTCCCTATCGGTCAATTAATTCGGATTATCGAAAATAAAGGCAGTGATTAAAAATGTAAATTGTACCCAAAAATAAATTAATAATAACTAAAAAATAAAAAAAATGTCAGTAGTAAAAGAATTTAAAGAATTTATAATGCGTGGAAATGTTGTTGATTTAGCCATTGGGGTTATTATCGGTGCAGCATTTAGTAAAATCGTGAGCTCATTAATTGAGGATGTTATAACACCACTATTATTGCAGCCGGTTCTAAAAGCAGCAAATGTAGAAACATTGCAAGAATATGCTTGGCATGGTGCCAAACTTGGTTTATTTGTGAGTTCGGTTATCACGTTCTTGTTAACTGCTTTTGTATTGTTTATGATAATAAAAGCGATGAACAAAGCAAAGAAGAAAGAAGAAGCTGCTCCAGCTGCTATAGTAGTGCCATCCGCACAGGAAAAATTATTAACCGACATCAGAGATTTGTTAGCCGGTAAAAAGAACTAATCCGTTAGACTTTATATAAGCTATTCGTTAAGGTAATCAGCCACAATTTTTGACAAGCTCCAAATGACCACGCAAGCGGCCATTTAGAGCTTGTCGAGAAAATTGTGTTTAAAAATTTTAACACTCAATTTCGTTGTAAACACTTAAATAACAAAAAAATTATGAAAAATTTATTCATTGCCGTATTTTTTTTAACTGCCGAAATATTAATCGGGCAGGAAACAAAAACTGACACTACTTATTGGAAAAAATCCGGTTTTTTAGGCTTAAACGCAAGCCAAACCTCATTAAGCAATTGGCAAGGAGGGGGCGATAACAATGTTGCAATAAACGCGATATTAAACGTTGAAGCTGTTTATAAAAAAGATAAACAAGAATGGACAAATAAACTGGATGCGCAATATGGTTTGATCAAACCAGGAGATGTGAAAAACTTCCGCAAGAATATTGATCAGTTATTCGCACTTTCAAAATACAATATTAGCGCTTTTGGTAAATATTGGTACTATGCGGCACAAGCCGATTATCGTACTCAATTTGCCCCGGGTTTTAACTATGATGGTGATTCAATAATTGGCAGAGCAACTTCAGATATAAACTCTCCAGGTTATATACAGTTAGCTTTAGGTTTAGATTTTAAACCTACCGATTATTTTTCAGTTACTATTGCTCCTGCTGCCGGAAAAATCACTGTTGTAAACCGCCAACATTTGGCAGATGCTGGTGCATTTGGCGTTGAAAAAGCAACCTACGATGATGCTGGAAATATGTTAACCATGGGAAAAAAAACACGCTTTGAATTTGGAGGCAGAATTGTTGTAAAGTTTAAAAAAGAAATCGTAAAAAACTTTACCCTCGACTCTTACTTAGATTTGTTCTCCAATTATGGTCATAACCCTCAAAACATAGATGTTGTATTTAATAATTTGTTCACGCTAAAAATAAATAAATATTTTTCAGCCAATTTTATTTCCCAACTGGCATATGACGATGATATTATTATAAAACGTGATTGGGATAAAGATGGCAAGTATGATAATAAAAATGATATCAATGGCCCAAGAGTACAATTGCTTTCAACTGTTGCCCTAGGTTTTGGATACAAATTTTAACCAAACACTAAATAGCAAAAAACAGTTGACAAAATGGCCTAAAAGCTAATACAGTAAAGGATTTCATGAAAAGGAGATTGAACTAATTTCAATATGATATGGGTGCGCTATCTTATCCACGATATTTTGCCTCATATACAGTGGTCCCGCTTTCTTCAGATATAACATTACTATTATCACCCTTGCGACATACTAATGCTTCGGGTTGTTAATCCAAGCCAGAGAGATTTTCACTCTCTGGCTTCTTTCATTTAATTAAAGGAACTATATTTTTCATTCAGGGTACACACAGCGCCTATCAGCTATGCCGAGATCCTGCATTTGCAAATTCTTTTTTAAAGGTGCGCTAAGCGCAACATTTTTTGCATTTGTGATTAAGTTCAGTACATTTAATAAAGTTTTCCGGTTAAGTCAGTGTAGTGAGAGTAAATCCGCACAGTTGGTGGCCTCAAAACATTGGCAGTAATTATAAAAACATGAAAAAAGCATTACACATTATTTTAGCATTCTTAGGATTGAATTCTTGTACTGACCAAAATTCTATTGATAAATTAACTCAATACATTAAGGAAGTAAAAGGACTCACTTTAATCGAAAAAAATGAAGAAAAATATATTCAATTATCGGATGACTTTTCAGTAAATGAACTGCCAAATCTTTTGAATGTATTAAAAGAAACTAAAACCAAATTTGAAATTTACGATGAATTATATGGATCATCGAGTGACCCAGGAGCTTATATATGTTATTCTCAGGAGAAGGTTAAATCGGATAGTGGTTGGAGTATGACACTTGGAAATCATGGTTGGAGTGGTGGGATATATCAGATTTCGGATTCAACCATTTTAATTCAATTGTCAGATTTAATTAAAAAACATAAATTGAAAGAAATTCAATTAACAAATGCTGTTTTCTTCGCTCATTATGATAGTGAAAAGTCTGAATCCAATAATGAGATGAATACGAGAATAAGAACAATACATTGCACAAAATAAATAACTACTGCCAACAGCTATGGTTTCCTTGCACCCACAGGCGAACAATGAAACCGATATTGCACGGAAGCACTTGTGTGTGAGGGGATATTACATTATGGGGGAAAGCGGCTTGTTCACACAAGGGTCTCGAGTAAAGTAAAGATTATTCCATAACCGAAGGACTTCAATATTTGCTATTTCGTAAAGGAATCTTGTATAACAGGGAAATAGACGATTATCGAACCATTTTAGAGAACTCTGTATTCTCTAAAACCTCCCTATTTAAAGGCATACGAGTGGTATAAAAAAGGAAAAACAGACATTAATGTCTGTTTTTTCCTTTTGGGTGGGCCCAGTTGGAATCGAACCAACCACCCACAGATTATGAGTCTGTTGCTCTAACCGAATGAGCTATAGGCCCAATTGCATTTAATTGCAATTTTGGACTGCAAAACTATATATTTGTGCGCAATTAACAAAGGTATTCCCTGTTTATTATGACAAATACTGCAAATAATTATAAAAACATCATTTTCGACCTGGGTGGTGTATTGCTCAACATTGATTATTCGCTTGCTACTAAAGCATTTTCCGATCTGGGACTAACCGATTTTGACAAACTGTTTTCAAAAGCGCATCAAACAAAATTATTCGATTTGTATGAGAAAGGACAGATTTCTTCTGAAGCCTTCAGAGATCACGTAAAAAGCTGCTTCAACACACCTATTGATGACAACACTATCGACAAAGCCTGGAATAGCATGCTGCTTGATTTGCCTCCCGAACGGTTACATTTGTTGCAAACTTTAAAAACAAAGCATCGTATTTTTCTATTGAGTAATACCAACGATATCCACATCCAATACATCAACAACTACCTGCTGAAAACATATGGAATAGCTGACCTATCGGGCTATTTCGAGAAAGTGTATCTATCATACGAAGTAGGAATGCGCAAGCCGGATGCTGAAATTTTTGAATTGGTTTTATCAGAAAACAACCTGGATCCGAATGAAACATTATTTATTGATGATTCCATCCAACACATAGAAGGCGCTAAAAAACTAGGTATTCATACCTATTGGCTGGATGTGAAGAAAGAATCTGTGATGGATCTATTTTAATTGTAAATACCTGAATGCTAATTAGCATACCGGCTTACCCACACACCCCTCCCGCAGTATTGCGAGGCTCCAGGTGACAGCACACGTTGGATATCAAGCACTAATGTTTATATTATTCATTATTGCCTAATTCAAAAAAACAGTTTGAACCCGGCTATGAAATTACATGCGATAAACCATTTAACTGATCTTTATCCCAATAATTAATACATCATCTACCTGTTCGTTATTGGCTTTCCAGTCGTTGAACACAGTTTCCGCCTTTTGTTTTTGTTCATCCATCGAAAGATCTGAAAAAGAAGAAAGCAATTCGCGGAAGTGTCTTATATTGTATTTTTTATTCCTGTTTCCACCAAACTGATCTGTAAATCCATCTGTAAAAAGATAAATGGTATCGTTTTTTTTGCAGGAATAAGTATGTGATTGAAATTGTTGCGTTTCATCGGTAAAGCCCCCAATAGCGGCTTTTGTGGAATTAATTATTTTCAAAGCCCTTTCACCCCTCTCATTGGTAGTTGAGATCCATAATGGGCGATTGGCTCCTGCAAAAAGCACTATGTTATTGCTTAAGTCGATGCAGCATAAGGCAATGTCCATGCCATCACGCAAAGCAGCCTCTGTTCCATTTGTGGATAATGTTTCCTTAAATGATCTATTAACGAATGAAAGAATATCATCGGGTTTTGTAAAACCTTTTTCGCGCACAGCCTGTTTTAATTTTTCGATGCCGAGCATACTCATTAACGATCCGGGAACCCCATGGCCGGTGCAGTCGGCAGCAGCAACAAGTAACAGCTTATCGTATTGTTCTATCCAGTAAAAATCACCGCTCACAACATCTTTAGGTTTATAAAGAATAAAATAATTGCCTCTTAATTGTTCATCAAAATATTTCGGTATCCGGAGTAAGGCATTCTGTATGTTTTTTGCATATTGGATACTGTCGGAGATATTCTTATTCTTTTCGTTTATTTGTTTGTATGCATCGGAAAGAGCAACGTTTACACGTTTTGTTTTTCGGTAACCCCGAAGAATAAAAAACACCAATAAAATAACAAGAAGGGCGCCACCTAACAGAGAAAATATAACGTTTTGTTGTTGGCTGATCTTATAATCGCTTATTTCCTTGCCTTTATTGAGCAGTTCTATTTCATTTTCTTTTGATTTAAGATCAAACGCAGACTGCATTTGCACAACGGCTTGTACACTATTGCTAGTATATAAACTGTCCTTTATTTCAGTACTCTTTTCGAGATAATAGTATGCCTTCAAATTATCACCCAAAAGACTGTAACACTGGGCCACTCTTGTATATGCGCCAACAAGAACTTCTTTGTTTTTTATATTTTTAATGTATACCAATCCTTCGTTCAAACAACGCCTTCCATTCACCTCATCACCTGCTTTTAAATACTGCTGTGCCAAACCCAGAGTTGCTTCTACCGACTCGGAATTTAATTCAAGCTCTTTATAGATATCTGCCCCTTTTTGTGAATATTCAATTGCAGTTTTAAAACGATGGGTCTCTTCATATACAACACTTATAGCAACGTACGACTTTGCAAGCATTTCTCTGTTTTTAACTTTCTCGTAATTTTTAATTAATCGTTGAAAAAAAACAAGAGCAGTATCATAATTTTTGAGTGCAGTATGTGAAAGCCCTAAGTTTAATAGGGAAGTATTCATAGCTCTTATATCACCTTGTTCTTCACAAACATCTAAACATTGCAAATAATATTCAATTGCTTTTTTGTAATTTTTTTGATACATAAAAACATTCCCAATACCGCCAAGTGTATTAACATATTCGGGGATCCTTTTTTTTGTTTTTATTAGTTCAAGAGCACTGAAATAATTTTTTAATGCCAATTCATACTGAGCGTTCCGGACATACGAATTACCAAGGTTACTATACGATTGCACGCTAAGCAAAGTGTCGTTGGCGTTTTTTCTGATACGGAGGGCCTTTTTATGATATTCAATGGATAGCGGGAAATTGGAAATAGTTTTATACACATTACCAAGTTGGCTGTAAGACAAAGAAATGATGCTGGAGTCGGGAATTTCTATTCCAATTTTTAAAGCACTCTCATAATAAATTTGTGCGCTATCATAGTTTGATTTGTAGAAATAAGCAAGTCCTATATTATTGAACGATTTTGCTTTCCACTTTTTATTTCGAATTTTATTGGATAAGGACAAGGCTGTATTAGCGTATTCTAAAGCCTTATCGGATTCTTTTGCTCGTAAAATAAAAGAAAGGCTTAGCAGAATTTTTATCTTGCTCGTATCTTGTTTTGTTTTTGAAAGTTCAAGAACAAGTGAGTCCGTTTTTAGATTCTGGGCAAAAACACCCTGAATAATAAAGGTAAAAAAGAAGATCCCTATAAATCGCAACGCGAATATTTTAGATTTTTTTTGCATTAAAAAATTGGGAGAATTAATTGTTATTTATTTCTTTTTCAATTTTCTCAGCAAGCACTCGTGCAATTTTTTGATTGCTTTCAATGGTCCAGCCACCGATATGTGGCGATAACATTACTTTTTCACTCTGTATCAAATATTGAAAAGGTTCAGGAAGGTTGGTTGTATCCAGGTTTTCGAATGATACAACTTCGTATTCCAACACATCTAAACAGGCGCCTTCTATTTTTCCGGATTTTATATTTTTTACCAGATCGGCTGTATTCAGGCACTTACCACGTGCTGTATTAATAATGTAAATGTTTTTTTTGAAATTGTTGATGAAACTATCATTGATCATGTAACGGGTTTCTTCCGTTAATGGTGTGTGTAAACTAATAATATCAGCTTGTTCGAAGATCCGATCCAATGTAGTTTCAATAATAAAATCATTCCCGAAATCACTTTTGTATTTATCATACACCAAAACCTTTACACCAAAGCCTTTCAGGCGTTCAGCAAAAGCGCTTCCCATATTCCCATAACCGATAATACCAACCGTTTTCCCCATCAACTCAATACCACGGTTTCCTTCACGTATCCATTTCCCTTGGCGCACTTCCTTATTTGCTCTGCATAAATTATTAAAAAGAGACAGCAACATTCCTATTGCATGTTCGCCAACAGCATCCCTGTTGCCTTCGGGGGCGTGCAAACATCGTATACCTTTACTTTCGGCATATTCCACATCAATGTTTTCCATTCCCGCTCCCGCACGTGCAATGAACTTAAGTTTTAGAGCTTTATCAATAATTTCTTTTGTGATTTTTATCTTACTTCTAATAATGATCCCGTCATACAAATGAATGGAATTCATGATCTCATCTTTTGTCCAATGATAATTTAGATCACAGGTATGGCCTGCCTTTTGGAGTGTTTCGTGAAGTAGGGGGTGATTTGAATCCAGAAAAAGAATGTTCATTGAGGTTTACGAATCTATCCGTGTAAATATAAGATTAAAGCGATTTCCAGAATGAATCCTTCGGAATGCTGAAATGCGCTGAAAAAATTTAATTTTTCTGTATTGACCTCAAAACAGTTTTGTGTGGAATTAACCGGACAGACCTGTTTATTTTTTTCTTTTTCTTTTTCCTTGTTTTGCAGTACCAAATCCATCGCCATCCACAACATATTCTTGTTTGCGATTTTTACGATATGAAGTGCCGTTGTTCTGTATGTTCGGGTCGGATTTCCGTTTTCCAAAATGACTCATTTGAGCACGAGGTTTTTGTCCACCACGAAATACACGCGAGAAAAAACTTCCTGACTTTTCACTGCCCCCTTTACCGGCCGATTGAGAATACGATAGTGTAGAGATCCCTACAAAAAATAATGCTAACAACAAATGCTTTTTCATTATGCAAGTTTAGCGAAAAAAAATAAGAAAACGAAAACATTTCAAAAGTTTTTCGGATTATCGAAACTCTTCAAAATTTGGAAAATAAACACGCCTAAGGTTTGATAGCCCGGAGTCATTAAATTGATTATTAACCTGAGTTCGATTAATAATGTTTGTGTATTTCGCTAAAAAAAAGTGCTTTACCTGGTTGTCATCCCGAGCTTTTCGAGAGGGATCTTTCTTAATTTAAACGATACTGCCCGCAATGAGCAAGTTCCCTCTCCCGTATAAACGGGTTCGGGAGGACAGCCCCTATAAAACCTGTGTATAATGGATTCGCCATTAAAATATTAATTGAATTTAGGTTATTAGGTAATAGTATAAGCTATTGCCTTATTAAATAAAGGGCATTTATTTATAATTTAAAATAAATGTTGCCAGTTAAAAAAAATGTATACATTTGGCCAAACTAAATATATTAATAAAATATGAAAAAAATCAAATTTATTTTAGTATTAGGGGTCATGCCTCTGTTGCTGAACTCCTGCGTGGTTATGAGTTCTCACGTCACTACAGGAAATCCAATCGGGACAAAAACAGGCGTTGTTAAATCCAAATTGGTAGGCGATTCTGATAGCGGTATCGCTGCAGCAGCAAAAGAAGGTAAAATCACTAAAATTGGGTCAGTTGATATTAAATTTTTAACAAGTGGTAAACTTGTTGTAATCGTAACAGGAGAATAATATTATGAAAAAGACACTATCAATCGTAAGTATCATTGCTGCAGCAGCAAGTCTTACATCATGTTCAGTTACATCGCCATTATCTGTTTCATCCGCTTCTATTGGAACTAAAGTTGGCACCTCACAAACCACAGTACTATTTCATGCATGGCAATTAAATAAGAACTTTGGTATAGCAGAAGCTGCGCATCAGGGTAAAATTACCAATGGTGTTGCTACCGCAGATTTGAAGACTACAAACTATGTATTCTTCGTAAAAAAAGAAATTATTGTTCACGGAAATTAAAATTAAAAAAATATGAAAAAAATATTTATAATGAGTTCCGTAGTTGCTTTATTAGGCACTACGTCTTGTACTAAAATTTATCCAGGAATGGTAACTACTGCAAGTTCAATTAAAACAGGAGTAGCCACGAAAAAAGTATGGTTTGGTATTGCAAAAGATATAGATGTGAGTGTTGCTACCGCAGCTAAAATTGGAGGCATTACCAAAGTTGCTACTGTTGACTATGGTATGAAAGGTGGTTTATTCTCTAAAACTTATTTCACAAAAGTAACTGGCGAATAATTCTACAATAATTAAAACCTAAAAGGCTACCCCAAAAGGTAGCCTTTTTTATTCTGCGAAAGTCCTGCTTAATGGTGGTAAGGGGATTACTGAACCTACATGGTGTGGGTAATATAAAGTACGATGCTCCCGGCACTTTCAGTTTAGGGTAATTTAGCCACTGACGTATTACTTCACAATTTTTAAATCTCTGTTTTCCAACATCACTTTTAAATTAGGACGTAACCTGCTTTTATAAACGGAAAGACAATCTTCCTTTTTGCGGCCTTTGCGCAAAATTCTTTGTTCTTCAACCGGTAAAGAAGCTATGTGAACACATTCGGGAGTGCAGCAGCCATTCATTTTCTCAGCACATTTTTCGCATTGAATAAACAACAGATGGCAATCATCATTTGCGCAATTCACATGAGTGTCGCACACAGCGCCACATTGATGGCATTGCGCAATCACATCATCGGTAATACGTTCACCAACACGTTCGTCAAACACAAAGTTTTTTCCAATAAATTTTGAAGGTAAATTTTCCGCTTTTATTTGTCGTACATAATCAATTATGCCGCCATGCAATTGGCTTACATCTTTAAAACCGTGATGTTTCAGATAGGCACTTGCTTTCTCACAACGTACGCCACCGGTGCAATACATAATTATTTTCTGATCTTTTTTATCTTTTAATTCATCGATCACTATCGGCAATTCTTCACGAAAAGTATCTGCATCCGGACAAAGCGCACCAACAAAACGCCCCACTTCACTTTCGTAATGGTTACGCATATCCACTACAATGGTATCGGGGTTTTCCATTGCCTCGTTAAACTCTTTTGCACTTAAATGATTACCTACATTGGTAACATCAAAGGCTCCATCATCCAGGCCGTCAGCAACAATTTTATGACGTACTTTAACTGTTAGTTTATAAAAGGATTTGCCATTATCTTCGACAGCAATTTTGAATGGAACATCTGCAAAACGTGGATCCGCAAACAGATTTTTTATGAAAACATCCCAGTTATGTTCAGGAACGCACATTTGAGCATTAATGCCTTCGTGTGCAATGTAAATCCGGCCTAATATGCCAAGATCATTCCATTGTTGAAATAAATTGTCGCGAAGCTCTTCCGGGGTTTCAATAATAACATAACGGTAAAACGAAACAGTGACCCGTTTAAGAGTTTCTTCCTGAATTCGTTTTTTAAGCTCCTTTTTGTTAACTCTGTTTTGCAATAACATAGTGTCTGAGGATTTAAAATACGTACAAAGGTAATTGTTTTTAATACAACATAGTAAAACTCATTTCTAAAGAAAAATGTTTTACAAAGCAGGGATTCACATTCCTCCATGTTCAAATTACAAATCAACTTATTAAATTAGGCAATGGATTATAATCGTTTTAATGTGAATTCAGGCTAAATCGTGCGAATGTCATACTGAGCCTGTCGAAGTATGTGGGCAGCCCTACGCACACCCTTCGACAGGCTCTGGGTGACAGCGCACCTTGTAATATCAAACAGTTGTTTGAATTATTCATTATTGCCTAATTCAATCAACTTATTAAACCATAAGCCATTAGTATTAAAATTACCACCAATACAGCATATCGGAAGGTTTTATAACTATCATTAATTTTAATATCTTCCACAATATTTGAGATAAGATTATTTATTCTAACAAAGGATGTGTCGCTTTTTGAAATATAATCATACGCTCCATTTGCCATACAATCATCAGCAATATTTAAGCTATCCTGACCGGATAACATAATTACTTTCGCCTTAGAGTTTATTTTTTTTATTTGTTTTAAAACGACTATACCATTCTGAGCATCCGCCACCTTTGTATTTAAATAATAATCCAAAATAACGATGGCCGGTTTCAATTTCATCTGTTGCAAACACTCCTCTCCCGTTTGAAACAAATAGATAACCAACGAATTAATTTTATTGGCGATAGAATGTTCTAATGCCTTCAGATACATAATATCGTCATCAATGATAAACAATGTTATTTTTTTTTGCGTTTTTTTAGATGCACCGACTCTTTTGAGCGATGCATGTGAACGCGCTGGCTTCGATGACTTTATACCTGATAATAAGGTATTGTCAGCTTCCAGAAATGCGGAAAAATTATTGAACGTTTCCATGAGATTAAGTTTTTGTTAGTAGTACGTTTACATTTAACTAAAACCCAAAATTTTCGTTGAATTGAATTAACTGGATGGCGAATCACCAAAAAAGACTGTAAACAACAGAAAATAAAATTACAGAAATAATTTTTTTTCAATTTCAAGCTCCTGTAAAGCCTTAGAACAAACGTTTTTTAACGTTGAGATCAAGTCCGGCAATCGATCAAGATTCGTTTCAGTGGCGCTATATTCGTCAATTAAACAAATAACATTTTCCAGTTCTTTGATCCCCATAAATGAAAAGGATGGTTTCATTTTATGAGCAACCCGATGTAAGGAATGCCAATCTTTTGCATTGCAATACGTATCTATTTCATCCAACTCTTCGGGGATCTGTGCCATAAACACGGATATCATTTCACAAATAAATTCATTGCTTCCTTTTGAAAGTTCCTTTAAATAGGATAGATCTATCTTTTTGTTGTTTGCAGTTTCCATTTTAATATTTTTTTAAAATGAGTTTTATTAAGAGCCTGTTTAAATTTGATCAAAGCTGCCTCTAACCTTCCCACGATTTCTCGACTTCGCTCGAAACGACTGCGCGCATGGTCATTTCGAGCCTATCGAGAAAGGAGCGGTGGCTTTTATAAGCAATATTGTCATTTTTTATATAAAATTTAAACAGTTTCTAAATAGAATTATTTTTTTTGAGTATTGCCATTATTTTAGAATACACAACGTTAGTATCAAATGGTTTGGAGATATAATCATTCATACCTGCATGAATGCACTTTTCCTCTTCCCCTGCAAGAGCATGCGCGGTCATCGCGAGTATAGGTGTATTACATTTTGGGGAAGGAAATTTTGTCCTGATGTATTTCGTTGCTTCATTCCCATCCATCTCAGGCATTTGAATATCCATAATAATAAGATCGAAATCCTCTTTTTCTAATTTTTTAATTGCAATTAATCCGTTTTCTGCAAGTGTTGTACTGCATTTCCAATTACTTAATATTTTTTTTGCAAGTATTTGATTGAGCAGGTTATCTTCCACAAGCAAAATTTTCAGATCTTTCAAACCTTCCAGATCTTCAACACCGCAGGATACATCTTTAACGGTTTCAAATCCGGGATTCAAATTCTTTTTTAATTTAAGATTGAATGTAAACTTAGCCCCTTTGTCAATTTCGCTTTCAACAGAAATGTTTCCTCCTTGCTGTTCGATCAACTGCTTTGCAATTGCAAGCCCTAGCCCTGTACCACCATATTTACGGGTAGTCTGACTACTTGCCTGGCTAAACTCTTCAAATATTACTGACAATTTTTCTTTAGAGATCCCTATCCCTGTATCGCTCACAGAAAAAGCCAGTTCCAACATATCATCAGTTTGTGATATAAGTTCAACGCTGATTTTAACTTCTCCCTGTTTTGTAAATTTGATCGCATTTCCAACCAGGTTTAAAATTATTTGATTTAACCGCAAAGGGTCACCAATTAAATGATCGGGGATATTTGAATCAATTGTTGAAGATAAATGGATGTTTTTTTCCTTTGCATTGGGGAGCAATAAGGCGGTGATGGAAGAAAAAACCTGTGACAAACGAAAATTAATTTGTTCGAAAATCAGCTTTCCAGATTTGATCTTTGAAAATGTAAGTATATCGTTAATGATCACAAGTAAATTTTTTCCCGAAATTTGAATGGCATCAATAAATTGTTTTTGTTCTATGTCAAGTTTCGTTTTCAAAAGCAGATCAGTGAAACCCACAATGGCATTCATTGGTGTGCGAATTTCATGGCTCATATTTGTCATGAATTGCTCTTTCACTTTTATGGACTCTTCCGCTATTTTATTTGATCTGTGTAATTCTTCTTCTATTTTTTTTCTCAATGTGATGTCAGAATCAATAGCAATAATTTTTTCAACATCCCCCCTTTTCCCAAGCACAGGTGTTAATGTGGTTATTACCCAATACTCATCTCCGTTTTTAGAAAAGTTTTTGCTTTCATACGTAATAGGTTTTTTTTCTGAAATAATTAACTTAAAAAAATCATTTTGACCGGGAACTTCAGTATTATGAACATTTTTTAAAAACCCCTCGTTTATAGTTAATATTTCATCCAGATCATATCCTGTTAGTTTTGTAAAACCTTGGTTTACCCACTCTATTTTACCTGTACTATCGGCTATTACCACCGAATTATAAGATTGAGTGGCCGCTAAAACCAGTTTTTCTAACTCTTCCTTATGAAACTGCTCGGTAACATCCTGCTCTGTTCCCTGCATTCTGATGGGTCTGCCATCTTTATCTGCTATTACCTGACTAATTGTATGCAGTATTCTTACCCTGTTATTTGGACGTACGATCCTGTGTTTAAAATTTAATGGCTGTAATTTTTGGGTTGCGTCTTCTATTGTATTTTTAACGTATTCCCTGTCTTCGGGATGGATCATGTTAATGAAACTGTTAAAGTCAGCAATAAATTCACCGCATTTTAAACCATAAATTCGATAGAGTTCATCCGAAAAAGTAACCGTATTTTTAACAATATCCCAATCCCAACTACCTATGCGTGCTATTTTCTGAGCATTTTTAAGTTTTTGCTGTTCAATGATGAGATCAAGCGTTTTTTCTTCCAGTTTTTTTGTGTTTTCTGAAAACGCTTTTAAAAGCTTAAAACGTTCAATACTATAATTGATAGAACGATTCAATTCTTTTCCCTTTATGCTTCCTTTAACCAAAAAGTCCTGTGCCCCTAATTTCATGGCATTCATCCCTACTGTTTCATTATCCAAGCCGGTAAGTACAATAATTGGGATATGAGGTGAATGTTCATAGGCTCTTTTAAATGTATCTAAACCAGAACTATCAGGCAGTGTAAGGTCAAGAATAATAACATCAAACTCCTCTTGCGACAACAAATTCAATCCTTTTGATAAACTGTCGGCAACTGAAAATATATAATTATCTCCCGAATAGTCCTTTAAGTAAACGTTTATTAATCGGACATCACCGGGGTTATCTTCAATGATTAATATTTTAATTTTTTCTTCCATTTTTTTAAACAAATTATTTAAAAAGCAGAATGTATTTTAAATCCTTTACATTTTTTTTATTGTAAAATAGAAAGTACTTCCTTTACCTACTTCCGATTCAACCCATATTTTTCCGTTGTGATGCTCCACAATTTTTTTGCAAATGGCAAGCCCCATGCCCGTTCCCGGATATTTTTCTTTATTGTTTAATCGTTGAAAAATAATGAATATTTTATCTAAATATTCGTTATTTATACCAATTCCATTATCTTTTATTGAAAACAAATATTCATCGTTTTCTTTTTTACATGAAATAAAAATTTCCGGGGTTTTATCACCTCTAAATTTTATCGCGTTCTCTATCAAATTTTGAAATAATTGACTTATTAAAACAAAATCGCCATAGATCACAGGCATTTCCTCATTTAAAACAATGGCATTTTGTTCTTTGATTACCCCACTTAAGTTTTGTAATACGTCTTTTAATAAATCATTCACATTGATGGATTCAAATGGTTTTATTCTATTAACCCTTGAATATTCTAAAAGACTTTGGATAAGAATTCTCATCCGGTTGCTTCCATCAACTGCAAAGCCAATAAATTCGGTCGCATCCTGATCCAATTTATCTTTATACCTCATTTCTAATAATTCGAGATAACTGGTTACCATGCGCAATGGTTCCTGTAAATCGTGAGAAGCCACGTAGGCAAATTGCTCCAACTCCTCGTTGGAACGAATAAGATCTTGCGTTTTTTGTTTCAGTTCCTCCTCCGCACGTTTGCGATAAGTTATATCGCGGATAACTGATAATAATTGAACGCGCCCATCTGTATTGATCTTTTTGATAGAGTATTCGATATCAATTTTGTTCCCATCTTTAGATACAACTGTGGTTTCTCCGGTATCACCAGGTTCGTTCCCGGAAAGACGACCGTTTAAACGTATAAAAAGTCTTTCTTTTTCTTCCGGCACAACTATATCAAAAAATGAAGACAAATTGAGGATCTCAGTCCTACTATACCCATACATTTTGCAAAGTGCATCATTTGCATAAATGATTGATTTCCCCTCCGTGATTGCAATTCCCTGCCCCATTTCACTTTGTGTTTCAATAAGCGACTCGTATAGATCCTTTTGTTTTCTTAAGTTTTGCTCTACCAGAATACGTTCATTTATATTTTCCTGCAGGTCGTCCATCATTTTATTAAACGATGCAGCCAATAACCCTATTTCATCTTTTGAATAAATTTTTGCCTTGCTATTAAAGTCGGCTTTTGATATGTTGCCTGAAACTCTTATAATTTCATTAACACCCTTTGTTATACCTATGCTTAATGAAATACTTAAAAACAATCCGGTAAACTCAACAGTTAATGCAATGGCAAATAAAATAGTCAGGATCAGGTTTTCCAACCATCTCGAACCTTCACCCAATGTATAAGAAAAGTCATCTTCCAAAACAGTGAGCTTTTGATTGATACTATCTATTTCAAAAAGCAGGTCATCTATTTTTTCCAATGAAGGGGAACTCTGACTTACCTCAGCCTTTAGCTTTTCGGCAATTGGAGGCAGTTGCCCGATCATCATATCCGCTTTTGTCCAAATAAGAATTGCTTTTTTTATATAATGGATGTTGTTAAATCTGCGGAATAATTTTATCATTCCTTCCACATCATCCGGATGATTGCGCCCTTCCAGAAAACCTTGCTTGGCAATTTCCAGATCCGGATTTTTTTTATTCAGTTCCATTAATGACTTGTGGTCTCCTAAAGGCACTTTCATAAACTCCTGAAACTGCGCATAATCTTTCTCATTAAATGTTCGGGAATATTTTTGCAAATAGTAAACGGCATCTTTTTCTGCTTTTGACCATAAGCCCTCACCACCTACAAATGCTCTTACAGATGAAAGTGTATTAAGAGCAAATAACATTGTAAATAGCTCAACAGTGATAAGTAAGGCCATTGCACCTACTACCAAATATAATTTTTGGGAGATGGATACATTTTTAAACCATTTTATAACCTTCATGTTTATTATCTGTTTAATTTTTTATTGTCGGAAAGCACTGAATCAGGATGTTTTAGCCGGCACCTGTGATCACAACATTAAGTAAAGTCGCTTCATTCAGCGATTGGAACCTTCCTGATTTTTAAAATTACCGGAGTGTAATTTTTATTCTATTTTTCTTTTATTGTAAAATAAAAAGTACTTCCTTTATCCACTTCCGATTCCACCCAAATTTTTCCATTGTGGCGCTCCACTATTTTTTTGCAAATGGCAAGTCCAATGCCGGTTCCGGGATATTTTTCCTTGCTATTTAGTCGTTGAAAAATAACAAATATCTTATCCAGATATTCTTTTTTCATACCAATACCATTATCTTTTATTGAGAATAGATATTCATTGTTTTCTTTTTTAGCTGAAATTAAAACCTGTGGGTTTTTATCGCCTCTAAACTTTATCGCATTCTCGATCAAGTTTTGAAATAATTGACCTATCAGAACAAAATCGCCATAAATAATTGGCATCTCCTCAAACAGCACGGTAGCCTTTTGTTCCTCGATCGCACCACTTAGATTTTGTACTATTTCATTTAACAGGTCGGTCACATTGATGGGTTCAAATGGTTTAATCCTATTCACCCTCGAATATTCCAAAAGACTTTGGATAAGTACCCTCATTCGGTTACTTCCATCAACAGCAAAGCCAATAAAATCACTTGCATCCTGATCTAATTTATTTTTATATCGTTTTTCTATCAGTTGAAGGTAACTGGTTACCATTCTTAATGGCTCTTGCAAATCATGTGATGCCACATAAGCAAACTGTTCCAGTTCCTGATTGGACCTTAACAATTCTAACGTTGTTTGTTTTAGTTCATCCTCTGCTTTTTTACGGTCCGAAATATCATGGGTAATTTTTGCAAAGCCTTCTAATACTCCCAATTCATTATATATTGCAGTAAAAATAACTTCCGCCCAAAATTTAGAACCATCCTTTCTTATGCGCCAACCTTCGCTTTCACACCTGCCATTTTCCCGGGCAATCTTTAAATTTTGTTGCGGTTTTTGTAGTTCTATATCTTCGGAAGTATAAAAAACAGAAATATGTTTTCCAATAATTTCCTCTTCCAAATAGCCTTTTGTATTTACCGCACCCTGGTTCCAACTTATAATATGGCCGGTGGTATCTATCATAAAAATGGCGTATCCCTTTATATTTGAAACCATTAACTGAAGCTGCTTTTCACTTGCCAATAAACTCGCTTCCGTTTCTTTTTGAATTTTTAATAACATGGCCAAGGCTATACCCTGGGTAGTTACATAGTATTCCTCCAGTTCATTAACAATATTTAAAACTTCGTTAACATCATTTGTAAAAAAAGATAAAAATTTGAGCAGAGCCCTTTTTTGAGCAGAATATATATGAACCAGGTCGGCAAGTTGAACATCATTTCTGGAAAATCCGGGAGTTTTATTTTCTTCCCAATTTTTTAAATTCTTTTTTAGATCTTCAATTGCGGTATCGTTTTCTATCGAAAGCAGGAATTTATCTAAACTAGTCAAGGTTTGTTCAAACAGTTGCTCCTTGGTCAATTGGGCTATAAGCGGATGCTTCATCAATGGAATATCCAATGTGCTGATTATGCGCAAATTTTCCTTTGCAAAATCTTTTAAATGATTTTGTCTAAGATAAATTGAAAAATTTTTTAAATCTTTCATGTGCAGATAAATTATAGTGTTATACCTGTGCAGGCAAATAGATTTAATTGAATTAGGCAATAGCCTATGATCCCTTTAATGCGGACTTCGGGCCAAATCGCGCGAACGTAATACTGAGCTTGTCGAAGCAGTTGGACTGACTTATGCGCCCCCTCCCTAAATCTATTTAGTTGTTTTTTTTAGGGGTAACTTTACAATGGTGAGCCAAAAATTTTCAATAGATCTGATAACAGTAATAAATTGACTAAAATCAACCGGTTTGGTGATATAACAATTAGCGTGATGGGCATACATATTTAATACGTCCTGTTCGGCCGAAGAAGTAGTTAACACAATCACCGGAATAAGCTTCAGTAATGGATCCTCTTTTATTTCGGCAAGTACTTCTCTCCCGTCCTTCTTTGGCAAGTTAAGATCGAGTAAAATAATATCGGGAGTAACAGCATTAATATGATCGCCTATTTTCTTTAAATAGAGTATGGCCTCTTCCCCATCCATAACCACATTTAAAATATTTTTTATTTTCCCCTCTTTAAGGACTTCTTTTGTAAGTCGTATATCACCCGGATTATCTTCAACAAGCAATATATTTATTTCCTGTAAATTCACATCTTCGTTCATAATTCATTACTCCTTTCTTTTATAATAAGGTGTTTTTTACAATTAATTTTTACTTGAGAACTGAAAAAATCAAGGATAAATTCGCTGAACCTGCAAAATTTAAGGTTGAACTAAAGTAATTTGATAGTAAGACCCTATAATAAATTCAGCCTTTTAATTAGCTTTTCCCTATAAACCAATCCAATTGGAATGAGTTGCTTATTAATTACTATAATATTATCATCAATTGAATTAATGCTGGCAATGGAAATAATGAATGAACGATGTACCCGAATAAATTTATCATCAGCTAATTTATTCTCCATCGTTTTCATGGTTGAATGAATTGTATATTTTTTTTCGGAGGTATTAATATTAATATAATCGCCCAAAGCTTCAACCCACAGTATCTCCTTCATACTGATCTTAACAATGGTTCCATTAACTTTTACAAAAAGATAATCCTTACTTAAGGTTGCATCATTTTTTTTATAGGTATCGAAAATTTCTTTTGATTTTGTTATCGCTTTAAAAAAGCGATCCAATAAAATAGGCTTTACAAGATAATCGATTACGTTACATTCAAAGGCTTCTATAGCATATTCTTTTTTTGAGGTAACAAAAATGGTTAAAGGCGGAGCCTTAATGGTTTTTATAAATTCAAGGCCGTTGATATCAGGCATTTCTATATCCAGCAGCATTAAATCAACGCTTTTACTATCTAAAACAGAGAGGGATTCACTCGCTTTGCTATAAACTCCAATAAGATTCAGGTACGAAATTTGAGAAACCAAATGCTTTAAAGCAGTTCTGGACATTTCATCATCATCAATAATAATACAGTTCATCGGCACCTCCATTTTTGATTTTACACTTCAAAAACCCAATTAACGAATTTATACAGCAAGTTACGGAATTTTAATGACAAACTATCTAAAAATAAAATATTTAAACAGGTGGGGAATTAAAAAAATTAAGGAGAGCATAAAAACTATTCTTTTGAGAACAAAAGAAAAATGGCGGGGATCAATAAAATTTTAATGCTTTTTGATTAAATCAGCTTGATTTTCAACTGATTAGAACACGAAGTGCTAGTAGGCCATGGGAAGCCTCAGCATTATTCATTCAAGGTAAAACTCCGGTTATTATTTAATGTAAACTAGCCTTTTGAAGGTTGAGTTGCCCATGATTTAGCAGCCCATTTGTCGATAGTAACCACAATAGCTTTTGCTTTTGGTGCAACGAATCTCCCTTCAGTTGAATAGCTGATAATAGGAAGAACATCGTCAGCTGCAGCAACAACAATGTGGCCTTCATTTACGTTAAATACGTAATAAACAGGTTCTCCATTAGCCGACAATTCGGTATATGTTAACGTTGCAACACTAAGATCTTGTGTTAAAACCTGTTTAAAAAAATCTTCCGCAATTTTTTTAGCAACAATCGCTTTAACAGTTGTTGCATTAGCAAGGCTTGTTCCTATAACGAACATAATAAGCAGGCAGGTAAGTTTTTTCATGCTGTGTTTGTTTTATTTGTGAATACTGTTTTATTGTAATCCGGAAACAAAATTAATACAATATTAAGCGAATAGCCATAAATTAGGTCACTATTTTCTCATAAAGTATTCACAATCAAGTGTTGATAAGAAATTTATTCAACGGTTTCAGTCTTTTGAAAGCCTTGCTCGTACTCATTAATTGACTATTTAACGACAATTTTTGTGGATACGCCAAATCGAAAGTTTTTCATAAAAACTGGCTTTTTCACAAAAATATTAAAAACAAATTTTTCAAAATGCAGCTTTTTTAGCCCTGTTTAAAATAATTCCAGGTGATCAAGGGTATGTTGTTAAAAAAAAGTATTTTTAGCCTCGTATATACAGGGATTCCACCGATTATAGAAATACAAGATCGATTTTACCGATAATGCAATATGCAGTTGAACCGGTGTAATCTGTTGTAAATTGGTGTAATTCTTTACTGAACTTTATTATGCGAACAACAGAAAAAATATTAGTGATCGGTTCATCCGGACAATTAGGGACTGAGCTGGTGCAAAATCTTAGAAATGTTTACGGTATCGAAAACGTAATAGCCTCAGATGTTAAAATAACAGAACAATCCAAAGAAGGCCCTTTTGAAGTGATTGATGTGCTGAATGCCACGGGTTTGCTGGAAATAGTAAAACGCCATAAGATCAACCAGGTATACCTATTAGCAGCGCTACTTTCCGCTACCGCTGAAAAAATGCCAAAGTTTGCCTGGGATCTGAATATGAATGGATTGCTAAATGTACTCGACCTTGCAAAAGAAAAGATCATTGAAAAAATATACTGGCCCAGTTCTATTGCGGTTTTCGGTCCAAATACTCCTAAAGAAAACACACCTCAATATACGGTAATGGAGCCCAGCACGGTTTACGGTATCAGCAAACAAGCAGGGGAGCGCTGGTGCGAGTATTATTTCAATAAATACAATGTGGACGTGCGCAGTTTGCGTTATCCCGGATTAATTGGTTGGAAATCGGCACCGGCTGGAGGCACCACAGATTATGCAGTACACATTTTTCATGAGGCCTTAAAATCCGGGACGTATGAATGTTTTTTGTCAGAAAATGCCACTTTGCCGATGATGTATATGCCTGATGCAATTAAAGCCACCATTGGTATTATGCAAGCAGATGCGAAAAAAATTAAAATTCGTTCGAGTTATAATCTGGCCGGCTTTAGTTTTTCACCAAAAGAAATTGCTGCTGAGATCACAAAACATATCCCCAATTTCAGGATCACTTACAAAGAAGATTCGCGTCAGCAAATAGCCGATAGCTGGCCAAAAAGCATTGATGCTGCTGAGGCCGTTTCGGATTGGGGCTGGAAGCCCGAATTTGACCTGTCGGCAATGACCTCCGACATGATCAAAAACTTGCGGGCAGCCACGAAATGAACATTTTACAGCGCTAACAGTAAATTTTACGGTATGCCTTTGTTGAATATAATTAAAAAGATTACATTTGCGCATTATAGAGACAAAGAAACAATTAAAAAAATATCCGCCAGTTGGCTGATAAAATTTGAAATAAATTATTCTTCTTAGATGAAAAAAGTTTTTTTGATAGTGTTGATTATTGCTTCTAACCTTGCCTTTGCTCAAACGTATGAGATGTCTGGTACTGATACAATTAACCTAACGGATGTTGCCGGGAAAAAACAAGGAAAATGGGTAGTTACCAATAAGATGGTTCACAAGCCTTGTTATACGGATGATCAAAAAGTAGAAGAAGGTGTATTTGAAAGCAGCAAAAAGATAGCTATTTGGACCGAATATTATTGCAACAATAATTTAAAAAGCAAGATCACTTACGAAAATAACCGCCCCAGCGGCTATGCCATTATGTATCACGAAAACGGCAAACCGAAAGAAGAAGGTTTGTGGAAAAACAATCGCTGGGTAGGTGATTATAAGTTGTATTATGAGAATGGCCAGGTTCAGCAAGCATTTAAGTTTAACACTACCGGTAAACGTGCAGGAGACCAAAAGTATTTTTATGAAAATGGTCAGACAATGATCGAAGGATCATGGGCAGAAGGCAAAGAGGCTGGGATCTTAAAAGAATATTATGAAAACGGAGATCTGAAATCTGAGAAAAATTTTGCTGATGGTTTTTTAGATGTAGCAAGTGTAAAAACATACGAGCCTAAAAAACCAATTATTAAAGAAGTTGTAAAAGAAGTTATTGTTGACCCTATTAAAGTGGCGCCAATTGAAGTGGACAAAGGAATTGAAAAAGTGAATAGTGGTAAACCATTTGATGGCGAAGGGAAATGGAAACTATACAACAAGGATAAACAGGTATCTAAAGATGGTATTTTCCATAAAAACAAATTAATGGACGGCAAGGTATATATCTATAGTACCAATGGAATATTAACCCGTATAGCACTTTATAAAGGTGGCAAATATGTTGGTGATAGTGTTATCGAAGAATAACATCTCAACTAAATTCTAATCTCTAATGCCTGGATCCTAATCTTTAAATTCTAAATTCAAATTTAGAATTCGGAGATTAGGATTTAGAATTTTTTATCTCTCACACTTTTTATTTTTTTATGAAGAATCACCTCGTAATTTACAATACACTAACGCGAACAAAAGAAAAGTTTGAACCCCTCAATGAAGGCATGGTTGGCTTGTACGTATGCGGCCCAACAGTATACAGTGATGTGCACCTGGGCAACTGCCGTACGTTTATTTCCTTTGATCTGATCTATCGCTATTTATTACATTCGGGATTTAAGGTGCGTTATGTACGTAACATCACTGACGCAGGGCATTTGGAAGGCGACCGTGATGAGGGCGATGATAAATTTGAAAAGAAAGCGAAGCTGGAACAGTTGGAACCGATGGAGATCGTTCAAAAATATACGCTCGGTTTCCATGATGTAATGCGCGAATTCAATGCCCTTCCACCAAGTATTGAGCCTACCGCTACCGGACATATTTGTGAGCAGATTGAAATGGTAAAACAAATCATTTCAAATGGGTATGCGTATGAAGTAAATGGTACCGTTTATTTTGATGTAGAAAAATACAATAAAGAATTTCCTTACGGACAGCTTACTAACAGGCAATTAGACGACCTGATAGCAAACACCCGTGAGCTTAGCGGGCAGGATGAAAAACGTGGCCGGCTTGATTTTGCTTTATGGATAAAAGTAAAACCGGAACAGATCATGCGCTGGCCATCGCCATGGGGCTGGGGTTTTCCGGGCTGGCACATTGAATGCTCGGCCATGAGCAGTAAATATTTAGGTGATACATTTGATATACACGGTGGTGGAATGGACTTGCAAGCAACTCACCATACCAATGAAATTGCTCAATCGCAGGCATGTAACCACAAAGCACCTGTTAAATACTGGATGCATACCAATATGCTTACAGTGAACGGTGTTCGTATGTCTAAAACAGCGGGTAACGGCTTTTTGCCGGGCGAATTATTTACCGGGGATCATCCCTTATTGGAAAAAGGATATAGCCCAATGGGCGTTCGCTTTTTTATGATGCAAACCCATTACCGGAGTACACTTGATTTCTCGAATGAAGCATTGCAGGCATCTGAAAAAGGGTATGCCCGTTTGATGGCATCTATTAAAACATTGGAGAATTTAAAAGCATCTCCTAAATCCACCTCTGATATAAAAGAGATAGAAAAAAATTGCTACGATGCAATGAACGATGATTTTAATACTCCCATTTTGATCGCTAATTTGTTTGAAGCTTCCCGCATCATTAATTCGGTAAACGACAGTAAAGAAACGATCACAAATGAAGATATCATTTCTCTGAAAAAACTAATGCACGAGTTTGTTTTTGATGTATTGGGATTAAAAACAGAAACATCCAATACCGCCAGTGATAAAGCCTTACAAGGTGTAATGGAAATAATTCTGGAAATAAGAAAAGAAATAAAAGCAAAAAAAGATTTTGCCGCATCCGACAAATTGCGCGATGATCTGAGTAAAAACAATATTACAATTAAAGATACTAAAGATGGTTCAGTCTGGGCGATTCAAGAATAAAATACTACTGTTATTTTGTATTAATACATTACTTTTTCTTGCATCTTGCCGCAATGAAACGGGAGAAACAAAAGAAACGGGGGAAACAAAAACTGTTGATGTAAAAAAAGTTACAGCCCCTGATTTTAATGCTGATTCAGCTTATGCCTATATACAAGCCCAGGTTGATTTTGGTCCTCGCGTACCCGGAACTACTTCACATGCTAAATGTGCTGACTATTTGGTTGCAAAATTAAAATCATATGGGCTCGAAACTATTGTTCAACGCGGAACTGTTCAAACTTTTGACAAAAAACAATTCACTTTAAAAAATATTATCGCAAGCTTTAAACCGGAAGCACAAAACCGAATTTTGATCTGCTCACACTGGGACACGCGCCCTTTTGCGGATGAGGACATCAAGGATAAAGATAAACCAATAGATGGCGCTAATGATGGTGCAAGCGGTGTTGGTGTTGCTTTGGAAATTGCCCGTCAGGCGAGTAAGATCCAACCTAATATTGGGATCGATATCATCTTTTTTGATATTGAAGATTATGGAACAAGCGGAAACAATGAATCGTGGTGCCTTGGTTCACAATACTGGGCGAAGAATTTGCATAAAACAAATTACTATGCAAATTTTGGGATCTTATTAGATATGGTTGGTGGCCCTAATGCTATTTTCCCTAAAGAAAGTAAATCGGTGGAATACGCTTCTTCAGCGGTTGATAAAGTTTGGAAAGCAGCAAGCAACATTGGTTATGGAAATTATTTTTTGTCACAAACCAAAGAATTTGTTGGTGTTGATGATCACGTTTACGTGAATCAGGCCGGAATACCATGTATTGATATTATTGAGTACAACCAAGCTACGGGAGGCTTTGGTGATTATCACCATACGCATAAAGATAATATGGGCCTGATCGATAAAAACACGTTGAAAGCCGTTGGACAAACATTGCTGGAAGTGATCTATAATGAGAAATAAAAAATTGTTTTATTTTTTGTAAATTTGAATACTAATAAATGATCGGCATGACCACAACAGCAATAAAAAAACAACTTGATTCCTACTTGCCATTGTTATCCAAGAAACAACAGACCTTGCTTTTGGAAATGGTAAAGAGTTTTTTGAATGTTGACAAAGAAAATAAACGAACTACCCGAAAACAATATAATAAAGAAATCAATGAAGCTGTTTCTCGCATCGAAAACGGTGATTTTGTTACCCATCAAGATGCTATAAAAGAGTTATCCAAATGGTAAAACAAAAATCTTTTCCAATTATTTGGGATAGAAATGCACTCGATGACTTCAAAGAAATTCTTTCTTTTTTATCTAAACAAAGTTCGCAAGCTCCCAAAATTGTAAAGGATGGCATTTTATCCCGATTAGAAATTATAAAAACAAATGCTCTAATTTGTGAAACAGATAAACTAAAAGATAAACCGTCCAAAGAATTCAGAGCATTCGTTATATACAACTACCGAATTACTTATCAAATCAAAATAGCAATGCAGGAAATTCGCATCATAAGAATACGGCATACAAGCAGAGAGCCATTTGATTATTAATTTATTATTACTGTCGGAAAACGCTTTATATTCTTAAAATTATTTGATACTATAACCACCTATTTTCTTCAACCCAAGTTTGCACTCTTGAAAAAAATACTCATCATACGTTTTAGTTCCATTGGCGATATTGTATTAACTACGCCTGTGATCCGCTGTACAAAACTACAAAAGCCCGATATTGAAATTCACTACCTCACAAAAAAATCCTTCAAAGGGATCTTAGAGCACAATCCTTATATCAGCAAAATTCACCTCATCGAAAAAGAAGTGAGCGAAGTTATTGAAGATCTGAAAAAAGAAAACTTTGATCTTGTTGTTGATCTGCATAATAATATCCGATCGCTGCAAATAAAAATGGCACTCGGCAAACCCTCTGCATCATTCAAAAAACTGAATTTTAAAAAATGGTTGTTGGTCAATTTTAAAATAAATAAAATGCCTGCAACGCATATAGTTGACCGCTATATGCAAACTGTTGAATCGCTTGGAATAAAAAATGATAAAAAGGGTTTAGATTATTTTATTGCCCCGAAGAATGAAGTGAACATTGCTTCTTTACCAGCATCCCATCAAAAGGGATACATCGGTTTTGTGATCGGTGCAAAGCATTTCACTAAACAATTACCCACTGAAAAAATAATTTCTATCTGTAAAAAAATAGATCAACCCATTGTTTTATTAGGAGGAAAAGAAGATGCCGAACGTGCAGAGCTAATAAAAAATGCTCTGGGAGCAGCCATTTACAATGCATGTGGAAAATACAATTTGAATCAATCCGCATCCTTAATAAAACAGGCAACAAAAATTATTTCACACGATACAGGCTTAATGCATATTGCAGCTGCATTCAAAAAAGAAATTATTTCCGTTTGGGGAAATACTGTTCCCGCCTTTGGTTTCACACCTTATCTCCCCGATACAAGATCAAAAATTGTGGAAGTGAAAAATTTATCCTGCCGCCCCTGTTCTAAAATAGGCTATGACAAATGCCCAAAAGGACATTTTAAATGTATGGTGTTGATAGATGAAACTGAATTTATTTAAGTTCACAAATCTATAAATGCAATACATTTTTTAATGTAGATTTATAGTCTGACAAATTAGAAAATAATTTAGGAGTGTTACAAAAAAATCTCGTAAATTAAATTTATAAAAATGCCGAAACTTCAACTAACAGACACGTTTGGCCGCCATCACGATTACTTGCGCATTTCGCTTACAGATGCGTGTAACTTGCGTTGTGTTTATTGTATGCCCAATGAAAAAGTGCTGGTTACACCATCTGCAAAATTGATGCAGGTGGATGAAATTGAAAGCATGGCAAAGGTCTTTGTTGGATTGGGAGTAAAAAAAATCCGTTTAACAGGAGGTGAACCTTTGCTTAGAAAAGATGCGAAGGAAATCATACAAAAACTTTCAACGCTTCCTGTAGAGCTCACTGTCAGCACAAATGCTGTGTTGGTTGATCAGTACATCGAAACTTTTAAAGCGGCCAATATCCGTTCGGTGAACGTGAGTTTGGACACATTAAACCCCGATGAATTTTTTGCCATCACCAAGCGGGGAGATTTTAAAAAGATCATGGCCAATATTTATTTACTGCTATCACAGAATTTTAAAGTGAAAGTAAATATGGTGGTAATGAAAGGAATAAACGAACATGCCATTTTGGATTTTATTAGCTGGACAAAAGACTTCCCGCTTGATGTGCGGTTCATAGAATTCATGCCCTTTGCCGGAAATGAATGGCTCCCCGAAAAAGTTTTCTCCTACAAAGAAATGCTGAATAGTATAAGTACAAAATATGCGTTTTTAAAATTAGAAGATGCAATAAACGATACAGCAAAAAAATATACCGTACCTGGACATGCAGGCACTTTCGCTTTTATTACAACCATTACCGAACCTTTTTGTGGCACTTGCAATCGCTTGCGCCTAACGGCTGATGGGAAAATGAAAAACTGTTTGTTCTCTCAGGATGAAACAGATCTCCTTGCATCCACGAGAAAGGGCGAAGATATTACCCCTCTTATTTTATCGTGTTTAGAAAGTAAAAAACGAGAACGTGGCGGACGATTTGATTTTGAAAATGCTGTTGGTGCGAACCCTTCAATTGCTCTGAATACAGCCTCTACCGAGAACAGAAGTATGATCCGGATTGGTGGCTAAAAATTTATTCTTGCCCTATTGAAATAACGTATATTGTTTTTTGTCTTCCTCTACCTTACAAACATCCTGTTCTTCCACCATCCACCGGCACATTAATTCCGGTAATATACGATGCAGCCGGGCTTGCTAAAAAGGCAACTGCATTAGCAATTTCCGATGGATCAGCAAAACGACCCAATGGAATTTCGCTTTCCATTTCATTTTTAATTTGATTCAAAGATTCTCCGGTATTTTTTGATTTGTTTTCTATAATGGCCTGCAACCGGCCTGTTGAGGTAGCACCAGGAAGCACATTGTTTACAGTGATTCCAAATGATGCCACTTCGTTTGCAAGTGTTTTTGACCAGTTTGCAACCGCAGCACGAATAGTATTTGAAACACCTAAATTTTTCAACGGCATTTTAACAGAAGTGCTTATAATATTGATGATCCTTCCGTAATTTTCTTTTTTCATACCCTCTATCACTGCCTGAACCAAAATATGGTTACATACCAAATGATTATTAAAGGCTTGTAAAAACTCTTCCACCTTCGCATTTGTTATCAGGCCACCCGGAGGGCCTCCTGTATTATTTACCAAAATATGTATAATACCTTGCGTTGCAACAAAGGTTTCTACTTTTTCTTTTAGTTGATTTGGATTTTGAAAATCGGCACATAAAAAAGTATGCGTTTGTCCTTTCGAAACATCCAGATCTTTTAGTGCTGCTTTCAATGATTCTTCGTTACGTGCAGCCAATACTATATTTGCACCGAGTATCGCAAGCTCCATAGCTGAAGCCTTTCCGATGCCTTGAGTACTTCCGCAAACAAGGGCTGTTTTTCCTGATAGATCTAAATTCATAAATGATAATATTAATTGGTGTTACGACCCTATTAGCCCCAGAAGGGTGAAATCTTTGTAGAAAACGGCAATCCCACCTCATCTATAAAGCCCTCCCTCTTTCATCGGGTAAACTCCGGAGCGGAATATTTCGCCCCACTGGGGCTTATTTTTTTTGATTTTTATATTCTACAAAGATTTTGCCCGCTGGGGCAATTGCTAACATATATTATTAATTCTAAAAACTAAATTTCAAATTAGGATTTAGAGATTCGATTTTAATTTTTATTACTGTTATTTTATCCCCTTACGTTCTCTCCAGAGCTGGTTAAAAGATTTCGGCACTGCTTGCGGAAATTCTCTACGTTCGCCCCACGATTTTTTGAAAAATTGTTTAAGCATAAAGTTCTTTAATTTTGCTCCGCCTTTGTCCATTTTAGAGCGTTTCTGCATCGCCTTTTTCCAAAAATGCCATATCCAGTTGTCGGTTTTTGCTGAAAGACCTTGTTGAACTACATCCCTACGATTCAAAAGTAAAAGTTTATGAATATCAATTTTTGCAGGACATACTTCGGTACATTTTCCACATAAAGTAGATGCGTAACTTAAGTGTTTGAACTCCTCCATCCCTTGTTTATGTGGAGTGATAACAGAACCAATAGGTCCGCTGTATGTTGTGCCATAGGCTTGCCCGCCAATGGTTTGGTAAACCGGACAAACAGTGGAGCATGCACCACATCCAATACAGGAAAGGGCTTCTCTCTGCTCCGGTTTATCTAACAATAGAGAACGACCGTTATCAAGCAAAATAACATACATTTCGCCAGGACCATCCACTTCGTCTGATTGTTTCGGCCCGGTGTAAATAGTATTGTATGCAGTCAGGTGTTGTCCTGTTCCATAGGTTGAAAGCACTGGCCAGAACAGATCCAGATCAGCCATAGATGGGATGATTTTTTCAATTCCTACAATAGCAATATGCACTTTCGGAAATGCCATTGACATTACTCCATTCCCTTCATTTTCGGTTACAGCAATTGCTCCAATATCGGCAATCAAAAAATTAGCACCACTAACCCCAACATCTGCTTTCGAATATTTTTCGCGTAATTCCCTGCGAACAAAATCGGTTATTTGTTCAGGGGTCCAATCAAGTGGTGTTCCTTTTTTTTCATTAAATGTTTTTGCTACATCTTCTTTTGAAAGGTGCATTGCCGGAGTTACAGTATGGAATGGCGTTTCTTTGCGTAATTGTAAAATATATTCCCCCAGGTCTGTTTCAATGCCTTCTATCCCGTTTTTTTCGAGTGCCTCTTTTAGGTGGATCTCCTCCGAAACCATTGATTTCGTTTTTACAACCGTTTTCGCTTTCAGCTTTTGCATGATCTGAAGCGATTCCTTTATAGCCTCTTCAGCATCCTGCGCCCAAATAACTTTCCCTCCCCGTTTAATAAAATTGGCTTCAAATTCTACCAGGTATTTTTCAAGATTCTCAATTGATTTATGCTTAATTCCAGCAATACGTTTTTTGGCAAGTTCTAAATTACTGAATTGATTTTTCCCCTCCACTACACTTTTATCATACAGCTCAATATTGTGCATTATTTTTTTTCGATGACTTACATCAACTATTTTTATTTCTGATGCAGCTAAAAATGCTTCTAATGTTTTTGACATGATTTTTGATGATGTTATTCTTAATTGCTATTTTATTACGTCTCCTCCCCTGCAATGTCGTTTAGTTAAGGGGGAATATCAACCCACAGTCTTCGACAAGCTCTGACTGACAGCGCGCTGGTCATATTGAGCCTGTCGAAATATGTGCGATGGCTTCTTAACTAAACCGCAATGTCCTCTCCTGTGCAGAGAGGATTAAGGGGAGAGGCTTTTTTTATCTTATCAGTGTTACCTTCCCTTTGTATGCATGTTGTATCGTTTTAATATCCGTAACGTTGATAGAATAAATATACACATCTCTCTGGGCTAATTCTTTTCCATGATTTGCTTTACCATCCCAAGCTGAATTGATGTCATCAGAAAAGAAAACTAAATTACCCCAACGATCAAAAATACTCATTTCATATTTAATAATAAAAATGCCTTTTCCTGAAAAAGTTTCATTTATACCATCGTCATCGGGTGTAAAAGAATTAGGAATATAAAATACAAAATCCGCTTCTATACTAATGTTTTGATAAGCCGTATCCAAACAGCCATAATTAGTACTTGTGATCAGCGTTATTGTATAAGTGCCGGTATCCGCATAGGTATGAGGCAGCGGGGCAGACAAGGAAGAAGTATCCATATCACCAAAATTCCAATTCCAAAAATTAGTTCCTGTGGATAGGTCTGTAAATGAAATAACAGGGTTTATAATTGTTTCTGTTTTAGGTTCAACATTAAAATTGGCCTCCGGTTTTGGATATACAGTTATGAAATTTGTTTTTGATATTGTGCTAACACAGCCACTATCCGAAGTAACGGTTAAAATAGGAGTATAAAACACCGGCACAAATACAGAATCGTTGGAGTAACAACAAACAGAATTCTCAGAATTGTTGGCTTGGGTTCCATTACCAAAAGCCCATGACCATCCAATATTAGTACCCGAGCTGATAGAAGATGAATCTTGAAATGTAATACAGAATGGCTCACATCCGGCTGTATCACTATCATTTACTGTAAAATTAACAACCGGATTGGGATTAACAATACTGATTTTAGTAGTAGAATCAACACAACCGAAATAAGAGACAACCCTTAGTTCAACGTTATAAGATCCTGCGGAAGCATAAAGATGTGAAGTGTTTTTATTTGCACTAACCGGACTGTTGTCACCAAAAGCCCATGAATAGGACAGTATCGTATCGGTTGCCGGAATGGTGGATAGATCAGTAAAGGAAACTACGGTGCCATCACAAACATTCGCTGCACTATATTGAACAGTAGGCAAAGGATGGATCACCACGTTTTTCGCAATCGTATCTTTACATCCATCAATAGATGTGGCAATCAGTGAAACCGAATATGTTGTTGCAGTTGCAAAAGTATGTGAAGGATTTTGGCTGTTGGCTAAAGGTGTGCCATCGCCAAAGTTCCACTCCCAAGCAGAAATACTGCCGGAAGCAACGGCAGAGGAATCGTTAAAATACATAACCTGATTTAAACAAACATTAGTAGATCCGAAATCAGCAATTGGCATAGGAAATACTGTAATGGTATCTTTCAGAGTATCCGGACAACCAAGATTGGATGAATGGGTGATCAAAGTAACCTCATAATCACCCGGATTAGGATATAGATGTTTGGGGCTCCATGTGCTGGTGTTTAAAGCTGAATTGTCACCAAAATTCCAGGACCAGCTGGCAATAGTGCCCGCAGTGGGATTTACTGATGTGTTTGTAAATAAAACGGAATCAAATAAACAGGTATTGTTAAACGTAAAACCTGTAAGCGGGGGGGCAAATGTTTTTACAGGGATGTTTGCAACAGCTGAACATCCATTACCTGTGGTGGTTACCAACGTAACATTAAAGGTACCTGGAACAGAATAATAATGTACCGGGTTTGTTAAATTGCTTGTAACTCCTCCATCGCCAAACACCCATAAATAGGACGTTATAGAAGTAGAAAAATGTACCGAAGAAGTATTGGTGAAATGAATAGTATCTCTAAAACAAACATTATTATGAGTAAAACTTGCTATTGGGTTGTAGTAAACCTGCGCGGTTTTTATAACCGTATCAGCACATCCCAAACTATTATTTACAAATAAAGTAACACTGTGCATTCCCGCGGCCGGATAAATATAAAAAGGGCTTTGTGCTGCATTCAAAGGGCTTCCATCACCCATATCCCATACCCAGGTGCTGATAGTTCCTGATAATGTTGTTGAACTGTCGTTGAATTGTGTTGCATTTCCATTACAAACTTTTGTTGAACTAAATGCGGCAATAGGTTTTGGATGCACCGTTATTATTGCATTTCCTGTTTGCGGGTGCGTACATGCTGCAAGGTTTGCATCCTGTACGCTCACAAGTGAATACGTAAATATACCGGCTATTGTTGTTGGGACCGGCACAGTAACACTATCAATAGCTGTAGCGACCACAGTTGGCTGCATCACACCATTTATAGTATAAGTAAATATATAAGGCCTTACACCACCGAATCCAACAAAAGTAATATCCGGTGCAGGAAAACCCTGGCAAAGTGAAGTTGTTCCTCTAATGGTTGCGGTCGGCAATGGATCCACTATTACAGTTGCAGTTCCGCTTTGCGCCTGAGAGCAAGTGGTTATACTTCCATCTATTACACTCACCAGCGCATATACAAAAGTACCATCTGCTATTGTTGAAGCAGGTACAAAAGCTGTGTCGCCATTAGTGGAAACCACTGTTTGATTGGCTCCACCATTAAGGGTATACGTAAAGGTGTATGGAGCTGTACCATTAGATCCCACAAAGATGATATCGGGTGATACGGCCTCTCTGCACACTGCTATAGATCCGCTTATGCTTGCTGTTGGTAAAGGATTTACCGTTATTGTTGCGCTTCCGCTTTGCGGTTGAGAGCAAGTGGTTGAGCTTGCATCTTGTACGCTCAACAAATTATATACAAATGCTCCAACAGTAGTTGTTGGAGCTGCCACGATAATACTGTTTCCGCTTATAGTAGTTGCAGTTAAAAGGGATCCATTGTTGATGGTGTAGGTAAAAGTAAAAGGCGGTGTGCCCACTGATCCGGTAAATGTGATGTTTGGCGGAGTACCTCCTTTACACACTTCTGTTGTTCCTCCAATTAAAGCGGATGCTAATGGCAGTGGGTTCACTATTATTGTTACACTGGCACTTTGAGGCTGGGCACAGGCTGTTGCACTGGAGTCTTGTATACTTACCAGGTTGTAAATAAAGGTTCCCGGAACGTTTGTTGGTGCTAAAATAGTGGCGCTATCTCCATTGGTTGTAGTTAGTGTTTGATTTGATCCTCCATTAATGTTATAAGTGAAGGTATATGGCCCCGTGCTTCCCGACCCCACTAATGTAACGCTTGGAGCAGCGGAGTTTTCACACACATCTATTGTTCCGGTGATGGTTCCTATTGGTAAAGGATTCACGGTTATTACAAGAGTATCGGCAGCAATACAACCCATCCGGTTTGTTGTGAGGATGTATAGTGTTGAAACAGGCGCAGTCGTTAAATTTGATGTTGTTAACACCGTATTGGAAATAGTTGGATCACTTAAACCGGTTACAGGTGTCCAGCTATACGTATACCCCGCTACAGGAGCAGAACTCAGTGTTATTGTTTCACTGGAACACAAAGTGCTGTCGTTATTTAAGCTATGTAATGACGAAGTGATAAGCAATTGTGAAAAATCACAAACACAGGAATTCACTGCCGGATCAATAAGAGCAATAATGGAACATCCTTGCCCGGCAGGCGCATTAAAAGTGGAAGTAAACCTCATGGTACTGTCCTTTGGTATCAGTAGTGTATCTTCTGCTATGAACACATCGCCTGTACTATAAAATCCATCTGCGTTGGCATCAAAATAAAATTGAACAATTGAATCAGCATCGGTAAGTATCGCCTGTCCTGTATTAGTAATATCATAGCTTACGGTTACCGTTTCTCCACCCGGGGGGTTAGGTATTGCCGTAGCAAAGCCATTACTAAGCGACAGGTATGCTTTATAGGTAAATACAGGGAGAGCTGTGTCGCCTGTAATTATTTGTGTTACGCAATTATTCCCTGTTGCAACGCAGGTAATAGTGCTTATGCTATAGGTTTTTGCTTCAAAGAGAATAATACCACAAGCAAGTGCAGGAGGATCTCCGATGTACTCAAAAGAAAAGATACAGCTATCTCCCGCTAAGGTTCCTATTGGTAATTTCCATACCAGGTAAGTGATCCCACTTAAACTATACTGCCGTGGTGTTCCATTAAGGGGAGCATTGTAAATACCGCTGAAAGAACCTGGTATGAAAGGAACACCAATAGGTAATTGAACTACAACAGAGTCGGTAACGCCAAAAGCCGTGGGCCCCTGATTATGTATAACCACCCGTATGCTGGAATTTCCTGCGCATGGCGAAACGTATGTGGTTGTTAATATAACAGATGTGGCATAAGGTTCGGTGGCACCAATAATATCTAAAGAAGGCGACAAGGATATATCAGGTTCCGTAGCATACCCACATGCCGCATTCCCCATTGCAACAAAGGCCACACTGCTGCCTGACGTATAACTACAATCGGTAATAAATTTAAAACTTACTTTAAAAGAATTTAAAATGGTGTCTAATATACCTTTCAATCCATTTGCACCAATAACACTATCGGTGGCTGTAATGTCCCATTTCCATTCATTTCCGCTAATTAAGACAGGGTCGGGAATATTGATTGAAGAATCAGAAACAGGATAGCTAAATTGGGAGGAACCGGGTACTAATGTTGCACCAACCGGCAATGTTGCTTTAAGAATAACATTATAGGCTGTTCCGAGCTGAACATTAACACATTCGGCACTAAATTCAGCTGTATCACACATTTGAATGCTGGAAGGAGGTCCTTCGCTGTTAATTAAAAATGCAGGCGTTAAGGGCGTTAAGGTTAAGGCGATTCTTTTAGGGATACAAGGGTAAGTACCCACACCTGTTGGGTAACCGGCATTACAATTCCATCCCGAATGAACGATCACACTATCCGGCCCACAGGAAATAAATGAAGCTGTTATCCTGAAATGGCGCATATCACCTGCATTAACGATACCAACCTTATAAATACTGTCAGTAAGTGGAATTACCACATTGTTATCCAAATCAACAACCTTTGTTATAGCTACCCCGGAAATTGTAGGGCCACTTATCCAGGTGTTTAAAGCATCAGAAATATTTGAGGTATTGGAGATGCTAATGTCCCAGCTTGTAGTGGAATCAAGGGCAAAAATAGACGGTAATACCGACTGTAAAAATAAAACAGGCGGATCGTAAATAATTCGATCTGAGCCGGTTTCAAATGTTGTATCGCTGCCGGGACCGGTTAAATAAGTGTTAGGTTGAAAGGTCCAATCGTACTGTATTCCCTGAGATATAGTGGGTGTAACCTCACAGCTGGGCTGAATGAGCACTTCCAATTTCCCATGAAAACCATCATCGCTTAAGGGAATCGTTCCCTGAAAATAAGGTTCTACATCAAAAACAAGTGTATCCGCATTAGGATTTACCGGTACTATTGGTTCCCATGGAGATGTATTGGAAGCAAGTGTTCCGGCAGTTCTGATCTGGTTGAAACGTGCCGAGATATAAGTGTATCCGGGAGGTACCGTTGCTGTTAACTTAGAAATATGGGCCCAGTTTCTGTATTCGTAAGGAAATAAATTCCCTCCGGCATAATTGTCGTCACCTGGACCAATACTCAGGTAATAATTTTGTGAAACGGAAATATTATCACAGGAATTTACATAATAGCTATCAGATCCATGGGAGTTAAAAAAATATCCTATTGCGGTAAAATTTCCATTAAAATTGCTGCATTGATATTTGTCCGCTGCTAATGTTGGCGTAGCGATATCACTGGAATAAAACTTATTGGTGGCATAACAATTCAAGATCGCATTTCCAGGATTAACAGTGAGCTTATAGCGGGGTTTAAATATCAGGGAATCGCCATTTGTATTTGTAAATCCTCCGGGCACGCATCCGCTGGCAATTAAAGTTGGTGCACTAAGGTCATATAAAAAAGTCCGGGTAGTACCCGATGTAGTTACCACAGGCGTAAAACTGGTGCAGGTAGCAAACAATGCCCCTCCTCTGTAAATAAATAATTTCGCATCAAGAAAACTTAACAGATTACCATTGCTTATTGAAGAAGAGGCATAACAATATTGCAAGGATGGATGTGCAAAGTTGGTATTAACTATTCCCGTATAGGCAGCTGTAATGGTATCGCCAAACATACACCTGTTGGTTTTAATTTTTGCAAAATTCAAACTGCCAGCCCCATCAGCAAGGCCATTTCCTCCACCTGCTTCATTGTCGGGTAATCCATAACTGGTGCGTTTTATTTCAAAATTATTGAAAAATACACCGGCAGGACAAGGATCCGGACAAATAACACTTAAGGCTGCACTTTGGCAAGAAACACCTATTTCGCAGGCACACGTATTATTTGGGACATAAATTGATTTGACAGCAATAGCGCTTAAACTATCAATTCCTGTGCAAAGGCCGCAATTTAAAGTAAGGTTGATCTTTAATTCAGCCTGGTTAAGCCCGAAGGGTGGTGGTGCATTAAAAATAGCGGTAACCATGTTCCCCGAACCAGTCACAGAGTTTGGTGTCCAGGTGCTTGTTCCATTAAAATGTACGATCCGTATATTGGAATACGATAAACAGGCGAAAGGAGGTAAGGTAAATTCAAATTTCCAATACGCTCCCGGTCCCACAGGATAAGAGTTAGTGTAGTTGGAAAACAAAAAATTAAAAGTACCGGTTTGCCCGTTGGTTAAGGTGGATGGAGAGCCATCATTTACCAATGCACCATAAAGTTGTGAATATACCCTTCCCCATGCTTCCGCTATTACATAAGTACTTTGGCAGATGTTCTGATAAGTACCTTTATACCTCCAGCCGTTAATATAATTTTGCCCAGTGTTTGTGCAGGAATTGGGGCAACAACTGTAGCTGTTCCATTTCAGATAAATAGTATCTCCCGCAGGGATAAGAGGGAGAATAAAAAGGACCTTCCCTTTAGGGTTGGTCATACATCCTAAGGCATTAGTAGCCACAGTACTATTGGGGGTAATTGATGCCGGTGTTGCATTAATACCTGTTTGAATGGTGAAGCTGGCCGCGTCTATGTTTGAACCAACATTACCATTATATCCCCCACCTGTTGCCTGAAAGATCTCCAACTGAACATTTACCGCATTTCCTAAACCTTTATTAATAATTTTCAATTGCTGCGGACTGGCATTTCCTGCACCAATGCAGGAATTCATGGAAGAAATTGGGGTAATCAATAAAATAGGAAGGTAATTAGGAAAAAGTACGTTAGCGCTGGAAACTGAGGATTGGCAGGCATTAACACTACAGCCCCAAAACGCTTTAAATGCCGATGACGCGGAAATACAATTAAGCACATTTACTGTTTCACAGATGGTAACGCTCTCACCACTTTCAAATAAATTATCCCCATCACCAATACCCAAAAAAGTAGTCCCGTTCAATGTAACTTTTGCAGTCATTCCAAAATTGGTCAACACCCCTTTATTGGTGGCTGTTATTTGTATTCCAGGCCCATGAATATCTGTAAATGTAAAGTCGGTAAGGTCGCCAGAACCCGCATTCACAACCGTGATGCAACGTGTAAAAACATCTCCAATATTTGCGGTATACGATTGATTGGTAACAGTAGTGATGGTAAGAAACGGCTGCTTTACAAGAAAAAGAGAGCTGTTATGGGTATTATACGTGTGATTATTATTAGCGGTATAATTAACACGAATATTATTTTTTGTTATTCCTCCTCCTGCAATAAACGCCACAACAGTACATTGAGCACTGGCCATATATGTAATGTTTAGGTTTGTTAGTGCAGGAATGTTTGGTAAAAAAACTTTTATGATTCCTCCAAAATCATTCAAAAATATTCCCCCGGTAAGCGATCCCGATACAAATTGGATACCGGTTGGCACTGTTATTAATAAGGTATCTTTTGTAATTAAAAAGGGGGAAGGGTTATATATACTAACAGTAAAAAGTTTGGCTGCTCCGCAAACAGTTATATTAGCTGGCACGGTACTGGAAATAGAGATCATATTACCCTGGCCCGAGGAGTAATAATTTACGAAAAGAAAAATTAATAGCAGCAATCTTTTCATGCCTTGCTGTTTTTTTTAATAAAAATCATTGGAAACATTGTGTTCTTCGCAATGGTAGTAAGATGTCTTTCTTCAAAAATTAGTTGCATCTACTCATTTATAAAAGTATTTGCAAAAATAGAAATATTGCTTCAGAAAGCTATCGAAAGGTTGGATATTATGGAAATATGTGGAATTTAATTGCTTTTATATCCTGTTTAATTTTTATTCAGAATTAATTCTATCATTACGTTAATTTTAAAATTTGTGAATAAACGACCACTTTTATTCACAATGTCATCCCGATTGTCTTTTCGCCAAGAGGGGGCTTGTAAGTGGTTAGCGGTATCATTCGTAAACAACAATCCCGCAGTACTGCCGGATCACAAAAAGTTCGGGATGGCATTAGGGGACGCCAGTTTTAGTATAAATTAAAATGTAATTAAATTTCCAAAAATAAAATTAAATTTATATATTTGTAATATAATTTGCTAAAATGGTAATAATATCTAAGACGATTTTTGCAGAATTCGGAGCCAAGCATTCAGATTCAATAGAAGCATTGAACAAATGGTATGATGTCAGCAAAAAAGCTGATTGGAATAGTCTTAATGATATAAAAAAATCATTTAACTCAGTTGATTATGTGGGAAACGATAGGTACGTGTTTAATATCAAAGGAAATAAATACAGATTAGTAGCAATGATATTTTTCAATATTCGGACAGTATTTATTCGGTTTGTAGGAACACATGCAGAATACGATAAGATAGATTGTTCAGAAATATAATTTTAAACAAATCGTACATTATGAAAACAAATAAAATAAGTGACAGAAAAGAGTATGATGAAGTAATGAAACGTATTGAAAAATTACTTCAAAAAACCACCAAAAACAGAGGCTCTGAAAATTTACCAGCAAAAGAATTAGAAACATTAAAGCAACTTTCTTTAATGGCAGAAAAATACGAGGACAGCATTCCACTGATGCCGATAAAATATCCTACTACCCTCACTGAAATGATTCGGTACAAAATGTTTGAAATGAATCTAAAACAAAAGCAATTAGCCAAGGTACTCGGTATAAGTGAAACCCGAATTTCAGAATTGTTAACCGGTAAACGGAAAATAAATATTGAATTAGCTAAAAAATTACATAGTAAGCTAAACATTGATGCTCAGTTTATTCTGGAAGCAGCATAATTATTTATCTCAAAAAATATCTAAACAAAATTCCGCTTGTTGGGTCTTCCAATCACGACCCCAAGAGCCAGAGATTCGTAATTACGGCAAATAATAACCCAATTGTTTGTTAAGTTTGCTATAATTTTTAGCTCTGCTGAAAGTTATTCAGATATGAAAGGCTTAATAGATGTGAATTAATATGAGCTTTAAAACAAATCGGATTGCAAGTCCTTACCAGCGGGGTAACTATTTTAATTACAATAGCAAAATGAATATTAAGAAAATTAGTTATATAGTTAAATTGACTTTTGTTGTATTAATTATTACAGGTTGCGACAATAGTGATAGAAAAAAAGTGCTTACTATTTTAGATGGTGACTGGAGTATCGATTCGCTAATATATCGAAATCACGATATTAGAGGTTGTCTTGAACTGAATTTGCTTCAGTTTTATGGAGATAGTGTTTCTGGTTTACCAAGAACAACAAATTTTTGTGATTCGGTAAGGGAATGGGAGTTTAAGGCTATTCATAAGGTCTATTGTAAGGATAAAAAGGATATTAAATTATTCTTTAAAACTAAAAGCAGGTTTTTTCAAGATACATTCAAAGTACAATTTTTAGATGATATAAATAATAAACTTATGAAGATGGAAATACAATCTAAAGAAACGTATATTTTATGTACTAAGGGTTCTTTGGAATCCTACTCAAAATTAAAAAACGATATTAAAAAAATAGCTGAAATAAAGGAGATACATATTCCCTATAATCGTTAAAAGAATAAAGACATTGTATGACCTGTGGAGATTGAGAAAAAGAGAAGGAAAGTAGCTTGGTACGAGAGGAAGGGCGACCCCGCTGGTCGGGATTTGTAATCACGACCCAAGAGTTAAGGTGTGAATTAATATGAGCTTTAAACCGAATCTGATTGCAAATCCTTTAACTATTTAGTAGTAATTGCCAATCCCTACCTGCGGGGGAAATAAGCGCCATTAGGCGCGACCGGTACAAACAAATTTCAGATCCGTTTGCCCCTGTTACCTCACTATAGTCACCGTCCCAATATATTTATGAACCTTACTAAACACATCGGTAAGCGTTACTTTCCAAACATATACATCCATTTGAGCTTCTGCCTTACCATGGTTTACTCTTCCATCCCATTTAGCATTTTCAGCAGGCACCTCATCTCCATGAAAAACCATATTTCCCCATCTGTCAAATATCCATAGATCATATTTTATAATACCAATACCGGTACCAAAAAAATAATCGTTGCCCCCATCTTCATTGGGCGTGAACGAATTAGGGATATAGAATACAAAGTCCGGATCAATTACAATGGTTTTATAAGCGGTATCGGTACAGCCGTATTGAGTGGTGGTAGTGAGCGCTATTACGTAGGTTGCCACATCTGCCGCATACCTATGGGGCGAAGGGCTGGAGACCTGTGAAGTGTTAAGGTCACCAAAATTCCAATTCCAAAAATCAGCACCGGTTGATAAATTTATGAATGAAATTACCGGGTCAACAACGGACGTTGTTTCGGGGGCAACAAAAAAATCAGCTTGAGGATTTGGGTATACCGTTATGTTATTGTTTTTAGATAAGGTACTAACACATCCGCTATCTGAAGTAACTGTAAGTGTAATGGTAAAATAATTGGGTGCAAAAACAGAATCATTGGTATAACAATGCTCAAAAATTTGAGAATTACTCAATGGGCTGCCATCTCCAAGATCCCATGTCCAGTGGACATTACTGCCCAGGGCAAGAGACGAGGAATCGGAAAAAGAGATACACAAGGGTTCGCATCCCGATGCCGGGCTTCCTGAAAAATTTACCACAGGATTTGGATTTATAGTAATTGGTTTTGAAAGAGAATCGGAACATCCAAAATCAGAAACAACTGTTAGCTGAACATTATAAGAACCTATACCCCCATAAACATGCCCTCCTGTTACCAATTGGGAAGTATGAAGCGGACTGCCATCTCCGAAATTCCATGTCCAGGATTGTAAAACATCCGGTGCAACTATTGTTGACGCATCGTTGAACTGAACGGTACTGTCATCACAGACCCCAATAGAAACAGGTGTTATGAAAAACTGTACCGCGGGTAATGGATGAACAACAACACTTTTTGAAATTGTATCTTTACATCCATTGTTGGTTGTGGAAATTAAAGAAACGTTATAACTTCCTTTATTTGCATAAATATAAACAGGGTTTTGAGCAGCATCCAAAGGACCGCTATCACCCAAGTCCCACGACCAGGCAGTTACAGTTCCACTCGCAACAGTTGATGAATCATAGAAATACATCCCTTGATTTAAACATATATCTTCAAAACCAAAATTAGCGACCGGCAAGGGATCTACTGTTATGGTTGCGTTTCCGGCTTGCACCTGAGAGCAGGTATTTCCGTCCTGCACGCTTGCAAGTGCATATATAAAAGTACCAACCGCGGTTGCAGGCACCAGCACATCCACACTATTTCCAATGGTTGTACTTATCGTTTGATTTGCACCACCATTAATAGTATAAATGAACGTATAAGGCGCAGTACCGCTTGCTCCTGTAAAAGTAATGTTTGGTGCGGCCGCATTTTTACATACTGCTGTTGTACCTGCTATTGTTGCTGTTGGCAATGAGGTTACTGTTATTGTTGCGCTTCCGTTTTGCGCTTGTGAGCAAGTTGTTGAACTTGCATCCTGCACACTTACTAAAGAGTATATGAATGTACCAACAACTGTTGTAGGGGCTGCTATGCTTACAGTATCTCCATTAGTGGTGCTTATTGTTTGATTGGGCCCGGCATTGAGCGTATAGGTGAAAATATATGGTGCCGTACCATTCGCTCCAGTGAAGGTAATTTTGGGTGCTGTTGCCCCTTTACATATTGCTATAGCTCCTGCTATTGTTGCAGTTGGCAATGGATTTACTCTTACTACCACTGTATCTTTCGAAACACAACCAAACGAAGTGGTGGTAACTATGTAAGCTGTTGTACCAGACGTAACTAAAGATACAGCAGGGTTTGATAGCGTTGCATCACTTAATCCTATAGTTGGTGACCACAGATACGTATAGCCTGTATTTGATGGAGTTCCAATACTACCGGGAGTGTTGATGGAACAAGTAACAATGTCGGTACCCGCATTAGATACAGGAACAGGATTTACTGTGATTTCTATCGTATCCTTTGAGATACAGCCCATCCGGTCTGTTGTTAGAATATAGGTGGTTGAAACAAGGTCAGTCGTTATGTTTGAAGATGTTAATAAAGCGCTTGATGTAGTGGTATTGTTCAGATCCGTTGCTGGTGTCCAGCTATACGTGTATCCGGTCACAGCCGGAGAGCTGAGCAGCAGTGTTTCTCCTGAACACAGCGCTGTATCATTTCCCAAACTAATTAACAGAGGCTGCACCAGCAACTGAGAAGGGTTGCAAACACAAGGGTTGGCTGATGTATCAATGATCGCGATGATAGCACATGCTTGTCCGGCAGGCACATTAAAAGTGTGGGAATAAGGAATAGTATTATTGTTATTTACCATAAGTGTATCCTGAGCTATAAACACATCACTTGGGTTGTAAATGCCATTTCCATTTGCATCATAATAAAATTGGATAATTGAATTGGCACCCGACAAGATAGCCTGGCCGACATTTATTATATCAAGATTCATTGTAACCCTTTCTCCTGCTGCTGGGTTAGGTATTGAAGTTGCCATTCCGTTGCTCAGGGATAAATAGGCCTTATAGGTGTATACAGCAAGGGTTGTATCTCCCGTAATTATGCTGATCGGACAGCTGCTTCCTGTCAACGTGCAGGTCACATTGGTGGAGCTGATGGTTTGTGCCCCAAATTCGGAAATGTCGCAGGAAAGCACTTCCGCATCTCCTTTATAATCAAAAGAAAATACCGAGCTGTCACCAGATGCTGTTCCTGAAGGCAATTGCCAAATTAAGTAGCTGTTTCCATTAAGGCTGTATTGTTTAGGAATACCATTACCCGGAGCATTATAAATCCCGGCAAATGAACCTGCAATAAAAGAAACGCCAGGAGGCAACTGAACAATAACCGAATCAACATTACCAAAAGCCAATGGGCCGGTATTATGAACTACTACCTTCATGTTTGAATTATTGGCGCAAGGTGAAATATAGGTTGAGACCAAATTAATAAGGGTGGTATAAGGAGCCGTTGCACCTGTAATACCTAATTGAGATGAAAGCGCCACATCTTGCCCTGTGGGCAGCCCACAGGCACTTTGGCCTACAAGGTTAAAACCAATGACACTGCCCGAAGTATAGCCACAATTGGTTGTTACTTTAAAAGTAATGTTAAATGAATTTAATGCGGATTCAAGGATACCCTTCAAACCGCTGGTATCTAATTGAAGGTTTATAGCTGAAATATCCCATTGCCACATCGTTCCTCCTAAAAAAACAGGATCAGGGATACCAGTATAAGGACCGGAAATAGGATAATTAAATTTTGAAGAACCCGGTATAATGGTCACTCCTATTGGCAAGGTAGCTGTTAAGGTAAGGTCGTACGCGGTTCCCAACTGAACGTTCAGCCCTTCAATAGTATAACTCGCTGTGTCGCATAATTGGATGGTGCTTGAAGGCCCTGTAACATTTACAACCAGCAGTGGCATAAGAGGGCTTGACTTTAATGTGATCTCTTCAGGGCTGCAAGGATAATCTGTTATACTTGTTGGGTAACCACCATTGCAATTCCAACCCGAATAAACAATAATGCTATCCTGAAAACAGGATGTAAAAGTAGCGGTGATCCTGAAATTACGCACTGTGGCAGCATTTATTGTCCCAACCCGGTAGATACTGCCTGTTAGGGGGATAGTCACATTGTTATCCAGATCATACATCCGGATTATGGTCAGCCCTGAAATAGCGGGGCCACTCAACCAGGTATTTAAACCATTGGAAACATTGGAAGTATTGGATATGCTGATGTCCCAGCTTGTAGTATTATTAGGTGCCTGAACAGAGGGCAAGGAAGATTGTAAAAATAATACAGGAGCCTGATAAATGATATGATCCTGTACATAAGATAAAAATGTTGGATAGGCTCCGGGGCCTGTTAAATAACTCGTTGGTTTAAAGGTCCAGTCATACTTAATGTCCTGTGATATCGTTGGACTTACCTCACAGGAGGGCTTAAGTGTTACGCTTAACGTCCCAACAAATCCATCATCGCTTAAAGGGAGCAGCCCATTATAGCCCTGAAAATACTGCTCCACAGGAAACACAAGGCTATTTGAATTAGGGTTAACAGGACTTAAAACGGTTGGGGAACTAACAACATAATTGAGCGTTCCGGCAGTTCTATATTCGATAAACTGGGCGGAAATGTAATCATAACCCGGGGGAACAATAGCTGTTAACGTATCGATATGAGCCCAGTTCCGGTATTCGTAAGGAAATAAATTCCCGCCCTGGTAATTACTGCAACAAGGGCCAATGCTTAAATAATAATTTTGATAGATAATCACGTTGTCACAGGATTTTACAGAATAACTATCCGCACCCGAAGTTGTAAAATAATACCCTACTACCGAACAATTACCATTGTATTGGCTGCATTGATATTTATCTCCTGCTGTAGGATTGGCTATATCACTCACATAATATTCGTTACTGGAATAGCAATTTAAAATGGGGCCTCCCGTATTAACAATTACTTTATAGCGGGGTTTAAATACTACGGAATCGTTATTCAAATAAACAAATCCACCAGGCAAGCACCCTCCCGGAATTAATGTAGGCGCACTCAGGTCAAATAAAAAATTACGGGTAGTGCCACTTGTGCTGATTACCGGGGTAAAATTAGTACAGGTAGCGATCAGCGATCCTCCTCTGTAAATAGTTAACCTCGCATCAAGAAAACCCAGCGTATTTCCATTACTTATCGAAGAATAGGCATAACAATACTGCCAGGTAGGATGATTAATGCTGGTTACAACCTTTCCTTTAAAAGTAGCAGTGATGGTATCACCAAACATGGCCCTGTTGGTTTTAATTTTCGAAAAATTAAGGCTGCCACTAACATCGGGAATTCCATCTCCTCCTCCCGGTTCATTATCCGGCTGACCGTAACTGCTACGCACAATATCAAAATACCTGAACACCATACCTTCGGGACAAACTCCCGGGCAAAGAACACTTATGGAAGCGCTTTGGCAAGCAATGGCCACTTCGCAACTACAGGAAGCATCAGGAACGTAATAGGCTGTTATACCCACAGCTCCCGCTGCTCCGGTACAACCCGAACAATCCACAGTGAGGTCAATTATTATTTCGGCATGATCGAGCCCAAAAGGAGCTGATCCACTAAAAATAGCGGTTAAAACATTGCCCGAAGTGCTTACAGAGGCTGGTATCCAGGTGTCCACTCCGTTATAACTCAGAATATGCAAATTACCGGAATAAACTAAACAGGGTGGTAAGGTAAACACCATTTTCCAATATGCACTTGGCGAAACCGGGTAGGAATAATGATTCCCATAATTAGAGAAGACAAAATTAAATGTACCTGTTTCTCCGTTGCTTAAAGTAGAAACGGAAGAATTATTGTTCAACGCTCCATACATCTGTGAATACACCCTTCCCCAGTTTTCGGTTATTACATAAGGGCTTTGGCATACATTGCTATAGTTACCGGCATACCTCCAGCCATTGAAGTAGTTTTGCCCAACGCCTGTGCAGGCATTGTAGCAGCAACTGTAAGTGTTCCATCGTATATAAATAATTTCTCCTGGATTAACAGCAGGTATTGATAAAAATACCCGGCCTTTGGCTGTAGCGGCCATGCAGGATAAAGGGCTGGTAGTTTTCGCACTGTCCGTATTTATAATTACAGGTGGTGAGGCCCCAACCTGAATGGTGAAGCTGGTTTCATCTATACTTGAACCAAGATAATTTTGATAGCCCGCACCGGTTGATTGAAAAATATCCAAATGAACGTTTGTAGCCTGACCAAGACCGGTGTTCTCTATTTTCAATTCCTGCTGAGTGGCTTGTCCAATACAGGAATTCATCACAGCATATATATTTCCGCTATTAGGGGTAACAATTAAATTTGGTATTAAATTCGGAAAAACAACATTGGCGGAAGATGTGAACGACTGGCAGTTTTGTCCATTACAGCCCCAATAGGCCTCAATAGTAGAAGCTACCGATATACAATTGAGCACATTTACTGTTTCACATATAATAATATTTTCTCCATTCTCAAATAAAGCATCCCCATCCCCGATGCCCGAAAAATCTGAACCACCCAACACGATTGTTTCCAGTGTTCCCGCATTCGTCCACGTTCCTTTATTTACGGCAGTAATTTGCAGACCCGAACCGTGCGTATCTGTTAGTGTAAACTGGCTAAGCTCACCTAATCCACCATTGGTAATGCTGATACAACGTGTAAATACATCTCCTATGTTTCCGGTATAAGATTGATTGCTAACGTTAACGATCGACAAATTGGGTTGCCTTACAATGTAGGAAGAGGTGGTATGAATATCAAAATTTTGAACATTATTGGCCGTATAATCAATACGTATCTTATTTTCTATTATACCTCCTCCGGAAGTGTAGGCCATGATATCACAGCCAACCGCTGCAATAAAACTAATACTTAGGCTTGATAAGGTTGGAATATTTGGCAAAACAAATACAGGAGCGTTAGGAATAGTGATATTACCTTGGCTGGCTCCCATAACTGATCCTGCCTGGTATGCAATACCGGGTGGCATGGTTAATTTTAAAGTGTCGTTGCTTAGTGTAAAAGGAGATGGGTTATAAATAGTAATGGTAAAACCCTTCGGTACCCCGCAAATGGTCATTTGGGTAGGAACAGTACTGTTAATGGTAATCATATTACCCTGGCTCCTGCACTGATAACTAAGGAAAAGAAAAGTAATGACCAGCAATTTTTTCATGCTTTGCTGTTTTTTTTAATAAAGATCATTGAATGCTAGTGTTTATCTAGTATGGAGAAGATGCCAATCTGTAAAAATTGGTTGCATTCTCAGCATTTATAAACTTAATAATAATTTCAAATTTTGACAAAAAATATTTTCAGAAAAATGAGCTTAATTAGTGTCTGCCCATAGTGTCAGAAAAATAGCCACGAATTTCACGAATTCGTAACAAAATGGCGGTAATACCAACACTTTGTTACAAATTAATCCAATAATTTTATTTTAAAGGGCTGTTAAACCTAACAGGTTTTCAAAACCTGTCAGGTTTCTTATCCATTAATAATTCGTGAAATTCGTGGCAAATGTTTTTTTTATTTCACTAAAGTCACAGTCCCTATATATTTATGACCGTTACCAAACATATCTTTAAGTGTTACTTTCCAAACATATACATCTATCTGCGCCTCTGTTTTACCGCTATTTACTCTTCCATTCCACTTCGCATTTTCCGCAGGAATTTTATCTCCATGGAAAATCATGTTTCCCCACCTGTCAAATATCCATAGATCATATTCGATAATACCAATGCCGGTACCAAAAAAATAATCATTAACACCGTCTTCATTGGGTGTAAAAGCATTGGGAATATAGAATACAAAATCGCCTTCCACAATAACTGTTTTATAGGCAGTATCCGCACAACCATATTGAGAGGAGGTAATCATTGTTATCACGTACCTGCCGGTATCCGCAGGATATGTATGCGGTGGAGGGTTTGGGACTGCGGAAGAGGTATTGTCACCAAAATTCCAATTCCAACTATCAGTTCCCGTGGATAGATCTACCAATGAAAAAACCGGATTTGTAACAGTGGTTACCAGTGGATCAACAGAAAAATCAGCCGTTGGGTTAGGGTGTACTGTAATGTAACTGTTTTTTGATAAGGTGCCAACGCAGCCACTATCCGAGGTAACGGTTAACGAAATGTTAAAAGAAGCCGTTGAAACAGAATCATTCACGTAACAATGCTCAAAAATTTGAGAATTACTTACAGGGCTGCCATCTCCAAGGTCCCATGCATAGGCGATATTGTTGTGACCTCCAGAAATAAATGATGAATCACTAAAAGAAATACACAATGGTTCGCAGCCTATTATGGGGTTTCCTGTAAAATTTACAACCGGATTAGGATTTATTGTAATTGGTTTTGTAATGGAATCCAGGCATCCGAAATTAGAAACCACGTGCAGCTGCACAGTATAAGGGTTTGGGGCTGCATATAAATGGGCTGTATTTTGATTAATATCCAAGGGGCCTGCATCTCCAAAATCCCATGACCAGGATTGTAAAACATCCGGTGCAGCAATAGCGGATGCGTCATTAAATTGCACACTGGTACCATAACAAACACCAATAGAAACAGGCGTAGTGTTGAACTGTACGTTGGGTAAGGGATGCACAACAACGTTTTGCGTCATGGTATCCTTACATCCATTGTTGGTTGTGGAAATTAAAGAAACAGGATATGTTCCGGCATTGGTATATAAATAAACCGGATTTTGTACGATGCCTGAAACTCCATTATCTCCATACGTCCAAAGCCAGGCATCAACGCTTCCGCTTGAAACGCTTGTAGAATCAGTGAAATTCATATCCCTGTTCAAACAAATATCTGCAAAACCGAAATTAGCAACCGGCAATGGATTTACCAATACAGTGGCTGTGTCGGGTTGTGTTTGTGAGCAATTTGTTGAGCTTGCATCCTGTACACTTATCAAAACATATTTAAATGTTCCGGGCGTAAGAGTCGAAACAGCTATATCAACACTATTTCCGCTTGTTGTGCTTATTGTTTGGTTTGCTCCGCCATTAATAGTATACGTAAAAGTATAGGGCGCGGTACTGTTAGCTCCTGTGAAGGTTATAATGGGTGCCGCAACTTTCTGGCAAACAACAGTTGTTCCTGTTAAAGTTGCTGTTGGTAATGGGTTCACAGTTATGATAGCAGTAACATTTTGTACCTGAGAACATGCTGTTGAACTTGCATCCTGCACACTAATTAAAGTATAGGTAAATGTACCCACTACCGTTGCAGAGGCTAATATAACTATACTGTCGCCAAGGGTTGAGGTTATTGTCTGATCGGGTCCACTATTAAGCTTATATGTAAATATATATGGAGACGTACCGCCAGCTCCTTTAAAAGTCACACGTTGTGCTGCAACATTATGGCATACTGCTGTTGTACCCGTTATTGTTGCGGTCGGTAGTGGATTTACCGTTACCACAACCGAATCCGATGAAAAGCAAGCAAGCGCTGTGGTGGTTACTGTATACGTAATGCTGCCGGGGGTGGTTAATATTACCTTAGGGTTTGATGCCGCAATATCACTAAGTCCTGTTGCTGGTGACCAGAGATATACATAACCTGTGGTGGACGCTGTGCCTATGGTACCCGGAACCGGACTGGCACAGGTAAGGATATCAGTACCTGCATTGGATACCGGAATAGGATTTACCTGTACCACAAGGCTATCCGATGAAAAGCAACCAAAGGCCTCTGTAATTACTTTGTAAGTGCTTGTACCAGGGGTAATTAGTGCAACAGTAGGATTTGACAGCGATGTATTGCTCAAACCATTGCCTGGTGACCAAAGATACGTATAGCCTGTAGTAGATACTGCTCCGATTTGCCCTATATCGTTGGGGCAAATATCAATATCGGCACCCGCATTGGACACAGGAACAGGGTTTACCGTGATGTTAATGGTATCATTCACAATACAACCTATCCTGTTTGTTGCAAGAACATACATTGTTGAAACGGGCGCAGTGGTTAAATTAGATGTGGTAAGCAAGGGGTTTGCTATAGCGGCACTGTTTAAGCCGGTGGACGGTGTCCAGCTATACGTATAGCCTGTTACAGGCGGCCTGCCAAATAAAACAGATTCACCGGAACATAAAGTACTGTCATTATTTAAACTCAGTAATGGAGGCTCTAACAGCAACTGGGAAGGATCACAAACACAAGGATTAACAGTAGGGTCAACAATGGCAATAATAGCGCATGCCTGGCCTGCGGGAACATCAAAAGTAATAGAATACGCCAGAGTGGAATCTTTAGGTACCAGAACGGTATCCTGGGTTAAAAACACATCAGCCGGATCATACATTCCATCACCATTCGCATCATAATAAAATTGAATAATAGAATCGGCATTCGTTAAAATGGCTTGTCCGGTGTTTATGATATCGAAATTTAAGGTAACGGTTTCTTCAGCAGGAGGATCAGGGATGGATGTAGCACTACCATTAGCAAGTACCAAGTATGCTTTGTAAGTAAATGCGGCAAGTGTAGTATCTCCAGTATTTATGGTTGTAACACAACTAAGCCCTGATCCACTGCAAGTTACAATGCTTACTGTATAGGTGTTCGCTTCAAAAAACACTATGCCGCATGGAAGAACCAAAGGATCACCGGTATAATCAAAAGAAAAGATCGTACTGTCTCCGGAAGCCACGCCTGCAGGCAATTTCCAAAGTAAATAACCGTTTCCGCCAAGTGTATATTGTAAGGGAGTTCCGTTAAGCGGAAAATTATAAATACCGCTAAACGAGCCTGCTGTGAAAGTAAGCCCCACAGGCAGTTTAATACGCACCGAATCCGAATTACCAAATGCAGTAGGCCCCTGATTATGAACCACAACCCTCATTGTTGAATTTTCGGCACAAGGGGAAACATAGGTGGTTTTTAATACAATGGCGGTGGTGTAGGGAACAGTTGCACCTACAATATCCAAATTAGGGGATATGGATACATCTAATTCGGTTGCTAGCCCGCAGGCTGCTTCACCAAGCAAAACAAAAAATATGGTGCTTCCTGATAGATAGCTGCAATCGGGCAGGATATTCACTTTAAATTTAATTTTAAACGAGCTTAACGTATCCTCCAAAAGCCCTTTTAAACCAGCGGTATCAATCTGACTATTACTATTTGAAATATTCCATTCCAATGTATTACCAACAATAGTAGGATCAGGAATGAAAAGATAAGGGTTTATAACAGGATAGCTAAGTTGAGAAGAGCCTGGTACGAAAGCAGATCCGGACGGCAAGGTAGCCCTGAAAACAATATTATATCCTGTGCCCAACTGAATGTTGGTTCCAACGGCAATAAAATCAGCTGTATCGCAAAGTTCAATGCTTGCCGGACCGGTACTGTTCACCGAAAATGCAGGAGTAAGAGGGGTTAAGGTTAGTGTTATTTTGTCGGGTGTACACGGATAGGTATCCACACTTGTGGGATAACCATCAAAACAGTTCCAGCCTATGTAAGCAATAATGCTGTCGACCGTGCAGGAGGTATAAGACCCTGTTATTCTGAAATTACGCGTGGTGGTTGCATTTACTGTTCCTACCTGGTATACATTGCCCGTTAGGGGAATAGTAACACTACTATCCAGATCCACCACCTTTACAATGGATACACCTGAAATTACCGGGCCGCTTATCCATGTATTTAAAGCATCTGATACATTGGAGGTATTGGAGATGCTGATATCCCAGGTTGTAGTGGTATTGAGAGCAAAAACAGATGGAAGCGTTGACTGAATAAACAGGTCGGGTGGATCATACACCACATGATCATCAATTTCGGATAAAAAGGTGGTATCGGTTCCGGGCCCGGTTAGCTGGGGAATAACGGCAAAATCAACATCATTCTGTACCCCCTGATAAATGGAAGGAGTTACTTCACAACCGGGCTGAAGTGTTATTTCCAATGTTCCATAAAAACCATCATCACTTGGGGTAATAATAGCTAAACCTCCAAAATTTATATAATACTGCTCAACAGGAAAGCTAAGCGTATCTGAATTTGGATCAGCCGGTGTTAAATTTATCCAGCTGCTGGCATTGGTAATTAATGTTCCGGCAGTTCTTATCTCTCTAAACCGGGCTGATATCAAGGTATATCCGGGAGGAATTATGGCAGTTAGGTTTTCAAGATGTGCCCAGTTTCGATATTCGTAAGGGAACAGGTTCCCTCCGGCATCGTTATTATTACCCGGACCAATACTCAAATGATAATCTTGCCTTAGCACCACATTATTGCAGGACTTGGTATCATAACTTTCTGATTCCCAGTTCCTGAACCAATAACCGATAATGGAACAACTGCCATTGTAGTTCCCGCATTGAAATTTGTGGGCCACAGGAGTAGGTGGTATTGGGAAAGCTGCGAGATCACTGAGGTAAAACTCATTGGAAGAGTAACAATTTAATGGAGCCGAGTTACGGATATTGGAAATAACTCTATATCTTGGTTCAAATACCAATGAATCATTATTCAAATACGGGCCTGTAAAGCAGCTTCCAAGCAAGGAATCACTTAAATTATATTTAAACGTTCTTTTGGTGGAGGAGTCGGTTACCACCGGAGTAAAATTAGCACAGGTGGCTAACAAGGCCCCGGCACGGTATATTTTTAATTTGGCATCAACAAATGCCAGGCGATTTCCATTTGCGATGGAAGAAATAGCATAACAATATTTCCATGATGGATAAGCGATACTGGTTTTTATCCATCCGTTAAACGATGCCTTAATGGTATCGCCAAACATGGCCCTGGCGGCTTTAACTTTTGTCATATCCACAGGACCGGGTCCATCAGGTATTCCATTCCCTCCACTCGGTTCATTGTCGGGATAGCCATAATTGGTACGTTTTAAATCAAAATAAGTAAAGATCAAACCTTCGGGGCAAGGGTTTGGGCAGTTGATACTAACGGCAGTACTTTGGCAGGAAACCCCAATTTCACAGGCACAGGTGCCATTCGGGACAAAAAACGATTTAACGCTGATGGCGCCCAAACTGTCGGTTCCGGTGCAGCTGGAACAATCCAAAGTCAGGTCCAGTTTTAATTCCCCCTGGGCAAGGTTCCAGGGAGCGGTTCCATTAAAAATAGCGGTGATCACATTCCCCGAACTATTTACTGAAGTGGGAAGCCAGGTATTTATTCCATTTGAGCGCAGAATGTGAAGGTTACCTGAATAACTGAAACAATTAGGCACCGTAAATTCAAATTTCCAGTGCGCCCCGGGCCCTGCAGGATACGAATTGCCGTAGTTTGAAAATAAAAAATTAAATGTACCGGTTTGCCCATCATTTAAAGTAGCTGGCGAACCGTTGTTTGCTAAAGCAGCATAAATATTGGAATATACCCTTCCCCAATTTTCATAGATCACATAGGTGTTTTGACAGATATTTTTATAAGTGCCCCTGTACCTCCATCCGTTAATATAGCTTCTGCCAGTGTTTGCACAAGCATTGTAACAACAGCTGTATGAGTTCCATTTCAGAAATACAGTATCTCCCGCATTAATGGTTGGAATAGTAAGCGTGACCTTCCCAATAGGGGCTGTCATACAGTTTAAGGCGGAAGTAGGAAATATAGTTGTGGGCACAAAAGCAGGTGTGCCTCCGCTCCCAACCTGCATGGTGAAGCTTCCTGCATCAATATTGGACCCAACCGTATTGTTATAACCCCCACCTGTTGCCTGAAAAATCTCTAAGGCTACGTTCAACGCATTTCCTAAACCTGTATTAACTATTCTCAATTGCTGAGGGCTTGCATTCCCGGCACCAATGCAGGTATTCATAGATGCAGTTGGAGTCATCACCAAATTAGGGATGTAATTCGGAAAAACAATATTGGCACTCGAAACTGACGATTGGCAGGCATTTACACTACAGCCCCAGAATGCTTTAAAGGCCGATGATGCAGAAATACAATTAAGAATAGTTACTGTTTCACAAATAACCATACTTTCCCCATTTTCAAACAAATTGTCGCCATCACCAATAGTTGTGAAGTTGGTACCATTCACAATTACTTTGGCCAAAGCAGTAGTAACATTTGTCAATGTTCCTTTGTCAACGGCATTCACCTGTATCCCCGAACCATGAATATCTGTTAAGGTAAATTCGGTGAGTTCCCCCGAACCTGCATTTACAATGGTGATGCAGCGTGAAAATACATCACCTATATTTCCTGTATAAGATTGATTTGTAATTGTAGTGATAACAAGGTAGGGTTGTTTTACAAGATAAGAGTTGGTAATATGTGTATTGTAATGGATGGTATTGTTAGCTTTATAATCCACACGGATATTGTTTTTTGTTATCCCCCCCCCGGAAATATAAGCCAGAACATTACATTTTGCTTCCGCAATATAAGTAATGGTGATGCTTTGTAAAGGAAGAATAGTTGGCAGTGCAAACACCTCTACGTTTGGAAATAATTGGGTTACATAGGTTGCTCCGCTTACCGATCCTGCCAGATAGTTTATACCATTGGGCATCGACACCTTTAAGGTGTCGTTGGTAATTGTAAAAGGTGATGGGTTGTATATTGTAATTGTAAATAGTTTGCCTGTTCCGCAAATTGTCAATTGAGATGGCACTACGCTGGTAATAGTGATCATATTACCCTGACCGGAGCAGTAATAGTGGAGAGAAAATAAAATTAAAAATAGCAGTTTTTTCATGCCTCGCTATTTATTTTGATACTGCTTATTGAAAACATAATTTTGTTAAAGATAATAGAAAGATGCCTATATACAACCGTTCGTTGCATTTTTTACGATTTTAAAGCTTACAATGATTTTTCAATTTTGTGACTTGTTTTAATTTAAATCAAAAAAATTTTTGGCCAACGTAATGAGCTGTACGACAAATATCCCTAAATGGTTAATATCACCCCTTCGGGGTTTTGCCATTGTGAACTGTTGCATTGTGCTTCTTTCTCTTTATTGTTTTTATAATGAAAAGAGGATTTACAATATTCAGAATAAAATTTCTGGTCTATTCTACCCCCTTAATTTACCGGAATACTGAATGCACTTAGCCACGTACTTTATTCTAATTTTTATTATACCCGTGTATCAAAAGTTATAGAAAATATTTTTTGATTTTGTTCCACAATTAGTTAACTTTGTAATATGGAAAAAATACGACAAATCATTTATTTCAAACATTACTTTGACGAGTTCTTTAACCAACAGACCGAAAAAGTAAAAAGAAAAATTGATGAAGTGCTTTTCCTTATTAGTATCGTTGAAAGAGTTCCAAAGAAATTCCTAGACCATTTGACAGGAACGGATGGGTTGTATGAAATACGGATTGAATTAGGAAGTAATATTTACCGTATTTTCTGCTGTTTTGATGAAGGGCGCATAGTTGTATTATTTAATGGGTTTCAAAAGAAAACACAAAAGACACCGAAATCGGAAATTGAAAAAGCAGAGAGGTTGAAAGCAGAATATTTTAAACAAAAAAATAAATAGACCGAAAAATGAAAGCAAAAAATAAAGAAAACAAAAACATAACGACTTTTGAGGAACACCTTGACAAACGTTATGGAAAATCAGGTTCTACCAAACGGACTGAATTTGAAATTAAAGCGAAAGCATTTGCAATCGGTGAAATCATTAGAGAAGAAAGACATTTAGCCCACTTAACGCAAGAACAGCTTGCAGAAAAAACCGGGACTAAAAAAAGTTTTATTTCGAGAATTGAAAACGGACACAGCGACATTCAACTATCTACACTTTACCGACTATTAGAAATCGGACTTGGGCGCAAGTTATCATTTACAATTGTGTAGCCGAACAAAAACAACGAACTGCTAACAGCACCTAAAGAAAAATTCGGAGGTGGGGGATATCAGGTCACGAATTTGTTATGGGGATGCGATGCCACAGTCATTGCTTGCCCCCCATTAGCAGCAACAACTTAAATCTCAAATCCCCACTCTTCATCAAACTTTTTACCTGGAGTTGGTGGTTTTTTAGGAACTTCTTTTTTAACTATTGGATTTGGTGCTTCAAACTTCTCTTCCATTTTGAAAAGAGGCTTTTTTTCAGGTGCTTTTTGTTTTACGCTTCTTCCTTTGCCTTTTTTCTGAAATGATTCTTTTTTCTGAAACGTTTCTTTCTGAAATGATTCTTTTCTCTGGAAGGATTCTTTTTTCTCAAATGATTCTTTCGAAAAAGAAGAATTTCTTGGTTTCTCTTCGGTTACTTCAACCAATGCAAAATCTAATTGTTTACGAACCAGATCAGCACGTTTAACTTCAATTCTAACGGTATCACCAAGTGTTAGTACTTTGCCATATTTACGGCCACGCAAACAATAATTATCTTCATCAAAGAAATAATTATCATCTCGCAAGTCTCTTAAGCGTATCATCCCTTCACAATGATTTTCTATGATCTCAACAAAAATACCCCACTCTGTAACACCGGATATTTTACCGTCATATTCCACCCCGATCTTATCGATTAAGAATTGAACCTGTTTGTATTTAATGGAAGCGCGTTCAGCATCTGCTGCCAGTTTTTCCATATCGGAAGAATGTTTGCACTGCTCTTCTAATTTGTCGATGTCCGGATTTTTTCCGCCATCCAAATAATGTTGCAATAAACGATGCACCATCACATCGGGATACCTACGTATAGGCGATGTAAAATGGGTATAATATTCAAAGCCCAAACCGTAATGTCCAATGTTTTTTGTGGTGTATATCGCCTTTGCCATTGTACGAATGGCAAGGAGTTCGATCATTCCTGCTTCTTTTTTTTCATTTACTTCTTTCAGTAAATTATTTAATGAATCAGCAACTGATTTCTCATTTTTGATATTTAATTTATACCCGAACTTACCCACAAACTCAGCAAAAGTAGCCAGTTTATCAGGGTTTGGTTTATCATGGATACGATATACAAAAGGTTTTTTTGTATCCTGACTCTTGGCACCTGCTGCATTGTGTCCTTTCACTTTACCAATAAATTCAGCCACTTTACGGTTTGCCAACAACATAAAATCTTCGATCAGCTGATTGGAATCTTTTGCTGTTTTAAAAAACACACCTGTTGGATTTCCTGCTTCGTCCAAATGAAATTTCACTTCCATTTTTTCAAAAGCAATACTTCCTTTTCTAAAACGATTGGCGCGTAATATTTTTGCCAAGCGGTCGAGCGTTAACACTTCATCACAAAAATCACCTTCTTCGGTTTCAATGATAAGCTGTGCATCTTCGTAAGTAAAGCGTTTGTTGGAATTAATGATGGTTCTTCCGATCCATTCATTTACCACTTCGGCATCATCAGTCATTTCAAATACTGCCGAAAAACACAGTTTTTCTTCGTTAGGGCGCAATGAACACACATTGTTTGATAATACTTCAGGAAGCATCGGAACTACCCTGTCCACTAAGTAAACCGAGGTAGCACGCGAAATGGCTTCCTGATCGATCATAGAGTTGGGTTTTACATAATGGCTCACATCGGCAATGTGTACGCCAATTTCCCAGTTCCCGTTCTCTAATTTTTGGATGGAGAGTGCATCATCAAAATCTTTTGCATCCACAGGGTCAATCGTAAAAGTGGTGATCTCGCGGAAGTCGCGTCTTTTCGCTATTTCCTCCTCAGTGATCGCTATCGGAACCAGGTCGGCCGCACGTTCCACATCTTTCGGAAACTCGTAAGGCAAGCCAAACTCTGCGAGTATCGCATGCATTTCAGTATTGTTCTCACCAACGTTTCCTAACACTTCAATGATCTCCCCAATTGGATTCACACCATTTTTTGGCCATTCCGTAATTTTGGCAATGGCTTTTTGCCCGTCCTTAGCGCCATTCAGCTTATCCAGTGGAATATAAATATCCACATTCGCTTTGTTGCTGCTTGGCACCAGAAAAGCAAAACGTGGCGAAAGTTGTATCACGCCTACAAATTTAATTCGTGCACGATCGATCACCTCCACTATTTCACCCTCTTGTTTCTCTTTTCGTTTTGGATATAAAAGCACCTTCACTGTATCACCATGCATCGCATTAAGCGTTTTGGTTGGGGTAACCAACACATCGTTCTCTGTCTCTTCCGATACAATATACGCTGTGCCGCTGGCGGTCATTTCCACACGCCCGGTAATATATTGTTTGGTTGATTTGATCAGGAATTTACCACGTTCGGGCTCGGATACCGAACCGCTATTTTTTAATTCCGATAAGATGGTATTTATTAATATGCGTTGGGATTGGTCGGTAACATTGAGTTCCGCAGCAATTTGTTTATAGTTGAGCGACTTGCCGGAATGTTTAGATAATACTTTTAATATTTCTTCGAAAAAAAAACCTTTGTTTTTTTTCTGTACTGTATCTTTTCCGGGAGTGTTTCTTTTGAATTTTTTTGTCATAGAACAAATATAACTTATTTAAAATAATTTAACAATTTAAGAGAATGCAATTATACAGTAACTGATGTTACGCAGTTCTTTTTTTTACCGCAGAGTTCGCAGAGATTTTACGCAGAGTGCTGCGGTTTAATATTTATTGCGGTTCTCTGCGGTTCTCTGCGTAAAATCTCTACGAACTCTGCGGTTAATTATTTTTTTCGTTATATGAGTTAGTAATTTAACAACCAATACCGCTTAGTTAAGCACAATTTCGTAAATTCGTGTCACCCTGAGCTTGTCGAAGGGTCTTATTCGTGACCAATTATTCCGCAGTACATAAAAATAAATTTTGTGATGCAACCAAATAATGCAATTTTGCATCTTCTACATAGAACCCAAAAATGACTGATGAGCAAATAGTAAAAGGGTGCATTGAAAAAAATCCGATCACCCAAAAATATTTATACGATAAGTTTGCCCGAAAAATGATGGGGGTTTGCTTGCGTTATTGTGATAGTCAGGAGGAGGGCGAAGATGTGCTTCAAATGGGGTTTATCACTGTTTTTGAACACTTAAAATCATTTAAAGGAACAGGGTCTTTTGAAGGCTGGATCAGAAAAATAATGGTAAACACTGCACTTACCAATATTAGAAAAAATAAAAAATTCAAACAAAATGTAGCCATGGACAGCGTAGAATTTATGCTGCCATCAACAAATCATATTACAGAAAATTTTGCGGCCAATGATCTGTTAAAAATCATACAAACATTGCCACCCGGATTCAGAACTGTTTTTAATTTATATGCCATAGAAGGGTATTCCCATAAGGAGATTGGCGATATGCTAAACATTTCGGAAGGAACATCTAAATCACAGTATTCGAGAGCAAAGGCGCATTTACAAAAAATAATACCAAACAGATAGAGAGGGAGAGAACATGAAAAATGACGATATAGACGATCTATTCAAAAAATCATTCGAAAACTACGAAGCTGAGGTTAATCCAAGTGTTTGGAAGAACGTTCGGATAGGCCTTAAGTGGGGGGGCTTGGCTCTTTTATTCAATACACTTTTACATAAAATTGGCTTCGGTACTATTATTGCAATTCTTTCATCAGCTCTAATAATCAGCACAGTTGCGATCTTAAACAAACAAAAAAAATCGGAAGATTTAACGCAGAACACCAAAATTGAAACGCAATTACCGCCCGCAATTATTGAAAAACCGGCTTCTGTGCTGGATACCACTCAGGAACAAAAGTTAGAAAACGAGAAACCGCTTTCGGAAGGGAACAATAATAACGCACAAAAACCAGTGGTAGCAACAAATACAATTGTTGAATCATCAAAAAAGGACAATAAAAAAATAGAGTCGGTTATAAATAAATTCTCTAAAGAGCCTATTGCTTCTATATCGGCAAGCCCTGTTGGAGGAACTGCACCATTGATCGTTGACCTTTCGAATACAGGATCGGGTAAAACAAATAAATGGACTTATAGTGATGGTAAAAAGGATAAATCCACATCAAATCCGGTTCATGTATTTGAAACACCCGGTATTTATTCTGTTATCCTTACTTCCACCAACGATAAAGGGGAAACAGCCGTAGATAGCATTAAAGTAGAGGTTACAGGCAACTCGTCCATATCATCCATTCCAAAAGATTTTTCTCCAAACGGTGATGGTGTGTTGGATGTATTTGTTTTTCAAACGAAGAACATTGCTAAAATGAATGCTAAAATTTTTGATAAAAAAGGTACTGTTGTTTATACTTCTGAAAGTACCGATGCTAAGTGGGATGGAAAGGATTTGCAAGGTAATGATGCAAAAGAGGGGATCTATTTTTACATTATTAATGCCGAAGGTGTTGATGGTAAAAAATATGAGCCTAAAGGGTCAATAAATCTTACGAGATAAGTTGGGAAATAGAACGCAGATGACGCAGATTTGTTATGATCAATTAAGATTTTTTATCTGTGCGCAACATAAAAACTTTTCTTGTTTTTTATCCCTGTTTATCATAACAAATCTGCGTCATCAGCGTTCCATTTATTTGTTTATCAAATTACATCCTCTCCGGAACATCAATTCCCAATAACTGCATCGATTCTTTGATAGCACTTCCAATCGTTTTTGATAAGTGCAAACGGAATAAGATCAACTCTTTTTGCTCTTCTTTTAGGATGGAAACATCGTGATAATACTGACTGAATTCTTTCGCCAGATCATATATATAATTAGCGATCAACGCAGGGCTGTATTCTGCAGCGGCCTGGTTTAACGTTGTATTGAAACTATACAGTTTAATGATCAGCTCTTTTTCTTTTGTAAGCAAATTAGCTGGAGATGAGAATGAATCTGTAAACTCAAAACCGGGTAGATCCTTCGCTTTGCGCAGCAATGCCTGTATCCTCACATAATTAAATTGAATAAAAGGGGCTGTGTTGCCATTAAAATCAATGGACTCGGCAGGGTTAAAAAGCATTTTCTTTTTCGGATCCACTTTAAGCATAAAATATTTTAATGCTCCCAAACCTATTGTACGATATAGCTTTTCGGCATCTTCGTTACTCAGATCCGTTGCTTTCCCAAGCTCTTTAGAGGTTACAGCAGCTGTATTGATCATCTCCTGCATCAGGTCATCAGCATCAACTACAGTTCCTTCGCGTGATTTCATTTTACCTTCCGGCAACTCCACCATCCCATAGGATAAATGGTATAAGCCTTCCGCCCATTTGTAACCCAGTTTACTTAGTATGAGAAATAAAACTTTAAAATGGTAATCCTGCTCATTGGCAACCGTGTAGATCAATTTATCAAAATGTTCTTCTTCGGCACGCTGCACAGCTGTTCCAAGATCCTGCGTCATATAAACCGAAGTACCATCGGCACGTAACAATGTTTTTTCATCTAAACCATCAGCAGTCAGATCAATGTAAACCGAATTGTCAGCTCTGCGTTTTAAAATATTTTTTGCCAATCCTTCTTCGATGATATTTTTACCTAATAAATACGTTTGGCTTTCATAATAAATTTTATCAAAATCAACACCCAGCATTTTATAGGTAGACTCAAAGCCTTTGTACACCCAGCTATTCATCATCCCCCACAGTTCCATGGTACCTTTATCTGCGGCCTCCCATTTGAAAAGCATTTGTTGTGCTTCCTGCATTAATGGAGCTTGCTTTTCAGCATCTTCCTTTGTTTTCCCGTGTTTAACAAGGGTTTCGATTTCCAGCTTATAATGTTTATCAAATTCCACATAGTATTTACCAACCAGGTGATCGCCTTTAATGCCTGTAGATTCGGGTGTTTCGCCATTACCCCATTTTTGCCAAGCCAACATTGATTTACAAATGTGGATGCCACGATCATTTACCAGGTTTGTTTTTATTACTTTATTTCCTGCCGCTTTTAAGATCTCAGAAACCGAATAGCCCAATAAATTATTACGCACATGGCCAAGATGCAAAGGTTTATTGGTGTTTGGTGAGGAATACTCCACCATAACGGTTGGAGCATTTGCCGGTAATGTAGCATTAATAAAAAGCTTTCCATTGATCGACTTAAAATAATTCAACCAAAACGAATCAGCAATAACAATATTTAAAAAACCTTTTATAACATTAAAATCAGCTACTTCGGGTACATTTATTTTAAGGAAATTTCCAATTTCGGTAGCCGTTTCTTCGGGTTTCTTTTTCGATATTTTCAGGAAATTAAAAACTACTAACGTAAGATCTCCTTCAAAATCGGGATTGGTTTTTTCGAATACAATTTTTTCTATCGTAGCACCATAAAGCGATTGCAAGGCTTCAATTGTTTTTTCAGAAAGTTTTTTTTCAATATTCATGTGGAGGCAATTTAACGATATACAAATTCAACAATTTAGCAATTTGACAGTAGGCAATGGGTAATAAACAACAAACTACTAATGACCAGTTAACCAATGACAAATAAACCAACTTAAAACAAACCTTCATCCGCAAAACTATAAAAACCATTATCGGTAATTATCAAATGGTCGAGTAATGGTATTTCCATTATTTTGCCGGCCTCTTTTATATTTTTAGTGATCTTTATATCTGCTTCACTTGGCTTCAAATTTCCCGATGGGTGGTTATGGCAAACAATGATTGAACTTGCATGGTTCCCGATAGCAGTTTTAAAAATTATCTTCGTATCCACTACAGTTCCAGCAACTCCTCCCCGACTAATTAATTCTTTTTTTATCACCAAATTGGCTCTGTTCAGCATTATCAACCAAAATTCTTCGTGCGGCAGATCCATCATGGATGGCTTCATAATTTCAAAAGCATCCTTGCTGGTAATAATTTTTTCGCGCTTAATAGTTTCGGTCTCTTTTCTTCTTCTGCCCAGTTCCAATGCAGCAATTATGCTTATTGCTTTGGCATCACCTATGCCTTTAAACTCATTCAATTCCTGTACAGTAAGCTTTCCTAAATTATTCAGGTTATTATCTACACTCTGCAATATGCGCTTAGAAAGCTCTACCGCTGTTTCGTCCTTGCTGCCTGAGCCAATTAAGATAGCGATCAGTTCGGCTTCGGTGAGCATATGCCTGCCTTTATCCAATAGCTTTTCGCGAGGACGATCTTCTTCTGCCCATGATTTTATGCCTACCGATGGTTTATAGTCTGCCATAAAAAACAATTTTAAAATTAACCGAAATCATGATGAAGAGAGAACACGGATAACACGGATGCGACTGATCTTCACAGATCTACTCTGTAAGTATCTGATTCAATTTGCAGCCAACAAAGCAGCAGAGCCGTTTTATAAAAAAATAAAAAAGGCTCCGCATACAGCGGAGCCTTATTCTATTCAAATAATAAAAATTAAAATTTGATTATTTTTTTGCTGCTTTTTTTGGTGCAACTGCTTTTTTAGCAACTGGTTCTTTTTTTGCAACAACTTTTGGTTCTGCTTTTACTACTGTTGCTAAAGCATTAACTCTTTTAGTTAATTTTGATTTCAAATTAGCCGCTTTATTCTTGTGAATAACGTTTTTCTTTGCCAATTTATCAACCATTGCAACAACTTTAGGAAGTTTTTCTTTAGCAGATGCTACAACTTCATCTGTTCTTAGATCCTTAACTGCATTACGCATTGTTTTTGCCTGGTAACGATTTGTTAATCTTTTAGCATCGTTAGAACGGATTCTTTTGATACTCGATTTGTGATTTGCCATTTTCTTTTTTTTACGTTGCCAACCTATTGATTAACAACAAATTACTCTTTTTTTTGTTGCAGGCTTTTTATAATTTGCTTGCTTTTCCACCTGAAAATTGCATACCCTTTCGGGAGCCTTTTCATGAATTGGGATGCAAATATAGGTATTTTTTGATTTGTTTTCAACAATTATCATAAATTTTGATTTTTTATGGTTTTAAAACTCAATCATAAGGGCTTAGTATTCATTTTTATCTAACCGAAAAGAGGACCAAATCCTTTAAATAATACAATCCAGAGCCCGTTTTTCGACCGAACAGCATTTATAAAAAATAATCAGCTGCATGTTTTGAACTGCTTATAAGAAATGTGAGCATTTATGAGATTTATTATTTAAATTTGGTGTAAGCCTGGTGTAACGAATGCTTTATTGACCTCAATAAATATATAAGGCAAACAAAGAGCAAAAGAATTGAAAAAAATTATAAAAAAAATAATAAATACCGGAGTTAAAGCCGATTACCTGCCCTGGGAAAAACATCTCACAAGAAAACTGAATTTAATAGCATTAATGGCCATACCCAATTTTATTTTGGCAATTGGATTTTTTGAAATAGTAGGATACTCCCAATTTCTTTTAGATTGTTATTGTGCTTTGATTGCGCTGTGTTTAGTACCAATAATGAATACTTTCAGAAATTATTTATGGGCCGCGTATTGGTTTTTTTGTTACGGATTTTTCTTTTTCTTTTTCCTTAACCTTAAAGAAGGTAAGGAATCGTACATGATCTTATTTTATTTTCCTGTGATCATAAGTATGGTTCAACTTTTGGGACGCAGAGAAACATTTAAACATCTTATTATTTTAAGTGGCATCTGTTTGCTTTCTATTGTTGCCATTGTAATTGGATTTAAATTACAATTGTTTCAGGTTTATTTAAACGATGAAATCATCCAGAATCTGATAATCCTGAATATTTTAATTAGTTTATTATCTACAGTCGCTTTCATGCTTGCTGTGGCATTGGAGTCCATAAAGCAGGAACAACAGATCGAAAAAATGTTCAGTGAAAAAGAAATTTTACTTGCTGAAGTATTTCACCGCGTAAAAAACAACATGAACATTGTTACGAGTTTATTAAATCTAAAAAAAAATATGTCTGATTCAAAGGAGGTGCAAAGCGCACTTGAAGATTGTCGTGGACGTGTATATGCAATGGCCTTAGTGCATCATAACATATTTACCAATAATAATACTATTGGCCTGAATTTTAAAGATTACGTAAATAGCCTGGTAATGGAAATAACGAACTCCTTAAGCGACAAAGAGGAGGTAGAAATTATTTTGGAGACGGAAGATGTTAGTCTGGAATTATCAAATGCTATACCCTGCGGATTAATTTTAAATGAATTAATTACAAACTCCTTTAAATATGGACAATCTGTAAGCAAAAAATTATTGATCCATGTTAAATTGAAAAAAACCAAGAATAAAATTGAGCTAGAGGTGAAAGATAATGGCCCGGGATTTTCGGAGGAGGCTCTAAAAAAGACCAACACCTTAGGCATTGAACTAATAAAATCTTTATCGGATCAGATTGGCGGAGCTCATTCCTTCAGCAATGACACAGGACTTGTTTTTAATCTTTCGTTCAAACAGGCATCCTGAAAGCGCAAACCTGCAAGGTATTTGAATCGTTTTTCCTGTCAGCAAAATATACCTTAGCTGTATTCTAATTTATCATTATTTTTTCAATGTTAACCGTTTTCTCTGTTGCGATCTGTAAAAAATAAAGGCCTTTCTCAAGGTTTAAGTAAAGAAGTTCAGCGGGTTTAACATTTTCTAAATGATAAATTATTTCCCCTAAAAAATTTATCACATCAATTTTACACGTGTTTGTTTTTTCACTTTTGATTGAAAAATTTCCATTACTTGGATTAGGATAAATTTTACTGCTAAGATCCTTTTTTGTGTCATAAACACCAACTCCACCGAGTTCTGCAAACCGTTTTGTAAATTCTTCCATGTATTGATTTGCAATTATCCCATTGTGGATAATCAATGTGTTTTCATCATAATCATCTTCAGCCGAATTGGTCCAATTGTGTGAACCGGTCACTACTATAGGGTCGGAACCCGTATTTACAGCGTCAATGATACAATACTTATGATGAAAATCCATTGCAGTATTTTCATGCGAAAGCACATTGATCCCACTATTAATTAAACTATTGTATTCAGATCCAAAATAACTAACATTTTCAATAATACACCTAACATTAACACCCCTGTTTTTGGCTGCTACAACGGCATCACCAATATCATTATTAGTAAACGTAAATGTGGCTATGTCAAGAGAATAATCGGCACTATTAATTGCGTTTACAATTTGAGCCGTTGTATTGTCGCTTGGCGAAAAATAAGATTGTACAGCAGTTCCACTGATATTAAAACTATGAATTGTGTTGTCTGTTTTGTTCGGCCCGAATTTACTAAGGCTGGTGTTTGGCAAGGCTCCCAACGAACCCCACATTTCATTGAACTCTGTGGTATAATTTTGAGCTAAGGGCACATCCGAAATAATGACAATATTATTATAGTCATCAAAAATGCTTCCGTTCCCAAAATTCATCGAACCCGTTAAAAGCCTTAAATTATCAACAATAACAAATTTGTTATGCATGGTATTGGTATTCAAACTGGCGTTTCTTTTTAGAACAGGAATATTGGTGTTTAAGCCCGACAATGCCGTGTTTGTACTGTTTGTCGAAGAAATATAACGCACCTGTACACCACTGGTATAAGCATTGTTTATTGCAGTAATAATTTTTGAACTTCCATTGTCCCATACTGCAATATCAAGTGTATTATTTGCAGAGTTGATCAGCGAACAAATGGTATCATCTAAATAGGAAGATGTGTTGGCATCGGTAATGGAAGAAACGGAATTATCAACTGATTGGTTGAAATATACTTTAATGTTTTGAGATTGAATTGAGGAGATTGAAAATAAAACTATTGCTAATGATCTATACATATTTGATTTTTTTTTATTAACCAAATATACTTATTAAAAATAGCTGTTCAAATTTTTTTAATTATAGTTTTCGACCCATTGGTTAAAATTAACACAGAGCCTGGTAGCAAGTTTTTATTTTTAAGATAGTTCTAAAAATTCATTTTTTTACCGCTAAGGCGCAGAGACGCAAAGAAAAATTTAAAAAACAAACAATTTAGTATCAACACTTTACGGCTAGCGGCTTTGCGGTTAATGTTATTTTTGTCAATTTTTTTGAACTCCCCTTTACTATATTTACAAAACTTTTTTAAAACCATATTCCAAATAAAAAAAATTATGGATATCTCATACATCTTAAATCACCTTGGTGAGGAACGTGAAGAATATTACGGAGCCGTTGCCCCACCGGTGTTTCAAACCAGTAATTTTTGTTTTAAAACGGTGGCTGAAATGCGTGAAAAATTAAAGAGAGAATTAGAAACCCCTTTTTATTCAAGAGGTTTTAATCCTACCGTATCGGTTCTTAGAAAGAAAGTTGCAGCATTGGAACAGGCGGAGGACGCACTTGTTTTTTCCAGCGGGAGCGCGGCTGTTGCTGCTGCTGTAATGAGTGTTGTAAAAGCCGGAGACCATGTGGTTTGTGTTGAAAAATGTTATAGCTGGACAAATAATTTGTTAACAAAATACCTTTCGAAATATGGTGTCACCACCACGTTTGTTGATGGTAAAGAACTTATCAATTTTGAGAACGCCATACAAAAAAACACAAAATTAATTTATCTGGAAAGCCCTAATTCATTAACGTTCGAGATGCAAGACATTGCAGGAGTTGCTGCATTGGCCAAATCAAAAAACATTTGCACCATCATTGATAACAGTTATTGTTCTCCCATTAATCAACAACCGATCACCTTTGGGATTGATATGGTTATACATTCGGCCACCAAATATTTGAACGGACACAGTGATGTGGTTGCAGGTGTGGTGTGCGGAACAAAAGAGCGGATAATGAAAATGATGGCAGAAGAATACATGACCATTGGAGGCGTTATTTCCGCGCAGGATGCTGCCCTGATCTTACGTGGCTTACGAACGCTGGAGCTTAGGGTAAACAGAAGCGCAGAAAGTACCAAAAAGATAGTTGCGTTCTTAGAAAATCATCCTAAAATAAAACAGATCAACTATCCCTTCTCGTCCAATAATCCACAACTTGATCTGGCAAAAAAACAAATGAAACAAGGGGGAGGGTTGCTTTCAATTGTTTTGAATGTTGAAAAAACTGAGCTGGTCGAAAAATTTTGCGATGGCCTGAAACGTTTCCTTATGGCTACTTCCTGGGGAGGTTACGAATCCTTGATATTTCCGATATGCGCCCTGGGCGCAAGTAAAAGCTTTGAAAATCCTTTGCCCTGGAATTTAGTGAGGTTGTATATTGGCCTGGAAGATGCGGATTTGTTGATCGAAGATTTGGAGCAGGCGCTGGATAAGGTGTAAAGCACTTTAAATGCAAGTTGGAGCAATTAGATCCACCCTTTAGTTATAGCCATTACAATCATTTCCGAAGTGTTTCGTGCTTTGGTTTTTGCAAGAAGATTTTTTCGGTGAGTGCTCACCGTTGCAGGGCTAATAAATAAGGTTGCCGCTATTTCTTTACTTTCTTTCCCGTTAACAAGCAGAGCTAGGACTTCACACTCCCTTGCGGATAAAAATCCGGAAGGTACCGGAAATACTTTTTTTATGTCAACATCAATAAATGAGGGTTCGCCATTGAGCCCAATAAATGAAAGCACGGGGGTTCCTTCCATTTTAAGGTGAGAAATGTCGGTATGTACCGCAAAAGCTTTTAAGATGGACCCGGTATCGCTATATTGAATAGCTACGGCTTGATGAAGTATGCGGATGTACTCTCCATTACTTTTTCTCATCCTGAAATCGTACCGTACTTTATAGTTGGGAATTTGTGCTAAAGTGAGCGTGCTAAAAAATTCAACTGCTTTATTTTCTATGTTCAAAAACCAAGGCTGATCATCCGGATGAATTTTGTTCAAAAGGCTATATAAATCCTGTTCGCTTGCTTTATAACCAAGAACCGACTCTAGCTCTTTACTCAATAAATCAAACTGCATACTTTTCAGGTTAACTATATAATAGTAATAATCACCCACCTGGAAGATATTCAGTAGTTTTTTGCGCACCTCCAATTCCAACATCACCTTGTTTAGCTTTTCGCCAGTTGAAATTTTGTCCCAGATTTTTAATGCTTCTTCAAATATTACAGGTTTCATGTTTTTAAAATTAGATTTATCAAAAGAATAGCTTTTGACAAGCTTAAATCTTTCGGTTAGCTTGGTTTTTCGGTTTTAAGAATATATTATATCATTTAAACAAAGTGCATTGTAAAATCAACTGTAAAGTGCTGGATTTCAATTTTTTGCTGTTAAATATCATCAATATTGGGTATTGCTTTAAATAAAGCAAACATATTCCTTTGCCAACATTATTCAAATGTATAAATAAATCAATAGATAAGGTTTCAAATAATAAGGATTCAAAAATAAATCATACACGGGCTCATTTATCCAAGATTAAATTACCTACCAGTAGGTAATTAAGAATTTTTTTTTGTAGTTACTTTCGCTATGCTTAATAATTTACATTGAAAAAATTATACTAATCGTCCAAAATAAAAAAATCGTTGCTCTTTTAATCATTGGATAAGAGTTTTTTCACACGAACAGTTGATTTTGCGGTTGTATTAATTAAAACATTTAAAACTTTATTTATGAATTTAAGATTCCTCTTTTTTTGTATCGCAAATTTTTTATTCAGTATCTGTTTTTCACAGGATATTCAGTCCTTAAAAGAGATCAGACAAATTTTACGTATTGATTTGGCAAAACTGGATGATACCCTAGCACAAAAAGGATTTATTTTTGATAAAACAGAGGGTCTTGTATTCAAATACAAAAAAATCACAAGTAGCATAGCGGTTCAAACTTCTCCCAAAGAAATTACTTACTCTTTCTATGATCGAAAAATTTTTTTAAAAATAAATTCTGATTTAGCTGGCGAAAACTTCCAACTTGTAAGCGCTGAAGAGGATGTTGCTATTCATAATCAGGTTGTAAAAGCTTCTCATTTTAAAAAAAGTGGAGAGAGTGTTTTTCTTTGGAGTATGACCGATGAATCGACTAAAAAAACAGTGTATTCGATTAAAATGCAACAGGACGTAATTGTCCAAAACATACCGCCACCAGTCGATCAAAAAACAGAATACGTAGAAAAGACATCTCCAAACGTTTTTTCAGCACTTTCATTTATACCCTTAAAGCAAAAAGACACACCTGTTATACAGCGCGATTCTTCTCTCATTTACCCTAAACCGTATCGGTTCCATTTTACTTTGGCTCAATTTAGATTTATAGATCCCGAGTATGGTGCAACTTTATCTACTAATATTCAGTTCGGATTTCAAAAAAGCAGCTATTCACGTAAAATCAGATCCTCTGCCATGTTATCCGATATTGGTTACGAAATTGAGTTTAGCGTTTTTACAGGAATGGATTATGGCTGGAGGAGCGATCCAAGTGTAGCATATTCGGCATATGACGAATACATTAGCCTTACAAAATATTACTTAGGATACAACCGATACCTTGCGTACAATATAAAATTCGCTGATTTAATAGTTGAGGGGGGGGCATTTTTAAATTACAATCGTGGAGTTGGAAAAACTGGTTCTGCCGGATTCATGACATCAGGAATTCATTTGGGTGAACATATTCGAAGATATTTTGGCAAATCAATTGAGGGCCACCCTAAAATGTTCATTGGGGTGGGATTTGACCAATATATTGCATTTAGAGGAGGTTACATTGGTAGTTTTGGGGTTTCTATAGGTTTTTAACAATTAATATAATAATCATATGAAAAAAATTGAAATTTTAGCCGTGTTCGTTTTAGCCGTTCTGTTTTCGTGTAGGAAAAGCAGTATGGATGACTTCGAAATAATCAAAGATAAAATTGGAGGTAGTAGTAGCGGAACGAGCGCAAGTAAAATGTTAGGAATCTGGGAGCGCGATGATAATCAAGCAACTACATTCCTGAAAATAGAAGGAACAGTTGCAACAACTTGTAATAGCGGAACCGAAACAGTAGGGACTTTTAATTCTTCGGTACCCTCCGCAACATTTGTTGTAAGCGGGACAACGTATGAATTCAAAATGGAAATGCAAGGTGAAATATTAATATTAGGCGTTCCAACCAACAGCACTAACCCTAACCATGTGCCTACTGAATATAAAAAGTACACAGACCCCTGGCCATGCAGTGGTGGCGGAGGCGGTGGTGGCAGCACAAATTGTTTTGTTGGTGCTGTTTGGAAAAAATCTGATTGTAATGGTGCAATATATAATATTCAATTTTCCTCAAACAATACCGGATACATGACCTATACCGGTTGTTCGCCATATAATATTTTAAGCAGCCGCTATGAATTTAACTGGACAGAATCAGGTGGTTCTATTACATACACCTACACCCATTGTTATAAACCACAGGGAACTACGATTGCCAATTTGAATGGAGGTTCACAAAGTTATACTTGCACTTCAACTACATTTACCACAGGTGGTAGTACCTGGACGCATTAACAGAAAAATTTTTTTAACTATTACTCAATAGATTACCATCAGAAGCTGGGAAATATTCACTAGGAAGCTGGACAAATACATGTCCCTTGTAATGTGAGAGATTAATCGCGCCCAGTAAACTGGTCTCGTTTATCACTGGTTTAACATTAAAAATGTTAGGCCTATAAAAGTACTAATACAGGTATTATAAAAAACCAAAACAATGTTTAGAACAAAAAAAGCTCCTTTTGTATTTTGTTTTCTGTTTTGGGGAGCAATGCATTTGGCAGCGCAAAATGCTCCGGTTTCATCAGGTGGGGTTTCATCGGGAACAGGCGGATCAGCAACATACTCCATTGGTCAAACAGACTTTATAACCGAAAACAGTAGTGATGGAATCATCACTCAGGGCGTACAGCAACCTTATGAAATTATAGTGGTATCTGGCATCGAAATAAGCGGAATTAATTTGTCCTTTTCCGTTTTTCCTAACCCTACTTCTGATTTTATTACACTCAGCGTTAAAGACCTTTCAACGGAAAACATGAACTATGCTTTATATGATGTGCGGGGCAAACTCATCAAAGAGGATAAATTATCAGGAAGCGAAACTACAATCACTTTGGGAGATTTAAGTAATGCGAGTTATTTAATAATGGTAATTGACAACAAAAAAGAAATCAAAACATTTAGAATCATCAAAAATTAAAAATATGAGGAAATCTATACTACAACTGGCTGTTTTATTAATATTTAGCTGTCAACTTTCAATAGTTAATGCGCAAGCCCCTCAAAAAATGAGTTATCAGGCAGTGATACGCAATGGAAGTAGTGCACTTATTACTTCTACAACTATTGGGATGAAGGTAAGTATACTTCAGGGCAGCGCTACAGGAACATCTGTGTATGTAGAAACACAAACAGCATTTACAAATATTAACGGACTTGTTACCATACAAATAGGCGGTGGATTGCCAGTTACCGGAACATTTGCAGCAATAAACTGGGCTGCGGGGCCCTATTTTATTAAAACGGAAACAGATCCAACAGGTGGAACTTCATATACAATAACAGGAACAACACAACTAATGAGCGTGCCTTATGCATTGTACGCAGAAACAAGCGGTAATGGAGCCGGTCCCCAAGGTGTAACCGGAGCTACGGGTGTTAATGGGATAAATGGAACTACTGGTATTGATGGTGCAATTGGAGCAACCGGTGCTAATGGTTTAAATGGAACAGATGGTTCTAACGGCATTATAGGCTCAACCGGAACAACAAGTTCAACTGGAAATACAGGTAGTACAGGAAGCACTGGTTCAACTGGACCAACAGGCTCCACAGGAAGTACCGGTAAAACAGGAAATACAGGTTCTACCGGAAGCACTGGTTCTACAAGTTCTACTGGCTCTACCGGAGCAACGGGCTCAACTGGAAACACAGGTAATATTGGCACAACTGGAACAGCGGGTATTGCCGGAGCAACTGGCTCCACAGGAGCAACTAGTTCTACGGGTTCAAGCGGAAAAACAGGTAGTACTGGTTCTACAGGAGGAACAGGTTCTACGGGTTCTACAGGAAATGCTGGAACAAACGGTTCCACCGGAGCAACAGGAACAGGTGGTATTGCCGGAGCAACTGGCTCAACAGGAGCAACAAGTTCTACGGGTTCAAGTGGAAAAACAGGTAGTACTGGTTCTACAGGAGGAACAGGTTCTACCGGTGCAACAGGAACAAATGGAGTTGCTGGAACTAACGGTACAAATGGAATAAACGGCTCTACTGGAACAACAGGAACTGCCGGAACTAATGGAACTAACGGTTCTACAGGAACTGCTGGAACTAATGGTTCTACAGGCGTTACAGGAGCTGCTGGATCAGCAAATGCCTGGGGCTTAACAGGTAACACAGGTACAATTGACGAAACTAATTTTATTGGAACAATTGATGACATCCCTTTAATTTTTAAAGTTAATAATCAAAAGGTGGGAAGAATTGAGAGTAATACCTTTGTCGGACCTAACTATGCCAATACATTCTTAGGGTTCCTTGCGGGGCAATCTAATACTACTGGTTCAGAAAATGTAGTCACAGGATATTGGGCGTTTTTCTCAAACACTACAGGAAGCTTAAATACAATTAGCGGTGATCAAGCAATGTATAACAACACCATTGGAAATAGAAACTCCGCCTTTGGATTAGCTGCATTGAGAAATAATAATTCCGGAAACTTTAATACAGCGATAGGAGGTTTAGCCTTAAATCAAAATAATGCAGGAAACAATGCAACCGCTATTGGATATAGTGCAATGCAATATGCCAACAATACCGCCACCTCATTTACCAATTACAATGTGGCACTGGGCTATGAGGCACTTCGCGGCTCAACATCGCCCTCTTCAAATACGGGCAACTATAATACTGCACTGGGTTATCAAACATTATTGAACAACAGCACTGGAGAAAACAATACCGCCACCGGATGGAGTGCGCTTTTGAACAACACCACTGGATACGAAAATACTGCCACCGGAAAGTTCGCGCTTAGATCAAACACTGAAGGAGGCTACAATACCGCCAACGGAAGCCATGCTCTTGCGAACAACAGCACGGGAGCAAACAATACCGCCAACGGAAGCATGGCGCTTTATAGTAACACTACAGGAAACTACAACACTGCCATCGGAGCCGATGCGCTTTTGAATACCACCACAGGAGAGAAAAATACCGCCAACGGAATGTACGCCCTTCATTCCAATGTAGCAGGTAGCAACGCAACTGCCATTGGCTATCTTTCGATGTATTATACTAACAACCAAGCAGTTGCTTATACCAATACTAATGTTGCAGTTGGTTATGAAGCATTACGCGGATCTACATCCGCTTCTGCAAATACTGGGCTTCAAAATACCGCTATTGGATATCAGGCATTATTAGCAAATTCTGCAGGAGGTGGAAATACTGCTGTCGGAATATTTACGCTCCTTTCAAATACCACAGGACTTAATAACACAGCAATTGGAATAAATGCAATGTACACCAACACTACCGGAGGCTTCAATACGTCAATCGGAAGACAGACACTATTTAATAATCTTACAGGTGATTCGAACACAGCATTAGGAATTCAAGGGTTATTTAGCAACACGTCTGGTATTTGTAATATTGCAATTGGATCAAATGCCCTTTTTAACAATACTATAGGTGGCTTTAATACAGCTGTAGGCTGGGGGGCTGGTCAAACAGTGCTTACAGGAGGGTCTTATAATACCTTATTAGGGGCTTCTGCCAGCACCGATAATGCTGCACGAACGAATACTGTTGTACTTGCAGGTAACGGAAATCTAGCATTAGGTGGCGATAACCGCGTAAGAATAGGAAACAGCTCAATGTCATCCATAGGTGGGCAAGTTGCGTGGACAACTATTTCTGATGAACGCGTTAAAGAAAATGTTAATGATGATGTGAAAGGACTCTCCTTTATTATGAAATTAAAACCTGTAACCTACAATTACAGTATTGAAAAGTCGAACCGTTTGCAAGGAAAAGAAAATAACGAAGATTGGAAAGGCAAATATGACATAGAAAAAATGCGTTTCAGCGGTTTCCTCTCTCAGGAAGTAGAGAAAGCAGCCAAAGAAAGCGGATACGATTTTAGTGGGGTTGATAAGCCACAAGATGCTAGTGGAATGTGGGGACTACGTTATGCAGAGTTCACGGTTCCATTGGTAAAAGCAGTGCAGGAATTAAATACACAAGTGGAAGAATTAAGGAAAATAATTAAGGAACAACAAAAACAAATTGATGTATTAAGAAAAAAATAAAATTCACAACCAAATCGGATCATTCGTTTATCAACCCGAAAAAGAAACAAAAGAGTTAAATTTAACAAAATCCCCTAAAGGCGTTTATTTAATTCAGGTTCAATCAGAAAATAAAACCATTAGCAAAAGAGTCGTTATCCAATAAGAGCGCACTTAAAACAGAGCCTCTATTTGATAATAAATATCAAAAAACAGCATTTAAAAAAAGGTCAAAATATTTCTAAACAAAAGAAGGCTTTCAGCAAATTTGATTAAAACCTTTAGATTAAGCCCCTCCTAAACCTCCTCTTCAGGAGGACAGTAGGGGTCTTTTTTTTCCTTACCTTTACTACATGAACACCCCACAAAAAAAATCACGCCCACTCTTTTGGTTCTACATCCTTGTAGGCTATGTGATATTGCAGTTTGTTTGGTGGAGCTACCTGATGGTGGATCTTAATAATGAAATTGTTCATTTGAAGACAGAGATCAACTTATTGAAAGGTGAAACGCTTGAGGAGGTTGTATTAAAAGGCAATGAACTAAACCAAAAATTACACAAACGGTGGATAATGATCTCCAGTGAAGGTATTGTTTTTATTGGAGTTTTGTTATTAGGTATTTTTCAAATTCGAAAAACATTTAAGAGAGAGGCCGAGCTTTCTCAACAACAGCAAAATTTTTTGTTATCCGTAACTCACGAATTAAAATCACCAATAGCATCCACCAAACTTCAATTACAAACACTTCAAAAACACGAGCTCAACCGCGAAAAACAAAAAGAGATCTTAGCCAACGCCATCAACGATACCGACCGGTTAAATAATTTAGTTGAAAATATGTTGTTGGCAGCAAAAATTGAAAACAATGTTTATTTGCTTCATAAAGAGAACTACAATCTATCAGAATACATTTCTGAAGGGATGAATCAAACCATTCAGTCGTTTCAATATCAACAAAAGGTAGAATTGAGTATTGAACCTAATATTTACATGGATATTGATCGAACAAATTTCCCTTCCATCATTCTCAATCTCTTTGAAAATGCGGTAAAATATTCCCCAGAGGATTCTACTATCGTGGTAAGTTTAAAAAAACAAAATCAAAAAATAATTTTAAGTGTGGCTGACCAGGGAATCGGGATCTCAGATAAAGAAAAAGGCACAGTTTTCCAACGATTTTTTCGGTCTGGCAATGAGGAAACCCGCAAAACAAAAGGAACAGGACTTGGCCTATATATTGTAGATTATTTGGTGAAACAACATAATGGAACAATAACCGTTAAAGACAATATACCGAAAGGAAGTATTTTTGAGGTAATATTTAACGGTTACTAATAACGAATAAAAAACGAATTTACGAAACTATGTTTGCTGATTTTTTACACACCATTTCGTAAATTAGTATAGATTCGTTATTCGTAAGCAAGTAAATTCGTTTAAATTCGTAATTCGTAGTAATTCATGAAAAAAGTAGCATTAATAATTTTAGATGGTTGGGGGCTTGGTGATGGTTCAAAATCGGATGCCATAGCCAATGCAAAGACTCCCTTTGTAAATAGTTTATATAAAAAATACCCTCATTCTACTTTGCATACATCGGGAGAACATGTTGGCTTACCACAAGGACAAATGGGTAACAGCGAAGTGGGGCATCTCAATATTGGCGCAGGGAGGGTGGTGTATCAGGATCTTGAACTGATCAATAAAGCAATTCGCGAAAAAACAATTGATAGCAACCCTACGCTTATCAAAGCCTTTGAATACGCCAAACAAAACAACAAAGCGGTTCACTTTATCGGATTGGTTTCCGAAGGCGGAGTGCATTCATCCCAAGCACATCTGCATTATTTATGTGACATGGCAAAGGCGAATGATCTCCAAAATGTATTTATTCATGCCTTTACTGATGGTCGTGATACTGACCCAAAAAGCGGCCTGGCATATTTAAAAAACTTAGAAGACCACCTCAACCAACCTCACCCCTTAATCCCCTCTCCAATTGGAGAGGGGGCAGGGGGTGAGGTAAAAATCGCAAGTGTAATAGGCCGTTATTATGCCATGGATAGAGATAAGCGCTGGGAAAGAGTTAAATTAGCCTATGATCTGTTGGTAAAAGGAGAAGGAAAAAAAACAACAAACATTTTAAAGGAAATTGAAGCATCCTATTCTGAAAATATTACCGATGAATTTATTAAACCGATCGTAAATACAGATTCTTCCGGCAATCCGATCGGGATCATTAAAGAAAATGATGTGGTGATCTGCTTTAATTTCCGTACCGACCGATGCCGCGAGATCACAGAGGTACTCAGCCAACAAAATATGCCCGAATTTGGTATGAACGCCTTGCCATTGTATTATGTGACAATGACTAATTACGATACTACATTTAAAAATGTACACATTGTTTTTGATAAAGATAACTTAGCCAATACACTTGGAGAAGTGCTTGAAAAAGCAGAAAAAAAACAAATACGTATTGCTGAAACAGAAAAATATCCTCACGTTACATTTTTCTTTTCCGGTGGCAGGGAAAAAGAATTTAATGGCGAAAAACGCATTATGGCACCATCTCCAAAGGTTGCAACGTATGATCTAAAGCCTGAAATGAGTGCCATTGAATTAACCGATGCAATTATTCCTGAATTACAAAAAGGTGAAGCCGATTTTATTTGTCTTAATTATGCAAATGCCGATATGGTTGGTCATACCGGTGTTTACAGTGCAATAATAAAAGCAGTGGAAACAGTGGATAGTTGCTTAAAAAGAGTTGTTGAAACAGGTATCCAAAGTGGTTATTCGTTCATCATTATTGCTGATCACGGTAACGCGGATTATGCCATCAACCCCGATGGCTCACCAAACACAGCGCACAGCACGAATCCTGTACCTTGCATTTTAATTGATACCGATTATAAAAAAATAAACGAAGGGAAATTAGCGGATATTGCACCAACAATTTTAACAATGATGGGCGTAACGGTTCCAAAAGAAATGACCGGGGACGTTTTGGTATAATCCATGACACTTCACAAAAAATTCGTACTATTTAGACGAACTGCCAATCAGTTGATTTACAGAAAATTTAAACTTATCCCTTATTTAACGAAAACTTGATAAAACTCAGTGAAACTAAGTGTTCTTAGAGCCTTAGTGATGGATCTTTTTGAAACTGAACAACCCCGCAATCTGTTAACATCTTTATTTTTAATCGAATAAAATTTATACTTTTGGTTAACAATGAAAAGGATACATGTTTTTACAACCATAGGACTTATTTTTGTTTTCACAGGGATATTCTTAATACCTTCAGCATTACCTTTGCTGGCAACCATTTATGTGTTGGCGGGATATCTTTTTTCTATCAAAGACGTTTCAAAATACACATCCTGGTATCAGTTTGTAGTTGTTTTTTTTGCTGCTGCCATTTTCGGACTCAGCCTTGAAAAAGACTTTCAGCATTTTCCATTATTAACATTGGCTGTTGTTGTAGCTGCCGGAGGTTCTATACTTAGGATCGTTTTTTTTCAGGTGTTCACTCATACCAAGTATAACTGGTTTGAGCCTGCCATGTTTACTTTAGCTGTTTTACTTTACCTTACTGGAAATATTTTTTTCTCCTATGGCTGGCAAGGTTGGACATTTCCAGTTGTAATTATTTTTTTTCAAGGTGTACTTACGTTTGGTGTTTTAAAAGACAGCAAACAATTGCAGGATTTTAATTTCGGAGGAAGCAGAATAGCTACAGGCAAAGCAGCCCCATCCTTTGAATTACCCGACCAGGAAGGTAACCTTGTAGGTTTAACAGAGTATGTAGGTAAAAGAAATCTGCTCCTGATCTTTGTCCGTGGCGACTGGTGCCCCGGGTGCCACATGATGTTACGTACCTATGAGCGGGAGCGCAAAAAATTCCAAACCAAAGATATATTAGTAATGGCCATTGGCCCCGATCCCGTTGGCGTTAATCGCGATATGGTATTAAAGCTGGATCTTGATTTTAAAGTGCTTTCTGATGCAGGACAACGCACTGCCATGCAGTATGGTGTGCAGTTGGCGGAATATGAAAACGATTTTGCAGAAAAATACGAGGCAGGAATACCATTGCCCGCATCTTTCTTGATCGATAAAAAAGGCTTGGTGCAATACGTATCAAGGCCGGACCGGGTAGGGGAATTTCTTGATCCAAGAACCATTTTCCCGATCATAGATAATTTAACGTATTAACAGAATAAGATATAACATGCAATACGTGATATGGGTGATATTGGGGAGTTCAATGCTGGTGGTGATGGTTATGGCTCTATCAGTATACCTGAAACAAAGCACTACCGATCTCAGGCTTGAAACCGTTGAAAAAGAAAAGGTCAATTACGAAAGTATCATAGAACAGGCCAATGATGCTATGTTTGTTATAGATATTGTGGATGGACGCGTTCACCAGTGTAATCCCAGCGCTGCCGCGATGCTTGGTTATACTAAAAAAGAACTCGAAAAGAAAAGTTTGTTTGACCTCCAACCAAAGGAACTGCTTGAAAAAAGTTCGAGCACTGTTGCCGATGTATGGGAAAAAAAGGGCTTGATCTATAATGATATTCCTTTTGTTTGTAAAACAGGTGAGTTATTACCTGTTGAATGCAGCGCTAAAGTGGCACCATTTGCCGGCAGGCCTGCAATCGTTATTTATGCCCGTGATATTACTGAACGGTTACGATTGGAAAAGGAAATTCAAGAACAAAGAGAGATCATTGAGGAAAAGAACAAAGACATTACTGATAGCATTGAGTACTCCAAACGAATACAGCGTTCGATATTCATTGATAAAGATAAACTGAAAGAATACGCTCCCGAATCTTTCATTTTTTTTAAGCCAAAAGATATTGTAAGCGGGGATTTTTATTGGTTCACACATGTAAACACTACCCGTGAAATTATTAGTCCGGAAGGGAGTTTGGTTAAAGAGGAGTTTTGTTTTCTGCTTGTGGCCGCAGTTGACTGTACCGGACATGGGGTGCCCGGAGCGTTTATGAGTATTATAGGTAATACACTATTGAATCAGGCCATTAAAAATCCGGCCGTTAATTCCCCTTCCGAGGCACTCAATTATATCAATACCGAACTTAAAAACATGCTGAATCAAAAAGCAGAGGAAGCGCAAATCCGTGATGGAATGGATATAGCACTGTGTGCTATTGATTTTAAGAGATTGACACTGGATTTTGCGGGTGCAAACAATCCGCTTTATGTAATAAGAGACACTGAATTAATTGAGCTTAAAGCAGATAAACAAGCCATTACAGCTTCGTCTGATAGTAATGCACTTCCTTATACCAATAAAACATTTGATCTGAAAAAAGATGACTGCATCTATCTTTTCACCGATGGATATGCCGATCAGTTTGGAGGTGTAAAAGGGAAAAAATTTATGTATAAAAAATTTAAGGAAACGTTAGTTTCCCTGCAACACAATACAATGGAAGAGCAAAAGACAACCCTCTACACTACCTTTGAAGACTGGAAAGGAACACTTGAACAGGTGGATGATGTATTGGTTATAGGAGTGAAAGTTTAACGCAAAAATTTTATAGAAAAATTTTTATACGCATAAAATTTACAATGCCCATAATCCACCTTACCACTACTATAAATGCACCTATCGAACGGTGTTTTGACCTTTCAAGAAGCATTGATCTGCACATCGCATCTACCGCAAAAACAAATGAGAGAGCAATTGCAGGCGTTACAACAGGGCTTATAAATAAAGGAGAGCAAGTAACCTGGCTTGCAAAGCATTTTGGCATACATCAAAAACTAACAGCACAAATTACAGAAATGAATTTCCCATATTCATTTACAGATGTTCAACTTAAAGGTGCGTTTAAAAGAATGAAACATGTGCATACATTCGAACAAATAGGTGAACAAACTATTATGAGAGATGCGTTTGAATTCGAATCACCAATGGGTTTTATTGGAGAATTATTTAATGAATTAATTTTAACCGCTTACATGAAACGTTTTTTAATTGAACGAAATTGGGTTATTAAATCTAGCTCAGAATCCAATGAATGGAAAAAATATTTATCCTTTCCTTAAAAATATTTTCGGAATAAAATTCGGGTAAATAAAAAACCAGAACGATGAACCGTGTTATACATTCATTTCTTCCGGAACATGATTTCTCAATGACCAATATAAGCCCAGATCAGTTACAACTTTGCTGAACTCGTCAAACTCCAAAGGCTTTACAATGTAGCTATTTACACCTAAAGCATAACATTCTTTAATGTCAGGGCTTTCCTGGGAAGAACTGAATACTACTACAGGAATGATTTTTGTACGGGGATCCGCTTTTATTTTTCGAAGCACTTCAATGCCGTCTACTTTGGGCATTTTTAAATCGAGCAAGATCAAAATTGGATTTATCATTGTTCGGGCTGCATAAGGCCCCTGGCTAAAAATATAATTAAGCGCTTCTTCACCATCCTTTAAGTGAACAATTTTGTTTAATATTTTCCCTTCTTTCAGAGCCATAATAGTGAGTTTTGCATCACTTGGGCTATCTTCAACCAAAAGAATTTCCTGTGTGTTTGGATTCATCTTTAAAATTTCATATTTATAAAATGATTTATTTATTAATGACTAAATTATTGTGCCACTTCAGATACTTTCCGGCAATGAAAAATAAAATGTTGCCCCTTCGTCAATTTTCCCTTCTGCCCACACCCTGCCACCATGACGAATAATTATTCGTTTTACAATCGAAAGCCCTATTCCGGTTCCCGTAAATTGTTCCGGATCGTGTAATCGTTGAAATACTCCAAATAGTTTATCATAAAATTTCATATCGAAACCCACTCCACTGTCTTTGACATAATAAACAATAAATTTTTCTTCAGAAAATGAACCTACCTCAATAATGGGTGCCGGTTTCGGGAAAGAATATTTTAATGAATTCGAAATAAGATTAACAAGTACCTGCCGTATTAAAACCCTATCACAATAAGAGGGGAGCAAATTATTAACAGTAATTTTTGCATTATATTTCTGTTCACCCAATTTTAAAAGTTCATCTACAACTTCTTTAGCCAAAATAGTCATATCAACTTTTGTTTTTTGTATTTCTTTTTTTCCAAGTCGAGAAAACGTAAGCAAATCGTCAATCAACCGGCCCATTCTTGAAGATTCACTGGTGATGGTGCTTAACAGATCGTTACCTTCTTCATCAAATTTTGGAGCATACTTTTTTTCCAGCATTTTTGAAAAGCCGCTAATGGCACGCACAGGTGCGCGTAGATCGTGTGAAACCGAATAGGAGAATGATTCCATTTCTCTATTTGAAATTTCAAGTTCTTGTACTTTTTGTTCCAATTCTTTATTGAGTCGATAGATTTTCTCTTCCGCTTTTTTTCGCTCTGTGATGTCTCTTACAAATCCAATGAAAAGTGGCTTATCGTTTATTTGGGAGAAAGAAATTTTAAACTCAATCGGAAATTCGGTAAAATCTTTTCTCAAGCCGGACAATTCTATTGGTTTATTTAAAACTGAGCTCACGCCAGTTGTTAAAAATTTTTTTAATACTTTTTCCAGTACTTCCCGAAATTTTTCCGGAATGATTGTTTGGGATAATGTTTTTCCGATAGCATCTACCTCTTTCCATCCAAACATTTTTTCGGCCTGAAGGTTCCAGTTTGTGATAACACCTGCTTCGTCAATAGTAATTATTCCATCTGGAGCATTTTGAATCAGGTTTTGGAATTTTTTTTCACTTATTTCTACATTTTGCAAATGTATTTTTTCACTCGCATGTATTGCCTCCATTTCTTCTGCCAATATATTGAGTCCGGCAATGATCGCATCCGGCTCATCCCCCTTACCTGATATAGTTTCGCGGGCACTGAAATCGCCTAAAACATACTTGGCAACTAAATCGATAATTTTTTTTATACGTTTATCTTCTATCATAATAAAAAATTACATCACTTAATAAGCCAATCTAAATTTGTGAAATGAGTTTAGTTGAAAAAACATTTTAAAAACAATAATTTAACATTACCATTAAGTTCCTGACTTAAAGTGTTGCAACCATTCCTTTGCCTCTTTTTCGTCAGTGAATAGTTTGATTGGCACATTTGGGTTATTTATTAGTAAAAACAAGTTTAAAAGTGTTTTTGTCAATGCAGAGTCCACAATTATAGCACTTGCTTTTATAAGTTTCGCACCCTCCTTTCCTGCATAATCCCTCGCTTCTTTTGTAAATGACCTAATGCCTTTCACATCTATCAATACCGGGTAGCTAACCCCTTTCGAAAAGTCTATTCGGCTTGTCACAACGCTTTTTACAGTTTCAATATCCACATCCAAATCATTGGCATATATGCAATACAGAATACCTTCCTCGATCCATATTTTAACATACTTTGTTTCAAGTATATTTTGTTTTGATTCTTTTAAAGGTGTAGTTTGATTCATTGATGGTATAATTTTTAATAACTGCAACAGAATCGATTCACTCCATTTATATTCGTTTGTATACTCACTGGTTTCCTTTTTTGAACCACCTCCCTCCATTTTTAACTGAGCAAAACACAGAAATCCGACCGCTAATAATGTGTCTTTTTTCTTAAAAGTACAATCCGTTTTTAAATCACTTTTTTTATTTTCGATGAAATCGTAAAAATAAAAGTCAAGGGGGTTTTTCCGGTTGGTAGTAGGCAAATAATTTTCCCATTCGTTTACAAATTACCAAGTCATTTTTAATCGCATAGAAATCTTTTATTCCCCAAAAGACCATCCGGGACCATAGCAAGAAATACTCCTTGTTTTTATTTGAGCTCCAGTTTTGTATAATTCAATTACAAAGTGTAATTTAACAGGCTTTGAAAATTCTACCTTTAAGACATGGCAAAAGAAATTTTACTGGAAATAAAGAATTTAGTAACGGAGTTCCGAACCGAAGAGGAAACCGTTAAGGCGCTTGATGATATCTCATTCAGCCTTTCCTGTGGTGAAACCATTGGTATTGTTGGTGAATCGGGCTCCGGGAAATCGGTTACGGCATTGTCCATAATGCGATTAATACCCAACCCTCCCGGAAAAATTACGGGAGGTGAGATCCTGTATCATTCCAAAACAAGCGGCACCAAAAACATTGTAAAAATTTCTGAAAAAGAAATGCGTGCACTCCGGGGCAAGGAAATTGCAATGATCTTTCAGGAGCCCATGACATCGCTAAATCCTGTTTATACTTGTGGTAATCAGGTAATGGAAGCTGTTTTGCTACATCAAAAAGTTTCAAAAAAAGAAGCGAAAGAAATTACGATCAATTTATTTAATGAAGTTCAGCTTCCACGTCCTTCAATTATTTTTGACAGTTATCCTCATCAGCTGTCGGGCGGACAAAAACAGCGTGTAATGATTGCTATGGCGATGAGTGGCCAGCCAAGCATTTTAATTGCCGATGAACCTACAACAGCGTTGGATGTTACCGTTCAGGCAACTATTCTGGACCTGATGCTTAAACTTCAGCGCGAACGTGATATGGGTATCCTCTTTATCACCCACGATCTGGGTGTTATCGCTGAACTTGCTGATAAAGTGGTGGTAATGTATAAAGGAAAAATTGTTGAGCAGGGTCCGGTATTGGATATTTTTTCAAACCCTCAGCACCCCTATACAAAAAGCCTTTTAGCTTGTCGCCCGCCTCTGGATAAGCGCCTGAGCTGGCTTCCTACTGTTGCTCATTTTATGAAATCAGATGCTCAGGGAGTACAACGGGAAAGTTATCAATCGGTAAGTGAAGTAACCGACAAACTCATTGTTAGTAAAGAGGAACGGGCAAATGCCCATAAACTGTTATATAGCAAAGAACCGATTCTTCGGGTTAAAAATTTAAAAACGTACTTCCCAATTAAAAAGGGAATACTTGGCAAAGTAACCGAATTTGTGCGCGCTGTTGATGATGTGAGTTTTGATGTTTACCCTGGCGAAACACTTGGTTTAGTTGGTGAGTCGGGCTGTGGTAAAACAACTTTGGGACGAACAATTTTACGATTGATCGCACCTACCGAAGGTGAAATAATTTTCAACGAAAAAAATATAACACAACTTTCTGATAAAGAGATGCGTGGTTTGCGGAGGGATATTCAACTTGTTTTCCAGGATCCATACTCTTCTCTTAATCCTAGAATCACCGTGGGACAAGCCATTATGGAACCAATGCAGGTTCACGGTATTTTAGAAAACGATAAAGCCCGTAAAAATAAAGTTATAGAAATCTTGGAACGTGTAAACATGAACGAGTCTCATTTTTATCGTTACCCCCATGAATTTTCGGGAGGACAGCGTCAACGTATATGTATTGCAAGAGCTTTGGCATTAAAGCCTAAATTTATTATCTGTGACGAACCCGTTTCTGCTCTTGACGTATCCGTTCAGGCACAGGTTTTAAATCTGTTAAATGAATTAAAACGCGAATTTGACTTTACATACATTTTTATTTCTCATGATCTATCGGTAGTGAAATTTATGAGCGACCGTATGGTGGTGATGAATCGGGGAAAAATAGAGGAAATGGGTGATGCCGATGATATTTATAATAATCCTCAAACAATATACACGCAAAAATTGATCAGCGCAATTCCAAAAGGACAACTGGAGGACATCAAAGCGGCCATTGAAAAGAAAAAGAATCAGACACAAAAAATCGTTTGATAAAAAGATTTTTTTATACTTTTTTAATATTCCACTGGCATAGATACGAATTAGAAATACCTTACGCCTCAGATCAGGAATACAAAAAATATCGAGAAATGCTGTATCTGAAAAAAGGAAAAGGCATATTTGCTATTGATAATTTTAAGATTGAAATATATGTACCCAAAATTAACTTTGTTAAATGAAACTTAAATTATCATCTGTTGCAATTTTAATAGTTGTGTTAGGTTGTCTGGCAATTGACATGGGTTTTAAAAACTGGGAAAAGCAGGATCGGGTAATTGAAAGGGACATTCACTCTTACTACGCTTACTTGCCGGCAGCATTTATTTATCATGACATTCACTTATCCAAAAGTGATTATCAATTTGCTGAAAATTATTGGTTATTTTGGCCCGACCTTACCAAGGATCGTAAAAAAGTAATAAAAACAACGATGGGAATGGCCATATTATATGCCCCATTTTTTTTTATTGCACATGCTATTGCTATGTTATCCGATTATCCTGAAAATGGTTTTTCTGAACCGTATAAAATTCTACTATTAATAAGCGCGCTCTTTTATTTATTGGTTGGGTTGGACTTCCTTAAAAAAATATTAAGGAATTTTGAATTTTCTGACACTCATATCGCCATAACTATATTGCTGATTGGGTTGGGTACAAATCTAACCGCTTATTCATCTGAATCAGCACCAATGCCTCATGTTTACTTATTTTGTTTGTTCTCCATTTTTATTTATTATACCATCAAATGGTATGAATTTCAAACCATAAAAAACACATTTATAATTGGTTTATTGGTAGGGATCATTTCTTTAGTTCGCCCCACCGACATTATAATCGTTATCTTTTTTATGTTTTATAATATTACCAGCTTATCGGATCTAAAAAAAAGATTGATGTTTCTCAAAAGAAAACTGTTTTTTATTTTTTTGATGATTCTGCCGTTTTTATTGGTATGGGCACCACAATTTATTTATTGGAAAATAGCTTCCGGAAGTTATTTGTATTCCGCATATCCCAACGAGCATTTCTTTTTTAATGATCCTAAAATAATTGATGGTTTATTTGGCTTTCGTAAAGGATGGTTAATATACACCCCGATGATGGTATTTGCTTTGGCTGGAATGTTTTTGTTAAAAGGAATTTTGAAAAAAATCCGATTGCCGCTTATCCTGTTTTTTATTGTCAATATGTATATTATATTTTCGTGGTGGTGCTGGTGGTATGGCGGCTCGTTCGGACAGCGGAGTTTAATTGAAAGTTATGCCATATTAGCTATACCTTTTGCCGCATTCATAAAATATATTTCTGAAAAAAAATGGCACTATAACTTATTATTTTACGGCATTGCATTCTTTTTTATTGGATTGAATCTTTTTCAGACTCTTCAATTTAAAAACATGTTGATACATTATGATGGAATGACCAAAGAACTTTATTTTAAACAATTCGGAAAACTCAACAGAATAAAAGACTTTGATTACTTTGTAAATTCTCCTGATTACGAAGCAGCAAAAAAAGGAAACAGATAAATATTTCAATTGCAAAATAATATGAAACTTCAATTATCATCTATAGCCATTGCCATTGTTATATTCGTTTGCGTTTTAATAGATCTGGATTTAAAAAACTGGAAAAAGCAAGACAGGGTTATAGAATGGGATATTCACTGGTACTACTCCTATCTGCCTGCGAAATTTATTTATGATGATATTACACTATCAAAAAGCAATTACCAATTTTACGAAAATTATTATTTGATTTGGCCCGTTTATACTCCCGAAGGGAAAAAAATAATAAAAACAACTATGGGCTTGGCTATACTTTACGCTCCGTTTTTTTTTGTTGCACATAGTTTTGCTTTTCTAACCGATTATCCTGAAAATGGTTTGTCAGAACCATACAAAATTTTTCTTTTACTTAGTGCTATTTTTTATTTGCTCATAGGCTTAGACTATCTAAAAAAAACACTGGCACATTTAAAATTCTCTGATATACATATTTCCATTACCATCCTGCTTATTGGATTAGGAACAAATTTATTAGCTTACTCTTCGCAATCGGCTCCAATGCCGCACGTTTATAATTTTTGTTTGTTTTCAGTTTTTATTTATCAAACAATTAAATGGTATGAATCCCAATCAATAAAAACAGCCTTGATACTTGGTTTTTTAATTGGTTTAATTTCATTAATTCGTCCTTCAAATATTTTGATCTCGATTTTTTTTATTTTTTATGGGATCACCAGTCTCTCTGACCTGCGGGAAAGGTTTTCCTTTTTTATAAAGAATTACCCATCTCTTATAGCTATGTCAATTATTCTTTTTTTGGTCTGGATCCCCCAGTTCATCTATTGGAAAACAACTACAGGTAAATATCTCTATTATTCCTATAATGAGGAAGGCTTCTTTTTTAACTCACCCCAAATAATTAAAGGTTTATTTAGCTTTCGCAAAGGCTGGTTAACATATACCCCAATGATGGCTTTTGCATTAATAGGTATCTATTTTTTAAAAGGAGAATTAAAGAAATTACGGTTGCCAATAGTTTTATTTTTCATGCTAAATATATATGTGATATTTTCGTGGTGGTGCTGGTGGTACGGTGGCACCTACGGACAGCGCAGTATGGTTGATAGTTATGCATTGATGGCAATACCTTTTGCTTCCTTAATAAAATATACTTCCGAAAAAAAATGGTATTATAATGCAATGCTGTATAGCATCGCTGTGTTTTTTGTCTGGTTAAATATTTTTCAAACTTATCAATTTGAATTGGGTTCATTACATTATGAAGGAATGACAAAAGAGTTATATTTTAAACAATTTGGTAAGCTTTCTAAAATAAATGACTTTGATAAGTATGTTGATCTGCCAAGCAATGAAGAAGCAAAAAAAGGCAACAGCTGGGGGAGTAAGTATACCGGTGGGGATGCAATACCAAATACTAATAACGCAGAGACGGATAGAAGCGGGAAGCCCATACTTCTCAAAGCTATAAATGGTAAATATGTTGTTGATGATCACACTAAAGGTTCAAATTTATATGCTAATAGTGATAATCCATGGGAATGGGAAACATTTGAAATCATTGGTGCCGGTAAAGATAAAATTAACATACGATCATCCGCTGGTAAATTTGTATGTGCTGATCAGGAAAAATCAAATGTAGTGGTTGCTAACAGAGATGAGGCTAAAGATTGGGAAACTTTTAAAATTATTAATCTTGAAAACGGATTTGTTGCCTTTCTGGCCACCAATGGTAAGTACCTGAGTGCTGATAAAGAATCACTACAGCTTTTCGCTAATAGTGATTCAATAGGCGACCAGGAAAAATTTTTGTTGGTTGAAAAATAAACGGTCCTAATATTGATAAGGCTTTACTCCTTTTATTTGTTTATGTTTTATTATTAAATGACGAAAATAAATTCCTGTAAAAAAATAATTCTCCAGGCTTTACCAATAATATTATTATTGGCTGGACTTTATCTTGTTCCAATAAGAATTTTTGAAACCGATTTTTCAAAAGTGCCCGGAGATTTAGGTGATGCTCGATTCAATAATTACATTCTTGAACACGGCCACAAATACCTTGAAGGAAAAGTAAAAAGTTATTGGGATGCCCCGTTTATGTTTCCCTATAAAAATGTAATCGCATTTTCAGATAATCTGCTTGGAACCCTGCCTATTTATTCGGTGTTCAGAGTGTTAGGATTTGACCGCGAAACAAGCTATCAGTTGTGGCTATTAACACTATTTATCCTAAACTTCGTTTGTTGTTTTTGGGTTTTAAAACGATGGTCAAATAATACAATCTTATCCTCTACCGGAGCCTTTCTTTTTTCGTTCTCTATTTTACTGGTTGGAAATATTTATAATGTTCAAACCTTTCCTCGGTTTATCGTCCCATTTGTATTTTATTGGTCCTGGAAATACTTATCTCAAAAACAATTAAAATATTTTTTGTTTACTTCCTTAGGTATTGTCTACCAATTTTATTGTGGAATTTATCTTGGATTTTTATTAATATACACTTTGCTTTTTTTACTAATTTCTTATCTGGTTATTTATAGGGATATTGAAATTTTCAAACAATTCAAAGAGGCGCGAAAGATTGGGTATCATTTATTAATAATAGCAATTGCGGGATTAATTTTAGCACCTCTCATGTTGCCATATCTTGAGGTTTCGCATAAATTGGGAATGCGAACGTTTGAAGAAGTTATTGATACAATACCTTTCCTGCGATCTTACTTTTTTACATCAAAAGCTCCCGTTTTATGGGGTGTTTTTTCTGAACATGGAATTGCAACTTTACCATTGTTTTGGTGTCATTTTCTATTCATTGGTGCTCTTCCGTGGATTGGCGTTGCTGCAGTACCGCTGGTATTATTATCAAAAAAAATTGAATCTGATAGAAAAAAATTTATCGCTTTTATTTCCTTAGGGCTTTTTCTGAGTTTTATATTTTGTTTAAATTTCAATGGTTTTACACTTTATAAAATAATTTTCGAACTGCCCGGCTTTTCATCCATGCGCTCTGTAAACAGAATTATTAATACGGAGATAATGTATTTTGTTCTAATTTTTGTTTTTGTTTTTAAGGAACTTTCAAAATCTTACCGACTTGTAAAACTGCTTGTCTTTACTTTTCCTTTATTGATAATCCTTGACAATCTGATAGACCCGCAGGAGATCATGAGATATAATAAACAAGAATCACAAAAAAAAATTACCGCGATACGAGATTTGATCCAAACTCAATATGATAACGCACACACCGCAACAGCCTATATGTCTAACATCACAGATTCGGATAAAATAGAATTCCACCTCAGTGTAATGCTTGCAGCACAGGATCTAAATATTCCATGTGTTAATGCATATTCAGGATCATACCCAGCTTCCTATTTAGATTTTTTTAATAATGTAGACGAAAATGCATTAACCAAATGGTGTAATTTTAATAACTTCGAAAAAAATAAAATTCAGCAAATCAGTGATGGAAAGGTACGAGAAATCAAAAAAACAGTAACTCTGAAAGCATTTAACGGTAAATATATAATTGATAATCGCAACCGAAATTCGAATCTCTTTGCTGATAGTGACAATCCTTGGGAATGGGAAACATTTGAGATCATTGAGGTTTACAAAGATAAAATCAACATTAGATCATCTACCGGTAAATTTGTTTGTGCTGATCAAAATAAAGCAAATGTGTTGATTGCAAATAGGGTCGAAGCTAAAGATTGGGAAACATTTACAATGATTGAGCTTGAAAATAATTCGGTTGCCTTCATGGCTGCTAATGGTAAATACTTGAGTGTAGATAAAAAATCATTGCAGCTTTCGGCAACCAGCGATACAATAGACGTTCAGGAAAAATTTCGGATAATAAACAGTTCTGGTTCCAGGTGATTCAAAAAATTCTGAAAAGAACCAAAGCGGCAATTAGCTGATTATTACCGCAAATTAAAATCAGGAAGAAATTAGGTTTTTGGTAAATGTTAATCTACATTTACTTCACTCGAACAAGGGAATCAACGAAATAGTTTTTAGAGGTGGTCATCAGTATTAACCATTTAAAATGTATAAACTATGAAAAAACATCTACTTGTAATCTTAACCGCTGTTCTTCTTTTTAACATTCGCCAGGCGAATGCACAAGCGGTAAATTTTGAATTCACCATCACTAATACAAGTTCTGATACAGCCTGCGATGGTCAATTAAACGTACAATGCACCAACCCAATTGCACCTTTGACATATAATTGGCATGATTCTAATCAGGGATATGTTGTAGGTACAGGAAACTCCATTTCCGGCTTATGTCCAGGAAATTATTGGTTAGAGATTTATAATTCTTATTGCCAATATTATTATTTTGATGTTTACTTATCAAGCCCTTCCACTGCAGGTCCTTCGTTTCAAATGAATGCAACGGTGGATCATAGTTCCAATTACAATTTATCCACTTATACTGTCAATCAGGTTTCTGGTGGTATAGGTCCTTATTACGCAAAATTTGGCAGTGTTAACGACTCTTTGCCAATATACAGCGGTGATAGTCTGAATAGTATTTCAAATCTTATTTTTGATAGTTTAAATAGCAGTCAAAATACTGATTATTACTATTTTTACGTTGCAGATTCTATTACTTATTTGGGTGGCTATCCTTATGGTAATTCAATCGGCTTTTATTTCATTACTTCTTATGATTCAACCGGCAGTTGTAGCTCGTACAACAACTCTTTATGGGTTTCTGCTCAAGGTGTTGGTGTTACGGACTCTTCTTTATGTGACGGGTATGCGTATACTGAGGTGTATGGTGGCACTCCACCATATACCTACCAGTTTTCATCTGGCTCAAGCGACTCAACTGCTTCGGGGCTTTGCCCTGGCTCTTATGTCGTTACCGTTACAGACGCGGATTCAAACGCATTCAGCACAAGCTTTGTGGTTGGCTACCCCGGAACCTATTATTTTTCGGATGGAGGCTCGTACGCATACTTAGACACCTTGTATGCCAATGCATTCCAGGATTGTGGCATAGACTATACCATGCCAATCGACTCGTTTTACATAGATAGTTCTTACGCCCTTTCAAATTGGGAATACGTTATCAACTGGGTGATAGTGCAGGATACGAACGAATTTTTATTTGCCGAAACTTATTTTATTGACAGCACCGGATATTACTGGTTTGGCCTAAGCCTGTATTGCGAGGCGCGTTCTTCCAGTTTTGGTTCATACACTTTTTTAGCCGGAGCCCACGCTGTTGGTTCGGGTTTCCCAACAGAAGTTAAAGAGTTAACTGCAGATAATTCCATTTCAGTTTATCCGAACCCTTCAAATGGCATTTATCAGTTGAAATCTTCGTCCCAAATGAAAGAATATACTGTTTTTGATCAGCTGGGAAGGATGGTTGTTAATAAGCGAATAAGCACCGAAAATGAAACAGTTAACCTCTCGGAATTAAACAAGGGACTGTATTATTTAACCGTTCGGTTTAAGGATGGTACAATAGGAAGACAGAAACTTGTAAAAAAATAATCCTGCCGCCTTCATAAAAAAGCTCATCTATTAATTTGTAGATGAGCTTTTTTTATTTGTTTTTTCAACTGATGATCCAAAATTTTATTTTGCAAACGAAAGTTTGGATATCTTCAAATTGCCAATGTTCATTGTTGGGATCCCATCCATAGATTTTTTTGCTGTATCAGGTAATACATCAGCACGGATCATTGAATAAGAACTTGCGGAAGCCATCCAATGATAAAAAGGAAAATCACCCAGCAATTCAAAACTGCCGTCTGGTTTTGTTACCGTGTGATACGAATGGGACCAGTATTGATTCCATGCTAATATAACACCACCCTGAATCGGTTTCTCGCTCTCATCAAGTAAAACACCAATAATTCTGCAATCCTTATGCTGTGAATAATTATAATAGTTGGACAGGCATACACAACTGTCTTTTTTTGCAATAGGATTGAATTTTTTAAACTCATTAACAAGGGGTTTAACTGTTCCTTTAACTGGAATGTTTTCTTTTATTGTTTTAGTTTCCCCTTTCCAATTGACTACACCCATAAAATTGGCATGATAACTATGCCATTCCACATCTTTGTATTGCCACCAGGAATATCCAATGGCCCCGCAATCATAAGCCTGTTTCAGAGTTTTGTGCGCAAATTGAGCTTGCGTTTCGTAACTTATGGAATCATTATCAGCCGGAATGGCTGTTTCACCTATTATCCAGGGTTTTTTAATATAATTAGCATACCAATACATTTCATTCCTTACTTGTTCCGGCTCATATTCATAAGGATGAATAGAAATAAAATCTACGTCTAGAATAGCTGGATCCCACTCAAACACTTCACGTATACCGGTTAGCCCTATTGTAATTAATTGATTGGGCGCATTTTTTTTTGCTATTGCCGCCCACCGTGTCATTGTTTTATGCACCACTTTTTTGTCCCTTTCCGGTACATCAAAATATAAAGGTTCATTAAATAAATCATACGCCATAATGGTTGTATCATTTCTGAAATGATGTACAAGTTTTTGCAAATGAATTTCTGTGCCTTTAACATCTGCCGACATACGTACCAATAAAATCGCTTTTAACCCCGAAGCATTAACTATGTTAAGCACCTGAGCAATTGCACCAAAATATTTTTTATAATTCTCCTCGCTCCAAAGTTCAATAGTGGTATCATTTAAATTGCCAATGTTGGCTCGAACACTTAATATTCCGATAAATTCATCAGCCATTGATTCCTCTCCTATTCCAACTAATCGTACCGAATTTAATCCCATTTCTGTTATTAAATCCATTTCTGCTTTTAGCTGCATCAAACATGAATCTTTTGTTACGAACTGAAATTTCGCATCCTGGTTATATGCTATAGAAGAAGATGGCCACAACGAGTCCTTGTCTGCCTGCATTCCTACAATATAATTGATTGTTATGGGATAAAATAGTTTACCATTTAAATTGAATTTTTCATTTTGGATAGTAACAAATTTGCTTTTATCAACAGAAGAAATGCTCTCAGTTGAACAAAATGGAAACAATAAAAAAAGAATAGCAGCTAATGAAAATAAAATAAAAACAATAATATACTTTTTCATTTTTACTCGGTTTTTAACGATAATATAAAAATACTAAATTGATAGGCGCTATATATTATTTTTTGAAAATGAACCGCAATAACTCAAAACAGGCCTTTCCAAAATGTATATTCTTCCATTAAAATTCTTAATACTGTTTTCACTTAAATATCAGCTTGAATTTCTCTTGCTCTCCAATCGATTTAGCGTTTGCGAAAATTTGCTGCGATTTTTCATCTAAGCTTAAATAATATCCATTTGCAACTTTAAAGGCCACAAAATTATTTTCTAATTCAACCATTGTAAATGTTTCACTTGAGCCTATTTGTGTTCCCCTTGCATTAAGATTGTTTTGTTCAGCAATGCTTATGCTGAAAAACGTTTCAGTATGAGTGGAAAGGGCATACGTTTTATTTTTAAATGCAAGAAGAGAAAATGTTTCCCAGGAATTGGCCTTTACTCTATTGGCAGCCACCATATTGTTGCTACTAATATCTGCGCAAATATATTTATTATTGCTGGCCAAGAGGTTTACCTTTTTTGCTGTATTCAATATTTGTTTTACTTCTTCCTCGATAATTAAATCAATAGGTATTTGTTGATGTTTGGATTTTAATTTTATATCATTTATTAATTCGGGGATATTTTTTAGGTTGGCTATTATTGATTCCCGAATTGGAATTGTTGGTTCGGGAATATAAAACATATTATACTCCTTTATAAGCAAATCCGCTTCTTGAGTCATCATTGAATCAAAAGAAATGCCAAAGGTTTTTGCTTTTGCCTTTATATTAAACATCCATTTGGGGTCCGTTAATATCCACCCTTTTACTCTCGACCTTCCCATTGCATACTGCCGGTCTTTTTGCGAATAATCTTTTTTTGTATACAAAGCATAAGCGTCTTCTATAAAACCATACCCTAAATTCCCAATGTGAGATTCAGTAAACAGTAGAAAAATAACATCCGTGTTTTCTATTTTTGTTTTTAAGTTATAAGTAAGGGGATCAACCACACCCGGACCGTAGTCAAGGTTTTGAGAATAAAAATACCAATACTCTGGTTTTTCAAAAATATATTTAGTGATGTGGGAATAATAAAGGCTGCCCCAATAACTATCCGCTATAGTTATTATTTTCGGATGATACTTATTCATTGTATCACAATACTCTATAATCGGGTAAGGCATTTCAAATGGCTTTGGGGGCACTAAGGTATTTAAAGCAAGGGCTATGTCTTCGTCCGGTTCCATCATATTGTAACTCCATTTAACTTTATCGTATCTAAAGTGGGGAAGTTGTTTGTGTTTTACCTTTTCAATATAGGTTATCAGGGTATCAAAAGCATAGTATGAAGCATAAACACTCCAATGAATGCCGGTTTTCGGAAACAACGGGAATTTCGAAGTTGTTTTTTTTGCTTTAAATAGAGCGTTATAATCAATATAATTAAGTCCTAATTCTTTTGAGATTTTAACCGCCCACTTATAATTTGTATTTACCGTATCGCAGTTTACAAAGTATGAATCCGGTATATATTCTGGATAATAAGTAGCCTTACCTGGAGCAAACGCTAGTATAACATCAACATTTATTTTTTTTAAAGTGTCTGTAATAAATTTTAACTTTTGCAATTTTATTTTCATCGCATTTTGTCCTATAAAATCCTTGCCTATGTAGCTGTTGATATACTTCTCTTCGTACAAAAAATTATCCTTGCCAATTACAACTCCATTTGCTGTTGGCACTCTAAAAACTGAGAAGAAAACAGAGTTTCGTGAACGAACAAAAAAGTTCCGAAAACCGAATTGTTCGTTTAAGAATTTGTCTTTGTTCGCAGTATATGTGCCGTTAAACCAATTTGTATGAGTTAAAGTGTCGTTTAATGTATAAGTGAAAGAACCGCTTAATTTTTTAAGTTCAGTAATAGGATGAACAAACTGAAACAAGGGAATTAGCCAAATCAATAGGATGAGCCCCATTAATATTTTTTTAAAATATGTTTCTTTTTTCCTTTTCAAAATCTGAAATAAATAAACGGGTTAAAATCAGAAGTAGTGATAAATGAAATAGATATGCCTAATAAAATTAACGACACTATAGTAAAGCCAATACTTGAAACAAATGAATGGCCCTCTGAATAAACGAAATTCTGTATTTTTTTAAATCCCGGGATAATAACAAAAAAGGAAAAAATGATGGCTAAAAAAAACATAAATATAAAGTCGTTTGAATAGTTAAACCAAACATCGGTATTCTCAAAACAGAACAGTTTTTTTATGAATGACAATGCGTAAGCTAAAGAATCTGATCGAAAAAAGACCCAACCAACAGAAACAATCAAAAATGTAATAAGTGTAGAAGGTATAGTTCCCAATCTAACCAGAATTTTTGACCAGCCTATACGTTCTAGCACCAGAAAAAAACCATGGAAAATCCCCCAAACAATAAAGCTCCATGAGGCTCCGTGCCAAAATCCTGATAATATAAATACAATCCAAAGATTGAAATAAAGTTTCCATTTTGACGAAACCTTGCTCCCTCCCAAAGGGATATATAGATAGTTTTTCATCCATGAACCAAGTGTCATGTGCCATTTTCTCCAAAAATCGGTAATACTTGTTGAGGTATAAGGATTATTAAAATTTTCGGGGAAACGGAAGCCTAGCATTTGCCCTATTCCAATTGCCATATCTGAATAACCTGAAAAATCAAAATATATCTGGAATGTGTATGCAAACATTCCAATCCAAGTTGAGGACGCAGAAAGACTTTCTGCCGGTAGATTAAAAGTGTTGTCCGCGATTACACCTACTGTATTTGCAATTAATACTTTTTTTGAAAGTCCGATAATAAACCGGTAAAAACCTCCTAAGATCTGATCAATGGAATAGCTAGCAAAACGACCGGTAATTTGGTCTGCGATTTCACTATATCGAATGATTGGTCCGGCAATAAGTTTAGGAAATAAAATAATGTACAGTTGATAATTAAGAAAATTGTTAAGAGGTTTATGTTCTTTTCTGTAAACGTCAATAACATACGTTAAGCTTTCGAATGTATAAAAAGAAATCCCGATAGGAAGTACAACTTTTAGCCATTTTATAGGCTGTATGCTAAAGAGTTGAAGAGTTTCATTTATATTTTCAATGAAAAAATTGCAATATTTAAAATAAAATAATAATCCAACATTAATGCAAACAGAAAACATTAAAATATATTTTCTTGCAACATCGGACTGCTGCTTATCCATCCAGTTAACTAGGAAGAAATCAAAAGCCGTTGTAAGTAATATTACGAAAATAAATAAAGGAGCACCCCAACTGTAAAAAAAAATACTGGACAAAAGAAGAAAATAGTTTTTATATTTATGCGGTAAGGCAAAGTAAATGACTAGGAGGGTAGGTAAAAAAAACAAAAGAAAAGTAATACTGCTGAAAGCCATACAATACAATGTTAATCTGCAAAACTAACAAAAGAAACAGAATAACCGAATCCGAATAATTATTAATTGTCGTAAAGAACTAAAGTGTATTTGCGATATTGAAGATTTTTTAAACAGACTAATTTTTGTGGAAATGCAATTTATTTGCTAAATCTACGTTTGAGTATAAAAAAATAACGTTTCCAATTTATATGAAGGCCTTTTTACCTGAGAAAATACATCGTCAAATTTATATTTTTGCTTTGGTTCTTTTAGTAATTGGATTGCCATTATCAAAATTTTTGATGAGCCTTTCTCAAATAATATTGGCTTGCAACTGGCTATTAGAAGGGGATCTTAAAAATAAATTTACCACCTTTTGGAAAAACAAAACAGCCCTTATAATTAGCTCAATTCTCTTGTTGCATTTTATCGGACTTACTTATACTTCCGACTTCGCTTATGCCTTTAAAGATATCCGTATTAAGGCTCCCTTATTTATATTGCCATTGATTATTTCCACATCAAAACCTCTTTCCCAAAAACTATTTGATACTATTTTACAGCTATTGGTAGGCGCGGTTATTGTTGGAACAATTATTAGTTCGCTCATCTTAATTGATGTGATCCATCGACCCGTGATCGATATCCGCGACATTTCTATTTTTATTTCTCATATTCGTTTTGCACTGTTGATCTGCGTTGCTATTTTTATTTCATCGTATTTTATATTTAAATCTCAACGTGTTTTTAGCAAAATAATATGGTCCGGCCTTATTCTTTGGCTGGCGTTTTTTCTAATTGTTATGGAATCGATAACCGGTTTAATGGCCTTATCTGTTACACTGGTTGTATTAACAATCTATGCTGCCATTAAATCAAGTAAAAAACCTGTTGAATCCTCAAAAAATAAGCTTTATAGATATGGTGCTTTATTCCTGCTTTTTAGTTCAATAATCCTCCTGGCTTTTTATATAAATTCAATAGCTGCTGAAAATAAACGGAAAGAAATTGTTGATTTTAGTAAACTGGATACCCATACTTCACTAGGCAATAAATACGAGCATGATATACACTCTAAAGTATCTGAAAACGGCCACCTGATATGGATGTATTATTGCATAAATGAATTGCAAGACTCGTGGAATAAACGAAGTGCTGTTAAAATTGACAATAAAGATTTTAAATGGAACACTGTTTATTTTACGCTTTTTCGCTTTTTAACATCCAAAGGAGTGAGAAAAGATGCTGATGCCGTTTTTTTATTGACTGATAAAGAAGTCAAAGCCATTGAGCGTGGCGTTACCAATGTAAATTATCAGGATATCAGTAGTCTGAGAAGCAGAATATATGAAACCTTTTGGGAAATTGATTTGTACAGAAAAACAGGACAAGTAAACGGGCATTCCCTTACACAACGGCTCGAATACTGGAGAACCGCATTAAGCATCATAAATAATAATTTATTTTTTGGTGTTGGTACCGGGGATGCTCCAAGGGCTTTTGAACAGGAGTATATAAAAAAGGATTCTTCACTTGGCGAGAAGTGGCGGTTAAGGTCTCACAATCAGTATTTAGCAATTACTGTTGCCTTTGGTGTCATAGGTTTGCTATGGTTTTTGATAACATTGGTCTATCCTTTATTGAACAAAAAAACAGAATTCAATTATCTATACACTACCTTTTTCATTATTGCCATTTTTTCCTTTTTTACTGAAGACACCTTAGAAACACAGGCCGGTGTTACTTTTTTTGCATTTCTGAACAGCTTTTTGTTGTTCGCGAAAAAAGAAAGTGAAACTACAGATAAACATCTTTAACTTATGTCTTGGTGGGTATTATCAACGATTTAATATTCTTCTCAATGATAATGCCGCGTTAGGGATTGAAGCGTAAATCCTTCCCTACCGCGAATGCGGTAGGGAAGATTGAAGCGGAAAGCCCGCCCTTTTCTTCTTTAAGAAAAGGAACGCCCAAATAAACTCAAAACGTCACCTTATTCCAAATTAATTATCTTAAAGTATACGCAAAAATTTACAACGCTATATTCAATTGATAAAGCAAAGGTTTGCTCGGTGATGCGTCATTTTCAAAACTGGCGATCTGAATATTTAAAAGATAAGTTCCATCATAAATAGTATTAGGCACATAGATCATCTCGGTGATGGTACGATTCAATTTTGTATTGTTTGGATATTGCCAAAAAGCGTGATGCGCCAATAGTTTTCCACCATCAACCTCTTTATCCACAGAAGGTAGATCGATCAATAAATGATCAATGCCCAATTCATCAATAAGCTCAGCTGCTTCGTGATGTAAATAAGGCGGGTTTGTATTGGAATAATGTTTATTTATTTTTGAAGCGCTGTTGTCTAAGGTTCTGATAACAATAGCTTCGGGGCGCTTATCACCCAAACAGTTTTCAATATGTTGTTTTGTGATTACTTGATCGCCATCAGAATTTTCATCAGGTAAAATGGTGATCAACTCTGCAATAAAAAAGAATTTTTTTAAACATTGATTAACGCTATAATCCTCTTTACTGATATGTCCCACGCATTCGGTATGTGTTCCATTTCCGTGAGGATTAAATAGTATATTTCTAAAATTTACAGAGCCACCTTGCTTTACATCGCCCACCCAATCACCCATTCGCACAGGCTCAATTTTTACGGGAGGCACATACCAGGCATTTACATTCTCTTCTCCCGTACGCAAGGGAATAGAAATGTCGATAGGTTTTGATAGATCAGCAGTATAGCTTTTTCCTTTATGTGTAATTTTTGAGATCATTATTAAATTGTGTTTGTTAATCAAATAAAAATTTGCCACTAAGGCACTGAGAACACGGAGGTTCAAAAGATTATTTTTTAAGGAACTGCTAAAAGTGTTACTGCGCACCACAAACTAAAGATGCCATTTCTAAGTGTATCTCCGTGTTCTCAGTGCCTTAGTGGTGAAAAGCTATATTTTTATCAATGAAAAATAAATTACCCGCAATTTTGTCGGCAAACAATTTTCCTTTATCTGTTAAGAATAATTTATTTTTTTCATTCTTTATTTCATCTGTACGAATATATTTTTCTGCTTCGCTTAAACAATACACTAAATAATCTTTTCCAAAGTGGTCCTCTATGTACTTCAAGTCCGTTCCCCACATGGTGCGTAATGAAGTTAAAACATATTCGTTATAGCGTTGTGATGTGCTTAATATTTCTTCTTCAAAAGGGATCTTGCTTTTTTCAAGTGCCTGAATATATAAAGCATTATTTGAAATATTGGATTGTCTGCTATTACCATTATAGGAATGCGCAGAGGGCCCTAAGCCTAAATAAAGCTCTTTTAACCAATAATTACTATTGTGACGGGAGAAAAAATTGTCTTTGCAGAAGTTTGAAATTTCATATTGCACAAAATTATTTTTTCTCATCTCCTCCAGCATTATTTCAAACTGATCAGCGCTTTGTTGTTCATCCACATTTTTAATTTTCCCTTCTTTCACTAAATGCGCTAAGGCTGTTTTTGGCTCTACTGTTAAACAGTACGAAGAAATGTGTTTTACTTCCAGATCAAAAGCGGTACGTAAATTATGTTTCCATTTTTCATTTGATAAAGTGGGAATACCATAGATCAGATCAATGGTAATATTCTCAAAACCCTTATCCTGAGAAGCCTTCACAGCCGATAATGCTTCTTTTGAATTATGAACACGATTCATCAGCTTTAGGTCCTCATCATAAAAGCTTTGAATTCCAATACTTAAGCGGTTGATGGGGGTCTCTTTAAACTCCTTTATTTTAGTTGATGTAAGATCGTCAGGATTAGCTTCCAGTGTGATCTCTGCATCCGCACTAATTTTAAAATGTTTATTAAGCGAATCAAAAATATCCATCAGTTCGGTTTGAGAAAGTAATGATGGTGTTCCCCCTCCCAGGTAAATAGACCTCACCCCGTCCTCTCGGACACCCCTCTCCAATTGGAGAGGGGAAGGGGTGAGGTACTCTTTTTGTAACTCTATTTCTCTTTTTAGCGCTTTCAAAAATGAATCTTTGTTTTTCAAAGAAGTAGAAAAATGAAAGTCGCAATAGTGACAAGCTTGTTTGCAAAAAGGAATATGAATATAAATGCCTGCCATTGTTTGTAATTATTCTGTTCTACTCAACCTTAAGTTTTTCGGGGTGTCGCCACTCCGCTCAAATAATATCGTTTAGTGTTAAGATGCCATCGCACATATTTCGACAGGCTCAATATGACCAGCGCGCGGTCAGTCTGAGCCTGTCGAAGACTGTGGGCTGATATTCCCCCTTGAGACGATACGGTTTACTTTAATTAGTTCTGCTAAGGTAATAATTTGTTTCGCTGGTTGTGATGTAATAAACTATTCGAAATTATTTAAACAATTATTATAAAAATATATACACAACAATATTACATCTTGTTTCTCGTTAGGTTTTCGTTTTGAATAAATAAGGGCATCTGTTAAATTAGTATCACCATCTAAAATAAGCAAATATGAAAATGACCCAAATAGTATTCACCGGTATTGCATGCCTTGCAATTACTGCATCTTTTTGTCAAAACGAGATCAAAGCTCAAAATGAAAATATTAAAAAAAGAAAATTAAAAGTTGTTGATGCTGCTATTGCACCTGGTACAGCCTTCCACATAGGCCCTCTTGGTTCATTCAGCGATTTTCAAAAAATTAATCCCAATTCGGTTTTGTTGAATGAAAATATGAATGGATACACTTTATCCAAAGGGTTCATGGCTTCTGCAGGTCCAACATTCAGTGCCAACCTAGGATTTAATATCGCAAACAAAGCAAAAACAGAATATAGATCAAATACACAATTACGAATTGGAATAACGTTCTCAGAAATAAGCATGTCGAATTATCTTTCTAAAACCGATAGAAAAAGGTTTGACACGCTCACTTCCAATCAAACCGGGCAAATGGTGTTTTCTGATTCGGTAACGTATAGCAGATATAGTATGAACTATAAAACTCAACAGTTAAGAATTGATGTTTCAATTATTTACAGAACCAATCCTGCTGCCCGATGGTCAGTCTTTGGAGGCGTTGGCATTGAAGGAGGAGAATCAATAATGTCCTATACGGATATTAATTATACTGAATATTCAAACGTTACACCCGCAAACAACAGCTCTGGCTCTTCAAACAATTTCAACACACCGGATCGTTCCGAACGGATCATTAATAAAAACACGTATGGGTATGCCGCATATTTACCAATGGGACTTGATTTTAGAATAGGCAATAAAAGGGAGTTTTTTAAACAACTTCATGTTTTTTATGAAGCCAGGCCTTTTGTTAATTACACTTATATACCGGAACTGGGCAGCATGAATAGTGTTGGGATTAAAAGTGCATTGGGATTAAGGGTTACTATTTGATCGGAGCTTAAAACAAATATTCGGCTCTTAGTGGAATATAAGTGGGTAACCAAATTAAGCTATTTAAAAGAAAAAGATGTTATTTAAAACAAAATAAATTTAGAAAGGGTGCGTGAGGAATGAATCCCGCAGTACTGCGGGACGATGCCGTGTCGCCTGTGTTGAGGAATCGTTTGTTCTTGAATTTTTGTTTCTTTTTTTTCAAGAAAAAAGAAAAACACACAGCTTTTTTGTTAATTTATAATCTAAAAAAATCGTATTACCCAAATAAATCATAAAGAACCAGATATTCTGCACCTGGTAGTCAATATTCTTGTGAAGGTTATACTGTTTTAGCTTATTTAATGGCTCCATCCCCCTCAGGAAGGGTTGGGCCGGGTTTATTTTTTTTAAATGGCCAACTCACCAAATAAACACCAATAATGATAAGCGCGCCTGAAATAATTTTCCGGGTATCCAATTCATCATTATGATAATAGTACACTGCGATGAGGGTTGCCAAAAACGGTTGCAGATAAATGTAAATGCTCACCACAGCCGGACTCAGCGCACGTAAAGCATACGTGTTTAAAACATAGGCGAAAAAGGTGGTTACTACTACAACAAAAACAATATCCCAAACAATATTCGAAGGCATTGTGGCCCAGTCTACTTGTTTGAATTCAGTAAAACCGAATGGCAACACGTAAAGGAATCCAAATAAAAACACCCACTTTACAATTGTAAATGTGTTATATTTTTTCATTAACGGTTTTACCAGAATGATGTAAAATGCCCATGACATTGAGTTGATCAGTATCATTATATCCCCGGTAATTGTTTCGGAACCAAAAGAAAATGTTTTATTAAAAAGCAATAGCAACAAGGCTCCTCCAACACCAATAGTGATACCGGCAATTTTACTTATCGAGATTTTTTCTTTTAGCACCATCGCAGCGATCAGTAATACAACAATGGGGTTGGATACCATGATAATGGATGCATTGATGGGACTGGTTAAACTCAGGCCTTTTAAAAAAAACAGCTGGTTCACCGCTACACCACAAACCGCCAGCAGGGCAATACGTGGCAGGTCTTTTTTGTCAATTTTTTCTTTGATAAAAAGAGCGCTTACGATCCAAAATAATAGTAATGCTCCACCAACACGCATCATCACAAAAGCAAATGGATGCACATAAACGGGCATTACTTCTTTAGCGATAGAATAATTGGCACCATAAATAATGTTTACAATTAATAATGCTAAATGCGCCTGAATAACTTTGTTCATGTGCTTCTCCCCTATTCTCCCTTTTTGCGTTGGCGTGTTTATAATTCTGCTTTGGCAGCAGCGATAGTACTTTTAGAATTTCCAACAAATATTTTATTGCCGGTAACGATCACGGGGCGTTTTAAAAAGGTGTACTCCTGAAGGATATAATTTTTGTAGTCTTCTTCCGTTAATTGTTTTTTATCGAGTCCTAAGGCTCGGTATTTAAGGGCAACACGACTAAACAGTGCTTCGTAGCTTCCTGCCATTTTTTTCATTTCTGCCAATTGTGCCGCAGTAATTTTTTCGTTTTTTATATCCTGAAAATCAAATTTTTTCTCCTTCAATTCCAGGTCTTTAATTATTCTGGTACAAGTGGAACAAGAGCTTAGGTAATATATTTTTTGCATGTTTTATGATTATGAATTAACTGGTTACGGATAAACGAATAAAAAAACGAATTTACGAAACTATATTTGCTATTTTTTGCACTTACCTTTTCGTAAATTCGCAATCATTCGTTTATCCGTAACCGTTAGTAACCCCTATTCTACAACACTAAGTTTAACCATATTTGATCTTCCTTTTTCACTTAAAGGCACACTTGCAATGTTGATTATAAAATCTTTTGACTGCACGTATCCAGTCTTTTTTAAAATAAATTTTATATCTGCAATAGTATGATCTGTGCTAATGTCTTTATCGTAATAAAACCCTTTAACGCCCCATACAAGGCTTAACGTAGTAAGGATGTGGTAATTGTCGGTAAACACAAAAATATCGGCTTTAGGGCGATGGCTGGCTAATTTAAAAGCAGTATAACCCGAATGCGTCATGGTTATGATAGCTGCCGCTTTTGTACGTTGCGCCATTTTTGCCGCGGTATAACAAATAGAATCCGAAATAAAACGGTCGTTATGAGTATTTACTTCAGGCGCTGCGTTGTCACGATTATAAATAAGGCTTTGTTTTTCTACGTGTTCAATAATTTTTGTCATTGCCTCTACCACCTTTGCAGGATGATTCCCTACCGATGTTTCTGCACTTAACATTACCGCATCAGCGCCATCCATAACACTATTGGCAACATCATTAACTTCGGCACGTGAGGGGCTGATGTTCGTGATCATGCTCTCCATCATTTGTGTTGCAATGATCACCGGTTTGGATTCTTCCAGACATTTACGTACCAGCATTTTTTGAATAACCGGAACTTCCTGCATTGGCACCTCCACACCAAGGTCGCCACGCGCAACCATTATGGCATCTGTTTCTTTAATTATATTATCAATATCTAAAATTGCTTCCGGCTTTTCAATTTTAGCTACCACCTTGGTTCTTACTTTGTGATCGAATTTTTGGATCAGATGTTTTAACTCTATAATATCAGCAGCCGAACGGACAAATGAAAGCCCTACCCAGTCTACGTTTTGTATTAAAGCAAAATTCAGATCTTCCAGGTCTTTCGCTGTTAAACAAGGTAACGAGATTTTTGTGTTCGGAAGATTTACTCCTTTTTTTGAAGATAAAATTCCACCATGACTAATTACAGCTTTCACCTCATCTTTACCATTCGTTTCCAAAACGGTTAATAATAATTTACCGTCATCGATCAATATATTTTCACCGGCTTTTACATCTTTAGGAAATTGAGGGTAAGTAATGTAAACACGCTCTGCTGTTCCAACACACTCAACAGTGGTAATGACGATTTCCTTCCCTGCAACTAATTCTACACTGTTATTTTCAACAACACCAATACGCAATTTAGGTCCTTGTAAGTCGGCCAGGATCGCAGCGTGTGAACCCAATTTTTTATTTGCTGCACGTATGTTTTTTATTTGTTCTAAAACATTTTCATGCGAACCATGCGAAAAGTTAATACGACAAACATTCGCCCCTGCTAATATCATTTCTTCGATCACTTCGGCCGAGGAAGAGGCCGGACCAAGTGTAACTACAATTTTTGCTCTTTTCATTTTTTGTAAATATTAAGCTTTATATATTTAATTCGTTAAGGTAAACCCGTCACACGTTCTCGACAAGCTCGAAATGATTCTACGCTGTCATTTCGAGCTTGTCGAGAAATTTTGCGTAAGCGTTTTTACTGAAAATTTTCTTCGTAAATATTAGTATCTATTTTAACTTATATAAGGTATACTGTTAAAAAATTAAATTATTTTTCGATTTTAGATCTGCCACATCAACCAAAACTGCGGTAAGTATAAAATCCAGCGTTTTAATTTTCCCAATCATTTCTTTTAGTTCCTTTTTGGTTATTTCTCCCCTGATCACAAAAAAATAATTCATTTGTTTCTGTTCTGGAATTAATATTCCGATCTCTGTTGATTCCGATTCATGTTCAGTTTTACCAAACAAGGTATTCGCTTTCGAATCAAATAATTTGTTTTCACTAAAATTGGAGATCACAAAGTACTCCATAAACTCATCAGTATTTTCAAAACTAAACAATGAAAAAAAAGAAGGAGTATTTTGCTTTTTTGATTTAATTTCCAACGGATCGCTTTTGGTCAGATCAAGCTCCAGTATATTGTTCAGCGCCCAGCATATACGGTAATCTTTTTCGTGAGAGGAAATACCTATCAGCTTAAAATCATAATCATATTCTATTTTAAGAGTATGCTTCCCCACAACCGCTTTTTTTAAATCAACTGTAAATTTATAAATCTAATATGAAGAATGTGTTAAATATTTTATAAATATGGAATAACATTAGACCTTTATAGAAGTTAATTTGTTAGGGCAAACAGCCGCAATTCTCGACAAGCTCTAAATGACTGCGCGCGTGGTCATTTAGAGCGTGTCGAGAAAATGGGTGTGCAAGCATTTTAACCCTAAATTTTATTGAAACATTAAAATGTATTTTAACTTATATAATGTCTATTAAAATCATTACTGTCTTACAAGATTAACTTATGTTACGTTACACATTGCCCCAGAGGGGCAAAATCTTTGTAGAGTGTTAAAAACCCTAAAAAAATTAGCCCCAGAGGGGCGAAATATTCCGTTCCCGGACCTTATCCCGATAAAAAAGAAGATCTCACCTCTCCGGGCTAAGTGCGTAACTTCATTTATTAAAAATAGTATCGGCTAAAGCAAAAAGCTCAAATGTTCAAGAACATTTGAGCTTTTTTTTAAACGAACAGAAACATATTTTTTCGAATTCTATAACAGAACTCTGATTTTTAATAAAACGTAAATAAACGCTCTGTAATATTTGCATTTGTTTTTAAAGCATCGTACACTTCATAATCCACACGTGGTTGAAGTTGCATAAGTGCTGCTGCTTGTTGTGCTTTATAATCTTTTTGCACTGGCGCTTCTGTAACCGCTTCGGCATATACAGCATACACCCCATCAGTACCAACTAAGGGTTTGCTTGTAGCTTTTGCTTTTAGCGCTGATACAGCACCAATCACTGCTGGTTGATTGCCTGCTCCCGGAATAGAAGCTGTATTAAAGTTAATTTGTTTGGCTTCTCCTAAATTTAATTTCATTTTAGTAGCAAGGGCATCGATTGAAGTACCCGCTCCTGATGCTGTATTAAATTCAGCAATGAACAAGGCTGCTTTTTTCTCTTTAACTACTTTTGCAGTAAGGTCTTCTTTTACCTGATCAATTGGTGCAACTCCTTTTTCTTTGATACCGGTTAACACAGCAACCACAAATTTATTTCCGAATTCCAAAGGTTCAGATACCGCACCTTTTTTGTTTTCGTATGCCCAACGGATCAATGGACGTGGTGATTCAATACCTGCTATCGTCTTATCGCTTTCTTTGATGCTTTCCACTACACGTTTGTTTAATTTATTGTCAACAACAGCTTTTTGGAAAAGCTCTTCTGTGTTGTTTTTTCCTGCAAATTCGCTTGCTTTAAGGAAAGCAGCCTGCATTGTTTTGTTGCTCGGCTCTAATTTTCTTTCGATAGTAGCCACCTGAACTTTCTTTTGTGAACCTTTTGTATCAAGTACCTCCATAATGTGATAACCAAATTGTGATTCAACAATAACAATTGCTCCTTTTTTGTTATCAAGTCCTGCATTTTTAAATGGTTCTACAAACTGGCTGTTTGAATTTAACCAACCATAATCTCCACCTTTACCCGGATAATATTCACCTTCTTTTTTATTCGGAGGCATGTTTTTACCGCCATCATCAGATAATTTGTCAACAAGCTCACTGAATTTTGCTCCTTTTTTCAACAAAGCCAATAAACTATCTGCCGTTGTTTTTGCTTGCTCTTTGCTGCGTGTAACACTTTCCGATGCTCCTGAACCAGCATACGCAATTAAAATGTGACGAACTTTTGCCGAATCCGCTGCACTTTTAATAGCGATCAATTTAGAAACTTTTAAGGTCTCATTTTCTTTATAAGGCCCTACCACAGCTCCAACAGCTGCATTAAACATGGTAGTGTCTATTTCAGGAGATAATGTGCCTTTGCCATGAAAACTAAGGTCAAATGAGCGGTTGTCAGATTCAGCGATCACAAACAAGGAATCCTCACTTGGTTTATTTGTTTTAAACGTGGTTGCTAACGCTTTCATGTTTTCCAAAGCCTCGTCCCTGTCCTCCTGAGAAGGAGTAATATCAAATGCAACGTATTCAATTTTACGTGATGTTTCCTGCTTAAATTCATTTTGATGAGCAGCATAGTAGGTGTTCAGATCTGCCTCTTCCACTTTGATGGTGCTATCAGCAACTAATTTGAAATTTTTGGTAACATATTTAATATCCGAATTAGTATTTTGAGCAATATAATCGCGTTTTGCAACTGAAGTAGTTACATAAAGCCCTTTTTTAATAAGGTTATTATATTTTTCGATGATGCGCATCTGACGAATATAACTTTCCAACTGGATCCATTGTTTTTCTTGTTCAGGATTCATTTTTTGAGTAAATTCTTTAAGTTTAGCCGGGCTCACCTGTCCTGTTTTGGGATCAGCAAACATTGGAGAAACCTGGTTGGTTTGAGGGTCGCTAAGGTTACGTACCAATGCTGAATGAGGATGATCGATCATTAGGTCATATAGTTCTTCGTCAGAAACAGAGATTCCTAATTTTTCATATTCTTTATTCATCACCTCTTCATTGATCGCCTGGTTCCAAACCTGTTGAATTACCCCATCAGTTTCGTTTTCATCCAATACCGTTTTTTCGCTATTGCGTTTTTTGTTTTCAAGTGCTTCTTGCACTTTCACATTAAAAGTGCTGTAATCAATTGATTTCCCGGCAATTTCACCTACCGATTTATCCGAATCGCCCATTGCCCCTCTTTCAAATAAACCGGTTAAAACAAATGCAAATAAGGCCAAACCTACAATTGTTACTAATAATCCGGAACGTTTACGTAAACTTTCTAAAGCACTCATATTATTGGTTGTTAGTTATTAGTTGATAGTTCTTGGTTCTAAATTCTTGGGTCTTGATTCTTTTATACTAAATTTTTAAACTTTTTTATATAATTGGGTTGCAAATATAAGATTCTTAACGGAATGATTCGGTTTTTTAAGAAAAATCTACTATAAATACAAAATGGATATAATTTCGTTCGTTGCTATTTACTAAAGGTCGCATTACAAATCTTTCTTAAACGTAAAACTTCCCGCAGATTTCGCTGATGATCGCAGAAAAAACACCCCGCCATCTGCGTAAATCAGCGAAATCTGCGGGAGAAAAATACCAAACAGCTTTAATGAACATCAAATGCCTCTCGATATAAAGCATACCACCAAATTTTTTGTAACTTTGCATGATTAAAAATTGGCTTGCAAAAAAGGAACAAAAGGTTAAGGTATTAAATTACCTCCGCCCCTATTTCATGCCATTAAATTCGGTTTCAGTTTAATATAAAAAAATAAAGACAATGAGTATTACAAAAGAACAGGTTTTAGAAGCTTTAAAAAATGTAGAGGATCCCGATTTAAAAAAGGATCTGGTAACGCTGGGTATGATAAAGGACTTAGTGGTGGAAGGTAAAAATGTAAGCTTTACTGTGGTGCTTACAACGCCTGCCTGCCCTATGAAAGAAATGATTCACAAAGCTTGTGTAAATGCTGTTTTACATTTTATCGATAAAGAAGCAAATGTAAATGTAACAATGACCTCCGATGTTACTTCCCGTAAAAGCAGCGGACCGTTATTACCACATGTAAAAAATATTATTGGCGTTGCATCGGGCAAGGGTGGTGTTGGAAAATCAACAGTAGCTTCTAATCTGGCTTTAGCATTGGTAAAACTGGGCGCAAAAGTAGGCTTGGTGGATGCAGATATTTATGGTCCATCTCAAACTATTATGTTTGACGTGGTGCATGAAAAGCCTATGATCAAAGTAATTGATGGTAAAAATAAAATTATCCCTGTTGAAAGTTATGGTGTAAAATTATTATCCATTGGTTTTTTTGCAGACACTTCACAAGCCATTGTTTGGAGAGGTCCTATGGCAGCAAAAGCGTTGATACAAATGTTTTCGGATGCCGAATGGGGCGAATTGGATTATATGATTATTGATCTACCTCCCGGAACTGGTGATATTCACTTATCCTTGGTTGGAGCTGTCCCTTTAAATGGTGTTGTAATTGTAAGTACACCTCAACTTGTGGCCTTAGCTGATGCAAAAAAAGGGGTTGGAATGTTTAAGTTACCTTCTATAAACGTACCGGTTTTAGGTATTGTAGAGAACATGTCTTATTTCACCCCACCTGAATTGCCAAACAATAAATATTATATTTTTGGTAAAGACGGAGCAAAAAAACTTGCCGAAGAACTGGAGGTTCCTTTATTAGGAGAAATACCATTGGTACAAAGTATTTGTGAAGCAGGTGATGCTGGTCGCCCGGCAGTAATGCAGGAGACCACACCTCAAGCCATCGCGTTTATGGAAATGGCAAGCAAGGTGGCACAGCAATTATCAATACAAAATGCGAAGACTCCGGTAGCCCAGGTGGCGAATGTTAATGGTTAACATGCTGTTTTTTTGCAAATGGAGGGTATTGAAAAATTAAATTTATTTCGATTCTCCACTCATTTACGCTGCGCTGCGTTAGGGATTGCAGCGGAAATCCTTCCCTCTCGCTAATTAGCGAGAGGGAAGATTGAAGCCCTTCGGCTTCGCTCAGGATAAACTCCAAGCCCGCCCATTTCTTTTTTTTAGAAATGGGAACGCCCAAATAAATTATCTCAAACAATGAATTTTAAAACTTCCCTATTAACACTATTCTCTTTAACACTATTTATTTATAGTGCCAAAGCTCAGGACTACAGATACACCTCCCCCCTTTTTCCATCATCAAATACCACCCAAAACGTGGTTTACGGCACGGCCAACTTCTTAAATGCCCCATATAATGATGAAAACAGCACAAGTCTTGGAAATCTGCTAATGGACATTTACAGGCCACAAGGTGATACCTGCACCAATCGTCCGGTAATATTATTTGCACATGGCGGAGGTTTTTTTTCCGGCACCAGAAATAATAACGACATGGCCGCTTTTTGCGATAGCTTTGCCCGTATGGGCTACGTTACCGCAACTTTCGATTACCGCATGGGCGTTTACACCTCTTCCAACTCCTCTCTTCATTATACCCGTACTGTTTACAGGGCAATACAAGATGGAAGAACCGCTGTGAGATACTTTAGGGCAAATGCCGCCATGTATGGGATCAACCCCAATAAAATTTACTTTGCCGGAAGCAGTGCCGGTGCGTTTATTGGCTTGCAGAGCATTTATATGGATGAGCCGGCAGAAAAACCGGCATCGGCAAACGCAATTACGTATACCGACATTGTTGCCCCTTTCAATTTTAGTGGTCCCGATCTTGGAGGCTACAACATTGGTGATAACCTATCACTTAATGGAGAACCGGATGCTGTTCTATCACTCTGGGGAGGAGTTGCATCAACCGGTTTAATTACTTTAAATAACAATCAATCTGTTTTTCTTGTTCATGGTACCATCGATCCCATTGTCCCTTTCAATATTGGTTCTCCCTTCAGTTTGCCTTCTTTGCCTAATACATACGGCAGCAAACAAATTAACCTCAAACTTGATTCACTTGGATTAACTAACAAAGAAACCTATTTTGTACCTAATCAGGGGCACGAATTTTATGGCGTTACCAACGGAATGTGGAACACCGGGTTTGGCGGAAATGCTTACTGGGATACGATTGTAAACAAGTCAGCCATTTTTTTCTGGAAACAGCATAAACCTCTGGCAAACTTTAACAGTTCTGCAACACTATTAAATGTAAATTTTATTGATAATACCTCCGATTCTAATCTATGGCATTGGGATTTCGGTGATGGCAATTCAAGTAATTTACAAAACCCAAATCATTCCTATTTAACCGCAGGCACTTATACAGTCAACTTATATGTTGAAAATAATATCCAAAGCTGGGATACTATTAGTCATCAAATAACAATTACCGCCACCGGTATTGATAACATTAAAACGGAAGCTTTTTTAGTTTTCCCTATCCCATCAAAGGGCTTGGTTTATATCAATGTTGACGAGGTATTGAAAAACGCCTCTGTTCAATTGTTTAATACTCAGGGTGAACTTATTCGTGAAAAATTAAACCAAAACAGCCATCAGTTAACTATTGATTTGGATGGTTTAGAAAACAACATTTACTTTATAAGGATACTTTCCAACGAAAAAACGAGCTGGATCAAAGTAATAAAGAATTAGTCGCTCTGCGAAACTCTGCGTAAAATCTCCGCGAACGGAGTTTATCCTGAGCATTTGTCGAAGGGCGGTAAAAAAACGGAAGGCATTTTATTTCCTAAAGTGATGATTTTTTTCTTCAAATGCATCCCAACCACCTTTCTAATACCAAAAACTGATTACTGTTTTTTTTAATTATCCCTCTGTAATGCCTGCACAATGGACGTTTTTTAAATTACCATTGGGGTTATTGCTGATTTTTTTTTCTGTAATTCCTATTCATCGTATTGTTTGTTTTCAATTGGCACAAATTTTTAATTGTGTCTTTTATCACAGATTATTGAGCAATAAACTCTTTAAAATGAAATAAATCATTGAAAATTATTAAAACGAAAAAACTCATATTCTAAAAAACAAAAAAACCATGATGATGAATAATACAATACTGATTGTTGAAGACAATAATGATATTCGTGAAAACGCTTCCAGGCTGCTGGAATCTGCCGGATATAAAACCTTAACAGCCGACAACGGAAAAAATGGCCTGGAATCTGCCCGCAAATACATGCCTGATCTTATATTATGCGATATAATGATGCCTATACTTGATGGCTACGGTGTTTTGCGTGCTTTAGAGAACATACCGGAAATGGCAACCGTCCCTTTCATCTTTATGACTGCCAAAACTGAGAAAGCTGATTTTAGAAAAGGCATGGATCTGGGTGCTGACGACTATCTTCCAAAACCTTTCACCGGTGACGACCTATTGAAAGTAGTGAGCACACGATTAAAAAAAAGCAGGTTGAACAAAAAGCCCCTGGAAAACAATTCGGATGACACTGCTGATTTTACCGACACAGCCAAAACCTTAAATGATATTAATATTTTAACCGATCACAAAACCCTGAAAAAAGTAAAGAAAAAAGAAATGTTATTTATGGAGGGTAACTCTTCCAATGTACTTTATTTAGTGGTGTCGGGGAAAATAATAACCTATAAAACAAATGAATGGGGCAAAAAATATACTACTGAAATTTATAAAGAAAAAGACTTTTTAGGTTACGGCTCCCTGTTTGACGAAGGGAAACACAAGGAATCGGCCATAGCAATTGAAAACTCTGAAATTGCTATTATTCCTAAACACGAATTTTTTCAACTGTTACATGCTAACAAAGAGGTTTCGATGAAGTTTTTAAAACTTTTATCAAACAACCTCTCCGGATCTGAAGAAAAACTGCTAAAACTTGCTTACGATTCCGCAAGAAAACGAGTAGCGGAAGCCCTGATCTTTGTTTCAAAAAAATATGATATGAATAATAAGAACGAATGCTCCTTTCCACTTTATAGAGAAAACATTTCCTCACTTGCCGGAATAACCCCCGAATCGGTGAGTCGCAATCTTACAGATTTTAAATTGGAAAAATTAATTGAAACCGACAACGGTAAAATAAAGATCATCGATTTTCGAAAACTCGAAACGCTTAAAAATTAAGGGTTGAACACCCTATCGATAATTGTCTTTGTTTTATTAAAAAACAAAGGAAAACAATCAATAAAAGGTGATTTTTATTAAAAAAAGACAATTTTATGCAAAAAATGGTTCTTTAATGTTTTTCGGGGGTTAAAGATTGGGAATTTGCGAAAATCCGCGTCAATATTTATTTGTCTCTTTTAAAATACACGCGAAAAACATCAAAAAAGGCGATTATAATTGAAAAAACAGGCTTTTTATGCAAAAAAACATACTTTTTATACAGATTTCCGCTTTTTAATGATAAAACATTAAATGTAGGACACTTTTGTTTTTCTGTCTTCTATTTAAAACAATCAAAAATCATCAAAAAAGACGGTTTTTAATTGAAAAAGTATGCTTTTACAATGAAAAATATGTTTTTTACGTCAATTTTCGATTTAGGAATATAAAAAATCCGCCAAAATCTTTATATCCGTGTCATCTGTGTTCTATTAAAATAGAGCATAAAACCATCAAAAAAAAACGATTTTTCATCAAAAAAAGGACATTTTATACAAAAAAACATGATTTCACAAGAAATTCCACTTTCTAAAGATTTAAAAGCCCTTGATGTTACAAGTACCGCATTCGAAAACCAAACACTCATTCCAATAAAATATACCTGCGATGGGGAAAATATAAATCCTCCCCTATCAATTAAAAACATTCCCTTTGAAGCAAAAAGCATGGTAGTGATAATTGATGACCCAGATGCTCCCATAAGACCCTGGGTGCATTGGATCGTATGGAATATCCCTATTAGCAAAGAGATCAAAGAAAATAGCGCTCCCGGCATTGAAGGGTTTAATGACTTTAGAAACCAAAATTATGGTGGTCCCTGCCCACCCTCGGGTGTACACAGATATTTTTTTAAGGTTTATGTACTGGACGACTTGCTGGAGCTTAAACCGGCATCAACCAAAACTGAACTCGAAAAAGCGATGAACCCTCATATTATTGCATTTGGAGAACTCGTTGGATTATATAAGCGAGCCGAATAAGGTTTAATACCGATCAAATTTGAAACCTATTTATTTCAATAGCCACAAATGCAGGGCAAAACGCATCTAAAAAATGATCGATTCAGCTCGCTACTATGAGGCTATACCAATATGTGATACAAATGTTTTTACAAACATATCGTCCCTCTCGGGCAATGTCATTAAGTTAAGAAGCCATCGCTCATATTTCGACAGGCTCAATATGACCAGCGCGCGGTCAGTCTGAGCTTGTCGAAGACCTTGGGCAGACGTTCCTGTTAGAAAAGTTCTTAACTTAGTGACATTGCCCTCTCGGGACTTCATAACAAAAGAGAAAAATCCGTTGGATTGACCTGTTTATAGAAATGGTATTGTTATGAAAACAAACACCATAAGTGCGAGCTGCAAAAAATTAGATTACTCCAGCCATCAATACCTCCTTAAAGAATAAGCTCCCACCCAAAATTCAAAAACTCCGCTAAAACCGACAATATACTTGCCAATTCGAGCGGAGTTCTGATTCTTTTAAAAAAATATTTTATTATAAATGATCCCGGTTGAAATATTAGATTTCAACTAAAACATAATTCTAATATTTTCCTTTTGCTTTAATACCAAATTCAACCTTCTTCAAAGCGGTGATATAAGCTGCAATTCGCATAGATGATTTATATTGTTGCATATTGTTCCAAACATGTTCAAAGGCTTCATTCATAGAAGTATCGTGTTTGGAATTCACTTCTTCTTCTGTCCAGTAGTGTCCATAACTGTTTTGTACCCATTCAAAATAAGATACAGTAACACCACCACTATTAGCTAAAATATCCGGAACCACAACAATTCCTTTTTCTTGTAGCACATGATCTGCTGCAGGCATAGTAGGGCCATTTGCACCTTCAACTATCAATTTTGCTTTGATATCTGCTGCGATCTCTTCCGTTATAACATTCTGCAAAGCTGCAGGTACCAATATATCAACATTAGCGGTTAACAGCTCTATGTTTTTTATTTCAACACCACCAGTAAACCCTTTAAGAGTATTATTGTTTTCTTTTGCAAAACGTATTGCTGCTTGAATGTCAATTCCTTTTTCGTTCCAAAGTGTTGCAGTGTGATCGCCAATGGCGCATACACGTATTCCACTTTGACTTAATAAACGTGCTGCATTTAAACCAACATTACCAAAACCTTGTACGGCAGCAGTAACTTTTTTAGGATCTAAATTCATTTTCTTTAAAGCAGCCAGTGTTGCTACCATTACACCACGTCCCGTTGCTGTTTCACGTCCCAAAGACCCACCAATACCAACCGGCTTACCTGTTACAACTCCCGGGAAATTACCACGATACACTTTATTATAAGCATCCACTATCCAGGCCATTTCACGCGCACCAGTTCCCATATCAGGAGCCGGAATATCTTTATCAGGGCCAAATACATCAGCCAATGCAACTGTATAAGCTTTTGTTAAACGTTCAAGTTCTCCAACACTCATATTGCGTGGATCGCATTTAATACCACCTTTTGCACCACCGTATGGTAAATTAGCAACGGCACATTTAAATGTCATCCAAGCCGAAAGTGCTTTTACTTCGTCATCACACACATCCATACCATAACGTATTCCACCTTTTGATGGCCCTAAAACCGTTGAATGGATAGTTCTGAACCCTTCAAAAACTTCAATCTTTCCATTGTCCATAATAATTGGAAGAGATACTTTTACTTGTTTTTGAGGACTTCTTAATACAATAGCAACCTCTTCTGATAAACCATAAACTTTTGCTGCAATATCAAGTCTGGCTAAAACTGCATCAAACATACTACCTTCTTGGTGTTCAACTTTTGTGGCGTTTGTTTTTGTTGTCATAATTTTATGTTTAGTTTCCTCTGTGATCTTTTGAAAGAAACATGTTTAGGACTGCGAAATTACTAAAAATTATAGTCTGAGAAAAAAACAAATGATTAAAAAAGGCTTGAGTTCCTTAAAATGATTGATTTCTCATTTTTATTTGCCGATTCAAAAATTATGACTAAAAATAAATAATTTGTACATCTCCCTGTCAATGAGCACTATATTTTTTTGAAAAATGCATTTGGTCGATTTTTCTTCCGTTTTTTATAGTTCCTTTGCTTATTAAAACAAGCTTTCTTTGTTCTTAGAGTAAAAAATGTGCCAATTCTATGACGAGGGTCTAAAATATTACGACAATATTCTATCTTTTGTCGTCCAATGAATCGAAAAAGTTTTGTAATTTGCTAAACTAAAACAGTTATTGGCAGTAGTTGAATTCAAAAAAAACACTTTATCCGGCTGTAAGGCTCTAAAATAAAGCGTTTATAATAAAAATTTTGCTAACGAAAAAAATCGATTATAAACCCCCTGAATCAGTTTATAATATCTTTTATTTCCTATTCAATAAAAAAATTGAATAGGAATTTTAATGGTTGATTCTAATTATATTGTCAAAAAACGGATTTGTTTTTTTAAAACGATCCATTATAAAATACAGAACATGAAATTAAGTAACCCATTAAAATATGCTATCTCCACGATATTGGCCGGCATAATGATTTTGTTTTTGGTCATTTATGTAGAACACAAAACCATTTCTGTTGGCAACGAAAACACACCCCTGGTTTCATTGGCAGAGCATGTAAAAAACAAGTCTAAAGAAGCTCACATTTGGTTTGAAAAGGCCATGAAGAGAGATAAAAGTGTAGTGTTTCATCAGGACATGTATGCAAGTTTAGATTCTACCGTACAATTATTTAAAAAAGTACTGGATGGAGGAGAAACAGAACTTGGTGTATTCCACCAAACAACAAATATTGAGATCAATAATACTCTTAAGCAATTACTCTTAAATAGCGAGGACTTAAAACTCTTGGCTGAGCAGAGAATGCTAATAATAATGAGGGCCGCTGCCAACAAAAGAAAGGGCAAGTCCGCCAATAAAACTTTTCTGGCAAAAGGAGAAGAAGTGGGAGGCAAGCTGGATCAAGCCTTTGACGCATCTTATGAAAAATTACAAGGTAATTATGAAGGGCTTGCCACACTTGTAAAAATGAAAATATCACAAGACAACAATGTTCTTAATAATCTTTTTTGGGTCTCCGTCTTGCTTATTACTGTTGTTTTTTCTGTGTTAAGTTTTCTTTTATACAAAATATCAAACAAAGAACTTTTGGCGGGAAATGCTTTAATAATGAGTGAGAGGCGCTTTCGTGCCATTTTTGAAGAAGCACCCTTAGGTATTGCCCTAATAGATCCTATCACAGGGTTAATTCATGAAATTAATCCAAAGTACTCCGAAATTATTGGCCGAAGTAAGAGTGAAATGAATAATACGGATTGGATGAGCATTACTCATCCCGATGATTTACAGGAAGGTGTAACACAAAAATCATTAATGAATGAGCATAAATTAAAGTCCTTTAAAATATCTAAAAGATATATTCATTCTGACGGATCTACCGTTTGGGGAGATGTTTCTATCGCCTCAATTGAAACAGGTGATAAATCACAGCACCTTCAATTATGCATGGTGCAGGACATTACAGAACGCAAAAAATCAGAAGAAAAAATTAAAGAAAGTCAGGAAAACTACCGCTCCTTAGTAGATAATGTTACTGATATTATTATGACTGTTGATTTGGAAGACAAAATAACCTTTATAAATTTTGCCGGAGGTGGTTATAACAGGGAACAAATTATTGGAGGAAGCGTTTATAACTTTGTTTCTCCGGAATATCATGAATTTGTAAAACGCGCACACACCAAAGTTAAAGAAAGCAAAACGCCTCAAAGCTATGAAACAACGTCTCTGGGCTTAGATGGGGTTTCCAGATGGTTTTTAACAAATGTGGGACCTATCTTTTCTGGTGATAATGTTGCTGGCATCACCCTGTTTACAAAAGATATCACTAATCGTAAGCGAACAGAAGAGGCACTAACGTCTTCCGAAAACGAACTGCGCGCAATGTTTGCATGTATGGATGATGTGATTTTTGAATTGGATAGTAACGGAACGTATTTAAAAATTGCACCCACCAATCCATCACTTTTATATAAACCTGCCGATTTGGTATTGGGAAAAAAATTATCTGACGTTTTTCCAAAACAACAAGCCGAATGGTTTTTGTTAAAAATACTTCAAACATTAAAGGAAAAGAAAAACATACAAGTGGAATACATGCTCTCTATTGATGATAGAGAAATTACATTTGAAGCAACCATTTCAGCCCTTTCCGACAATTCAGTACTTTGTATTGCTCGTGATATAACTGCCCGCAAAAAAGCAGAATCCGACACTATTCAAAGTCAAATAAATTTCGAGAATGCACAAAAACTTGCCCAGATCGGAAGCTGGGAATTTAACCTCCTTACTTCTCAATTAGTTTGGTCAAAAGAACTCTATCGGATTTTTGAATTAGAAGACCAATCAACAATGGGGCTTTACGAATCGTACAGAAATAAATTTCATCCGGATGATTTAATAAAATTAGACAACGCTACTAACAATGCTATTCAGAAAGGGCTTGCATATAATTTTGAACACCGTATTTTGAGTAATAACAGAGCCATAAAATACCTCTCTTGCATTGGTGAAGCGATAATGAATGACAAAGGTATTGCAATTGGCTTAAAAGGAACCTGCCAGGACATTACTGATCGAAAAAAAATGGAGACCCTTTTGAATGAAAAGAAACAAAACGCCCTGCTTATAAGACATGCAGCACAAGTACCCGGTATAATCTATCAATTTCAAATTTTTCCTGATGGGAAACTTTTATGGCCATTTATTAGTGAAGGAATTTGGGATCTTTGCGGAATAACTGCCGAGGAGGTTATGCTTGATGGAAATAAGATTTTTACATATACTCATCCTGACGATATAGATAATCTGATGAAATCAATCAAGGTTTCTATGGAGAGCCTGGAAAATTGGAACCATGAATTTAGAATAAATTTACCTGCAAAAGGAGCAAAGTGGTTAAGAGGAAATTCCAAACCAGAGAAACTCGAAGATGGCAGCGTTCTATGGCATGGCTACCTTACCGACATTACTGAATCGAAACAAGCCAAAGAAGCTTTACAGATAAGCAAAGATAAGCAGGAGGCCGTTTTTAACGGCTCCAATGATGCCATTATGCTATTAACAAAAAAAGGATTTTTTGATTGCAACCCAAAAACATTAGAAATGTTTGGAATGTCCGACAGGAAAGAATTTATTGAAAGCCATCCATCCGATTCCTCACCCGCCCTTCAAGCCGATGGGCAAAACTCGTTAATTAAGGCGAATGCCATGATTGATATTGCGTATGAAAAAGGGATTAATCGCTTCGAATGGCTTCATCAACGCAAAAATGGCGAAGTTTTTCCTGCCGAAGTTTTGCTTTCTGCATTTAATTATGGCGATGAAAGGGTATTGCAAGCCACAGTGCAGGACATTACCCAGCGAAAACTGGTTGAAAAAAGGCTAATTGAATTCAAACATTTTTTTAACAACAGCGGTGACTTTGCATGCATTGCAAATACTCAGGGTTATTTCGAGACGATAAATCAAAACTTTGAAAAAGTATTGGGCTATTCAGAAAAAGAATTGCTCGAAAATGAATTTATATGTTTTGTACACCCCGATGATATTGATTCTACCATTCAGGAAGTTGAGAAGCTGAAAACCGGTGCCCTCACTACAAGTTTTGTGAACAGATATCGAAAAAAAGATGGAACCTATTTATGGTTTTCATGGAACGCAAGCCCCAATACGGAAACAGGAAAACTCTATGCAATTGCCAGAGATATTACCTATCAAAAAATAACGGAAGAAAAAATTAAAAAAAGTGAAGAAAAATACCGTTCGGTAGTTGATAATGCTGTTGATATGATCATCACATTTGATAGAGATAACAAAATACAATTCATAAATCATACCCGCCCCGGTATTACTGTTGAGCAGGTTATAGGAACAAGTATCTATAACTATATCCCTCCCGAGCACCTGGAACAAGCTACAGAAAAGATCAAAAAAGCATTTGAAGGAGAGCCACAGAGCTACGAAATGCGCGCACTGCACAGTGACGGAACCTATGCATGGTATGCATCTAATTTAGGTCCCATATTTTCAGAAGATGTGGTTATTGGGGTCACTTTAATAATAAGAGAAATTAGCGAACGGATAGAAGCGGAAGAAAAAATCAAAAAAAGTGAAGAAAAATACCGCTCTGTTGTAGAAAACGCAGCTGATATGATCATAACCTTCGATAACAATTATTTAATAACATTCGCAAATCACTTGCGGCCGGGAACACAAGTTGAAAATATAATAGGTACAAGTATTTACAATCTCATTCCGGAGGCTTATCAAGGGCATGTAAAGGAAAAGATCAAAATGGTATTTGAAAGCAAAAAGCCGCAAGGTTATGAACTACCCGGCCAACATTATGATGGCTCTACCGCATGGTATTCCGCCAACCTGGGCCCTGTGTTTTCCGGTGAAGAGGTTAGTGGCATCACTTTAATATTAAGAGATATCACCGACAGTAAAAAGGCGAAAGAAAAAATTCAGCAATCATTGAAAGAAAAAGAGATTCTACTGCAAGAAGTTCACCATAGGGTTAAAAATAATCTTCAGATAATATTAAGCATCCTTAATTTGCAGAATGCTCACATAACTGATAAAAAAACGCTCGACCTGGTGAGAGACATACGCAGCAGAATAAAAGCCATGTCCTTTATTCATGAGCTTCTCTATCAAACCGATGATTTTTCAAGTATAAATTTTTCAGAATACATCACAAACATCACAAACAACCTGGTGTATTCATATACTCAGGATCATAAAATTAATTTGAAATTAAACGTTGGTGCTATTTTTCTTGATTTAGATCGTGCTATCCCCTGTGGACTAATTATTAACGAAATAGTTACAAATGCCCTTAAATACGCATTTACCGATCAGGAAGAAGGGGAAGTGAGCGTATCATTAACTCAAAAAAATGAATTTATACATTTGATCATTGCTGATAATGGCAAAGGCTTCCCAGTCAATATTGATTATAAAAATACGGAGTCGCTGGGATTGCAATTGGTTGTTACGCTTGTTCAGCAGCTTGGTGGTGAAATAGCACTTGATAATTCAAATGGAGTTAAATATACCATTACATTTAAAATGATAAACAAGGATGCATTGCTTATTAAAAACGATAAAACCCTTGAAAACAAGAATGCTTACTAGGCTTTATATATTTAAATTGTTATGGTAAGTTGCCGCAATTCTCGACAAGCTCGAAATGATTGCGAGCGTGGTCATTTCGAGCCTGTCGAGAAAGGTGCGGTGGCTTTTATAAGCAATATTGATGTTTTTTATATAAAATTTAAACAGGCTCTTAATTTCTAACCAATTTTTAAATTGTGAATTAGAAACACGTTTATGGGAGATGTCAACCCGATTGGCTTTTTCGCTCCCGATAGCTATCGCGATTAGCGGTTTTGGCAATATCTTTTATGACATCGCTTTTAACGTAATCATCTTATTAGCCGTTTAGTATTTAACAAAAAAAAGTCCCGTATCGAAATTCGATACGGGACTTTTTAAATAATAGAGATCTTGACTATTTCTCAAATTTATTATATCCTTTTGGTATATCATAAACTGTTTTGTCAACAACCTTTTTGGTGATCTTATTAACTTCCAAACGGCCTGTTTCTTTACCTCTTAGATCTGTTTGAACAGATAGCATTGGGAACATGTTTTTGGTGTTAGGAATTTGTAAAAAATAAACAGATGCTTTGTCTTTACGGTTCAATTGGTGTAACAATTTATCAAAGAAAGCGAACTTTCCATCTGCCAACCAATAAGTAATAATAGTGCCTTCTGTATTGTTTGTAACAATATATTCAACACATTTAAAGCCTTGAAGGTTTTTAACGTTTTGACCTTTGGTAACAGTACATGTTCCTTTAATTACCGGCTCAGAAGGTGTAGGCTGATCCATATAAAGTTTACGCTCGTGGTTTAACGACTTCATGGTTTTTGCTTCCAGATTCACTAAAAAAGAACCTTCTACTTTTTTTGATCTTCCACCGATCTCATCCACTCTTACTAAATTTTCTTTAACATAATAAACATAACTGGTAGTATCAGTTGCTGTTCCTTTTTTAAATTCGATAATACCTTCGAATGATTGTGATAGGGCCGTTAACGAAAACATCGTTATCATCATGGCTCCAGGTACAATTCTTAAAATCGCTTTTTTCATTTTTTCAGTTATTAATATTACGTTTGATTATTATTCCTTGCTGTTTTAACTCAATCTATTGTGCTAAAATACTAAATTTTAATTGGCCACAAATCCTATTTCAAAACCTGTGCCAAACTTTTATTTAAAGACCTTGGCTACAAATATAAAAAATTTTTAGAATATCTTATGGTTATTAAACTTTGTTTAAAAATCAATGCTTCGGTCCGAAAGATAGATATTGGTATTGAGCTGTAAGGTATAGGATAAAAAACATTTCAACACCTCAATACTCATATCTCAAACGTATTTTATCTTCTCTTCAGAAAATCAAACAACAAACGCACACCAACCCCTGTTCCTCCCTTAATGCGATAAGAATCTTTTGCAGTTAAAAAAGCCGGGCCTGCAATATCAAGGTGCATCCATGGATAATCAATGTAACGCGCCAAGAACTTACCTGCTGTGATACTTCCTGCATAGGGGCCACCAAGATTTTTCATATCTGCAACATCCGATTTTATCTGCTCATCAAAATCATCCCAAAAAGGCATTTCAGCCAATCGTTCAAAAACCGTATTGCCACTTTCTTTTAATTCATTCTTTGTTTTTTCATCCGCTGTTCCCATTGCTACAATGCCCGATGTTCCTATAGCTGCTATTGCAGCTCCTGTTAAAGTTGCCAGGTCAATTACCAATTGTGGTTTATATTTTTGTGCATACACCAAAGCATCCGCTAATATCATTCTACCTTCAGCATCCGCATTTACCATTTCAACAGTTAAACCATTGTACATGGTAATTATATCACCGGGAGCATAGGCGCTACCGCCTGGACGATTATCCGTTGCAGGAACAATTCCTATTACATGAACGGGTAATTTTGCTTTTGCAACAGCGTATAAGGTTCCACCAACAGCTGCCCCTCCGGCCATATCGCATTTCATCATGTCCATACTATTTGGAGTCGGCTTTAAACTCAGTCCGCCCGTATCATATACCACGCCTTTACCGATCAAAACTATCGGCTGTTTATTTTTAGCGTTCTTTGGTTTATACTCCATTATTGTAAAGGTTGGAGGATCCACACTTCCTAAATTAACAGCCAGCAAACCTCCCATTTTCATGGCTTTTATTTTTGCTTTATCAAACACCTCAACATTAAAACCGGCTTCCTTTCCAAGTTTTTGAAACTCTTTGGAAAGTTGTGTTGCCGTTAAAAAATTAGCAGGTTCGTTAACCAGTGTACGACACAAGCTGGTCGCATCCACAACAATGTTCAATTCATCCGCATCGGTTTTCGTGATGTTTTTACCAACAATAAAAATTGATCTAAGAGAATACTCCTCTTTCTTTTTGTCTTTTTTATATTTCAAAAATTGATAATTACTCAAGGCAAGTCCTTCAGTAAACGCTAACGTTTCAGCGATTTTATTTTCCACATCCACAACAGTGATGTTCTCTATTTTATAGTCAACAACCAACGAATGCATTGTGTTTGCTGATTTGCGAAGTGATTCCAAAGTAAGGTGCTTCTCTTTTTTAGAGGCTATAACCTGGATAAAAACATAACGATTGAGTTGATTAATACAAACGAAAAACTTTTCCTTTTTAGTAATTTCTATTTTAATAAAATCAATCTCTGCTTTGCTCAAGCCATAATTATTAAAACTGCTGTTTTTTTCGCACAACAAAATAATACTCTCTGTATTGCTTATTGTAGATTTTTGGGAGATAGTGGTCATATAATATTTTTATTGATAAGCTATAAATGTAATTATTTTTTTAATACCAAAGCATATCAAACAGTTATTACATCGGCATTATACCAATATGAAAACTAAATTTTAGATCCATTGGATCACAAGCAATGCCTGGCAAAATTTACCTGCAAAATGATTTCAGTAGTGTCTTTCATCATCGTATCAAAAAATAAAATGAACATCCTGTTTTTAATAGCAGATATTTTATAAATTTGTAAGAGACTTCTTTTTTTAAAGAAACGGATCAATAAATAAAATGGATCTCTCTTACTAAGTTTAAATAGCTGTTTTAACCTGTGCTTTATTGAAAAAACATAGAGGAGTGGATAAATTCCGATTTCTGTTTTATATCTTTTAAAACAACCATTACAAATTGCCATTGTCCATAATTCATAACCTGATCATAGTAGTTTAACCAATTAAACGAAAAATGAAAATCAAAAAAAATTCCAATCTTGTTTCACGAGTACCGTTAATCGTTTTATTTGTTTTTGCTTCTGTGCAAGGCTTTAGTCAGGCTATCCCAAACAATGGCAAGTTTGATGATATATCAGAGCTTACCACTCGTTACACCATTCCATTTATTATGCCGGATAGCACCGCATTAATGACGGATGTTTTTCTTCCAATTGTTCGCGACAATTTTATTGTGGAGGTGGACCTTGATGGGCCCGGAGGTTTTCCACCTCAGCCGGTAGAGCTTATAAAAAAAGGAACTCAGCTATTAATTTATGATTCAGTTAACGGACAGCCTAACCCCAATATCTATCAGTTGCCTTTAATATTTTCGCGTACACCTTACAACAAAGGCGATCAAACGGAGCAGGGTGGCCTATTGGGTTTATTGGGTTATGGTTTTGCGATGCAGGATTTGCGTGGACGTTATACCTCCAAAGGTGTTTATCTTCCGCTTTACAGCGATGGTTGGAACAAGGATCCTTATCACCCCAATTATAAACACATACTGGATGTTACCCCCCTTACTGACCCTAAAAACGGTAACAAACACGAAGACGGCTACAATAGTGTACAATTTATTTTAAATGATCTGAAGAAAGAGTTTGACCTGAACGGTGATGGTATTGTAGATACTGTTGATAATATGTTCAACGGCAGAATAGGTACGTTTGGCGCTTCTGCATTGGGTTACAATCAATACCAGGCTGCTGCTGCCCACAAAATAGACCCTACCCTACCCGGACTAAAATGTTTATTACCTATTGTTGGGCCGGCTGAATTTTTCAAAAGCACCGGATTTCACAATGGTGTTTTCAGGGATCGCTTAGTTACCGGTTGGCTCAAAGGGCAGATATTTACAGGCACCGATGCTTATACTGAATTTCAGGATTCAACACAAGTTGCGAATGACAACGACATACAGGATGAAATACATAGCGCTGCCGATTATGGCATGCCCAATAAATTTGTAGCGGCCAACAATACCATCGACCACTTTTCGGCATATCGGTATTATGACCTAATTGGCAATTTAGGGGTTGCCGGTTATTACCCTAACTCAGCAGGGAGAAAGGATATGGATGCCAGCAGAGCAATGGTGAATCAATATGGAGAAGGTGATGCAAATGGCACCACAAGCCGCTATACCAATATGGAGGTGCCTATATATAACCTTACCGGATGGTGGGATATTTTTATTGACGGACAAATAGAATCAAGAAATTACGTTGAAAAATATGTAAGCACTACCTATGGAAATAAAAATCTGCAAAAAATAGTAATTGGGCCCTGGGCACATGCCACCATCGGTTCCAGGGAAACAGGCGACATGAGAGGCCCAAACAAATATCCTGCAAATGTAACAGCTGGTATTGGCGCTGAGCTGTCGGGAGATTCTGCTTTATCCATATCAAAATTATTGAAATCTGATTTTGTTACCTGGTATCGTTATAACCTTAATTATAACACCGGCCAGTATATTGGTGACCCAAAGTTCATGATACCCGAAAGCCACAAATGGCAGGCTTTGGGCGGAGGTCTTGCCTACATTAGAGCCCCTTCCAAAAATTTTAAAATGACCTTCTACCAGTTTTTAAATTATATGAATGGTTCGGATAGCTTGAAAAATCTAGAGTTTCAATATGTGGTCGGCTCAGATACCATCAATGGTAATATAATTACGGATACCATCAGTGTGCCACCTACTGGCCAATCGCAGCTATCCGGGTTGGATCCAGGCCATCTTGACCCAATCCCCCCTAAAGATTATGCCACAGCTCCAAATGTGAAATTTTACGTTGTTGGTCCTGTGAATGATGGCGTTTCAGAAAACAGCACGGTCGGAAATTATTGGTTCTCGTCAAACACCTTCCCTATCACAACAGATATTTCCAAACAAAAAATGTATCTCCATAATAACGGAGGGCTTGATTTTAGTGCGCCTTCGGCTGATGAAGGATTTAAAATTTATGTACACGACCCCGATAACCCTGTTCTTACAGCAGGTGGAGGTAATATGCTCGAGCAAATCCCAAACAGCAACGAAGATACAGAAGGACAAGTAGATTTAGCGAGCCTTCCTTACGCTGCCTATACAATGAACCGGCCGGGAGTGGTTGGTTTTACAAGCGATCTTATCCAGGACTCTTTAAGCATCATCGGCTTTCCTGTTGCTACTTTGTACGCAAAATCCAATCCTTCAGGAGCCAGCAGCGGCCTTACCGATACCGACTTTATGGTTCGTATTTTAGATGTGTATCCTGATGGAAGAGAGTTATTTGTAGTTGAAGGGGCTGTGAATGCAAGAGCAAGGTTATACGCAAAAAACATTGTTGAAAATCCGGGAATGGACGAGGATTATCCCTTTGCAAATGACCTTACCCCTTTTACCAATATCAATGTGAACGAGGTGTATGAATACAAATTCAAATGTTTCCCGATAGGGTATACGTTTGGAAAAAATCACAAGATCAAAATTTTGATCAGCAGCAGTAACTTCACACGTTTCCAGGTGAATCCCAATATCCCTATTGCCGAAGGTGAATTTTTCAGAAGAAAACCGGGTGATGGACAAGGCACCAATAAAACTCCTGACGGAACTTTTATGATGCCAAGGGTTGCAGTTCAGCGAATTGCTTTTTCTTCTCAATACCCTACAAACATTGAACTTCCTGTTTATCAGGGAACTGTTTTAAGTACTGATCAAAATGATCACCATTCAGCAATGGATGTGCTGGTTTATCCAAATCCGGCTTCTGATGCAGTAACTATTTATCTTTCTAAAAATGGAGAATATAAAGCTACGTTGTTTGATATAACGGGTAAACGCATGCTTCAATCAAAATCGTTTAATGAAATGATAAAAATAAGTGTAGAGGAGATCCCTGCAGGGCTTTATTTTGTTGAAGTAATTGACAATAAAACAGCTGAAAAAATTACGAGTAAATTGATAATTACAAAATAGGTTATTAATAATTTTAAGCACTTACTTTAAGCCACAGGGTGGCTAAATCTTTGTAGAAACGAAAATCCACCAATCAGATGAGCTCAATAGGAGCGCAATATTTCGCCCTGCTGGGGCTTAATAAATAGGGGGATTGCTATTTTCTACAAAGATTTCGCCCCTCTGGGGCTAATCAATTCTAACATCAGCAACAAAGTATAAAACAACCTAATAAACAAATGAGAAAACTTTACACCTTAGCTTTTTTATTTTTATTTTTTGCTACTAACGCTTTGCTTGCTCAGGAACAAAAAATTTCCGGCAAGTTAACAGATAAAAACACCAAACAACCGCTTGCCTTTGCCAATATTGTGATAAAAGGTACCACCAAGGGTGTTACTACAGACGTAAATGGAAATTACGAATTAACGATCGATTCTACGGGCAAGGGAGAAACCGTTCTGCAGGTTTCATACATTGGATACAGCATCCAGGAAATTACTGTTAAGAAGGGTGAAACCACTGCGAATATCGTTCTTGAACCAGCTGTTGTTTTTGGTAAAGAAATTGTTGTAACTGGCTCGCGGGTTAGCGAAACTATTAGGGAATCATCGGCATCCATTCAAAAAATGAATTCGAGGGAGATCAAAGAAGTGGCTTCGGGCGATTTTTACGAAGGAATGGGTACCCTGAAAGGTGTGGATATTAACCAGTCCAGTATGGGCTTTAAAGTAGTTAATATGCGAGGCTTTAACAGTACCGCCCCTGTGAGGATAGTTCAATTCATTGATGGAATGGACAATCAGGCTCCCGGCCTTAGTTTTCCCGTGGGCAATCTGGTAGGTGCCAGTGATATTGACTTACAAAGCGTGGAAATAATAACAGGGGCCGCTTCCGCACTTTATGGACCTAATGCGTTCCAGGGGGTGGTGAGTATGGCCACCAAAAATCCGTACGAATTTCCAGGAACAAGCGTTCAGTTAAAAGGTGGAACCAATAAACTTGCAGAAGGCCAGTTTCGTTATGCAGAAGCTTTTGGTGAACACAAACAATGGGCTGTAAAAGGCACAGCATCCTTCATCCGTGCAGACGATTGGATAGCGAATGACCCTGTTGCCAATAAATATGGCGATATTTCTACCACGCAAGATCTTAGTGCTATTGTAAGGGGCTTGAAATACAGCAGCGACCCTGATAAAGCTGAGACCTTTACAAAAATTAACGACTGGCTCGACTTTAATCAAGAAGGTTTCAGGGGATTAGGAAAAAAAACAATCAATGCTCCGGGTTATATGGAAACCTCACTATCAGATAATATTACCAAGAGCGTGAAACTTGGAGCAGAAGTTCATTATAAATTCAGCGACAGCTTAAAAGCGTCTTATGTTTTTAAGTATGGTGAGGGTACTGCTGTATATCAGGGTTCCAACCGCTATAGCATCAATAATATCCGCTTCAACCAGCATAAAATAGACCTTACCGGCAAACGATTTAATTTGAAAGCCTATAGAACCACCGAAAACGCAGGTGATTCCTACGATATTGTTTTTACAGGGATCAATATTTCAAAGGCTGGAGTTCCTAATTATATTTCCAATTACCTAGGCACTTACTTTAATTCTTTATCGGATAATACCAACGCTTTTCATGATGATCTGCAAAGCTGGATGGTTGATTCCGCAGCCTCTCAGGCCAGCACCTCAGCCAATACCGCATGGTATAAGCCGGGAACTCCTGAGTTTGATTCAGTGAAAAACAGGAGTATCAAAGACCCCCGCTTGGCAACCGGCTCTAAATTTCTTGACCAATCCTCACTCACTCATTTTGAAGGGCAGTATAATTTCAATTTTAAATTTGCAGATATTATTGCCGGTGAATCGGTGAGATTGTTCAATCCAAAATCTTACGGAACCATATTTCGTGATACGCTGCTAAACAAGGCGGATACACTGGCGGATGGGACTGATAACCCAAACGGAAAATATGCTGATATTTCAACCTATGAAGTGGGTGGCTTTATCCAGGCAAGCAAAAAAGTGTTTAGTAATGAAACAAATAAACTTACGCTGACAGGATCTATCCGATTGGATAAGAACAAGAATTATAATGCTCAAACCTCCCCAAGAGTTTCCGCGGTTTATACACACAGGGATAATACGTTCAGATTATCGGCTCAATCGGCTTTTCGTGCACCTACCTTGCAAAACCAGTTTCTGTTGCTTGATATAGGCCCAATAATATTAAAGGGTAACCTGGAGGGCGCTGATAATCTGTATACCTTAGAGTCCGTTCAGGCTTTTAATTCTCTTTATGATTCAACTTTCGAGATAGATCCATCACTTCTAAAAACCACTGTTTTGGCGCCTATTCAGCCGGAGCAGGTAAAAACAATAGAACTGGGATACAGAGGGGTACTTGTAAATAAAGTATATGTGGATGCTGCTGTTTATTACAACGTGTACACTAATTTTATTGGCGAAACCCGTGTTGTTCGTCCTAAAGGAGATGCAATAGCGGGAGCTGAAAGCGGACTCGATGCTGTATTGGCAGAGAATTACCAACTATACCAGATACCCATCAATGCTAAGGAAAAAGTAAGCAGCTACGGTAGCGTTATTGGTTTAGCGTATTACCTGAAACAAAATTATACCGTTAGCTTAAATTACACGTATTCTGCTTTAAATACAACCAAATTAAGCGATGATATTATCCCGGGATTCAATACTCCAAAGCATAAAATAAACGTGGGCCTTAAGGGAAGAAAAATTTATAAAGACCTTGGCTTTTCTACTAATTTTCAGTGGGTAGATACGTATCAATGGCAAAGCACCTTTGGAGATGGCGTGGTGAAAAGTTACCGGATTGTGGATCTGCAATTAAGTTATGAATTGCCAAAAATTCATTCTACATTTCGTTTAGGGGCTTCCAACCTCCTGGATGAAAAGCGCAGAGAGGCATACGGCTCCCCTACTATCGGCCGAATGATATATACTACGTGGTTATTTGAGATGTAATGATATATTTGTCAGGCGGAAAGTCAGAAGTCGGAAGCAAAACTCAGGGTTCACACAAAATTCACCACAATGAAATTCAAATTTGAGTTACCTGTTTACATAAGGCTTCCAAGAGGAAATATATTTCTTTCGAAGAGTTTAACCAGCTTTACGAATATGCATTTAATTTGATGAATATGATGGTGGCATTTAAAGAGAAAATAAATTAAGCTGTAAGCAAATGTCGCTGACAGGAAGCAAAAACTTCCGGCTTCTGACTTCCAACTGAATAGTAACAAAATCATAATTATATAACACATGGAAACAAACATACTTACATTGGTTTTATTGCCACTTGCTATTGCGATCATTATGATTGGGCTCGGGCTTTCGCTTACTATTGATGATTTTAAGCGGGTAGTGGTTTACCCTAAGGCAGTGATCATAGGTTTGGTTTGTCAAATGTTGATTTTACCGGTAGTCTGTTTTCTTATTGCCATTGGTTTTAATCTTTCAGCGGAATTGGCTGTTGGCTTAATGCTTCTTTCGGCAGCTCCCGGTGGAGCCACTGCAAATTTATACAGTCATCTTGCAAAAGGAGATGTAGCGCTCAATGTATCACTTACAGCGGTTAATAGTGTACTTGCGCTTTTTACACTTCCGTTCATCGTCAATTTTGCGATCGCTTATTTTATGCAAACCGATCAGGTTGTTCCCATGCAATTCAAAAAAGTGATTGATGTATGTATGATTGTGTTGATTCCTGTGGCCATTGGTATGCTGGTAAGGTCAAAGTCTCCCGCGCTCGCTTTAAAGCTGGATAAGCCCGTTAAAATAGCCTCTGTGGTCTTTCTCGCCCTTATCATCACACTTGCAGTGGTGAAAGAAAAAGAACACATCGTTCAGTATTTTCAAGAAGTAGGACTTGCTGCCCTTGTTTTTAATTTATTAAGTATGGGAATTGGATATTTTGTGCCTCAGTTGTTTAAGCTTGGAAAGAAACAAGCTATTGCTATCGGTATGGAGATCGGCATTCACAATGGGACATTGGCCATCTATATTGCACTAAGCGTTATTGGAAACAGCGCCATGAGCATCCCTCCTGCCATTTATAGCCTTATTATGTTCTTTACGGCAGCTATGTTTGGTTATTGGGTGAGTAGAGGGAGTAAGGCTTCAAGTTAATCTACTGCCCCGTTTATATTTCAGCTTGTTCGCCAAATCTGTCTCATAATTTAAGAGTTTTTCTAACAGGGACGCCTGCCCAAGGTCTTCGACAAGCTCAGACTGACCGCGCGCTGGTTCATATTGAGCCTGTCGAAATATATGCGATGGCCCCTTAATGCTATTGTGCGCTAAATTGGAAGGCAAAAACTAACAAACATAGAACGCAAAAAAAACTTAAAGCGACTTAATCTTAATCACCTTACCTGGCAACAAATTATAGTTAACACCAAAATTATTCAATCGCTTTATTTCATCAACTGTTGTACTGTTTCTTTCTGCTATTTTATATAGAGAATCCCCCTTCTTTACAGTATAAAGCCTGAAACCATCTGAAGAGGTTTCTGTAGTATTCGCCTTTGCCACTATAGGTATAGGGCTGGTTTGGGGTGCGGGAACTACTTTTTTCTCCCCCGGCTTTTTATCATGAGCATATATGGTTAGTTTTTTACCTGCCGATATTGTATTAGAGGTAATTCCATTCCAAGTTTTAATATCCGAAACGGTACACCCATATTTTTTTGCTATTAACGCTAAGCCTTCCCCTTTTTTAACTAAGTGTATCTTTGTTATTTCCTGATTTGGTATTACATTAATGCTCAACACATCGGGTTTCTGAAAATTGTAAATATTAGCTTCGTTGTTAATAAAGGTCGCGATTTTTTCAGATGGCAGTGTTAAAAAGCTTGGCTCCCCTGATACTACAGGTATCACACGTTTACGATAACTTGGATTTAAATACTGAAGTTCATCATCAGAAATATTCAGCAAAGAAGAGATCTGATCAAACGAAAGCTGTTGTTTTACTGTTATTGTATCAACTTCTAAAAATATTTTTTTCGGAATTGCCGTTTGAATATTGTGTTCCGAAGTATAATTCATAATATAATTTACCGCGATAAATGCCGGAACATAACCTTGCGTTTCGGTAGGCAAATAGGGGCGAATCTCCCAATATGTTTTTTTTCCACCGCTTCTGCGAATAGCTTTATTTACAGTACCCGGACCACCATTATATGCCGCAAGCACCATTTGCCAGTCACCAAAAAGACCATACAGGTATTGAAAATACTCACATGCAGCCTGAGTTGATTTATAAGGATCGCAACGTTCATCAACATAAGACGTTACTTGCAATCCAAACATTTTACCGGTTGGATACATGAATTGCCAAAGACCCATTGCTGCCGAACGGCTTTTTGCCATTGGGTTCAATGCCGATTCACAGATCGCTAAATATTTTAATTCAAGGGGCAAATTATACTTGTCGAGCATCTCCTCAAACATTGGAAAATAATATTGCGAAAGGCCCATCATCCGAGATACCTGCTCACGCCTGCGCATCGTGTACATATCAATATAACCCTGCACATAAGGGTTATACTCCAGATCAAAAGGGGAAAGGGCATCCAGCTTAGCGAGCCTTGCTTCATAGATCAAATCATCATAATGTGGAATAGAGTCTATTGCAAAATGATATTTAGGATTTTTAGGATAATTAATTTTTGCATACCCTTTTTCAAACAGATCCAGTTTGTATAACTTATCAAGAGCGGCAACAATAGGGTCGTCCTGAATCAGTTCAGGGGCTATTGGCGCTTGTGAAAACGCCTCAGATCCGGAACCGATCCAAAAAAGAAAGAAAAAAAAGGGGATTATAAAACAGATGGAAGGTTTTTTCATAGATTCTAAAACGAAAGCATTTGGAAATTGTTTTGACTTCTTACAAATATCGTAATCATAAACCGAAATACAAAGGAGTTTAGGTGATTCTATGTTTTTATTGTGAAAAATTAAGAATATTTACCACTAAGGCACTGAGAACACAAAGACACACAAAATTTTTTCTAAGTGATACTGAGCGCCTCGGTATTTATTTATAGATAGGCCCCCCCTGACAGGGACTATTTTCCGAAACTAAATTTAAACACCCCCATAGTGGTAAAAAGGGGGTAGAATGAACTATATCCCCATCAACTGTTTAGAAAAAGAAAGTAGATCACTTTCAGCAAAGCTTTTGGCCATTAATTGCACTCCGAAAGGCAATCCGTTTGAATGTTTTCCTATTGGCAATGAAATAGCAGGAAGTCCGGTAATGTTAGCTTGCACAGTAAAGATATCTTCCAAGTACATCGCAATGGGGTCTGCGCTTTTTTTCCCGAATTCAAAGGCTGTTCCGGGGGTTGTAGGCAAAAGAATAAAATCGTAATTATTTAAAATTTCTTTTGTTTTGTTTTTTAATACTCTGCGAACCCGCTGCCCCTTTGAATAGTAAGCATCGTAATAACCAGAGCTCAATACAAATGTGCCCAACATAATTCTACGCTTTACCTCTTCTCCAAAACCTTCAGAACGTGATTTTTTATAAACAGAATCAAGACCTGAAGATGCAGCCTCCGAGTCATTAGTAACCGCCACTTCAGCTACGGCAGCTTTTGCGGAAGCGGCTTTAATATTAGCACTGCGGTATCCGTAAGTAATTCCGGCATAACGCGCTAAATTAGACGATGCTTCTGCCGTTGTTAATACATAATAGGTTGGAACAAGATAATCCAAATAAGGGAAATCAACTGCTTCTACAACATGTCCTGCAGCCTTTAGCTTATTGATAATATCATTTATACGAACTTTTATTTCAGCATCGAGCCCACTGCTCTCTAAACAATCTTTTAAATAGGCAATGCGAAATTTGGCTGTGTTTGCATTTAATTCTTTCGAATAAGCTGGAACCGGTTTCGATGAAACAGTACTATCGTGCTCATCCTTTCCGGACATCACCTCCATTATCAAAGCTGCATCTTCAATGTTTTTTGTTAATGGCCCTATTTGATCAAATGAGGATGCGTAAGCGATCGCTCCATGTCTTGAAACTCTTCCATACGTAGGTTTTAACCCAACAACCCCACAAAATGATGCAGGCTGACGAATAGAACCTCCAGTATCTGTACCAAGTGCGGCAAGGCATAGATCAGCAGCTACCGCTACAGCAGAGCCACCAGAAGAACCTCCGGGAACACGTTTTATATCATGCGGATTTAACACTTTTCCAAAAGCAGAATTTTCGTTTGAGCTGCCCATTGCAAACTCATCACAATTGCAACGACCAATGATTATAGCATCTTCATTTAAAAGACGCTCAACAACAGTTGCACTGAAAAGGGATTCAAACCCTTCTAAAATTTTTGATGATGCGGAAACTTTATGCCCTTTGTAACAAATATTGTCTTTCAGTGCAATAACCATCCCTGCAAGCTTTCCGGCTGTTTTGTTTTTTACTTTTTCATCCACTAAAACAGCCTTTTCTAATGCCGATTTTTCAAAAACCTCCAAAAAAGCATTTAGGTGCTTAGTATCATTTATCCGATTTATGTAGGCTTTGGTTAATTCAACACAAGAAACGTTATTGCTGAATAAGTCGGATTGTACTTCTGAAAGGGAGTTGTAAGTTTTCACAAAGGTTACTAATAGCGGTTACTAATAGCGAATCATTACGAATTTGCGAAATTGCATATTAAAAAATAACAAACGTTGTTTCGTAAATTCGTAATGATTCGCTTATCCGTAACCAGGTAAATTTGTATAGATTCGTTTATCTGTAAAGGAGATTAGTCCTTTTTTTCCGGAGTGGCTGTGGTGTTGTTTTCGCCATCAGTCCCTTTTGATGCGTCCTTAAAATCTTTTATACCTCTTCCAAGGCCTTTCATTAGTTCAGGAATTTTTTTACCACCAAAAAGCAAAAGAACAATTACCAAAATTACAATCACTTCGGTACCACCTAAACCTAAAAATCCAATTAAAACACTATTTAACATTTTGTTCTGATATTAATTTATAATATACAAAGATAAGCAAAAATTTACGCCAAATAGCTATCCGGAATCGAAAAGAAGGTCTGAAAAAATGATACCATAAAATAATGGTAAGGAAATTGACTTTACATGGTCAGTATTATCTACTGCCAATGTCATCCGGATCGGCTTTTGCCATGGGTACCCCGTTTACCACGAGCAAGGACCTACATTAGAACAAGATCCCTCGCGAAAACTCGGGATGACAAAAAAAGCAAATAGGCCGCCAGGTCTTTTTCTTAGAAATAAAGTTTTTTTAAACTACTTTTATTTATTATTCCCTCTATAACCTTTAATCACACATCAAAAATATTTCAAAACCAACAATATGGCGGAACATAATGATACCGGTACCAAAGGAGAAGAATTAGCTGCCACTTTTTTGCAAAACAAAGGGTATTCTATACTTGAAAAAAACTGGAGATTTAAAAATCTCGAGGCGGATATTATAGCAACTGTTGCCAACACATTGATTATTGCTGAAGTGAAAACAAGAAAAAGTAATTATTTTGGTGAGCCGGAAACGTTCGTTAACAAACAAAAACAAAAAAATCTGATCAAAACTGCCCAGGAATACATTGAGCGCAATCAGCTTGACCTGGAGGTTCGGTTTGATATTATTTCCATCATTCTTGGAGATAGTCAAATGAAGATAAATCATATTGAGGATGCCTTTTATCCTTTGGTATGAAATTAAGGTTGGAACACGGATGACACGGATTAAGCGAATTTTCACAGATTTTATCCGTTAACATCCGTTTTATCTGTGTCATCCGTGTTCTATTGCTTTTTATTTATAACTATCATTTTTTCAATTTATCTTTGTAAAAAATAATACCAATGAAAAAAATAAAAGTTGCTATTAATGGCTTTGGAAGGATCGGACGAATTTCGTTTCGGGTAATGCTTGAATGTGAAAATATTGAAGTGGTTGCTATTAATGATTTAACGGACAGCAAAACGCTTGCACACCTGTTAAAATACGATTCGGTACATGGCATAATAAAGGCGGATGTAAAAGCAGAAGAAAAAGCCATTGTTGTTAATGGAAAAAAAATAAATGTGTATGCCGAAAAAGACCCGGCAAACCTCCCATGGAAGAGCTTAGACATTGATGTGGTAATAGAATCAACCGGATTTTTTTTAGATAAAGAATCGGCCGGAAAACACATTACAGCCGGAGCTAAAAAAGTGATCATTTCTGCTCCCGCGAATTCAAACGATATTAAAACGGTTGTACTTGGCGTTAATGACAGTTTAATTAATGGTAGTGATGTGATCATATCAAATGCCTCTTGTACCACCAATTGCGCGGCACCAATGATAAAAGTGCTGGATGAAAGCTTTGGATTAATAGAAGGTTTTATTACAACCGTTCATTCCTACACAGGGGATCAGCGTTTGCACGATGCCCCACACAAAGATTTGAGAAGAGCAAGAGCTGCGGCCGTTTCAATTATTCCCACTTCTACCGGAGCAGCAAAAGCGATCACAAAAATATTTCCACATTTGGATGGAAAGCTTGGTGGCTGCGGAATGCGTGTTCCTGTGCCTGACGGATCTTTAACGGATATTACCTGTTTACTTAGCAAACACGCAACAGTAGAAGAAATTAATGCCGCATTTAAAAAAGCCAGCGAAACAAATCTAAAAGGAATTCTACAATACATGGAGGATCCTATTGTATCGGTTGATATTATTGGTAATCCACACTCCTGTATTTACGATCCGGAGTTTACATCTATTGTTGGTAATATGATCAAGATAATTGGCTGGTATGATAATGAAGGCGGTTATTGCAACCGCTTAGCAGACTTGGTTAAGAAGATCGGATAAGGGGTTACTGTTTATTAAACATGCTTTTGCTTGGCTTAAGAATCCTGTTTCATTATATTTGCAACATTGAAAAAATTAATCGCCATATCATTTGTTTTTGTTTTTCTGTATGCCAATACAGAACTGCATCAATTATTGAAATTACCAGTTTTGGTTCACCATTATTTAGAACATCACGAAGAGGATAACAGCGCTTCATTTGCCGGTTTTCTATATAGCCATTACAACAGCGAAAAATCTCATTCAGACAACGACCACCACGACCATCACAATTTGCCATTCAAAACAGATTGTGCAAATGTTCACAGCTCACTGGCTTATACCGGTCATCACCAATATTCATTTCAGCACACACCACCCGTTTCAGTAAAAGTAAACGTAGTGTATAATGAGATAATTTATTCTTCCGCAAGCCTTTCCAACATTTGGCAACCGCCAAAATTCAGTTAATGAATTTAATGACTGTCCGCAATCGGACAAAAAACAGTTTACAGTGCTGAGGCACCGTACACTATCATTCATTTCAAATTTCTGAAATTATGCTTAATAAAATTATTGCGTTCTCCATAAAGAACAAACTCATCGTTGGGCTTTTCGTTTTAGCGTTGATCGCCTACGGACTTTACCAATTCACAAAATTACCAATTGACGCAGTGCCGGATATCACCGACAACCAGGTGCAGGTAATCACCGTTACACCTTCGTTAGGTGCACCCGATGTGGAGCGCCTTATTACTTTTCCTATTGAACAAGCAAACAGTAACATACCCGGACTGAAAGAAATTCGTAGTTTTTCGAGGTTTGGTTTGTCGCTTATAACCATTGTATTTGATGATGGTGTAGATATTTATTGGGCAAGACAGCAGGTTACGGAACGGCTGAAAATTGCAGAACAGCAAATTCCAAAAGGCCTTGGTTCACCTGAATTAGCACCAGTTACAACTGGGTTAGGAGAAATTTACCAGTATGTTTTGAAACCAAAACACGGTTATGAAACCAAATACAATGCAACCGAATTAAGGACCATTCAGGATTGGCTCGTTCGCAGGCAACTGATAGGTGTGAAAGGCGTGGCTGATGTAAGTAGTTTTGGTGGTAAAGTAAAACAATACGAAATAGCCATCAATCCGTCAAATCTGCAATCACACAACATCACAATAAATGATGTGTTTGCGGCATTGGAAAAAAACAACGAAAACACAGGAGGGGCATACATAGAAAAAGCATCCACAGTGCTTTATATCCGCACCGAAGGCTTGATCGGAAATATGGAGGATATAAAAAACATCGTTGTAAAAAACACCACCAACGGAACACCTCTTTTGATAAGCGATGTAGCGGAAGTGCGTATTGGTAATGCTACCAGATACGGGGCTATGACCTATAACGATGAAGGCGAAGTTACAGGAGCTGTAGTAATGATGCTAAAGGGCGACAACAGCAGCAGGGTTATTGAAGATGTAAAAGATAAAATTGCTCAGATCAGAAAAACGTTACCTGAAGGTGTGGAGATAGAACCCTTCTTAGACCGGACAAAAATGGTGAACAGTGCCATTAGCACAGTTTCTAAAAACTTAATGGAAGGTGCATTGATCGTAATTTTTGTGTTGGTTTTATTCCTTGGAAATTTCAGAGCAGGAATTTTAGTTGCTTCTGTAATTCCATTGTCAATGCTGTTTGCGGTGATCATGATGAATATGTTTGGCGTAAGTGGAAACTTAATGAGTTTGGGGGCTTTGGACTTCGGGTTAATTGTAGATGGTGCTGTAATTATTGTAGAAGCGGTGATGCACAGTTTAATTCTTGGCAATAAATCAGGGGCTCTAAGAATAAATCAAAATGAAATGGACGATGAAGTAAACCGTTCAGCGAGCAGAATGATGAACAGTGCGGTGTTCGGGCAAATTATTATTCTGATTGTGTATCTCCCTATTTTTACACTTGAAGGAATTGAAGGGAAAATGTTTAAGCCAATGGCGCAAACTGTTGTATTTGCTTTGCTTGGGGCATTCATTCTTTCACTCACTTATATCCCTATGATGAGCACTTTGTTTCTTAGCAAAACCATTTCTCCAAAGAAAAATATTTCTGACAGAATGATGGACTTCTTCATAAACATTCATCAAAAATATTTACTCAAGGTTTTAGAATTTCCAAAAACAGTTGTCGGTATTTCAATTTCTCTTTTGCTGATCGCTTTTGTTGTTTTATCAACTATGGGCGGAGAATTTATTCCAACACTGCCCGAAGGTGATTTTGCAGTAGAAACAAGGGTTTTAACAGGAAGTAACATAACCACTTCTTCGGAAGCCATCATGAAATCGGCTCACATTTTACTAAAAAAATTTCCTGAAGTAGAAAAAGTTGTGGGCAAAACAGGAAGCGGTGAAATTCCAACCGATCCTATGCCAATGGAAGCATCGGACATGATGATCATTTTGAAGGATAAATCGGAATGGACATCGGCAGAAACATGGGCCGAATTATCTGAAAAAATGAGCGAAGCATTAAAAGATGTGCCCGGTGTTACATTCAGTTTTCAATATCCTGTTGCCATGCGTTTCAATGAGCTAATGACAGGAGCAAAGCAAGATGTTGTTTGTAAAATATTCGGTGAAAATTTAGATACACTTTCAAAATATTCAAAACTCCTTGGTGCGGTGGCGGAGAAAGTTGATGGCGCACAAAATATTTATGTTGAGCCAATAGACGGACTTCCGCAACTCATCATTAATTACAAACGCAATCTTATTGCACAATTCGGTTTAAATATCCAGGACATCAATAAAGTGGTGAACACTGCTTTTGCCGGGCAAAGTAGCGGTTTGGTTTTCGAAGATGAAAAACGTTTTGATTTGGTGGTTCGTCTTGCTGGTGAGCAGCGCAAAAGTTTAGAAGATGTGCAAAACCTTTTAATACCAACGCCCCAGGGAACACAAATTCCATTGCACCAGGTAGCGGATGTTTCTATTCAGGAAAGTGTTAATCAAATACAACGGGAAGATGCCAAGCGAAGGATTATTGTTGGTTTTAATGTTCGGGGAAGAGATGTTCAGAGCATTGTAACAGATCTGCAGGCGCAAATAGAAACCCGATTAAAGCTGCCAACGGGTTATTACATCACCTATGGCGGAGCATTTGAAAATTTAGTTGCTGCAAAAAAACGCCTATCACTTGCTGTCCCCATTTCCTTATTATTGATCTTTCTGCTCCTCTATTTTGCATTTGGCTCTATGAAGCAAGGCCTGCTGATCTATTCAGCTATTCCCCTCTCTGCCATTGGTGGCATTTTATTTTTAGCAATGAGAGGGATGCCGTTCAGCATCAGTGCCGGTGTGGGTTTCATTGCACTGTTTGGTGTGGCGGTATTAAACGGAATTGTATTGATAGCGGAATTTAACCGTTTAAAAAATGCTGGAGAAACGGACGCAAAAAAAATTGTTTTACAAGGAACAAAATTGCGCTTGCGCCCTGTATTAATGACCGCATTTGTAGCTTCACTTGGTTTTTTACCAATGGCAATAAGCACCGGGGCTGGAGCAGAAGTTCAGCGCCCATTAGCAACGGTTGTTATTGGTGGTTTGTTGATCGCCACTTTCCTTACCCTGTTTGTGTTGCCAACACTTTACATCATTTTCGAAAAAGGATTTACAAAACGAAACAAAAAACAGATAAAGCCTGTAAGTGCTATTATTCTTGTATTTGCAACTTTTTCGGTGATCGCCTCAACGGCCAATGCGCAACAGCCCATTGAACTTAAAACAGCCATTGATTCTGCTTATTCAAATAATTTAACACTTAAATCGGAAAAGTTAAATGTAGAGGCTTTTTCGAACTTAAAACGTGCGGGGTGGGATTTGCCACAAACATCATTAACGGGAGAGTACGGGCAATTTAACAGCGCTTTTAAGGATACAAAATTTGGTATCTCTCAAGGAGTTAAATTTCCTACCGTTTATTCAAAACAAAAATCTGTTTATACAAATGAATGGCAAAATGCGGAATTGACCTTAGAGGTAAGAAAAGCAGAATTAAAAAAAGAGGTAAGTTCTTCCTATTATAATTTAATTTATACCTTTCAATTAAAAACCATTTTGCTCGAAATGGATAGCATTTACAGCGTTTTTCTTAAAAACGCAGAATTGAAGTTTGATAAAGGCGAAAGCAATATTTTGGAAAAAAACACCGCCATTTCGCAAGCCGGACACATTCAATTTCAGTTGCAGGAGGTGGAGCAGGAATACGCTAATTTAGTATTGGAGTTTAATTTATTGTTGAATACAAAAGTTATTTATGTTCCGATAAATACACTATTAAAAATGGACGCTCCCGCGGTTGGTGATGCCGGCATTATAAAGCAACACCCGTTTTTGCGGCAACTGGAGCAACAACAACAAATCAGCAGGTCCAAACTAACCTTAGAAAAATCAATGTTGCTGCCCGATCTATTTGCCGGATATAATAATACGAGCATAACCGGAATGGGCTCCAACAATATTTATTATAACTCATCCAAAAGGTTTCAATCTATCCATGCGGGTATTGGAATTCCATTGTTTTTTGGTTCTCAAAAAGCAAAGATCAGCACGCTAAAAATTAATCAGCAGATAGCTGATAACAATGTAAATGTGGGCGCAGCAATGCTTGAGCTTAAGTATAAAAAAGCGGTTCAGGAGTTTGTAACCAACTCTAAAATGGTTAATTATTACGAAAGTAAGGCAATCAAAAATGCGGACGAAACAATGAAAGCCGCTGCTCTTCAATACAACAGCGGAAATATAAATTACCTGGAATGGGTAATGCTCAGCAACCAGGTTGTTACTATTAAAGCAGAATATCTGACTGCTGTTAAAAAATTAAATTTCAGCATTATTGAGATCAACTATCTAACCAACAAATAAAAATTATCATTATGAAAAAATATATCATCCTTTTGGTTTCATCGGCATTATTAATGTCGTGTGGATCTGAAACAAAAACAGAGAATATAGCAACAGTTGCTCCGGAGGAAACAACTGTTCAGTTAACAGATGCACAATTAAAGAACATTTCTTTAACCACATGCAAACTGGACATAAAATCCATTTCATCCATTCTTAAAGTAAATGGAACAATTGATGTACCGCCTCAAAATCTGGTATCCATTAGTGTGCCTTTGGGCGGGTTCTTAAAATCAACAAAATTATTACCCGGAATGCACCTCTCAAAAGGAGAGGTTATTGCCATAATGGAGGATCAACAGTACATTCAGCTACAGCAAGATTATTTAACCGCTGCCGTTAATTTAAAATACTCAGAGGCTGACTATAATCGCCAGAAAGATCTTAATCAGAGCAAAGCCACCAGCGACAAAGCTTTTCAGCAAGCAGAGGCGGATTATACCAATCAAAAAATAACCTTAAGATCATTGAATGAAAAGTTGAAATTAATTGGAATAAATCCGGAAAAATTAAACGAAAACACCATTTCCCGCAGTATTTCCATTACTTCCCCCATTGATGGATATGTATCAAAAGTAAATGTGAATATTGGAAAATATGTAAATTCTACGGATGTATTGTTTGAATTGGTGAACCCGCAAGACATTCATTTAGGCTTAACGGTGTTTGAAAAAGATCTGGATAAACTATTCATTGGCCAAAAGGTGCTGGCGTATACCAACAATAATCCCGGTAAAAAATACCCTTGCGAAATAATATTAATTGGTAAAGATCTTTCGGATGAGAGAAGCGTGGAAGTTCATTGTCATTTCGAGAAATACGATAAATCCCTGATTCCGGGGATGTTCATGAATGCTGAAGTTGAAGTTGAACCCCACAACGCCTTTGTGATCCCAAATGACGGACTTGTTCGTTTTGAAGGCAAAGAATATGTATTTTCACAAATTGAAAACAAAAAATATGAAATGCAGGAAGTGGAAACCAAAAATACAGAAAACGGTTTTACCCAGATAAGTTTTGCTGACAGCACCAACATACGCAACAAAATTTTTGTTACCAAAGGGGCATACACCTTGCTGATGAAAATGAAAAATACAGAGGAGTAAGAATAGGTATAACCATTAAAGCTTGTTTTTGAACCTTTCATATATAACTGTTTAATAATCAATAAATTAAATTGTTTTTTATAGGTGGGGGAGCGCAATATTAAATGTAAGTATGCATACAAAACATGAAATTTTAATAACTGATTGATTAAATTTTTGTTTATTACAGACAAATTAAAAACAATACCATACGAATGAAAAGAGTTATCCGAAAACAATTCATTATCCCTTATTTTATACTGGCTTTAAACAGCATTTGTAGCGCTCAAACGTATAACTATTATTTTGGTAACATTCACGCTCATTCATCCTACTCCGATGGAAACAAAGACAGCAGCACTTCTTTATTAACTACACCGTTGCAAGACTTTAATTATGCAAATGCTTCTCAACACATTGATTTTTATGGTATTTCTGAGCACAACCACTTTAGTGCCGGAATGAAAAGCCCCGCATATTATCATCAGGGAATTGTTGATGCAAATACGGCTACCACCGATGGTTCATTCGTTGCGTTATATGGTATGGAGTGGGGTGTTATTTCCGGTGGTGGACACGTTATTGTATATGGCTATGATTCATTGATGGGTTGGGATCCAAACGATTATGATGTATTTGTAGCTAAAAATGATTATACGCATTTATGGCAAAAAATAAATGAAAAGCAGGGCGCCTTCGCCTATTTAGCACATCCGGACCCTTCGGATTATGATAATTTATTCGGAAACCCGGTTAATCTAAGCGCAGACAATGCTATTGTAGGGCTGGCAGGACGAAGCGGCCCGGCATTCTCAACAAACACAAGCTACTCTAACCCTGCCACGAGTAACAATATTGCTGATTATAATAATGGACTTAAGCTGGGATATCACCTGGGGGTTGGATTGGATCATGACACACATAATTCGGTGTTTGGACGGCAAACAGCAGGGCGCTTAGTGGTAATGGCCACCTCATTAACACAAAACAGTATTTTGGAAGCCTTTCGTAAGATGCGCTTTTATTGTTCTGACGATTGGAATGTTAAAGTAGATTTTACCATAAACAATCAGCCCATGGGCAGTATAGTAACGCAAACGGGGATACCAATAATTAGTGTATCCCTAACAGATCCCAACACTTCCGAAACAATATCGTCAATTGCTGTTTATTACGGCATACCTGGAAGTGGTAACAACCCCACTATTTTAAATAGCGTAACAAATTCATCCACCCTATCCTATACACACGCAATAGCAAACAATGCCACGTATTATTATTATTTGAAAATAACACAAGCTGATGGTGATATAATATGGACATCTCCAATATGGTATACCAGAAATGATGCTGTTACAAACAGTGCACCTGTAGTAAATTTTACACCTTCATCAACTTCTATTTGTGCCGGTGAGCAAATAACATTTACCGATAACTCTACCAATGCACCTACTGATTGGAGCTGGTCTTTATCAGGTGCAGTGCCGGACACATCCAACAACCAAAGTACAGTTGCTACTTTCCCTACAGCTGGAACCTATACCGTTTCTTTAACTGCGTCAAGCTCCTTTGGCGCAAGCGCTGTAATAACGAAGACAATTACAGTTCAGGTGTGTACCGGTATTGAAGAAAACTCAAAAAAATTAATAAAGATATATCCTAATCCTGCCAATCAATTATTAACTATTGATATGGATCTTTTACCGGGTACAAAAACAATCGAAATCCTTGATATGCAAGGTAAATTGCTTTTATCAAAAATAAGTACCGATCAAATTGTTACCTTGGAAATAGCATCAATACCAATTGGCTGCTACTTTGTAAATGTTGTTGTAAATAATAAAAATTATACGACCGAAACAATTTTTATTGAAAGGAAATAAGGTGGCCACTTTCGCTGTGTCCGGCATAATGGGAAAATAATTAGAATTACAATTAATGAAATTTCATTTTAAAATTACAGGGTATTTGTATCAGACAATAGTTCGGTAGTTTTTCCTTAATTGGGCTAAAGCCCCTTTAATCAAGGATTTTATAATTGCCACTACCTTAAGGTAGTGGCTACTAAAGCTCAACGATGACGAGGCTTTAGCCAAAATTTGGGGACAAGGACTGAACCATGTTAGACCTTACTTCTTATTAGAATCAACCTGTATGCGTTCGGTTCTATTTGCAAGCTCCCAGGCGGTAAAAAAAACAAGGCGGGTTATTTTTTCCATTTTTACAAAATCTATTTTTTCTACTTCATCGGTTTCTTTATGATAATCCGCATGAACCCCATTAAAATAAAATATTACAGGAATCCCTTTTTTCGCAAAATTATAATGATCCGAACGGTAATAAAAACGGTTCTTATCCTTCTCGTCATTAAACGTATAATCTAACTCTAAATTAGTGTATGTTTTATTGGCATTTTCACTGATAGCGTGCAAACCGGAACTTAACTTATCGGAACCGATCAGGTATATATAATTAGAATTCTTTTCATGTGCCTGATCCAGGCGGCCAATCATATCAATATTAAGATCACAAACCGTATTTTTTAGGGGGTACACCGGGTTTTTAACGTAATAAGCCGAGCCCAGCAAACCTTTTTCTTCTCCGGCAACGGTCATAAACAAAATGCTCCTTCTGGGGCCATGGCCCTCATTTTTCGCTTTCGCAAATGTTTTTGCCAGTTCTATAACAGCCACTGTTCCAGATCCATCATCATCGGCACCGTTATAAACTATTTTTCCATCTATGCCAAGATGGTCGTAATGCGCTGTAATAACGATCAGCTCCTCTTTTAGATCGCTTCCCTCCACATACCCCAACACGTTTTCGGAACTAACATTTTGTACTTTATTTTTTATGTTGATCTCAAAATTTGTTTCTACTGCTAAATGCAATGGTTTCTTACCGTCCGAGATCTTTTGAATAAGAGTTTCAACACGCTCTTTTTTCAAAATATCATTTGCCATTTGCCTTGAAATATAAATAATGAACATTCCTTCATTATTTAATTCAAGCTTCAATGCGGAAGTTTCTAAACGGTGTTTATTATCCAATAGGTCTTTTGCAACATTATCTACCACAACTAATAACAACCTAACGCCACTTTCACGGGCTTTTTCCAGCTTCACTTTAGAATAGGTTGACCAAAGCGATCTCGTTTTTTTGCCGGTGATCAATGATATTGAATCTTTCGAAAGGGGTTCACCCGCTAATATCATTACAACTTTACCATTTACATCTGTACCTTTATAATCATTATAGCTCTCTTCCTGTATCCCGTAGCCTAAAAACACAACGCTATCTGTTTCTATCGAACGATCTGCCTGTTCGGGATAATTATAATAATCCTTATTGCCTATGTATTTTTTGCGTTCAATAAAAACCTCTGCAGGTTCGGGTAAAATTTCTTTTAGCGAAAATTCCTGGTAATAGGTGCTTTCCATATAAGGAGGAATCCCTGCCATTCTAAATTGATTGGCAATGTATGCAGCAGCCATTTTTTGGCCTTTTTTACCTGTTTCCCGACCTTCATACTCATCAGATGCTAATACATGTAGGTTTTTACTCATACTATCTGCATTAATATATCCCGAATAAGCCACTGCAACAATATCCTTTTTGTCAGGACTGATCTTAATTTGTGTCTGCCTGGATTGTTGAGAAAAAAGGGAGAAAGTGCTTAGAAAAAAGCAAAATGGCAACACTTTCCTTAAAGAAAGAAGTTGGGCGTTTTTAAAATTTATGGATATCGTTTTAATAATTTTGGGGGGTGTTTGTTGCCACGAATTACAACTAATTAATAGGCTTTATATATTTAAAATGCATTATGACGTTTACAACGATTTTGGGTTAAAATACTACATACAATTTCTCGACAAGCTCGAAATGACCGCGTGCTGGGTCATTTCGAGCTTGTCGGGAAACGTGACTAAATTTTACGCAAAAACCGAAATTTTATTTACTCTTTCAGTATGGCGCCCACCTTCAAAAGCATTACTAAAAAACGCATCCACAATTTTAATTGCTTCTTCATCGGTGATACAACGTGCCGGAAGCGTTAATACATTAGCATCATTGTGCTGACGCGCTAAAGCCGCTATTTCAGGGTTCCAACACAAAGCGGCACGTATTCCAATGTGTTTATTGGCTGCCATATTGATCCCGTTTCCGGTACCACACATAATTAAGCCAAAATCAACTTCTTTTATTTCTACACTTTTTGCCACAGGATGAGCAAAATCAGGGTAATCGACACGTTCTTCGGAATACGCACCAAAATCTATTACCTTAAAGCCTTTATCCTGTAAATAACTTTTTAATTTTTCTTTTAATAAAAACCCTGCGTGATCGGAACCAATTGCTACCTTCATTTTAATATTTATTAATTACATATAAACTCTAAACCCAATAAAATAAAACCCGAAAAAATCATTATTTACGATAAACCCTTAGCTATGAATTGCACTGTTTTAGCCATTAAATCATCCTTATCAACAGCTTTTTTCGCTTATTAACAATAATGTAAAGTTCAATAATAAAAGCTTGATAACTAACACTCTAATTTTATTTTTATTAACACAAAATTTGTTGATAAGAATAAGTTTCATTTAAAAGCTTTAAAAAAAATTTCTTGGATTATTAAAACATAGTATTGCGTGTAATAATTTTTGAATATTCAAGCATATTCTTTTCATATTTTTATATTAAAAGCCAACAAATTGATAACATAAAAAAGCGTATTTTTACCGTGTAGTTATCAGACAAAAAACTTACCAGCTATTTGTTTATAAAGTCTTATTATTCTACTATTCAATGCTTTAATTAATTAAAAACTTTAAAATATTGTTACTATTTTGTTAATATCAGAACAATCAACCATTTTACATAAAAGATTTACACGATACTAACAGACCAATAACAACAACAATTTTCTTTAAATTTAAAATTAAAAATATATATTATTAATATGGTTGCTGATTTATTGTCAAAAGGTTTTTTGGATGTTCCAATCGATTTATCCCTAGATTTGTTCCAGGAAATAAACAAACTCAAAAAAGAAAAAAATGCTGTCATTCTCGCCCATTACTACCAGGAAGCCGATATTCAGGATGTTGCCGATTTTATCGGAGATAGCCTCGCTTTATCGCAACAGGCAGCTAAAACGGATGCAAAAATCATTCTTTTTGCGGGAGTTCATTTCATGGCTGAAACCGCTAAGATCCTCTGTCCGGATAAAAAAGTTTTATTGCCCGATCTGAAAGCCGGTTGTTCATTGGCCGACTCCTGCCCTGCCGATAAATTTGCGGAATTCAAATCAAAACATCCCGATCATTTAGTAATTTCTTATATCAACTGTTCTGCTGATATTAAAGCCTTAACCGATATTGTTTGTACCTCTTCCAATGCCGAAAAAATTGTTGAAAGTTTACCAAAAGATCAGAAAATAATTTTTGCTCCTGATAAAAATTTAGGCGCTTACATCAAAAAACAAACTGGACGTGATATGGTTTTATGGGACGGAAGCTGTATGGTTCATGAGATATTTTCGTTAGAGAAAATCACCAAATTAAAAAATCAGTACCCGAACGCTAAATTGATCGCTCATCCCGAATGTGAAGCGGCAATCCTTGAAATATCCGATTATATCGGAAGCACCAGTGGTTTGTTGAATTACACTCAAAAATCACCTGCTCAGGAATTTATTGTAGCCACAGAAGCCGGTATTTTGCATCAGATGATAAAAAATAGCCCAAAAAAGACCTTTATAGCCGCTCCACCGAATAATTCCTGTGCTTGTAATGATTGTCCTCACATGAAGTTAAACACGCTTGAAAAGCTTTATAATTGCTTAAAATATGAACAGCCCGAAATTATACTGTCAGCTGAGCTGATTGAAAAAGCTAAGAAGCCTATTATCAAGATGTTGGAACTTTCGGCTCAGTTTGGATTGTAAATTAGTATTTTAAAAGCAAGATCACATTTTTATCTACCTAAAATTGGATGATAAGGATGGTGGAAATCATCTATATAAAAATAGTTATGGGCAATTTTTAAAGACAATGACTAAATTAATAATATTACCATTTCTGTTATTTCAAGTTTTTCAATTATCATCCCAGTCTTTTAATTTATCTAATAATCTTGACAAATTAATATTGGGAGAAACAACAATAAAGGAAGCTTGTCAAGTTTTGGGAAAGCCGACAAAGGAGTTGAAACGTGCAATTTTAATAAATGATAAAAAACATAATGTTAGAACAAAAAACGACAAAGTCCTATACTATGACAGTTTAAATATTGTTCTTTACTTTGACTATGAATTGAAAACTCTTGCAAGTATTGAAATAAATTCGACCTCTTTGGTTAGACTTAATGACAATGTCCGTTTGGTAAATTCAGATACTTCAGAAGTTATAAAATCTTTTGGTAAACCATTTGAATCTATTAATGAAAACGGTATATTTGGTTTTAGCTACTTCGACAACAAGGAAAATGAATTAACCGTTTTCTTTGAAGAAAATGGATTTGTTAAAGATATATACATTTCGACAAAGAAATTTAATAACAGAGAAATTATACAATATTAAAATAGCCTGGTTGCCCCACGCCCATCCTTCTGCAAGCCTAATTTAAAGGAGTTTATTTTAATACATTTGCATAAATATTTTAATAATGAAACGAATAATATTAACTGGAATACTAATTTTTATATTATTTTCATTAAATCTCCCTGCTCAGAATTTAATTGCAAAAAACGAGAAAAACCTTATGAAAGCTATCATTCATACACCTACCAATAAAATAGAAAAAAGTTATTCTTTTTATGAAAAGCTTGGATTTAAAGTTATTTCAAAGGAAAATCCTTTAATTGTTACAGATGGAAAAGCAATAATAGAGGTTAATCCGGATAGATTTGCAAGAGAAGGAATTAAATTATTTAAAAAATCCTGGGCATCGGAAGTAACCAATTTAAAGGAGTTAACAAGCTTAATAAACCTGTCTAATGGCTTTCTTTTCTTTGATCCAAGCGGTATTGCTATATATTTGATCGAGTCGGATTTTAATTTCCCATTCATGGTTGCTGACAGTTCCTTTAGTAGTTTAGGAAATTTTGCCGGTTTAACATTGGAAACAGCTGATATCAAAAGATCTTTTACAATTTACGAAATTTTAGGATTTGCAAAGAACATGGGTGCCGTTGAAAAAGGCTTTGTGGGCTTAATTGGAGGGGATAATTTTAACATTGTTTTAATGAGTCCTTTACAATCCCCTCATTTGTTCCACAACCCTTCCCTAACCTATTTTAATGGTAAAAATAACATGGCCGTTATTAAAAAAATAAGGGAATTAAATATTCCGATCACAGAAGAAATTTCAACATTCAATAAAGAAGGAATTGTAGATAATATTATTATCAGGGATCCGGGTGGATACGGTTTTTTTATTTTTAGTGATTAATTTAATTTATCATTAAATTTTAAAAATTCATTTTAATAGCAGTATCTTGAAAATTACGATTAACGGCACTTTGGTTGGTGTTTACTTACTTTTTTATACAATAGGTTTTGCACAAACTTCTGATACAAAAATTGGTAATCAGATATGGAAAACTGAAAATTTAAATGTAAGCATATTCAGAAATGGGGATATTATAAAACAAGCCGGATCGAATAGAAAGTGGAAAAAATTTGCACGTAATGGAAAACCGGCCTGGTGCTATTACGAGAATAAATCGGTGAATGGTGTTGTGTATGGCAAATTATATAACTGGTATGCTGTAAATGATCCGCGTGGCTTATCTCCCACCGGCTGGCATATCCCTGACGATAAGGAATGGATCGCATTAGCTGAATATTTAGGTGGTGAAGATATTGCAGGTGAAAAAATGAAAACGGTGAATGGATGGAAACAACACCTCAATAATTATAGCAACGGCAATAATAGCAGCGTTTTTACCGCTTTTCCTTCCGGTTATCGGTTTAATAATGGAGCGTTCTTTTATAAAGGAAGTTTTGCTTACTGGTGGAGCTCTTCTGAGGATAGTTTAGATGCCGGTAATGCTATTTTCCGTGATCTGGGGTATAATAAAAGTAATTTAGGAAGAGATAGCAATGATAAAAGGAATGGTTTAGCTGTGCGTTGTATAAGGGATTAGTTTTTATGATTGCGAATGTCATCCCGATTGGCTTTTTAGCCAAGAGGGATCTTGCTAATCCATTGGCAAGATTATGAATAACAACAAGATCCCTCGCGAAAAGCTCGGGATGACAGGGATTTGGGGGATTTCAAATTTTTTTAGTCTTTGTCAGGATTAAAGTTGGATAATTTATATAATATGCTTAATATCAATAAGTTAAATAAAAATTTAGTTAAAAATAATAGAATTTAATACTTTTGTAAAGTTTTTAATTACAAAAATAAAAATGTTTAAAGAATACGATGTTATAGTTGTTGGTGCCGGTCATGCCGGATGCGAGGCTGCCGCAGCGGCTGCAAATATGGGTTCTGCTACATTGTTAATAACAATGAATATGCAAACCATTGCTCAAATGAGCTGCAACCCTGCTATGGGAGGAATAGCAAAAGGACAGATCGTTCGTGAAATAGATGCTTTAGGTGGTTATTCCGGTATTGTTACAGATAGAACTGCTGTTCAATTTAGAATGTTAAATCGTTCTAAAGGCCCCGCTATGTGGAGCCCCAGGGCACAGAGTGATCGTTGGAAGTTCGCGGAAGAGTGGAGATTGATGTTGGAGGCTACTCCTAATCTTGATTTTTGGCAGGATATGGTGAAAGGGTTGATCATTGAGGGTGGTAAAGCGGTTGGTGTTATTACAGGAATGGATATTGAGATCCGTTCAAAATCGGTTATTTTAACAAATGGTACTTTTTTAAATGGATTGATCCATTTAGGTGAAAAGCAATACGGTGGTGGTAGAGCGGGTGAAAAATCTTCAACCGGTATCACAGAGCAACTTGTTAAATTAGGCTTTGAAGCAGGAAGAATGAAAACAGGAACCCCTCCCCGCGTGGATGGTCGTTCACTGGATTATTCAAAAATGGAAGTGCAGCATGGCGATGAGAATCCCAACAAATTTTCATATTTAGAAGTTGATCAGTTTGGATTTAAAGTAAAACGCAAGGATGCATTTGCAAATGGCCCTGAAGGTCAGATTCCTTGTTTTGTTACTTATACGAATGAAGAAGTACACGAGATCCTTAAAACAGGTTTTGAAAAATCACCTATGTTCTCTGGACGTATTCAAGGATTAGGGCCACGTTATTGCCCAAGTATCGAAGATAAAATTACACGTTTTGCTGAGCGCGATCGTCATCAAATTTTTGTTGAACCCGAAGGATGGAATACAGTTGAGATTTATGTTAACGGATTCTCTACTTCCCTGCCCGAGGATGTTCAATACAAGGCATTGAAAAAAATACCAGGTTTTGAGAATGTGAAAATGTTCCGTCCGGGATATGCAATCGAATACGATTATTTTCCGCCTCAGCAATTGAATTTAACGTTGGAAACAAAGCTTGTTGAAAATTTATATTTTGCCGGGCAAATAAACGGAACCACAGGTTATGAAGAAGCAGCTTGTCAGGGTTTAATGGCTGGTATCAATGCGCACTTAAAAGTGAACAAAAGAGAACCATTTATACTTCAAAGATCTGAAGCGTACATTGGAGTTTTGATTGACGACCTGGTAACAAAAGGTACGGAAGAACCATATCGTATGTTTACTTCACGAGCCGAATATCGTATTTTATTACGTCAGGATAATGCAGATATTCGTTTAACTCCAAAATCATTTGAGTTGGGTTTAGCTAAAAAAGAGCGCCTTGATCGGGTACATTTGAAGCAAGCCCAAACCAATGAAATCATAAAATATTTTAAGACAGAAAGCATAGATCCTTCAGAAATTAATCCTGCATTAGAAGCTATTGGTTCTGCCCCGGTAAATCAAAAAGTAAAGATGTTTGGGGTATTGGCAAGGCCAACGATTACACTTTTAGACTTTGCTATTTACTCTCCAAAGGTGAAAGAATTTATTTCAAAATTTGATTTAGAGAGCATAGAGCAAGCTGAAATATTAATGAAATATGAAGGTTATATTTCAAGGGAACATGAGATGGCTGACAAACAAACTCGCCTTGAAGATTTGATTCTTCACGATGATTTTGATTACATAAGGTTGACTTCGTTATCCAAGGAAGCGCGTGAAAAATTAACCAAAGTTAGACCAAGAACTATTGGACAAGCATCAAGGATATCAGGGATAACACCCTCTGATATTTCTATATTGATGGTGTATTTGGGTAGATAGATTACCTGTTGTTCCACGTGGAACATACAATGATTTTGGATACAATTAATAGTTTAATTTTAGAAGGGATTGTGGGTGTTATTGCTTGGTGGATTGTGTTAAAATAGTGGTTATTGGTATATGGAAAGTTGCTGGTTTGTTTTGGAATTTAATAAAGGTTTTGAAGATATTATATAGTATAGAGTTTTTAAAAAAGCATTTGTTCCACGTGGAACCTTGGTTAGTTTTATGGAGATATTGAGTAATTGTCCGGTTTGTAATTCTGTAACCTTTAAGTCGTTTTTGGTTTGCAAAGACAACACTGTTTCACGTGAAACATTTAATATTGACGAGTGTGTTTCTTGTGGATTTAAGTTCACAAACCCTCGTCCGGAAGAAGATAAATTAGGAGACTATTATAAGTCAGAAGAATATGTTTCCCATTCAAATACGAATAAAGGGTTGATTAATTCGGCTTACCAAATGGTAAGAAAATACACTCTATTAAAAAAACTTCAACTGATCTCTAAGTTTTATAAAACAGGAAAAATATTAGATGTCGGATGTGGAACTGGTGAGTTTTTAAAAACATTTAAAGATGCTAAATGGCAAACATTGGGAATAGAACCAAGCCCGGATGTGAGAAAAATGGCCATCGAAAATTATGGTTTAGATGTGAGGGAAGAGGCTGAAATTAAAAATTTAGAAGCTGCGAGTTTTGATGTTATAACCATGTGGCATGTATTGGAACATGTCCCTAATTTAAATGATCATATTGAGGATTTAAAACGATTAATAAAACCCAGTGGAGTAATTGTAATTGCGGTTCCTAATTGTACTTCTTTGGATGCAAAGATCTATAAAGAAAATTGGGCCGCTTACGATGTGCCTCGACATCTTTATCATTTCAGTCCGAAGGATATTGAAACTGTTTTTAAAAATCATGAATTAAAAGTATTCAGGATATTGCCAATGATCTTTGATTCGTTCTATGTTTCTATGTTAAGTGAAAAATATCGAACTGGAAAATCGAATACAATAAGAGCAGTATGGAATGGATTCAGATCAAATTTTGCTGCTTTAAAAACAGGCAAAACGTATTCCAGTCAAATTTATTTGATCAGAAAATAAAGATCAGGTTGGACACGAATTTCACGAATTGTAAATAAAAGCAGCTATAATTCTTGGTATTAATTTACTGTTTCCATTTAGTAGAATCTATTGTTAAGGTCTAAATAATTCGATCTTTGGTGGCACGAAAAGCTTGGTGAAGGATGCGCCTCAATATGACATCGTGCGCTGGTCAGTCAGAGCTTGTCGAAGACTGCGCGTTGGCAAATTCCCGTGTTTAAATCTAATGCTGTGGACTTTTTTCTCAACCAAGACTGCAGTGAGATTTCCATCAATTTTTTCCAATACTCTCAGGGTTTTCATAAAAATCTATCCCTTTTCCTCAAAAACACCAATTATGGGTACCTTTCACCCGTTTTAAGCCCTTTTTTCTTGTTTTATGCCTTCTGGGCTTAATGGTATTAAAATTCCGAGAAAGGTCTTTAAAAGCCATGTATTTATCAAGCCCCTGGAACCGTTATTTTTATTGGCGATTCAGCGTTTCTTTCCTTCTTAAAACCTAAATTCTTCTGTTTTCTAAACAAACTATCCACTTTTCCAAATCCCGAAAAAATAAAATTCTGGGCATCCATTTCTTAATTGGAGAATTTACATTTCTGTAAAACGATAAAAAAATAAAGTCAAAACTTAATTTGAGGAAATTATTTTAGTGTTTTTTCAATGCGATTTTCTAAAACGAAGGATTTTGGTTTTCAATTTTTTACCCCCCTGATTTGATATCAGCTGAATTTTTTACTGAAAATCTCCCGGAAACGCAAAAAATGACTTTTTTGAGAGTTTTTATGTGTTTTACTGCGTCTTTGGGGTTGTGGGGTGTTTTTTGCTTTTTGAGCGCTTAAATCATCGATTTTGGCGTCATTTTCTGTGTTATTGGACCTGATTAGCCCCCTGATTTTGATCCAAAATTTACTATTCGACACAAATATTCTGGGAATTTTATTTTTAAAAGCCACGAAATGATTGTTTTTATTGACAGTTCGCCCGTTTTCAAACGGGAAAATAATCAATTTTTTAGGCGTTTTTCAAAGGGGCACTCGAGTTTTTTCATTTCAATTTATTCGAGTGAGATTATAATCGGCTGGTTGTTACTTAGTTATGGTTTATTTAGCACGGTTTGATCGGAATAGGGTCCCCCAGTTAATTGTAAATCATCAGACAATTCTTCCTAAGGCGCATGAAAAAGTCGTTTTCGTTTATGCGGGAAATAATTAATAGGTCATAGCTAACGCAGTGTTCGATTAAAAAAAATTGAAATTGGCTTTAGCCATGACAATTAAAATTACTAAAAGCGGATAAACTATTTAAGTAAAGATAATTGTGGCGGCAAACGTCAAGGTTAGTGGTGCTAAGTTGCTTGAAGTTGTTAGAATAGATTTTGTTTCAATAAAAATAAAACAATTAAAAACCGTTTGAATTTTATGGATGATTGATACTTTTGAGATTAAAACAAAATCAGATGCGTGGACTTTATACTATTATTTTACTGATCCTTTCCAACACCTTCATGACTTTCGCCTGGTATGGCCATTTAAAGTTTAAGGAAATGAAATGGTTCGAGAACCTTGGGATCATTGCAATTGTACTCCTAAGTTGGGGAATTGCCTTGTTTGAATATGCTTTTCAGGTACCGGCCAACCGGCTTGGATTCAAAGGCAATGGCGGACCTTTTTCGTTGGTAGAATTAAAAGTTGTACAGGAAGCCATCACACTTATTGTATTTCTGGTATTTACACTTGTGTTTTTTAAGAACGAAGTATTACGCTGGAATCACTTTGTTGGCTTCATTTTTCTGGTACTGGCGGTTTACTTTATTTTCAGGAAGTAAATTCCATACAATTGCTTAAAACAAATTTCGCCTGATTAATTGTTTATATTTGTTTAAAACACGGATAAAAAAAAATGAACTGTATTGTTGTAGACGATAATAAAATGGCACGTACAGCCACAAAGCAATTAATTGCCCAGGTTGATTTTCTAAACCTTGTGCAAGAGTGTTCGAGCCCTATTGATGCTTTTAATTATCTGAAAAAAGAAAAGGTGGACCTTGTTTTTTTGGATGTAGAAATGCCTGAAATGTCGGGAATAGAATTATTAAAAAATCTTGCGATCCACCCTATAATCATCCTTATCACTGCAAAAAAAGAAAATGCAGTAGAGGCCTTTGAATTAAATGTTGCTGATTATATCATAAAGCCGGTTAACCTTTCCCGTTTTATGGTAGCTGTATCCAGGGCAAAAGAGCTGTTCGACAGTAAGGACCAAAAGGTAGAGATAAATGAAAAAGAAAAGGGATACATTTTTGTTCGTACTGACTCTGTGCTGATAAAAATTAAAACCAATGAGATCCTTTATATTCAAGCCATGGGTGATTATGTGAACATTTTCACGACAGCAAAGCGCACCACAGTTCACATTACCCTAAAAGGCATTGAAGAAAAACTACCCAAAGATCTTTTTTACAGGCTTCACCGCTCTTATCTTATCGCCACAGATCATATTGATAATGTGGAAGAAAACACCGCATATATTGGCAAACACCCCATCCCCATTGGCGAACAATTTAAAAAAGAATTACTAAAAAGGATCAATCTTATTTAATCACCGACAATTTTTTGCCACGGATTTCACGAATTTACTGTGGGCTTACTGTTTATACTTGTTATTTATGTACCACATAAAGTTCTGTGTAATCTTTGGTAACCTCCTTAAATAAGCCAGCTTCGGGTTTTCATTTCAGCTATTTAAAATCAAAAATCAAATATAAAAATTCCCCTTTCGGCTATTTATTTTCCTTTTTTGCCGAATTCAAACAAAAAAATTTCACAGAATTATTGACCTTGTAATCAACATTTTTGAATTACAATTAATAATTTTAAAAAAAAGAGGTCAAAATGGAAACCCAAGGATTAAATCTTTTTATTGTTGACGACAATAAATCAATGGTAGCAGTACTTAAGAATTACTTAAGTAATAAATTTGGAGTAAGTGTTAACATATCAACTTTCTATGATGGTGAGAGCTGTTTAGAAAAAGTGAACAAACAAACGCATATAGTTATACTCGATTATTTTTTAAACGGCAGGAACGGATTAGAAATTCTCAAGTCAATAAAGGCGATCAATCCAAAAACAGAAGTAATAATGCTATCCAGTAATGAGGATATTGGATTGGCGGTAGAAACCTTTAGGGAGGGCGCAACAGATTATGTTGTAAAAGGGCCAAGTTCGTGGAAAAAAGTAACCAAATTGGTAAATAAAATTATCACTGAACCCATAAGAGCGATGGTGAGGGAGTTTGGTATATCAAAATTTATGGCTATCTTTTTCCTTACATTTATTGCAATGGGGGCGGTTGTGTATTATGCTTTGCAGATGATCCCCTAATTAGAAATGTAATTTTTTGATTGAAATACCGTTTTAATAAGCTTGGATAAATGTCCTTTTACAATAGTTCGGTGGTTTTTCCTTAATTGGGCTAAAGCCCTTTAATCAAGGGTTTTATAATTGCCACGACCTTAAGGTCGTGACTACTAAAACTCAATGATGACGAGGCTTTAGCCAAAAGCGATAAAAAAAGTACCGAACCATTGTTTTAAGGATCTTCTGAAAAAAACGTTTAACACAAATTCTTCGACAGGCTTAGGCTAATCCTGCGTAGGGTTATATTGACGTGTTCTTCGTAGTAGAAGCCTGTCGAAATATATTTAATGACATTGCCTGTAGAGGAGTTTAAAACAAAAAGGTTGTATCAATAAGTATGAAAAAAAAAATCTGGAACATAAGTATTAAGGTAAAAATAGGTATAGGTTTCGGGTTTCTGTTAATTGTATTAATTGGAATTCAATATGCCCTTAATAAAGGTATTACCAACGTAATAGCATCCCAACAGGAACTGCTTAAAAGCACCATGTTGTCTACAGAAGTAGAATCAATAAAATCTTCTGTAAGTTTTTTTGAAAGCAAAATGACGGCCTATGTTCTCACCGGGAACGATACTTTATTAGAAAACAATGAAAAATACCTGACGGATATTGTATCGAAATTTAAAGAGCTCAAAAAATTATCCCCCGACAAAGACCAGGTCGTTTCAATAGACAAATTGGTATCTTTATTAAACGATGAAATACAGTTTACTGATGAGGTAATTTTTCAATACGACCTGAATCCCGAAAATGCTGTAACTCTTTTGAAAAAAGGAAGAGGGCGGTACCTAATGACAGAGATAATCAGGGAATTTGGAAAGATACACGCCATCGAAGAAGCCAAGTTTGAGGAGATCATTCTGAGAAACAAACACGATAGTGAAGCGGTGAAGCGCCTGGATACATCAGCGTATCTTTTCGCATTTTTACTGGTTTCACTTTGTATCTTGTTTTTATTCAGAGATATAAATAAACGCGAAAAGCTCGAAAAAGAATTGGTCGAAACTCAAAAAAGGGTAGAGGAGGCCTCCGTTATCAAGGAGCAGTTTATGGCCAATATGAGCCATGAGATTAGAACTCCGATGAATGCAATTATTGGATTTAACGATCGCTTAATTAAAACAAAATTAAATGAGGAGCAGCAGGAATATGTTGCAGCTGTGCAAAGTTCGGGAGAAAATTTATTAACGATCATAAATGATATTCTGGATTTTTCAAAAATTGAAGCCGGCATGGTTACAATAGAGCACATTCGCTTTAACCTGCACGAATTGCTCCAGTCTGTTCATCACATGTTTTTTTTAAAAGCAAAAGAAAAAAACATAAATCTTCAGCTTCATCAGTTCCAAAATGTTCCCGAATTTATAATGGGTGACCCCACACGTTTAATTCAAATATTGGTAAACCTTGTTGGAAATGCGCTAAAATTCACCAATCATGGAAATATAGATATTAGTGTAGAGGTTATAAAAGAGGACAAACAAAGTGCGACCATTCAATTTAAGGTAAAAGACACGGGGATAGGGATCTTAGAAGAAAAAGTTTCTGAAGTTTTTGAGCGCTTTACACAAGCCGAATCGGATACGTCCAGAATATTTGGGGGTACAGGTTTAGGTTTATCCATTGTGAAAAAATTGGTGGAACTGCAGTCCGGAACAATTACTGTAGAAAGTAAAAAAGGGGAGGGCTCTCTGTTTAAATTTACAATATCTTACAAAAAAGGGGCAGCCTTATCACTAGAATTAAAAGGTGATCCTGAAAAAGCTCACAAACCGATTGTAAATGATAAAATTAAAATATTGATAGTGGAAGATAATTTGCTCAACCAAAAATTAGCGGGTTTTATGATAAAAGATTTTGGTTACACATTTGATATTTGTGGAAACGGAAAACTTGCGGTTGACAAATTAAAACAAAGTGCCTATAATCTTGTTTTAATGGATATACAAATGCCTGAAATGGATGGGTACGAAGCGACAGGGTTTATTAGGGAAAAATTAATGTTGAACATTCCAATTATAGCAATGACAGCCCATGCAATGCCGGGTGAAAAGGATAAATGTTTAGGATTTGGAATGACCGATTATATTTCAAAACCAATAAAAGAGACAGATCTTCATAATTTAATTATTAAATATATTTAATCAGCCCTTATATAAGTTAAAATACATTATGCTTACAACGAGATTGAGGGTTTAAATACTTACGCACAATTTTTTCGACAAGCTCGAAGTGACCTTGTGCGCGGTCATTTCGAGCTTGTTGAGAAAGCGCGGCAGATTGCGGTAAATAATTAACTTATTATAGTGTCAATTCAATTTAAAAACAAAAAGATGACCAGCGATTCAAATAAAGTGACAAATTTAGATTACCTGACAGAGCTGTCGAAAGGGAGCATTCAGTTTGTAAACGAAATGATAGAGATTTTTTTGGCTGAAAGTCCTTTGGAATTAAGTTTGTTAGAAAAGGGGGTGGCTGAAAAGAATTTTGACCTGGTCAGAGCCTCCGCTCATAAAATGAGATCAACAATTCCTTTTGTAGGAATTGATAAAATTATAATGACAGAAATGGTTGAAATTGAAAGGTTAGCGGCTATTCATTCCGATTTTTCTCAAATTGAAATACTCTTTGCAAAAGTAAAAGATGTTTATCTAAAGGCCATCGAAGAATTAAAATAAGCGTCCCCTCCGAAAAAAAATTTTTGACACGAATTACCCGAATTATTTTTTAAAAAACATGATTGATAATGAGAGTATTAATTTAGCGTCAAATAGAATTTAAGGGCGTTTCCGGAGCAAACTCAAATAATGACCTTTGTGCGGTTTTAGAGGCAATAGATATATTAAAAATAAGCCCTCACTTGCGCGCCACCTGTGTGCACCGTATTAGAGCCTTCTGATTTACGTCCATCATACGACAAGCTCAGTTGTAAATTATTTGTCAAATTTCGTTGATATATTAATCCCCAGGTTATGTTTTTTCCTTTCTGCAAGGCATCCATCATTTCAAAGGCAAGGGAAGTGTTTTGAGTGCCGTTAAAATTTATTTGAATGAAATTTGCTTTAACATTTAAACTTCCTTTTTGTAATATATTGTATTTAATTTCCATTCCATAATCCTGCAATATAGCGCGCTGGGCGCCAAACTCAACATGGTTTTTTTTATCGGTGTACTTGAATGAAGCGGTTGCACGAAAGGCGGTATTGGGCTGATAGTTTAGCTTTGGCGCGGCTTCATAATATACAATGGAAAAATCACGTGTTCCAAAATACTCTGATCTGCTAATTTTTTTACCATCTTTATAGGAAAGATCCCACCAAAATTGTTGTGAGATATTCCAGCGCAAACGGGCTTCTTTATAACTGTTTTGGCGTGTATCAAAACCATTAACAAGCAATATTTTATTACGTACATCCTGGTAGGTTAGGTCCAGGCCGAAAACAGAATTTTGTTGGTTTATAAATAATGTATTTCGGAATGAGGAGTTAAGTGTGATCAGGCTGGAGTCGTTTGTTTTTGCTAAGAAAGGGTTGTATGCGTCTTCTGTTTTATTCTCTGTTGATTTTCTATCAATACGATAAGCCGATTGATTTGCAAATCGTGAAATAAATTTCCGGATCCCTGTTCTGCTTGCCCACAAAGCCGCAGGTTTCAGCATTAACATTTCGCTGAATTGGTTGTTATACACTTTAATGTAATCAAGGCTTGGGGTGAAAATTTTTATATAGGTTGCTGTGTTGGAAAAAGCAGCCACCTCAAATTCATTTAATTCTTTTATGCCATTGCTGTTATAATCTATCCAGGTGTATACACCCTGCCCTGCAGCAACTTCAATGTAAGAAAATTGTTTTTTTACTTCTAAGCCGGAGCCAATTTCGTAAAATGAGTTGGAGTATAACAAACCTTTCCATAATCGGAAACTATATTCAATGCGTGAAACCAAAGAATTATCGGGCTTTTGAGAGGTCAATACCGAATCGGTTTTTAATATTCGATAAGCCGCATTTATTTTTAATTGACTATTTGGATTTTGCATTGTCTCGAAAAATGCTCCATAATTCTCTGCATAAGCCGATTGGTTTAGGTTGGTGGCGCCAATTATATTTTTTACCGCATAATCCCTTCTTTGTTTATAATATAGTCCGTATCGGTTTTTTGTTGTATCAGAGTTTTGCGCGTAGCCTTGCCATTCCCAGAATTGATAACTATTTGAGAGCAATGAATCCTTTTTTGTTAATGTGAATTTATTTTTCTCAAACTCATCTTTAAAGCCAACCCTTACCCATTTTATTTTTTGTGACACACCACTCTTGTGCCTGTAAAAGTCAGTATTTATAGTACTCAGGGAGCTAAGTAGGCTTCCGGCATAGTTTGCATTAAATCCTTTTTGTTGAAAATCAAGATGAGCAGATTGTCTGTTTGCATTATAATTATTGCCTTCCAGAAGCGCATTGAATTTATAACCAATACTTCCTGTCCCTTTTTTTGCTAATTGTACAGACGCACCTAAAATGTGCTGATCGTCTATAAGGCCTATATTCAAACGGTTCCAATCACGCTCAAACTCAATGCTACGGTATCGTTCAATAGGAGAAAAGTATTTCTGGACATATTCATAATTCAAATTTGTAAGCAATGTTAATGGTCTGGAAGCGCTATCAGTTGTTGGTTGTTGGTTGTTGGTTGTTGGTTCTTGCCTACTGCCCAATTGTTTTGTGTTATCAAAATTAATTTTCAATCCATAACCAATATCGTCTTTACTATCTTCTGATGAAAAGGTGTTGATATCATTGTTGTTTCCGGCTGCCTCTATTGATAGTTTGCTGTTTTTTGAAAATGCATAATCAACCCCGGCAGTTATCATTTGTTTTTGCTTAGGTGTTATCAATAGTATCACGGCATCATAATTCCCTTGTTTTATTCCTGCAACAGGCACATTCCATTGAAACACTTTTCCGTTTGCGCTCGATGCGATCTGTTTGTAATCACCTCTCCCTTGCCCTACATTACTGAATGCTACACGATAATTGGCACTGTCACTATTGGTACTATAAATAAAAATTGTATAGGCTTGTGCTCCAATAATAGTATCCTTTTTTTGATATAAAACTTCGTTATTTGAAAAAGCAACACTATCAAAACTGGGAGTGACAGCAAGGGACAAAGTGTCGCCAATATCAGCTAATATTTTTTTTTGTTCGGGCGTCAGATCCTGCTGTAGTGGCTGATTTTTACTATCCTGTTCCGAATAAATATTCAGGTGAAGTTTAAGTTTATCTTTTTCGAAATCGTTTCCAAAATGAACCAGGGAACGCGCATAATTTTTATCCGAATATTGAAATTCAACAACGATCCGTTTGTCCTTTGTAATAAGCTGTTTGGCGGTGAATGTAATTTCGGATGTATTATAATCGATCACATAATCATTCTCTTGCCCTCTATCCATGAGCCTTCCATCAATATATACTTTTTCTGTTCCGGATAGTACAATAATGAATGGTTCGTTTTCGGCCCCTCGCAGCCGGTACGGCCCCTGGTTGCTTTCTACACCCTGGATCTGATTTCTTGCAAACTTTCCGCGCGAAACAGCCGCACTTAATGATGTTTTATAAATACCTTTCCCTTTTGCGCTGTTTGATTCCCCCTTTTTAAGGGAGTTTTTGGGATTGGTTTTTAATTCAGTAGAAAAACTAAGGCCCTGCGCTTTTTTATGAAAATTCATAAAATAACTGTTTGGCCGCATAAGCTGAAAGTCGCCTGCAATAAGCTTGGATTGGGCATTTGAGAGTTGGATAAATACTTTATCAAACTCCTGCAATTGTTGTGTATTTCCTTCGGGTTGAATGGGAATGTTATTATCGGTTGCAGCCAATAATATATCAATGTTATTACTTAAATGTCCTGATAGCTGAAGATTTAAATTCGAATTTACAACCATATCCTGATTGTTACCGAATGAAATTCCACGGGAAATACTTCCACTTTTGTTCAGGCCTTCCATTTTAAAAATATCGTCACTTTTCGATTCGATCGTATAGCTGAACGGGTTTACATTACCAAACAGATCGGGCTTTATCCGGCTAAGGTCCTTGTGTTTTACTTCGGCAGAAAATAAATAAGGAAATGTTTTATAGGAAATATTTAGGCTGTCGGCAACAATATTATTTTTAACAAAACGGCTTCGATTTAAGATCAACAGGCCTTCAGCGTAATTTATTTTGTAGAACGAGGTGTCAAGAACTATTCCGTTACCGGTTGTTATTTTGATGGAACCAGGCACAAGACTAAGCGTATCCAGTTGGCTGGTGTCGCCACTAATTATTAAATGTTTGGTGTGGCTATTGCTTATGTATTGTGCATACCCGTTTACACAGAAAAACAGCAAAAAGAAAAACAGTATTATTTTCCGAACCATTACAGATTTAAAAGTACTATTTAAAATAAAGTTAAGAGATAGAAAAGTCAATAAAATAAGTCAAAAGAGAAAAAAGTCAAAATTTAAAAGGTTGAGAACAATGTACGGATTTTGATTTTTTTGACTTTTGACTTTTCACTTTCTTCTCTTTTGTCTTTCTTCTTTTTTTGACTTTAAAACTTTTGAATATCTTTACACCTAAAGACGTAAAAAAATGACAAAAATTATAAGCTATAACTTAAATGGTATCCGTTCGGCTATGAGCAAGGGACTTATGGACTGGATAAAAGCTGCCGACCCCGATATTTTATGTTTTCAGGAATTAAAAGCAGAGCCGGGACAGCTTGATCTTACTGTGTTTGACAATGCCGGCTATCACCATTATTGGTATCCTGCACAAAAAAAGGGGTATAGCGGTGTTGCAATTTTCACAAAACAAAAGCCCGATCACATCGAGTATGGTTGCGGAATACCTCATTATGATTTCGAAGGTCGTGTTATTCGTGCCGATTATGGTGATGTATCTGTTTTAAGTGTTTATCATCCGAGTGGGAGCAGTGGAGAAGAGCGCCAGGCGTTTAAAATTAAATGGTTAGGGGATTTTCAAAATTATATTGATACATTAAAAAAAGAGCGGCCAAAACTTATTATTTGCGGAGATTATAATATTTGTCACCAGGCTATTGATATTCATAATCCCAAAAGCAATGCCAATAGCAGCGGTTTTTTGCCGGAGGAGCGCGACTGGATCGATCAATTCATGAAATCGGGTTTTGTTGACAGTTTCCGGCATTATAATAAAGAACCGCATAACTACAGCTGGTGGAGTTTCAGGGCGAATTCCCGTTCCAAAAATCTTGGCTGGCGTATTGATTACAATCTTGTGAGTAGTAATTTAGAAGGGCAAATGAAACGTGCGGCTATATTAGCGGAAGCGAAACACTCAGATCATTGCCCGGTATTGCTGGAGATCGATTTTTAGTTTTTACGGGAGTTCCAAAAATTGAAAAAAATAACATTTACCGTTAAGCCGCTAAGGGAATGTCATTATTTAAGGACTTTTCTTAACAGGAAAAGCCTGCCCAAGGTCTTCGACAAGCTCAGACTGACCGTGCGATGGTCATATTGAGCCTGTCGAAATATGTGCGATGGCTTCTTAAAAAATTACATTGTACTTCAATGCGCAAAGTGTTGATGCTAAATTGTTTGTTTTTAAATTTTTCTTTCCGTTTCTGCGTCTTTAGCGGTAAAAAAATTAATTTTTAGTTTTAGCTTCCGGATCATGGGTTTTCCCGGATTATAAATGACAACGGCAACATTCGTAATTCGCAAGCGTTTTTTTTCGAAACTTTCAGATAATCTTAATATATTTGTTCCTTCTAGAATTAATAAGTTGTACCTATAAATTAGTATGAAAAAAGCATTTTATTTGTTTTTGGTAGCAGGTCTTTTGGCGTCCTGCGGTGGAGAGAATAAATCTACCGGAGAATCAAGAAAAGCTGAAGGGGGCGTGTATTACGGTGGAGTATTTAGAATGAACGAAACCGAAGATTTCCGGAATTTGTTTCCTATAAATGTTACGGAAGTTGTTTCTCAACGTATTACCAGCCAGGTATATGAGGGCCTGGTTAAACTTTCTCAGGCCGATTTAACGGTTTTGCCTTCTTTGGCTGAAAAGTGGGACAGAAATGAAGATGCAACAAAATGGACCTTTACTTTACGCAAAGGCGTGAAATTTCATGACGACCCTTGTTTTTCGGACGGAAAAGGCCGTGAAGTAACAATAAAAGATTTTGTATACTGCTTCGAAAAACTGTGTACTGCAAGTCCTGAAAACCAACAGTTTGGCAACACGTTTAAAGATAAGGTTCTTGGCGCATCAGAATTTTATCAATCAACTATAGATAAAAAACCTTTAGCTGGTGGTGTTGCAGGTGTAAAAGTAATTGATGATCAAACATTAGAGATCGATCTGGTATATCCATTTGTGGGTTTTTTAAATGTTTTAAGCACCCCGGGTTGTTGGATCTACCCCAAAGAAGCATTTGATAAATACGGTGTTGAAATGCGCGCAAAATGCGTTGGCACAGGAGCTTTTCAGGTTAAAAGTGTTAAAGAGGGTGAAGTGGTTATTTTGGAAAGAAATCCGCACTATTGGGGTGTAGATGAATTTGGTAATCAACTGCCATACCTGGATGCTGTTAAGTTTAGTTTTATTAAGGAAAAAAAATCTGAATTGCTGGAATTTAAAAGAGGCAACCTGGACATGGTTTTCCAGATACCGGTAGAATCAATATCCGACATTTTGGGTGAACTTGACCATGCAAAAGAAGCGAATGCTCCATTCAACCTTCAAGTTATTCCGGCCATGACCGTTTTCTATTTTGGTTTCCAGATACAAAGCGACATTTTTGATAAAAAAGATGTTCGTTTGGCCTTTAATTATGCTATTGATCGCGAAAAAATTGTTACGTATACGCTTCAGGGAGAAGGCGTACCGGGTATCTATGGTATTGTTCCACCTTCTTTTCCGGAATATGATTCGAAAAGCTTAAAAGGGTTTTATTTTGATCCTGATAAAGCTCGTAAACATTTAGCGGCTGCCGGTTATCCCGAAGGAAAAGGCTTTCCAAAATTAACACTTCAAATTAACAGTGGAGGAGGAGGCCGGAATATTCAAATAGCCGAAGTAATTCAAAAAATGTTAAAAGAAAATTTAAACATTGACATTGAATTAAATGTATTGCCTTTTGCAGAGCATTTGGAGCGTTTAGAGACAGGTAAAGCATTATTTTGGAGAACAGGTTGGGTAGCTGATTATCCTGACCCAGAAACGTTTTTAACGCTATTGTACAGTAAACATATCCCTAAAAATTTAACGGAGAAATCATACTTAAATTCTGTACGCTATAAAAGCGAAAAGTTCGATTCCTTGTTTTCTGCAGCCCTGCAGGAAGTGGATGTTGCCAAGCGTATGAAATTATATCTTCAGGCCGATCAGGTGGCTATTGACGATGCCGCTATCATGCCTATTTTTTATGATGAAAATTATCGTTTAGTTCAAACCTATATTAAAAGTTTCCCTGCCAATGCAATGGAATACCGCGATTTAACCCGTGTTTATTTTGAGCCAAAAGTGGAGAAAAAAAAATAAAATAAATTTAAGAAAACAAAAAAGCCATCGTTTCAAATAAGGAACGATGGCTTTTTTTTGATTTGTCTCTTACCGTTTACATTTTAAAAATTTCCAATTCATTTTTTTCTTCCCGCTTTTTCGACTTGGCTCAAAATGACCGGGTGCCCTGTCGTTTCGAGCGGAGTCGAGAAAGTGGGAGGGTTTAAAACACAGTCTTTCAACAATGATAAGTGTATAACCTTTACAATATATCGCAAGAAAGGATATTCTTTATTTATAATATTGTATGCTCGATAATCATAAAATTATTAAAAAATGAAAAATTTCCATAACGCTATTGCGGTAATACTGATGGTAAGTGTAATGTTCTCATGCGTGCCTCAACGCAAACTGGAGGAAGAACAAGCAAAAAGAAAAACCTGCGACACAGATCTTGCTGCATTAAAAATTGCAAACCAGGAGTGTGAAACAAAACTTACGGAAGCTACAAAAAACCTTGCAGATGATATAAAAATAATTACAGGGCTTCAAAAAGATACCGCTGCGTGTGGTAATACCTATCGTACTTTTCTTGCGAAATACGATAAACTAAACGAGGTAAACGAACAATTATTGGATAAATACAATCGTTTATTAAGCGGTAATATTGCAGATACAAAAAAGCTTTCGAGTGAGCTGCAGCTTACACAGGATCAGCTTTTAAAAAAGCAAGATGAGTTAAAACTTTTGGAGGGTCAACTAAATGATCAAAAGAAAAATTTGGATGCACTTACTGCTGAATTAACAAAGCGTGAAGCACGTGTTGCTGAACTGGAAGGTGTTTTGAAAAAGAAAGATGACGCAGTTAATGACCTGAAGAAAAAATTATCAGATGCCCTGTTTGGCTTTGAAGGTAAAGGTTTAACGATCACTCAAAAAAATGGTAAGGTATATGTTTCAATGGAGGAAAATCTTTTGTTCGCTTCAGGGAGCACAGCGGTTGAAACAAAGGGGGTTGATGCATTAAAAAAAGTAGCAAAGGTGTTGGAACAAAATTCCGAAATAAATATTTTAATTGAAGGGCATACCGATAATGTGCCAATGGTAGGCAAAGGTGAAATCAAGGATAACTGGGATCTAAGCGTTATGCGCGCTACTTCTATCGTAAAAATAATTACCAAAAATAGCTCAGTAGATTCAAGACGTTTAACTGCTGCGGGACGCGGGGAGTATTTCCCTATCGACACCGCTAAAACAGCAGAGGCACGCAAAAAGAACCGTAGAACCGAAATTATTCTAACACCTAAATTAGACGAGCTTTTTAAAGTGCTTGAAACGAATTAATACAAATCAAGAGGTAAAAGATATCGCCCCGCTGGGGCTTTGTAAATATTTTATTAGACAAATTTCTACCAAGATTATGCCCCTCTGGGGCAGTATTAGCTACGTTAGGAGCATAATCTTTGTAGAAACAACGCATAGGAAGCAATTAGCTCCATCGGAGCGAAATATTAACCTCAGCAGCTGATTCGCATTAACCAAAAGCATATACCTCTTGACGGTTCTCTAAAACACAAAAAAAGCTGCTTAGAAATAAGCAGCTTTTTTGTTTTTAAACGAGGAAAAGAATATTATGCGTTTTGTCCTAATTTAGCTTCAATAACCAAAGTAGCGTGTGGTACGCTTCTCAAGCGTTCTTTTGAAATTAATTTACCTGTAACACGACATATTCCGTATGTTTTATTTTCAATACGAATTAAAGCGTTTTGTAAATTCTGAATAAATTTCTCCTGACGACCGGCTAAATGTGATGTTTCTTCTTTAGATAAAACATCAGATCCATCTTCCAATAACTTGAAAGTAGGGGAAGTGTCATCTGTTCCATGATCGTCTTTGTGAGAAAGTGTGCTCTTTAACAATTCGTAATCTTTTTGAGCTTCAGCAAGTTTTTTCAAAATTAATTCTTTGAACTCTTTTAATTCTGCATCAGTGTAACGTGTTCTTTTATCAGTATTAATATGCGGCTTTGGTATTGGCCCCATTGGTCTTCTGATAGAAGGAACTTTATACTCTACTACCAAAGTATCTTGTTCTCTGTTGTCGTCATCCATATCCATATCACGTTCAACCTTTTTCTTTAAAACAGGTTCAGGTTTTTTTGCAACAGGTATAATTGGTTTTGCAACAACTACAGGTTTTGCCGGAATGACTTTTTTCGCTTCTATTTTAACAACGGGCTTAGCAACAACTTTTTGAATGGCTTTTGCCGGTGCTTTTTTAGCAATTACTTTTTTTACTTCTTTTTTAGCAACCACTTTTTTAGCAACTTTAACCGCTTTTTTAGGGGCACTTTTTTTAAGAACAACCTTTTTTACAGGTTTTTTAGCGATCACTTTTTTTGCAGGCCTAGTAATTATTTTTTTTACGGCTTTTTTAACAACGGCTTTTTTAACAACCACTTTTTTTACAGGCTTTTTAGCAACCGCTTTTTTTACCGTTTTAGCAACTTTTTTAGGGGCTGCTTTTTTAACAGGTTTTTTAGCAACCGCTTTTTTTGCAGGTTTAGCGGCTTTTTTAGGAGCAGCTTTTTTAGCTACTACTTTTTTTGCAGGTTTAGCAGCTTTTTTTGCCGGTTTTCCTTTTTGCGCTTTTTTTGCCATTTTTTATAGTGTTAGTTTAATTTAGTAATACTAATTAAGGTTTTTATTTCTTCGTCTAATTCAATTTCAGAGCCTATTTTAGGCTCTAAAGTATCGACAAGTTCCAGTGACGAAGCCAAAATTTCGGTGCAAATATAGTTCAAATTATTGTTGATAGCTGCATTTATAGCAGAATTTCTCTGGATTTTTACATCAATTCGATCGGTAACATCTAAATTACTCTCTTTTCTCAGGTTTTGGATCCGGTTCACCAGTTCGCGTGCAAGGCCCTCTTCCCTCAGCTTAGGAGTTATCGTAATGTCCAGTGCTACAGTTAGTTGTCCTGAGTTTGCCACCTTCCATCCTGGAATATCTACTGGGATAATTTCTACATCTTCGCTTTCTAATTCAATCACCTCAGAATCAATGCTGATATCAAATTTTCCGGTTTTTTCAATGCCGGAAATGATCGCCTGAGCGTTTTCGGTTGCAAAAGTTTGTACAGCCTTCATGTTTTTGCCACATTTTTTGCCCAAAGTCTTAAAATTTAATTTTAAATTTTTGGTGATTGATGTAGTAGATTCATCCACAAATTCTAAACTTTTTACATTTACTTCCGACAAGATCAGATCTTTAACCGCTTCAATTTTATCTTTGAAGGAATCATCCAATACCGGAATTTGAATTTTATTCAATGGCTGACGAACACGTATATTTTCTTTTTTGCGTATCGATAAGATCATCGAAGAAATTTTTTGAGCCAGTTCCATGCGCTCTTCCAGGTCTTTATCGATCAGGAAGGTATCCGAAACAGGAAAATCACTTAAATGTATTGATTCTGCTCTGTCGCGGCCTGTTACCGAATTAAGATCGGAATACAGTCTATCCATAAAAAACGGAGCTATTGGTGCTGCAAGTTGCGCCACCACTTCCATACAACGATACAGTGTTTGGTAAGCGGTTATTTTATCCTGTGAATAATCACCTTTCCAGAAACGTCTTCTGCACAAGCGTACATACCAATTGCTGAGGTGTTCATCAACAAAATCTTCAATATATCGTCCGGCACGATGCGGTTCATAATCAGAATATGCTTCATCTACTTTTTTTATCAATGTATTTAGTTCAGATAAGATCCAGCGATCAATTTCTGTTCGTTCGGTCATTGGTATCTCTGCTTCTGAATAGCGGAATCCATCAACGTTTGCATACAATGAGAAAAATGAATAGGTGTTGTGAAGTGTTCCAAAGAACCTGCGTTGAACTTCGCCAATGCCTTCGAGATCAAACTTTAAGTTGTCCCATGGAGCCGCGTTGGTGATCATATACCAGCGTGTAGCATCCGGACCATATTTTTCAATTGTTTCGAAAGGGTCAACAGCATTGCCCAAGCGCTTGCTCATTTTTTGCCCGTTCTTGTCCAACACCAAACCGTTGCTCACTACATTTTTGAAAGCAACAGAATCAAAGCACATCGTGGCTATTGCATGCAGTGTGAAAAACCAACCACGTGTTTGATCTACACCTTCCGCAATAAAATCGGCAGGGAAATATTTTTTCTGATCAATTAATTCTTTATTTTCAAAGGGATAATGCAGCTGAGCATAAGGCATTGCACCGGAATCAAACCAAACATCAATTAAGTCAGGTTCACGGAAAAGCTTTTTGCCATTGCGTTCCAGGAAAATTGAATCGGCATAAGGTTTGTGAAGATCAAAACTGTTATAATTTTCAGCACCGTTATCGCCCGGTGTAAATGCACCAAGCGGGTTGTTTTGCATCATTCCTTTTGCAACAGCATTATCAATTTCTTTTTTTAATTCTTCGGCTGAGCTGATACAGATTTGTTCGGTTTTATCTTCGCTCGTCCAGATAGGAATAGGGATACCCCAAAAGCGGGAGCGTGATAAATTCCAATCGTTCAAATTTTCCAACCAATTACCAAAACGCCCTGTACCGGTAGATTCCGGCTTCCAGTTGATGGTTTTGTTCAGTTCGATCATGCGTTCTTTATAGTCGGTAGTTTTGATGAACCAGCTATCTAAAGGATAATATAAAACGGGTTTGTCAGTTCTCCAGCAATGCGGATAGCTATGTTCGTAGGTTTCCTTTTTGAAAAGTTTTCCTTCTTCCTGTAATTTCAAAACAATACGTTCATCAACACTCAAATAGGCTTTCAGCTCTTTTATTTTACCAGATCCCTCTAATGTTTTTTTCTGATGAAAGAATTCTTTTTCTTTTTCCTCTTCAGTCAGATAGGCTTCTTTTACATATTCCTCACCATATAAAAATACACCGTCTTTTATTTCCGATAAAAATTTACCTCGTCTGTCTACCAATGTTAATGAGCCAATGCCGTTTTGTTTCGCAACTCTAAAATCGTCCGCACCAAAGCTTGGAGCGATGTGAACGATACCTGTTCCATCCGAAGTGGTCACAAAATCCCCAATGATCACGCGGAATGCATCGCCATCGCTTGGTTGGGTGAAGGGCATTAATTGTTCGTAACGAACGCCTTTTAATTGTTCGCCTAAGTAACTGGCAATTTGTTTGAACGGAATGTTTTTATCTCCAGCTTTATATTCTTCTAATTTTAATTCTCCATTTTTTGCAGGGAAATACTTTTCTTTTAAATCCTCCGCAAGAATAACATTCACTTTTTCGAATGTAAATGGACTGTATGTTTCAATCACTACGTAATTAATATTTTTCCCAACAGCTAACGCTGTATTAGAAGGCAAAGTCCACGGAGTTGTTGTCCATGCCAGGAAATAAACATCTCCATCCAACTTTAAACTTTCCAACTTTGAACTTTCAACTACTTTAAACATTGCTACAGCAGTCCTGTCCTTCACATCTCTGTAACAACCAGGTTGATTTAATTCATGTGTTGAAAGCCCCGTTCCTGCAGCAGGAGAATAAGGCTGAATGGTAAACCCTTTGTAAATAGACCCTTTAGCATATAAGTTGTTCAACAACCACCAAACCGATTCAATGTATTTGTTTTCATAGGTGATGTACGGATGCTCCATATCCACCCAATAGCCCATTTTTTCGGTCACATCAGCCCACACATCGGTGTATTTCATTACATCTTTGCGGCATTCGATATTGTATTGCTCAACAGTGATTTTTGTTCCGATATCTTCTTTTGTAATTCCTAAAGCTTTCTCAACACTTAATTCTATTGGTAATCCGTGGGTATCCCAACCTGCTTTACGTTTTACCTGAAATCCTTTTTGTGTTTTGAAACGGCAAAAAATATCTTTGATAGAACGTGCCATCACATGGTGAATGCCCGGCAAACCATTCGCACTTGGGGGGCCTTCATAAAAAACAAAGGGCGTTTTTCCTTCACGTGAAGTGATGGATTTTTCAAATGTTTTATTCTCGTCCCAGGTTTTTTGTATGTCTTTCGCTGTTTGCGAAAGGTTGAGGCCGGTGTATGTTTTGTAGTTCATAATAAGTTTAAAGTTTTTCATAAGTTTAAAGATATAAAGTTCAAAGTTTGAAAGTTGTTGCTTTAACTTTTGACTTTAGAGCTTTCAAACCTTGAACTAAATAGTAGCTATAACTTTTAATTCAATAGCAATTGGTGTTGGCAAACAGTTAATTTCAATGGTTGTTCGGCAGGGCTGGTTGTCTTTGAACCATTCGGCATACACACGGTTATAAATTGCAAAATCATCTTTCATGTTGGTGAGAAAAACCTGCACATCTACAATGTTATCCCAACTGCTTCCGGCATCTTCCAAAATGTATTTAACATTCTGAAACACGCTTTTGCACTGCGTTTCGATATCGTAAGAAATGATATTTCCTTTTTCATCCAGGTCAACTCCCGGAATTTTTTTGTTGCCACGCTCGCGCGGACCAACACCGGAAAGAAACAACAAATTACCAACCTTACGTGCGTGGGGATATGATCCCACCGGCTCAGGTGCTTTGCTTGAATTTATTTTTGAATCACTCATTGTTTGGTTTTTATAAAGGACTGCAAATATACCATGTTCAGCGCATAAAAGCAACCTTATAAAAACAGCTTTGGATGTTGATTTTTCAACCCTTCAATTGAATTTTAGATACATTAAAAAATATTTCAAATCTAATTTAGATTTCAATTCAGATTAATGTTAGATTTGCAGGCTTATATTAAAAACCGGGGAATTAGCTCATTTGGCTAGAGCGCTTCGCTGGCAGTGAAGAGGTGGTCGGTTCGAATCCGATATTCTCCACAAAAAACCCCACATTTAGTGGGGTTTTTCTGTTATATGGCGGTTTATTTTATAAACACCAGCACTTGTTACAAATTGACCCCATAATTTTGGTTTAAAAGGCTGTAAATCTAACAGGTTTTCAAAACCTGTCAGGTTTTTTCGTCAATTAACGTATTGGAGTTAAATATATTAGGTTATGGTATTAAACCAATCACTCGATCAAACTCAAGAGCTCCATATTCAGCATTTTTTTTATCTGCTCAACTTGTCCGATGCTCATATTAAATTCGAGCACAAAGAATACAGCTTTTAATGCATTTACAACAGATTCACGGTCGGGGAAATCAGTTGGGGCTGTGAGCCCGTCTTTACCGCGAACAAACTCTATAAATTCTTCTTTGTTCCTGATCACGATCGGAGTTTTAGAAATATCGTACTTATCAACAAAAATTGCTTTTAAGGCCATAGGTAATCCTTGGGCAAACTGTATTGCGTCACTTGGTGGAATACGGTCACGGATGGCGTGTAAAACGGCACGGGTTATTCGTGCTGCGCGGTTATGGTCTGTTTCTAATTCAAGAGCAACTTCATTGATAAAGCGATTGCCATCAGCCGCATATTGTTCGAAGTTCATTGTTCTGTGTTTGTTTTTATGCTCATTTTGTGTTTCCATCTATGTAATTGAATTAATGAATTAAACTATTTTTTCTTTTTTGCATCTATACTTAGAGGGCCTGCTCCAAAATAACTGATGATCAATGCCCCTCCAAGCATGGAAGTGTTTTTCATAAAGTTCGTCATTTGCCTTTGCACTTCCATAGGATCGGTTTCCTTCCAGAATGCATGCATAAATAAAGTAACAGGAATAAGAAAAGCCACTATTAGCAAAGCCCCCCACTTGGTTTTATAACCAAGTATGATACTTATTGCCCCTACAATTGCGAGGATCCCTGAAAGTGGCACAAGTACAGAAGCAACGGGAACACCAGTGAAAACAGCATAACCAACCGCGTCTGCTGTAAAGTGGTTCATTATTGTTCTGAGAAAAATAATTGAATAAAGAAACCTGCCAACCAACTCAATATATTTCATAGTAATTAAATGTTTTAGTTGCTGATTTTGAGGCCTTTAAAGCCTTTAATACATATAATAAATTGCAAGAACAAAAGCCCAAGGGCTGTTTTTCAATTTATTTGTAAAAAAATACCCCCCGCCTAAGCGAGGGGGATCAATTATTGTGCTTTCATTTCACCAATGACTTGGCTCATTTATGAGGATTTATTTCTCAGATTTCTCTTTCGGAACCTCCCCTAAGTAAATAATTACTGTAAAACTACTTTCAAAAAAAGGGATCAACTTGAATATTAGTTGAAAACTGAAAAAGAATAGACCTTTCAAGCATTTAAAAAGCCGGAAACAAGCAAAATTTCATATATCAGGAAGCTTCACACCTTCCGCAATTAATATTTGCTAAAATGACAATGGAAAATAGTCGTTATCTTTGTCCCCTCAAATTTTACATTTAAACCATTACCTATTTTAAAGCCTGCCATGAGAATAATCACAACATTATCGTTCGGAATATTTCTATTATCCGCAAATGCACAAACAATGACCCCCGAAATGCTTTTGCAATTGGGAAAACTGAGCACAAATGGTATCACAAAAGATGGTAAGTCCATTGTTTACAGTGTTCGGAAGTATAGTGTAGCCGATGATAAGGCTTCAACAAAAAAATACATCATGCCTGTTTCGGGAGGAGAGCCAGTTGAAATTGAGAATACTGAAGCCCTTTTAGTGAACGACCGTATTTCTGCTGACGGAAAGTATAGCATTTCCAGCAATGAAGTGAAGGTGAAAAATATATATGGAAAAGATGTTTATCCCCAATTCAAAAACTCGGATGTAATGATCTACGATAATCTTAATTATCGTCACTGGGACACATGGGAAGATGGCTCGTTCGGACACGTATTTTTAAATACACTAAAAGACAAAAAAATTATAGACAGCATTGATATCATGCCGAATGAGGCATTTGATTGCCCTCAAAAACCATTTGGTGGTGACGAAGATCTTATCTGGAGCCCTGATGGCAAACAAATATTGTATGTTACAAAAAAGAAATTCGGTAAGGACTATGCATTGAGTACCAATACCGATATCTATTCCTATTCTGTTGAAACCGGTAAAACGGTTAATTTAACAGCAGGTATGGAAGGCTATGATATGAAACCTGCTTATTCATCAAAAGGGGTTCTGGGTTTTTTAAGCATGAAAACCGATGGTTACGAATCAGATAAGAACGACATAATTCTAGACAACGGAACAGTTAAAATAAACCTTACAAAAGGTTGGGATGGAACTGTAGATGATTTCAAATGGAGTGCTGATGGTACAAAAGTATTTTTCACAGCAGCAACGGATGGTACTGTTCAGCTTTTTGTTGTTGACTATCCGGGAAATACAAAAAAATTGCCGGTTGTTAAACAGATCACCAAAGGAGATTTTGATGTTCGGGGAATGGTGGGGCAGGTGGGCAATACAATGATTGTAGAGATCACCGATATGAATCATGCAGCCGAAGTTTATGCAGCAGATATAACAACAGGCCAAACGAAACAACTTACTCATATAAATGATGCCGCCTATAAGTCAATTACACTTGGTAAAATTGAAAAACGTTTTTTAACAGCTACTGACGGACTGCCATTAATGGTATGGGTGATCTATCCTCCTAATTTTGACCCGACAAAAAAATATCCAACCTTACTGTATTGTCAGGGTGGACCGCAATCTCCTTTAACCCAATTTTATTCCTACCGTTGGAATTTCCAGCTGATGGCGGCAAATGGTTACATCGTTGTAGCACCCAACCGCAGAGGAATGCCGGGTCATGGTGTGAAATGGAACGAGCAGATCAGCCGTGATTATGGTGGGCAGAATATGAAAGATTATTTAATTTCCATTGACGAGTTATCAAAAGAACCTTACGTTGACAAAACACGCTTAGGTTGTGTTGGTGCCAGTTATGGCGGTTATTCTGTTTATTTTTTAGCTGGAATTCACGAAAACCGTTTCAAAACGTTTATTGCACATGATGGTATTTTTGATTGGAAAAGTATGTATGGAACTACCGAAGAGATCTTTTTTGTAAACCAGGATCTGGGCGGACCGTATTGGGAAAAAGATAATATTTCAGCACAAAAGAGTTTCAACGATTTTAACCCTATCAATTTCGTAAAAAAATGGAATACACCTATGTTGATCATCCAGGGAGGGAAAGATTACAGGGTGCCTATCGAACAGGGTTTGGGGGCATTTCAGGCAGCACAGTTATTGGGAATAAAAAGTAAATTGCTTTATTTCCCTAATGAGAATCATTGGGTTTTGAAAGATCATAATGGGCTTGTTTGGCAACATGAATTTTATAAATGGCTGAAAGAAACGATGTAGCGTTTTTAAAATGTTTATACAAATTTTTCTCGACAAGCTCGAAATGAGCGCGCGCAGGGTCATTTCGAGCTTGTCGAGAAAGTGCGGTTGGTTGCATCGAAGAATTAACCTATATAAAGTTTAAGATTAAAATTGTGAATAAAGACTGCATTTTATAGTTAATGTCATCCCGATTGGCTTTTTAGCCAAAATGGATCTCGTTAGTCGTTAGCTGTATCGTTCATAAATAAAAAGATCCCTCACTAAAGTTCGGGATGACACCTCACTCAATAACAAAAGATTTAATTCAATTAAACAGGCCCTATATATGAAACAAGAAAAATTTATTCCCTTAATAGTATTGGCTTTTTCAAGTGTATTATTTTTTAATGCATGCAAAAAAGAGAAGGATGAAGTTCCCGTAGTTACACCACCACCAGTCGCAGCATGCGCTCCCGATACAGTGTTTAATCCAGGAACAACAACAGGTCCTCGTTTGATCTTTAAATTCAAATTTGACAGCACCCAGGTAAGGCTTAATAATGTGGGTGCTTCTTCAACAATTCCGGCAGGGAATGCCGCTCAGTCACCTGTGTTTAATTTAATGAGTCAACATTATATTGAATTGGCCGGTGATCTGGATTCTCTTGGACATGGGAAGGTGTTATATGTTGGAGCATCAACTACCACAGGTGGTACAAATGCTATTAATTACTGTTCGTCAACTGTTACAAAAGAGGGAGATGTTTTTTTCTCAAAACCTTTAAGTGAAATTACCCCGGGAAGCTATAAATGGCTGAGGGTATCACTTGCCTACCAAAATTATGACATTGTGTACAAAGCAAATGCAATCCCCGGAAATCATATCGGAACCGGGACATTAGCATCATTTATTGGTTACAAAACCTATATATCAAGCTATAAGATCAATGGAAGCGCTTATGCACCATCAAACGCTGCAGGTGGCGTTGGGAATCATGTACAAGGTTATTGGGGTTTTGAAACCAATGTATTGGGCACCAATTATTTTGTTGATGGACAGGCACCAGCAGGTGCAACTACTGTACCTAATCCATTGTTTGCCTCTTCTCCCATACCTTCGGGAAGTTGTGTGGTTACAGGGCAATTTGTGAACAATACCCAAACCAATTCACCACTTTTAATTTCGGGTACCGAAACACAGGATATCGTTATTACTGTTTCATTATCAACAAATAAAAGTTTTGAGTGGCATGAAGTAACTGCCGATGGTTATTATCAACCGGAACTTGGCGAATATGTTGTAGACATGGGTATTCGTGGGCTTATCCCTATTGTGCAGTAAAAATATAAATGGTGGAGTTGTTCTTAACGCTTACTACATATTTTTTTGTTGGCTTTATTTATATTTTCTTAATGCCAGTTTATTTTTATATCAATGGTGCGGTAGTTTTTTATCAGTTTTGGCTAAAGCCTCCCTCTCGGGGGATTTCAGTAGCCACGACCTTAAGGTCGTGGCAATTATAGAACTATACTTATCAAGGGCTTTAGCCCAATCAGAAAATACACACTGAAACATTATATATAAAAGAATAACAATAGTTCATATTGAAGCTATCGCAGCCTTCTTGACCCCCGAACAGTGTCGTTTCGTTAAGGAAAAAATCAGCCCCCAGTCTTCGACAAGCTCTGACTGACAGTGCGCTGGTCATATTGAGCCTGTCGAAATATGTGCGATGGTTCGTTACGAAAAAGCCCATAAAAAAAGGCTGTTGCAAAATTTACATTCTGCAACAGCCTTTTAAAAAACAAAACCTATTCTAATTACGAAACAAGTTTTTTCTCATTACGCTTACGTTCAGTCTCATCTAAATGTACTTTACGTAAACGGATAGATTTCGGAGTGATTTCAACATACTCATCAGCTTGAATATACTCCATTGCTTCTTCTAATGAAAAAGTAATTTTTGGTGCAATTCTCATCTTATCATCCGTACCGGAAGCGCGCATGTTGGATAATTTTTTCTCTTTTGTGATGTTTACCACAATATCATCCTGACGGTTGTTTTCACCGATCACCTGTCCGCAATAGATTGGGTCTCCAGCTTCAACAAAAAACTTACCACGATCCTGCAATTTATCAATTGAATAAGCAATAGATGTGCCCTGTTCACCTGAAATTAAAACACCACTTCCACGGTTAGGGATAACACCTCTCCATGGTTCGAATGCTTTAAAGCGGTGCGCCATAATAGCCTCACCAGCAGTTGCAGTTAAAATATTGTTACGCAAACCAATGATACCACGTGATGGAATTTCAAATTCGATATGGATCAAATCGCCTTTTGGCTCCATGATTTTTAGATCGCCTTTGCGTTGAGTAACATATTCAATTACTTTACCCGAAACCGGTTCAGGTACATCAACTGTTAAATATTCGATCGGCTCACATTTTTTACCGTCAATTTCTTTGATAATAACCTGAGGCTGACCAACTTGTAGTTCATATCCTTCGCGTCTCATTGTTTCAATTAAAACAGATAAGTGAAGAATACCACGTCCAAAAACAAGGTATGAATCAGCTGAATTGGTTTCTTCCACTTTTAGTGCAAGATTTTTTTCCAATTCTTTAAATAAACGGTCACGCAAGTGGCGGGAAGTAACAAATTTACCTTCTTTACCATAAAACGGAGAGTTGTTGATGGTAAACAACATGTTCATTGTTGGTTCATCAATTGCAATTGGAGTAAGTCCTTCCGGATTTTCAAAATCTGCAATAGTATCACCAATTTCGAATCCTTCAATACCTGTAATAGCAACAATTTCACCTGAATTAACTTCAGTAGCTTTTTGTTTACCCAATCCTTCAAACGTATATAATTCCTTGATACGGGATTTAATAACAGTGCCATCACGTTTTACCAATGATACCGGCATGTTTTCTTTAATTGTTCCTCTTGAAACACGTCCTACTGCGATACGTCCAACGAATGTTGAATAATCCAATGAAGTGATCTGCATTTGCAAAGTACCTTGTGCACTTGGAACATTAGGGAAAAAATCAACGATCTGATCCAATAAATAAGTAATATCTGTAGTTGGATTTTTCCAATCAGCACCCATCCAGCCTTGTTTTGATGAACCGTAAACGGTTCTGAAATTCAATTGCTCTTCGGTAGCATCCAAATTGTAGAACAAGTCAAATACCTGATCATGAACTTCATCCGGACGGCAGTTTGGTTTATCTACTTTATTGATAATAAGAATAACTGTTTTGCCTTGTGCCAACGCTTTTTGAGTCACAAAACGTGTTTGAGGCATTGGGCCTTCAAAAGCATCCACCAATAGAACTACTCCATCAGCCATGTTTAATACGCGCTCGACTTCACCTCCAAAGTCACTGTGGCCGGGAGTATCAATGATGTTGATCTTTGTTCCTTTGTAACGTACCGAAACGTTTTTAGCAAGAATGGTGATCCCGCGTTCACGTTCCAGGTCATTGTTATCTAATATCAATTCGCCCGACTCTTCGTTTTCACGAAATAGTTTTCCGGTGTGTAAAATTTTGTCAACTAATGTTGTTTTGCCGTGGTCAACGTGAGCAATAATGGCAATGTTTCTAATGTTTTGCATTTATTTTTTTATATAAAATGGTTAATTCCCTTTTTGAGGGGTTGCAAAAGTAGTCATTTTTATTGACATTTTAGCCTTATTTGCTAACTATAATAACGGTTTTAAAATATAAATTAATAATTATAGAGCAAAGGGCAGTTCAGGGAATTGAAATATGCTTGTGTTCGTAGGTTTAAGTCATGTGATCCCGGGTTTTTGAGGGGGATCTTTTTATTATTAACGATATTGTCGCAATGATTAAACAAGATCCCTCGCAAGGGCTCGGGGTGACAGAATTATGAAAGAAACCTAAAAAAGGAAAACCCATATAATTGAACTGTTTTTATTCTCAAAGCTTAGAAATAATAATTGCAACAATTATCAACTAACTGCGTATTACACATAACAATATCCGTTCATTTATTTACCCTTTTGCATTTTTTAGTCCGTATGTCTGAATCTCTATTAAAAACCGGATTTTTTTATATAGTTTTGTGCTTGATTAAAACGTCCCAAAGTGTTTATCCTTTAGCGAAGACGAAGGGCTCGATTGACATAAAACTCAAATTAATTTTATAATGAGGTATTTTATCAAAAAACAATACTTGTTTTTATTGCCTGTTTTTATTGCGCTTGCTGTGTTCTTTCCATTAACAATTGCCAATGCTCAATCGGTGGGGGGAACAACTTCCGGATCTGCTATATATTGTGCAGCAGCTAATGCGGGCTTTGTTAACTTAGATGCCGGCAGTTATACCGGTTCAATTTTGAATTGGGAATCTTCAACAAATGGTGGGGCAAATTGGACCACAATTTTTAATATCACCGCCTCCCAAACTTATAACAGTCTTACGCAAACAACTTGTTTCAGAGCCATCGTTAAAAACGGGGCATTCCCTGCCGATACTTCTACTATATCTTGTATTGATATTTATCCTCCGAGTGTAGGCGGTACCATTAGCGGAGCAGGTACGTTTTGTATTGTGCCGGGAACCGGAGCTGGAACATTAACGTTATCAGGATATACGGGAGACACCCTTTATTGGCAGGATTCAATTGCTGGCGACCCATCCTGGACTAATCTATCGACCACAACCCCCACATTAAATTATCTTAATCTTACAGAAAATACATTTTACAGGGTTATTGTTCGGAAGGGTCCCTTCCAATGTATAACTGACACATCAGCTCAAGCATCCTTCGATTTCGATTCAGTTTCTGTTGCCGGAACCATTGCAAGTAGCGATACACTATGTCCGGGTATAAATGGAGGTAATCTTTCTTTAACAGGCAATGTTGGAGGGGTTTTAAACTGGTTATATTCTCTCGATAATGTCACGTGGCTGCCAATTTCAAACACCACCGCCTTACAAGCGTATGATAGTTTACTACAAACAACCTGGTACAAAGCGGTTACACAAAACGGAAACTGCCCAACGGACACTTCTACTTCCGTTGAATTAACCATAATTCCCAACCTGGTAAGTGCGGGCAATGATACCACAATTTTTCTGGGGCAATCCATACAATTAAATGGAACAGGGAACGGAACCGCCCTATGGTCTCCAATCACTGGCTTGGATAGTATCAACATTTTTAATCCAACCGCAACACCAACCGTTACAACTGTATACCTGCTTAAAGTAACGGACAACAATTCTTGCATTAGCAAGGATAGTGTTTTAATTACTGTTGATCTATTAGAGTTCGAGGGCCTGATCACTAATTTATTCACACCAAACGGAGATGGAATAAACGATACCTGGCATATAAAGGATATTGAAAAATATCCTGAAAGTGAGGTTTTTGTTTATAATATTTATGGTAAGCTGGTATATACTAAAAAGGGGTATACCAACGATTGGCAAGGAACTTACAATGGGGCTGAACTGCCCGATGGAACATATTATTATGTGCTTCGGTTTGAGGATAATGATAAGATCGCAAAAGGGTCGTTGGATATATTGAGGAGCAAATAGGAGGGAGATATGAGTATTGAGATGTGAGTAATGAGAAGACTGAAAGAGGTTTTTATCTCACCTCTCAATACTCATATCTCATTTCTATTTAAAAATAAAGTATTTGTTACAATGAAAAAAGGTTTTACAATAGTGTTATTTGTTTTTATTTGCAGTTTTGCAGATGCTCAGCAAATAGGCATGTATAGCCACTATTTTTATAAACCATTGGTTTATAACCCCGCTTTTACAGGCTCCAACGATGCTCCCAATGCAACGATAATCAGCCGCTCTCAGTGGACCGATTTTACAAACGCCCCTCAACTTACTGTTTTTACTGTAGATGGTAATTTAATGGATAAAAAAGTTGGTGTAGGCTTAGGCTTGATAAGTGACAGGAAGGGAATTACAAATAGGATGGGGGGGCATTTATATTATTCGTACAGATTAAAAATAAATGATGATACCCGTTTGATGTTTGGTCTGTCGGCAGGGGTTATAGATCATACCATCGATTTTTCTAAAGCGCTTGTTGAAAATTCTCTTGACCCTACTTTATACAACAACTCCCAGCATAAAACCTCCTTTGACGCCAGTGTTGGACTTGCTTTTACCTGGAAAGCCTTAGAAATAGGAGCTGCAGTTCCTCAGATCATTGGAAATAAAATAAACTATGTGGATAGCAGCAATGTAAGGGCTTACTATACACAAGCTCGTCATTATATGGCCTCTCTTAAATACAGTTTTTTAATATCCGAAGAAAAAGGCATTTCAATTGCTCCCCAGGCTTTGGTTCGCTTTGTGCCGCAATCACCGTTTCAGTTTGATGCTAATGTTAATTTGGACTGGAAGGATAAATTCTGGATAGGCGCTACCTATAAAAGCGATTATGCTGTGGCTGCTAATGTTGGCTTTTGCTTGCATAAACAATTGTGTGTTGGGTATTCTTACGATTTCATAATCGGACCTATTGGTAAGTATTCCGGTATGACGCATGAAATAATGGTCAATTTTAAATTCGGTAAAAGTAAAACCTCGGAACCAGCTATTACAGACGTAAAAACGGATACGGCAGCTGTTGCAGTTGAAAACCCTGAATATGAAGATAAGCTTGACGATTTGGAAATCCAACTTAAAAAGAACCAGGCTAAGCTTAAAGAATTGAATGATAAGCTGGCTAAAAAGCAATTAGCGGTATCGCGAAGCGCAAAACCGGGAATTCAGGATAGTGATGGAATATTTGTAACCAAAAGAAACGATTTTAAGGATAGCAAAAACCAGATGGCGGAGAAAGGCTATTACGTGATGGTTGGAATCTTCTTTTACCGCGATTTTGCAAACGAGGAGGTGAAGAATTTTGTTAAGCTTGGTTATAAAAATACCGATTGGCTTTTTTCTGCATCCAAACAGAACAATTATGTTTTCACACATAAATTAGATACAAAAGAAGAGGCGTTCCAAAAAGTAAAAGAAGTGACCGCTTCGGGAGGTAGTAATGTTTGGATTCTTAAATTAATTGATTAAAAGGTTGGTGAAATAGATAAATTTTTAACAGAAAAAATAAAATTCAAAACAGTATTGGTACTTACATTATTAATATTAAATATATGTCATTGGGCCGGTGATTTTTCACATTTAAGCACTGCCTGGATGCTGAATGCAAAGCGGTTTGGTAAACCTTTATTGCCAATACTTGCTCATGCAGGAGTGCATACGTCATTGTTTTTTATTGCGGTATTTGCTTTGCATGGATTTGAAAAAGCTATTCTGGCTGCTGCGATACAGTTGCCAACACACTTTACCATTGATGTGTTAAAAGGGAAAATGAATGTTTGGTTTCCGGAATTGTTGCGTATTGAAAATAAGTTTCATTGGTGGGTTTTTGGGGCAGATCAAATGCTTCACCAAACCGTAATTATAGGGACGGCCGCTTTAGTGTGCCGATAAAATTTAGAAAAAAGGAAAGCTGATGACACAGATTGATTAGGATTATATATGATTTTTATTTGGGCTTATCATAAATATATGAATAGATGAAATTTGTTTTAAATCAGTGTTTATCATAATAATCAGTGTCATCTGTAGCCTGTACTGAGCGAAGTCGAAGTATTCTATTTATTTTGTTCAGCAGGTAGTTAAAAAATAAAATGAGAAAAGGATTAATAATAGTAATAATGGTTTTTATTTGCGGCATTTCAAATGCTCAGCAAATAGGCATGTATAGCCATTACTTTTATGATCCAATGGTTTATAATCCCGCTTTTTCCGGTGCCGGTGATGCTACCAACGCCACGTTGATCAGTAGAAGTCAGTGGACTGGCTTTAAAGGCGGCCCAAAACTTACACTTTTCACGTTGGATGGAAGTTTGATTGCTAAAAAAGTTGGGGCGGGATTAACTTTGATAAGCGACAGGAAAGGCATTTCAAACAGAACGGGAGGTAATTTATCTTATTCCTATAGACTAAATATAAATGATAATGCCCACTTACGGTTTGGTTTATCCGTAGGTATTATGAATCATACACTTGATTTTTCGGGAGTTCTTGTTGAAAACACAATTGATCCGATCTTATTTACTGACATACAACGCAAAACAACGTTTGACGGAAACGCTGGAATGGTGCTTGTTTGGAAAGAATTAGAAATAAGTGCAGCAATTCCTCAACTTATCGGGAATAAAGTAAATTATGTGGACGAGGATAATATTCGTTTGTACTACACGCAGTCACGCCACATTATGAGCTCTCTGAAATACAAATTTTATATTGTAAAAGACAAAGGTATCTCAATAACTCCGCAAGGTTTGATTCGTTTTGTTCCAAACACACCATTTCAATTTGATGGCAATATTAACCTGGATTGGAAGGATAAATTCTGGATCGGTGCTACTTACAAGAGTGATTATGCGGTATCTGCTAATGTGGGGTTTTGTTTGTATAAACGATTTTCCCTTGGATATTCCTATGATTTTATAATCGGGAACATTGGTAAATATTCGGGTATGGCTCATGAAATAATGATCAACTTTAAATTTAATGAACGTAAAAAGGTGGAAGTTGTTAAAGAGGTGGTGAAAGAAGACGAACCAATAAGCACCGAAAATGCGGAATACGAAGAGCTTATTGCCAAGATGCAGGCACAAGTGGATGAAAGTGAGAAAAAAATAAAAGAACTGGATGCTAAACTAAAAGAGCAAAACACTAAAACCGGAACGAATAAAAAACCGGATCTGAATAATTTGCTTTACGAACAGTTACTTGATAGGGTAGAAGCGATGTTCGAAAATCCGAAAGATGCAACTCCGGCAAGGGTTCAGGAGCTCCGTAATGAGATAGCCTCTTTCCTCGACAGCGAATTCGCGGATCCGGAAGCACAGAAAACATTAAAAAAACAATATGATCAGCTGAATAAATCGCAGGATGCACCAAGTGTTCTGGTAAAAGGTGGTATTGCGTTGGAGAGAAAAACTACGCAAGGTGATTATTCTACTGTAAGTATTGTTATTACTGATAAGGCAACCAACGAAATAATTGCCACATACACCCCTAATTCAAAAACGGGTAAGTATTTGTTTATCCTCAGTCCGGGAAGAAAATATGTGATCACTGTAACAAATACAGGGTTTAAAACCTATTCGGAAGATTTTTCTCCTGTGGATAGTGAGGAGTCTTATGAAATGAATAAGGAAATACGATTGAAAGAAAAATAGTTGATCAAACTAATTTTATAAATTAGATTGAACGCGAATCATTGCATCAAATTATTCTCACCCCCTCATTGCTGATGGTTGTTACGTGGGTATGAAAATCAATATCAATGTTCTTATAAACGGCTATAATTGCCGCTTCTACTGCTTTTGCAGTAGCTTCATCTTTACTTAGCATAAACATAGAGGGCCCGGAACCGGAGATGCCACCGCCTAAGGCACCGGTTTCCAAACATTTCTTTTTTACTTCATCAAAACCAGGAATTAAAATACTTCGTATCGGTTCAACAATAACATCCACAAGCGACCGGCCGATAAGGTCATAATCGTTTTTGAGAAGACCAGCAATCAAACCGGCCACGTTACCCCATTGAGTGATCGCATCTTTCAGTAAAACTTGTTTCTTCAAAATACCTCTTGCATCAGATGTTTTTACTTCTATTTGCGGATGTAAAATGGTGACGTATAAAGGCGGGGCAGGAATAGAAACAATATCTAAGGGATCAGATGAACGAATAAGCGTAACCCCGCCATATATGCAAGGGGCAATATTATCAGCATGTTTGGAGCCGGATGCCACTTCTTCACCACACATTGCAAAACGGATCAATTCCTCTTTTGTAAACCGATCGTTTAATAAATGATTTGCCCCAACTACAACACCCGCAGCACTTGCCGCGCTGGATCCAATACCGCTGCCTGGTTTAATTATTTTTGTGCTTTCCACCACAAAGCCAATATCCTCAGGAACGGCTTCCAATAAAGCAAGTAAAGCCCCCCCGATCACATTTTTTGCCGGCTCTGTTGGTAAATTATAATCGTCTTTATTAATAATAGTTACACCCTTTCCTGATACCTTTCGGATCAGCATTTTATCGAATGGTCCATCGAGGGCAAAACCAAGTATATCAAAACCGCAAACTACATTTGCAACGGTAGCGGGGGAGAGGACAACAATTTCAGTCATTGGTCATTGGTTATTGGTTATTTGATCATTGGTTATTAGTCATTGGGTACTGCCTAATGACTAATACCCAATGACTAATGACTATACCCTCGCAGCCCTTACAATATCCGCAAATATTCCTGACGCTGTTACATCCGCTCCTGCACCAGCACCTTTAATTACCAAAGGTTGCTGTACATAACGATTGGTATAAAACAATACCACATTGTCTTTACCATACAAATGAAACAGGTCCTGCTCTTTGTTAATGTGTTGTAAGCCTACAGAAGCATTTCCATTTTCTAATTTAGCAACAAATTTTAATTTGCAATCCTCTTTAGCCGCTTTTTGATAGAGTGCTTTGAAATGTGCTTCGTGTTTTTTCAATTCTATATAAAAGTCATCAACACTACCCAGCATACAGGAAGCAGGGAGAAAGCAATTGTTTTTTATGTCATCCATTTCCATTTTATAACCGGCTTCGCGGGCCAATATTAAAATTTTTCGCATCACATCTTTTCCGCTCAGATCAAGACGGGGATCCGGTTCTGTATACCCTTCATCCTGCGCTTGTTTTACTATTTCAGCAAAAGAAACGGTTCCATTATAATTATTAAATACATAATTAAGAGTACCGGAAAGCACCGCTTCAATAATATTAACCTTATCACCACTGCGCATAAGATCGTTCAGCGTTCCTATGATCGGTAAGCTGGCACCAACATTTGTTTCATATAAAAAGGATGCATTAAATTCCTGAGCCAGGCCTTTTAAGAGTTTATAGTTATTGTAATCAGAGGAGCAGGCAATTTTATTACACGCCACCACCGAAATACTTTTCTCTAATAATGTTGCGTAACATGCCGCGGTTTCTGCATTTGCGGTGACATCAACAAATACAGAATTACGCAGATTTTTTTGTAAAATAAAATCAGTAAAACCTGTTAAGGTCATTGCAGCTGAATCTTGCAATTTTTGTTTCCAGTCTTGCAGGTCAATCCCCTCCTCGTTCAACAACATTTTTTTACTGCTGGCAATTCCAATAACCCGAATATTTAAATGCAGCTGATCATCAATATTTTTAATTTGCTGTTTTAATTGTTCTATCAACTTTCCACCAACATTGCCAGAACCCACTAAAAATAGGTTAACCTGCTTATGTACAGTTTCAAAAAAATCTTCGTGTAATACATTCACTGCTTTTTTTACATCAGCTGTTTTTATTACAGTTGAAATGTTTTTTTCGGAAGAGCCCTGTGCAATTGCGCGTATGTTTATACCGTTTCGTCCCAATGCACCAAACATTTTGCCGCTTATTCCGGTATGGTTTTTCATGTTTTCACCAACCAGGGCAATGATAGACAGATCATTTTCTATATAAACAGGATCTACTTTTTTAAAAGCAATTTCATTGGCAAATTCTGTATCAACGGCCTCTTTTGCTTTTAGGGCATAAGGTTCATCCACTCCAACACAAATAGAATATTCAGATGAGGCCTGAGTAATAAGAATAACATTTATTTTTTCGTTCGACAATGCTTCAAACAATCGTTTTGAAATACCTGGAACGCCAACCATACCGGTCCCTTCGAGGCTCAATAATGCTATTTTGCCAATGCTCGAAATACCACTTACACTATTTTTATTCCCGGTTGCTTTACGTTCGATCAATGTTCCATAATCATCAGGTGCGAACGTGTTTTTGATCCTGATAGGGATACCTTTATTCATAACCGGTTGAATGGTTGGTGGATAAATGACCTTAGCACCAAAATGTGAAAGTTCCATCGCCTCCTGATAAGAAATGTTAGGAATTATTTTTGCATTGCTTACCAATCGTGGATCGGCAGTCATCATACCACTTACATCTGTCCAGATCTCAAGCAACTCTGCATCCATTGCTGCTGCTACAATTGCAGCCGAGAAGTCAGAACCGCCCCTCCCTAATGTAGTGGTAATTCCATTGACATCCGCTGCAATAAATCCCGGGATAATATAAAGCTGGTGGGAGTTTTGAATGAGATAATTTTGAATGGCAACAGTGCTATGATCCATATCAACGATGGCATTTCCGAAGTTAGAATTTGTTCGGATAATTTCCCGGGAATCGATCCATTGATGAGGTGTTTGCAGGCTACTGAACTTTGCTGAAATTATCAATGAGGAAAGAAGTTCTCCGTAACTCATAATGCTGTCCAGGGTTCGCGGTGATAATTCCGCCAATAAAAATACTCCCTCACAGATACTTTCTAATTCATTACATTTTTTCTTAACCAAACTAAGTGTTTCGCTTTGGCGCTCTATTGGAATTAATTCCCTCACAGCCTGTAAGTGCTTGGTTTCAATTGTTTTCAGACTTTCTTTATACGTTTCGTTTCGTGAAGAAGCTGTTTTTCCGGCAGCTATCAGCAGATCAGTGATTCCGCTTAATGCGGAAACCACTACTATTGTTTTGTTTTTTAAAAGCGATCGTTTTACAATAGCAACAACTTTATTTATGTTCTCCGCATTCCCTACTGATGTTCCACCGAATTTTAATACGTGCATGAATTTGATTTTTTTAGTAAATTACCCATAGTGTAACCAAAATATTTAATGTCGGAATTTGGGTAGCGCTGTAGTGTATAACTGTTTTTTTATATCGCTGCTATGCAGCTTAAATCTATTGATTTTATTGTTTCTACAAAGATATAGCCCCTCTGGGGCTTTTATTATTTCTATAAAGATAAAATCCCTCAAAGACAATCGTCAAGCTAGTCCGCATTTGAAGTTAACAGGTTTAGTGCAACGTAGTTGCAATATCTTTGTAGTAAATGTAATTACAAATGTTATAGCAGCGTTAGCTGCGACATCTTCTATTCATACCATTCAAACAAATATTTTTCATCATAAGCAATTTCAAGTTTGTGCAACATAGATAAATATTCTTCTTTAAATGTTTTTCTTTTGTGATGCTCCGGTTGTTTTAAAATATATTTTATCACATCATCAATTTGTGATTTTGAATAGGTGAAAGCCCCAAAACCATCCTGCCATTGAAACTTACCCCTTAGCCACTTTTTCTCGTTAATAAATTTAGATGAATTTGCTTTTATATCTCTTGTAAGGTCAGACACAGATATTTCAGGATGAAAACCAATTAAAATATGAGTATGGTCCGGATTACAATAGATAGCGAGTGGCTTTGATTTTTTATTGTTAATGATACCACAAATATATTTTTCTAATTCAATGCGATTACTTTCGGCAACGATATTTGCTCTGCCTTTTACTGCAAAAACAAGTTGAACATACATTTGAGTGTAGGTATTTGCCATTTTTTATTTTATATCGCTGCTATGCAGCTTAAATCTATTGATTTTATTGTTTCTACAAAGATACAGCCCTCCGGGGCATGGTTTATTACCTATTCAAATAATTAAATGGTCCCTTTTTCTCTTCAAACAAATGCGGGTAATGTTTTTTCAATTCACTAATAAATAATTCGTGAGGAACATCATCGAAGTTGCCATAATCATGGAGGTATTCCATAAATTGTCCTCCTTCTTTGTTATAGGATTGAAAGATAGAATCTTCTCTTCCGTCAAATTCTAACGATTCAACGTTCAATTTTTCGCAAAGTGATTTATTGAATGCAGGAGTTGCTTTCACCCATTTTCCTTCGAGAAAAAGTTCCGTAAATCCATGAAAAACAAGAACATTGGTTTTTAAAATCTCCTCTAATTTTGCTGTGCCGATATGATTACGAACTTTCGAAAAACCAAGGCGGCTTGGTATTCCGGCCACTCTGGCGCAAGCAGCAAGTAAACAGGCCTTCTCCACACAGTATCCATAATTTCTTTTAAGTAACGAACTTGCTTTCATCGCTTCAGGACTTAAATCAAGATCGAAAGGATTGTATTGGAATCCATCCCTAACAGCGTAATAAATTTTTACAGCCTTTTCGACAGGATCTGTTGAGTTTCCAATAACTTTTTTGGTAAATTGTATTACTTCTTCAGAGTCGCTGTTAATGTACTCTGCCGGTTGAAGATAAATTTCGTTCATATTTTAAATTGATTGCACTGATTATTTTTAAAATTGATTACACCGATTGTTTTTGAAAAGATTATACAGATAAAAATCGGTGTAATCAATTTCTTATCGGTGTAATTATTACGCACTAAAATTCCCAGGCGATCAAACCTTTAACCTCATCACTTGAAAGCGGGACCACTGCTATTAATTCAGAAGGAGTGTATCTTTCTTTCAGATAATTTAATGCAGGTAACACCCATGCTTTACTTTCTTCGTTAAGATCGTCAATGAGTAATGATATCTGGTAAAGTGAGGTCAGTTTTTCAAAAAATGGTTTCGCAGATGCTTCCATTTGATCCGATGGAAGTGTTTTTATTTTTTCTGAAAAAAGAATTAATTTATTTAATTCTTCTTTTACCCATTTACCATAAGCTGTGCTTTTATCTGCACTCTTGTTTACCTCATCACACAGCACTTCAAAGCCTTTCGATTTTGACATTGCCCTGAGCATATCCAGGATAATGATGTTTCCGGACCCTTCCCAGATAGGCAATACCATCATATCGCGCATTAGCTTGGGCATAACAGTATCTTCAATATAACCAAGGCCACCCATCAACTCCATACTTTCGCGGTTAATGTATACACCGGTTTCTGCCGACCATTTTTTTGTCATCGGGTTTATCAAACGAAGCAGTTGTGTTTCTCTTTCATCTCCCGCATCAGCAAGCTCAAGTGATTTTACGGTTCTCCATACAAGATAAAAATTAGCAACATGTAGGGATCCAAGTTCTGTGAGTTTGGTTCGGATCAACGCATGTTCAATGGCTGTTTTTCCAAATGTATCTCTGAAGCATAAAAACTGGTAAGCCTCTATTAAAGCCCTGCGTGAACAGGCAAGTGCGGCTATGGAATTATAAAGTCGTGACAGGGTAACCATTTGCATCATTACTTTAAACCCGTCAAATTCGTTACCTACGAGCTTTCCTACTGTGTTGGTAAGCATACACTCTGCACTTGCCATAGAACGCACCCCGAGCTTATCTTTTAATCGGATAACATCCATCGGGTTTCGTTCTCCGGAAGGAAGCGTTTTTTCAATTAAAAAGATGGAAAGTCCTTTTGTCCCTTTAACACTGGAATCGGTGCGTGCAAGAGCAAAAATAAGATCAGCATTTGCATTGCTGCAAAACCATTTTTCTCCATTCAAAAAATAATTTTTTCCTTCTTTGTGAGTAGCAACAACTAAGTTGGCGCCCACATCCGAACCGCCTGTTTTTTCGGTAAGAAACATAGCCCCGCTATACAGCTCCTCTGCATTATCAGTAAAAATATGTGGTAATAATCTTGCTTTATCTTCATCATCACAGAACAGATCAATAAGCCGTGCAACCCCATCCGTCATACAAAGCGGGCAGAATTGGCCGCACTCGCTCAAACCATAAATATATCCTGAAGCGAAACCAAGAAGTTGTTTCTCATTATTAAATTTTTCACGCAAAGAGGGCTCCCATTTTACACGAAACATTTCTGATTTTACAGCTATTTTCATCAGATCCCAATACGCAGGATGAAAACGGATCTCATTAATGGTTTCGCCAAACGAATTTCTTTTTACAAGTTCAGGGCCTAATTTATCAGCAAGCAGGGATAGTTCGTTCATTTTTCCTGCCGCTTCTTTACCAATGAAATCCAATTTATCTGCCATATAAGCAAATCCATTAGGGCTGCTGTTCTTTTTAAAATAATTTCCGAAAATTTTATCGCTGTGATAAAAATTAGTACTTGCCCGAAAATTTTTATTTAAAACATTGTTTTTTTCCTGTGGGTACTGAAGGTTTGTGGCTACGTTAGTTTTCATCGTTTGATAAAAGTATAAATGTTAGAAAGCTTTAAAAATCTAATTCTGGGTTTTAGAAATTACAATTGTGAATTTATTAAATTCTTTTTCTCGGAAAATGAAGATGTTTATTTATTACCATTCTATAGCAAAGTATCTGGTGCAAATTACCGTATTCCGATTTTATTTTTGTTTCTATTTTTTGTATCCCCCTGCTATCAAATCTATCTTGTTGAAGTGCATCTAAAACAAGAAGTTCAAAGGCCGTTGCTATCATCCAGTCCACCTCTTGTTTATAGCCGATAGCTGCTATCGCATTTGTTTTTTTTAGAAACGATTGAATGGTTCGTTCGGCAGCATTCAGGGTTTCGCAAGAAGCAAAATATATAACTTTTCCTTTGGCAGAATTTTCAAGGATCCCAGCAAGATCATTCAGAGAGTAAGTGTTATTATGTGTTATATAAATATGCCCCTTTTTTCCATGAAAGGCTAAGTAAAGAATTGGGAATTTAGTAATGATCGCTTTCTGTTTCCATTTTTTTAAGAAGAACTCTAACTCTTCTTTGGTAGCGCATGTATGATAAATATAATTACAAATGCCACCTTTGTGCAATAACTCAAGAATTGGAAGTACCGTAGATTTGTTTTGAAGATCGCGATCCCATAAACCTTCTAAACAATAAATGCCTTTTTTCATTTTCCTTCAAATTACACTCGTCTTAGAGGAATACGAATTTACGAATAACCATACCATCAAAAAAGAATAAGCGTGAAATTAAAAAATAAATACATATTTTGTTGATTGTCAATAGCATATGTGCATTAAAAAAATGTAAAAATAATTGTTTTAAACAGTAATTTATACTTCAAAAACCACTATTTTATAGATTTGATCTTTTAAAGTTTCCGGGTGTTTTTCTTTTCTTAATTATTATTCTTAGATTAGTGAACTGAAAAAAAGGTAAGCCTCGAAAGAGCCTTTTTTTAATGGCATTTCATTGTTTTTCAAAATTGGATATGTTTTTGTTAATATAAAAAAATCACACTTTGTTCAGTACTTAATTTGTTCATTCTGCACCTTTAGATCCTACTAAAAATGAAACTAACAGCGATTAAAATATCCTTTATTCTGATAATATTGACCCTGTATGTTAAATCCGGTTTTGGTCAATGGAGCAGCAATACTGCCCTTAATACTCCTGTTTGTGTTGATTTGGGAAGGCAAATTGATTTGAGAATGGCTGATGACGGCAAAGGTGGGACATTCATAACGTGGAAAGATTATAGATCTGGCGGTGGGGTGGGATTGCCCGATATTTATATCCAATATTTGAACCAGGCTGGCTATCCTCAGTGGACAACAAATGGGGTTGCTTTATGCACCGATGCAGCCGATCAAAGTACTCCATCAATTGTATCAGATATGGCTGGAGGGGTGATTGTAGCCTGGTCGGATTGGCGGACCGGTATTGAACGTGATCTTTTTGCACAACGAATAGATTCGGCCGGGGTAATTCAGTGGACAATAGATGGTGTAGGTGTTGCGAACAAACCAGAAAGGGAGCATAACGAAAAGATAGTAAGTGATGATGCCGGGGGGGCTATCATTGTTTGGGAGCAGCAGGGAGGTAATGGGAACTGGGATCTGTGGGCCCAGCGTATTGATCATTCAGGAGCCCCCGTTTGGCCGGTTGGAGGTCTACCTTTGTGCACTGTGGATGCCAATCGATTGAATCCAAAAGTTCAAAAAGATGGGAAGGGTGGCGCCATTATTACCTGGCAGGACTATAGAAACCTTACTGATTACAATGTTTACGCCCAGCGAATAAACGCTACCGGATCATTACTATGGGGAGCAGGAGCTGTGGCAATTTGTTCGGCTCAGGGTGCGCAAATCGATCCTAAAATTGATCCGGATTCAGCTACTGGTGGAGCTTACATTGTATGGGTAGACAAGCGAAACCTCGCTGATTATGATATTTACGCACAAAAGGTAGATGAGAATGGAAACATTCTGTGGGCCAATGATGGTGTGGTGGTATCTAATGCTATCGGAAATCAAAGCGCTCAGGATATTTTAAGCAGTGGAAGTGAAACTAACGGGTTAATTGTGACCTGGAAAGATGTCCGATCAGGAAACTATGATATTTATGCCCAAAAGCTAAGCCCTGCAGGTCTTAGACAATGGACCAACAATGATGCGCCCATTTGTACATCTATCAACGATCAGTTAAACCCTAATATTTTAAATGATAATGCCGGTGGAGCCATTATTGTATGGCAGGATGCGACAGGAATCGATACAGATATAAAAAGCCAGCGAATAAATGGAAATGGAATAATTCAATGGGCATTAAACGGTGTGGTTGTATCCAATGCTGTTGGCAACCAATCAAGCCCCAAAAATGTTTCGGATGGTAATGGTGGAGCCATTTATGCCTGGCAGGACAGGCGTGACGATGCTAACATGAGTAACGACATATACGCGCACCATCTTTACGCGGACGGATCTATTAATTTGAGTGTAAATGAAAATTCATTGGCATCAACAATAAGCTCCTTTCCGAACCCTTTTACTGATAATTTTACAATTGCAATTGATCTGCAAAAAGAAGAAAAGATCTCCATTAAATTACTTGATCTATTCGGACAGGAATTACCTTTAATGATCGGATCGTCCTTAATTCAATCAAAGGGGAGGCATACATTACAAATATCCACAGAAAAGACAGGCCTGCCCAAAGGGGTATATTTTATAAGGGTAAATGGAAATGGCTGGGCTAAAACAATTAAAGTTATTAAAGCATAATTATTTTTTTATTTCTCATCCTATTATGATAAACCTTCAAACGGAAAACGTAAAATTCACTTTAAAAAACAAAACACTTCTGAAACAATGGATAAAGGAAGTGATTGTAAAAAAGAAACGAAAAGCGGGAGAGATAACTTTTGTTTTTTGTAATGACGATTATTTATTGAACATCAATAAACAATACCTCAATCACGATACTTTTACAGATATCATCACATTCGATTATTCAAAAGAAGACAGCAAACAGCCCATAAGCGGAGATGTTTTCATTAGCATAGAGCGAGTGAAAGAAAACGCCTTAAAGTATTCTAAAACGTTTGAGAATGAATTGCACCGAGTAATTATTCATGGTGTATTACATTTGTTGGGCTATACCGACAAAACAAAAACGACAAAAGAAGAAATGACCAGGCAGGAAAATTTGTGTTTGAAGATCTTTGAAAAAATGTAGCGTCAATTATTCAAAGAGAAAGTTAGAAAACAAAGCCATTAAAAAAGCCCATCCTCTATTGAGGATGGGCTTTTCATTAACCTAAATCTAACGATTACTGGATAATTAATTTTTGTGTTTTAACACCGGCACCTGTATTTAGTTTGATAAAATAAATACCTTTTGCCAAGCCTTCTAAATTAATTTGTTTGTTATAATTAACAGAGTAATTTTTATCTGAAGTAGTGAACACTTCTTTGCCCTGAATATCTAGTACACTAATAGTCAATTGAGTAAAGTTTGCATTACTTGTTGTTATATTAAACAAACCGGTTGTTGGGTTTGGATAAACCGAAATAGTATTAAGCATTTCGGTTTCTTCAATTCCAACAAGAGAAGGTATACTTACCAAATAGTCTTCCGTTTCACCATAGCCATAAGTTCCGCAAGAGTCTATTGAATTAGCAAAGTCAGTTTCTGTATTCACAACTCTCATCAATGTACTTCCACTTGCTGCTGATGTAGGAACAGTAAAACTACCTGTTTTTGTATAGGTTAAAGCAGTAACAGTATCTGATTTATAAACCATTTCTCCAGCCTCAGCAAAAGAGCCATTTTTATTGTAATCGATAAATATTTTAAATGCACTTGTATAAGGGCTTGTTCCGCAAGTTCCGATTGTAACAGAAAAAGTATTAGCAGCAGTTCTTGAAAGAATTGGAGCAGCTAAAGCAGTATAATTTGAATACATTTTCAACACAGAACCCGTACCACCTGTTGTTGTACAACTTGATGTATTGATTAAAGTTCCTACAGTAACATTAAATATTTCTTCATCAGATACATTTGTTGCAGTTGAGGTACAATAGCAATTCATAATAGGATTCATATTTACAGCTATAGGAGTTGTAGCCACCGCTGTTCCACCACTGCAACTTACAAGGCATTTGTAATACATTTTAGTTGTTTGTGTTGTTGCAAAGGTTGTGGTAGTAGCTAATGGAATGTTTGAATATGTTCCACCTAAAGTAGTTGATGATTGCCATTGGAAAGTAAGACCTGAAACTCCAGAGGTATAGCCAGTTAAGACAAGATTAAACGTTTCTCCACTACAAACAGAATCAGTTGCGGAAGCTGTACCAGCTGTTGGAGCTCCTGTACATGCTACCCCTGCAGCTATAGTTACTACGTAATCCTCTACTTCTCCTGAAAAGAAATCCGTACAAGCATCAGTTGCAGCATTTGGGCTACCAAAGCTACGTGATCTTACTCTCATTCTTGTTTGACCTAGCGTAGCAGTACCCGGAACAACAATATTTACAGTGGATGTTGCTGAGGCAACAGCATTGGTTGCTACCTGAGTCCATTCCGAAGCGTCAAATAGTCCGTTTTGGTTATAATCGATCCAAACAGAAATGATTGCAGCACCGGTACTACCGTTAGTAACAGAAAGAGGAGAGCTGGTGGATTGATTAAGTGTTGCTGTTGCTGTTCCAACGGGAACTGAAGTATAATAGGTTGGGGAGTTTTCACAAGCAGCTGAGCTGCGATTTAACGTTCCAATTGTAACATTGGTTATACAAGCGCCACCACCACTTGATGGAGTACAATAACAAGCTGAAGGAGCATTTAAAGCTACAGTTATAGGAGTTGTAGCCACCGCTGTTCCACCGCTGCAACTTACAAGGCATTTATAATACATTGTAGTTGTTTGTGTTGTTGCAAAGGTTGTAGTGGTAGCTAATGAAATGTTTGAATATGTTCCACCTAATGCAGTTGATGATTGCCATTGGAAAGTAAGACCTGAAACATTTGGAGTGTACCCGGTTAAAACAAGGTCGAAACTTACACCGCTACATACTCCTGTTGGTGCTGAAGCTGTTCCAGCTGTTGGAGCACCAGTACAAACTGGTGGAGGTGACCATGTAAAAGTTTGGCCCAATGCCGGTTTAACTGTTGTGGTAAGGGAACAAGTGTCAGTATTAAGTGTACCAGCGGTTGTCGAAGCCCAGTTAGTAGTTGTCTTTCTATTATTAAAATCTGTGTTAGTGTTTCCACGAAGACCAATTTCATATTTACTTGAAGTTGAGTTCGTTTGGAATGGACCATAAACAATAGCAATCGTATTGCTTGTTTCAGTAAGTTTGATCTGGAAATTAAAGAAATTGGTTTGTTGAATCGATGGTGTAGAACTGTATCTGCGGACACGTGTCCATTGAATGGTGCAAACTCTGCTTGGCGATACACCGGAAGTTACATACAAGATATTTCCCATAACGGTATAAGTACCAGCGGTTCCTGTTGAGGTAGCATTAGCGGAAAGGGTAAGCGTTGTTGCACCTACGGCTGTAACAGTTGTTCCTATTGGAAACCCTGTAGAGGTGGTAAAAAAATCACCAGCAATAAAACCGGTGGTTCCTCCTAAAGCCATTGTAACTGTTGGGCTACCTGTTGTATAGCTACCTGCTGCGGAGTAACCTAACTGAAGATCTCTGCCCAAAGCAGAAATAACATTGTTAGTGGTTCCTGTGCTGATTGGGGTATAGCTGCCAACTGGTGCAGTTGAACCAAGAGATATCCAGCCGTTTGTATTAGCACCAAATGTGGTGTAACTAGCACCATTATAGTTAAAAGTAAACCCAATTGGTTTTGCAGTCATAACGCTGTCATCCTGCAAACCTGTTGCAATTGAGGTGCCTGATGAAATCACGGAATATGTTCCGGAAGAACCAGCAAAAGTATAGGCACTTACCTGGGCGTTTGCGAAATTAAACAAACCGACAGTGAATAAAGTGAGTAAGGTTTTTTTCATTTTTATTGCTTTTTTAGTTTTGGGTTTTTTAAGAGGGGCGAAAATACGACATTTTTTTCGTTTTAAAGAAAAAAAACGCGATAAAAACGAATAACAACCTGACTGTCAGCTGTTTGAAAAGTTAAATTGATGTGTTTTTAATGTTATGAGGGGATAAAACAAATACCCTTCTTTTGTCTTGGGCTTGTATTGTCAACCGGGTAGTAAATTTTTATGTCTATGATTTGAGGTATTAATAAACAACAACCTTAACAACATTGGATTTTTTATTATTGCCATTGATACTGACAAAATAAATACCTTTTTCAATGGAATTCAAATCCATAGTAATATGCTGTATCCCTGAAGTGTTTTTATCCATATTAATGCTTTTTACCTCCTGACCTAAAACATTAACAAGCCCAATAGATATGTGGTTATCCCCGTACTGAGAATTATTGTAAACAATATTTAGTGTTTTGTTAGCCGGGTTTGGATAAACGTTGGTGATCTCAAAAGAATCGCCTGATGTAGCAATATCGCCAACAGAAACAAGCGAACAATAATTTTGAATTGATTTTACGGCTTTAAATAAATTCAATCGCCCTCCTGTAACTGTGATCCCGGAACTCATTGCTGCAGTCTGATCAACTGCGCCTAACAAGGAATCCTTAACCATCAGTGCAATACCTGCCGGATCTGCTTTGTAATCGGCAATAAATTGCGGACAAAAAACCGAATACATTAAGGCAATGGCACCTGCTACGTGTGGTGTAGCCATTGATGTTCCCGAAATGGACGAATAAGAATTGGAAGGGTAAGTAGAGGTAATGTTTGTGCCGGGGGCACCCAGGTCAATAGTAGTGGCACCATACCCGCAACTGCTGTTTTTGGAATCGGTATTGGTGGTATTGGTGACTGTAACAAGCCAATCGCTCTCACAAGCCGTTGGGATATCGCCTGTTACATCAATATTAAAATTTGCATTAGCAGTAGCTCCGGCACTTAAAATGCCCACAGCACCCAAGGAATCATACATTGCGCACCAAAGCGGATAAGCAGTTGGCTGACCATTATTAACACCAAAAGAAGAGTTGGTTGAAACCACAAAAGCGCCTTTTACACCATTGGTTTCATTGTATTCCCTTCGCTGATCCATCACAAAAGCGTAGGATGCCACCACATTTGCCTCAAAGCCTCCACCCGATGAACCGTAGGATACGGGCATTATTTTTACATTCCAATTTACACCCGTTACTCCAATTCCATTATTGCCCTTGGCTCCCACAGTACCTGATACGTGTGTGCCATGGCTGGCAACGGAAAAATTGTCGGTGCCGGTAGCACCGTTCCATCCATCATAATCATCAGTAAAACCATTGTTATCGTCATCAATGCTGTTGTTAGGGATCTCATCCCGGTTTTTCCAGAAACTTAAATCTTGTTGATTCAGATCAAATCCACCATCAATAACAGCAACCACAATGGTATCACCCTGAGAGGTTAATCCACCGGTAGTAATGTCCCAGGCTTCCGTTGCCTGAATATCAACCAAAGGCGTACCTCCAGCTTGTCCGGTGTTTTTCATGTCCCACATCAGCCCAAATTGAGGATCGTTAGGGGTAGCGCGTTCTGTGAACGTATGATTAAATTGTGCAATTTTTACTAAAGCACTTCGCCTAACAACATTCAGCATTTCAGCATTATCAATAGAGGCTGAGTTGAAATCAAATAAATAAATGTGCATTGATCTTGAAAGAAGGCGCTTCACTTTAAAATCCGTTCTAAGCCCATTAACAAATTGTAAGTCCTTGGAAAGCTTTACGGCCGAGGCTTCTGAGGTAACCATAACCAAAAGATTGCCCGGTACAATATTGGTTTCCTGAGCAAACAAAAAATGCCCGCAGAAAATCAACATGATACTAAAAAAGGGAATAATTTTTTTCATAGCTACGGTTACGAAATAAGTAACGTTACAAATTGGTTACAAATAAACAAATCTTTACGAATTTACGAAACTGTAGAGCAAAAAGCAAGTAATTTGTAAATTCGTTTTCTTTGTTTTGTATTTAATAACTGATGTTACGCATTTATTAGCCCCAGAGGGGCGGGATCTTTGTAGAAAATAGCAATCCCTCCCGATTCATTAAGCTCTCCCTCTTTCATCGGGATAAACTCCGAAGCGGAATATTTCACCCCGATGGGGCTTATTTTTTGGTTTTAATGTTCTACAAAGATTTTGCCCCTCCGGGGCAATGCGCAACATAAATTAATAATCATAACAACAAAACTAAATAAATGTGTAATTTTAAAATCCTCAAGTTTTGGAAAGAATTATTAATGTTGCGTTAGGGATTCCTTCGACAAGCGCTCAGGATAAATTCCACGTAAATCCCCGCCCGAACGAATGAATGTGTTCATTCGGGCAGGCTTTTCGTTTTTCAGAAAAGATTGAAGTGCCCGCCAATTTTTTTTAAGAATTGGAACGTCCTAATGAATTTAATTAGAAATGTCAGATAAAAATTTCACAATATATAAGTCATCAGCCGGTTCAGGCAAAACGTTCACATTGGTGAAAGAATACCTGGCGTTGGCATTGAACGATGAGTCCAATCCCCCTAAAGCATACCGCCATATTTTAGCGGTTACCTTCACCAATAAGGCCGCATCTGAAATGAAAGAGCGGATCATCAAAGCCTTGAAAGAGCTTTCTCAGGAGGATTACACTCAGCTTTCGGGAGGAACAAAAACATTACTTGCCGAATTAAAAAAACATAAAAAATTAAATATCCGCCAACAATTAGATGATACCATTATCCGCAAACGCGCCAACAATGTGCTTACGGAGGTGTTGCATAATTATTCTGATTTCGCAATCGGGACCATCGACAGTTTTGTACATAAGATAGTGCGCACTTTTGCATTCGATCTTAAAATACCAATGAGTTTTGAGTTGGAGATGGATGATGATAAACTGTTGACGCAAGCCATCGACTTATTAATTGCGCAAATTGGAACGGATGAAACCCTAACAAAAGCATTGGTAGAATTTACTGAAAGTAAAACCGATGATGAAAAAAGCTGGCACATTGAAAACGATCTGAAATATTTTGCTAAAAATCTGTTGACGGAAGATGGTGCTGTACATATAGAAAAACTGCGACAGTTGAGCGTTAGTGATTTTTTTAAAATTAAAGATAAGATACAAGAGGAGATCAAAAAATTTGAAACATTTATTAATGGATGTGGAAAAAATGGACTGAAATGTATTAATGATTCAGGTATTGAGCACGATAAATTTGCAGGTGGTGCGAATGGAATAGGGAAGTATTTTTCTTACCTGGCTGAATCACGTTTTGATAAATTAACACCTTCTGCTACCATTCAAAAAAACATTGATTCGGATAATTGGTATGCCGGTAAAGCCACCGTATCGGACAAAGCAGGTATTGATGCGATTAAAGATACATTAACTAAGCTATACAATGAGGGCTTGGTTTACATCCAGCTTAATTTGCAGGAAGTAACATTATTCAGATTAATAAATACTACTATTTATTCGTTGGCGGTGTTGAATGAAATTGAAAAACTGCTCAATGAGTATAAAGCGCAAAACAATATTTTACACATTTCGGAATTCAATAAATTAATTGCAAAGATCGTATTGAATGAGCCAATCCCTTTTATTTATGAGCGTTTGGGAGAGCGGTACAATAATTATCTGATCGATGAATTTCAGGATACCTCTGTTTTGCAATTTCAAAACCTGTTGCCATTAATTGATAATTCGCTGGCAAGCGGCCACTTTACAATGCTTGTAGGTGACGGTAAACAAGCAATTTATCGCTGGCGTGGAGGTGAAGTGGAACAGTTTGCTATGTTGCCCGAGGTGTTTGCGCACAATAATAATCCATTGGTGTTGGAGCGGGAACAAGCCTTGAAGCGAAATCATAACCCACAGGTGCTGGATAAAAATTATCGCAGTAAACGAGAGATCATAGAATTTAATAATGCTATTTTCAGAACACTTTCCAATAAATTAAATGAAAAATTTAAAAGTATTTACGAAACATTAGAACAGGGCTTTAACCCTGAAAATAGTGGTGGATTTGTTCAGGTGGAGTTTCTGGATGCTGAAAAAGAGGAGATGAGGAAACAGAATTTAGAGCGCACCTATCTTATCATTCAGGACCTATTGATACAAAATTTTCAGCTTAGGGATGTTGCCATATTGGTGCGTAAGAATACCGATGGCAGCGAGATCGCCAATTATTTATCCAATAAGGGAATTGAAGTTATTTCTTCTGATTCACTTTTACTGAGCAATTCAGCCGAAGTAAATTTTATTTATTCCCTGCTCCGGTATTTAAATAATACAAGCGACCAGATAATACAAGCCGAATTGTTAGAATACCTTGTTGCTTCCAATCGGTTTTCTGTATCCCCTAACAGGGTTTTAAACCCTGTTAGGGGTGAAAAGGCTGAATTTAGCATTGATATAAACGAATTTTTAGTTGAGAATAAACAAGATTTCCTATTCATCATTAAAAAAGTGTGTCCTGATTTTAATAGTAATGCCCTTTCTAAAATGGCATTGTATGAACTATGTGAAGAGTTGGTGCGCTTATTTAAACTCAACACGATCCCCAATGCTTACATTCAGTTTTATTTGGATGAGGTGTTGAATTATTCTATTAAACAAAATAACAACCTCAATGATTTTATTGACTATTGGGAAGATAAAAAAGAGAAAGCCTCGTTAATTGTTCCTCTTGGAATGAATGCGGTTACTATAATGACCATTCACCGGGCAAAAGGGTTAGAATTTCCGGCAGTGATATTACCATTCTCTAATGGGAAAGTAGAAAAAGGTAAAAAACATTTGTGGGTGGATCTGGAAAATAGTAAGATCCCGCAATTGCAATCCGCATTGGTTTCTGCAAGTGAAAGTTTGAGGGAAACACCTTATGGTGATCTATACGATGATGAAAAAAATAAGTCCTTGCTTGATAGCTTGAATGTTCTATACGTAGCCCTAACCCGGCCTGAAGAACGGTTATATATACTTACCGGAAAGCCATCCCGATCACCTGCTAATTTAAGTACAGTTAGCGATATGTTTGCACACTACTATCAACAGAATGGCGATTGGCAGGAAGGGAAGACTGTTTATACTTTTGGTGAACAAACAACACATAAACAACATTTAAAAGGTGCCGAAACTCAAAACTTTAAACTTTTAACTTTTAACTCAAACCAATGGCGAAATAATATTAAAATGCGTGCTGCTGCTCCAAGTATTTGGAACCTGGAAATAACAGAAAGTAAAAAAGATTACGGTGTGATGGTACATACTGCACTTGCAAAAATAAAGTCTGAAGAGGATATTGAATCTGCCGTAAATTCAATGTTCCTGGAGGGCTTGGTCACGGCAGGTGAAAAGGAAAATTTATTAACGGTAATTAAAAAGATCATCAAACTACCTAAATTACAGGCCCATTTTGCACAAGGATTAAAAGTGAAGAACGAAAGCGAAATTATTTCATTGACAGGTGAAAAGTTTCGTTTGGATAGAGTCGTATTTCACCCGATTTTGAAAGGAAAAGAAGGGCAATCAACCGCTGTAATCATTGATTATAAAACAGGTGAAGAAAAACCGGATCACAAAAAACAAATACTTCAATATGCCGACCTGTTAAACCAAATGGGTTATTCTGTTACTGAAAAATTATTGGTATACATTGAAGAACAGAAGGTGCTGGAATGTTAAAGAATTAGAGGGGTTGAGGATTTCCAAAATCATTTCCTTATTATTTCGTAAATTAGCATTCCCATTTTTGGATAAAAAAAATTAAATATATAAAAAACAGCCGCTGGGAATATTTAAAGTTCTCGCAGAGTTTCACAAATTTAAGGCAGAGTTTCGCAGATGAATACAGGAGAAAACGACATTTCATATGATATTCGTGGTGCGGCTTTTAAAGTGCATACAGAATTGGGTCCGGGGCTATTAGAGTCAGTTTACGAAACGGCAATTTCTTATGAACTAAAGCAAAAGGGATATGATATAAAAAATCAGGTTGGAGTTCCGATGGTTTACGCTGACATAAAAATGGATGTCGGGTTCAGGTTAGATATCCTGGTAAATAATTTAGTAATCGTTGAAATAAAATCTGTAGAGGCACTTTCTGATATTCACCACAAACAATTGCTAACTTATTTAAAATTGTCTAATAAAAAATTAGGACTGTTAATTAACTTTAATTCTTCTTCTTTAAAAGATTCAATAGTACGAATAGTAAATAATTTATAACTCAGCGGAACTCAGCGGAAAACTCTGCGTTTCTCTGCGAGAAATAAGTATGCAAACATTTTGATACACAAAGAAGACATAGATAAGATTTTTGAAGCAGCTCGCGTTGAGGAGGTGGTTGGGGATTACGTTACGCTTAAAAAGCGTGGTGTTAATCTAACTGGTCTATGTCCTTTTCATGATGAAAAAACACCTTCATTTTATGTATCACCGGTAAAGGGTATTTATAAATGTTTTGGTTGTGGAAAAGGAGGGCATGCGATAAATTTTGTGATGGAGAAGGAGCTGATGTCGTATCCTGATGCCTTGCGCCATCTTGCAAAAAAGTATAACATAGATATTGTAGAAGAGGAGCAATCGCCCGAACAACTGCAATCACAGAATGATCGTGAGAGCTTGTTTGTGGTTTCTTCTTTCGCGCAAAAAAACTTTTCTGAAAATTTATATAACAGCGATGAAGGAAAATCAATAGGACTGGGCTATTTCAAAGAGCGTGGTTTTAGAGAAGATATTATTCAAAAGTTTCAATTGGGCTATTGTTTAACTAACCGAAATGCGTTTACCGACATTGCAATAAAGACAGGTTATAAAGCGGAATACCTAGTAAAGGCAGGCCTTACGCTTGAATACAAGAATGAACAAAGTCATGAGTCTGGAGTTGGGGGAGCGGAGAGCGGAGACGCTTCCAAACTCCCGAAATACTTAGACCGTTTTTGGGGTCGTGTAATGTTCCCTATTCATAACGCAACAGGTCGTGTGATCGCCTTTGGGGGCCGAACATTGCGCACGGATAAAAAAACTGCCAAATACATCAACTCTCCGGAAACGGATATTTACCATAAGAGTGATGTGTTGTACGGAATATTTTTTGCCAAAAAAGAGATCATTGCGCAAGACAATTGTTTTTTGGTAGAGGGGTATACGGATGTAATATCCATGCATCAATCGGGTATTGAAAATGTGGTAGCGAGCAGTGGAACCTCCTTAACTGTGGGGCAAATCAAACTGATCCGCAGGTTTACCAATAACATTACTATTTTGTATGATGGCGATAGTGCCGGTATTAAAGCCAGTTTTAGAGGGATCGATCTGATATTGGAAGAGGGGATGAATGTTAAAGTATTGTTGTTTCCTGATGGAGAAGATCCGGATTCGTACTCGAAACGTGTTAGTAGTGAAGAGTTGAAGACCTTTATTAAAAACAATTCGAAAGATTTTATTTCTTTCAAAACAAATTTATTAATGGGTGATGTACAAAACGATCCCATAAAAAAAGCAGGACTCATCAAAGAAATTGTTGAAAGCATTGCGCTTATCCCCGAAGCCATTTATCGTTCGGTATATGTGAAGGAATGCAGCCGTATCATGGATATGGAAGAACAAATTTTGTTGAGCGAGTTGAATAAGATACGCAGCAAAAAGTTTAATGAAAAAAGTAATTCGCATAACACCACGGCCCCAGCTAACACAGAGTCGGATGTTGTAGAAGCATTACAAATTGAAGAGAAAAAACAATTGCTTGATGCAAGTGCTGAGCATCAGGAGCGGGATATAATTCGTTTGTTACTCAATTATGGAAATAAAAATGTGATCGTAGATGGCGAAGAGCTGGATGAAAAAAACCAACCGATACAAATTGAAATCCCTCTTGCAGCATTAGCGATCCATGAATTACAACATGATAATATTGTTTTTGAAAACGCGCTATACAATAGTATTTACAATGAATTTGTCTCGCATCTTGATAAAGAAAAAGTGCCGGACTATAATTATTTTATTAGTCATGAAAATACTGCTATTTCCTATTTAACAGTTGATCTGATAAGCAGCCCTTATTTTCTTTCCAATTGGGAGCAGCATAGTATTTATACCACCATGGAAGAAGAGGTTCTTAAAAAATCGCTATACCATTCGGTTTATGCTTTAAAAAGCCGTAGGCTGGAAATGATGATACACGATATTCAAAAGAGATTAAAAGAAAATCCTCCGGATGATGAAATGATGACGCTTATGCAAACGCAGCATCAATTGCTTAAAACTAAAAAAGAATTAAATGTTTTGTTGGGGCGGATAGTGGTAAAGTAATTGATTTCATTGGCTTGCGTTTTAATTCTAAACCGCTAACAAGGTAATTAATACAATAGAAGTCACGCTGAACTTGTTTCAGCATCTCTGAGATTCTGAAACAAGTTCGGAATGACATAAAAAAACCCGTCATGCAATTTGCATGACGGGTTTTTTATTAAATTGAATTAATTACTTAGCAGGAGTTGCTGGTGCTGCTTCAGTGCTTGCTGATGCTTTTCCTTTGCAACACGCTTTTCCTTTAGCTTCTCCACCGTGGCATGATTTAGCTTCTGTTTTTCCATCAGAAGTAGTGCTTGCTGTTGCAGAAGCATCTTTTTTGCAGCATGCTTTCTTTTTATCGCATTTCTTTTTCTCGTCTTTTTTCTCTTCACCACCAAGAGTGATAACAGTTCCTTTAGTTAAAGCGGCAACAGTAACTGCTGAAGAAGCTCCAACAATTCCGGTAAATGCGAACAATAAAAATAATTTTTTCATGTGGTTTATGGTTTTAAGTAATTAATTCGTTTACAATTTCTTTAACAAAGATAACGCTAAATTTAATTTTTATTACTTTTCATCGTTAATAATTGTTAAAGTGGGCTATTCAAAGGTGGCAATAATGGTTTCGCGGCCACGCACTTTCTGTTCAAGATTCACTTTCACCTTCACATTTAAAGGTAGTAATAGGTCCACTCTTGAACCGAATTTAATAAAGCCGAACTCATTGCCTTGAATTGCATTGTCTCCTTCTTTAGCATTATTTACAATACGCCTGGCCAAGGCACCTGCAATTTGCCTGAATAATATGGCTTGTCCGTTTTTATGTTCTACCACAATTGTGGTACGTTCGTTATCTGTAGACGATTTCGGGTGCCAGGCAACTAAAAATAAACCGGGATGATATTTTGAATATTTCACAAGTCCGGTTATAGGGTAGCGATTAATATGCACATTGATAGGCGACATAAAAATGGAGATCTGAAGGCGTTTGTCTTTAAAATATTCGGTTTCTGTTACTTCTTCAATTACCACCACCTTGCCATCGGCAGGAGCTATAATGTGATTGTCATTGATAATGATGCCACGGTTTGGGCTGCGAAAAAATTGCAAAATAGTAATTAGTAAAAAAGCAGATAAAAGATAGCCCAACCATAATATTAACGGATATGCACAGAAAAAATAGCAGGTCAGAAAATTTATGATTGCAATCACAATTATAGTGATGATCAATGATGGAATACCTTCTTTATGAAATTTCATTTTTTAAATTATTAAATTTCTAATCATTAAATCTTAATCTTTATTTCAAAAACACCTATCGCACAGTCTTCGGCAGACTCTGACTAAATAAACATAGAGCTTTCACGAATATTATTTTTTCTTTTGACTGATCTGTTGTTGACGATCTTTCGTCATTTGCTCCAGCTTCTCCTGGAATTTTGATACCTTTTTAGGTTTCTTTTTATTCTCCTGAATTTTAGCATGCAAAGCATCCGAATCGATTACAAATTTTTGCATCACCCATGTTTGCCCGAATGTGATCATATTCGCAAGGAAATAATACCAGCTTAATCCAGCTGAATAGTTATTTAAAAACCCAAGAAACAAGATCGGCATCAGGTACATCATCCATTTCATGCCCGGCATTTGATTAGATGTGCCCATAAGCTGACTGTTGCTCCATGTATATAACAAGGTAGAAGCTGTCATTAACAAAGCAAATAAACTCACGTGATCACCATACCAAGGCACAGCAAAACCAAAATTATAAACCGAGTCATAGGTCGAAAGATCATGTGCCCAAAGGAACGGTTCCTGACGTAACTCAATGGATGCAGGGAAAAAGCTGAAGAGCGCGATCAAAATAGGCATTTGTAATAATACAGGGATACAACCTGCCATAGGATTAACACCTGCCTGTTTATACAGCGCCATAGTAGCTTGCTGTTTTTTCATCGGCTCATCATCCTTGTGCTTTTCATTCAATTCATCAATTTCGGGTTTCAACACCCGCATTTTAGCTGATGATAGCACTGTTTTATAGGCGATCGGCAATAATAACAATTTTAATATGATCGTTAAAATAAGGATAATGATACCATAGTTTAAATTGAAACCACTCAGGAAATTAAAAATTGGAATTGTTAAAAAGCGATTTAACCATCCAAAGATCTTCCAACCCAAATTGATCTGTTTTTCTAATTCAATATCATACTGTTTAAGTGTTTTAAAGTGGTTAGGTCCAAAATAAAAACGCATTCCAAAAGTTTCGGATTGCAAGTGTTTGTATGGAATAGCGATTGCAGTTGAATATTTCTTTACATAATTTTTAGATCCATGTTCAATAGCTGTTTCAATATCAGCAGCTTTTTCAAATGATCCATCCGCAATAATTACAGCAGTAAAAAACTGTTGTTTAAAGCCTATCCATTTAACAGGTGTTTCCAGTGTCTTTTTTTCTTCGGTGGATTCGCTTATCCTGTCTACATTCTCACCAACCGGACTAAAATAAATAGTGGAAGCCGCTCGCTGAGTTTCATGGTTTTGCTCCTGCATTGGAGTTTTCATGCTCCAGTTAAGCGTTATGGCATTGGCGGTTGGTGCAATGATGTCTTGTATTCCAACAGTGTTTACACGAAAGCCCATCATGTATTCATCTCCGCTCAATGTATACACATACTCAATATATTTTGTTTTACTTCCTGCATATAATCGCATAGCAAGGCTTTTAGAGTTTTTTCCTGTTAGACTAAAACTGCCGCCTTCAGGCTCAAAGTATAGGGAATCAGTAGAGAGTATTTTCGAATTAACCTGCAAACTAATGTTTTGTGCTGAAGAGTCAGCATCAAACAAGATCAATGGTTTGGCATCGTATGTTTTGTAATTTTTTAATTCAACAGAGGCTATTCTTCCACCTTTTGTATAAACATTAACTTTCATCACCTCGTTTTCAAGGGTAATGATCTTATTTTCGCCAATGGCGGAATTTGCGAAATCTGCGTAGGCTTGTTTGTTGATGATCGCCTTTACAGAATCACTTATTACTCCTGTAGAATCTGCTAAGCCGGATGTGACAAGAGCGTTGATACCGCTTGCTTTTGAAGCGATATCTGTTTTTTGTTGTGGTGCCTGTTTTTCAAATTGAATAACTGAATCATGCTGATGTTGTTGTATTGCAAGCTCCTGCTGAGACGGCTTTGTCAGGAACATCCAGCCAATTAAAATTGCACCAATTACTAAGAGACCTATTATCGAATTTTTATCCATTTTATTTATTATAATACCTTTAAATGCGGGCGCAAAGATACTAATATTTAGTTATGAGAATTGAGATATAAGAATTGCAAATTTTAAATATCGAGAACAGGCAATAAAAACAATACTTGTGACGAATTACACGAATTAAAGGTATTTTTTGATTTTAAATTTGTGAAATCCGTTGCTATTCTCTTACATTATGGACCGACACTAATTAAACCAGTTTATTCTCCAGCAAATATTCCGCAATCTGCACAGCATTGGTAGCTGCGCCTTTGCGAAGATTATCAGCAACTATCCACATGTTTAAGGTTTTTTCCTGTGTTTCGTCCCTGCGTAAGCGGCCAACAAATACTTCATCTTTATCATGCGCATCCATGGGCATTGGATACTTTAAATTTTTCACATCGTCCACCAAAATCACTCCCGGTGCAATTTGAAGCAATTCGCGTACATCATTTAAATCAAATTCTTTTTCAAATTCTATATTCAGGCTTTCGCTGTGTCCGCCCATAACCGGTATCCTTACTGTAGTTGCTGTAACACGAATAGAATTACCCATAATTTTTTTTGTTTCATTCACCATTTTCATTTCTTCTTTGGTGTAACCGTTTTCGGTAAAAACATCAATTTGTGGGATCACATTCAAATCAATAGGGTAGGGATATGCCATTTCTCCTTTAATACCTTTTCGTTCATTCATTAACTGATCAACAGCTTTAACGCCAGTACCGGTAACGGATTGGTAAGTAGAAACTACAATTCTTTTAATGTTATATTTTTTGTGCAATGGATTTAAAGCCACTACCATTTGTATCGTAGAACAATTTGGATTAGCAATAATTTTATCAAGGCCACTTAATTCACCTGCGTTTATTTCAGGAACAATAAGTTTTTTTGAAGGATCCATTCTCCATGCCGAAGAATTATCAATAACTGTAATTCCGGCCTCTGCAAATTTTGGGGCCCATTCCAATGATGTGCTCCCACCAGCCGAAAACAGGGCCACATCGGGTTTCATATTAATTGCAGTTTGCATTCCTACCACTTTATATTTAGTTCCGTTGAAGGAAATTTCCTTGCCAACCGATTTTTCAGAAGCAACAGGGATTAATTCTGTTACCGGAAAATTTCGTTCTTCTAAAATCTGGATCATCTTTGTGCCTACTAAACCCGTTGCACCAACTACTGCTATTTTCATTTGTTAATTTTCCCTCATTTGTTAACGATTAATAATTGCGTAAATATAACAACTCGGCCGCTAAATTTTGACACAAACCGCACAGATTTATTAACTGATGTTGCACAAAAGCCTTAGCTGGGCGAAATATTGCGCTCCTCTGGAGCTGAAAAACGGCTGGATTGCAATTTCCTACAAAGATGCGGCCACTCTGTGGCCAGTAAATGCGTAATATCAGTTAATTATTCATAATTTATTTTTTTGAAAATCCGCGTAATCTTGGCAAAATAAACGAAAGGGAGCTGGGTGCTTATCGCTTTTTATCTCCTTATTTCCTTTTAATCCAATTATCTTATTAATTTAGCATCTTTATATGGTTAGCGGAGAATTTTTCCACGATTTACACTAGATAATTGAAACAAGATGCGCATCCTATTTTTATCTTTTCTTTTTATTACTTCGTTCGTTACAGCACAGGTAACAGACAATTTTACGGATGGTGATTTTACCTCCAACCCTGTATGGAGCGGTGATGCAGCTGAATTTATTGTAAATACATCACAGCAATTACAATTAAATAATACAGTTGCCGGTGCAAGTTATCTTTCAGCCGCAAGTCCAACCTCTTCATTAAATAATATTGAATGGCGTTTTTATATTAAACAAACCTTTTCCCCATCGTCCAGTAATTACGGAAGAGTTTACCTGGCATCGGATCAGGCTAATTTAGAGGGCTCATTAAATGGCTATTATTTACAATTTGGTGAAGCTTTAAGTAATGATGCGGTAGAGTTATTCAGTCAAACGGGTTTAACAAGCACCTCTGTTGCCCGCTGTACAAATGGACAAATTGCTACATCATTTGCAATTGGTGTAAAAGTAACACGTAATGCTTCAGGTGTCTGGAGTTTGTATGTGGATCCGACCGGAGGAACAGCCTACGCTTTTGAAATTTCAGGAACAGATAACACGCACACTACAACTAACTTTTTTGGTGTAGCCAGCGTTTATACGGTTGGTAACATTACTAAGTTTTTCTTTGATGATTTTTACAATGGCGCCATTGTAGTTGATGTAACTCCTCCTTCAATTGTGTCGTCAACAGTAATTTCAGCTACCCAGGTGGATGTTTTATTCAATGAAAATGTTCAATTAGCCACCGCGCAAACGCTCACTAATTATAGTGTTAACAATGGTTTAGGAAACCCTACCGTAGCGTTAAGGGACGCTGTTAATTTAAGTTTGGTTCATTTAACTTTTGCAACTGCCTTTACCAGCGGACTTGCCAATACACTTACTGTAACCAATGTTCAGGATTTTAGCGCAAACGCAATTACAACAGCAAACACCAATTTTACCTATTTTATATCTTTTTTACCATCATTCAAAGATATCATCATCACTGAAATTTTTGCAGACCCCTCGCCTCAATTGGGTTTACCGGCTGTTGAGTTCATTGAAATTTATAACAGAAGCACCACTACTATTAATTTAAATGGATGGAAATTTACGGATGGTTCATCCAATGCAACATTGAGTTCATACAACCTTTTATCAAATCAATATTTAATTATTTGCAGTGCTGCAGATACAGCGCTATTCACGCCTTTTGGAAATAGAATGGGAGTGAGTAGTTTTCCTTCTTTGAACAATACTGGCGACAAAATTTATTTAAAGGACAATACGCTTGCATTTATTGATTCTGTTGGGTATTCCGATACCTGGTATCAGGATGCCACTAAAAAAGCCGGTGGGTGGTCGCTGGAGTTGATCAATCCAACTTCGGGAGTAAATTGTTTGGAGTCCACTAATTGGATCGCCTCGAACAATGTTAGTGGTGGAACACCCGGGACACAAAACAGCGTTTATTCATTAGCCGCAGATATTACAGCTCCAACAATTTCAAGTGTTACTGTTGTAGATTCAATCCATATTAACGTTTGTTTTAGCGAAGCTTTAGATGCCTCACAAATTTCTGTTCTCTCAAATTATACTATTAACAACGGCATTGGAACGCCAATAATTGATACAGCAAACAGTACACTAACATGTGCTGCTTTAACGTTGGGTACTCCTCTGGTTTCATCCACAACGTATACGCTTACATTAACCAATATGGCTGACTGCTCTGGTAATGCCTTGAGTCCTGCATTTATTAATTTTTCTGCACAGGACGTACCTACATTTGGTGTGGTGATAAATGAAATTATGGCTGATCCGGATCCTGTTGTGGGCTTACCAAACCACGAATATGCTGAGCTTTATAACAAAACAGCATTTCCGATCAACTTAACCAATTGGTCAATTACAATTGGAACAACAATAAAAGTTTTCCCTAATATTACTATTCTCGCAGATAGCTTTTTGGTACTAACTTCAACAGGTGCATTGCCTGATTTCAGTTCTACTATTGCTACCGTTGGGTTTTCAAGCTTTTCATTAACAAATTCCGAACAAACAATAACATTAAAAAATCCTCAAGGTGCAGTTATATCAAGTGTTTCGTACAGCGACCAGTGGTATCATGATGCAATTAAAAAAAATGGGGGCTGGAGTTTAGAACAAATAGACCCTAATAATCCATGCGCTGGAATTGATAACTGGAGAGCCTCTTTCAATACGTTGGGTGGAACTCCGGGTACATTAAACTCAACCAATGGAAATAATCCAGACAATGCTCCTCCGGAAGTGTTGAGGGTAGCAGTTATTGCGACAGATACCATTCAGATCTATTTTAATGAGCCATTGGATAGCACAACAATGTTGAATTTAGCGATCTATTCAATTGATAATGGCCTTGGTTCTCCAATACAATTAAGTCCAATTGCACCTGATTTTAAAAGTGTACGATTAGCATTATCAAGTGCTTTGCAGATTGGGACTATATACACGATCACTATAAATAATGCGGTCACCGATTGTGCCGGAAATGCTGTTGGGTTAAACAACACAGCCCGTTTTGCCTTGCCTGAACCAGCTTTGCCAAATGATATTGTGATCAATGAAATATTGGTAGATCCCAAAACAGATGGTGTTGATTTTGTAGAAATTTATAATCGTTCAAATAAAGTGATCGATTTAAAAACGATGACCATTTCTCTATACGATACTGTTAACAATATTCTTACAAGTATTTCCGCTATTTCTAATGAAAGTTATTTGATTTTCCCACACGAATATTTGGTGTTGAGTGAAGATGGTGCGATTGTTAAAAGCCAGTATACCACCACTAATCCCAAAGGGTTTTTGGATACCAACTTGCCTACAATGAGCATTGCTGGTGGAACGGTATGTTTAGCAACTAATTCAGCCATCATAGACCTGTTGAAATATTACGACTTTATGCAATTTCCTTTACTAAGTATTACTAAAGGGGTTTCCTTGGAACGTTTAGATTTTAACAGGCCCACTCAAGACAACACCAATTGGCATTCAGCAGCTCAGGATATCGGTTTTGCGACACCAGCTTATAAAAATTCGCAATATAACGATGCCGGTGAAACCGATGATGCCATAGAAATAATGCCTGAAGTGTTTTCACCTGACGAAGATGGATTCAATGATATTGTAAATATTAATTATCGTTTTGAAACACCGGGATTTATTGCAAACATTACTATTTACGATAGCAAGGGACGAATAGTAAGATATTTGGTGCGCAGCGAATTATTAGGCTTGAAAGGGACCTATAGCTGGGATGGCATCACCGGAGATCGTGAAAAAGCGCGCATAGGAATTTACATCATCTTTTTTGAAGTGTTTGATCTATCGGGCAATGTAAAGCAGTATAAGAAAACATGCGTGGTTGCTGGAAAAATCTAAGAGGTTGTTTAAATTTAGTTTTGAAATTATTCTATTGCAATATCCCCTGACAGGGTTTCAAACCCTGTTAGGGATTTATGCGGTTTCCACCTTGTGTTTAAATACCTCTAACAGGGTTTGAAACCCTGTTAGAGTGCCTATGTATAAATAACGGACGAATTTTAAACAACATCCAAGCTCTGCACAGTAATTGCTGCCTCAGAGCTAATATCTGTTTACAAAAAGCAAATATTATTCCTGATAATAAACCCTTTTTACTCTTCTCGAAACATTGGTTAATATTTCATAAGGGATTGTACCTACATCTTTCGCAACTTCCGTAATTGGGTAGGCTTCACCGAAAACGATCACTTCATCATTTTCATTGGCATTAATATCTGTTATGTCTATCATGCACATGTCCATGCATACATTGCCAATGATAGGAGCGTATTGGCCATTTACTATCATTTTTCCTTTGCCACCACTGAGCTTGCGGCTTAATCCATCGGCATAGCCTATTGGTACGGTTGCAATTTGTATATCGCGGGTCGCAATTCCTTTTCGGCTGTAACCAATAGTTTCGTTTGCCGGGATATTTTTTATTTGAGAAATGCTGGTTTTTAATGTGCTTACATTTTGCAATTGGGATTGTTCCATAGCACCGGCTCCAATACCATACAACCCTATGCCCAGGCGAACCATATTAAATTGTGCATCAGGAAAACGGGTGATACCGGCCGAATTTAATATATGTTTCATGATAGGATAAGTGAAGTGCGATTTTATTTTTGCACTCATCTCATTGAATTTTTTTATCTGTTGCCAGGTAAAATCATCGTGTTCGCTTTCGTCAGTTGCAGCTAAATGTGAAAAAACTGATTTTACGGTAAGGTGTTTATTGTTTTTGATGCGAACGATCAATTCATTTACTTCATCTTCATCAAAACCTAATCGGTGCATACCGGTATCCAGCTTGATGTGTATAGGGATGGGGTGTTCGCTGTCGTGTTCACTTCGTTTTAAAGTTTCTTCAAATAAACTTAATACACGGAAACTATAAATTTCGGGCTCCAGATTGTATTGAAGCATTGAATCATAGCTTTGTTCCTCTGGGTTCATCACCATTATCGGCATGGTAATACCTGCTTTTCGCAATTCAATTCCTTCATCAGCATAAGCAACCGCTAAAAAATCAACGCGGTGAAACTGAAGTATATTGGCTATTTCAAAGCTTCCGCTTCCGTACGAAAAAGCTTTTACCATCGCCATGATCTTGGTATCTGATTTTATTTTTCCACGAAAGTAATTCAGGTTGTGAACGATCGCATTCAAATTAATTTCCAGCACCGTTTCATGTGCTTTTTGTTGAATGATTTTACTGATGGCTTCAAAGCCGAACGCACGCGCACCTTTCAGTAAAATAGTTTCGTCACGGAAGAATGAATTATTAAATTCTTTTAAAAATTCATCTGTGGATCTGTAAAAAGTTTTTTCTACATCGAATTGTTTTATTTGATTGGAAATACCTTCTCCAATTCCGATCAGGCGTGAAACGCCCTTTTTGTGGATCAACTCGGCCACTTCTTTATAAAGCGTTTCTTCATTACGTCCGCTTTGTAAAATATCCGAAAGTATCAGTGTTTTCTTTGGGTGCTGTTTTTGCTGATTTAAAAAATCCAAGGCTATGGCCAATGAACCCAGGTCGGAATTATAACTATCGTTGATGATCGAGCAATTGTTAATACCTTCTTTTAATTCCAATCGCATTGCTATTGGGCTCAAAAAGCGCATACGCTCCGCTATTACAGGGTTTTCATAACCCAAATAAAGTAACATTGCCCAACAATGGATGGCATTTTCGATACTTGCTTCATCGGTAAAAGGAATATTGATACGAATAAAATCATTTTTATAAACACCTTGAATTTCGGTATCAGTAGCGCCTTTGGTGATACGGCCTATCAATAGGTCGGAGCGAAGTTTTCGTGACCAGGAAAAAACCTGAAGGTCCTTAAATGCTTTATTTATAGTAATCTCATTATGTACCAATAAATAATCTTTGCAATAGATCAAGACTTCTGAATTAACGAAGAGTTTTAATTTTTCGTCCACCTTTTGCTTTTGATTTTCAAAACTTTCATCGTGTGCCTGCCCAATGTTAGTGATCAATCCAATGGTTGGCTGAATGATGGTTTCGAGCAAACTCATTTCTTGTGTTTTTGAAATACCGGCTTCGAAAATACCAAGTTTATTTTCTTCGGTTATTTGCCAAACAGAAAGAGGAACACCTACCTGCGAATTAAAACTTTTTGGGCTGCGCACAATGTTTTTATCTTCCCGCATCAGTTGATACAACCACTCTTTAACAATTGTTTTTCCATTACTTCCTGTGATACCAATAACAGGAATTTTAAATTGTTTACGATGAAAAGCGCACAAACATTGTAAAGCAAGTAATGTATCTTTTACTAATAAAAAAACCGAATTGTTGAAAGCACTATTATTTTGTGGCAAAGAAGAAACAACAAAATGACGCACCCCTTTTTCATACAGATCAACTAAATACGCATGGCCATCATGACGTTCGCCTTTAATGGCAAAAAATAAAGATGTTTCTGCGTTGCTAAGCTTACGGCTATCTATCAGCAGGTTTTTGATCGCAGTGTCTGTATTGCCATTGCCGCTGGTGCTTGCATTAATTACAGTGGCAATGGTGGAGATGGTATGATTCATTTGAAAAAAATCGATAACTCGTAAAATAAAATGTATTGATTATAAATCAGCTAATTTGTAACTCTCATCGCCTCCACAAAACAATCCCTGCAAAGCGGTTCATAATTATTTGTTTCTCCAAGTAATACTAATGATGATTCCTGAGTAATACGATGCGAATGATTTGCCAGGTTTCCGCAACGCATACAGATAGCATGAACTTTGGTAACATGCTCTGCAATAGCTAATAGTGCAGGGATGGGGCCAAAAGGTTTGCCTAAATAATCCATGTCTAATCCCGCAATGATCACCCTTACGCCACTATCAGCAAGCTGATTGCAAACATCTACAAGGCCTGCGTCAAAAAATTGCGCCTCGTCAATACCAACAACCTGAACATCGCTTGCCAGCAATAATATATTTCCAGAGGAAGGCACCGGTGTGGAATGAATTGAATTACTATTATGAGAAACAACTTTTACATCATCGTAACGGGTATCAATAGCGGGTTTAAAGATCTCTACTTTTTGTTTTGCATATTGAGCACGCTTGAGCCTGCGTATCAGTTCCTCTGTTTTTCCTGAAAACATGGAACCGCAAATAACTTCGATTGAGCCTTTGCGATTGTGCGGATGAATGGTGTTTTCCAGGAACATGACTTAGAATAAAAAGATAAAAAAATTGTGCAATAAATTATTTTTGTCCTGCGCATGCAGGATTTAATGTATTTTTATTGACCTTTATATATTACAAAATTAATCAAAAAAGCGTTGTGAAAATTCACCTTTCAAAATAAAGAATGATGAACAATTTTAGGGGCATTTTTAAAAACTCAAAAATAAATTTTTACCGCAAAGGCGCAAAGACGGTAAGTTTGAATTTTTCCCCATTGTTTAATTTTCTTCTTTGCGCCTTAGCGCCTTGGCGGTGGAAAAAAATTGTAGCTTCGATTGTCCTATTCATTTATTTGTTTTCTTCTTTCATCGGCTCATCGGTTTTTGCACAGGAAAATAAAGGCGATGTTTATCAATATGCCCGTATGATAGTAGACACAATGGCTTCAAAAAGCATGCACGGGCGTGGCTATGTAAATGATGGTGATAAAATTGCCGCGAATTATATCAAGTCGGAATTTAAAAAGTTGGGCTTAAGATCTTTTAAAGAGGACTATTATCAACCCTTTACTTTTTCGATCAATACATTCCCAGATAAAGTGGATTTTGAATTTAATGTTTCAGATAAAAGCAATAAAAATTTTAATTTTACCGGTATTGCGGGAAAGAATTTTTTGGTAGACCAATCTTCTCCGGGTATTTCTGCTGACTATTCCTTAGATGTTTTTGATTCTACAAATGCTCTTTCTAATAGAACGTTTAAAAAATTTGTTAAACGGACAGTTAAAAACCAATTTATTTTAATTGATGACAGAGGGGTTACTGACAAAAAAAAGTTAGCCTATTTTAGTAAGATAAAATTAAACCCCGTTTCGGTAGCAGGAACAATTGAAATAGTGAAAAAGCTTACCTGGAGCCAATCTCAAACTGTTTCAAATTTTGTGAAGATTCGAATATTAGCAGACAGTTTTAATTACAATGGTTATAAAAAGGCGGAAGGTGGTGGTGGAATAGTAATAGATACTAAGTTGATCCCCAATTATCAATCTCAAAATATTATTGGATACGTTAAAGGTTCGCAACACCCCGATTCATTTATTGTTTTTTCCGCGCATTACGATCACTTAGGGCAATTGGGTAAAAATGTTTATTTCCCTGGAGCCAATGATAACGCAAGCGGTTGCGCGATGTTACTTAACCTTGCAAAGTATTATTCCTTACCGCAAAACCAACCAAAATATTCTATTGCATTTATGGCATTTGGTGCTGAAGAGGTTGGTTTACTTGGTTCTAAACACTATACCGAAAATCCATTGTTTCCGCTCAACACTATTCGGTTTTTATTAAACATGGATATTATGGGAACCGGTGAAGATGGCATTACGGTGGTAAATGGTTCTGTTTTTAAAGAAGAGTTCGACAATTTGGTGAAAATAAATGTAAAAAATAAATTTATCAAAGATGTAAAAACACGTGGAAAGGCGGCCAATAGCGATCATTATTTTTTTTCAGAAAAAGGTGTAAAAGCGTTTTTTATTTATACCATGGGTGGGATAAATGCATATCATGATATTTACGATAGAGCAGAAACATTACCTTTGAATGAATTTGAAGATCTGTTTAAATTGATAACGTCATTTAGTACCTATCTTCAAAATTAGCAGGATTGAAGACATTTTAATAGGGATGGTAATGAAACTTGTTCTGTAGCAAATAAAATCGCGGCCGAATTAATTCCCCCTTGAAAAGGGGGGTAGGGGGGATTAAAGGTATAAGTTATTAAGTAGGTTAAATTCATAAACCCGTCCATTGAAAAAAGCTTTCATAGAATATAATCTAAATCTAAAATCGAATTCGCGCCTGTTAAGGAATAATTCTACTTTATCAGAAGTACTTTTATGGAAAAAGTTACGCGCGGGAAGTATGATGGGCTTCAAATTTAACAGACAAAAACCTCTTGGAAATTATATTGTTGACTTTTATTGTAAACCATTAAATTTGATTATTGAAATTGATGGAAGTAGTCACGATAATAAATATGAAAAAGATTGCTATCGCCAGAATGAGTTAGAAAAATTAGGACTTACCGTTTTAAGGTTTACAGATTTACAAGTGAAAAAGGATATAAACAATGTAATTAGAGGAATTGAGATTTGGGTTAACGAAAACAAAAAAATCCCCCTAACCCCCTTTTTAAGGGGGAATGAATTCATACATAATAACAAGAACACAGCTCAAAGATGAAATGTGCGAATAAAAAAAACATATGAAACTATACATTGTACCTACACCTATTGGAAACCTTGAAGATATTACACTTCGTGCGATACGGATTTTAAAGGAAGTAGACCTGATCTTAGCTGAAGATACCCGGAAATCCGGTATTCTTTTAAAACATTTGAACATTACAAAAAAGATGTTCGCTCATCACATGCACAACGAACACAAAACGGCAACAATGATTGCCGACCGCATTGCAAGTGGCGAAAGCATAGCATTGATAACGGATGCCGGCACCCCCGCTATTTCTGATCCCGGATTTTTATTGGTGCGTGAATGTATAAAAAAAGGAATAGAGATAGAGTGTTTGCCTGGTGCAACAGCATTTGTACCAGCCTTGGTAAATTCCGGTTTACCAAGTGATTCATTTTGTTTTGAAGGTTTTTTGCCGCAAAAAAAGGGACGTCAGACAAAAATTAAATCCTTATTGAATGAGCCGCGCACAATGATTTTTTATGAATCTCCACATCGCTTGATCAAAGCACTGGAGCAGTTCATAGAGTTTTTTGGTGCTGATAGAAATGCTTCTGTTTCTCGTGAACTTACCAAAATGTTTGAAGAAACAAAACGGGGTACTTTACAGGAAATACTGGATTATTTTAAAGAAAAAACAATTAAAGGAGAAATTGTGATCGTACTGGAAGGCAAGAAAGACTAATTTAGAGAAGTAGAGAAAATGGAGAGATGGAGAATTTAAAAAAACTCCTCCCAATTCCCGAAATTTCTTATTCCCTAATTCACCAAATCTCTAAATCCTTAATTTTTTATATGGAATACGAACAAAATAAAACCGGAGCGCCTCCTGGAACAGTTGTTTACAGCGGAAAGGATACCAGCGAGAAAGTAAAGATCACCCTCATTGAATATAACGAAACCCAATTTATTGAGAAAAATTTTTATAATTTTTCGGAATGTTTGGAATCTGTGGATCCCAACATGGTAAAGTGGATAAATGTTGATGGAATACATAAGGTGGAGTTAATTGAAATGATTGGCAAACATTTTAATATTCACCCTCTTACACTTGAAGATATTGTAAACACAAACCAGCGTTCAAAGTTTGAAGATTATGATAGTTATGTAGTATCCATCATGAAAATGATCTATTATGAGGATGAAATTCATTCCGAGCAATTAAGCGTTATTTTATTGGAAGGAATGGTTATTTCATTTCAGGAAATACATGGTGGAGATGCTTTTGATATGATACGAAATCGTATTCGCCAGGGGAAAGGACGCATTCGTAAGATGGGTGCTGATTATTTAGCCTATGCTTTATTGGATGCGGTAGTAGATTGTTATTTTACCATTCTCGAAAAATTTGGTGACAAGATAGAGTTGCTGGAAGAGGAGTTGATGGAAGAACCCACAAAACAAACCCTGAAACAGCTTCATCACATGAAGCGCGAAATGATTTTTTTACGAAAAGCTGTTTGGCCAATGCGCGAGTTAATTAATAATTTAGAGCGCAGCGAAACCGAATTAATAAAACCAAGCACAGATATTTATTTAAGAGATTTACACGACCATGCAGTAAGGGTTATAGATACTGTTGAAACATTTCGTGACTTACTTTCCGGTATGATGGATATTTACTTATCCAGTGTAAGCAACAGAATGAATGAGGTTATGAAAGTGTTAACCATTATTACCACCATTTTTGTTCCCGTTACTTTTATAGTTGGTGTATATGGTATGAATTTCGATTTTATGCCTGAATTGCACTCCAAATGGGGTTACCCGCTAACCTGGTTTGTAATAATCATTACGATAGGATCCTTATTGATCTATTTCAGAAGAAAGAAGTGGATGTAGCTTAGGCAATTGATCAATTTTACAATTATTCAGTAAGCAATTTTTAAAAAACAATTGAAAATAATTGCTTACTGTTCAAGTGCCCCATTGCTTGATTGCCCTATTGCCTACTGTAAAATTGGCTAATTGCTTAATTATCTTTTTCTTCCTTCTTCTCTCTACTTTTTTTATAAATTTTTACCGCAAACATCAATGTAATTGCAAAGATCACTAAGCCAAGCATCCCCCAAACCCAGCCGGTATTGCTTCTTAATTCAATTAAAAACACAATTGCCACTAAAAACACAGTTGCCAACTCATTCCACAACCGAAGTTTAAATGAGCTATATTTTACAATACCGGATTGCAATTGTTTGAACATTGCATGACACTGTATGTGATACGAAATAAGCCCACCAACAAAACAAAGCTTAAGAATAAAATACCCTTCCGATAAAAAATAGGGATTGATCCAAAGTAACCAACTTCCAAAAATAAGAGTTAAGATCATGGATGGCCAGGTAATTCCATACCACAGGCGTTTCTCCATTAGTTTATATTGGGTTTGCAAAATGCTTTTTTCGGGTTCCGGTTTTGTTTCTGCTTCGGTATGATAAATAAATAAACGCACGATATAAAACAGTCCTGCAAACCAGGTAACAATAAAAATAACATGTAAAGGTTTGATATATTGATAAAAATTTTCCATTTCGTTTAATTTTTCAACGAAGGTACGAATCAATACAGTATAAATATTCGTAAATCGTTAGCGAATTAAGTACCTTTGCAAAAAATTTTTTTATGAAATCGAAAACGCCCAAAGAATCATTAACAATACAAACTCAGGTTGTATTACCCAACGACACCAATGTAATGGGAAACCTATTTGGCGGGAGACTGCTTCAGTGGATGGATATTGTAGCATCCATCTCTGCTCATAGGCATTCTAAGCGGGTTGTGGTTACAGCTTCTGTGAATAATGTATCTTTCAATAACCCAATTCTTCATTCCAGCATAGTAACGCTGGAAGCAAAAGTTTCAAGAGCCTTTACATCATCCATGGAAGTTTTTATTGACGTTTGGGTTGAGGATCACGTTAGTGGCGTAAAAATGAAATGTAACGAAGCCATTTATACTTTTGTTGCTGTGGATCAAAATGGTTCTCCATTACATGTGCCTGAATTGGTTCCCGAAACGGGGGAAGAAAAATTCCGGTTCGAAGGCGCTTTACGCAGAAGGCAATTAAGTTTGATTTTGGCAGGTAAAATGAAACCGGAAGATGCTACCGAATTGAAAGCCTTGTTTGCTCCTGCCAATTCCTGATAATTGCACCCAAAAAACATATAACTATTTGTTTATCATTGTTTTATGGACTGAAATTAAATCCCTTTATTTTTTAATTAAAACATCAAAAAAAGGCTGAAACGGCTCGTAAAAATCCGTTTTTTATCCTTTATGTTCGCAAATTTTGTATATTCGCAAAAAAATATTTGAATGAAAAAAATAATTCTTATAGCCCTGACTTTTACATTATTGCTGGCTCAAAATGTAAAAGCTTCGCACATATCTGGCGCAGAAATAACATATAACTACATTGGTAATAACCAATATCGAATCAATCTGAAATTATACTGGGATTGTTCTGACGGTTTTGACCCTGGCGCTTCTCAAACAATTGATCTGACAAGTACCTGTGGCGGCAATCTTAGTCTTGATGTTGAACAAACAAACCCGGGAGGGACTGATATTTCACAGTTATGTCCCAGTGCATCAAGCACTTGCAGCGGAGGAAACACTCCGGGTATGAATATGAATGAATATACCGATACAATTACCTTGTCGTCATGCGATACCTGGACAATGAGTTGGAATAGCTGTTGCAGAAATCAGGTTATTTCAAACCTTCAAAACCCTGATAATTTTGGTATGTATGCTGAGGCGATATTAAATAGTGTAACCGCGCCAGGTAATAATTCACCCTATTTTACTTCTCAACCTTTACCCTATTTGTGTGTTAATCAGGCTATTTGCTATAATTTTGGCGTAGTGGAGGCTGATGGCGATTCATTGTATTATTCATTGGTAAATGCAATGGAAGCCGGTGCATCCAATTTGGTTTATAATACCGGCTATACTGCAATTGCACCTATCCCGGGGATTACTATTAACCCAAATACCGGACAGATTTCCTTTACCCCGGCAACCGTGGGGAATTTTGTGGTTGTAGTTGAAATTGCTGAATACACTCCTGCTGGCGTTTTGATTGGAACGGTAATGCGTGATATTCAGTTTGTTGTGTTTAATTGTGGCAACCAAACCGTAGGTTGTTCGGATGGTACAATTTCCGCTTTAACCGGGACAGCTTCTCAAACCGGGCCCTATACTTTAGAAATGTGTGAAGGCTCTCTCTTTACATTTGATATAACCTATTCTGATCCAAATGCCGGAGATAGTTTATCAATTATTTCGAATCTTGCAATCGTTCTTCCAGGTTCTACTATTACCACCTCCGGAGTAAACCCTTTAGTGGCAACTATTACCTGGACAGCACCGCCCGGCACAGCCAATACAAACACCTCATTTAGTGTTACCGTGAAAGACAATGCCTGTCCGGTTCCCGGTCAACAAACATTTGTATATGATATCAATGTATTAACGCGAACACTTGCCGGAGCGGATCAAATAATTTGTGGCAACCAAACAGCTTCGCTGAATGGTACAGGTGGTACTACCTTTACCTGGAATGTTATCAGCGGACCGGCAATGGTGGTAGGCAGCAATTTTTCATGTAACCCTTGTGCAAATCCTGTTGCATCGCCTGTATCCACCACAATGTATGAAGTTGTTAGTGATCTGAGCGGAACCTGTTTAAATAAAGATACTGTAACTGTAATTGTTGTTCCGGATTTTTCTTTTTTAACAACTCAAACCACCGACACTCTTTGTTTACAACAACTTGTTTCTTTGAATATAGCAGGCAGTCCTGCCGGAGCTTACACTCAATTATGGTCACCTGCAACCTATCTTAGCAATGTTACCATTGCAAATCCTGTTGCAACTATCACTGTTCCGGGTACTTACAGCTATTACGTTAAGATTACAAGTCCTTTCGGTTGTATTAAAAAAGATACAACAGCTGTAACCGTGTTGCCGGAGATCAGAACACGTATCGGCACCGATACCACATTATGTCTTTCTCAAAGTACACAATTAAATGCGACAGGTGGAGCAACCTTTACCTGGAGTGTTATAAGTGGTCCGCCAATAGTAGTGGGTACCAACTTTTCATGTAATCCTTGTGCAAATCCAGTTGCAACACCAAGCGACACAACGGTATACCAGGTTACAAGTAATTTAAATGGTACTTGTATCAATAAAGATACTGTTACTGTTACTGTTGTTCCTGATTTTACAATTTCAATAGCACAAAGTGAAACCATCACCTGCCTGTTGCAGCCGGCAATACAGTTAAACGCGACTGTTTCTCCTATAGCAAGTTATTCTTATCAGTGGGATTTAAACTCATCTTTAACTAACTACACTATTCCTAACCCGCTTGCTAGCACGGCCGTTCCCGGTACACTTCTTTATATTGTGAGTGTTTCCAGTCCAACGGGATGTGTTAAAAAAGATACTGCCCAAATTATAATTACGCCAAGCTATACGCCAGATCCAATTGCTTACGGATCTGATTCCGTTGTTTGTACCGGTGATACAGTTCAGCTTGGTGTAACTTTCGGAACTTCAATTCCTTCTGTTTGTGGGATCAACCCTATTGGTTGTGCTGCTACATTATCTGGTGTGGTTGGGACAGCAACAACAGCAAATACAAATACTCAATACCCGGCTCCTTATGGTAACTGGTATAAAAATGCAAAACATCAGTTTTTATTCAAGGCATCAGAATTAATTGCTTCGGGTATTACAGGGGGCAAAATAGATCAGTTGGATTTTAATGTTACACAGATCCCAACAGGAGCCTTAACTACCTATCATAATTTTACGATCAATATGGGTTGTACCAACGTTACAGCTCTTACCAATTGGGTTCCGGGCCTCCAGAATGTTTATACCCCTAAAAATCATTCAGTTATAGTTGGTTGGAATGTTCACTCATTTGATAACGCTTACGAGTGGGACGGAATTTCAAATGTTGTTGTGGAAATCTGTTTTAATGAGATCCCTGTGAGTAATGCCTATACAAACAACTGTATTTCGCCATATACCACTACATCATTTAATTCCGCATTGTATGATAATGATGATTTTACAGCAATGTGCCCGAGTTTAGCTACACCTACTACAAGCAACAGAAGGCCCAATACAAAATTCCATTACTGTGGTGGTACTCCCGATTCTACAAAGTATACCTATAGCTGGTTTCCGCCTACCGGGATCATCCATACGAATACACAAACTACAGGAGCCATTGTTTCGGGACCAACACAATATTATGTGATAGTTACTGATACGCTGAGTGGTTGTTTGGATACCGCTTATTTTAATGTGACCTCCACAGCACCATCTCCCCTTACCGTAAGTGCGGGAAATGGAGTAACGATATGCCCTGGTGTAAATACAACACTCACAGCAACAGGGGCAATGACTTATTCCTGGAGCCCGCCAACAGCCTTATCGAGCACAACCACTGCAGTTACAAACGCAAACCCTTTATCAACTATAACCTACACAGTTACAGGAGATGGTGATTGCTCAACAGGCCCGGCCACAGCCACGGTAACTGTTACAGTGCCTACCGGACAAACCCTGGTTATTGATGCCGGAGCCGACCGGGAAGTATGTGGTAACGCTGCTTATAATTTGAGCGCAATTACTTCCGGTGGTTTGGCAGGAAATTCATACACCTGGACATTGGTATCAGGAACAGCCGGAGACAGTATTCACAACCCTAATTCAATAACAGCATTTGTGAATCCTACAGCCGAAAACATCAATACGTATCAGGTAACCGTTACCGATTCATGTGGAAATACTGCATCTGATATGGTAGTTATCAACGTACTTTTAGAGTGTAAATTAGAGATACCAAACGTGTTTACTCCTAATGGGGATGGAACCAATGATTATTTCATTGTTTCCGGTGTTGGTTTGAAAACATACTCTGTTTCTATCTTTGATCGTTGGGGGAAAAAGGTGTATGAATCAACTGATGTTAAACAAAACTGGGATGGTAAAAATGTAGATGATGGAACTTTTTATTATGTGATAAAAGCCGAATCAAACGCAGGTAAACTATTTGATGAAAAAGGCTATCTTTTGAGGATAGGGAAATAAGCAATGCTTACCCCGCGTTTTCGTTCAACAAGATAAATTCGTTTGAAGGGCTCACATCTGTTAGCCTTTCAATTCATTTTGATCGCTTGATTCACTCGTATCAAAAATACGCTCAGTATTGGGTTTTAATTTCAGATGCGAGTTGCGTATCAATCACTTCATTGGCTTCATCGAATAAATGATCTTATTGATCTCTTCTTCATACGGTTTAAGTTTTGGATGATCCGCATTTTCAGCAAAAGCATATATGATATAATAGTTGCCATAAGCCTCTCCGGTAAATTGCCATACCTCATATTGGGTGAGACTTTCAAGGGGGTCAGAAATATCGGTATTTTTCCATACGGATGTTTTTTTTGTAAAATTGAAATAAGGTGTTTTAATGAGTTCCGATTTATCCACAGGAACAAATTCATAATGCCATACCTGTTTTCGTTTTAATGAATCAAGCCCTGATCTTGTGCTTGGATATATCACTATTCTTAGATTTTTTTCATTATCATCATTTGTTACGATCATACCACTACAATCACAAACAGAGCTTCCCCCGGCCTCCCAAGGGGATTCAGCACCGAAGCCATCGTTGGCCCAAGTTTTATCATGTTTGAATTCGATTTTTAAAAATTCAAATTTGAATGTTTTTTGGGCAAAGCAGATATTCCCTGCTATAACAAAAGCTACAACAAACCGGATCGTTCTCATTTCATTTGGGTTTTAAATGTTAACGCAAAATTACGTTGTATAATTGTAATAAAATTTACAGCAAATTAACGATTTTACGTCAACCAATAGTTAAGAGGTATGAATTGAAGTAAAGGGGGATTTTGTTTTTTACAGAAAAGTGTTATTCAGAGCGTCATTGCGAGGCACCCTTCGTCAGGCTCAGGATAAACTCCGCAATCTCACATCCACCATTAGGTTGAGATTGCTTCGACTGAAATTCTCGCAATGACGATCCCAATAGGCATTAAATTATTTTAATAAATTAACTTATATAAAGTATATTATTTTTTATTTATCATGTAATGCAGCCCCCTGCTTTCTTTCCGGTTCCGCGCGTGTTTAATGATGATATAAGCTACATTAATAAGGTTACGCAATTCACATAATTTAGGCGAAATAGTAGTTTTTAAATACAGCGCTTCATTCTCCTTGTAAAGGATCTCCAATCTATCAAAAGCACGCTGCAGCCTTAATTCCGAACGAACAATACCAACATAGTTTGTCATAATGGCTTGCACTTCACGCAAGGTTTGTGTGATCAGCACCATTTCTTCAGGATGGTAAGTTCCTTCAGCATTCCAGTCGGGGATAGCATCGCAAAAGTGGATCGTTTTTATTGCTTCGATAGAATCCATTGCCGCATTGTGTCCATACACTACCGCTTCAAGCAAGGAATTGGATGCCAGGCGATTTGCCCCATGCAAGCCGGTTGCAGAACATTCACCAATTGCATATAATTGTTTGATGGTACTCCTCCCTTTTTTATCTACCTTAATCCCACCACACATGTAGTGTGCAGCAGGCACTACAGGAATATAATCCTTCATCATATCAATACCCAAACTCAGGCATTTTTTATAAATATTAGGGAAATGTTTTATCAATTCTTCTTTATCCAAGTGGCGGCAATCTAAATACACATAGTCGTCCCCGCGTATTTTCATTTCATTGTCTATTGCACGGGCAACAATATCACGCGGAGCAAGCGATCTGCGCTCATCATATTTTTGCATGAATTCTTCTCCGTCTATGGTTTTTAATATCCCGCCAAAACCTCTCACCGCCTCTGAAATAAGGAATGACGGGATTTCTCCCGGATTGAATAAGGAGGTGGGATGAAACTGATAAAACTCCATTCCTTCCACTCTGCCCTTTGCACGATAAACCATGGCAACGCCATCACCTGTTGCGATAGAAGGGTTGGTGGTGGTTGAATACACGTTACCGGCACCGCCCGTTGCCATCAATATAATTTTTGAAAGAATGGTCTCGATTTTATTGGTGCGTAAATTTAATACATAGGCACCATAGCACTCAATATCGGGTGTCCGGCTATTTACCTCAATTCCCAGGTGATGTTGCGTTAAAATATCTATGGCAAAATAATGATCCAGAATTTCGATGTTTGGATGTTTGTGAACCGCAGCTAAAAGCGCACGTTCAATCTCAAAACCTGTATTGTCCTTATGGTGTAAGATGCGGTGTTCGGAGTGTCCGCCCTCTTTTGCCAGATCATATTCACCGCTTGCTGTTTTATCAAACTTTGCTCCCCAGGCGATGAGTTCATTTATACGTTCAGTAGATTCAGTAATGACCATTCTCACCACCTCTTCATCACAAATTCCATCACCTGCAATTAAAGTATCTTCAATATGCTTTTGGTAGGAATCGGGATGGTGCATAACCGCAGCTATTCCACCTTGTGCATATTTGGTGTTGCTTTCATCTTCATTGGCTTTGGTGATCATACACACTTTACCATAAGGTGCTACTTTCAAGGCATAGCTCAATCCGGCAATACCTGAACCGATAATTAGAAAATCCGTTTTTTTGTTCATAAATCAATAGATGTTAGATTTGAGATATAAGATACAAGACAAAAAAACACCCCATATTTTTCAAAACCAAGAACATTCTCTGGTTCCAAATCTTATATCCCAATACTATTATAAATAGTATCTTTGTATTTGTCCTGATAGCTATCGGGATAATCATTCAAAATTAACAAATAGATTCGAGATATTAGATTTCAGTACAAAGGATTAAAAAAACATCTTTAATTCTTTAAAAAAACATCTTTTTACACAATATAAAGAACAAAAATAAAAATGGACACATTCGTTAAAAAGCCGGTGATCGTATATGCCGAAAGCACACCTAATCCTGCCTCAATGAAATTTGTAGCCAATCAGTTATTGGTGCAAAATGGCGCAACGGCACAATATTTATCAAAGGCAGAAACAAAAGGTTCGCCTCTTGCTGCAAAATTATTTGAATTTCCGTTTGTTAAAGCAGTTTTCCTGACAAGTAATTTTGTTACTGTTTCCAAAACGGATAGTATTCAATGGGAAGAGGTGACACAAGAGTTACGTGATTTTGTTAAAACGTATATCAATGAAGGACACCCTATAATAACTGAACTGCCAACAACGGAAATGCCTGTTGATAATACATTTGCTGCGAAAAAAGAAATGTTTACCGAGCACAGTGCTCCTTCAACTGAATTGGAAGTAAAAATTGTTGAAATACTTGAACAATATATCCGGCCCGCAGTTGAAAGTGATGGAGGAAGTATTACTTTCAAAAGTTTTAACGAGGGGGTTGTTACCGTTCAATTAAGGGGGGCTTGCAGTGGGTGCCCATCTTCTTCTATTACTCTAAAAGCTGGTATTGAAGGACTTCTTAAACGAATGGTACCTGATGTAAAAGAAGTGGTTGCGGAAGCTATGTGATTTTACAATCTCAATAAAAACCGAAGATCCGTCTTTAATAAAACAAGCTCTGAAATTTTTTTTCAGAGCTTGTTTTATTATTATCAACGAATAAAAATTGGTTTCAATTAATGTTGTACAATTTCCAATTCAGGAATTGCACCAATTTGTTTCATCATTCCAAGCGCATCGAATTCTGACCACTCTTCCACTATTTTACCGTCAACAATACGAAGTATGGAAACCCCGGTAACGACTATTTTTTTGTTTGAGGCTGCGAAACCCTGAAAATCCCCTTTATGTGTTCCGCCAAAGTTATTGCGGGTAACAACTAAATCGCCTTCCGCTATCTGATCTTCAATTGATACTTTCAAATCAGGAAAGCTTGTGTTATATTCTTTCATTAGCAGTTTACTTTCTTCTTTGGTAAGCGCATTGGTTCTGCCCGGGAAGTGCAATTTATAATCGTTTCCCCATAATTTTTCCACTTGTTGAACATCACCTTTTGCGAAGGATTCCCAGTATTCACGTGCAATTTTTTTGTTTGATTCTAATGTTGTTGTTTCCATTTATTTATATTTTTGGGTTGCTCCTCTTTTTTATTGATTTACCACATTGAGCGAAGAGTTTTACTCAAGGATAAGTTTGTTGATATCAATTTTAAAAAACGACTACAAAACTAAGCCGGGACTAATCTTGTATTCTTTCATTTTAGATGAAAGGAGCTGATCAATAGCTGATGTTTTGAATTAGTACCCTCATGCAATCTCAAAAAGTGTTTTTTTTTAAGAAAAATTTGGTTGTATCAAAAATTTATTACTTTTACACATTCTATTATTGAAAAAACAAAAATTGGAATGAAGAATAAACTACTATTATTTTATATTTTCATCTTTTTAAGTCCACTGTTATCCTCCGCATCCTGTCCGGGAGATACTGCCCGCTTTAACACAAATGCTCCAAAATGTATATCTGATTCCGTAAATTTTACAGATGTGTCCACTATTGATGTAGGTGATGCAATTGTAAACTGGAAATGGAATTTTGGTGATCCAGCTTCAGGTATTAATAACACATCCAATTTACAAAGCCCCGCCCACCTTTATAGCGCTGGAAATCAATCATTTAATGTAAAACTGGTTGTTACATGGAACCTTGGATGTAAAGACAGTATCACAATAGGTGTCGGGATCCAAAATTTGGTGGTTACCAATGCCGGAACTGATATAATTAGCTGTGATAACAATTTGATCGTTAATTTGGTAGGAAGCGTTTTAAATGCAGGTGGTGGTTCCTGGAGTGGTTCCGGTACATTTTCAAATAACACTTCATTAACTCCAATTTACACGCCAACATCTACCGCAAAAGCAAACGGTATGGATACGGTAGTATTTACCTCGTTTAGCAGTCCGTATTGTCCAAATGTTAGCGATACTGTTCTGATCGTTTTTAATCCTGGTCCAACCGTTAATGTTGGAGCTGATCTTTCTGTTTGTAAAGACACTTCCGGTGTACCTCTTTCTGCCATCATTACAGGAGCTACTGGCGGCAGATGGTTTAGTTCAGGTGTTGAAGGAACATTTGCAGATTCAAGTTTAAATGTAACAACTTATTTTCCAAGCAACGCTGATACAGCTGCGGGTTCGGTGATCCTTTACAGAGAATCAACAGGCAACGGGATCTGTTTAGCTGCTCGTGATTCACTCACAGTCACTTTTACCGCTTTGCCAACTGTTATTATAAAAACAGAAGACAGTTCTTGTGCAAGAAGCCCAATTCTTTTGGATGTAACAGTTTCAACAGGAGCCGGAACATGGACCTCGAGTGGAACAGGGATCTTTTTACCAAACAGTACCACACTTAATGGATTATATTACCCGAGTGCTGCTGATGATCTTGCCGGGATCGTAACCCTGAAATTTGTTTCAAGTAATAATGGCGGTTGCCAGCCGGTGTTTGATACATTGGACGTAACAATAAAACCTTCTCCAACTGCCGGATTCTCAAGTGTTAGTGCATGTGAAGACGATGATGTGGCATTCACTGATGCATCTACGTCTGTTGGTACTATCGTTAACTGGACATGGACTTTCGGTGATTTAACTTTACCAAGTCTAACACCATCTCCAACCCATTCTTATTCTTCATGCGGATCTAAAAATGTAACACTTGTTGTAACAGCAAATAATGGTTGTATTGATTCTAATTTGCAAAGTGTTGTTGTTTACTGTAAGCCTGTAGCAAGTTATACTGCCGGTGGTGTTTGTTTGAATGATGGAACCTTATTTACGAATACATCTACAGTTGTTTCTTCAACAATAGCAAGTACCCATTGGGATTTTGGTGATACAACCACCGATACCTTAACAGTTTCAACACATTCATTCCCTACCAGCGGCTCGTTCCCTGTTATCCTAACAGTAGTATCCGCGCAAGGATGTACCAGTACACTTACACAAACAGTAAGTTTAGTAACAGGGCCTACGGCCGCATTCACCGTTAGTGATGCTTCAGCTGATATTAGTCAGAACATAACTTTCCAGAATCAATCTGCTTCTGATGTATCCTGGTTATGGAATTTTGGAGATTCCTCCACCGGGTCGGTCCAGGAAAACCCATCACACGTTTATACTACGGCAGGTGTTTATAATGTTTGTTTAGTAACAACAGATGCCAGCGGATGTAATGATACGATCTGCAAAACAGAAATTGTTTCTACCAACCCAACCGGACCAAGTGGTTTTTCGCCAAATGGTGATGGACAAAATGATGTGTTCTATTTATTGGGTGGGCCATTTAAAACCTTAGAATTTAGAATTTATAATAACTGGGGTGAATTGGTATTTGAAACAACGAAACAATCGATCGGTTGGGATGGAAAGTTCAAAGGTATTGATCAGGCTATAGGTGTTTATGTTTATTCTGTTATAGGAATTACAGAAGACGACTTTGAATACAAAGTATCAGGTGATGTAACGTTGCTGAGGTAAGAAAAACCTCTCTTAACCCTCTTCGTTAGAGAGGAATTGAATAAAAAAAAGGAAAAAGAAAATGAAAAAGATAACTAAAATAATCCGCAAAAACTTGCTCCCACTCCTTCGGAGAGAGTTAGGGCTAGGCCTTTTATTTTTACCTTCTCTTTTGGTTGGGCAGGATTTTCAGCTTTCGCAATATGATGCCCCTCCTTTATTTTTAAATCCAGCCATGACAGGAATGTTTGATGGCCAATATCGTGTTCATGCGCATTACCGAACACAATGGGCTGCCGTTGCAAGCAAACCATTTACAACAGCCGGTATTTCTTTTGATATGCCGGTTAAAAAATTCGGAATAGGTTTACAGGTTATGAATTATCGTGCAGGTGGAGGCACTTACAATGTTTCAAGTGCTTTAGTATCAGTGGGGTATGATGTTGTGTTTGATAAGGAAAACAATCATCATTTAGCTTTAGGAGCTCAAGGTGGTATTCTTCAGAAAAGTGTTGATGTTGCTTCATTAACCTTTGGTAACCAGTATATTGGTGCAAATGGTGGCAGTTTTGATGCCGGCCTGGCAAGCGGTGAATCATTCAGTAATTCAAGTTTTCTGATACCGGATATAAATGCAGGTTTTCTTTATTATTATGCAAAAGAAAGTTCCCGCTTAAATCCTTTCATTGGGTTTTCAGTATTTCACCTGACAGAGCCAACAGAAGCATTTTTAGGAGGAACAAACAAACTGCCTATGAGAACCTATTTTCATGGAGGAACAAAAATAAACGTGAACGAAAAATTTCAGTTGTTGCCAAAGTTTGTTTACATGAAACAAAACAACAATCAGTCATTTACGGCATCGCTTTTACTTCATTACTTTTTGAAAGATGCGGACACGTATTTAATATTCGGTCCAACGTATCGTAATAAAGATGCAGCTATTATTGAGGCAGGAATAAAAAAAGGCAAATACATTGCCCGCATCAGTTATGATATCAACACATCATCATTAAAAACAGCATCCGGTTCCCGTGGTGGTTTTGAAATTTCATTAACGTACATTGCCCGGAAAAGTAAACCGAACCCTTTGGCAAACTGCCCGAGATTATAGTTACAAATAACTAATTATTACGAATTTACGAAATTGTGTTTGTTGAATTGCTTAAGTTAAATTGTCAAATTGTTTAATTTGCTTTGTATGAAACGTATTGCCGCATTACTAATTTTATTTGCATTTTCTACTGCCGCTTTTGCTCAAACAAAAAGGGAATGGCTGAAGTATGCTGATGCTGCATTTAAGAATGGGGATTATACGAACGCTGCGAGCTTTTATATAAAAGTTATTGATAAGAGCACACCATTTGATATTACGCACCCTTACGCGGTAAAACCATATGTACCACAAAAAAAACAGGATAGCGCTTCAGCAGGCATTAAGATCTTGGATTTAACGATTACAAACTCCCCTTCAGAAAACAAAACAAAAGACAGCCTTTTAGTAGAAAAAGATCCTGTAAAAACACTTGAGGTTGCAAGCACAAACGACCAATATGTGGTTCACCAAATTGCAGAGTCGTACCGTTTAAGCCATGATTACCAAAACGCTGAAAAATGGTACCAGTTATCAGTAAAAAACAGTTCAAAGGAATATCCTTTTGAAAGCTATTTATATGGTGATGCATTGATGAAAAACAAAAAATATCCGGCAGCAAACCTTCAATTTGAAACTGCATTAAGCGCTGCAACAGAAAAGAAAAATACAACCATGATTAAGCTTGCCAAGCTTAAAATTACAGGTTGTTATTTAGCAATAGACCCCAACAGCAATCAAAAAGGGGTAACTGTTGCTGAACACGATTCTGTTTTTAATACCGGTACTTCCAGTTTTGCTGTTAATTATTATGGCGATGAAAACACCATACTTTTTGGTTCTGCAAGAGATACCGTTGCCGACCCTAAAAAACGAAAAGCAAAATATACAAGCGATATTTATACACTTAGTAAAACAGGAAACGCCTGGACAAATTTAAAAATATTAGCCGGCCCGGTAAACAGCAATCAAAATGAAGGTGCCGGGTTTTTAACAGCAGATGGCAGCAGATTCTTTTTTACCAAATGGTCGCCCACAAATAAAAATGAATGTGCCATCTATTTTTCAATACTCTTTAACGGAGAATGGTTGATGGCTCAAAAAATGAACGACAAGGTGAATCTTGACGGATATAAAAGCACCGATCCTTGTATTTCGCCTGATGGCTCTACTATTTATTATTCATCCAACCGTCCCGGAGGATTTGGGAAAATGGATATTTGGTATGAATCTATTGATGAGGATGGCAGAACTTACGGAGAACCTGTAAATATGGGTCCGCTTTTTAATACAGCAGAGGATGAAACAAGTCCGTTTTATCATGTTGGTACCTCTAACATGTATTTCAGCTCAGATGGGCATCCCGGATTTGGTGGACTTGATGTGTTGAAATCCGCATTCAATGCGAGTGATTCGATATGGTCCTTACCAAAAAATTTAGGACAACCGGTTAATTCCAGTAATGACGATACTTATTTTGTGCTGGATGCCAGTCAGCAAAATGGTTTTATTACTTCTGATCGTAAAGAATGCAAAGCTTGCACCAGCGGCTCTTGTTATAAAATTTATTCCGTTGTAAAAGAACAAAATGTATATGATGTGCGTGGTACGGTTTATAATTCCGAAACCAACGAAGTAATTGCAAATGCTACCATTACCTTTAAAGACATCCGTAGTGATTGGGAACCATTTGTTATTACTACAGATGCTACAGGAGCCTATTTTTATAATCTAAAAGAGGGTGTTGAGCTTTATATGAAAGCACAAAAACCTAATTTCGCAGGTGATGCAGGAACTGTTATTACACTTGGCTTAACGGAATCAAAACACTTCGAAAAAGATTTTTTCCTTGCTCCGAATTCTTCCGCAGGAACAATTAAATAAGGGAATATTAAGCGGGCAATTTTAAAGATGTAGCCAGGCTTGAGATACAGGGCATCTGAGCCTTCCTAAACAAAACATCCAATCCGCAAATTCAACATTAAAATAAGTAAGAGATAATACCAACACTTGTTACAAATTAATCCAATAATTTTAGTTTAAAAGGCTTTAAACCTAAAACAGGTTATGAAAACCTGTCAGGTTCCTTATCCACTAACCTATTGGTATAAAATATTTTTTTAAACGTATGATTACAATCTACAGTGATGGAGCATCTCGTGGAAACCCAGGTCCGGGTGGTTATGGTGCAATTTTGATATTCGGGACTTTAAGAAAAGAACTTTCGGAGGGTTTTCGTTTAACTACCAATAACCGTATGGAATTATTGGGGGTAATAGCAGCACTGGAAGCTTTAAAAAAAGAAGAGACTGCTGTTACGGTCTATTCTGATTCGAAATATGTGGTGGATTCTGTTGAAAAAAAATGGGTGTTTGGTTGGGAGAAAAAAAATTTTAAGGAGAAAAAAAACTCCGATCTATGGATACGCTTTTTAGCGGTTTATAGAAAACATAAAGTAAAGTTTGTTTGGGTAAAAGGTCACCATACCAACAAGGAAAATAATCGCTGTGATGAATTGGCTGTGGCTGCTGCTCAAGGAAAGGATCTAAAGCCCGATGTAGGGTATGAGATCGAACGAAAAAAAGAGGACGCAAACCTGCTTTAGAATAAGTATAGAAAGTCCTTTTTTATTGTTTCAGTTCATTAAAAACTAAGCAATGCGGTGCGAGAATTCAGTTTCTAAAAAACATCACTTGTATGACGTTCTCGATTTAATATTTGCAAAAAAAATTCATTGTTTTTTTGAACGGCTCCACTTTCAGAACACTAGTATTTTATTTCTCCTTAGCTCCCTGCTCGATCCAGCACTGAATCACATCTCTTTCGTCTTGCGTCATGTGTGTTTTGTTGGCCTGAGGCATTGTTTTAGTGGTTACCGCTCTTGCTAAAATGCGTTCAGAAAATTTTATAATATTCTTCGGGTCGTCAAATGTAATTGCGTTTGGAGCAACTTTTAGAACATCATCTGTTGGATTTGATGAATGGCATTGAACGCACCTTTTTGTAATAATATCATTTACTTCTGTAAAGCTTGCAGGGGCATCTTCTTTACAAACCGACCTTGTTTTAGGGGCCGTAACAATAGCAAGAGCAATCATTCCTGTAACAGCAACAGGAAGTATCCAAACTGCTTTTTCTCCTTTTTCTATCAGGTTTAAATAATGTTTAACAAATACACTTGTTAATGACAAACCAATTAAAACGATCCAGTTAAAAGAGCTTCCATAAGTGCTTGGGAAGTGGTTACTGATCATTATAAAAATAACAGGCAGTGTAAAATAATTATTATGTAATGACCGTAAAAGTGCTTTTTTTCCTAAAGAAGGATCTACCAATTTACCTTCCTTGGCAGCACCTACCATTGCTTTTTGTGATGGGATGATCACCCTGAAAACATTGCCCACCATGAACGTCCCGATCATTGCACCTACATGGATATAGGCTGCACGACTGCTAAAAACATGGGCGAAAAACCAGGCTGCACCTGAAATAAATAAGAACAAAATAAATCCGAAAACAAGAGGTTTTTTAGAAAGCGGGGATTTACATAAAAGGTCATACACTAACCAGCCTGCAATGAGTGAACCTATGCCTATTATAATGCCTGTACTTGCCGAAATATCAAGAACCGAGGGATCAATAAGGTAAACTTTTGCATCTAAATAATAAACGATTACCAACAACATAAATCCTGATAACCAGGTGAAATAGGCTTCGTATTTAAACCAATGAAGGTCTTTAGGGATTTCAGCAGGAGCCGTTTTGTATTTTTCGAGGTAATAAAACCCTCCTCCGTGAACGGCCCATAAATTCCCGGCTATTCCCTCTCTTAAGCCTTTGGTCCTGTTCAGGCTATTTTCCAGAAAATTAAAATAGAACGAAGCTCCGATCCATGCAATGCCGAAAACCACATGCGCCCATCTTACAATTAAATTAAACCATTCCACCACATGCGATTCCATGGTGGTTCCTTTTACAAAAACATAAGAAAGATAAAAAAATGTAACGATGAGTGAGATGTAAAATAATACCGATCTTATTTCTTTCAGATCTTCTACTTTGCTTTTTGTTTTTTCTGAGGTGCCTGGTGAATCACTTCCCGGGTTCTCCTTATTTTCCTTCTCTAAGGCTGTAATTGAGGTCTTCAAAGCCAATAAAATAAGCAAGATAATTGCTACAGGAATAAAAATAAAAAAGAAATCCGTTCTGTCAAATCGGGTAGAAAAATTGTCGGATGCAAAGGTGCCGGAAGAAATAAAAAAGAAAAGAAAAAGAAAAAACATTTTTGATGAAGAGATCATTTTGATAATTGCACTTGAAAATACCGTTTTTTTCATTCTTTATATTCGTTGTTCAATTTTTAAAAGACTTTATATAAGTCAAAGTGTTATGATTTTTTTTATAAAAAAGCTTCATTCAGTGCGTCATTGCGAGACTTGTTAGTTCCTTCGTCAGGCTCAGGATAAACTCCGCAATCTCAAACAATGATTGGTGTGAGATTGCTTCGGTCGTAAAAACTCCCTCGCAATGATGTTGTTTTATTAATTTGTTTAACCTAATCATAATTTAACTGAACATCCCAAATATCAAACATTGATTTTTGCCTAAATATATAAACAAGTTTAATACATTTGTTAAAATTGTTTACCTCATGAAAAATTTATTACCCGATTTTGGTTTACATAGCACAAGAATACTTACCGAATCAGGCTTTCAGGATGCCACCCTGTTAATTAAGGATGGAATAATTTCAGAAATTGTGGCCGGTAAAATAAAACCTTCCGATTTCCCGATCGAGGATGTAGGCGATTGGGTTGTAATGCCCGGTATCATCGACTCTCATGTTCATATTAACGAACCGGGAAGAACAGAGTGGGAAGGTTTTGAAACTATGACCAAAGCCGCAATTGCCGGAGGAATTACTACCTTGGTGGATATGCCTTTAAATGCAAGCCCTGTAACTACATCAGCGAAAGCGCTCCGGGAAAAAATAAGATCAACCGAAGGTAAACTATATTGCAATTGTGGATTCTGGGGAGGTATTGTTCCCGATAATCTTGATCAGCTCGATGAGTTAATTCAAGCAGGAGTATTGGGTATCAAAGCATTTTTAACACATTCCGGGATTGACGATTTCCCCAATGTTACTATTTCAGATCTTAGAAAAGGAATGCCGATCATCGCAAAATACAATATTCCCTTGTTGGCCCATGCCGAGCTTGATGAAATGCATCCGGGTATTTCCGTATTTGAAAAAAATCCCACTAACTACCAGGCATACCTTGATTCCCGTCCAAAAATATGGGAGGACAAAGCGGTTGAGTTAATGATCGGTCTGTGTGAAGAATATAATTGTAAGGTTCATATCGTACATTTATCTTCTGCTAACAGCATCGAACAAATAAAAAGTGCAAGAACCAAAGGTTTGCCATTAACAGTAGAAACCTGTCCTCAATACCTCTATTTTTGTGCCGAAGAAATTCCGGATGGGAACACACTTTTTAAATGTGCACCACCTATACGCGAAAGAGAAAACAATGAAAAACTTTGGGGAGCAATAAAAGATGGAATCATTGATTTTATTGTTACTGACCATTCTCCCGCTACTCCGGAATTAAAAAAAGTGGAATCAGGAAATTTAAAAGAGGCCTGGGGAGGGATTGCTTCTATACAGTTTTCGTTGCCGATCATTTATACCGCAGCAAAAAAAAGAGGACTGCATATTAACGAAATCGCGACACTGATGAGTTCTGCTATTGCTCAATTTATCGGTTATGGAACTACTAAAGGGCAAATTAAAAAAGGTTATGATGCTGATATAGTTGTTTGGGATCCGGAACAAAAATTTATTGTAAAAAAAGAAGACATTCAGTACCGTCATAAAATAAGTCCATACATAGGTGAAGAACTTTTTGGTGTTGTTAAACAAACTTATGTGGGTGGTAAAAAAGTGTATGAAAACGGAAATTTTATATCTTTACCACAGGGAAGAGTTTTATTAAAAAAATAGATTTATTTTAGGAAAATATGTTTTCTAATTGCATCCGCCCAAAGTCTTCGACAAGCTCAGATTGACTGCGCGCTGGTCATATTGAGCCTGTCGAAATATATGCGATGCTTCATTAAAAAGACTGAATTAAAAAAAACTAATTAATCATGGCTGAAAAAGAATATACCACTTTTGAGGAATTTTACCCTTATTATCTTGACCAGCACCGTCACACGGGTACACGTATAACACATTTTGTGGGCACGAGTCTTTTTTTTCTGTTCGCTATTACCGCTATCATTCAACTAAATGCATGGTTTGTTCTTATGGGTGTTTTTTCGGCCTATTTATTTGCCTGGATTGGTCATTTTTTTATTGAAAAAAACAAACCTGCAACATTTAAGTATCCCTGGATGTCGCTCAAAGGCGATTTTAAATTGTATTTCGAAATATTAACCGGGAAACAAGGATTTAAAACAAATTGATTTTAACAAAGGCTGTTGGGATGCCAGAGGCATCATACATTTATAGAAACTGAGAATATTCGGATCTTCGACCCCAGCCGGGGTCGAACAAAATAACTCACCTATTCCTATAAACGTATGAACCCGCTGGGTTCTTTATTATAAAATTGAAAATATTAAAAAATGGAAATTACCCAAATACAACAACCGAAATTCACATCTTTAATTGATCTTGCATCCGAACGCCTCGGTGGTAAAGCACTTGTATGCAGCGATGATTTTTTTGCGGAAAAAGAAAATTTACTAAAACCGGGCAGAGGTATTTTTATCACTGATAAATATACCGACAGAGGAAAATGGATGGACGGCTGGGAGTCGCGCAGAAAAAGGACTCCAGGGTATGATTGGTGTATCATTAAACTTGGAGCATCAGGTATTATTAGTGGTTTGGATATCGACACTAACTTTTTTTTAGGAAACCATCCGCCTTTTGCATCGGTTGAAGCCTGCAATATAGCCGGTGATCCATCTACCGAATTATTACAATCCGAAAAAGCGGGTTGGGTTGAAATAGTATCCAAATCACCTTTAAATCCGGGAAGTCAGAATTTTTTTGAGATTGCAAACGACAAGATCTGGACGCATTTACGATTGAATATTTATCCTGATGGTGGAGTGGCGCGTTTAAAAGTATATGGCGAAGTGTATAAAAACTGGGATAGCATAAAACAAGAAGAATTAGTTGATCTGGCTTCTGCAGTGAATGGTGCAAAATCTGTTTTGTGTAATGATATGTTTTTTAGCCACATGGATAATTTGATAATGCCGGGGCGCGGTGTGAACATGGGAGATGGCTGGGAAACCAAACGTAACAGGACACCCAATAATCGCGATTGGGTAATTGTAAAACTGGCACACAAAGGAGATATCAAAAAAATATTGGTGGATACCTGCCATTTTAAAGGTAATTATCCCGATACCTGTTCTGTTGAAGGAATAAATGTTTCAGATTCGAACATTGATTTAAGTTCAGCCGATTTGAAATGGAAAGAGGTTCTGCCAAAGATGAAATTACAAGCGGACCACGAACATTATTTTGAAAATGAAATTTCAAGTGCGGGTCCGTTTACACATGTTCGCCTGAACATGTTTCCTGATGGTGGAATCAGCCGTTTACGTTTATTTGGTTTTATAAATAAATAAACTATGACCATCGAAGAATTGAATAAATTAAGTAAAGAAAAAGCATTTGAAGAATTATTTAAATGTTGCGGTTGCACACCATGGGCGCAAAACCTTACTGATTTCAGGCCATTTAAAAGTAAAGAAGATCTATTAAGACTATCTGATATGAACTGGATCACTTGTGATGCAGAAGAAGTATTGGAGGCGTTTTTGCATCACCCTAAAATAGGGGATCTGAAAAGCCTTGAAAAAAAGTTTGCTTCAACTAAAGAATGGGCCTCCGGAGAGCAGGCTGGTGTGGATGTGGCAACTCATAAAACACTTACCGAACTTGCACATGGTAATATTGAATATGAAAAAAAATTTGGGTTCATCTTTATCGTTTGTGCAACCGGAAAAACTGCCGATGAAATGTTGACATTGCTTAAAACCCGTTTAGTAAATGACCCATTAACTGAAATTAGAATTGCAATGGAAGAACAAAATAAGATCACACATATTCGATTAAATAAATTAATAGAATGAGCCAGATAACCACCCATATTTTAGATACCACCTTAGGCAAGCCTGCTCAAGGGGTATCTATTGTTTTAGAACAGCAAACAAAAGATAATAAATGGCTCCAAATGGGAGAGGGCAAAACCAATTCGGATGGGCGGCTTCCAAATTTAATTTCTTCTGATATAAAATTAAACATTGGAACGTATCGGCTGATCTTTGATACCGCTTCGTATTTTAAAACATTAGGGGTAAAAGGATTTTATCCATCAGTAACCATTGCTTTTGAATTGTCAGACGATTCACATTATCATGTGCCATTACTGTTAAACCCTTTTGGATATTCAACGTACAGAGGGAGTTGATTTTTAATTTAGTCAATTTTATAATTAGTCAGTAGGCAATTTATCAACAACAAACTCTCCTATCGCCCCCTCTCCTTGTGGAGAGGGGATTAAGGGGTGAGGTAACAAACAATTTCACATGAAACTATCAATACCACAAAACGAAAAAGAATCCATCCTGAACGAATTAGGACAAGCGAATAAAGCCTTTCAAAAAATCTATCCTGGCGACAAACCCGACAGGCAACCTGTTCATACTGTTTATGGTGGAGCGGATCTATTCTCTGCCGATTCAGCAGAAAAAATGGGGCAGGCAGCCCTTAATACACTTTTGAATAATGCTCCAAATTTTGTGGAGTTTGCAAAAGCAATTGAATTGCCCGGCCACGCAACATTACCTTCTGATGCGAAGGGAATAGAGATTTTGATCAAAAAAATGGATAGCAGCTCCGAAATTGAGCGTAAAAAAGAAACGGCCTGGTTATCCTATACAACCTATAATAAAGTGATTGGGAAGCTTAAAACAGAGGCTCTGGAAGATTTTAGAATTGATTTTGAAGATGGCTTTGGTAACCGTTCCTGGGAAGAAGAAGATGCAACAGCTGTACAGGCTGCAAAAGAAGTGGCAAAAGGGATGAAAGCGAATTCTTTATCGCCATTTATCGGTATCCGCATCAAGCCATTTACAGAGGATATGAAAGAGCGTGGTGCCAGAACACTTGATATTTTTCTTACTACATTATCTGAAGAAACGAACGGTAAACTACCTGATAATTTTGTGGTGATGTTGCCTAAAGTGACCATCCCCGAGCAGATAGCAGCATTGATCAAAATGTTTGAAACCATTGAAGCCAACACAAAAATTGAAAGCGGAGCGCTTAAAATGGAAATGATGGTTGAAACCACGCAAGCTGTAATTGATAAAGACGGAAAAAATCCATTGAGGTCGTTTTTAGAGGCCAGTAAAGGAAGAATGATCGCAACTGCTTTTGGTACGTATGACTATACTGCAGCATGCAACATCACCGCTAAATACCAGGATATGGGACATGCCGTTTGTGATTTTGCGCATCATTTTATGAAAGTGTCTTTAGGGGCAACAGGGATCTGGCTTTCTGACGGAGCAACCAATGTGATGCCGATTGGCCCAAACAGAGGTGCTAACCTTACACCTGAACAATTAGCAGAAAACAAATCGGTAGTTTTTCATAATTGGAAAAAGGCCTATGACCATACCCGTTATTCATTATGGAAGGGTTTATACCAGGGCTGGGACCTTAATCCTGCTCAATTTCCGATGCGTTACGCTGCTGTATATTCTTTCTTTTTAGAAAGCTATGAGGATGCGGCTAAACGTTTAAAAGCCTTTGTTGAAAAGGCTGCAAGAGCTACATTAACAGATGATGTGTTTGATGATGCCGCTACAGGACAAGGTTTGCTTAATTATTTTTTACGTGCTATGAATTGTGGTGCTATTTCAGTAGAAGATGTTACGGCAACCGGCTTAACAATGGAGGAGATCAGAACACGTTCTTTCCTTAAAATTTTAGAAGCGAGACGTGAAAATAGTGTTACGATTTAAAGGTTGTTCATACCTTCTTATGTCATCCCGAGCTTTTTGCGAGGGATCTTGTTTTATTTGTGACCTTGCTAATAATTGACAAGATCCCTCTTGGCAAAAAAGCCAATCGGGATGACATTCATGGAGAAAGCATCAAGTTTCTTTTCTGCTCTACTATCAAAACTATCACACAAACATTTCGCGCTTTAAATTCAGCCATTCTAAAGCAGAACCGCTCAGTAGCATTTCTTTTATATTCTGATCGTAAGTTGTTCCTTTAATTAATGCACCCGGCACTGTTTCGCCCAGTGGGAAAGGGTAATCACTGCCAAGGGCAATACGATTTGCGCCAACTAATTCCACAACATAATCAAGCATTGCTTTGTCGTGTACTAAACTATCTAACCAAAATTTACCAAGATAAGCTCTTGGATTTACAGGATTATCTATTGCAACCAGATCGGGACGGCAATTGTAACCATGCTCTATACGCCCTATGGTTGAAGGGAAAGATCCTCCACCATGTGCAAATGCAACACGTAAATTTGGTAAACGTTCAAACACACCGCCAAATATCATTGAGCAAATTGCTAAAGAGGTTTCAGCGGGCATACCAACAAGCCAGGGCAACCAGTACCGCTGCATTTTTTCTTGGCCCATCATATCCCAGGGATGCACAAACACAGCCATTCCAAGCTTTTCGCAGGCTTGAAAAATTGGAAATAAATTCGGATCATTGAGGTTCCAGTCATTCACATGCGATCCGATCTGAACACCAGCCAAACCAATTTTTTTGCAGCGTTCCAATTCTTTTATTGCCAGTTCAGGCGCTTGCATAGGTATTGTTCCTAAGCCAATAAATCGTTTCGGAAAACGCTGAACGATATCTGCAATATGATCGTTGAGGAATATTGATAATTCAAGGCAGTCTTCCGGTTTTGTCCAGTAATTAAACATTACAGGAACAGTAGAAAGCACCTGAACATCCACATGGTGATGATCACATTCTTTGATCCGTTTTTCGGCACTCCAGCAATTGTCTTCTATTTCACGAAAAAATTTCCCATCGTCCAGGATCATGTTTGCACAACAGGGCTTGTGATGTTGTAGTTGAACAAATCCGCCATAACCAAACTTTTCTTTCCAGTTAGGAATATGTTCCGGAAGGATGTGTGTGTGTATATCTATTGTGAGGAGTTTTCCCATAATTTTTTTCGGCATTAACAATTTGCAATGATAATTAAAGAATCAAAAAAATGATCACCCAGACCCTCGCACTTTCTCGACAAGCTCGAAATGACCATGCGCGCAG
>JAZJZM010000006.1:63804-159061 GCA_040389865.1 Bacteroidota bacterium | reverse complement strand
GACAATAAAAAAAGCCTTTCATCTCTGAAAGGCTTTTTTTTACTAGTACCCGGGATCGGACTTGAACCGATACAATCGCAATGATTACAGGATTTTAAGTCCTGCGTGTCTACCAATTCCACCACCTGGGCATTTTACTGAAACCGACTGTTTCAGTATTCTAAAAAAAAATCCTCTCAAAAAGAGAGGAAATCTCTTGGAGCGAAAGACCGGGTTCGAACCGGCGACCTCGACCTTGGCAAGGTCGCGCTCTACCAACTGAGCTACTTTCGCATATTATTACTATTAATCAAATGGCACCTTCCGGATAAAATCGAAACACGCTACCGATTTGAGTTAATTCGCATAATTTGGTTTGCAAAAGTAAGTATTTTTTTAGTTCTGCCAAGTATTTATCTGAAATCATTTTATTAATTTTTTTATCTTTTTAGAATTCGATTGTTCAGAGTATGTATATTTATGCTTTAATATTGTAAGAATTATGAAAAAGAACAAAGTAATGGCGGGGTATCACATGTTAATGATACTTTCGGAAGTAGACGGAAAATTTGCAACACCAGAGGGTAAAGTAATTGTCGGTTATTTAAAAAATGCTTTCCCATTTAGAGTTGAGTTGGACAGGGAAGTAGCGGAATTAAGTGCATTGCCAAAAGAGGATTATTTTTTGCATTTTAATAACTCAATGAATGATTTTTATGAAGATTCCACTGAAAAGGAGCGTAACGATTTTTTAAAATTAGCGGTGAAGATGGTAAAAGCGGATAAAAAAATTACCACTGAAGAAAACAAGTATTTAAAAGAATTATTTTTTGCCTGGGATTCGGACCACGAAGAGTAGATGATTGCCACTTTTTTGCGCTTGCAAAAGCAACATCAATTGAATGAATGTTCATTGGTGTTTTTATCCTGAAATTTGCCTTAAATACAGCATAAATGGAGGGGTAACGTTATTTCTCCCTTATCTTTTTTGCAATTGATTTATATATTTCATTATAGTAGATCAATAATTTGAATGCGTAGGTTGGGGAATTAAATTTTTGATTTAATCGTCTGTAATCCGTTACCATAAATCTAAATCCGATATCAGCACCAACACCGGCCCAATTGACAAATTTATATTCTATTGATACTGCCGGCTCGTAAATAAAAGCAAAAGTACTCCCATCTTCCTTTTTTTTTCCAAACAACTTGTATTGATAATACGTTTTGCCAAAGCCTACTTGCAATGGAATACTTAACCGCCAATGTTGGTTTTGGTAATAGATATATTCTACATGGGTGGAAAAATAATATAGTTTAAGTTGTGCTGTTACACTATCAGCCAGATTATTGGCATTTATGTAATACACTTTTTTATCAAAATCTTTTGCGGGCCGAAAGAGTTGATTATAACCTATTCCGAAATGTAGCTTGTTTCCATAATTTAAGCCAATTTTTACCCCAAAAATTTTTGCCCTGCTATTGTTTATAAAAGAATTACGGGTATCGAGCTTACCAAACAAGTGTGGCTTTTGTTTCAGGCAATCTCTGATGGTATCAAGTGTTGGTTGTGCTATTGTTTGAAAGGAAATGCAGCAGAACAGAACAAATAGAAATATGTTAATACGTTTATACACGGTGCAAAGATAGTGATATAGATTCAAGAGCCAAGAATCAAGATTTTAGAATCAAGAAATAAATATAGATACAAGAATCAAGATATTAGATGCAAGAAAACAGTGTTAAATAAAAATTCCCTGAACAAATTTCTTGTTCAGGGAATTTTCTAAATCTTGAGTCGTGGTTCTAAAATCTTGATTCTAACATCTAACATCTTGATTCTTTCTTAATGTCCTCCACCGTCTACTTCACCTTCTTCTAAAGGTACAGTTTGCGGAACAAAATCATGTTCTTTACCTGGTTTGCTGTAGTCGTAAGGCCAGCGATGAACAATAGGCAGTTTACCTGGCCAGTTACCGTGCGTATTTGCCATTGGAGTTGTCCACTCTAAGGTATTTGAATTCCAAGGGTTTTGTTCTGATTTTGGTCCGCGGAAAATTGAATAAAAGAAATTGAACAAGAAAACTATTTGCGTTAATGCAGCCAATATAGCAAATCCTGTGATCAGGATATTTATGTCTACCAAATTATCAAACATTGGAAATGCACTGTTTGAATAATATCTACGAGGTAAACCCGCCAAGCCTAAAAAGTGCATTGGGAAGAATACGCCATAAGCGGAAATAAATGTTCCCCAAAAATGGATATACCCTAATTTTTTATTCATGTGGCGCAAAAATAATTTAGGGAACCAATGGTAAACACCGGCAAGCATCCCTAATATGGCTGAAACACCCATTACGATATGGAAATGCGCTACAACAAACAGGGTATCGTGAACAGGGATATCAAGCGCTGAATCGGCAAGGATAATACCTGTTAAACCACCCGAAATAAATGTAGAAACCAAGCCAATGGCAAACAACATTGCCGGAGTGTATTGTATGTTTCCTTTCCATAAGGTAGTAATGTAGTTAAATGCCTTTACTGCAGATGGAATAGCGATCAATAGTGTGGTAAAAACGAATACCGAGCCCAGGAAAGGATTCATTCCTGTGATAAACATGTGATGCCCCCATACAATAAAGGAAAGGAAACCAATTGCCATAATTGAACCGATCATCGCACGGTATCCGAAAATTGGTTTACGTGAGTTTACCGAGATGATCTCAGAAGTAAGACCCAATGCAGGTAAAATGATGATATATACCTCAGGATGTCCTAAAAACCAGAATAAATGCTCGTATAAGATCGGACTTCCACCTGTTTGCTCCAAGGCTTGTCCACCAATATAAATATCAGATAAATAAAATGAGGTTCCAAAGCTTCTGTCGAAGATCAACAATAAAGCTGCTGAAAATAAAACAGGGAACGAAAGTACACCAAGAATTGCTGTTACAAAGAAAGCCCAGATGGTAAGCGGCATACGTGTCATCGACATTCCTTTGGTACGAAGATTTATTACTGTTACAATGTAATTTAAACCACCAAGCAAAGCCGAAACGATAAAGAAACTCATGGAAACCAACCATAATGTCATCCCTAATCTTGATCCTTCCATTGCTTGTGGCAATGCACTTAATGGAGGGTAAACAGTCCAACCACCTGATGCTGCACCGGTTTCAACAAAAAAGCCGGCTAACATAATTATACTCGACAAAAAGAAGAACCAATATGATAACATATTTAAAAATCCGGAAGCCATATCGCGTGCTCCAATTTGGTAAGGAATTAAGAGGTTACTGAATGTACCGCTTAATCCTCCTGTAAGTACCATAAACACCATGATGGTACCATGTATAGTAACAAGCTGCATATACATTCCCGGGTCAAGTATACCGTCCGGAGCCCATTTGTCGCCCAATAAAAAATTCATTATCCAAAAACGTTCTCCTGGCCATGCTAATTGCAAGCGGAACAGGAAGGACATCGTCATTGCGATAAATGCCATTAACACAGCAGTTATAAGAAACTGGCGTGAAATGGTTTTGTGATCCATACTAAAAATGTATTTGGATACAAATGATTCTGTGTGGTGATGTTCCTCTTCGTGACCGTTGTGTGCTTGAGCGTGCTGATCGTGATTCTCCATTGACATATTATTTTATTGAATTATTAATTTGATATTCAGAGTCAAGATTTAAGAGCCAAGAAGCATGATACTGCTCGGTTACTAATTTCTATTTATCTTGATTCTTGTCTCTTGATTCTTATATTCTACCTGTAAGGAAGATGTTTTCAAATTGATTTATTGTTTACTAAAAAATGGTTTTTTACTTTTTAACCATTTATTATAATCTGCTTCTGATTCTACTATAACTGTCATTTGCATATTATAATGGCTGTTACCGCATATTTTATTACACAAAAGTATATAGTTAAATTCTTCAGGCTTTTCTCCACGCTTAGCTCTTACTGCATTAATGCCCTTCATCAATTCTATTACGTATGGTTTTTTACGCATTTCAGCAGTGGTAATGATCGGAGTAAAGTGAAGCATTGTTGTCATGCCCGGTACACAATTCATTTGAGCTCTGAAATGTGGCAAAAAAGCACTGTGTATAACTTCTCTTGCATTTAATTTGAATTCAATTTCTTTATTTACCGGAATATGAAACTCATTCTTCACAATAATATCATCCGCACCTTTGCTATCTTTTATATCCATACCCAATGCATTTTCATCGGTGATAAGTTTATAATTTGATTCACCTAATTCATTGTCAGCACCTGCATAACGGGCTGTCCAGTCAAACTGTTTAGAATAAAGCTGCATAACGATCGCATCTTTTGAAGCCGGCTCAGTAATTTTATTCCAGGCTTTTAATCCGAAAATAATGATAACGGCAAGAACAATAGCAGGTATTATTGTCCATATCATTTCTAATTTATTGCTGTGTGTAAAATAGGTTGCAATATTTCCTTTACGACCATAGTATTTATAAGAAAAATAGAACAATAAGATGTGAGTAATTACAAATACAAAAAAGATAATGGCCATGTTAAAATTAAATAGCCAGTCTAAACCAACACCATGCTCTGAAGCTGATTCAGGTAGCATTAACGGCACATATTTTTTTAAATTCCAGATCACAAAAGTGAAGAACACAACCAAAAAGGTCAACATGACTTTTGACATAAACCGGTTATCTTTTTCTGTTATTATATGTGGCTTAGCACCTTTTAAGCTGGACGAAAGCTCAAACACTCTTACTAAATAACCGATCGCAAAAACCGCTAAAATTATGGCAACGTAAATTAAAAACTGTATCATAGTATTTATTATTGTTAGCCTCACCCCTTAATTCCCTAGCCAAATGGAGAGGAAGTATTAGGTGAGTTGAGTTAATTTTTTTTTGTTATCGTGTTAATTCTTTTTTTCTTTTTAATGAATGATCGTTAAAATTGGTGATGTATCGTCTCATCCAGATAAGGATGTTTTTGAACCATCAATGGTGCTTTTGTAAGCGCTTTGTTTACTGTAAACAATAGCAAACCAAGGAAGCCTAAAGCGATTCCGATCTCTACCCAACCCAAATGCCATGCGCCATTAACTGTTCCCGGCATTACCATCATAAATACATCTAACCAGTGTCCAACAAAAATAATGGAACCAACAATTGTTAAGAAAAAATAATTGCGTTTTGCATCACGGCTCATTAATAAGATCATTGGGAAAACAAAGTTCATAAAGAAAACCGTCCACATTAAGGCCATGTAGCCAAAATCGTGTAAACGCTCCTGAAAGTAAATGGTTTCTTCAGGCACATTGGTATACCAGATCAACATAAACTGACAGAACCATAGGTAGCTCCACAAAAAGCTGATTGCAAACACCCATTTTCCAAGATCGTGAATATGGCTGTCATTTACCTGAGGCAAATATCCTTTACGTTTTAAGAAAAGTACAAATAATATAATGGTGATCATAGCAGAGATCCACATACCGGCAAATGAATACCAGCCATACATGGTGCTAAACCAATGTACATCTATCGACATCATCCAATCCCAAGCTGCTGTAGATGAAGTAACAGCAAAAAACACAAGGAACATTGCACCTTTAGCCATATTTTTGAAGTGAATAGCAGTACCACCCTGAAGATCTTCTTCCAATGAACGTTTAATAAAACCTCTTTGAAATAAATTCCAGATCACTAAATAAGCAATAGTTCTCAACCAAAAGAACCAAGGAGTAAAATAACCGTGTTTGTTGGCGATCACTTCGTCATACTTTGGTGATTCAGGGTTAATTACATCCGGATCCATCCAATGATACAGGTGGTGAACATGAAACTGACCTGCAAGTAATATCAAAAACATAATGATCGCACCAATTGGTAAATAACTGGAAACTGCTTCATACACTCTTTTTACAGCAACTGACCATGCTACTTCCGCAACATACTGCAAGGCCATAAAAAATGTTGCTAACAAACCTATACCCATAAAAAACCAACCGTTCACAAGCAAATTTGCCCAAATACGCGTGTGATGGTATTCTTCGTGGCTAACACCTTCGGGAGCATGGTCGGTTAAAAAGCCTGCAATGAGGGTAATTAAGCCAATAGCCATTAAACCAATGGTGATGTTCTTTGTTTTTTTAGTAAATGTATAGTTCGAATTATCCATATTTGTTTGCATTTAATCTTTTATTCTCAAAAATATCTTTAAAATTATTTTGCTTCAGTTGTTGGTTTTGCTGCCACTTCAGTTGTTGGTTTTGCAGCCTCTTCAGTTACAGGAGCTGCTACCGGGGCTGCTCCTTCGGGGTTTTGTAATTTTTGAACATATTGAACTATTTTCCAACGTTCCTCTTTGTTTAATTGTGATGCATGTGATCCCATTAGTCCTTTACCGTATGTGATAGAATGAAATATTTTTCCTTCAGGTAAGTTTTTTAATGCAGCACCTGTATAAGATGGTGGTGCACCAGGCAATTTAGCACCTACAAGTCCATCTCCTTGTCCGGCTGCTCCATGGCAGTGAACACAAAATTTACCATAAAGTTCTTCACCTTGCTTTAAGTTGATCTCATTTTTAGCAAGTGGGTTATGTAAATAACGACCTGCATTTGCATAACCTGCAGTATCATTCCCATAAATATAAGGCATAAATCCTCGGGCTATGGTTCCTGCAACCGGTAATCGGTTGGCTTGCTTAACAGTGCTATCAGTAAGAGATGTATAAGCCATGTTGCTTTCCAAAGATGGAGAACGATACATATCGGGCATAAATTCAACTCCCGGGCTGTTAGCGTCATGCTTTTCGCAAGATGTAAATGCTATTGTTACACAGCTGAACAGCGTCATTAAAGAAATAATTCTTGTTACTTTTTTATTCATTGTATTGTGTATTATGTATTACCTTGTAAGTAGTATGAGTGTTGATTTCATTGTACTTCGTACTAATACTTTGTACTTTTACTTTAATTATTTGAAAGAAATTTCAGATGCACCACCGTTTTTTAGTAATGCTTCGATAGTACTTTTATTTTCCTCTTTAGTTTCAACGATCATCAAAAATTTATCGTCAGTAGTTCTTGGATCCGGATTTTTTGCTTTTACTCCCGGAAGCATCCAACATCTTAGGTAATAGGTAATAACCATTCCGTGTGCAGCACAAAGTACAGTTGATTCAAATGTGATCGGAATAAATGCAGGTACGTTCATGTAATATGCAAAACTTGGTTTACCACCCACATCAGTTGGCCAGTCGTGGATCATCATGTACCACATCATTAATGTAGCCAGGCAGGTTCCTGTGATGCCATAAATAAATGCGCAAATAGCTAATCGTGTTCTTGGCACTCCAATAACGGAGTCTATTCCGTGAATTGGAAAAGGAGAATAAACATCTTTTACTTTTATACCTTTTGTACGAAGTTCTTTAGCAGTTGCCAATAATGGCTCTTCATCGTCATAAATTGCGTGTATCGCTACTGTACTCATATCCTTATAAATTTAATTCTAATATCTTAATTCTAATATCTTAATTCTAACTCAAAATTTGGAATTTGAGTTTCACTAATGATGTTTAGCTTTTTCTTTATATTCCTGTCCGGATGATTTTACGATCGTTTTTAATTCAGCCTGTGCTATTACCGGGAAGTAACGGGTAAATAACAAGAAAAAAGTAAAGAACATTCCAATGGTTCCTGTATAGATCCCAATATCAACAAATGTTGGATGGTACATGTTCCATGATGAAGGAAGGAACGTACGGCACAATGTTGGTACGATGATCACAAAACGCTCGAACCACATACCAATGTTCACAATGATGGACATAATGAAAGTAAAGGTTAAGCTGGTACGTAATTTTTTGAACCAGAATAATTGAGGAGAAATTACGTTACAGGTCATCATCGCTGCATACGCCCACCAATATGGACCTGTAGCACGGTTTAGGAACGCGTATTGTTCGTATTCCACACCTGAGTACCAGGAGATAAATAATTCTGTTAAATACGCTACACCTACTATAGAACCCGTTACAATGATAACGATATTCATATATTCGATGTGTTTGATGGTGATGTAATTTTCGAGGTGGTATACTTTACGCATAATGATCAAAAGCGTTAATACCATTGCGAAACCGGAGAAAACGGCACCTGCAACGAAATAAGGAGGGAAGATAGTAGTGTGCCATCCCGGAACAATAGAGGTAGCAAAGTCCATGGATACAATAGAGTGAACCGAAAATACAAGTGGAGTTGATAAACCTGCAAGTACTAAAGATACTTCTTCAAAACGGCTCCAGTGACGAGCACTTCCGCCCCAACCAAAACTTAAAAGACTGTACATTTTTTTTGAAAATGGCTTTACAGCTCTGTCGCGGATCATTGCAAAATCCGGTACTAAACCTGTGTACCAGAAAACTAATGATACAGAGAAATAAGTAGAAACCGCAAATACGTCCCACATCAATGGAGAGTTAAAGTTTACCCATAAAGAACCAAATTGATTTGGCAATGGAAACAACCAATAATCTAACCAGGGACGGCCAGTATGAAGCAATACGAAGATAGCAGCACACATAACGGCAAAGATGGTCATCGCCTCCGCAGAGCGGTTAATAGCCATTCTCCATTTTTGACGGAACAATAATAATACCGCAGAAATAAGTGTTCCTGCATGGCCAATACCGATCCACCATACAAAGTTAGTGATATCCCAAGCCCAATCTACACCGTTGTTTGATCCCCAAACACCGATTCCTGTACCGATGGTATAAGCTAAACAAGAAAGACCCCATATAAAACAAATAACAGAAGCTGTAAATAGCATGTACCAATGCTTTGAAGCTTTGCCTTCGATAGGTCTAACAATATCTTCAGAAATTTGATGATACGTTTTGTTACCAATAATTAAGGGCTCTCTAATTTCCGATTCGTGTTGCATTTATAGAAATGTTAAATGTTAAATGTTGTATGTTTTATTAAATGTTAAATGTTATATGCTTTATTAAATGTTAAATGTTGTATGAAATGTTGTCAACATAATTTTTGAAAATTTACAATAATTCAACATTTACAATTTAACATTCAACATAATTTTTAAGCTTTTTCTGAATGACTTTCCGTTTTTTTTCCTTCTTCAATTGTTTCTTCGCAGTTTCTTACTTTTGTTAAATAAGATACTGTTGGTTTGATACCAAGCTCTTCCAATATAAAGTAGTTACGTCCATCCGCTTCTTGTTTTCTTAATTTAGCGATAGCGCTATCTGCATCATTCAAGTCACCAAATAAAATTGCGTTGGTAGGACAAGCTTCTGCACAAGCAGTATTTACGTCACCATCAACTAATTTACGTTCTGCTTTTTTAGCTTCTAATTTACCGCCCTGAATACGTTGAACACACATAGAGCATTTTTCCATAACACCACGTGAACGAACTACTACGTCAGGGTTTAATACCATACGGCCTAAATCGTCTTGTGTTGGATTGAATGTAAAATCAGTATTCTCATTGTAGTTAAACCAGTTGAAACGTCTAACTTTAAACGGACAGTTGTTAGCGCAGTAACGAGTACCAACACAACGGTTATAGGTCATTTGATTTAAGCCGTCAGAACTGTGGTTGGTTGCCAATACCGGACAAACATTCTCACAAGGAGCTGAATTACAATGTTGACACATCATTGGTTGAAATACCACTTTCGGATTTGCTGCCGAAGGATTTTCCATATCCAAATACATATCAATTGCTCCAACACCTTCTTCTTTAGCAACTTCTTTATTCATATCGCTGCTGTAATAGCGATCGATACGCAACCAGTGCATTTCACGGGTTTTTATTACTTGTTCTTTTCCTACTACAGCCACATTGTTTTCGGCAGTACAACTTACTACGCAAGAACCACAACCGATACATGAATTTAAATCGATGGTCATACCCCAACGGTGACCTAATTTTTCGTGCTCATCCCACAAGTCAATAGTAGAAGCTTTTTTAACACCAGAATGTGTAACAAGCATTTCATCGGCATTACCTGATTTAGGGTTCTTTTTATAGTTCTCTAAATTGGTTTCTTTCACAATTTCACGACCCATTAAAGTGTGGTGAATTTGAGTTCCTGCTATTTCAGTTGTTTTATTTGCACTTTCAATTTTTACATTCAATGCAGCGTAATTCAATGTTCCATTCACTAATTGAACCAATGGGAACACATTTTTACCGATAACACTTCCTGTTTGAATACTTAGTTTCCCGGCTTTATCTCTTCCATATCCAAGTGCAATTCCAATTGTTCCGTTTGCTTGTCCCGGTTGAGGTACAATAGGTAATTCAACCGTAATTCCATTAACAGTAACATTAACTACACTTGCTTCTCTGTCCTGGCGCTCCATCAAATTGAAGCCTTTTTTCTCCATTTCAATTGGGGACATGGTAACATAGTTATCCCAGGTAATTTTTGAAATAGGGTCAGGTAATTCCTGTAGCCAAGGATTGTTTGCCTGGTTACCATTACCAATTGCCACTTTTTCGTAAAGAGCTAATTCAAACTCTCCACCTGTAATTGCATTGATCTCTCTTGCAGCTACAACTAAATTAACAGGCTCTAACGGTTTTACTTCTTCTTTCTTAGGAGCTTCTGCTGCAACAGCTTTAGTTTTGTCTGTTTCAGTTGCAGTAACCGTTTCAGTGCCTTTTCCAACTTCTATTGCGCCATCATGTAATGAATTATTCCAAAATTCGGTAAAGGTCATGTATTTACCCTGCATAGGGAATACACGTTCTGCCCATATTTTTTGTATGTATGAATGATAGTCGCTTGAGTTACCCGACCATTTTAATAAAGTTTGTTGAGCCTGACGAGTTCCTGAATTTTGTTCAGCAAATAAAGGAGAAATAGTAGGTTGGGATAAACTGAAATGTGTTTTTCTCGGATTAAAATCGTTCCATGATTCTAAGTAATGATGATCAGGACAAATGAATGTTGCTAAAGAAGCTGTTTCATCCGCTCTGTCAGCAAAAGAAATACGTAAACCAACTTTATTGTAAGCTTCTTCAAATTTTAAGGCTGCAGGAGCAGTATAAACAGGATTTGTATTGTAAGTGATGATCGCATCTACTTTTCCTGATGCCATTTCAGCCGTTAGGTCAGCAAAAGCTTTATCATTACTTTGATTTAAGTAACTTGGATTTTCCATATCAATGGTTTTGCCATAGCTACCTATCAAGGTATTGATCTCATTTACTATCAGTTGAACTCTTGTATCGTTAGATCCGCATACTACTAATGATTTACCTTTGTTTGCCACAAGATCTTTGGCTACTTTGGTGATCATTGCATCACATGCTAATTCTGTTTTTGGTAAAGTGGAAACACCAACAAGTTTAGCGATAGCATTGTATAAATTCACTACAACTTTTGCTTGCTCAGATACCTTAACAGGGATGCGTTCATCTGCATTCGCTCCTGTTAATGATAAGTTAGACTCGAACTGGTAATGTTTAGACATTTCCTGTTTTTCTTTGCTAACTTTTCTGTTTTTTGCATAAGCCAAAGCAAAATTCTCAAGCCAATTGGTAAGGAAATCCGCTCCAATACCTACAACTACTTGTGCATTTTCAAAATGATAAGTAGGGATAATTGCCTGTCCGAATGTTTGAGCATTTGCATTTGCAATTCCGGCAAATGAAATAGCATCGTATGTTACATGTTTTGTTGTTGGATATTTAGCAGTAAACTCATCAATAGCAGCTTTTGTTGAAGGGCTGATAATTGTAGATGATAAAATACGTATAGCACCACCTTTTGCAGTAATAGCAGCAAGTTTATTTCCAATTTGTTTGTCAACATTCGACCATGTTTCTGCATTCCCATTTGCTGTAGGGCCTGTTAAACGGGACGAATCATATAATGAAAGTACAGATGCCTGAATACGTGAATTAGTAGCACCATTTGATACTTTTGAAAGAGCGTTTCCTGTTATTTTAATAGGGCGGCCTTCTCTGGTTTTTACCAATACGGAAGCATAATCTCTACCATCATAATAAGTAGAAGCATACCAGTTGGCAACACCGGGAGTAATTTCTTCAGGTTTATTTAAATAAGGAATAGCTTTGTTTACAGGGGTTTCACATGAAGCCAATGATGCCGCAGCAACACTAAATCCTAAAAATTTCAAAAAATCTCTACGGTTGGTACCGTTATTTGTAAGGTTATTGTCGTCTAAAAATTCTGCTACAGGTACTTGTTCTGCAAATTCATTATTTACATTTTGAACAAATTCAGGACTGTTTTTTAGTTCTTCTAATCCTTTCCAGTATTTTTTTGTTGCCATATTTGGTTACTAATAACGAATGAAAACGAATTTACTAATCTGTGTTTTCTATTCTATGTTTTTCTTTTTGTATCTGTTTTTTTTTCAACACCCCAGCAAACCCTCTTCAATTGAAGAGAAGAGCTGAAGAGCACTTTTTTAGTAGTGGCATTTTCCACACTCAATACCGCCCATTTTATCTACGGTGATCGTTTGTCCTTTATATTTTTCAGCTAATTTTTTGTGTAAACTTTCATAGTATGGATTGTCTTTCATGCCCGGTACTTCCGTTTTTCTGTGGCAATCGATACACCATCCCATTGTTAATGGACTTACTTGTTTTGCAGTGGTCATTTCTTTTAGATCACCATGGCAGGTAGCACATTCTTGTTTACCTACTTTTACGTGTTGTTGGTGAGAGAAATAAACAAAGTCCTGAAGATTATGAACTTTTACCCACTCAATAGGTTTTTGTGGTTTAGTGTATTCCCCTTTATCAGCATCCCATCCTGCAGCTTCGTATATTTTAGCAATTTCAGCTGTTCCGGTAGTTGGTCCTTTTGAAATACCTTTGTGGCAATTCATACAAACATTTACAGAAGGAATACCTGCTGTTTTGCTTTTTTCAACACCGGAGTGACAGTACTGACAATTAATTGCATTGTCGCCAGCGTGTATCTTATGTGAAAAAGCAATAGGTTGTGTTGGTTGATACCCTGTGTAAACTCCAATATCCTTTAAAGCATACCAGCCTGAAGAAAGCAATCCTCCAACAATAAAGAGGATAATAACAGCAACTGTTCTTTTATGGAAGCCCATCCATGTTTTAATTTCGTGCCATGGACCAACAGCTTCTTCTTCAGGTAAACCTTGTTTTTCGTTTTGTATGTTTTTTAATGAATGGCTTACTCCACGTAAAACTCCGATAATAATTACTAAAAATGCTATTACACCTATTAGTATTGCTAAAGGATTAACACCTTTTTCTTCAGTTTTTGCAGCACCTGGAGCGCTTGTTGCAACTACCTCTTTTTCTTTAGGCGGATTTTTGATAAAGGCAATAAGCGAAGTGATTTCTTCATCTTTCAAATCAGTAAAGGTGGTCATGTCAGCACCGTTACTTTCAGCTAAAATTTTCTTCGCGTAAGGGTCACCACTTTTAATAACTTCTTTGTTATTTTTGATCCATTTTGCCAACCATGCATCACTTGGAGCACGTGTAGCAATACCTTCCAAGCCCGGGCCGGTAATTTTATTTTTACCTAAACTATGACAAACAGCACAGTTTTGTTTGAATAGTTTTTCAGCGTCCTGTGCGGATGCAGAATTGAAATTAATAAGAAATGATAAGAAGAGGAAGGAAAGAATTGCCAGAAATTTTCTTTGTGGTGTAACGAAAATTGTATCCATATATAAATCTAATTGTTTAAATCCAATGATATCCCATACTTTTTTAGGGAGAATTCTAAAACTCGTGCGGCAAAATTATAAGAAACATTAATTACTGGTTCAAAAAACGTTAAAAATTTATAAATAATGTATAGTTTATAATCATTCTTAATAAGGCTGAATTCGTTCTTGATTTTTTTAAAAACCTTGTCAATAAAAAGCCCTCTCTTATCTAATAAAATCAACTATTTGTCGAACAGGTGTTTTTAAAATTACACCATTTGCTATTTTAAATTTTTCATAAACTTTTGCTATGAAAGTTTAATAAATTAACTTTGTTGAATTAATAATACAAAATATGGAGCGTTCAAAATTATTATTTAGAGTAGCATTAAGCAGTGTGTTTATGGTATTAACGTGCCATTTTTCGTATGCTCAAAAAGCAATCGCAGATACCGGGAAAGTAGAATTTGTGCAGGATAACAAGGTAGAGGAATTGCTGAATAAACACATTGAAATTAATTCGAAAGCACCTATAAAAGGCTATCGAGTGAAGATCCATTTTGGTTCAGATAAAAACAAAGCCAGAGAAATTAAAGGGAATTTTATTGCAAAGTTTCCTGATGTTCCTGCCTATGAAAAATATGATCAACCAAATTTTAATATCCGCGTGGGCGATTTCAGGACAAAACTGGAAGCCTATAAGTTTTTAAAAGAAGTACAGGTAGAATTCCCTTCCGCCTTTTTAGTGCAAGATGAGATAGAGCTGCCTAAGCTTTAACAAGATTGAAAGAGGTTAGCCCTCTTTTACCATGCTAATGTTTAAGAGAATTACTTATTAATTGAGGTTACGCATTGCCCCAGAGGGGTAGAATCTTTGTAGAAGTTAAGAATCCAAAAATAAGACCCAGCGGGCAATGTCATTAAGTTAAGAAGCCATCGCTCATATTTCGACAGGCTCAATATGACCAGCGCGCGGTCAGTCTGAGCTTGTCGAAGACCTTGCAGACGTTCCGTTAGAAAAGTCCTTAACTTAATGACATTGCCGATCGGGGCGAAATATCCCGCTCCTATGGAGCTTAAGAGGATGTGCGGGGCTGTTTTCTACAAAGATCTCGCCCCTCTGGGGCTGAACGTAGTATCAGTTATTAAATCTTCCTTCCTCCGATAAGGCTAAGTCCATTTTACAAATATCGACCAGTCTAAGTTTTAAATCGGCAATTATCAATTCTATAGAGGGGCAGTTAAACCTGTCAGGTTTTTAGATCAAATCGAATGGTCCAATATGTAAGCTAGATGTTGTAAACTTAATTGGTAACCGTGATAGCAGAAGTAGATACAGTATTGCTCACATTCCCTGTCCTGTCTTTTAGGAACACAGAAAACGAAAGGGCTTGAGAGTTTGATCCGTTTGTGATGGCGGTGTTTTTCAATTCAATTGTTAATGTTCCCTTAATGGCAGTGGCTGTTCCGGAAGGTGCCAGCTGAGATATCCTGTATTGATAGGTTACATTGTTCCTGGTATCGGTTAAAAAAAGATTTTTAACGTCAGGTGAATTTTCTCCAAGGTCGCCATCACCATCTTTGTAAGATATTGTAATGGTAATTTTATCAAGGTATTCAACAGCTGTTGAAGGAGTAATGCTTACAAATTCAATTGCGGGCGTTGTAGAAATTTCAATCGAATCATCTTTTTTACAAGAGGAGATCAAACCAAAAAAAACAAACAGGATAAAAAGTTTTTTCATTATTAATATACGTAAAAGGACCAATAAGTTTTATACTGAATTTGTAAATTGTCGGTAGGGAATTGGGTGTTAGTAGTATGATCGCCATCATTTACAAAATAGCGCATATACACTATCTGGTTATGTGGCAGATCGGTTGTATTTATCGTTATTCCAAAAAAGTCATTTTCATTTGGCGGTGGCACGTGAATATATTGGGCAGTAAAAGTAATAGGGTTGCTGAAATCATTGGGGTCAAAGGATAATTTCATTTGATTCACCTGAAGTTGAGGGAAAGCGGTGCTGTCGTCCGATACGATAAATGCAAAAATCACATTTGTATTGTCCGGAAGGAGAAAGGCGTTATAAGAAACACTATCAATCCTGTTTTCTTGGGCCGTGTACTGGATCTGGTAGGTTGCAGCATCAACAACAGCAAAGTAAGGCTCTATTGTTGGTTCAAAATTAGGATACGTTGGTACATTGCCAAACACATCTTTAGCTCCGGCAGTTATCCAGTTTTTTATTGCCTGAACATCACCGGCAGGAAGAGGTACACCAATATTATCCTGAGGCATTCTGTCGTCCTGGTTCACAAAACAGCAATTGGTAATGCGTTCATAAAGCACCGACTCCAATGGTTTATAAGGAACAACCCTGAAAGTGAATGTTTCGTCAGCATTGTTTTTTTTCACCGGGTGATAAACTAAGGTTGAATAGGCCGATTGAGGGGTTCTGAAATCGGGTTCAAAGTTTCCATCATGACACCCGGGAACAGCGCATTTCGGTTGTAAAATATTGGTATGGATCCCAACTAATGAATTTGGGTCGGGATTTGGGATAACAGGTGCAGTGCCATAATCGATAGTAGCAAATGGATTGGCAGGAGCAGGCTCCTCTGTTTTTTTACAGCCATTTTGAATCATCACCACCACTATAATTGTGGTAATTGCTAAAACAAGTTTATATGAAGTTTTTTTTATCATTATACAAAAGCTTGCGTTAAAACACTTCCCATATTGCCACGATAGTTCATTGGGATATCGCCATAAAACCCTAGTATGTCTGCTATTGTTGGAACAATATCAATACTTTCGCCTTGTACAGTTGAAAATAATTGGTTTTGTTTTACAACACCTACAGGGCCAAGCATTAAACAAAATATTTCTCTTGATAAGGCTCTTCCGTTAACGATCTCTCCGGTATGATCAAGAGCGTAACGACCCTGCGCATCCATCAATGTATTACTGGTTTCATTTCTTCCATGTTCAGGGGCAGCGATCAAAACAGTATTGTTTGCCATGCCGGGAGTGCTTTGTATCGTTTGCCATAAATGAGCCAATGCATAATCCGCTTTTCTTAGATTGTTGCAATAGCTGGTAAAATCAGAATGGCAAACATCAACATCCTGCATATTTACTACAAGTAATTCAGGTTTAAAATTGGTAATGATGTTTTCAGCAAAAAATACATTTCGCATATCGCTGTTCATAACATTACCACCTACTCCCCAGGGATCGTCAAATCCACCACTGTTGGCGGTTGCGTAGCTATTGTTTATAAATGTTTCTAATGTAAGGGCATCTGCAGATGTGTTCTCAATACCTGCATCGCCCGGTTTAGACTGGCTTCCAAAGTTTTTATTTAATACATCTCTTAGTTTTGAAGAGCTGATCTTTTCATTTGGATTGAAATTTTTTGGAGTACCTAAAACATTGTATGCTTCCTGGCTGATCAACGATAGGGGCTGAACATAGTTGGCTCCATACAGGGCGCCATAATTTGAATCGGAGCTAAAATTTAAAGCAGGATAAGGTCCTAATGCATTTGATACCCACCAGGAATTAAGGGCCGACATGGATGGCGAATTGTGCTTTCTGTAATATTCAAAAATTGTTGGATTTACAGGAGGTGCTTTTATATTAAGATCGGTGGTGGTATAAACACCGGTCATAGCGGTGGTATGTCCATTAAAATGGCCGGTAGGGCCTTGAGCGTATCTGAATTCTTTAAATAATGTACCTTGTGTTTGGAGCGCTGCACCACCAATAGGGGCTAAAAAGTCCATAGCTCCGGCCATATCTCCTGAAATTGCTTCAGAACCGGTAAGCATATTGGGCATGAGGTTTCCATCAACTTTGTGTACTGATTCAAAATTTCTTACACCACCAGCAAAAAGACAAAACACCACGTGGTCGGCTCTTCTTACACCGGAAGCAGCAAATAATCTACCCGATGGTAAAATATACGGGACAGCAAATGCTCCTGCTGAAGCCATTACCGTTTTTTTAAGAAAATTTCTCCTGTCCATGTTCTCCTACGAATTACGAATTTTAACGAATTACGAATCTGTGTTTAAAATTGTTTGTTGTTTTCAATTACCTAATTTTCCAAAATCCAACATCCATTATCCAATTCAATAATATCTGTATTCATTCGAAGTCATAAATGCATAGTAAACCAGCTCCGGTGTTGTATTTACATCAGTTTGAATAAGGCTTTTCATTTGCCATAACTCGAATTCATTCGGTTCACGGTTATAAAACTTTTTATAGGTGTTTATCACAAATTGATTCACATCGGTATTCATTGCAGCAACCGTAGGGATGGAAACTCCGGTGGCATTGAGGAAATTTCGTATGATCAGATCCTCGATCAGTTTTTTGTCGCCAAAAGCATTGTAAGCGGTCCCTAAGTCGGTTAGTTTTGTTTGATCAATTGTATTTCCATAAAGATCGGAATAGGCTATGGAGATAAATTCGACAGTTGATTTAACATTGGGTTTAGCAACACCATCCTGAGAAACCCCAACGTTATTTACATCATAAATATAACTTTTATTGGCCTCTTTTTTACAACTTGTAACCACAATTGCCATCAGGCAAAGCAGATAAATTGTTTTGTTTTTTATATAATTATTTAATGCCAACATATTCGTCCAGTGCAAGTATAGTTTTTTGTAATTTTTTATAATTCAGATCGGTCTTATATTCTATCGCATATTTAGTCATTTCAGCTGAAGTAGGTTCTCTGAATAAATACCTGATGTAAAGTTCCCTAACCTCACTTTCAAAATAATTATTAGTGTTAAAAATGATATCCATGTATTGACTTTTTGTATTTCCCTGAGTAAAAAAAATGACAGCACTCAAGCCATCCACCATGGCAGAGGACTGTTCGAGTTCATCGTCAGTAGGATATCGATCCATAAAATGTTGGAAAGAAGAAACTACAAAATTTTCAGTCCCCATATTGATGTCGTCATAAAGATTATTGTCAATTAATCTTCTATTCATCCCGGTAGCAGTTAATGTGCCATTGTTCAATTCGGCAGGAATACTTTTTAACAATTGTAACCTCGCTATTTCCATATTTAATTGATCGAAAACCGGAGCATATGTAGAATCAGTTAAAAGAAATTGAAAAACTGCGATCCTCTCTGTAATAGCGCTTGTATCAAAACTGGTAAGTAGTTTAATGGAAGCTATTTCATAAAGTCTTTGGTTATAGGTAGGTTTAGCAAAAACATCATCTAAAAAAGCCGCTCTATCCAATTCAGATAAATTATGCTGATTAATAATGGATAAGCCGGAACTTAACTCATTTGTTTCCGGTTTTCTACCTAAAACACTTATATACACTTTGTTTACATAATTTTCTTTGACTATCGAGGAAATGGTATAATCGGGAGGAGCCTGATTACCAGGCACTACAACCAACTCATCGTCTTTTTTACATCCAACGAATAAAAGACTTAAAATAAGAGTTAAAAAAACAATCTTCTTTATCATAGCAATAGCTAAATTAATAAAATATTTCAATTTGAGAAAACAATATTGAATTTAATTGATTTAATAAATAGACTTTATACAAGTTAAAATGTTATGGGGTTTTATTTTTTATAGGAAAGTGCCAATCAGAGCGTCATTGCGAGGTACCCTTCGGCAGGCTCTGGATAAACTCCGCAATCTCACATCCATCATTAAGGTGAGATTGCTTCGGCTGAAAAAGTCTCGCAATGACGCTCCAAATGGGCATTAAATCCCGCCCGAACGACTGATGTTATTCAGTCGGGCAGGTGTTTTAATAAATTAACTTATATAAAGTCTAATTATCGCTAAGATTTAGATGAAAATTGCGAAGAGCGTTTACGATGAGAAACAGAAAACGATGTTTTATAATTTGTCAATAAAATAATTTATTTTACAATTATTTTTGCCCTGCCAATCCTTCCATCAGCCGAATTTTTAGTAAGGATATATATACCAGCAGGAACCCCTTCCAGCGTTAAAGTAAAGTAAGCTCCTTGCATTAATTCGTAATTAGTAGTTCTATATAATTTACCCATAAAATTATATAATCTGACTTGGGCATATTCAAAACCTGAAGTATCATTTAAAATATTTACATAAGCGGAAGAAGGATTAGGATAAACAACCAGGTTATATATTGTTTCATCCTCAATGGAACAGGCATGATCCCAGCCATTCATTTGTGCAACGGCCCATTCTCTTTGAGATTGAATGAATGGGTAAATACCGGGGTAATTCAAGCGAAGCACATAACCTGAATGCGTAAGTGAAACAACATCTTCATTGTTTTCTGTCAATGAATGTTGAAAGGATTCGTAAGAATTATATTTATACGTGTCGATCTTATAAGCTTCATCAATTAAATTATGCCTGTCTAAAATATATTTTCCTAAATTATCTAAGGTAAATTTTGTTTGGATCAGCTCACATACATAGTTTAAATATTCGTTTTTATAGTCTTCAATTTCAAATATTCTTTTTAATAATGGCCGATCATCAAATTTGTTTGACGGCACTAAATAGCTTGTTAATAAGGAGGTTCCGCTTATTATTTTCAGATCTTGAAATGTTTCGTTCATGTCCCAGGGGATCCATCTTATTTTTCCATCAGGGTGTTCATACAAATAAAAATTATTGCCTCCACCCCAATAGCTATCCCAGCTTCGTATGCATTTTTCGATGGCAAGTATTTTTAAATAGGAATGAACATCAAAGCTGCTTTCAAATTGTTGTTTAAAATCAGCTGAATGGTTATTGTTGATCAGGTCAATAAAACCGATCAACCTGCTCCAATCATCTGCTGCCTCATTGGTATTTAATTTTAATCCTTGCCCTTTATATCCTGTGGATTCCGCCCCCAGCCAATCAAGGCTAACTCCTGCACCTCTGTCAGTTTTGTATAAATTGCCATCATTCTCAGAACTTCCGAACCAGGACTTTAAAAAAGTTTTATCTACATTTTCAATCACCACATATAATCCGATATATTCACCATTTATCCATAGTTTGGTATAAGATGTACGGGAAGCCGTGAGACCCGCATCACGAAACAGTTTAAATGCAATTGCATCATGTACCAAAGAGGGATCGTTTGTAAAATTATTCAGGTTCATTTTTTTTAAACCATCTAATTCCTGATCTACAAATTCATCAAAAGATATTTTAAAAGGTTTTTTCTTTCCGAAATTGATCAGTGTATTTGATGCATTTCCTTTTTCTCTGAATCCACAATTGCTGCGTACAATACCGTCCCAGGTAACTGTGCATTTATGATATATTCCAGGATTGGCTATAGGATCCGAAAAGTTCGAATCAAACTCCTGTTCTAAGGTTTCAAACCAATTGGGCAGATCTGTTTCAATACTAAGGCTGTGTAAAATAGTGTCGTTGAAAACCAAGCCACCCGTTTGAGAAGAGGAGCTAAAACCAAAAAATAGAAAGATGCAAAGTGTTACGTTTTTCATTTTCTGTATACCCTGTGTTCCCTATTAAGGGTTTCGTACTCTTTTTTAAAATTTCTTTTCATGAAGTGAGCTCCAATGGTCATGTTAAACCCTGTTTGATTATTTTTATTGGTGAGATTAAATTGCAAACCAAACTTAAAATGAAGCCTTAAGCGCTCGTTGTATTTTTTCTCAAATCCTGTAAAGGGTTCAAGAGTTATTTGAGAACCATTGTTATACTTTACATTCATAAGATTTAATTCTGATCCCCAGAAAAAACTATTATTTTTCAGATAAGTTGCGCTTCGTATGTATCGTTGATAGCCCAGCCCAAACTTTGTAACAGCATAGGGTTTGGCGGCTGAATACGCTAAACTCAAATAGTATAATCTTATCCCTCGCATTGCAAGTCCAACTTTATACTGTGATCCAAACTGCTTACCTACAAAGGGCTCGTTTCTGAATACAGAAAAATAAGGCGTATTGTAATATCCAAAATTTGCTCCTACCCAAAACGTTTTAAGTTTTTTTCCCTGTATGGTATCAATAGCGATCCAGGGAATGATACTAATGGATTCATCCATTTTTTTTATTTTCAGGTTTGATGAATCGCTTTTTATAATTGTACCTGTTTGGGAATTTCCATCTTTCAAAACAATTTCATCTGTTATCAGGGCTCTATAGCTCTTGCAGCTGGTAAGTGCCGATACAAACAAAAAAGTACAGATAAAAATTTTAAAATAGTTTTTCATAGAATTGTTTTGCGATCTATTTTATAAAGGATGGTATTAACGAAGATACAAATTTATTGGATGAACAATTGTGTGAAGAAAATAAATTAAGGGGGGGCAAAAATTGAAAAAAACAACATTAACCGCAAAGACGCTAAGGCGCAAAGTGTTGGTACTAAATTGTTTGTTTTTTAATTTTTCTTTGCGTCTCTGCGACTTAGCGGTAAAAAAAATGAATTTTTAGAACTGCCCTTAACCCTAAAGTTTATCAATAGTGATGTGAGTAGATTTTGGTAATTTGTAAATGTCAGAATGATTTTAGTTTACTATTCTCAATATATCAATTGTACGAAATATTTGAGTATTTCAATGCCTCCTCCGCTAAAGAAAATATAAATATTGTTAATTGCAGCCCTAATAAGCAGAAACAAACAATTATTGTTGAAAATGTTTCGTTTTTGAACAGCACAATTCTTATTTTGCAATCCTCAATTTTATTAACCTATTACCCGTAATAAATTATGAAGCGATTTGCACTTTTATTTCTTTTTTTAATTACAAGCAGTGTTTTTTTGAATGCTCAAAACAATTCATCACTTAGTTCCTCTGAGATCCTTCAGGCATTAAAAAAACTGAACACTGTTGGTTCGGTATTGTATATCGCTGCTCACCCTGACGATGAGAATACCCGTTTACTGGCCTATCTGAGTAAAGAAAAAAATCTTCGCACAGGATATCTTTCCTTAACCCGTGGTGATGGCGGACAAAACCTGGTAGGGAAGGAGCAAGGCGATGTTCTGGGGCTTATCAGAACGCAGGAATTGCTTGCTGCAAGACGTATAGATGGTGCAGAACAATTTTTTACACGGGCGAATGATTTTGGATTTTCTAAGAATCCGGAAGAAACATTTGCTATATGGAATAAGGACAGTGTACTTGCCGATGTGGTATGGTGCATCCGGAGGTTTAAGCCGGATGTAATCATTTGCCGTTTCCCAACAACAGGTGAAGGCGGACACGGTCATCACACTGCTTCTGCATTACTTGCTGTGGAAGCATTTGATGCAGCGGCTGATCCCAAGCGCTTTCCTCAACAGCTTGCCTATACGGAGGTTTGGCAGGCAAAACGTTTGTTTTGGAATACTTTTAATTTTGGAACTACCAATACTACTGCACCCAACCAGCTAAAAATAGATGTAGGTGTTTTTAATCCATTATTGGGTAAAGGGTATGGAGAGATTGCCGCTGAAAGCCGTTCCATGCATAAAAGTCAGGGTTTTGGATCTGCCAAAGGCAGAGGTGCTTCTGTTGAATATTTCAAACAATTAAAAGGTGAATCGGTAAAAGAAGATCTGTTTGAAGGGGTAGATCAAAGCTGGAAGCGTTTGGCATCAGCAGCTAAATTTCAAGGTTTGGTGAATGAATGTATCAAAACATACGATCCGCAAAAGCCGGAAAGCAGTGTACCCGCCCTTGTTTCGATTTACAAACAATTACAGCCGTTGGATGAGAAAGAACCGAATACGCGTTACTGGAAACAACAAAAACTAAAAGAAGTGGAAAGCTTGCTGCTGGCCTGCTCCGGGCTATGGCTTGAAGCCACTGCAGCTGATTACATTGGGATTCCCGGAAACAGTGTGGATATAACGGCACAGGTGATCGGTCGAAATAACAGTCCGGTTAAACTAAATAAGATCTCTTGGCTGAGCCAGACAGATACTACCACTGCACTTATACTAAAACAGAATGAATTGTATTCGTTTAAACATAAGGAAACATTGCCGGTTACTGCATCTTTCTCAAACCCTTATTGGCTGAATGAAAAACACACTGCCGGACAGTTTGTTGTCAAGGATCCGCTGTTAATAGGTCAACCGGAGAATATTGTTTCTGCGAAAATAATTTTTGATCTTGAGTTTCCGGGTCTTAAATTGCAATGCGAGCGTGGTTTGGTTTATAAATATACCGATCCTGTGAAAGGTGAGATATACCGTCCTTTTGAAATACTTCCTCCTGCAACCGTTAACCTGGCTGAAAAGGTGTATGTGTTTTCGGGCAAAACGCCTAAAAAAGTAGAATTTATTATTAAAGCAAATGCGAAAGATATCAGTGGTCTGTTGACGGTGAATGTTCCGGATGGCTGGACAATTGTGATGGGGCAGCAATTCAGATTAGTTAATAAAGGAGATGAGGTGACCCTGGAAGGAACCATAACACCCGGTAACAGTACTGGGGGAATGCTTAATGCCTCTTTGATAATAAATGAAAAAACGTATTCAAAAAGTATAATGAGAGTGGAATACGATCATATTCCATATCAGTTCATATTGAGCAAGGCTGAGGCAGGATCAATAAGTATCAATGTGGAAAAAGCAGGTACTGCTATTGGTTATATTGCCGGTGCTGGAGATGATGTTCCGGCATGTTTAAAGCAGCTGGGATACACGGTTACCATGCTAACGGATGAAATGCTAAGTAACGAAGACCTGTCGAAATACAATGCTATTGTTACTGGTGTGCGTGCTTACAATACCAACGACAGGCTGCAGGCACATCATGATAAGCTGATGGAATATGTGCATAATGGTGGTAATTTAGTGGTTCAATACAATACAAATAGCAAAGTAGGCCCACTGCTTACCAAAATTGGCCCTTATCCCTTCACCATCAGCCGCGACAGGGTAACGGATGAAACGGCAGAAGTAAGAATTATCAATCCTGCTCATTCGGTATTAAACTATCCGAATAAGATCAGTGCAGCTGATTTTGAAGGCTGGAAACAGGAACGGGGAATCTATTTCGCTACGGAACTGAACGAGAATTATGAAAAGGTTCTTTCAATGAATGACCCCGGAGAAAAGCCGCACGAAGGCAGTTTGATCGTTAGTAAATATGGTAAAGGTAATTTTGTTTATACCGGGCTTGCTTTTTTCAGGGAGCTACCTGCAGGCGTTCCGGGCGCTTACCGCTTATTTGTTAATTTATTAAGTATACCTGCACAGAAATAAAATGGATACTGGTAAACCACCCTTCCTGAAAAGCTGGAGGAATGTATATTTCCTTGTGATTGCCGTGCTGATCATACAGATCGTTCTGTATTACCTGTTCACAAAACATTTCGAATGAATGTGATCGATTGGTTGGTTCTGGGCATTACGCTTCTTTCTGTGGTTGTTTACGGGCTTTATAAAAGCCGTGGAACCAAAAATATTGATGGTTTTTTACTTGCCGATAAACAGTTGCCCTGGTATCATGTAGGCCTTTCGGTGATGGCAACACAGGCCAGTGCCATTACATTTCTTTCTGCGCCCGGCCAGGCCTATAGCGATGGTTTGCGTTTTGTTCAGTTTTATTTTGGCCTTCCCTTGGCGATGGTAGTGCTGTGCATCACCTTTATACCCATTTTTCACCGGCTGAAGGTATATACAGCTTATGAATTCCTCGAAAAACGATTTGATATAAAAACGAGAACATTAACTGCTTTTTTATTTTTAATACAAAGAGGCGTTTCCACAGGCATTACTATTTATGCGCCATCTATTGTTCTTTCCTCTATACTGAATCTTGATATTTCGTATACAACCATTTTTATTGGTAGTGTGGTTATTTTGTACACCGTTTATGGCGGTACAAAAGCAGTTTCCTACACCCAAATGTTGCAGATGGGCATTATTTTCGCGGGCCTGTTCTTTGCAGCGTATATGGTAGTGCATTTACTGCCCGAAAATGTAGGTTTTATGGATGCTTTGCACATAGCCGGCAAAATGGATAAGCTCAATGCGATCGACACTACGTTCGACCTGAATAATAAATATAATGTATGGTCGGGGATCATCGGAGGTTTTTTCCTGCAGCTGTCGTATTTCGGTACGGATCAATCGCAGGTTGGTAGGTATCTTACCGGCAAGTCAATTACTCAAAGCCGCTTGGGGCTTATCATGAACGGACTTGTAAAGATCCCGATGCAATTTTTTATTTTATTGATCGGGACGCTTGTGTTTACATTTTATCAATTCCATCAACCTCCCGTTTTCTTTAACCAGGTGGAAGTGAGCAGGATCGAAAAAAGTATAAATAAAGCGGAGTACAATAAGCTTGAAGCAGATTATAAGGTTGCACATGCCGAGAAGTTGCAGCATGTAAACAAGCTGGTGGATGCTATTCATCAGGACAATGAACAGATCGTAGATGCTGCGGGTGTTGAATTGCAGGCAGCTGAAAAAAAAGTGAAAAACATTCGTAAGTCCGCCATTAACTTGATCAAGAAGAGTGATCAGGTAGCTGACACGAACGATACCAATTATGTTTTTTTGAATTTTGTTACCAATTACCTCCCTACAGGCCTTGTTGGATTGTTAATAGCGATCATTTTTTTAGCCTCTATGGGTTCAACGGCAAGCGGTTTAAATTCCCTCGCATCCACAACAGTGGTAGATGTTTATAAACGCCTGATCAATAAAGAGGGGAGTGATAGCAAGTATCTTTCAGCATCGCGCTGGGCAACCATTGGTTGGGGAGTGTTTTGTGTAATTGTGGCGCTGTATGCCAGCAAACTCGGTAACCTAATTGAAGCGGTGAATATTTTAGGTTCCTTGTTTTATGGAACCATATTAGGGGTGTTTGTTGTTGCTTTTTATTTGAAGAAAGTAGAGGGTACAGCTGTGTTTTATGCTGCCTTGCTTGCCGAAGCATGTATTGTAGTGGCTTGGTTAACTGATCTGACAGCCTTTCTCTGGCTTAATGTGATCGGTTGTGTGCTGGTAATGTTGTTTTCATTAGTGTTTCAGCGTTTATTGAGGAAACCTATTGAAGGAATAACAATAAATTAATTCAATTACCGCTTCTCGACTTCGCTCGAAGTGACGCAGCAATGTTAGTTCCAGCGGAGTCGAGAACTTGGGTAAGGATATTTTACCTATCAGTTGATGATTTGATCCTAATTAACATTCTTGTAAATGTAAAACGCCTCCTGTTTTTCTACAGAAGGCGTTTTGTTTAGAGAGGGACAAAAAAAATTTATTTCGCTTTTTGAGCTTCAGCGATCAATTTTTGATTCATAGCCACGTAATCGTCATTTTTTGCTTCTTTTGCCAAAACGATGGATTGTTCAGCTGTAGCAACAGCTCCTTTATAATCTTTTAATTTCAATTGGATCTTCGCTTTTAAATGCACCATGTAAAACGCTTTTGGATTTTGTTCGATCGCTTTGTTAATCCATCCTAAAGCTATAGTCAGATCCTTGTTGTTATCATAATAATAACCTGCCGCCTGAAAATAAGGACGGGCATCTGTAGCAAGGCTGGTTTCAATGTTCTTCATCACTTTACTGTCGATATCAGAAACAACACTAAATGCAACACGTGTATTTTCCCATAATAATTCAATGTTTCCGGAGTTTGAAGTCATATCAGTAACATTGATCGTTAATGTTTCCACTTTATTAGCATAAGCTGAAGGTTTTACTTTTACGCGCAACACTTCATTTTCCGCTTTATAATCAGCCACATTGCCACCAAGTTTTAAATCATTGTAGAACATGATCTCCCAGCTGTCTTTGTTAGGGATGGTGTATAAGGCATACGTACCGGCAACCAAAGGACTGCCTTCTATTTTCACATCTTCTCCAAATGTAATTTTAGTAGCAGTATTTGCACCGCTGCGCCATGTTTTTCCAAAAGGAACCAGGTCACCAAATATAACACGGCCTTTAGCACTTGGACGTGAATACTCTATTTTAATATTGGATAATGCAAAGCTTTGATCCAGTGTTTGTAAAGGACTTGGTGCAGGAAGCTTTAATTGCTGTGCATTTGTTGTAAAGGTAGATATTGCAAATAGCGCAGAAGCCGCCAGTACTGTTAATTGTTTTGATTTCATTGTTACGATTTTAATTAGTGAATTTTGATTTTAGCATACAAAAGTAGAAACTATTTTTCAATAGTATCCGTGGATGGAATGAAACATATATTTAGAAAGAGAGTTTGTGCAAATAAAAGGTATTGTTCCTTTTTTGAGGAAACAAAATCAAGCTTAAAGAAGAGTTTTTTATTTAGCCTTTTTCAACACCCATCTATTAATACTTTCGTTCCCGGAAGTGGTAACATAGGCCTGTACAAATTCCCATCCGCTCTTACTCATAAAATTCATTGCTTCAATCATGGATGGAAAAGTTTTAATTTTAACTTTAGGTGTAACTTTCTCTTTTACTTTTTTCTCTGTTTTAGAGGCCACTATTTCAACCTTTTTCCAAATATAACTTCCTTTTGCATCCGTTTGAACAGTTTTTCCCTCATAGGTTTTTTCTGAAGTCTTAACGTAGAATTTTTCATTCTTAGTTGCAACAACCGGAGGGAAATCATCATCCTCATCATTAGCACTGGCATTAGCAGCATCATTATTATCAGTATCGTTGATCATATCAAAATCCACACCTTGACCAGAATCAACAGCAACTATAACTTTATTGCTAAGAAATTTAGAATATCCTACTAACTCAGAATATTTATACACTTTTTGTGAATAGGCGTTTACAAACAGGGTTAAGGATAGAATTAATAAAAGGCTCTTTTTCATTTTGTAAATTTTTTCACAAAAGTAATTCTTTTTAACATATAAACTTAATTGACTTGCTGAATTGTGAGCTACAGTGTCCTTAATACAAAAAAACCTTGTAAGTGTTTAATTTGTAGTGATTTAAAGGCTGTTTCAAATAAAAGCGGTAATAAGCTTTGGGCGAGGTGCTGATTAGAAGTCTGGTATTAAATTACAGGGCTTTTTACCTAGAGTTTGTGAATTTAAATAGTATACATTGAAGCCAATAGTTGAAGTTATTCTTCCAGTAGGTCTTCTATTTTCTTAAGTATACTATCAGGGACAAGTCCATCATGTTGATGTTTTATTATACTATAAGGTAAAGGATCAAATCTGTCAACAATTACCATGGAATCCTCTTTCAGTTTCATTTTAATTCCTTCTGGACTATCCTTTTTTATTTCAAAATGTTTTACATACCTCCATTCTTGCCCTGTCTTAGTTGTGCATGGAACAAAATAAGCGCAATTGCGTTCTGTATCTAAAATAATACAAAGTTTAACTGAAAAGCCATTATTTTCCTGATTAGGAAAGAGGGTGTACACCAAACTTCCGCGCTTGATGTTTAACATACTATTGAGTCGTCTTTGCGTTAAAAATGATTTCTTCGCCCGACTTATCTAAATTTAGGATTTTGTAAACATCGGGTTTGTTTTTTCTAACCTTCGCCCAATAGTTGGTGACTGCATCTAATTGCTCTGTTGATAACTCATCAGATGAGTATGCATATCTGTTTTGAAGGGCTTGATTAATAGCCTCGTAATCGGAATTGATACTTGATACGGCCAAGTAAATACGTTTAAATAAAATACGACCTGGTATTAACTGAAGACTTTTATTAAAACCAGCAAATTTCTCACTTTCGGTCGAAACCAACTCTTCTGTTTTTTTTATTTGGTCGAATGAATAGGCGGGGATCTCGTCTAATAATGTTTTTCTTTTCTTTGAAATATCCTTAGCGGTTGCTTTTAACTCAAAACTACTATGTATTATAGCCCAAACAACGAAAGGGAATATAACAACGGCAACAATAAAAAGCCCAATTAATCCAAGCCATTTATTAAAAAATTTCAGGATATTAAATACAAATTCAGCAAAAACCATAATGCCGGATTCATTACTCTGTATATTAATAGATGTGATCATTATGACAAAGTTATCCTATTTCCAAGCAAATACCTAATATTTAACGTAAAAAAAGCTGAGCCGTTTCTTATAAAAGTGAAAATATATTTTGAATAATACTAATTTGACAATATGGAAACGTATTCGTTTTACAAAACAGAACACAGCAAAAGAAAAACCGCTTGTAATCCATTGATTTACAAGCGGTTTTCTTATTTTAATGTTGTCCGACTAGGACACCAACCCACCGATTCACCTCAACGCAATACAATTTCAAACGCACTCTGTAAGCCATTATTTACAATAACTACAAAAGTATTCAAAACGGATTAAACCGAAATAAATCATAATTGTTCGTAAATTGTGGACACAAAAGCGGACACAGGTACAAATATGTATTACATTTGCCTCTGTAACCACAAAATCAATACACAAATGGTACGATTAAATTTCAACCTCAGGAACCCATGTAATTGTGAAAAGCAGTGTGTATGTGGGAAGCGTGACATAAAAACCCCTATACGTTTAATAGCAAGATGGAATAATAATAAACTCAGGTATCACACAGGGTTGTTTATAATGCCAGGTAACTGGGAAACATCAGACCAAAAGGCGAAGATCACGAAACGCTTCCCTGAGAACAGCCAAGTAAATACGAGACTTGCTGACATTGAGAAGGCTGCACAAAAAGCATTTGATCAATATGTGTTAGACCATAATCAGCAACCAAGCAAACCCGCTTACCTTAATCTGTTAGAGAAATCATTTAGTAAGGACCAACCCGTTAAATTGGATCTATTCGGATTCATTGAACAATACACTAAAGAAGTTGAGGTGTTAACGAATACAAAAACCGGCCGCATTATGGCTCCTGCAACTATTAAAGGATACAAAAACACCTTATCCCATTTAAAGGCATACGCCCAGGCGAAGAAAACGAAATTAGACTTTGAAACTATTGATTTGAATTTTTACCATGACTTTGTTGAGTATCTCACATTAACAAAAAAGTTTGCTATCAATACGATTGGTAAGCAGATCAAAAACCTTAAAACCTTTCTCGGAGAAGCAACAGAAAGAGGTTTGAATAAAAACATTGCCTTTACCGGGAAGAGGTTTAAAGGAATGGCCGAGGATACCGAAAACATTTATTTAACTGATAAAGAGATCCTCGACATATACGAGCTGGACCTTTCAGAAAACACCAAGCTTGAAAGAGTCCGGGATCTATTTGTAGTTGGATGTCATACCGGTTTGCGCTTCTCAGATTTTTCAAGACTGACAGCTGAGAATATTAAAGGCGATATGATTGAAATTGAAACACAGAAAACAGCGGAGAAAGTTATTATACCGATCACGCCAACAGTAGCGGAGATAATGGCAAAGTATAAAGATCAGTACCCTAATTCACTACCTCCAGCAATCAGCAATCAAAAAACAAATGAGTATTTAAAGGAGATTTGTAAGGATGAAAACATTTGTAAGGATGAAAAAGTAAAATCATTGCATAGTAAAGTGTCGATCACCTCTACAAAAGGAGGTAAGAACATTACAGTAACATATAAAAAGTGGGAGCTTGTTGGTACGCATGCTGCCCGGAGATCATTTGCTACCAACCTTTATTTAAGTGGATTAGACACAATGGTAATACGTGCGATCACTGGACACAAGACAGAGAAGGCGTTTATGAAATACATAAAGATTACTCCTTCAGATAAAGCAAAAATTTTACAACTTCACCAGCAAGCGCAATTTAAACTTAAAGTAGTATAAACCCTTAAACCTATAGACATGACAACAATTTTGAAAACAGCAGAAATTAAAAGAGTAGGGGAAGACCAAATACAAATTACTATTAATGATGAAACATTCACTGAGCTGCACGAATTTTTTAACAGAATGGACAGCCTGGCAAGTAGAAGGTTAAATGAAATACAGGAAACTATTAACGAAGCGTTATCTGAAAAGATAAAAACGGAACCGAATAATGTCAAGGATAATTTAACAGCATTAAATTTCAGTAATGAATCTATGTTGGTGACAGGGCAAAGCGCAGGTTTTATATGGAGCTTCTATAATGAATTAGATTTAGCAAATACTACCCTAAAACTATAACTATGTCAGACGAACTATTAAAAGAACTGATCGAAACCTTCAACAAAAACAACGGACAAATTGTTAAAGCCCTTGTCGATATTAAGCATTTGCTGTCTAGCAATCAGTCTGATTACTGTGAAACGGAAGAGGCTCTCAGGATTATTGGCCTTAACAACTACCGATACCTGGCCCAGTTGCACAAAAAGAACATGCTGCCAAGATATCCCCGGGGTGATGGATTCAAATATAAGAAAGCGGATTGCTATAAGGTAGCGGCTGCACTGGATAATCAGCAAATAGTTTTAGAGCCATTATCAAAAGGAAAATAATATGAGAACAGAGTTAGTGCTTTTTATTGAGTTTAAGGATATAACAGAGGAAACTGAGTCCGACAAGGTCACTGGTAGTAAATTGTATCCACAAAAGGCTGAATTCGACTCCCTTTCTTATGAAGAGAAGATATCTTTCTGGGAAGCAAATGAAGCTTATTCGGATTGCTGGCGATATGAAGTAATGAAAGGTAAAGAAAAAAGAGTGTTTTCCATTATTCCAAATGGTGACATAGAAAGAGGCATTTATATTAGTTGGCGCATTCAGCTGATAAAGGATATGTTTAAAGGGACACCTCATCATGGAGATTGGTTAAAAATGTGTGATTACGATGCGATTGTAAAAGATTATTATTCGAAAACTGCAAATGATGAAAACAGCTTTGTAACCATTGAATACTGCAAATCACAGATAAAAAAACATAAAGAGCAATTAGGATCCATGACACCTGATGGATTATTAATCACCTCAGCTCTAGAAATCGGTTATAAATATTCAAATTCTAAAACAAACCTTTCTTCCGTTTCTACAATATTTGATTCGGCACACTTTGATTTTGAGGGCCTATTGACAGGAATGAACTGTGCCAAACTCATTCCTTTCTATCAAACTGAGATAGAAATAAAGAAAGGTTTAAAGCCTCAACAAACCAGAACAGGAGACGATTACAAAACCAAAGCATGGTTTCTCGTTGGAATATTATTTGCTACCGGGGAAATGGATAATCTTCAAATTCAATTCAATAAAAATGCTACGCAAATAGCAAAACATTTGTATAACGATCGATGGGAAAAATATAGGCCATATATTGGAGAAAGTGCTAGCAATACGAATGATACAGATAAAAACATATTTAAAAGACCTCAAAAATTAATGGATATTTATAACCATTGCATAGAAAACGATATTACAATGACTGAGGCATTTAAAACAGAGGCATTAAAGTAACTCTAATAATAGATTTTAACGGCTTTTTTAGGCGAAAAGTATATTACCCTTAACATTACAAATATCTAAATCACATGAAGAAATTATTAGCAATAGCGGCCATAGCACTCGGATTGATTGGCTGCAAAAAAGAAGAAGCAAAAACACCTCAGCCTAATGGTACAATGATTTTTTACAAAACAAGCAATACAGAAAATTGGGCTCTGATATGGTCAGGGGTAGAGGTTGGACAATTAAAATATGCTGCACAGTCGCCACCATGTGGAGCAGCTGGCTTCATTACAAAGGACGTTACTCCCGGAACATACACTATAGATTTTAAGAGTTACAGCGGCCTTGCATGGGGAAGTCCTAAAACAATAACCATAGAAAGCGGTAAATGTAAATTTTATCCTTATTAACAATCTTTATTTAACTCCAATTTCCATTACTTATCCCTATTAGCAAGCCTTATATAATTCAGGTAGTGACCTGTCCTTTCCAATCCGGAACTATATTTTTACCATTGCTTCATATAAATCAATAAATCAAAATAATATGAAACAAGACAGTATTTATGGCAGCGGAATGCCATTCGAAACATTTATGCGAAGAGCGCTAAGAACTAGTGATCGTTCAATCAGAAAAGGAACGTGCAGTTCTATTTATGAAACCCTATTGCGTATCGATAATGGTACCGCTTTAGTGAAAATCTCTTATGGTAAGCAGTTAGAAAGGGTTAAATCATGCCTAATAAAAGGTTTTGATGCTTTTCTTAAGCGAAAGTTAAAACCCAATGAAGAGGTGGAGCTCCGAGTTCTCCGATCAGGGATAAACTTAGCACATGGCAGCTTCGAGTTAGATTTCATTATTAATCAAGCGCTGGAGGTAACGAGGCCTTATATGGATTGGGATAAGCGAGATTAGTTCAGAATGAATCAGGCAGGGGCATCATTAGCCCCTGTTTTCATTCTAACCCTTTAGGGGAATTAGTTCAGCCCCTTCAATTTCAAAATACAAGTTCTGCAGCTTGTGCACGAATGGCAACTTAACGTGTTTTGATTTTTTTTCGCCAAACAGGAGGTACGAAATTGGCATCATCCTGTTTAGTATAGGAGCTTTCAACTGAATCATTTTAAAATCACCTTTCTCGAACTCCCAAAAGTCACCCATGTCGATTACTTCAAAGCCGAGATCACGAGCCCATTCTTTTGTGAGCTTTACCGGTTCAATAGCTTCAGGATCATTTTCATATAAAAGTTTTCCAAAGAGCTCCTCTGTTAAAGTAATATCCTCACCCTGGTAATTGATAAGGTTGTTTATTCGTAAATCGGAAAATTGAATCATTCAGCAAAGATAAAAATCATTCTCACACCATTTAATTTACTGTGGCCACTGACTATTAAATTTACTTTTTGTTACGCATGATCATTCCGATTCCCTCCTTTTGGCTGTAAACGTTATTGATTCCATCCCTACACCCGGAGTGATCACTGTCTCTGTCTTATCCTTAAATTGTTCAGGCATTTGATTTTTGAGATAGAATATACTAGCAGCTGCATCCGGTTTAAAGTGTTTAGTGGTAATTTTAGTAACTATCATTTCGTATTCTCCGGTATTATTGTTCTTTCTAAGCTCCTTTTGCACCTCATCAACCGAATAGCCTACACATAATTTTTTGAATGAATTAAGGACCTCTATTGGGGAAATACGCCTGTAATGTTTTATTGCTTCCGAGAATTCCGGACAGTCATTTATAAGATCGTAGAACGTGGAGGTGGCAATATCAAGGTATGTAGCCAGCTGTTCATTATTTAAAGCTTTGGGCGCTTCATAATACACTTTTAGCACCAAACCTTCAGTATCAGCCTTGGGCCTTCCACCCCTTGATTTGTTATGATATGTTATTTTTAGAGCCATTATAAAGTTGATTTATCTTTGTTTTGCTTCTCAGAGTATGATTTCATGCGTGTGCCGTTTGTAGTATTATTAACCGTAATGTTTTTAATGCTTGCGCTCTTGGCCCTTGAAACTGCATTAACCCAGCCAGCCGCTTCTGCTCTTTCTGCTTTGGCATTAGCATCATTAGGGTCAACGATACAAGCCTTCTCAAATGCAGTCAAGGCTTTACTGTAGCTATTTAAACTCATCAAGTCTCTACCTTCACTCATAAACTCGCTTAATTTTTTACCAATAAACTTTGCAGTATGTTTTGGCTTGGCTATAGCCTCCGAAAACTCCAGTTTTACAGTGTCGGAAAAATCGTTTATTGTGGGTTGAGGTGTATTGTTTTGCATAGGGCTGTTATAATTTAAAAAAGAGAGAAAAATTTTAATTTTTACATACTAAAAAATTTTATTAAAAACATTTTTAAAAAGTATTGTTAAAGGATATTGTTAAAAGATATTATTATAGGTATTAATAATTTTCAAATGTGCTATTGTTTTGCTGTTGATGAATTTTAATTTTATTTACTAATTCCTTATTATAGGTATTAACTTGGTATTGATTTACTATATAGGTATTAACTTGGTATCAACTTGGCGCAAATTCGCTGATACCATTACTTTTACAGTGTCTCAGAATTAAACTTTTAAAGTCTGGGCTCAAAGACAATTCAATTTCAGGCAATAGCTTTTTTTTAATGATATATTTTATCGCTTCCATATCCTCTTTACTAATATTTTCCATATTATAATCTCCATCGGGCTTATCTTTTAATTTCGCCTTGGTATAATTTACAAATTCGGGGGTTGCTTTTGGTTCGTATAATCTTTGAAGTGCTGCTTTCCTAGCGTCTGCTTCAGTGCTTTGATAGTTTTTTTCGATATGCTTTTTTCTCTTTTTTTCAACTTCAAAAATCAAATCTGTTAATTCTAAATCAAACGAAACATAAAACCCCCTAGTGTGTTTACCATACACTTTTAGCTTCCAATTATGGCGGAGCTCCTTTTTTATTTTATTTAAATGGTATTGATTGGACCCCCATTTGCCTTCTATAACTTTAGTATATTTTTTCAATGGCTCGGGTAAATGCTCTAATTCTTTTATTGCGGCTTGCCCTGCCATTCTATTCAATAAATAACTATCAGTAACCTTGCAGTATGGTTTAAACAAAAGAATGCTTCTTATGGCCAGAAAACTGCATAAAGTGACTATTTCAAATTCTGATTTATCATTTGTATAGAAATCAAAGTATAAATCTTTTTTAATGCTTGCTTTCGGGCTGTTCTGAGGTATGCTTGCATAAAGATCTTCACCATTTCCAATAAAACGTTGTATAGGGGATTCAACTCCAAAGTATTTTAAAGTAGAACCTATTCTATGCCTAATAGGGCCTTCCTTAAGTGAAACTGCTTTTGCGTAAACCGTATAATCCAAAATATTATTCAGCACTTTCATTTTATCTTCAAATATTCCACTGATTAAACAAATAGGGAAATTGAAGTATGTATCTTTGTCTTTCATAAATCGCTTTTTTAAAAGCTCGCTGGGATCCTCAAAATTTAGCGGGCTTTTGTTTTTTGTGTCTCAACGTTGATCAGTGGCTATAAGTTTATTGATAGTGTTACAATTTCCTCCACCTCCTCAGCGCTCTCTATTTCCCCGGTACCCAGCTCTGTTTGTACCAGAATGCCATTAGGGTTAAATGGGTCAGTGCAGCATATCAATAATTTTACATTGGACTGTACTTTATTGCGTTTAGCTGAAAGGAATGTTTCATTTGAACCATTCATATTTCCGGTTAATAAAACGCGGCCATAGCGATGGTAATTGTAATGAAGGTTAGCCCAGGAGAGGTGAGCGTTTGCAATTAACGCCCCTGTTAATTTACCTGCCTCCTTGGCAATAAATAACGTGCTTCCAATTTGCTCATAAACAATAAGAACAAATCCGGTACGATCAATATCTGAAGGTTGATTCTCAATAAAATTAATGTCAGTGCTGAATTTGTCGGCTACATATTCTTTTATTCCGGATGCACCATAAGTAACACAAGCGCCTGAGTAAGTAATACTCTTACCGACAAAATCAATTCCCTGGCTTTCCATGAATTTAAAAGACTCCTTTGAAGGCATGTCCTCCTTTTTGTAAGAATAAATTTCGTTCGCATCGTTCCATTGTGCGTGCGGTGCACTGGTGGAGGTGAAGCCTACTGAGTAGCTGAAATACTTCTCGTGTTCAATACGGAAATTACCACTGGCATCAATAAACCAATCCACGTTGAATATCTTTTTGAAGTTTTCCAATATAGTTTTTAAGTTAATTGTTCCGGACGTGGCGTGTTGGGTTGCTGTTGGATCTATAACATCAGATTTTTGAGCAATTGCGATATTACTGATAACATTATTAAGGCCAGTTACATAGTTAATGCCTGCAACATATCCAGGCGCATCTCCGATCGGATTCCACTCAAAGAAATCGGACACGAGAGCGGTTAAGGTCGGGCATGCTTGGTTAAGTAAGTAAAGCATTGCATTGTACAAGGTCCTGCTTTGGGTATATGTTTTTACAGCCTCCGGAGGGGACCAATACCAATCAGCACCATCAGCACAATTACTGCTCAGGTTTGTGAAATATAATTTTACATAACTTAATCCTCCTATCAGAGTAGGCGAACCATCACAAGCGATATTTACAATGGTATTGGTAATTACTGGCAATACCCCGGTATATGGCCTAACATATGTAGTTGTTTCTCCATTGTCTGAACCTGACACCTCAACCCATCCGGATCCTGTTGGTGGAGTTGATACACCCCCAACATTCACAGACACAACACGCTCCCTTATGTAAACTATCAAATTACCTACATAAGCTGTACAATCAAAATCATAACAAGCAATGTCGTTATATAATTCTGTCCAGGTTGCATCTTCCGCGCTTGGACTAGGGAAACATATTCGTAAAGTGTTTGGATCAGCTACCGGTTGAGAAACGCCTGTTATATCACAATAATAAAATTCATAGTTAAATTGAGTAATATTTTTAATTGTGATCAGTGGTCCGGATAGCAGTAGATTGTACTCGTCATTAAGTTTTTTATAAATGCAAGTGTATTGATCAACTACCTGAGGCTTTACTTTGTAGTTGCACTGGCTTAAATTAAAAAAACCATCATTGGTAGCAAATGATCCAGTCCAATAGCTTGTGTATGTCCTGCCTCTATCACAACTTTTTTTAATTTCAAAATCAATTTCATCACATCGAAGCGAACCGGTTTCAATAGCCAAGAGCCTGGTGAAATCTGTTATTGAGTGCTTAGGATCATTGATGAATTTGAATTCAGTTTTTAAATCTTTACGGAATCGGACCCCTTCCTTTTTCCAGATAAATTCAAGTTTGGTATATAGGGGAAATACTTCGGTAGTAATTGAATTGTGAGTGATATAGAATTTGTAGTTATTCATAATTAAAAATATGTTTCTGTCTGAATCCTAACATAAAAGGCAGCGATCTGAGTTAATAACGAATCTATTTCGGGCTTATCCTTCGATAATTCACAATGCAACTGATGCGATTTGATTGTTATTTCCCCAAGTCCTTCAGCAACACTTATTAGTGAGCTCTCTCCCTGTTGGCTTTGTTCTAATATTTCAGCACGTAGTCTTTGTAGTGCTATTTCAACTTTTGATTTATAGTCCATCTTGTTTATTTATAAAGGTTTGATTGTAAAAATTATAGAAGGATTCGAAGTCCTGGGCTAAATAGTAGATACCGCCTGCAGATTCAATTTGCTTTTGATATTCCTTTTGTTGATCACTTTGCTTATCCTTCCCAATCTTCACCTCAACTTTTACGGAACGTCCTTTAATCGTAGCACTAATGTCACTGGTGCCATTGGTCCCTGTGCCTTTTATCCAAGTGATACTCCCAATGGTTCGGCTTTGTCCTAATGTATCTGAATAGGTTTTGCGGTTATCAATTTGCCGGCCTGTATTGCTTATCCGTTCTGCTTGATGTCCGGACATATTAAGGAATTCAATAATGCATTTTGTGAGTCCATTCGCTGAGGTGTCCTTATATTTTGGAGGAGCAATATAGCTTATGGGGAATGATGGGTATTTTAAACGCATCGACTTATGGTAGAGGTCGTTTAATTCAGTTAGACCTGGCTTCATTATGCTGCTGTGGGTACGGAGGTTTTTACTTTACTCAATGAATCGCGCACTTCGCTTTCAATTAACCGCACATTGCAGCCAATCCGGTAGGTAGGGATTGCACCGCTTTTTGTTAGTTCGTTTAATTTGGTTAAGCCGAGTCGCAGTATTTTAGCGGCCTCTTTCTTGGTTATATAGTTCGGCCCTGTTGTGGTTTTCGGCTCAAAGTTTTTTTTGAGTTCGGTTAATTGATTTTGAAGCCCACTGAACAGTGAATTAAACTGCTCAAAAGTTAAATCATGGATAAGAGTTGAGTTCTTTTGCATTTCCTGTTTTTTAATTGGTTAACAGGGCGCAATTTGGTGCCATTTGTTTGGTACTGAGTCGCAGTACCGTACTGTTTGAGTACTGTTTTCTGTAAATTAGTTTATTGTCAACCGTATTTCATTTTAAGTAAAACAGGGAAGATGCGGGAAAGTTTTAAATGCAGTCAATTCAAAAAAGCGGACACAAAACGGGACACAACAAAAGAAAAACCGCTTGCAATCTATTGATTTACAAGCGGTTTCCTTATTTTAATGTTGTCCGACTAGGTCTCGAACCTAGACTCTTCTGTACCAAAAACAGACGTGTTGCCAATTACACCATCGGACAATTTGCAATCAAAAATTATGATTGGGGTTGCAAAACTAATAAATATATTTTTAAGAGCAATATAAATCTTATGTTTTTTTAAATATTATCAATCAAATATTTTTCTAAATTCGCATCCCGATACCTATCGGCACTAAAAAAGGAGAACGGGTTTACAAATAAAACTTTTAAATATATATGAATAGTACTTCTAATTATCAACGCTTTAACAACATCATTGGTTGGTTTGTTTTTGCAATAGCAGCATTTGTTTTCCTAAGTACGATGGAGGCTACGGCATCGTTTTGGGATTGTGGTGAATATATCGCCTGCGCGTATAAATTAGAAGTAGGGCATCCTCCCGGAGCTCCTGTGTTTTTGTTAATTGGCCGTTTCTTTAGTTTGTTCGCTTTTGGTGATACTGCTAAAGTTGGAATGATGATCAATGCGGTATCCGCATTATCCAGTGCGTTTTCTGTTTTGTTTTTATTCTGGTCCATCACTGCCTTGGCACGTAAGATCATGGATAAAAAAGGGGAATTAACCACCGGTAGAATGTATGCAATATTCGGAGCTGGCGCTGTTGGTGGCTTGGCTTATACCTTTACTGATTCTTTTTGGTTTTCGGCTGTTGAAGGCGAGGTATATGCAATGTCAAGTTTCTTTACCGCTATTGTATTTTGGGCTATTTTAAAGTGGGAACGTGAAGCTGATAATCCACATGCCGACCGTTGGATCATATTAATAGCCTATTTGATCGGACTTTCAATTGGTGTCCATTTATTGAATTTATTGGCCATCCCGGCAATTGTATTTATTTATTATTTTAAAAAGTATGATAATGTAACCCGCAAAGGGTTAATTATTACTTCAGCCTTAGCTATCCTTATTTTAGGTGGGATACAAGGTGGTATCATACCTATGATCGTGAAGCTGGCCGCTAAAATAGAGGTGTTTGCTGTTAATAATATGGGTATGCCATTTAATAGTGGAACTATTATTTATGCTATATTACTTATAGGAGGTATTGTTTTTGGGTTGCGTTACACAGCTCAAAAAGTAAAACCTATTTTAAATACTGTAATACTTTGTTTTACAGTGATTTTAATTGGTTATTCGTCCTTTTTGATCTTGGTGATTCGTTCCCAGGCAAATACACCAATGGATGAAAACAATCCTGAAAATGCGGTTAATTTATTGTCTTATTTGAATCGTGAACAATACGGTTCATGGCCTGTTTTGTATGGTCAGTATTTTTCGGCTCCTGTTGATCCTAAAAAGCCTTACGATGACGGGAACCCTGTTTATACACAAGATGAAAAATTAGGAAAATACGTTATTACAGACGATCGTAAAAACTCTATCCCGAATTATGATAGCCGTTTCTGCACTCCTTTCCCTCGTATGTGGAGCAGCCAATCCAATCACATTGCAGGGTATAAAAACTGGACGGATCCACGAAAATACAAACATATAAATATCACCGATCCACAAACAGGAGAGCCTACAACAGTTGATAAACCTACATTTTCTCAAAATTTAGGTTTTTTCTTCAACTATCAGATGGGACAAATGTATGTGCGTTATTTTTTATGGAATTTCGTTGGCCGTCAAAATGATATTCAGGGACATGGAAATAATTCGGATGGTAACTGGATCAGTGGTATTTCGGGTCTTGATGAATCCCGATTAGGGCCACAAGTTGGATTGCCTGATGGCGCTGATAACAACAAAGCAAAAAATGCTTTTTACGGACTTCCTTTGATATTAGGGCTAATTGGATTGTTTTACCACATCAAAAAAGACAATAAAAATGCTGCTGTTGTTGGTATGTTGTTTTTTTTTACAGGAATAGCCATTGTAATTTATCTGAATCAGAAGCCTTTTGAACCACGTGAAAGGGATTACGCCTATGCAGGTTCTTTTTATGCTTTTGCTTTCTGGATCGGATTAGGTGTATTGGCCATTTATGATTTCCTTGAAAAGAAAATGAATCAGACAACCAGTGCTCTTGCAGCTACTGCAGTTTGTTTATTGGCAGTGCCAACTATCATGGCAAGAGAAGGATGGGATGATCACGATCGTTCAAACCGTACTATAGCACGTGATTTTGCGGCTAATTATTTAAATTCCTGCGCACCCAACGCCATTCTCTTTACCAATGGTGATAATGATACATTCCCTCTTTGGTATGCCCAGGAAGTGGAAGGTATACGTACCGATGTGCGTGTGATCTGTCTGGAACTTTTGAATACAGATTGGTATATTGACCAAATGGTTCATAAAGCGTACGATTCAGAACCTGTTCCTTTTTCGTTGAGAAGAGATCAATACCGTCAGGGAACGCGTGATGTAGTGCTTTTTCATGATTATCACGAAACAAAGGTTCAAGGATTTATTCCGGTAAAGGAACTGATGAATTTTGTTAAGATGGATGACAAGGACCATACCGTGCAAGTTGCAAAAGATACGTACTACAATTATTTCCCAACCAAAAATATGCGCGTTCCTGTTGATAGTGCTACAGTGGTTAATAATGGGACTGTTCCTAAGGAACTTGCAAACAGAATTGTGAAAAACATCGATTGGGCTGTTACCGGAAATTATGTTCAAAAAAATGATCTGATGGTTATTGACCTGTTGGCAAATAATAATTGGAAACGACCAATTTATTTTGCTGCAACAGCACCTGCAAGTTCTTATTTGAATCTTGCGCCCTACTTGCAATTAGAAGGTTTGGCATATCGTTTAGTTCCTGTTAAGAAAAATGACCAGGAAACTCAGGAAACACGCATCGCTGCCGACATCATGTATGATAAAGTAATGAAATTTGCCTGGGGCGGAATGGAGAAGCAAGGTGTTTATCTGGATGATGTATTCATTCGCTCATGCGCATTGAATATCCGTCAGCGTTTTGGTGCATTGGCAAATGCATTAATTGACGAAGGCAAAAAAGATAAGGCCATCAAAGTTCTTGATAAGGTGATTGAGGTTACTCCACAAGAGAATGTTCCTTACGATGCAACCATGTATTCCATTGTAATGGGCTACTACCAGGCGGGTGCTTTTGATAAAGCGAATGCAGTGGCTAAAAAACTATTCAGTAATTTCGAAAGTAATATCAAATATTATTATTCTTTAGACAGGAAGGATCTTGGATCTTATCAAAACGATATTGAGCAGGCTCAGGATATTTGTGAGCGTTTGGTTTATTTTAGCGATAATTTCAAACAAACTGCACTATCAAAAGAGCTTGAATTACGCTTGAAAGCTTTGACCGAAGCTTATGGTTTAACTCCTAAAATGAGGGAGCGTCAGTAGTATAAGTTTATTAATCATTTGGGCGTTCCCTTTCTGAAAAAGAAAGGGCGGGCTTTTTACTTCAATCTTCCCTTCCGCTAATTAGCGGAGGGAAGGATTTACGTTGCAATCCCTAACGCGGCATTACGATAAACTCAAAACCCAAATACTTCAATAGAATTTTGAGTAGTAACAGCAGCTACTTCTTCAACACTTATGTTTTTTATTTCCGCAATTTTTTTTGCGATCAATAATAAATGATCAGGTTCGTTGCGTTTGCCACGATAGGGCATTGGCGCCAGGTAAGGAGCATCGGTTTCTAATACCAAATGTTTCAGATCAATCGCCTCCACAACTTTATCCAGCCCCGAATTTTTAAATGTTACTACACCGCCAATACCTAATTTAAAATTACCTGCCGTTATTACCTCTTCAGCCTGCTGCACATTGCCGCTGAAACAATGAAAAATGGCTTTGATAGCATCATTTTTAAATTCACTTACTATTTCCATCACTTCGTTAAATGAATCGCGCGAATGGATCACATAAGGAAGCTTGTATTCCTTTGCTAATTGTATTTGAGTTCTGAAAGCGTCCTGTTGCTGTTGAATAAAAGTTTTATCCCAATATAGATCGATCCCTATTTCTCCGATACCAATAAATTTACGTTTGCTCAACCAATGTTTTACCACTTGTAATTCATCCTGATACGTGGCATTTACCGAACAGGGATGTAAACCCATCATTGCAAAGCAATTATCAGGGAATTGTTTTTCCATCTGAAACATTCCTGGAATAGATTCACTGTCTACGTTTGGTAAAAAAAAACGTTTAATGCCATTTTTAATAGCAGTTTCAATCAACTCCGATCTGTCCGGATCAAAGTCTTTGGAATAAAGGTGGGTATGGGTGTCTGTTAAAATCATATTACAAAATTACAAAATTTGTTATTAATCAACCGTTAGAATTGTAAGACACGAATTTCACGAATTAAACAAAAAAATAATTTAGAATTCGTGTCAAACTTTTTAACTGATTAAGGATGATACAGATCTACTCAACTGAATACAGAGCAAGTCGCTGATTTCAAAAATTAAACAAAAAATTAGTTTTAAAATTCGTGTAATTAGTGTCAGATCTTTTGGCGGGTTAATTACCTCTACTGATAAAAATCATTTTTTATTTTCTTTAAATTGTATTAGATTTGTTGGACATCGTATTAAAATAATTAATTTCTTCAACTATGCCTATTTATCATAAACTGGGAAGCTTTCCTCAAAAACGACATACTATTTTTGAAAAGCCAAAAGGCGGCTACTATTACGAACAATTGTTTGGCACCGAAGGTTTTCACGGGCATTCATCTTTGTTGTATCATGTGCACCGTCCCACACAGGTAAAAGAAATTATAACATCTTATAATGTAGCACCTAAAATTGCGATCGATAAAAATATCAAATCATTATTATTAAAAGGCTTCGATATTAAACCGGCCGATGATTTTTTAGACAGCCGTAAAGCAATGCTTGTAAACAGCGATTGTATTATTGGTTTGGCGGCACCACGTCATTCGATGAAAAATTATTTTTATAAAAATGCGGATTCCGATGAACTAATTTTTGTTCACAAAGGCAAAGGAACCTTACGTACTTTTATGGGTAACATTCCTTTTGAATATGGCGATTACCTTATCATTCCACGTGGTATGATCTATCAGATGGAATTTGATACTACCGAAAATCGTTTGTTTTATGTTGAATCCCATGCACCTTTTTATAGCCCTAAACGTTACAAAAGCTCATCAGGGCAGCTGTTAGAGCATTCTCCTTTTTGTGAACGTGATTATAAATTACCTCAGGATCTGGAAACACATGATGAGAAAGGTGATTTTATGATCAAAATAAAAAAAGAAGGAATGATGCATGAATTCGTTTATGCAACACATCCTTTTGATGTAATTGGTTGGGATGGATACAATTTCCCTTATGGTTTCAGCATTCATAATTTCGAACCGATAACAGGCCGTGTGCATCAACCACCACCGGTGCACCAAACATTTGAAACATCAACATTTGTAGTATGTTCATTTGTTCCCCGTTTATATGATTATCATCCAAGATCAATACCTGCTCCTTACAACCACAGCAATATTGATAGCGATGAGGTGTTGTATTATGTGGATGGAGATTTTATGAGCCGTAATAATATTGAGCAAGGACATATTACTTTACATCCAAAAGGTATTCCTCACGGACCTGCACCAGGAGCGATGGAACGAAGCATCGGACACAAAGAAACACAGGAATTAGCGGTGATGGTAGATACCTTCCGTCCATTAATGGTTACTGAAGAAGCTATGGGAATTGATGATGGGGTGTATTATAAAAGTTGGGTGGAATAAATCAGTAGGCAATTTTGTTGTTGTAAAATTGCTAAAGAAAAAATTGAATAATTAGTTTTTTGACGTTCCCCTTTCTTTAAAAAAAGAATGGGAAGGGCTTTGCAGTCAATCTTACCTACCGCGAATTGGTGGTAAGAAAAGAGTTAGGTTGCTTTAACCCTAACAGGGTTTGAAACCCTGTCAGGGTAATAATTGTAAAATTACATACTGCAAAAATTGCAACATTAAATTTTAATGTGCTTCTAGCCAATTCTTTCCAACTCCCATTCCCACTTCCATTGGAACATTTAAAGAAGTGATCGCATTTTTCATTCGATCTTCAACAATCGATTTTACTACATCTAATTCTTCTTTCCATACATCAAATACCAATTCATCGTGCACCTGCAACAACATTTTTGATCTTAAATTCTGGTCTTTAAAATCCTTATGAATATTGATCATTGCAATTTTGATCATATCAGCAGCACTGCCCTGGATAGGGGCATTGATGGCATTACGCTCCGCATAACCTCTTACAGTATGATTACTGGAATTAATATCCCGCAGATATCTTCTGCGTCCCATAATTGTTTCTACATATCCTCTTTCTCTTGCAATTTCGATGTTTTCATCCATATAGGTTTTGATGCCCGGATATTTTGAAAAATAATTTTCGATGATCGTTCCTGCTTCTTTACGTGGGATATTTAATCGCTCTGCAAGTCCGAAAGCTGATATTCCATAGATGATACCGAAGTTTACCATTTTCGCGTTCCTGCGCATATCAGGAGTTACCTCTTCCAGACTTACATTATAAACCTTTGCTGCTGTGGCTTTGTGAATATCCTGTCCGGACAAGAAGGCTTCGATCATTCCAGCATCTTTACTTAACTCGGCAATAATGCGTAATTCAATTTGAGAATAATCGGCAGAGAGCAAAATGTAATTTTCATCTCTCGGGATAAATGCTTTTCTGATCTCTCTTCCGCGTTCCGTACGAATAGGGATGTTTTGCAAATTTGGATTGTCAGAACTTAAACGTCCCGTAACGGCTACCACCTGGTTATATGAAGTGTGTATGCGGCCTGTTCGTGGATTCACCAGTTCTGGTAAGGTGTCTACGTAAGTGTTTTTTAGTTTTACTAATTCGCGATAATCTAAAATTTTACCAACTATATCGTGTTTAGCAACTAACTTTATCAATACATCTTCACCGGTTGCATACTGTCCTGTTTTTGTTTTCTTTGGTTTTTCTACGATCTTTAATACCTCAAATAAGATCTGACCTACTTGTTTGGGTGAGGATACATTAAAGGTAGTTCCGGCCAAAGTTTGAATTTCGGTCTCCATAATTAAAATATCTTTTTTTAATTCAATGGATAATTCATTTAAGGCATTTTTATCCAATGCAATGCCTTCTGCTTCCATAGCAGCTAAAACAGGGATAAGCGGGATCTCAATTTCGTCAAACAATTTTTTTATTTGTGCATCCTCTAACATCGGATCAAATATGTTTTTTAACTGCAAGGTTATATCCGCATCTTCACCGGCATATTCTTTAATTTCTTCAATAGGCACACTTCGCATCCCTACTTGTTCTTTCCCTTTTTTACCGATCAGGGTTTCGATGGAAACAGGAGAATAATTCAAATAGGTTTCGGCAAGTACATTCATATTGTGCCGCATGTCCGGCTGAATAAGGAAATGCGCGACCATTGTATCAAATAATTTTCCTTTTATCTCAATGTCGTACCGTTTTAAAATTGCGAGATCATATTTTATATTTTGTCCGATCTTAGTGATGTTCTCATTTTCAAACAAAACTTTAAACTCATTTACTAAAATTAGTGCTTCATTAAAATCTTCCGGAAAGGGTATATAGTATGCTTCTGAAGTTTTAAAAGCGAATGATAAACCCACCAACTCTGCCTGGTTAACATCAAGGCCTGTAGTTTCAGTATCAAAACAGATCTCTGATTGTTTATTAAGTTCTGCGATCAGTTGCTCTCTTTTTTCTTTCGAATCAACCAAATGGTAGGTATGAGGTACCTGATCAATTGTTAAAAGAGAAGCATTCGGCTGAGCCCCTGTCCCTGTTTCATCAATATAAATTTCAGTGATGGTCTCTTGTTCAAGTGTTATTACAGCAGTGTCTTCAAGGGCAAACAGATCAACCTGATTTGGATTTATTTTTTTTAGTGCCGGGCTTTTTAGTGCTGTTCCTTCAACTGTAGGAGGCGTAGGAGAGGAGCTGATTGGGTTAAAGCCAAGCCCCATTTGTTCAGCCAGCCTTCTGAACTCAAGTTCAGTGAAAAGCTCTTTCAACACCTCTCTGTTAGGCTCTTCCATCTTCAGTGCTTCTTCATTGAATTCAATTGGCACATCGCAGATAATGGTTGCAAGCCATTTTGATTGAATTGCTTTTTCTTTATGTTCTTCTACTTTTTCTTTCAGTTTACCTTTTAGTTTATCGGTATTCTGTATTAAGTTCTCGATGCTTCCAAAATCTTTCACAAGCTGAATAGCAGTCTTTTCGCCAACTCCAGGGATACCTGAAATATTATCAACCTTATCACCCATCAATCCTAAAATGTCTATCAATTGATTTACATTTTGGATATCCCATTTTTTACAAACTTCCTTTACACCCATTATTTCCATTCCATTTCCTAAACGGGCAGGTTTATAAATAAAGATATTATCGGAAACCAACTGGCCGAAATCTTTATCTGGGGTCATCATATAGGTCGTAAAGCCCTCTAATTCCGCTTTTTTTGCAAGTGTTCCGATCACGTCATCCGCTTCATAACCATTTGAATATAAAACAGGAATATTAAAACCTTCGATCAATTTAATGATATACGGAATGGATGCGGAAAGGTCTTCCGGCATTGCTTCGCGGCCTGCTTTATATTCGGCAAATTCAACATGACGCACTGTAGGTTCCGATGTGTCGAATACTACAGCGATATGCGATGGCTTTTCTTTTTTAAGAACCTCCAGTAAGGTGTTTGTAAAACCCAATACAGCCGATGTGTTTACGCCTTTTGAGTTGATCCGGTGATTGTTGCTGAATGCAAAATAAGCGCGGTAAATGAGCGCAAAGGCATCCAGTAAAAAAAGTTTTTTATTGTTTTCTGACATTGTATTTTGGATATTATTATTTTTCGTAAATCTTTAAGGGGATATAAATTTACTCATTATTATTTTTTCAACCGAAAAACATTTTAATTAATTAACAAAGGTTGTGCTGAATCTTTATTAAATTTGATAAATAATAATTTTCCTTTGAAAAAATACTTCCATTTTCTTTTATTTGCTGCATTCCTGAGCTTTACATTCAGTAGGTGTGCTCCGGAAAAAACGAAGCCTGTGGTGCTGGTTGCTGAGCCCGAATTTGTGAATGAAGAGGTTTCTGAATTGATCCTGAAACAGCTAAATAATTTCGACACCTTAAAAACACTTGTAATAGCGGAGGACAGCCTTTTTTCAACCAAATTAATTGTTGAATTTTACAAAATAAATAAGTTCAATGTTATTTGGAGCGACAAAGGTAAACACAGTGCACAAAGCGATTCCCTTCTATCACTTATTAAAAATTCAGACAATTATGGTTTGATCTCAAGTGATTACCATTTCGGTAAAATTGAAAATTTAATTAAAAAAGAAAGAGACAGCAAAACGAAAAAATATGATGCGGTAAAAATTTCAGAAGTTGACATTCTGTTAACAGACGCGTTCTTTACTTTTGCTGTGCATGTTAATAAAGGGAGATTGAATATAGACAGTTTGATCCGGGAATGGAAAATTGCCGGGTTAATGTTGCCACGTGCCAAAAGTGAAAGCGAAAGTGATACCGATCTGATCGCTGTTTTGAACGATGCAATCAAACAAAATTGCATTCGTGAAGCAATTGATTCATTAGAGCCTAAAAACAGACAATATCAGGCATTGAAATTTGCATTAAAAAATTTTAAATTTGAGTTTAGAAATTCTGAGTGGGACAGTCTTGCTACCCGCGAATCCGACAGCACCACCTTTAACGATCGCTTAAAAAAACGCCTTATCGCCAGCCATGATTATGCTGAACTCATTGAATATTCAGATTCTATAAAGTTGGTAAAAGCCATCAAAAATTTCCAATGCCGCCATAATCTTACCGAAGATGGAAAGATAGGAAAGCTTACTTTTAAAGCTTTACAGCGTTCAAAGCGGGATTATGTGCACCAGATTCAAATGAATATGGAACGTTGGCGAAATTATTATTCTCCCTATGAAAAACAATTTGTTTGGGTAAATATTCCAAAATATGAAATGCGGGTGATCGAAGAAGATACATTGGTAATGAGATCGAACGTGATTGTTGGCCAACCCGACCATAAAACCCCCATTTTAAAAAGCACCATTCGTTATTTCTTAATATATCCCTATTGGACCGTTCCGCTAAGTATCGCTACTAAAGAAATTTTACCTATTTTGAAACGTGATACCTCGTATTTACGCAGGAAAAACTTTGAAGTGCTCGACTATCGCAACAGAGTGGTTGAAACGCCTATTAACTGGAAAAAATACAGTAAAAATTATTTTCCATGGAAACTCCGCCAACGGATGGGGGATGAAAATTCATTGGGTATTTTAAAGTTTAATTTCGAAAACAAATATGGTGTGTATCTGCACGATACTGATAATCGTAGATTATTTAAGCGGGAAATGCGCGCCATGAGTCATGGCTGTGTGCGATTGGAAAGGTTTATTGATTTTGCCAAATTCCTTATTCGCGATGATAAAAGGAACTACCCTTTAGACTCACTGAAAATGGACCTTTTGAAAGAAGAACAAAAATATGTATACATCAAGCACCCTATCCCGATATACATTAATTACTTTACTACCGAAGTGGATGATAATGATGAACTATTCTTTTTTATTGATGTATATAAAAAAGATGAGAAAATGTTGAAGTCTTTGTATTATTTGCGTTAGGGATTCCTTCGGCAGGCTCAGGATAAATTCCGTGCGTTTATTTGGAAATTATCGTTAAAAATGCTTACACACAATTTTCTTGACAAGCTCGAAATGACTGCTCACGTGGTCATTTCGAGCTTGTCAAGAATTGCGGTTGGTTTTGTTAAGAAATTAGCATATATAAAGTCTACTATTCTATATATTCCACAGAAATGTGAAGTTCAATAATATAAATATAAAAGCAGTTAAGCTTAAGCGGATTCTTTACCTTTGTAATCCATTAAAACCATTATTGTGACTTTTGACGAACTAAATTTAAATAAACCCCTGATAAGCGCATTGGACGATTTAGGGTATATCAATCCAACCCCCATTCAGGAAAAAGCGTTTCCAGTGATCATGTCGGGAAAAGATGTGGTGGCCATTGCCCAAACAGGTACAGGTAAAACATTTGCTTATTTATTGCCTATGCTCAGGCAGTTGAAATATTCAGATAAAAAACATCCAAGGATCTTAATTGTGGTTCCTACCCGCGAATTGGTTTTACAAATTGTGCGTGAAATTGAAAAGCTTACATCCTATATGAATGTACGTTATCAGGGCGTTTATGGAGGGACCAATATCAATACTCAAAAACAATTGGTATACGATGGCCTTGATATTTTAGTAGCAACTCCCGGGCGTTTAGTAGATCTGGCCCTTACCGGACTATTGCGATTAAAAGATATTCAAAAGCTGGTGATCGATGAGGTTGATCAGATGCTTAGCCTTGGTTTTCGTCAGCAATTGATCAGTTTTTTAGAGACCCTACCAGCAAAAAGGCAAAACCTTATGTTTTCGGCCACTATGACCGAAGATGTGGAGAAGGTGATTGCGAAATATTTTTACGAACCATTCAAAATAGAAATAGCTGCGCATGGTACTCCACTTGATAAGATCATTCAGAAAGGATATCATGTTCCAAACTTTTATACAAAAGTAAACCTGTTGGAATATTTGCTTAATGATGTTGAATTAAGCAAAGTGTTGGTTTTTGTGGAAAATAAAAAATTGGCCGACAGATTATTTGAACTTTTAGAAAAAAAATTGGTCGATCAGGTTGGTGTTATACATTCAAGTTTATCGCAGAATAACAGGATCAGTGCGCTGAAAAGTTTTCATGATGGGCGTAAACGTGTTTTAATTGCAACAGATATTATCGCCCGTGGTTTGGATATTTCAGACGTTACACACGTTATAAATTTTGATACTTCCCGTTTGCCTGAAGATTACATCCATCGTATAGGGCGTACCGGAAGGGCTAATAAGGCCGGAGTTGCCATTTCGTTCATCAATGAGGCAGAGCAGGAATATCAATTTGAAATTGAAAACCTGATGAATAAGGAAATCCCTATAGAACCCTTTCCTGCTGCGGTTCAAATTTCGAAAGTTTATACCGAAGAAGAGAAGCCATCGATAATAGATAAAAATATTAAAAGGATAAATGCTATCAAAATTCCTATTGGACAAGGGGCATTCCACGAAAAAAAAGAGAAAAATAAAAAGGTAAATCTCGGTGGGCCAAGTGTGTCAGATCCTAAAAAAGGTAAATCTACACGGAAAGATAACAGCAAAAGAAGGAGATAATTGTGTTCTTTTATTATTTGGGCGTTTCCCTTTCTGAAAAGAAAGGGCCGGGCTTGGAATTTATCCTGAGCGAAGTCGAAGGGCTTCAATCTTCTCCGATAAAAATCGGAAAAGGATTTACGTTGCAATCTCTAACGCAGCATCCTTCTTGCCATCAGGAATTGCATTAAAAAAAATCGAACTTAGAATTTTAAATATAAAAGGGATTTAAATGAAAATTGAGCAAACCAATAATCCATTACATGGTAAAACATTGGAAATGATCATCGATCATTTAGTTGCTTTTTACGGCTGGGAACAATTGGGGTATCACATTAACATCAAATGCTTTACTGATAATCCAAGTGTTAAGTCAAGCTTAACATTTCTTAGAAAAACGCCCTGGGCACGTAAAAAAGTGGAAAATTTATATCTGGAAATAACCAGGTAGGCTTATTAATCAACTGCCAACGAACCAACAACTACCAACCAACAACTACCAACCAACCAACCAACAACTATCAACCAACAACTATCAACTAAAAACTACCCCGGCATGCGGGCTAGCTGCTTCTCCATCGTTTTTATTTGTTTTACCAATTCCTCCGATTTAGGCTTTAGCGCTTTCGCTTTTCTGAAATAATCTTTTGCAATTCTGTTTTGAGTACGTTGTATTTCCAAAGAACATAATTGCATATATGCTGCTGCCAATGCTTCTTTGTCGGAAATGCCCGATTTTACCGCTTCTATTAAAGTTAAACGCGCTTCCTTATGATTACCCTTTTTCAATTGAATAAAACCTAACTGTAACAGGTTTTCACCTTTTACATTACCTACAATTGATGATTTGGTGTTTAGGCTCTTACGGATATTACTTTCGGCTGTGGTCAGATCGTCCGATGCCATTGCAAGATTACTTTGCAGCATATAATATCCCGAACGTACGGGTTTAAACAATAAACGGGGGAATTTGATTTTTTTAATGTAACGGGTGGCTTTTTCTACATCACCTTCTGCCACAGCTTCCTGCACCAAGCGCATGGTTCCTAACATAAAATAAAGTAGTAATGAAATCGCGGCAAGTATATAACAGATCCAGGCTGTAATGGCATCATCATAAATATGTGATAGAACACCTAATCCGATTAAAATGATACTGATCGGTAAACGATACAAAATGTAAAAACGTAAAACTTTCATAAAAAAATGCAATTAAGGAAATGGCCTAAAGCTGTTTCTGGTTAAATAAAGCACAAAATTAATGCAAAATTATCAGAGTCAGCACTAATTCTTTCCTTAAAACGAATATTGAGCATCTATTCCGTTAAGAATCTTGTTCATTAGTATTTCCCGGGCTAATTTTATGTTGTTTAACTCCGTTACGGAATTCTCATCAATTTTGTAAAGCATCAGAGAAAGATCAAGTTTTTGAATAAACTCCATTATTACATCTTCAACAACTCCTCCTGCCTGCATATCCCAAATTGCATTATTAATAATGATCTCCACCGATTTGGAACCATCGGCATTTACAATTATTTTTATTTTTTCTTCTTTTAACTGAATCATAATCGGCTATTTTAGTGCGGGAGCAAAATTGTTCCGCCTTCAATAAATACTTTATTGCAAAACTATTTCTTGCGTTGCTGCTTTTTTAAGAAGCCAATACTTTTGCATCCGGAAATCTATATAACCAGGCTTTAAGAGCCTCCATGCGTGGAATTGTGATTATAGTTTTGTAATCTAATTGTACTTTTATTGACTTAGGGTTTAAGGCCGGCAATACTGTTTTTGGTTTAGTTCTCATTTTTTTTATTTTTAATTGAATATTGTTTTATTTAATTTATAATTCAAATCTATCCCGTCTTCATGAAGAATGATTGTGCAATTCGATAGTGTTGTGTTTTGAATAGCTAAAAATGGAAAATCCATAGTTTAGAATAAATTTTAATCGGCTAATAATGGGGTTAATTAGCCTTTATTGTAATTCGTATTTATAATAGAGCCTTGTTTTACTTTAATTGTTGGGATGCCTTGATTTGGAGAGCAAAAAAACAGGCAAATTGTCTTGTATAAACAATGAAATAGAGGAGAGTTATTGATGTGAAATAGTTTCTACATTTGCAGCATGTTTAAAACCCGCCATTACGAAAACCTTCACATCCCCCTTTGGTTATTGAAAGACACCTTCTGGATGCTTCAATTTCGTACGCTGGGCACTATAATGATAATGCCTACCGTTATAGTTGCCTTAATTATTACGATAAAGACCTGGGGTGAAAAAAATGATGAATTCTGGGTAAACCTGGCTGTTCTATTTTGGATTTTCGCTAATTCCTATTGGATGTTATGTGAGTTTTTTCATCACGAAGAAATTAAAAATTATGCAGGCTTTCCTTTTGTGGCAGGTATGATTTCGGTAGCCTATTTTTATAAAATACGTTTACTAAATAAAAACACTAAAAAGGATGATTTATAAATTCACTGTCTGGGGTCAATAGAACACAGATGACACAGATAAAACGGATATCCACCGACTATTCTTCCAATATAAAAAAATCAGCGAAAATCAGTCGCATCAGTGTCCGTTTTTTAATTTTTAACAGTATTGTATTCCCCTCTCTTTTCAAGGCAAGCCAAGGCTAATCGTATTTTGTAATAGTCGAGTTCAGCATTTAAAAAATCAAAAATCTCCTTTAGTTTTTCAATTTTGCCAATAGCATTCACAGCTGTTTTTACACGATCAACTTCTTCAAGGCTTACAAACTGATCAATGGAAACTATATTGCCTGTTAAATATAACTGTGCTATATGCGAATAAATAGTGGTTATACTCAAGTTTCGTTTTAAAGCAATATCCTTAGGTGAACTATTTTGTTTGTAGAGTATTAATGTTTCGTCATAGGTGTTTACTTTGGGCGCTTTTGCCGAAATGCCATAACACATTTCATGTATAATTGTTAAAAATGCCTGTCCGTATTTTTCAAATTTATGTTGTCCAACTCCTGAAATGGTAAGCATTTCCTCCTCTGTTAATGGCTTCTCCGAAGCCATTTCACGCAGTGTGGCATCATTAAAAATAATATATGCCGGTAGTTTTTCTGAATCCGCAAATTGTTTACGTAATTTACGTAAAGCTTCAAATAGATCATTTCCCGTACTTTGTTCAGCATACTTGCCGCGTTTTGTTTTGCGCTCAATTGGTTCAGCTATTTTAATCTGAGGTTGTACCAGATCCGCTCTACGCTTGCTGTACAGTACTTCTTTACCCGATTCTGTTATCTTTAAAGAGAAACCTTCATCGTAGGCAATTTCAATCAATCCAAGGTTTAACATCTGCAAAATATATTGCTCCCAGATGGCAAAACTTAGGTCCGCCCCCGCACCATATGTTTTTATTTTATTATAACCATGCTCAATAAGTTCACCTTTTGATGAACCTCTCAATACATCAATCAGCATGGTAGTTCCAACCTTTTCCTCCATACGCATCAAAGCGGATAATGCTTTTTGGACCAATAATGTTCCATCAAAATGCTGACGTGGATTTTCGCATACATCACAATTGCCGCAATTTTCCTGTGGTGTTTCACCAAAATAACTCAACAAGATTTTCCTGCGACACATATCCGCTTCCGCAAACTGCTGCATTCGTCTAAGCTTCTCCAGATTGATTTTTGCAAGATTTCCTTCCTGGGCAAACTTGGTTAACATGATCAGATCAGCAATGTTATAATACAAAATAGTATCACTGTTCAATCCATCACGCCCTGCACGGCCTATCTCCTGGTAATACCCTTCAATGTTTTTTGGCAGATTAAAGTGGATCACCCAACGCACATTGGACTTGTCGATCCCCATACCAAAAGCCACAGTAGCACATACTACTTGCAATTTGTCATTTATAAAATCGTCTTGTGTTTTATTCCGCTCCTCACTTGGCAATCCAGCATGATAACAACCCGCCTTAATTCCCTTTGCTTTCAAGGCATCTCTTAATTTTTCGGTGGTTGCTCTGCTGAGGCAATAAATAATTCCGGCTTCGTTTTCACGATCGGCAATAAATTCAATAATATCTTTAATACGTTCTTTTGGCTTTATACCAGACTTTACAGAAAGACTTAAATTCGGACGATTAAATGAAGCAACAAATACTTCCGGCTTAGGTAAATTAAGTTGTTTAACAATATCTCTGCGTGTAGTTTTATCGGCTGTTGCCGTTAATGCAATTACTGGGATAGAAGGGAAATGTTCTTTCAGAAATTTCAACTGCGTGTATTCGGGTCTGAAATCATGCCCCCAGGAAGAGATACAATGTGCTTCATCAATCGCAAACAACTGAATAGGTAACTTGGTAAGGAGGCGATTCATTTCCTGCACCAGCCGCTCCGGTGAAATGTAAAGTAATTTAATTTGTCCCTTAAGGCATTTTGTAATAATATTTTCTTCTTCCCCTGAACTTAAACTGCTATTCAGGTATGCGGCCGGAATGTCATTAGAATTGAGGGCATCCACCTGGTCTTTCATCAATGATATCAATGGAGAGACCACAACACATAATCCCGGTAACAAAAGAGAAGGGATCTGAAAACAAATGGATTTCCCGCCACCGGTAGGCATCAGAACCACTACATCTTTTTTATCCATTACACACTGGATCACTTCCGCCTGCATTGGTCGAAACTGATCATAACCGTAATGTTTTTTTAGTAAAGATGCCGCTTGTAAAATCATTATTTAGTATAGAATTTTAGAATTATTTTCTGCCAATAAAAAAATATTATTACCCTGACAAGGTTCCAAACCCTGTTAGGGTTATTGCAGCAGAAACCGCATCAAAGATAAGAAATTAAGCACAGTCGAACTTAACGGGGGTGCCACATAGCAATAAATTATCTTATCGTGGCCAGACCTGTCAGGTTTATATATGGAGTTCGTTGAACCCCAAAATGGCTTAAAAGCCTGTCAGGGTAAATGGTTTGAAGTGCTTTATTCAGATTTAATTTCATTCAAGCTCTTTGCCAAACAGTACCCCATACTAAAACACCCTTGCAATAAATAACCTCCAGTAGGTGCATCCCAATTCAGCATTTCCCCGATAACATAATGATTCGGAAGTTTTTTTAATTGAAAATTATTGTCAATCTCATTTAATGAAATGCCACCAACAGTTGAAATGGCTTCATGAACAGGTGCTGCAGAGGTGATGAAGAGTTCAATGTTTTTAATTTTTTCGGAAAGCGTTTCAATATTGGTAAAATCTGTTTTACTCAAAACTGTTTTTAATAAGGCCAATTGCAGCTGATTTAGGTTCAATTCGTTTTCCAGATGTTTGCTCAATGATTTATTTCCTTTGTTTGAAATTTTGTTTTTTATTTCAGCAACGGTAAGAGAAGGTTTAAGATCTAAAAATATTTTCGCTTTATTAGTTGAATTCAGTTGTTGCCTTATTTCAGAGCTTAAAGCATATATTGAGCCTCCTTCCAAACCGAATTTTGTGATCACGAGTTCACCTTTTTTTTCTTTATCACCACATTTTAAAGAAATGTTTTTTAACGATATACCCTCAGCAATTTTAATAAATTCGTTTTCCCATTTAATTTCATAGGCGCAGTTGGATGCCTGAAACGGAACAATATCAATTCCTTTTCCTGAAAAATAGTTTGTCCACTTTCCATCAGAACCGGTCACTTGCCAGCTGCCACCGCCTAATGCAAATATGGTAATGTCAGCTTTTACATTTATTGATTCATTAGCCGTTTCAAAAATAAGTTCATTGTTATTCCAACCTTTCCAGGCGTGACGGGTTTTTATGGAGACATTTTTTTTCTTCAATACATCTAAAATAGCATTGAGTACATCAATCGGTTTTATTCCTTTCATTGGAAACACTCGCTTACTGCTGCCAACAAATGTTTCAATGCCAATGGTGTTAAGCCAGTTTCTTAGATCTGTATTGGTAAAAGAAGAAATAATACTTAAAAAAAAAGAAGCAGGTGTATATCGTGAAATAAACTGTTCTGTATCTTCTGAATGTGTTAAATTAAAACCACCATCACCGGCCACTAAAAATTTCCTTCCTAATGCATTATTCTTTTCATAAATAGTGACATCGAATTTTTGCTCATCAAGAGTTGCTGCCAGCATCATCGCGGTAGGTCCTCCGCCAATTATTGCGATAGCTCTTTTCATTTTATTTTTTTATTCCTCAATGTTATCCTGTAAATAAGAAGCCTCTTCCGTTTTCAGAGAATCAGAAACTAAATTATTAATAGTATTAATTTCATCATTTGTTAAATGGCGCCACTTCCCAATTGCAATGCCTTCCAATTTAATATTCATGATTCGTGTTCGCTTTAGCTTAATAACAGTGTATCCCTGCACTTCGCACATTCTTCTGATCTGGCGGTTCAGTCCTTGTGTCAAAATTATTCTGAACCTGTTTTTGTCGAGTTGTTCAATAAAACATTTTTGAGTTACAGTTTCCAATATTGCTACTCCGTTCCCCATTTTTTTTATAAATTCTGTACTTATGGGCTTGTCAACAGTAACTATATATTCTTTTTCATGATTATTCCCCGCACGCAAAATTTTATTTACAATATCACCATCATTGGTTAAAAATATTAACCCTTCCGAAGGCTTATCTAATCTGCCAATAGGGAAAATTCGTTTCGGGTGATTGATAAAATCGATGATATTGTCTTTATCCTTTAGATCAGTAGTGCAGGTAATGCCAATTGGTTTATTAAACGCTAAATAAATAGATTCTTCCTTCGCTTTTAAAGGTTTACCATCAATTTCAACGCTATCTTCAGGGTTAACTTTTGTTCCAATCTCCGGTTTCTTCCCGTTAATAGTAACTCTTCCCGCCTCAATAAGTTTATCAGCTTCCCTCCTGGAACAGAATCCTGTTTCACTGATGAATTTATTTATTCGCTTTTGCATTGTATTCAAAATTACTGAAAATTTGATTTGAAAAATTAAACTGTGCATTAAGGCAGGAAACAAAAATGAATCATAGCGGTCTAACATCTAATATCCAACATCTAAATCTATTTATTCGTAAATTCGCAGTACAAATATGTCAAGCACTTTTTTAAATACTCCAATCGAATACCTCAAGAGCGTTGGTCCGCAAAAAGCGGAGATCTTGAAAAAAGAATTACGTATTTTTAAGTATGGCGATCTGCTTGCATTTTATCCTTTCCGTTACGTTGACCGCACAAAGTTTTATAAAGTAAAAGAAATAAATGCTGACCTTCCTTTTGTTCAGTTGAGAGGAAAAATAACAAATACAAAAATGGTGGGTGTGAAGCGCGCACAGCGTTTTGTAGCCACCTTTACCGATGAAACCGGTAGTCTCGAACTGGTTTGGTTCCAGGGAGCAAAATGGATCGCTGAAAAAATAAAACCACATGCTACTAATGAATACATTGTGTTTGGAAGGCCTTCTGTTTTTAATGGAATTTTTAATATTTCGCATCCCGAAATAGATCCGGTAAGTGCTGAAAACACCACGTTTGCGAGCACACTTCAGGCAGTATATAACAGTACCGAAAAATTAAAATCAAGAAGCTTAGATTCGAAAGGTATTGCACGTTTGCAAAAATCATTGGTTCTTTTGATCAAAAAAAATATCCCTGAAACCCTTTCAAATACCGTTCTTGAGCGCTTTCAAATGCTCTCGCGCGAAGAAGCGGTTAAACAAATTCATTTCCCACAGAACCCCGAAATGCTTAAGAAAGCCGAGTTTCGCTTGAAATTCGAGGAATTGTTTTTTATTCAGCTTAAATTATTAAAGCAAAAAGGCTTGAGAGAAAAAACATTCCGGGGTTTTGTGTTTTCCAAAGTGGGTGATTATTTCAATAATTTTTACACTAAATATTTACCATTCGAATTAACGAATGCTCAAAAAAGAGTGATCAAAGAAATTCGTTTGGATATGGGTTCTGGCAAGCAGATGAATCGTTTGCTGCAAGGGGATGTTGGAAGTGGTAAAACGTTGGTTGCGCTCATGAATATTCTTATTTGTATGGATAATGGTTTTCAGGCTTGTTTGATGGCACCAACTGAAATCCTTGCCAATCAGCACTTCGAAACGATCTCCAGATTATTAAAACCATTGAATATTAATGTTGGTTTGCTCACCGGTTCAAAAAAAGTGAAGGAACGCAGAGTGATCCATGAGCAATTACAAAGCGGGGAGATGCAAATTTTAATTGGTACACATGCTCTTTTAGAGGATGTTGTTCAGTTTAAAAATATCGGTTTGGTAGTAATTGATGAACAGCACCGGTTTGGTGTCGCACAACGCGCAAAAATGTGGAATAAGAATACACAATCACCTCACATGCTTATCATGTCGGCAACACCCATTCCGCGTACATTAGCAATGACCTTGTATGGTGATCTCGATGTTTCTGTTATTGATGAATTACCTCCGGGACGTAAACCCATACAAACAGTGCATCGTTTCGATACGCATCGTGATAGGGTATTTGGTTTTATGAAAGACCAAATAGCCATTGGCAGACAGATCTATGTGGTATATCCCCTTATCAAAGAATCCGAAAAAATGGATTATAAAGATCTGATGGATGGTTTTGAAAGTATTACACGTGCATTTCCTTTGCCACAATATAATGTAAGCATTGTACACGGCCAAATGAAAGCCGATGCAAAAGATTATGAAATGCAACGTTTTGTGAGAGGCGAAACAAATATAATGGTAGCCACCACTGTAATTGAAGTAGGGGTGGATGTTCCCAATGCAAGTGCTATGGTGATTGAAAGTGCCGAACGTTTTGGCCTGTCGCAGCTGCATCAGTTGCGGGGACGAGTGGGAAGAGGAGCAGAACAATCCTATTGTATTTTAATGACCTCCTTTAAATTAAGTCATGATGGTAAATTGCGCATGGATACCATGGTCCGGACAAATGATGGTTTTGAGATCGCTGATGTTGATTTGAAATTACGTGGTCCTGGCGATATGTCCGGAACGATACAAAGCGGGGTACTGGATTTGAATATTGCCGATCTTGCAAAAGATGCGCAAATATTGCATGCAGCGCGCAACATGGCAATCGAATTATTATCTGAAGACCCTAATCTTGAAAACCCGGAAAACAGTAATATTGCATATCAATTTGCTATGACCAATAATAGCAGGACCAACTGGAGTAGGATATCCTAGAAATAATTTTACAATTTTTCAGTAGGCAATGCTGTACGATTTCAAAAAAATCACGAGAGAATAGGCACGCATTGATCATAGATAAAAAAATTCCCCCGAAAGTTCCATAGCTATTCGGGGGAATTTTAATTGTTTTTTAATTGCCTACTGCAAAATTGTAAAATTGAGCAATTGCTTACGAACTATTTTACAACAACAAATTTTGAAGTAGCATGAACAGCGCTTCCATCAATACTTACAAGGTAAGTGCCTTTTGAAAACTCCTCTGTTGAAATTTGAATTTTTTGCTCTCCGGAATTTAATTTTCCTGTTTTAATTGTTTTTACTAATCGTCCTTCCAGATTATAAATTGAAATAGTTATATCGGCAGATGATCCTAAGTCAAACGCGATTGTACCACGTTCGTTCATCGGGTTAGGATAAACACTGATTCCGGAGTTGCTTGTTGATTTAAACGCATTAGCACTGGCTTCGTTAATACCAACAGCACCTAAATAAGTTTCACTTTTCCAAGCACCACGGCCATGGGAAGCTGCATATATTACAAAAGGATTATATACTTCGTTACCTGCACGTCTTTGCTGACGAATTTTAAATACCGGAACATTTGGAAATAAACCTGAGGACCCGTTTTCCGAACTCCATACAGGGTTTGCAACAGTAATATCAGCAGTCGAGTATACACCCGACTCAGTTCCAATAATTAATCGTTTTGGATCATTTTGTTCGATCATTACTGTATAAATCGGCATGGCAGGTAATTTACCGGCTCCCGTACCTTGTTTTGCAGCAAAATTAGTTGTTGACGTAGAAGCAGGACACGTTGCAGCTGTGGTAGAGTAATACACATGTGTAGGTGTTCCTGTTCCATAACCTCCTAATGAAACAGCCAATTTATTAGCATCGGTAGGATGTACGGACAATCCGGTAATAAAATTCCCGCTGAAACCGCCAATTTGAGTTTTTACAACCACAGTATTAGGATTAGGTGAGCCCGGATTTGCTGTTGTATTGGTTCCTCCGATATCACCATTAGTTGAATCAGTTACAGCTGCTAAATTTGAAAACCTGTATAATATACCTGAAGAGGTTCCAACATATAGGATATCTCCATCATCTGACCATGCCAACTCTTCAGCTTCACCAGAAAGTACTCCAAGTTTGAACCATACCGGAGTGGTAGAAAAATTTAAGGCCCCTTTTGTCATCCAAACACCATTGGTACCATTAAACCCAACAGCAAGTTTTGCCTGGAATGGATCAGATACCATCAATGTATCTCCCGGTTCAATTTGAGAGGTAGTGGTAAAGTTCAAAGGATAAGCAAAATCCGGACGTGTGATGCTCAAATTTGAGCCTGAAGCATAGATCACATCAAACGATAAATTTACAGTTGCTCCGTTTGAAGGTGCTGTATTAAAATAAAAATCAAATGCACCGGTAATGTAATTGATAGAATTGGTTTTTGTGATGTCAACCGATCCCACAAGCATACCAGATCCATTATCATTAACAAATTGCAACCCGGAGTTAAATGAAATAGAATCAGGCACAATAGTAGCTGCAGGATATGGCAGTGTTAAAATGCCACTAAAGTTTTTCTTAATTCCATCACCTATGCCCACTGTTTGTGATACAGGCTGATTGATAAATCTATAAAAATCAGGGCTGTTTGTAGCTGTTTTAGTTTCATACAATGCTATTGGAGTAACGAATGATGCAAATCCCTGATCCCCTAAAGTAGGAAATAAAGTAGTAAATTTATCAGGATAAAAACTACTGCCATTGCCCCCCTTAGCGGAATGACGGTTAAGTGTGCCATAATATACCGTACTAAACGATACATTGGGACTTAAAAAAGATGTTTCACATTCTGCTCCGTCACCACCACCGATATCTGATGCTGTTCTCGTAGTATTACCATGTCCGCTAATATAATTAGTTCCATTATCTTGCGCTCCGGCAATAAAAGCGGTTCTATTTGGGTCGTCACCTGCAAAGGCTATTGAATAATATTGAGTTATGTTATAACCGTTGTTCATAGGTTGATACACGATCTCACCGAAACCACTTCCGGTATAACCTCTGAATATACCACCATCGCAACCAACAAAAAATACAGCAGGATTAGTTGGGTGAAATTTAAAATCATGTACATCGGAATGAACATAAAAAGGGTTATTAGGGCTTTCGTTCTGCGTTGCCGCTAAACTCCACTGCCCAATACCGGGAACTGAAGGGTTTGTTTGTTTCCATGACCATATACCAACACCACCAACAATGATCTTGGTTTTATCTAATGGAAATACAGCTATCGAGTTATCATAATCAGACTGTCCTGTTCCAAACATTTCAAATTGTGAGCTGCCTCCATTGCCTATTGTTGACCATGAAAGGCCTTTATCAATAGATTGGTAAACGCCTAACAATAAACCATTAGATGTTTTACCTGCTAAGGCATACATATAATTAGGATCACTTGGGGCGATCGCAAATTCGATGCGGCTTACACCCGAGGTTGGTAGTCCGTTAGTTACTAAAGTAAATGTTCCGTAATCACCATTAGGTGAACGGTATAATTTATTATTTACATTCACAAGAACAGTACCATCACTGGCAACATCAACATCAAGAGCGCCAGTAGTGTTGGCGCTTCCATTGTTCTGACGGATAGGGTGTGCCCACGTTGTTCCGCCATCTTCAGTTGATTGCAAGCCATATTTTGTTGCTGCATATATTCTGTTTGCATTTACAGGATCAGCCGCTAATTCGTGCACCGAGCAAAAAGCTGTTGCTGCGGATCCTGCGCTATTGTTGAGCGTAGTTGGGATGGTTGAAGTAATTCGTGAAAATGTAGCACCACCATCTGTTGATTTATAAATACCTGCTCCTAAGATACCAGCTGAACCTGAACCGGTATAAAAGTAAAAATCACCTTCACCTGTTCCTGCGTAAATATCTCCATTTGCAGCTTGTACAAGAGAAACAACAGCAAGGTTAGGTTGCTGGTCAAAACCTGCAACAGGACTCCAGTTTGAGCCTCCGTTCATTGAAACAAATAAACCACCGGAAACACTACCGGCAAACATTTTTTCGGGATTGGTTTTGTCAATTAAAATTGCCCTTGTACGTCCGCCAACATTATCAGGTCCTAATTCCGACCATTCCAAGCCCAAAGCACTGGTAGCTCTGTTTGTGAACATTTGATAAGATTCTTCTCTCGACTTTAATACATCCATCGGATCAATTTCGCCTGTTAATGGGTTTTTTTGAACATTAAAAAGCCATTGAGCGGATCCTTTAGCGGTTCTGTGAACAGTTGTTTCGTTATTTGTTACAGGTGTATTTTGAGTATTTTTTATGTAGAAGTGCGCGGAGAATAGGATCGATCCAGTTAGTAATGCTGAACCTAATAGTAATTTGTTATTTTTCATGACAATTAAAAAAATTAAGTTAAAGGGGATTTATCAAAGGTAAATATAAAATAATGAATGACAAAATTTATTAGAAAATATGCTTTTCAGCGTGATAGGACGAGCGGACAAGAGGGCCGCTCTCCACAAAACGAAAGCCTTTTTCAAGTCCCACCTGTTTGTGTTTTTCAAATACTTCGGGGCGAATAAATTCAGTTACAGGCAAATGTTTTGGAGTAGGTTGAAGGTATTGCCCCATTGTTAGAACATCACATCCCACAGCTCGTAAATCATCCATTGTTTCATAGATCTCCTGCTCCGTTTCTCCCAATCCAAGCATAATACCCGATTTTGTTTTTAATCCCGCATCTTTCAATCGTTTTAATACTTCCAGGCTTCTGTCATATTTGGCTTGAATACGCACTTGTTTTGTAAGCCTGCGCACAGTCTCTGTATTATGAGAAACAATATCAGGTTTAACATCAATGATACGTTGCAGGTTTTCCCATTTACCCTGAAAATCAGGGATCAGGGTTTCAAATTTTGTTTGAGGGTTTAATCTTCTGATCGCAGTGATGGTCTCCGCCCAGATAATAGAACCGCCATCTTTCAGATCATCACGGTCAACCGAAGTAATTACGCAATGCTTTACATTCATCAAGCGCACAGATTCTGCTACACGTTCAGGCTCTAATAGATCTACCGCTTTAGGTCTTCCTGTGGCTACATTACAAAACCCGCAGGAGCGTGTACAAACATTGCCAAGGATCATAAAGGTAGCAGTACCAGCTCCCCAGCATTCTCCCATATTGGGGCAATTGCCGCTTTCGCAGATGGTATGTAATTTATGGGTGGAAACAATTTTTCTAACCTCAGCGTATTCTTTTCCTATCGGAAGTTTTACTCTTAACCAGTCTGGTTTACGCGGCCTCTCTATTGATCCTTCTCCAGTGCTGAAGGGTGATAACTGAGATACTATAGGGGAAGACTGCGATTGATCGTTATTTGTTGACATTTTATTTTTTTTAGGCATGGCCCCTCTCCTGCGGAGAGGGATTAAGGGAGAGGTATTAAAACCACTTTTTGCCCCATATTATTTTGAGGTATAATGAAACGAATACTTGTTGTTTTTTATTGAATGCCATCATTGGAATGGCAGTAGGGTATACATCTATAACAGCACCTGTTTCAATCGCTTTAAGCGCGTTGTAACGATCGGCATACTCAAAACTCAAGGCAAGTTTTGCATAAGCAGCAGGGTAAATTATTGTTTTATTTATTCCTTTAAAAAAGGAGGCTTTACCAAAAATATCTTCCTGTTTATGGATCTCGGGATTATATCTTTCTGTTGTAGGTACTGAAGAAAATGTGCCCTTTTTAATTTCAAGATATACAGGCTTGGCAAAGGCAAGTGTAGCACCTACAAAATAGGAATAGCGTACCTCCACACTTTTTTTATCGCTTTTCTGATAAAGCACATTTTGAAAGCCTACTCCTGGGCGAATTAACAAAACCGAATTTAATTTGCCGTAAATAAAACCTTTTGAATTTGAGTAATAAGAATTTATACTTTTAACTTCTTTGGGATGCTTGAAATTTAACATTTCAAGTTCAAACATTCTTTTACGTTTGGCTGTAACATGCTCACCTCTTCTGTAGGCCATCCCAAATCCGCCTGCAGAGTGAATAAAGAGACCGAAACTTGCCTCATGCCGATAAAGAACATTAACATCTTCGCCACTTTCCAAACGGGTTAGGTCGTCCTTTAACTGCTGTGCAGACAGTTGAAAAGAAAAAACAGAAACTAAGAGGAAACTAAAAATTGTTTTATACATTGCATTACTTTTGATACACAAATATACAAATAAAAAATTAGAGATTATGTGTGATCTATCACAAGAATTCAAGCATTTTAGTAATCCATCCGCAAATCTCTAAATCTTCAATTCTCCAAATCAATAATTTAACCATGAAAACAGCTGAAATAACCTACATCGGCAACCTGCGCACAGAGGCTGTCCATTTACAATCCGGAAATACGATCATTACCGATGCTCCAATTGATAATAATGGGAAAGGAGAGGCTTTTTCACCTACCGATCTCTTATCAACCTCTCTTGGTTGCTGTATGCTTACCATTATGGGGATTGTAGCACAACGACACGCTATCGACATTGAAGGCACCACTGTTGGGATCACCAAAATTATGGAATCAAACCCAAGGCGAGTGGGCGAAATAATAGTTGAATTTACGATGCCTAAAAACAATTATTCCGATAAAGAAAAGGATTTGCTCTTGAATGCGGCACACACCTGCCCCGTAGCCAAAAGCTTAAGTGCAGAATTGATACAAACGGTGATTTTTAATTATTAGAGAAGGGGCCTTCAACGCTTGTTGCGTATCTGTGTTGCGGGTATTTTTTTTATTTTTATGCAGCCCCAAAATCATATTTTTAATACTGCAATCGGATAGTTTTTTAACAAATTAAAAGTTTAAAATGATCATGAAAAAAATATTCTTTCTCCCTCGTTTTACAACCATCACTTTAGCGTTGGCGCTTACTGCTGGTGTTGTTGTTATGTCAGGAATAGGTTGTGCAAGCTCAAAACCAGGCTGTGGAACCAAGCATCAGCATAAAGTACGTGCGAAAAAAGTAAGGCGAATGGCACCAAGTATGGGTGGGTAATTTGAAAATTCGGGGATTTAAAATTTATAATTTTAAATCCCCGAATCAAAGGAAACAATTATTCTTTTATCAATTTGATGACCTTAACTTTTTCTGTTTCGAGTATCGTTACATAATAGATCCCTTTATTCCAGGCACTGCAATCGATAGTAAAATCAGGTGTTCCATTGTTCATTAATTTTACCCCATCATAATTCGCTATCTCTTGTCCTAAAATTGAATAAACAGATATTTTTGCGAACACTTCTTTTTTTCCTTGATTACTAACAGAAAATTGATCGTTTGCTGGATTGGGATAGATGGATACGTCAGACCTTAAAGCAAATTCAGACTGGATGCCTGTAAGGGTGATCGTCCATATGCTATCGGCCCATTGAGGGTTATCAATAAATGGGTTGCGATTATTTTGAATTTGATAAACCGCATTATTTCTGGCCGTCTCTTTGGCACTTACCGGATCCAGTTGATTCCAAAGCAATAAAACATCCACTTGCCATGGTAAGATCGCAGATTTATTTGTTGCTGCTGAAGTACTCCAGGAAGCATCTTCGCCCTGGTAACGCGTACTCATATAAAAATAGTTGCGTGCCAGGTCACCCTTATATTCATCGATGGGTTCAAAAACAGTTTGGCTGTATCCTGCATCGGCACATGGCCCAAGTTTACTGCCATTTTGAGAGGTCCAGGAAGGTGTTGTTACATCTCCGTAAGGATAGTTGCCGCGTATATTATTCACATAACCATCGGTAGGATACACATGAAAAAGATCAGAAGTTGGTCCACTTACTGAGTTAAACCAGCTTTGAGGCCACGTATGTTCGCGATTATAACAATCTGATTCGCCATTGTAGGAACCGCACTGATCGGAAGAAAAAGTGAAAACATAAGGCGGGGTTCCGCCCGGGATATCGCTGTACATGTCCCAAACTTTGCCATTCGATTTTTTATCTGTGTTTTGAAAATGAGTCCATAAACTGGCGTAGCTAACGGAAGTATGGTTATCAATGATATTGTGCAGGGCTGTTTTTAATGAAGCACCGGTTAATCCTTGTGCGGAATTATAATATCCTGCCGGGATCTGAGCATTTAAATTTAGCGTTAAAAGGCAATATATGCTGAGTAAAGAAAGTAATTTGTTTTTCATGGGTACAAAAATAGGGATTTTTCGACAACAAAAAACGGACGCACCATTAGATGCGTCCGTTTAAGATATTCAATCTTCAAAAAAAAGGAATTATTTTTTTTGTTCTTCTTCTTTTACTTCTTCAAAATCAACATCAGTTACTTCGCTATCAGCAGCAGCTTTTGCATTGCTATCACCTTGTGGGTTAGCATTTGCATCAGGAGCACCTTGAGCGTACATATCCTGAGAAGCGGCTTGCCATGCAGTATTTAATTTTTCCAACGAAGAATCAATACCTGCAATATCACGTGAAGCGTGAGCTGCTTTTAATTCAGTAAATGCACTTTCTATCACTGATTTTTTTTCAGCCGGGATTTTATCTCCGTATTCTTTCAATTGTTTTTCAGTAGTGAAAATCATTGAATCAGCAGCATTCACTTTTTCGATCTCTTCTTTTGCTTTTTTGTCTGATTCAGCATTTGCTTCAGCATCAGCTTTCATACGTTTGATCTCTTCATCGCTTAAGCCTGATTTTGCTTCAATACGAATGTTGTGAGATTTACCGGTAGCCTTATCTTTTGCAGATACATTTAATATACCATTCGCATCAATATCAAATGTTACTTCAACCTGAGGCACACCTCTTGGTGCTGGTGGAATACCATCCAAATTAAATTCTCCTAATTTACGGTTGTCTTTTGCCATTGTACGTTCACCTTGATATACTACAATTTGAACTGATGGTTGACTATCGCTTGCTGTTGAGAATGTTTCTGATTTTTTTGTTGGGATAGTTGTGTTTGATTCAATAAGTTTGGTCATAACACCACCCATTGTTTCGATACCCAATGAAAGTGGAGTAACATCCAACAATAATACATCTTTAACTTCACCGGTTAATACACCACCTTGAATAGCTGCACCAATTGCAACAACCTCATCAGGATTAACACCTTTTGAAGGCGCTTTTCCGAAGAATTTTTGTACTGCATCAACAATAGCAGGAATACGGGTTGAACCACCTACTAAAATGATTTCGTCAATATCAGAAGTGCTTAAACCTGCATTTTTCAACGCTGTTTTACATGGTTCGATGGTACGTTTGATCAAATCATCAACCAATTGCTCAAATTTTGCTTTTGTTAATGAACGTACCAAGTGTTTAGGAATACCATCAACAGGCATAATGTACGGAAGGTTAATTTCCGTAGTAGCTGAGCTTGATAATTCTATTTTCGCTTTTTCAGCAGCTTCTTTCAAACGTTGCAATGCCATTGGATCTTTTGACAAGTCAATACCATTTTCAGATTTGAACTCAGCAACCAACCAATCAATGATCTTATGGTCGAAGTCATCACCACCTAAGTGAGTATCACCGTCAGTTGATTTTACTTCAAATACACCATCACCAAGTTCAAGAACCGATACGTCATGTGTACCACCACCGCAGTCAAATACTACGATCTTCATTTCTTTACCTCTTTTATCAAGACCATAAGCCAAAGCTGCTGCTGTAGGCTCATTGATGATACGCTTAACTTTTAAACCTGCAATTTCACCAGCTTCTTTTGTAGCCTGACGTTGTGCATCGTTAAAATAAGCAGGAACGGTAATAACCGCCTCTGTTACTTCATGTCCAAGATAATCTTCAGCTGTTTTTTTCATTTTTTGAAGAATGATCGCTGAAATCTCCTGAGGAGTATATTTTCTTTCGTCAATTAATACGCGTGGTGTATTGTTATCACCTTTTACTACTTTGTATGGAACGCGAGTAATTTCTTTTGTTACTTCATCAAAAGTATGTCCCATAAAACGTTTAATAGAATAAACGGTTTTTGTAGGGTTAGTTATTGCCTGACGTTTTGCAGGATCACCAACTTTACGTTCACCATTTTCTACAAATGCCACAATAGAAGGCGTTGTACGTTTGCCTTCACTATTTGGAATTACAACTGGTTCATTGCCTTCCATTACAGAAACACAAGAGTTTGTTGTTCCTAAATCTATACCGATAATTTTACCCATACTGTTTGTTTTTTTTATTTTTGATAATTATTTTTTTTTACCGTAACAGACGTTTTCAATGATTATGCCATTAGTAATTAATCGAAAAAATGGCATAAAAAAAGCGCCACAATTAAGTTTGGCGCTATTAAATATGACAAAGCGACAGAAAAAATTAGAGAATTGGAGATTTAGAGGGTTGGAGAATCTGTGATGTGGGGTGATTTTTGGTGTTTTTTTATTTACCAATTCTCTATTTCATCAATTCTTTATTTCTCTAATTATTTTACTGACAAAATGCTCCCAAATGGTTAGTAAATTTCAAATCCTTGGTATATCGTCCGCAGGAAAGAGAATCCCAGGTAATTATAGCCATTGCTTTGGAAAACGCGGTTTTGCTATACCGTGAAGATAGCACTCCTAAGCCATTTGTAATATTTGTAAATTCAGGTTTTTCCTGCACAATACTGGTAGAGGGTCGGTTCACTTCAATAAAAGTATTCAGATCATCGCCTCCTGCCACCATTATTATGTCAACATTTCCGGGAATTCTGCCTTGCAAACCAACATAATCATCTAGTTGATTGCCAGCAAATTGTAAAAAGCCTTGACCTATAAAATCATTTTTCATGGTTTCCCCACCAGCTAATCCCTGCGTTTTTTGTTCCGGAAAAACCCAATCCAATGTTTTTGGGATGTTACCGGTGGTGGTAGAATCGGTATAATGTAAACGAATGATCATTTGATATAATTTGGCATTTTTCCCGCTCTGCCATCTAACCTGGTAGAGATAGTTATTATTATTAGCCAAAATGCAGTTAAAAAAAGGAGTATTGGGATTTGGACTGGAGAAAGTGCCAAAGTCCGTTATCAGGGTTGTTTGGGAGCTTACCTCTACTCCGCTTTCATTGTTTTTGATTATTAATTTATATTGGTTATCGGAATTGAGCGTATTTCCTCCTGTAGAAGCAAAAGAGTAGATCGCATTTGCCTGATCGGCAGAATAAAAAGTTCCGGGAGCCTTTGCAATTGTATTGTCGGGGCTTAGGTTGTATGAATTTAATTCAACACCATTTTTTATACTTTTTAAAACTACACTTAATGAATTTACAAATTGAGTAGAATCTTTTACCTGTGCATACCCAAACGCATTTCCTTCGCCTAAAAAAGCTTTATTTATTTTGATGTATTGTTTCGGTTGAGATTGATCCAGGAGACCGTAGACAACAATGGTTTCTTTGTAATCGCCAATTACAGCCAGATCGGTGCTACAGGCTGAAAAAAATGTTACAGAAAGCAATAGTAAATAATTAATTTTTTTTCTCACGGTGTTTTATGCGTTTTTGATAAAGTACAAATGTATTATTTATTAATTTGAAAATTAAATAAGTACATTTTTAAATATTTCTCTTCTGTATTACCTCACTAAAGTAACCTTTCCGGTGTATTTGTGATGCTTCATTTTTATATCAGTAAGCTTGATCAAATAAATATACACATCCATTTGAGCAAAATCGGTTCCATTGTTCGCTTTGCCATCCCAGGGTTTGTTGATGTCAGTAGAAACAAAAATTAAATTACCCCATCGGTCAAATATTTTCATATCAAAATCCTGAATAAAAATTCCTTTGCCAATAAAGGTATCGTTTATGTCATCATCATTAGGCGAAAAGGCATTTGGAATGTAAAATGCAAAGTCGGGCTCTATGATCACGTTTTGATAGGTAGTATCGATACAACCGTATTGAGTAGAAGTGATAAGAGTTATTGTATAAGTCCCCGTATCGGCATACGTATGTGGGGGAGGGTTAAACAAAGATTCGGTATGGTGGTCACCAAAATCCCAAGCCCAAAAATTAGAACCTATTGAAGCATCTGCAACAGAAATTACCGGATCCACAATTGTTGCTATTTCGGGTTGAGCTATGAAATTAGCCTCCGGATTAGGATATACCGTTATGTAATTATTTTTAGTTAAAGAGCTGACACATCCGCTATCCGATGTAACTGTTAATGAAATATCGAAAGTAACAGGAGCAAAAACAGAATCGTTGGAATAACAATGCTCAAAACTAGAACCAAAACCAGAAGGGCTTCCATCACCTACATTCCACATCCATTGAACATTTGTACCGGTTAGGACAGAGGATGCATCCTGAAAATAAATACAGAATAACTCACAGCCAACAGTATCATTAGCAGCAAAATTTACATCCGGATTAGGATTGACAATCGTTGTTTTTATAATAGAATCAGAGCATCCAAAACTAGAAACAACAAATAAATGAACCAAGAATGAGTCGGGGACAGCATACAGATGAGAAGCGGATTGATTGTTAATTTGTGGGCTGTTGTCACCAAAATCCCATGTCCATGATTGGAGCGTGTCGGTTGTGAGAATGGTCGATTGATCATTAAAATACGTGATGCTTCCGTCACATACATTGGCGGCATAAAACTGAGGAGCAGGAAGCGGATGAACAATCACATTTTTTGCAATGGAATCTTTACATCCATTATTAGATGTAGCGATCAATGAAACGTTGTAGGTGCCAGGGTTTACATACATACAACCGGGGTTTTGTGTGATATCCGGAGGACCGTTATTATTAAAATTCCATGACCAGCCAACTATAGTCCCGTTTGCAACAGAAGAAAGATCGTTAAAATTTAAGGTCCGATTTAAACAGACATTCGTAAACCCAAAATTAGCAACCGGCAGGGGATTAATGATTACTGCTGCGGTTCCGGTTTGTGTTTGAAAACAAGCAGTTGAACCGGCTTCGGCAACACTTACAAGGCTGTACGTAAATGTACCCACAGTACCCGTGGGTGCAGGAAGGGTTACACTGTTTCCATTTGTTGTACTGATCGTTTGATTTGTTCCGTTATTAACTTTATAGGTGAAGGTATAAGGCGCAATACCATTGGCTCCGGTAAAGGTAATGTTTGGTGGGCTGGAGTTTTTACATACAGCAATAGCACCTGCAATGGTGGCGGTTGGCAGTGGATTTACGGTAACAATTGCATTTCCGGTTTGCGTCTGGGAACAGGCAATGGAACTGGCCTCTGTAACACTTACGAGAGAATAAGTAAAGGTGCCGGCAACAAATGTTGGTACGGATACTTGTACACTGTTTCCAGTGCTGGTTACTGCTGGTTGGATTACCGTATTTATTGAAAAGGTAAAGGTATAAGGGGCTGTACCATTCGCCCCTGTAAACGTTATGGCCGGTGCCGAACCATCTTTACAAACGGAAGTTGTTCCGGTAATGGTGGCTGTTGGCAATGGATTCACCGTTATTGTTACACTTCCGCTTTGTGTTTGGGAGCAGATAGAAGGGCTTGCGTCCAGTATGCTTACCAAAGAGTATGTAAATGTTCCAGCTGTACCTGTTGGAGCCGGCACAATCACACTGTTTCCGGTAGTAGTACTTACCGTTTGATTTGCTCCGCTATTAATGGAATATGTAAACGTATAAGGTGGAGTACCGGCACTTCCTGTAAAGGTGATACCCGGTGAAGGGCCATCTTTACATACTTTTGTAGTGCCGGTTATTGTAGCTGTTGGTAAAGGGTTCACAATTACTGTTGCGCTTCCAACCTGCTGTTGAGCGCATACATTAGAACTGCCCTCCCTCACATTTACTAAGGAATAAACAAAGGTTCCGGAAACAGATGTTGGTGCAAGAACAGAAATACTGTTGCCACCGCCAGTGGTTATTGTCGGTTGCGTTACTCCATTGAGAGTATATGTAAATGTATAAGGGGCTGTGCCATTTGCACCTGTGAACGTAATATCTGATGGAGTATCTCCTTTACATATTGTGGTGGTTCCTGTAATCGTAGCGGTAGGCAGGGCCTTTACCGTTACTGTTGCAGTTCCGGTTTGTGCCTGCATACAGCTGGATAAGCTTGCATCTTTTACATTTACCAAAGCATAGATAAAAGTTCCTGCAACGCTGGTGGGTACTACAAGAGTTACACTGCTGCCTGCGGTAGTGCTTATTGTTTGATTTGTTCCTCCATTGATAGTATACGTAAATGTATATGGTGCAATACCTATGGCTCCTGTGAAAGTGATATTTGGCGCAGTACCATCCTTACATACTTGCACAGTGCCTGATATTGCGGCAGTAGGGGATGGGTTTACCTTTATTGTGGCTGTTCCAGTTTCTATTTGAGAGCAGGAGGTTAAGCTTCCATATTGTACTTTTATCATTGTGTAAACGAAGGTACCAATGGTGGATGTTGGTGCCGGCACTATTGCACTGTCTCCAATGCTGTTCACTGTTTGATTACTTCCTCCATTGATAGTATAAGTAAACGTATAAGGGGCAATACCTCCAAAACCTTTAAAGATAACATTTGGTGAAACAGCATTTTCACATACTTCCGTTGATCCGGTGATGGTAGCTGTTGGCAATGGGTTTACGGTGATTGTTGCTGTTCCGCTTTGCAATTGAGAACAGGCTGTTGAACTTGCCTCCTGCACACTTACCAGTGTATAAACAAATGTTCCCGCCACATTTGTTGGTGCGGCAATGGTAGTGGCATTTCCACTTGTAGTGGTTATTGTTTGATTTGCGCCTCCATTTAAATTATAAGTAAAGGTAAAAGGGGCGGTACCCTCCACTCCTGTAAAGGTAATGTTAGGTGCAGTACCATCTTTACATACTCCCCTTGTACCGCTTATTGTTGCGGTGGGCAATGGGTTTACACGTACTATAGCACTATCTTTTGAGCTACAGCCAAGTGATGTGGTAGTAACAGTATAAGTAGTGGTGTCGGGATTTGCTAAGCTCACCGTTGGGTTTGATGCTGTTGCACTGCTAAGTCCTGTTGCAGGTAACCAGCTGTAGGTGTATCCCGAAATAGAAGAAGTTCCGAGTAGACCAAAAGTGCTGATAGGGCAAGAACTGGTGTCGCGGCCTGCGTTGGATGGAGGAATTGGATTAACAGTAATTTTTAGGGTATCCTTTGAAATACAGCCCATACGGCTGGTGGTAAGGATATAGTCAGTTGAAACAGGCAATGCAGTTACATTCGAACTGGTAAGAACCGGATTGGCGATAGCCGCATTATTTAAGTTGGTTATAGGTAACCAACTATATGTATAGCCTGTTACAGGGGGAGTGCTGAGTGTCATTAATTGACCGGAACATAAGGTGCTGTCATTTCCTAAACTAATTAAGCGTGGTGCAATAAGAAGTTGCGAAGGGTAACAAACACAAGGGTTAACGGCAGTTCTTATAACAGCAATGATAGAACAGGCCTGACCAGCAGCAACATTAAATGTTTTGGTGTAAGGTACTGTTGAATTATTAGTTACAAGGAGTGTATCTTGTTTTAAGAATACATCACCGGTATTGTAAACGCCATTTCCATTGGTATCGTAATAAAACTGAATGATGGAATTAGCTCCGGTAAGGATCGCCTGCCCTGTATTGGTAATATCCAGCTTTACCGTTACCTTTTCTCCGGAGGGAGGGTTAGGTATGGAAGTGGCGGATCCATTGCTTAGAGAGAGGTATGCTTTGTACGTAAAAACAGAAAGAGTAGTGTCCCCCGTAGCTATATTTATTCCACAATTTAGTCCCGATTGGGTACAAGCCACATTTGTTGAACTGGTGGTTTGAGAAGCAAATTCGGTGATCTCACAGGAAAGTAACAGAGGGTTTCCAGTATAATCAAATGTAAATTTACTGCTGTCAGATACCGGAACCCCGAAAGGTAATTTCCATTTTAGATAGACCCTCCCATTAAGTGTATATTGGGTTGGGGTCCCAATAGCAGGAGGGTTATGAATACCGGAAAAAGAACCGGAAATAAAGGAAACACCTGCAGGTAGCTGAACCACTATGGAGTCGGTAGTTCCAAATACGGCCGGTCCCAGATTTCGGACAGAAACCGCCATTGATGAATTATTGGCACAGGGAGAAAGATAGGTGGTGAGTAATTTAATGGCCGTAAGGTAGGGTGTGTTGGCACCAGTAATGCCCAGCTGAGAGGAAAGCGATACTTCCTGTCCGGTAGGCATGCCGCAGGCGGCCTCACCTAAAAGATTAAACGCGATAATACTTCCGGAGGTATAACCACATGTAGTAACCACTTTGAAGGTTAACTTGAATGAATTAAGTGTAGATTGAAGAATGCCTTTCAAACCGTTGTGAATAATAATGCTGTCGGAGGATGAAATGTCCCATCGCCAGGTGGTACCACCTAAAAACACCGGATCAGAGATGCTTACATACGGGTTGGAAACAGGGTACTTCATTTTGGACGAGCCGGGAATGAGTGAAACCCCCAAAGGAAGAACGGCTTTAAGATATACATGGTAGGCCGTTCCCAATTGAACATTTATGCCCTCTGCGGTATAGCTTGCGGTGTCGCAGAGCTGAACGGAGGATGGTGGAGCCGTGACATTCACAACGAGTGCCGGCATCAGAGGTGTAAGCGATAATTTGAACGATTTTGGAGTACATGGATACGTTGCAACGCTTGTTGGATAACCGGCATTGCAATTCCATCCTGAATAAACAATTATACTGTCTTTCAAACAGGAAGTAAATACTGCAGTGATCCTGAAATTACGCATGATACCGGCATTTATTGTTCCAACCTGGTAAATGCTTCCAACAGGAATTATAACAACATTATTATCAATATCAAAAATCTTTGTGATGGTAACTCCTGATATTGAAGGACCACTTAACCAAGTGTTTAAGGCGTTAGATGTGTTGGACGTATTGGAAACGCTTATATCCCAGGTAACTTCTGTATTAGGGGCATTAACGGAGGGTAACGTAGCCTGCATAAATAAAACAGGAGCCTGGTAAATAACCGAATCGTTTGATTGAGAAATAAAATTTGAGGTGCTTCCGGTTCCGGTCAAATAATTATTTGGTGAAGCGGCAAAAGTCATATCATATTTTAGGCCCTGAGTAATTGAGGGGGTTACATTACAGGAAGGCCTGATGGTTACCTGAAAAGTGCCATAAAAACCATCATCACCCAATGGGATAGATCCTCCGAATGCTGTGAAATGGTTTTCGACCGGGAATGTAAGTGTATCTGAATTAGGGTTTATAGGCAGTATCGTTACCCAAGGCGATGTATTTATTGGGAACAATGGTGCTGTTCCGGCAGTTCTTAACTGATTGAACCGAGCGGAAATAAAATCATAACCTGATGGTATTATTGCCGTTAAAATACTAATGTGAGCCCAATTGCGGAATTCGTAAGGAAATAAATTTCCTCCGGCATAATTATCGTTGGAGGGGCCAATACTCAGATAATAATTTTGGCTAATAACCACATTGTCGCAGGACTTTACTGAGTAGTTATCGGAGCAGCAATTGTTATAAAAATACCCGATAAGTGTACAATTTCCATTGAAGCTTCCACATTGAAATTTATTTGGTGCTGGAGTTGGGATAGTTCCCACATTACTCAGGTAAAATTCATTGGTGGCGTAACAATTTACAGGAGTGGCATTTCCTATATTGGTTGTAACTTTATAGCGCGGTTTAAATACAACAGAGTCGTTATCCTGATAGACAAATCCTCCCGGAAGACAAGAACCGAGCGAGGACACACTTAAATTATATTTAAAGGCCCTTGTTGTTCCGGCTGTGGTTATAGTTGGTGCAAAAGTAGTACAGGTGGCAAATAGAAGGCCTGCGCGGTAAATGCTTAGTGTTGCGTCTAAAAAACTGAGTCGGCTACCGTTTGAAAAGGAAGAAGAAGCAAAACAGTATTGCCAGGAAGGATAGGTGATGCTGGTTTTAACCTTTCCGTTGAAGCTGGATGTAATGGTATCGCCAAACATGGCCCTGTCGGTTTTTATTTTTGTAAAATTGAGGCTGCCTGTTAAGTCGGGTAGTCCGTCTCCTCCGCCTGCTTCATTGTCGGGCAGGCCATAGCTGGTGCGTTTCATGTCAAAATTGCTAAAGATCATTCCCTCCGGGCAGGGGGCCGGACAAATAACACTGATGGCGGTGCTTTGACAGGAAAGGGCTGTTTCGCAGGCGCAAGGGGTACCGTTTGGAACGTAAAAAGATTTTACTCCTACACTGCCGGCACCGCCCGTTCCTCCACAACCCGCACAATTTACTGTTAAATTAATTTTCACTTCGGCCTGTAATAAATTCCAGGGAGCGTTTCCTATAAAAATAGCTGTGACCACATTTCCTGAAGTAGTTACTGAGGTGGGTGTCCATATATTTACCCCGTTGGAACGCAAAATTTCAAGGTTGCCGGCTCCTGCCACATATGTTAAACAGGGAGGGATCGTAAATTCGAATTTCCAATATGCTCCAGGTCCTACGGGATAAGAATGCTGATAATTTGAAAACAAAAAATTAAAGGTTCCTGTCTGCCCATTCGTTAAAGTAGAAGGGGAACCGTTATTTGCTAAACTCCCATAAAGCTGGGCATATACTCTTCCCCATGCTTCTGTTACAATATAGTTGTTTTGGCAAATATTTTCGTATGTGCCTCTGAAACGCCAACCGTTAATGTAATTTTGACCAATACCTGTACAGGCATTATAGCAGCAGCTATAGCTGTTCCATTTTAAATAAACGGTATCTCCGGCATTGATGTTGGGAATGTTTATGAATGCTCTGCCTATTGGGCTGGTCATGCAATTCAGGGTTGCCGTAGCAAATGTACTTGTAGGAGTGATGGAAGCCGGTGTACCTGCAAAGCCTATTTGTACAGTAAAACTGGCAGGGTCGATGTTTGAACCAACATTAGCATTATAAACAGTTCCTGATGTTGCCTGAAAAATATCCATCAACACATTCACTGCCTTTCCTAAGCCGGTATTTACAATTTTAAGCTGTTGCAAGCTGGCATTCCCGGCACCAATGCATGAATTCATTGAAGCTATTGGCGTAACAACCAAATTAGGGATCAAATTTGGGAAAACAACATTGCCATTTGAAACAGTGGTTTGGCAGTGTTGTGAATTGCAGCCCCAATACGCCTCGAATGATGATGCCACTGAAATACAATTGAGAACATTTACTGTTTCACAGATAATTACACTCTCTCCATTCTCCAATAAATTATCCCCATCGCCAACACTTGTAAAATTACTTCCATTCAATACAACAGTTTCAGTAGATCCGGAATTAGTCCAAGTACCTGCATTTACTGCTGTAATTTGTACTCCGGAACCGTGAACGTCTGTTAAAGTAAAGGCGCTGAGTTCCCCTAATCCCCCATTTGTAACAGTGATGCAGCGTGTGTATGTATCGCCTATATTTCCTGTATACGATTGATTTGTAACTGCGGAGATCGATAGGTTGGGTTGCCGTATAATATATGATGAGGTGGTGCTTTGATCGTAATTCGCAGCGCCATTAGCGAAATAGTTGACGCGGATGCCATTCTCAACAATTCCTCCTCCGGCTAGAAATGCCATCACATCACAGCTGACAGAAGCAATATAAGTAATATTTAAAGTTGATAAATTAGCAATATTGGGTAATAAAAAAACAGGTTGGTGTGGAATGCTTGTATATAGCTCGGTTGCACCTGTAATAGATCCCAATTGATAATTTATGCCAATTGGCATGGTTAATTTTAAAGTATCTTTTGTAAGTAAAAAAGGAGAAGGATTATAGATAGAAATAGTGAACGACTTAGTAACTCCACAAATGGTCATTTGACTGGGTACCGTACTGTTTATAGTAATCATGTTACCCTGACCCCATCCCTGAAAATAGAGAAAAGCGAAAATAAAAGGTAGAAATTTTTTCATGCTTTTCTTTTTGAACTTAATTGAGGTAAAAATTCTACTGCAATGTAATTAAAAGATGCAAAAAAATCAAAAAAAGTTGCATCGTTAGGGCTTTTGCTGTTGTTTTTTTTGTTTTTAAGATCGTCTCAAAGTTTGGCTTATTTTTAAGACCAAAGAGGGGTGTTTTGGTTGGTGGGGCTACTTTTGAGAATTATCGGCTTAAAAAGGCTTTCCGTGGGTTGATTTAATGATGGTGTTTTTTAGAAATGGAAGAGCTGTAAGTACGTTTATGGCAATATTAGTCAAAAAAATATTTTTTAATAAATATTGTAAATAGACCGAAAAGTGGATACGTTTTTGAAATTCTGATTTCCAGATCTTTTGATATTTACTTTCTAATTCAGTTCGTGTGATTTCTCCATTGAAATAATTTATCAATAGCTTATTCAGAAGAAAAGAACTTCGCATAGCCATACTCATTCCATTTCCAGCGAGTGGAGCAATATTACCTGCGGCATCACCCAGCATCAGAATATTGTTTTCAACGGCTTTTTTATATCCAATTTTAATTTGTGAAATAACCAATGGCTTATCAAATAAAAAATTTGCCTGGGTAAAATACTTTTTCAAAATTGGATTTTTCATTAGCACTTGCTCTTCCATTTTTTTTATATCCCCATTATTGTTTTTCAGATTTTCCGAATCCGTCAAATAACAAAAGCAATACTTATTATCTTCAATTTTTGAAATACCGCAATAACCATTTTTGAAATTATGTAATTCTATCAAATCGTCAGGGAAATCAATGTTTATATGGTATTTTATTCCTACATAATTTTTTTTTCTTTTACTGAAATTTGTTGTGAACCAACGGGCTAATTTATTATCCAAATTGCTATGCTTGCCCCATGCTCCAATACAAACAGAAGCAGAATAATTCCCTTTTTCAGAATCTATTGTAAAATTATTGTCATGGAATTTTATATCATTTACTTTGCAATCATCGATCAATTTTACGCCCTTATTTACAGCAATTTCAGCCAGTTTAGAATCCAGTAGAAAACGACTTATTCCAAATCCACCTAAATCAAGTTCATGCTCAAAGTGTTTTCCGGATGGTGATGAAACATTCAGTTTTTTTATTTGCGGCAAATTCATATCGGCTAAGTTTAGGCCCAGTCGTTCCAGAAAATTCCAGGATTCCATTGAAATGTATTCACCACAAACTTTGTGAAAAGGGTATTTATGTTTTTCAAATAATATACAAGAGTGACCAGCATCGGCCATTTGAATAGATAATGTTAATCCGGCCAAACCTCCGCCAATAATAGCGATCTGATATTGATTTTTTTCTGTTATTTGGTTTTTTTCTTGAGCCACTCAATAATTGATCTAACTGTTTTTAAAGTCTTTCCAGGTGAAAATCAAGGGCAATGCCTTTTGGAGGATAGAAAAACCATTAATTAAATATACCTGAAAATAAACATTATAATAAATGCAAACTGCGGAATCTAAAATAACCCATGTACCAAATGCTACCATAATGGCGTTACGCGCCCAACGTTCCTTCTTTTTGAAAGGATACCATGCTAAGTATGCAAGTAAAATATAGGAACATGCAATAGTGCCACCTAATGGGCCACAAATAAAAAACAAAAAAGGTTCAAGTTCTTTCGGTATATTTTGTTGATGCCAGAAAAGACGCGCAAGCGCTTGAATGTAGGGCATAAGTAATGGGTTGCTACCATAGAGAGCAAGAGTAATTCCAAACAAAGAAAACAGCAGGCTGGTATAGAAAAGCCATCTTTGCCAAAAAAGAAAGGAACTTGTTTTTTTTGAACTTTTACTGATGGCGGGCATATTTTCCATTTCGATAAATAATTAAATAACGGAAAGCCCACATCCATTTAATATCAGCATTTTTTATTTCTGCTTTTTCCAATATTTTTTTTAATTCTGTATTTTTAAATCCCCGCAACACGGAGAGTGGCGCATCGTTCCTTACTAATGATGATCCATTCAATAAACGGGTTAAAAATTTAATACTGTAATATGCAAACCAGTGACGATGTAAATCATTTATCACAAAACCTATTTTAGCAGATTGTTTTATGCAGGTAAATAATTCTATTAATTCATCATCTTTTAAGTGATGGCAAAACAAAGAACAATGAATAATATCAATTGTATCATCCGTTTTTAAAAATTCTCGATAATCATTATTCACCCCATTGATCTCGGGATAATCTTTGCCATAAATTTTCATATAATTTATGGCATCATTATTAAAATCGACCCCGGTTAATTTTACTTTATAGTTATTTTTTTTTGCCCATTCAGCAATCATTTTCATTGCATCTCCTCCACCACAGCCGATATCAACAATGTGGTATATCTTGTTTTTATCTGTAAGCAGTTTTTTTATTCCCGCAAGTGTAACAATATGTCCACCAAGAGTTTGGTTGATGAGGTCGAGTTCTTTTAAATTTTGAAATAATAATTCTGCAGGAATGTTGGGGGCATCCAGTAATTCAAGTTCGGAGGATCGATTGGAGAATTTATTGCTCATGTTATCGGGGAATACAACAATTTATTCAAAGCGGAACAGCGCTGCTTCAATGCTTAATCCCGGACCAAAACCAATTGAAAAAACCGAATCATTTTTATTTTGTTTCGTTTCCATTAATTCATTTAGCACAAACAAAATGGTTGGGGAAGACATATTACCATATTCATCCAGAATTTTATAGGAATATTTTAAATCCTCCTCATTGAGTTGTAATTCTTTTTTAATAGTGTCCAATATTTTTTTTCCTCCGGGATGAATTGCCCATTTTTTAATGGTGTTCGGCTCTATATTGAATTTTTTGCTTGCCTTCAAAACAATACTGTTGATCTCATTCCCAATAAAATCAGGTATTTTGGCATCTAATATCATTTCAAAATTTACAGGTGTGATATTCCAGCCCATTAGATCTTTTCCTTTTGGAAGTAACAATGAATAAAATCCATCGATGACTAAACTGTTCTGCATTGTATTATTTTGATACTTATCGGAGGTTAAAATTACTGCAGCTGCTCCATCGCCAAAAATGGTGTTGGATAATAAATTGTCGTGGTTGTTTTTCGGCTGAAAATGCAAGGTACACAACTCAACACAAACGATCAGTACTTTTGCATTATCATCAGATTTGATAATAAGGTTAGCAATTTTTAATGCATGGAATGCAGCATTGCAACCTAAAAAATTAACAGAAATATGAAAAATATCATTTGGTAAATTAAGTTCTTCAATTAATTGTGCATCAATTCCGGGAGCATACAAACCGGTGCAGGAAACGGTAATTAAATGGGTGAATTCAAAATCGGAAAGGTCGGTATTGATTCTTTTAAAAGCATTGGTTACCGCTTCAATAGCAAGTGGAATAGCTTTTTCTTTAAAAACAGTTAACCTGTTTTCAACAGTTGAGGTGTTTGGTGTTCCATTGAAAAGAACATGTTTTAATTTTGTTTTGTCAAAATCCGGAATAGTTGAATATCGAGTACTGATTCCACTATGCTTGAATAGTACATTCAGTTTACGTGACACTACATCATCGCTGTAAGCATCCTTCATAAAGCCAAGTATAACACTTTGTTCGGTGCCATATTCAGGTACTGCTGTTCCTATAGAAATTATTTTACTCATTTATTATTTTAAAAATTATCGATCAAATCGATTTGCCTTGTAAATCAATGCGACTAATGTATGTGGCATTAAAACCAAACAAAAATGTTATTCGCAATTAGAATTAAAAAATAGATATTCATACAGGTAGAAGCCCAAAAATTCATTGTCATGGTATTTTCAAAATCCGCATTAGCTGTGTTTTTTCTGACCTTATTGAACCAATACATCAACCGAAGTATGACTGGGAGCATCATTAAGGAAAACAAGACAAAAGCTATTCGCTGATGATTTAGATCGAAATAATAAAATAATAAAATGGTTGCCAGTAAAAAAAATGATGCGGAAAACAAAAATGTACCAATATACCCGAGTTTATAACTGATGGTATTTACACCATCTTTTTTATCAGCCTGGTGCTGATATATTTGAGTTAGCGGGTAAACGCTGCCAATAAATAAACTTGACACAGTCATACAAAAGATATTGTTTGTTGAAAAAAAATGCTCAATAGAAAAATCTGTTGTTGCTGACGAAACCATTAAATAAGTGAAGGCGCCCTGAAAGATCATAACCGTTAAAAATCCCGGGATTGCATATTTTTTTAAACGTAAATTTCGGTAGCTGTACGCACGGGAAATAAGGATGTACAATAAAATAAATATTGAAAAATATACGGAAACAAAAAGTGCGGTTAATACACCAATAATATCCAGCAATAATGTAACAAAAAATAAGTTTTTAGTGACTTTTGGAGGATATTTTAAACCTCCAATGCTTGTTTCGTCACGATCCTGATAGCTGTTGTATCCGTTGCTTGATGGGTAAATGAAGAGGTGAAGGATCACAAATGCAATTGCTGTTGATTGCCAGTTAATTGAATTTGTCTGGCTTAGCGCAAACAAAAATACCGGCATTAAATGGTAGGAGAACGGCAAACGAAGGTGCTGAACAGTGCTTTTATCAAACCAAAGTGCAATGTTTAGATTCTCCATTTTTAAATAAAAATTCAAGTTAAAAATTCCAATTTCTAAAAATATTATAATTATATATTTAGTGCCGGAATATTTCGTTGAAAACTGGTTATTAATAGCCAGGTATGCTTAAATATAAAAGGGGAATGCGCTTAAATAAAAATTATTTTAATTTAATACATACATTTTTAGGTTCAGTAAAAAAATCAAATGCCTCAAATCCGCCTTCTCTGCCTACTCCGGAGCTTTTTACTCCTCCAAACGGAGTTCTTAAATCACGAATCAACCAACAGTTTATCCAAACAATACCTGCGTGTAACATACCTGCAACACGGTGTGCGCGTGTTAAGCTTTCGGTCCATACAATTGCTGATAAACCATATTGAGTGCTGTTCGCATACATTAATACTTCTTCTTCCGTTTCAAAAGGAGTAAGCGTTACAACGGGGCCAAAAATTTCTTCCTGATTGGTTCTGCAATTGTAAGCTAATCCTTCAATTACTGTGGGAGCAATATAATATCCTTCAGAGAATTCACCCTCCAGTTTCACTTGATGGCCTCCTGCTAATATTGTACCGCCTTCTTGTTTCGCTAATTCAACATAAGATAAGATTTTTTCCATGTGAGCTTTTGAAACTACGGCACCCAGCCTGCTTTCCGCCTCTGTCGGATTTCCCACTTTTAAAGTTTTTACTTTTGAAATAAATTCGTTTTTGAATTTTTCATAAATTGATCTTTCGATAAATATACGGGAGCCGCAAAGGCATATCTGCCCTTGATTTGCGAAGGATGAATGCAAAGTTGTTTTAATAGCATTTTCAAGATCACAATCAGCAAAAATGATATTTGGATTTTTCCCTCCTAATTCCAATGATATTTTTTTGAACATGGGTGCAGCAACCCGTGCAATTTCTGCACCTGTTTTTGTTCCACCGGTAAAAGATATCAAGGGGATTTTGGGATGAGCTGAGATGGCAGCGCCAACCTTATGTCCGTAACCATGTACAATGTTTAAAACCCCTTTTGGTAAACCGGCTTCAATACAAAGTTCGGAAAGTAAATAGGCTGTCATAGGGGTAATTTCCGAGGGTTTAGCAACCACACAATTTCCGGATGCGATAGCAGGGGCAATTTTCCAGGTGAATAGATATAGTGGCAAATTCCATGGAGAAATACACCCTGCAACACCCACAGGTGTGCGTAATGTATAATTAATTACGGTATCTTCCATTGCATGGCATTGGGAAGCGTAATGCAAAATACCAGTTGCATAAAAATGAAAATTACTTGCAGCACGAGGAATATCGATCATTTTGGCTAGTGATACAGGTTTGCCATTATCGATAGATTCAGCAAGTGCTAAACGATCCAAATTTTTTTCGATCAGTTCAGAAATTTTTAACATAATGCGGGAGCGCTCCTCTTTTGGTGTTAACGACCACTTGGGGAAGGCAGCTAATGCCGCTTCAGTAGCAAGGTTCACATCCTGTTCGTCTGAATCAGGAATGAGGGAATATACCTTTCCGGTTGCAGGATTATAATTATCTATATACTGGTTTGATTTAGGCTCAATAAGTTCACCGTTGATGTAGTTTTTTAATTTTTGCATAATGCTGATGTGACGAATTTATTTTTTAATTCTAATTAAGAGTAGCGAAATTGTTCCGATAATATTGATTTAAAGAAACAGGTGATGCTAAGATCCCGTATTGTAAAAGTACAAAATAATTAAAGGGTATAAATTTGTGTTTGTTTAAATATTGAAATGGCTTGAATGGCAATAATCGTATGGATCAAACAATGTTAAAATATGTTAAGGTTCTATGGGCTTAATGGAATAGCTTACTTTTGTAATACGAATCTAAGTTTTGATGAATAAGAACAATGTTAAAATAATAATTACAATGGCAAGTCTTGCCATGATTGGTCTAATAGCCATTCAGGTGTATTGGATAAATAATGCCATGACATTGAGTAAGCAGCGATTTGAACAAAATGTGAATGAAGCTATAGGTAATGTTGTTTCCCGGATGGAAAAACAAATTACGGCCTCTAAAGTTCGTAAAAAATTCAACTTTCGTAAACAAGGTATTCGCTGGTTCAGTCCAACAGATTCATTGGCCAGAACATCTGAATTCATTAGTGATTCAAAATCCAATAAAAATGATTTTAGCCTGCAAAAAGATAAAATAAATGTAAAAATATACGAAGAATATTCATCTGATTCTAATGGTGTAATAATCAAAAAATCACGCCATAAAAATTATTTAAGTGATAGTTCATCTTCTGAAATGAGCGGACTCACCGAAATGGAAGTTCCAACCTATATCCATCAATTTAATTCAGGGGAATTACGGGATAAATGGTTTTCCGAGAAAAAAAATATGGTAAATGATATTTTTGATGAGTTGGTGAGCATCAATATATATAATGATTACAACAACAAGGTTGATACATTGCTTTTAGATTCGCTGATCCAGCAAGAACTCCTTGAAAAATGTATTTCCGCTGATTATGTTTTTGGTGTACTACCTTCGAAAATGCCTTCTGTTGATATAGACTTGCTTTCTGAAAAAGAAAAATATTTATATGCATCTAATTTTAAAATAAATTTATCACCTGATAATGTATTTATTAAGCCACAGTTTTTGTCGGTATATTTTCCTGACCAGCGCAATTATTTGTTGAGTTCTATGGGCTTTATGTTTGTAATTTCAGGAGCCTTTATGATTGTGATCGTTTTTTCTTTTTATTACACTGTTTCTACCATTTTTAAACAGAAAAAACTATCCGAAATAAAAAATGATTTTATCAGCAACATGACGCATGAGTTTAAAACCCCTATTTCTACTATATCTTTGGCATGTGAAGTGTTAAATGATAAAACATTTGAAAAGTCACCGGAACGGGTTAGTAATTATGTAAGAATGATCGGTGATGAGAACAAGCGTTTAAGTTTATTGGTAGAAAATATTTTGCAAACGGCAATACTTGATAAAGGAGAGTTTAAATTAAAAATTCAAAGTATTGATATCCATTTGTTGGTCGAACAAACGATAGCGAATATTAAATTACAAGTGGAAAATAAAGAGGGCGAAATTACTACGGAGTTAAAAGCAACAGAACCAATAATAAACGCTGATAAGATACATGTAACAAATATCATTTTTAATTTGATCGATAATGCTTTAAAATATTCACGTGACAAGCCGAAGATCAGGATCGGTACACGAAATGACGAGAATGGTATTTTTATATCCGTAAAGGATAATGGAATAGGTATAAGCAAGGAAAATCAAAAAAGAATTTTTGATACGATGTATCGGGTCCCTACAGGAAATATTCATAATGTAAAAGGTTTTGGACTGGGCTTGAGTTATGTTAAAGCCGTGGTTGAAAAACATGGCGGTTCTATTAGTGTTGAGAGCGAACTGGGGAAAGGAAGTGTCTTTACAGTATATTTGCCAATTAATGTGGCATAATAATTTTATGAATTTAAGTAGTAGGTCAAAAATAAAGAATACTGCGAATTACGGTTACTAATAACGAATAAAAAACGAATTTACGAAACTGAATGTCAAAAAACAGCAAACACTATTTCGTAAATTTGTAAAGATTCGTTTATCCGTAACCAATTAGATTCGTTAATATTCGTAATTCGTAGTAATATGGAAAAAGTAAAAGTGTTATTGGTGGAAGATGATCCCAATTTAGGAAGTCTTTTAAAAGAATACCTGGAAGCGAAAGGATATTCAACTGTTTTGGCAGTGAATGGTAAACAGGGCTACGATGTTTTTTCAAAAGATAAATTCAATATTTGTATTTTGGATGTGATGATGCCAATTAAAGATGGCTTTACCCTGGCAAAAGAGATCCGTGCAATTGATAATAATGTTCCCATTGTTTTTTTAACGGCCAAATCAATGAAAGAGGATGCTCTTGAAGGCTTTACTGCGGGTGCAGATGATTATATCACAAAGCCCTTTAGTATGGAGGAATTGTTATTACGGATTAAAGCGATATTGCGCAGGACGGAGAATAAAACGTCCATACATTCAGAACAAACCGAGTTTCAAATAGGCAATTATAAATTTGATTATAAACATCAAACGCTTGAAATTAAAGGTGTTCAGCAAAAATTAACTACCAAAGAAGCCGACCTGTTAAAATTACTTTGTTTAAATGCCAATGAAATTCTGGATAGAAATTTTGCCTTAAAATCGATATGGCATGATGATAATTATTTCAGCGGCCGCAGCATGGATGTATACATTGCAAAGCTTCGTAAATATTTAAAAGAGGATAGTAGCGTTGAGTTGATAAACGTGCATGGAAAAGGATTTAAGCTATTGATTGGAAAATAAAAAACGTTTTTTATTTTTTCGCTTTTATTTTTATTCGTTCCAGATTTTCTTTTACCCTAAATTTAACCATTTTGGTTATTAAGTTTAAAGGTAATCGTTCGTCAAGCGGAAATTGAACTGTTCCTTTTCCTCCTTTGTATTTAGAGAGCTCTTTCTTAAATGCTTCATTTTCTCTCGGTGCCGGATAAAGTCCAATATGATTCTTGAAAGCTGCAAAGTGCACCAGGTTTCCGTTTAGAGTAAAAGTGGGTATTGCATAACTGATCGTTTCTTCGGCCTCTGGTACTGCTTTTTTAATTGTGGAGCGAACCTGTTCCAAAATTTTTTGAACCTCCTTAGGAAAGCCGGCAATATACTCGTCAATGTTTTTAGCTTTAGCTCTTATCATACTCGGGCGTTTTTATCCAAAGTTTTGCAATCTGGTTTGCAAAAAAAAGACAAAATTTTTATTAATTATTGTTGATGATAATTAAACAACAAAAATTATATGCCATCTTCATCCTCAAAAATACTTTAGGTAGGATAGGACAAGCAAAAAATAAAATTAAATTTTCAATTTATTTATTGCTTTTAAAGGTCCGGGACAATGTTGAGAGTGACAGCTTGCACAAGCGGTGATCACGGCATTGTAATTTTTTGAAAGGTCTTCCTTTGGAGAATGATAAAGAGCCTGCAAATTGCTGATGTAATTATTCGCAAAACCTTCAAAAGATTCCTTTTTTGTTTCTGAATCTGTTGGTAATGCAGTATGGATCTTTAAAAATTCTTCAGGAAATTTGTCCGGCAAATTTCCTTGTTTAATTTTCTCTTTTAAGCTTTGAGATGAACTCATCATGTCGCGCATCAGTAAAGCCAATTCACTATCACCATTCGGGTTCAGTGGCTTTTTTTCACAAGAAGCTTCCTTGGTTGTGGCTTTTTCTCTCGACTGTTTTTCGCTGTTGGAACATTGCGCCAACAGTAAAACAGCAACAATTAAAACAACAACTACAACAATTTTATTTTTTAAGAATAGCACCATTTGCTTCAAAAGATATACTTATTTCCGGTTCAGTGATTTTTGCAATTTCTTCTTTTGTTTTCCCGCCATCTTCAGCATAGTGTTGTAGATCAGCTACAGATGTAGTGTCAGTGAATGCAACGCCTTCAATGAAAACAATTTTTCCACCTGCATCTTTTGGTAAAAAAAATGCATAATCTTTAAAACGAACTTTCATACTTTGGTTGTCCCCGATATTCATATTCATCCAGCAACCTTTTTTCTGACAAACGTCTTCGATTGCACCGGTAATTTTTATTTTTAATGAATCTTTTCCTTTCATTTGGGCTGCCAACTGATCAGCAGCAATAGCGCCTTCCTGAGTGATACTGTCGCCAAAGTATTGCAGTGTAGTATCAACTGCAGATAATTCATTATTGTTTTCTACTTTGTGATCAGAACATGCTGCGAAAAGCGCAATACCAAGGGTTGACAGGAATAGTAATTTTTTCATTTTTTATGTTTTGTGTTTTTAAAATGTAATACAAAGATAAATTTTAAAATTAAACAATTTGAAAATTGAATGAACCTTTTGGATGCATTTTTCAAATTAGCTCAGTAATTTATATATCTAAATTAATACAAGCTTGTTCAGAAACCATTTGTTCTGCCCGTTTTTTGGAAAAATGTTGAGCGGTACCAACTGTTTCATTTTCTACAATTAGTTGAATAATAAATTGTTTATCGGCTGCTGTTCCAGCATCATTAACAACCTCGAAACGAAATTCTTTTTTTTCTTTTTGAACCCATTCAATAAATTTACTTTTAAAATCTATTTCTTTGGTTTCCACTTCATCCATATCAATATGAACATTAATAATACGGGTAAGAATAAAGGTTTGAGCGGCATTATATCCTTTGTCGAGATAGATGGCGCCAATCAATGCTTCATACGCATCTCCACTGATAGAGCTCGGTTGAGAAGTTTTAAAGCGGTCGTTATTTACTTCTATAAATTTATTCAATCCTAAGTTTTTAGCAACCTGATTGTGTTGGGCTCTACTCACCATCTTTGAGCGCATCTTGGTTAAAAAACCTTCATCTTTAAATGGGAATTTTTTAAAAAGATAATCCGCTACTACAGTCCCGATTATAGAATCGCCAAGGAACTCAAGACGTTCGTTGCTGTCTTTCACTCCTTTTTTTATCATCTGCGCAGCAGAACTATGCCGGAATGCTAATTTATACAATGCAATATTGCCAGCGTAAAAGCCAAGAATATTGCGCAATGATTCATGAAATGTTTTGTCGGGTGAAAAGTATATCCTTAAAGGTTTTGAGAAGAGGGTCAAGAGGAATATTTAATATTTAATAAGTAATATGTAATAGGAATGTAATATGTAATAGTTAATAAGTAATAACTGTGCTGTCTTTGGCTTTACCAGCAGACATTACCTATTAAATATTACCTATTAAATATTTTATGCAATGTATTTCTTTACAATAACAGAAGCATTGTGTCCGCCAAAGCCGAATGTATTGCTTAATGCGGCATTCACTATACGTTTTTGTGCTTTATGAAATGTAAAATTAAGTTTATTATCTAATGCAGGATCATCATTAAAATGATTGATAGTAGGGGGGATAATATCATTTTGTACTGCCATTACACAAGCAATAGCTTCAATAGCTCCTGCAGCACCCAATAAGTGGCCGGTCATTGATTTTGTTGAACTGATATTTAATTTATAAGCATGTTCTCCAAAAACCTTAAGGATGGCTTTTGTTTCTGCAACATCACCAAGCGGTGTAGATGTTCCGTGAACGTTCACATAATCGATCTGATCAGCAACCATACCTGCATCTTGCAAGGCATTTTGCATTACATTTATAGCGCCTAATCCTTCAGGATGTGGTGCTGTAATGTGATTTGCATCAGCTGTTAAACCGCCACCTGCAACTTCAGCATATATTTTGGCACCACGTTTTAAAGCATGTTCCAATTCTTCTAAAATTAAACAACCTGCACCTTCACCAAGCACAAAACCATCACGATCCACATCAAAAGGACGGGATGCTGTTTCCGGAGAATCATTGCGTGTAGAAAGCGCATGCATTGCATTAAAACCACCAACACCAGCTTCACAAACTGCAGCTTCGGAACCTCCGGCTACAATAATATCTGCTTTGCCTAATCTAATATATAATGCTGCGTCAATAAGTGAATTGGTAGAGGATGCACATGCCGAAACAGTAGTAAAATTAGGGCCGCGCATGCCAAACATAATAGAAATATGTCCTGAACAAATATCAGCGATCATTTTAGGGATAAAGAAAGGATTGAAACGTGGAGTTCCATCACCTTTGGCATACGCAAAACATTCGTCTTGAAATGTTTGCAAACCACCAATTCCAGTGCCCCAGATAACACCTGCTTTATCAGGATCGAAAGCATTTTCACCATCCAACCCGGCATCACGAACAGCTTGAATAGCCGAACATACACCATATTGAGAGAACGGATCCATTTTACGGGCTTCCTTGCGTTCTAAATACTCTTCTACATTAAAGCCTTTTACTTCGCATGCAAATTTCGTTTTAAACTTTGAAGCATCAAAACGAGTAATAGGCGCAGCTCCGCTAACACCCGTGATAAGATTGTTCCAATAATCCGTAACATTATTACCAAGTGGTGTAATAGCACCAAGTCCTGTAACTACTACTCGTCTTGTTTTCATAAAATAAATCGTTTAGGAATTATTTTGTATTTGCTTCAATGTAAGAAATAGCGTCACCAACGGTAGCAATTTTTTCAGCTTGATCGTCTGGGATAGCAATATTAAATTCTTTTTCAAACTCCATTATCAATTCTACAGTGTCTAATGAATCGGCACCTAAATCATTTGTAAAGCTAGCTGTTGGAGTAACTTCTTTTTCGTCAACTCCTAATTTATCAACGATGATAGCTTTCACTTTTGTTGCAATTTCTGACATTTTTTTAAATGTTTTAAGGTTAATTAGGGTGCAAAGATATAGTTATGTGTACAATAACAAAAAAAATAATTTAAAATCGCAGTTATTTATACAATTATTATTCCTTATCTATTTATTATCAGGCAATTAAAAAATGATAAAAGGTTTTGTTGGAAATAAAAAAACATGACAAAAGAGATTTTTTTTAGTGTTACGAGTTGTTTTTTTGTTGTAGAAGATTATTTCTGGAGAAGAATAGGACTGAAGAATTCGTAGATTTGTAAAAAATTGTTGTTTGTACCCAATGAAAAATATTGCCATTTTTGCTTCCGGAGAAGGCACCAATACTCAAAACATTATTGATTACTTTAAATCCCCTACGGGTGGGATAAAGGTAGCATTGGTTGTTTCCAATAATCCTGGGGCCAATGTTTTGAATCGTGCAAAGGAAGCGGGTATCCCGACTATAGTTATAGAACGCAATACATTTTATAACAGCGATCAACTTATCGAACAATTAAGATCGGCACACATTGATTTAATTGTATTGGCAGGCTTTTTATGGAAGATCCCTGAAAATCTGATTAAAAATTTCCCTGATAAGATCATTAATATTCACCCTGCCTTATTGCCCAAATATGGTGGGAAAGGCATGTACGGCATCAATGTGCATAAAGCGGTGGTGGATGCAAAAGAAAAAGAAAGCGGGATAAGTATTCATTTTGTAAATGAAAATTATGATGAAGGCCAATTAATTGAACAGCATATTTGTTCGATTGAACCTTCTGATACACCGGAAACAGTGGCCTACAAAATTCATCAGTTGGAAAATGAATTTTTCCCTAAAGCAATTTTTGATTTGCTGATGAATGGAAGTAGTATGTATTGAGTAGTATGTACAATGAATTCCAGAATTAGTAAATTCATTTTAATACCTGATGTTACGCAAAAAACAATTAACCTCAGAGTACGCAGAGTACGCTGAGGAAAATGTACGCAGAGTATCGCAGAGAAACATAATAAATATTTAAACTCCGAAACTCTGCGTAAAATCTCTGCGAACTCTGCGGTAAAAAAAAGAACTACGTAACATAAATTAATACTTATTTAAGAAAATGCTCAAAAAATATTTTGATAAATTATTGATTGAAGCAGGTTGTGATGAAGCCGGCAGAGGCTGTTTAGCAGGCCCTGTATATGCAGCGGCTGTTATTTTTCCGAAAAAATTCAAAAATTCCCTGATTGACGACTCAAAAAAATTAAATGATTCGGAACGTAAATTGCTTCGAGTAATTATTGAAGAAGAAGCAGTTTCCTGGGCTGTAGGTATTGCAACTGTGGAAGAAATTGATGAAATAAATATTTTAAATGCCTCTTTTTTAGCGATGCATCGCGCTATTGATGGCTTAAAAACCACTCCTCAAAGTTTATTGATCGATGGGAATCGTTTTAATAAATATAAAAAAATACCACATACCTGCATTATTGAAGGGGATGGGAAGTATATGAGCATTGCTGCAGCATCCATTTTAGCAAAAACATATCGCGATGATTATATGGATGAGTTGCACAACCAATTTCCGATATATGATTGGTTAAACAATAAAGCCTACGCAACCCTTAAGCACAGGGAAGCAATTAAAAAACATGGTATTACGGATCACCACCGTAAGAGTTTCCGGCAATTTACCGAACAGGAACAATTGTAGTACTATTTTTTTTCTGAAAGAGCCAGAATATGGTCAAATTCATGAGGCTTCACTGCCGACACTGATAAACGGCTCAATTTAATGATCTGCATTTCTGCCAATTTTTTATCCGCTTTTATATCCGCTAACGTTACAGGGTGTTTTAATGCTTTGAAGGGGGCAATTTCTACCACGCTCCAGGCGGTATCATCAGTTGTGGGATCCTGGTAAGCTTCCTTAGTTACTTTGGCAATCCCAACAATTTCAAGTCCTTCATTACTATGATAAAAAAATACCAGATCGCCTTTTTTCATAGCGCGCATATTGTTACGGGCAGCATAGTTGCGCACACCATCCCACACTGCTTTTTTGTCTTTTACAAATTGATCCCAACTGTATTTAAAGGGCTCTGATTTTACTAACCAATGATTCATATTATTCTAAATAGGGTTTAAGGATATAATCA
>JAZJZM010000006.1:0-63794 GCA_040389865.1 Bacteroidota bacterium | reverse complement strand
GGGGGGGGGGAGGTAATGGAAACGCCCCAAATGAAATGATTTTGGAACTAATACTGTAAAGGAACTACTTTCATTTTTTTGATCGTTGAAAGTATAACCATGGTAGTAACATTAGCGATCTCCGAAATGTTTCTTATTTTGTCCATTGCCAGGCTCTCGTAAGCTGCAATATCAGTAACCATTATTTTCAAAACATAATCAGATGAACCGGTAACATGATAACATTCAATGATTTCAGGGATCTCATCAATTTGTTTTATAAAATTCGGGACCGAATTCCCTCTTGTTTGCGCTAAAGACACTAACATAAAGGTCTGGATCCCCAATCCAAGGCTTTCAACGTTTAATTCGGCATGATAACTTTTAATGATCTTAGCTTTTTCCAGCTTTTTTACCCTTTCAAATGTAGGTGTTGCCGAAAGGCCTACTTTTTGAGCCAGATCAAGATTGCTGATCCTGCCATCTATTTGCAGCTCTTTTAAAATTTTTAAGTCAGTTTTATCTAATTTTTCAATCTTTTTCATACTTGCTTCCCGATTTTTTTGCAAAGAAACAGTAAAAAACGCTAACAGTAAATAATTTTCGAGGATTTTAATCCAAGATTTTACATTATTTAGGTTTTATTCGGTTGTTTTCTCCTTCTGCAGCAAGCCCTTATTTGTTTTATTATCAACCTTACTTTTTTTTCAATTGCCTGCTTTTATTTCTGGTTCATCGAAAATTGTTTAGCCTTTTTTTGATGTGGTTGTACAATTGTAGGTCAATAAGTGAATAAGTGTCTCGTTGGTTAGTAAAAGAGGTGTTTTGTTGATTTGTCGGTTGTTTAAAAGAATATTATTCTGCTAATTAACAAAATGGCAGATTTTAATTGTTAATAACTTTTTGGTGCTTGGGAGTTGGTGATTTAAAAAAAAGTCCTACCCTTGCTCTGCCGAAAAAAACTGCTCTAACGAAATTTGGCAGAATAAGGTTTCAGTAATTGCCATTATTTAAGAATAAAAAACTAAAATTGAATACTATGAAAAAAACATTACTCTACTCTTTTGTTGCTTTGTCGATGATAGGAGTATCCGCTCAAGCTCAAAGCATCCGTTGCAGTACCATGGAAAACTTAGAAAGATTAAAATTAGCAGATCCAACGTTAGAAAGCCGTATGGCTAAAATAGAGAAACAAAGTCAACAAATAATTTCGAAAAGTGCCGGAGAGGGCAGTTTACAGCTTGCTTCAATCATTAATATACCTGTGGTTGTTCATGTTTTGTATAAAACTGCGGAACAAAACATAAGCACTGCACAGATCCAATCTCAAATTGATGTTTTGAACGAAGATTTTAGAAGATTAAATTCTGATAAAATAAATACACCTTCAGGTTTTGTATCAGGAGCAGCCGATGCGGAGATCACTTTTTGCCTTGCTTCTATCGATCCTAATGGAGCTGCAACAACAGGTATCATCAGAAAGCCTACTTCAGTAAGTTCATTCAGTGATAATGATGCTTCAAAACATTCATCAACAGGTGGCGATAATGCATGGCCTTCAGATAGTTATCTTAATATCTGGGTTTGTAATTTAGGTGGAGGATTGCTTGGATACGCTCAGTTTCCCGGTGGACCAGCTTCAACAGATGGGGTAGTGATCAATTACAATTACTTCGGAAGGGGTTTTGCTACCGGTGCTCCATATAATAAAGGAAGAACTGCAACACATGAAGTGGGTCATTGGTTAAACCTTCGTCATATCTGGGGTGATGCGTCATGTGGTAATGATCTTGTTTCTGATACTCCTACTCAACAAACTTCAAACTATGGTTGTCCTTCTTTCCCCAGCGTAACCTGCTCAAACACCATAAACGGTGACCAGTTCATGAATTACATGGATTATACCGATGATGGTTGTATGAATATGTTTTCGGTAGGACAAAAATCCAGAATGAAATCATTATTTGTTTCCGGAAATGCAAGAGCAGACTTAGCTTTATCAGCCGCCTGCGGGGGATCAGTTCCTGTTCCACCATCTACTTCTTCTTCCGTTCTTACTATAGGAACGGGTACAGGCACTATGGTGGCTCCTTATGGTACATACTATATGGATGAAAAATCGCAATTTATCATTACTAAAGCAGAATTGGTTGCTGCTGGTTATTCAGTTGTACAAAATGTTATTGAGGCACTCGCTTTTAATGTTTACAGTGCAAGCGGACAGGCAATGCAGAATTTTACAATTAAAATGGGTGCTACCGGCTTAAGCTCGTTCAGCTCGAATACATATTTAGATAATTCTGACATGACCACAGTTTATTCATCCAGCCAAACTGTGGTTACAGGATGGAACACACATACATTTACGACCCCATTCGCTTATTTAGGCGCAGGAAATCTTGCAATTGAAATATGCTGGGATAACAGTTCATATACAATCGATTCAAAAGTATATTGCAGCAGTTTGCCCAGTTCTAAAACCATTTTTAAACAACAAGATGTTCCTTCCGGTGGAATATGCTCCGCTACAATTGGTACCAAAGGCCTTAACCGCCCTAACATCCGGTTAACCGTTGGTTCAACTCCACTTGAAGACAGAACATCAGCTGTTGACGGTATACAGGCTCCTGCTGTTACGTTTGCCGTTTATCCAAATCCTGCTTCTACTTTTTTAAATATCAACTATCGGATCAAATCAGATAATTCAAATGTAACATTCTCTGTTTACAACATGATGGGCGCTTTAATAAGCTCATTAACTGAAGAAAACATTTCCGCTGGTGAGCAAAGTCTTTCCTTCGATTTTACTTCTAATGATGCTATGTCGGATGGTATTTATTTGCTTTCGCTTAATGTGAATGGAGCAGTTCAAACTAAACGATTTGTATTAAAGCGTTAATAAAAATTGAGTTCGATTGATGAGATAAAAAATGTTTTTGTAAAATATTTTGGGCGTTCCCCCTTTCTTAAAAGAGAATGGGGGCGGGCTTTACGCTTCAATCTTTCCCGATAAAAATCGGGAAAGGATTTACGCTGCAATCCCTAACGCAGCCTTCAGGTTGAAACTTTAAGCCTGCTTAAAGTTGTTGAAAAATAGTTTTTCGACCTTCGTAGTATTTCCCGACTCCGCTTGAACAATGTTTTAGTTAAGAGAAAAATATCCACACACAGTCTTCGACAAGCTCTGACTGACTGCGCGCTGGTCATATTGAGCCTGTCGAAATATGTGCGAAGGCTTCTAAGATAAACGACATTGTCCGCTCGAAATGGCCATTCGCGCTGTCATCATTTCGAGCTTGTCGAGAAACGTGCGGCAGCTTCCTTAAGCAATGTTATTCTTATAAAAAATTAAAGAGGTTCTTTAGAAATTAAAAAAAATGTCCGCCCTTCCAGTATTGGTAAGGCGGACATTTTTTTATAGAAACAAAAATTTTTACTTCACTTTCATCAATTTCGGATACATTTTTTCGCGCAACGCTTTTACACTTTCATCGGTAATGTATTCATCGTAGGTCATGCGTTTATCAATTATACCGGTTGGTGTAAGCTCAATGATGCGGTTGGCAACCGTTTGTACAAACTCATGGTCATGAGAAGTAAAAAGTGCAATGTGTTTCCAGTCTTTCAAAGCATTATTAAATGCTGTGATGGATTCCAGATCCAAATGGTTGGTAGGTTCATCCAATATCAAACAATTCGCATTGGTAAGCATCATACGGGAAACCATACAGCGAACTTTTTCACCTCCCGAAAGAACATTGGATTTTTTAAATGTCTCTTCCCCTGAAAATAGCATTTTCCCTAAGAAGCCACGGATATACGTTTCATCTTTATCTTTCGAGAACTGACGTAACCAATCAATTAAATTCAGATCTTCAGTAAAAAACTTAGAGTTCTCATTCGGTAAATACGATTTTGTGATCGTACCTCCCCATGTGCAGGCCCCTGAATCTGCACTGATCTCATTCATTAATATTTCAAAAAAGGTAGTAATGGCAATATGTTCCTTCGATAGAATAACTACTTTATCACCTTTGCTTAATGTAAATGTAATGTCTGAAAAATAAGGAACACCTTCTGGTGAGCGTTTAGCAAGGTTTTCAACAGTAAGTAATTGATCTCCGCAATCGCGTTCTGCTCTAAAAATAATACCCGGATATTTTCTTGCACTAGGTTTAATATCATCGATCACTAATTTTTCCAGCAACTTTTTACGGCTTGTTGCCTGGCGCGATTTAGAAGCATTAGCACTGAATCGTTCAACAAAGTCCTGCAACTCCTTGCGTTTATCCTCTGTTTTTTTATTCTGGTCGGAACGCTGACGTAGCGCCAATTGGCTGGATTCATACCAGAACATATAGTTACCGGTATAAACCGAAATTTTATTAAAATCAATATCCGCAATGTGAGTACAAACAGCATCCAGGAAGTGACGATCGTGAGACACAACAATAACTGTGTTTTCAAAATTAGCTAAAAAGTTTTCCAGCCAGTTAATGGTCTCCACATCCAAATCGTTGGTAGGCTCATCCAATAGCAATATATCAGGGTTACCAATTATCGCTTGCGCCAATAACACGCGTACCTTTTCTTTACCGTTAAGCTCGCTCATTAATTTATCGTGATAGCCTTCTTTTACTCCAAGATCGCTCAATAAATTGGCTGCTTCACTCTCGAAATTCCATCCATCCATCTCCGCAAATAAATTCTCCAGTTCGGCTGCTTTTACACCGTCAGCATCACTAAAATCTTCCTTTGCATATATGGCATCTTTTTGTTGCATGATACCCCACAGTTTTTGGTTACCCATCATTACGGTTTGTAATACAGGGTACTCATCAAATGCAAAGTGATTTTGACTTAATACGCTTAAACGTTCACCGGGAGTGATAGAAACCTGTCCGGTAGTAGGTTCAATTTCGCCTGAAAGGATTTTAAGGAAAGTGGACTTTCCGGCACCATTGGCGCCAATTACACCATAACAATTGCCAGGAGTAAATTTTATACTTGCTTCGTCAAATAATACACGTTTACCATAACGTAAAGAAAGATTGGATACTGAGATCATTTTATTTTTGTTGTTTTACTGATTTTTGGAATTATTATTTTTTTTAGTTGGGCGTTCCCTTTCTGAAAAAGAAAGGTCGGGCTTTACGCTTCAATCTTTTCTTAAACAAGAAAAGCCTGCCCGAATGAAAGAACTCATTCGTTCGGGCGGGGATTTACGTTGCAATCCCTAACGCTGCATTCATATTGAAAGAGGCATGAATACATTTCCAGGGCTGCAAAGGTAGTGAATTTTTCGCGAATAAAATGGAGAAGTTCTATATGGGTGTACGACAAATTTTCTTATATCACCCCTTCGGGGTTTAAAAAAGCCAATCTTTATTTATTCTATACTAATATCAGCCCTTCGGGCTTTATATTCAATACTTAGCAATCCCGAAGGGATGTAATGATTATAGAACAATGCAACATTTCACATTGGCAAAACCCCGAAGGGGTGATATTCAATAGTTCGGTAGTTTTCCTTAATTGGGCTAAAGCCCCTTTAATCAGGGGTTTTATAATTGCCACGACCTTAAGGTCGTGGCTACTAAGACTCAACGATGACGAGGCTTTAGCCAAAATTGATAAAAAAAGTACCGAACCATTGATTCACCAAATTGTATTAATGTGCTGTTAAGTATCATTGTTGCCGCTGCGTTAGGGATTGCAACGTAAATCCTTCTCCGATTTTCATCGGAGAAGATTGAAGTGGAAAGCCCGCCCTTTTCTTGTTTAAGAAAAGGGAACGCCCAAATGAATATAATACCTGTATTTATTTAACCTGAAAACCTTAAACAAACTTAATTTCTTTAAGGTCAAATTCTTTGATTTCATTGGTTTTTAGCTCTACTTGTAATTTTCCGATAGCAGAAATTCCAATTATTTTACCTTCAAAAAGTTGATCGCCAGAGGTATAATTATGCCATTCATTCAATTGATAAAGATTCTGTAAATAAGCTGCATCAATACTTTCCAGCTTATTGGCTTTTAATTGTAAATAACGGGCTTCAATAAATTCACTTAGTTTTTCAAGTACCTGCATCAGATCAAATTCTTTATTGATGATCAACGACATTGATGTTGCGTTTATATCTGCATTAAAGGCGGCTTGATTAATATTTATTCCAATTCCAACAATAGCATTTTGAATATTATTTTCGCGTAATGTATTTTCAATTAAGATCCCTGCAACCTTCTTAGAACCAACATAGATATCATTCGGCCATTTTATCCTGATTTCGCTTGTTTTGTCTGCTGGCTTAAGCAGTTCTGCCATTAAGTCAGCAACGGCTAATGATACGATTTTGTTGAGTAAAAACTGTTTGCTTGCTTGCAAAAATGAAGGATATAAGATAAAGCTGGAAGCCACGTTTTTATTGGGTTCGGTCTCCCACGTATTCCCCCGCTGACCTTTACCATTTTGCTGATCAAAGGTGTAGATTAGGGTGCCTTCTGCAGGTTTAATTTGCCCAAGCAATTGACTGGCATAACTGTTGGTAGAGTCTATTGACTTTAAGTGAATACAGTTTTGGCCTACAAATAATGTTTTCATTGTTTAAATGCGAAAGATTTGACTATTTTTGTGCCACAAAACACACAAAAAACTTACTGTAAAGAACGAAATAAAACGGAGAATTTCAATTAATGGCTATAAAGAAAAGTATTTCTACAAAATCAACCCCTGCAGTAGCGGGGAAAGTTCCTGCAAAAAAGATTGCTGCAAAAAAATCTCCGGCTAAGAAAGTAGCTCCTAAAAAAGCTGCGACTGCAAAAAAAGCGGTTCCTGCAAAAAAAGCAGTAGTTTCTAAAAAAGCGGTTGTTGCAAAAAAAGTTTCTGCTCCTAAAAAAGCAGCTGCTCCTAAGAAAGCGGCTAAAAAGGAAGCTGGAAAGATCATCAAAAAGCTTCCTGCAAAACTTTTGAAGACTAAAACGTCAGAAAATGGAAAAGCGACAAAGTCTGATGCTGTAAAAAGTGCGATCCAGTTGCTTGTTGATGCTGCGGTGGAAGGTGTTTTGGAAGTAAAAGGAAAAAACATAGCTATTCTTGATCTGCAAAGCATACATAACCGTGTTTGTGATTATTATATCATTTGCCAGGCCGATTCAAGCACTCAGGTGAATGCAATTGCTGGTTCAGTTGAAGAAATGGTGAAAAAACGTATCGGTGAAAGACCATATCATACTGAAGGTTTTCAAAATTCAGAATGGATCCTGGTTGATTACGTGAATGTGGTAGTGCATGTTTTTCAATCACATATCCGTGAGTTTTATAACCTGGAAGCGTTATGGGCTGATGCTGAAATAACCAAAATTGCCTTTGATTAAAACTTCTACGAATTACGAATTTAAAAGACGAATTACGAATGATAGCATTATCAATGCACCATTGCTTTTCGTAATTTGAGAAATCCGTAATTCCATTATAATTTATTTTAAGAACGAACAATAAATATGAGCGACCAACCAGAAAACAATAAAACAGAGGAAAAAGGTTCTTCTTTGAAGAGCAAGTTTCCGAAGAAACCAAATTTGCCCAAAAATCCATTTAATTTTTATTGGATCTATGGAATAATTGCAGTAGCGTTAATTACTATGCAGTTGATGAATTTCAGCAGTTCCTTAGTACAGGTTGAATCACGTGACTTTTTTGAGAGCATGCTAAAAAAGCATCATGTAACACGTATTGTTGTGATTCCAAATCAGCAGATTGCCGAAATTTTTATAAACAGAGATAGTTTAAAACTTCCACGATATGTGAAAGAAGGTCTTGACAAGCATCCTGCGGGACCTCATTTCAAAATGAAAATTTTGTCGGTAGAAGATTTTAGCAAGAATTTGGAAAAAGCTCAGCAAGAGTTTTTACCTAATGAGGTAATTTATCCGGAAAGTGATCCACGCTCCAGCTGGACTGATCAGTTAGGTTGGATCTTGCCAATTGTATTGATGGTTGTTATCTGGATCATTATCATGCGTAGAATGGGCGGTGGCGCAGGTGGCGGACAGATTTTCAATATTGGAAAATCGAAAGCAACGTTATTTGATAAAGATTCGAATGTAAACATCACATTTAATGATGTTGCTGGATTAGAAGGTGCAAAAATTGAAATTAAAGAGATCGTGGATTTTCTGAAAAGTCCTACAAAATATACTGCTTTAGGTGCAAAAATTCCTAAAGGTGCATTGTTGGTTGGCCCTCCGGGTACCGGTAAAACCCTTTTGGCGAAAGCTGTTGCGGGTGAAGCGAAAGTTCCTTTCTTTTCACTTTCAGGTTCCGATTTTGTTGAAATGTTTGTAGGTGTAGGTGCATCACGTGTACGTGACTTGTTTCGCCAGGCAAAAGAAAAAGCTCCTTGTATTATTTTTATTGATGAAATTGATGCAATTGGCCGTGCCCGTGGAAAAAACCCAGCGCAAGGTGCAAACGATGAGCGTGAAAATACATTGAATCAGTTACTAACCGAAATGGATGGATTTGGTACCAACAGCGGTGTAATTATACTTGCAGCTACCAATCGTGCTGATATTCTGGATAGGGCGTTAATGCGTGCCGGTCGTTTCGACCGCCAGATCTATGTGGATATGCCTGATTTGAATGAACGTAAGGATATTTTTAAAGTCCATTTGAAACCGTTGAAGATAGATGCTTCTATTGATGTTGATTTTTTAGCAAAACAAACTCCAGGGTTCTCCGGTGCTGATATCGCTAATATTTGTAATGAAGCGGCTTTAATTGCTGCTCGTCACGACAAAAAATTTATTGAAAAACAAGATTTTTTAGATGCCGTTGACCGTATCATTGGCGGACTTGAAAAGAAAAATAAAATTATTTCTCTTCACGAAAAAAATGTGATCGCTTATCACGAAGCAGGACATGCTGCTACAAGCTGGTTGCTGGAACACGCATCTCCGCTTATTAAAGTTACGATTATTCCTCGCGGACGATCGTTAGGTGCTGCATGGTATTTGCCTGAAGAGCGCCAAATTACTACTACTGAGCAATTGATGGATGAAATGTGTGCTACACTTGGCGGACGTGCTGCTGAAGAAGTGATATTCGGTAAAATTTCGACAGGAGCACTAAGCGATCTGGAAAAGGTTACGAAGCAGGCGTATGCAATGATCACCATTTATGGTTTAAACAGTAAGATCGGTAATATCAGTTATTACGATTCTACAGGTGCTAACGAATATGGTTTCACGAAGCCATACAGCGAAAAAACAGCGCAGACCATTGATGAGGAAGTAAGTAAGTTAATTGAACTGGCTTATGTGCGTGCTAAAGATATTTTAACAAAAAATAAACCTTTATTAAAACTGCTTGCTGAAAAATTGCTTGAAAAAGAAGTTATTTTTAAAGAAGATCTTGAAACTATTTTTGGTAAAAGACCATTTGATAAAGAGGATCTACCTATAACAAAGGCCGTTGAACTTGAAGCAAAAGCCGAAGATAAAAAAGAGGACGAGCCTACAACGGATAAAGGGCCTGAAAAGCCTGTAAATACGTTGTTTTAGTAGAGCGTAGATAACGCAGATGGTTTATGATGGCCACAGATAAAAAACTGATTTATTATTTGTTTATTTTAAACGCAAATAAAAAATCATTTTTAATCCAAAACAATCTGCGTTATCTGCGTTCCATTTTTCAGAACTATAAGATGTAAAAAAGTTTTTTTATGCAAAGTAATACCACTTCAAAAGAAAAAATTTTAAAAAAAATACGTAAAGCTTTGATCCATAAATCAGCTAAAGAGATGGTTGATGTGGATAAAGAATCCGAAATATTTACTACTTCTGAAGAACCGCTTGAAATACAGTTTGCTCAGAATTTTTCTGCACTCAATGGTAGATTCGTTTTTTGTGAAAATGAAACTGAGTTTATCGAAAACTTTGAGTTCATTGCGAAAGATAACAACTGGAAAAACCTCTTTGCTTTAGAACCGGCTATCAAGGCCTTGCTCAAAAAAGGAAAAATAAAATTCTCTGATAAAGAAACCGACCTATTGGCTACTGATATTGGCTTAACACTTTGTGAATGCCTTGTAGCACGTACAGGAAGTGTTATTGTTACATCTAAACAAGCGTCAGGACGTAGATTGCCTGTGTATGCTAATTTCCACATAGTGGTTGCTTATACCTCACAATTGGTTTATAATATCAAAGATGCTATGAAATATATCCGCGAAAAATATAAAAATCAATTGCCTTCAATGATCTCAACTATTACCGGCCCAAGCCTGACTGCGGATATCGAAAAAACATTGGTGCAGGGAGCACATGGTCCAAAAGAGATCTTTGTGTTTTTGATTGATGATATAGCTTCAGTTGATTAGTTAATAAAATAGTTCCCTTTTTACAATTCCTGTTTTATTGTTTTTAAATTAGACTGCATATAAGATAATTTATTAAAATAATTGAATGCTCATTTGGAACGTCATTGCGAGGCACCCTTCGGCTGGCTCTGGATAGACTCCGCAATCTCAAACAATCATAGGTGTGAGATTGCTTCGACTGAAAAGTTTCGCAATGACGCATTGAATGAAGCTTTTTATAAAAAAAACAATAACACTTTAACTTATATAAAGTCTATCGAAATGGTTGAATAATTAAAAATATGGAACCAAATTGGATAAGCATATACACTTCTTCTTATCTTCACACCGCAGAATTATTTAAAGCTTTATTAGCTGAAAATAATATTCTAAGTATTGTAATCAATAATCAGGATTCGTTTTATAAAACTATTGGAGTGGTAGAGCTATATGTTGAGCGCGACAATGTAATTATAGCCAAGCGAATCATAAATGAAAATAACCTGTGAATAATTTTGTAAAACGTACACTCACCGCAACAGTATTCGTAGCAGTACTTTTAGGTTGCACCTTTTGGAATCAATATTCATTTTCAGCTTTGTTTTTTGTAGTAACTATTTTGGGGGTTTGGGAATTTTATACCTTATCAGAAAAAGGCGGCAACAAACCTCAAAAAGTAATTGGAACGATTGCAGGTGCTGTATTATTTGCAAGCAATGCAATAGTATGTATGGGCTTTTTTGATGCCCGGATCTTAGTAATAAATATTCCGTTTATCTTCCTCATTTTTATTATTGAACTCTATTCAAAAGCTGCTGATCCATTTAAAAATATTGCCTTTACATTATTGGGAATACTTTATGTGGCCCTTCCATTTTCATTATTAAATTATATAACCACAACCAATCAAACGTATGATTACCAATTATTATTTGGTTTTTTCTTTATTCTATGGTGCAATGATTCAGGTGCTTATATTGTGGGATCGGCTTTAGGTAAAAATAAATTATTTCTGCGTGTATCACCGGGAAAAACATGGGAAGGGAGCATTGGAGGTGGCATTGTAAGTTATGGTGTAGCATTTATTATTTCGGGATGGTATACCAATATCAGTAGAATGGACTGGATGGTGATCGCGACTATTCTAATAGTGATAGGTACTTTGGGTGACCTTGTGGAATCTCTTTTTAAGCGCAGTATTAATGTGAAGGATTCCGGTAACATACTTCCGGGCCACGGTGGGATCTTAGATCGTTTCGATAGCCTTATAATGTCTGCTCCTTTTGTTTTTACTTATTTGTACCTGGCAAAAATGTTTTGTTAAAGCAAAGTTTACCACTAAGACACTAAGGCCACTTAGATCCACTAAGTTTTTTTGTAATGATTAAAAATAATAAAATTCTCTGATTTTTTTCTCAGTGTTTCTCCGTGGTCTTGGTGCCTTAGTGGTGATTTTACTAACTGTTAAATCCCAGTTTCCCCCTAACGCGCTTCAATGTTGCTTTTGCAATTACACGAGCTTTATCTGCCCCAATTTGTAATTTTGCATCTAACTCATTACGGTTATTCATGTAATGATTATATAATTCTCTTTGTGATTTAAAATTCTCCAACAATAATTCATATAAGGCAGTTTTGGCGCTGCCATAACCATAACCACCTCGTAAATAGTTTTCACGCATTTCTGCACTCTGCTGTTTAGAACCTATTAATTTATACAAAGCAAAAACATTGCAAGTGTCAGGGTTTTTAGGGGCTTCAAGTGGAGTCGCATCTGTAATAATACCCATCACTATTTTTTTTAATTCTTTTTCGGGAAGAAAAATATTAATAAAATTATGTAATGATTTACTCATTTTTTGCCCGTCAGTACCCGGAACAAGCATAACGGTTTCATCAATTTTTGCTTCAGGTATTATAAATACATCACCATATTTAAAATTAAATTTTTCGGCTATATCTCTTGTCATTTCAAGGTGTTGAACCTGATCTTTCCCAACAGGAACAAAATGGGCATCATACAAAATAATATCAGAGGCCATTAATACCGGATAGGTAAACAAACCTGCATTTACGTCAGCCAAACGTTCGGATTTATCTTTGAAGGAATGTGCGTTGGCAAGCATGGGGTAAGGCGTAAAACAATTCAAATACCATGTTAATTCACATACTTCAGGTACATCACTTTGGCGATAGAAAATGTTTTTATCTGTATCGAAACCAAATGCTAACCAGGTAGCGGCAACTGCATCTGAACTGTTCTTTAAAAACTCCGCATCTTTAATCGTGGTTAGCGCATGCAGATCGGCAATAAAAAAAAGTGACTCATTTCCTGCCACCTTCGATAATTCAATTGCCGGCATAATTGCACCTAAAATATTTCCCAAATGTGGAATGTTTGTACTTTGAACTCCTGTAAGTATTCGTGCCATTGGTTTTAATTCTCTAAACTGATTATTAATATATATTAAAATGTAAATTTATTTGAATTTACTAAGTGTGATTTTTGAATATTGATCTTAAAATTTTATCTGTAGCTCCTATATGTGATAACACATAATTTTTTGATGTAGAAGCCGCCTTTGTTAATGCTTCCGGCCTACTTAACAGATCAACTATTTTTTTGAACTCATCCGAAGACGAAATAGAATAGGCTCCACCTAACTGAATGAGCTCTTTCGCTTCAATAAAATTATGGTATTTAGGTCCAAAAATAATTGGCAGGCCAAATGTTGCGGGCTCTAAAATATTGTGAATATTCTTTCCAAAACCTCCTCCAATAAAAGCAATTGTACCGTATTGATATAATGATGAAAGCATACCAATATTGTCAATAATTAATACATCAGCAGTTTTTATATTCAGTTCATTGGCTTGTGAGTGCCTTACAATTGTTGAGTTGTTGAATTGTTGAATTATTGACTGTATGCTGGTTTCATCGATTTCGTGAGGAGCAACAATTAATTTAAAACTCTCATTCTTGAAATTAAAATTTGAAATTATTTTTAAATCTTCTCCCCATGTACTTCCTGCAATAAATACTTTTTTGTCAGTCACAAATTGTCTTACAATATCAATTTGTTTTACACTTTTTGAAATTTCAAAAACCCTGTCGAAGCGGGTATCCCCTGCTACAGTGGCATTGTGATAGCCGATTGAGTTTAGTGAATTCAAAGAAGATTCATCCTGTAAATAAAAATGAGTAAATGTATTAAGTTGTTTACGAAACCATGCGCCATAATTTTTAAAAAAATAGTGATCTTTTCTGAAGATCCCGCATATTAAATACGTTGGAACGCGCTGTTTTTTAAGCTCATTCAGGTAATTGAACCAAAACTCATATTTCACAAAAATTGCAATTTCCGGTTTTATTATTTCAATGAATTTTTTAACGTAGGAGGGAGTGTCCATCGGTAAATAAAAAATACAATCTGCACCTGCATAATTTTTTCGGACTTCATATCCGGAAGGGGAAAAAAAAGTAAGTAAAATTTTGCTTTCAGGCTGTTCTTTTTTAATTTTCTCCATAAGAGGCCTGCCTTGCTCAAACTCGCCCAAGGAGGCACAATGAAACCATATTAATTGGGACTCTGGAGCATCGAATTTTAGGTTCCTGATTTCTGATTTGAGTTTTTCAAAAATGTTTTTCCTTCCATCAATCCATAATTTTGCTTTGGGATTAAACAATGATGCAACCCGAATCGCGAATAGATATAAGTATATTAAGGATGAGTAGATTATTTTCATTTTTTTATTTCAGACTCTTTTGTCTTTGAAAGAGTTTGGACTTTTAATAATAATAAAATGATTGTGGAGCTTTTTTATACAATGGTAATATCCATGCAATTTTCCCTCCGTATAATACATCTATTCTTTTTTTTGTGTCTTGTTTCATCAAATCGTAATCAAAGCTTCTACGGCTCTTTGTAAAGCCTTGCATACATTCTAAACCAAAATAAAAATTCACCAGTCGGTTATTGCTTAAATACAAATAACCTAAATTTTCACTGAGCATTAAGCCGTTCGACAGGCGGTCATAGCCCTTCTTATATTCTTTTGATAATTGAGGAACAGTGTTACCAATAGTTTCTATTCGTATTTTATGTTGCATAAAACCCAAACCGATGTTGAACATTATCCCTGAGTTTGGGTTTGGTTTTTTTAATGGAAATAGTCTTCCTGCGGTAATTGATATAGTAAATCCACGTTCATATAAACGGATGTCAGCAAATTCACCATTTTGGCTTATAATATTTCCGTCTGATGTTGTAATGCTATCAAAAACGCCTTTTTCTTTAATGTCTTTCCCAAAAAAATAATTGCCATTCATGCCAAATGTCCATTGTTTTTTTGTTTTAAAATCCACATTCAGGTGAATAGCAGAGTTGTTTCCGAAACGTTGTGCCATATCCCCTAAAGGGATCTGATAGCTATAGGAAAGGCCGATCAGTGGCGTATAAATAGATGAATCTTTTACACTTACTTGTGCAGATAAACTAATTGAAATAAAAAATGCGAAGAAAGCGAATAAAAATATTTTTTTCATTTGGATAAAAATGTCCGCTAATATAAGATTTTTATGGCGAATTCAATTTTCAAAATTGCTCAGAAATTTGTATATTTTTCAGTATATTCGCATTCTTAAATTAAAATAATTAGATGGAAAAAATTGCCAAAAAAATCCAGATGGTTGACTTAAAAGGTCAATATGAAAAAATAAAAACTGAAGTAGATGCTGCCATACAAAATGTATTAAACACTACAGCATATATTAATGGCCCTGAAGTTAAAGCATTCCAGGCTGAACTCGAACAGTATCTTGGTGTAAAACATGTGATTCCTTGTGCAAACGGTACAGATGCATTGCAAATTGCAATGATGGCGCTTGATTTAAAGCCGGGCGATGAAGTAATCACTGCGGACTTCACCTATGTGGCTACCGCTGAAGTAATTGCCTTGTTGGGCTTAAAACCAGTGTTGGTAGATGTTATCCCAGATACGTTTGATATTGATATTGTTGCCATTGAAAAGGCGATCACTTCTAAAACAAAAGCAATTGTGCCTGTTCATTTATTCGGACAGTGTGCTAATATGGAAGCAATAATGGCCCTTGCTAAAAAACATAATTTATATGTTATTGAAGATAATGCCCAGGCCATTGGCTCGAATTATTTTTATAGTGATGGCAGTGTTAAAAAGGCCGGGACCATTGGAACAGTTGGTTGTACATCATTCTTCCCTTCCAAAAATTTAGGATGTTATGGTGATGGTGGCGCATTGTTTACGAATGATAATGCACTCGCAGCAAAGATCAGGATGATCGCCAACCACGGACAGTCGGTGCAATACGTTCACGATTCAATTGGTGTGAACTCCCGTTTAGATAGTATACAGGCAGCGATCTTAAGAATTAAATTGCGCGAACTTGATAATTATGCAGCAGCCCGTAACAAAGCAGCGGAATATTATGACAACGCTTTTGCAAACAATCCAAAACTTAAAATTCCGGCACGAGCGAAATATTCTAATCATGTGTTTCATCAATATACCGTACAGTTGAATGGTGTTGACAGAAATGCTTTACGTGATTTTTTAGCAAGCAAAGATATTCCAGCGATGATCTATTATCCTATCCCATTGCACTTGCAAAAAGCATATTTAGATCCACGTTACAAAGCAGGAGATTTTCCGGTAACTGAAAAACTTTGCGCCTCAGTTGTTTCATTTCCAATGCATACAGAGTTAGACGAAGAAACGTTAAAATATATTACAACCAGTGTTTTGGAATTTGTAAAATAAAATTTTAGACAATCGACATTGTTGATCAAAATAAAATGGATTTTTGTTTTAATCATCGAATATTAAATTTTTAATTTTCAAATTGAATTATGAACATAGCAGTAGTAGGTACAGGATATGTAGGGTTAGTAACAGGTACATGTCTTGCTGAAACAGGTAATCATGTTATTTGTGTTGATATTAATGCAGATAAAATACAAAAAATGCAGTCGGGTGTAGTGCCAATTTATGAGCCGCATTTAGATCTATTATTTGAACGGAATATCAAACAAGGACGGTTAACATTTACTACTAATCTCGAGGAAGCAATTGAAAAGGCGAAAATTATTTTTCTTGCATTACCAACTCCTCCGGGCGAGGATGGGTCGGCCGATCTAAGTTACATTCTTGGTGTAGCATCAGATCTGGGAAAACTTATTAAAGAGTATAAAGTTATTGTAGATAAAAGTACTGTTCCTGTTGGCACTGCCGATAAAGTACGTGCAGCTATTGCAAAGCATGCTAAATGCGAATTTGATGTGGTTTCAAATCCTGAATTTTTGCGCGAAGGTTATGCTGTAGCCGATTTCCTGAAACCGGACAGAGTAGTTATTGGAACAAGCTCCGAAAAGGCACGCAAAACAATGGAGGAGTTGTACAAACCTTACGTTAGGCAAGGTAATCCCATTATTTTTATGGATGAAAAATCAGCTGAATTGACCAAGTATGCTGCCAATGCTTTTTTAGCGACTAAAATTACCTTTATGAATGAAATTGCCAACCTTTGCGAAAAGGTTGGTGCGGATGTGGATGCTGTGCGGATTGGTATTGGTTCTGACGAACGCATCGGTAAACGCTTTTTGTTTCCCGGAATTGGTTATGGTGGTAGCTGTTTCCCTAAAGATGTTCAGGCACTTGCAAAATCAGCAAGTGATGTTAATTATGATTTTAAAATTTTGGATGCTGTAATGGATATTAATAGCAAACAGAAAACTATAATTGTTCCCAAAATTAAAAGTTATTTTAACAATAATTTAGAAGGAAAAAAAATTGCATTATGGGGACTGGCATTTAAACCGGATACCGATGATATTCGTGAAGCACCTGCATTGTATATTATTGAAGAGCTTTTAAAAGAAGGTGCCGTCATCTCTGCTTACGATCCCGAAGCAATGCATAATGTACGAACTTTAATTGGTGACCGTATCACCTACGCAATGGATGAATACGATGCATTGCGTGATGCCGATATATTGTTAATTGCAACAGAATGGAGTTTGTTCCGCACACCGGATTTTGAAAAAGTAACCTCTTTGTTAAAAAATAAAGTGATATTTGATGGGCGTAATTTATATGGGATCGATCAAATGAAGGAGCTTGGGTATTACTATTGTTCTATTGGAAGAGAAACTGTAAAATAAATAGAGAATTTTAGAAGCGAAGAAATGGAGAGTTAGTGAGATAGGGAATTGGAGAATTGAAAAACATTCAAATTATTAAATTACCAAACCTTTAATTCTTTAATTCAACAAATCTCTATCTCACTAATTCTTTATAATCCAAATCAATAAATTTTCAATTTATGAAAAGAATATTAATTACCGGAGCAGCAGGTTTTTTAGGTTCACACCTTTGTGATCGGTTCATCAAAGAAGGCTATCATGTTATTGGTATGGATAACCTGATTACAGGGGATTTGAAGAATATTGAACATTTGATGAAATTGGAACATTTTGAATTTTATCATCATGATGTTTCTAAATTTGTTTTTGTTCCTGGTGAACTGGATTATATTTTACATTTTGCTTCGCCTGCATCACCTATCGATTATTTAAAAATTCCTATTCAAACATTAAAAGTGAGTTCGCTCGGAACACATAATTTATTGGGATTGGCGAGAGTTAAAAAAGCGCGAATTTTAGTTGCTTCTACTTCTGAAGTGTATGGTGACCCAATGGTGCACCCGCAAACAGAAGAATATTGGGGCAACGTAAACCCGGTAGGACCACGTGGTGTGTATGATGAGGCAAAACGTTTTATGGAAGCAATAACGATGGCGTACCATACTTATCATGGCTTGGAAACGCGGATCATTCGTATTTTTAATACATACGGACCACGTATGCGATTGAATGACGGGCGTGTATTGCCGGCATTCATAGGTCAGGCATTACGTGGTGAAGATCTTACAATATTCGGAGATGGCTCTCAAACCCGCTCATTCTGTTATGTGGATGATCTGGTAGAAGGTATTTATCGCTTATTGCTGAGTGATCATGAACAACCTGTTAATATTGGAAATCCACAAGAAATTACAATTAGGCAATTTGCTGATGAAATAATAAAATTGACAGGTACAAAACAAAAAGTAGTTTCTAAACCATTACCTCAGGACGATCCCAAACAGCGTAAACCCGACATTACAAAGGCAAGAGCAATACTGGGTTGGGAACCGAAAGTAAACCGTGAAGAAGGATTGAAGATCACGTATGATTATTTTAGAAATCTTTCTAAAGAGGAATTATACAAAACAGAACACCGGTTTGGGTAAGCAATTTTATTTTATTGTTTAAAATATGATCGCAAAAAAACCGATATTATTCTAATAGAATAGTATCGGTTTTTTTATTTTTCTATAATTTGAAGTACTATTTCAATATTAAATTGAATAAGCTCCCAGCATAAGAACCGGATTTTCTATATTGCGTTTTAAGGTTTGTAAAAATGCCGCACCCAACACCCCATCCACTACACGGTGGTCGCAGGATAAGGTCACTTTCATCAGATTACCCGGTACAATTTGTCCGTTTTTTACAACTGGCGTTTGTTTGATACCGCCCACAGCCAGGATACATGCATCAGGAGGATTAATGATGGCAGTAAATTCCTCAATACCAAACATACCAAGGTTAGAAATAGTAAATGTGTTTCCTTCCCAATCGCTTGGTTGTAGTTTTTTATCTTTTGCTTTTGCTGAATAATTACGTACTTCAGTAGCAATTTGTGTTAATGTTTTTCCATCAGCAAAACGCACTACAGGTACCAATAGACCTTCGTCTACTGCTATTGCTACACCGATATGGATATGATTGTTATAGCGGATCTTATCACCCAGCCAGGATGAATTGATTTTAGGATGCTTGCGCAAGCTTGATGCGACAGCTTTAATCACCAGATCGTTGAATGAAATTTTAACACCGGCAACAGTATTGATCACTTCGCGTGCCTTGATAATTTCATCCATATCAATTTCCATTGTTAAATAGAAATGTGGAGCGGAAAATTTACTTTCAGCTAATCTGCGGGCAATGGTTTTACGCATTTGAGAAACACCTTCTTCGGTATAACTTTCAACGCCAACAAATTCAGAGGCTCCGCCATTTGATTTGTAATTATCAATATCACGTTTTATGATCCTTCCGCCATCACCACTGCCTTTTAATGTATTTAAACGAATGCCTTTATCTTCCGCTAATTTTTTTGCTAATGGGGATATTTTCTGACGTTCGTTGCTATTGTTGGTTGTTGGTTGTTGGTTGCTGGTTGTTGGTGCAGCAATCGTTTCAGCTTTTGCTGTTGGTTTTTCGGAAGTACTTTCTTTTTTTGTCTCAGGTTTTACTTCTTCTTTTACTTCAGTTGATTTTTTTGCTTCTTCGGCAAGTACTGCAGAAATATCTTCACCCTCATTTCCTAAAATGGCAAGTATGGAATCAACAGGTGCGCCTTTTCCTTCCTGAACACCAATATGTAACAAAACTCCATTCTGAAAGGATTCAAATTCCATTGTTGCTTTATCTGTTTCGATATCAGCAAGCAACTCGCCTGATTTTACTTTATCGCCAACTTTTTTATGCCATTTTGCAACTACACCATCGGTCATAGTATCACTTAACTTGGGCATTCGTACAACTTCAGCCATATATTTTTTAATTATTGATTTCTTGATTTAGAGAGATAGAGAATTGTAATTCTCCCAATCCCCAATCGCTAATTCTCTGTTTATTCTATAATGTATGGGTAATCGGTTTGTGTATACACATCCTTATACAACTCATCAACGGTTGGGTAAGGCGAATCTTCTCCAAACTTAACGGATTCTGCCACTATGCTTTCAACACGATTTTCGATCACTTCAATATCAGCTTCACTAAGCCAATTATTTTTTTTGATAGTTACCAACACTTTTTCGATAGGGTCTTGTGTTTGATATTCTTTAACTTCCTCTTTAGTACGATACGTTTGTGCATCACTCATCGAGTGTCCTTTGTAACGATATGTTTCCATCTCTAATAAAGTAGGGCCATCACCTCTGCGTGCTCTGGCAACCGCTGTTTCTACTGCTTCGTGAACAGCTTCACAAGTCATTCCATCAACAGGAAAAGAAGGCATATCATAGGCTAAGCCTATCTTATATAGGTTATGCACATTGGAAGTACGCTCTACCGATGTACCCATTGCGTAATAATTGTTTTCAATAATAAAAATTACAGGCAGTTTCCAAAACATGGCCATATTAAAAGCTTCATGCAATGCGCCTTGGCGGACAGCGCCATCACCCATATAACAAAGTGTTACATTGTCGTTACCATTATATTTATCGGCATAAGCGATACCTGCACCTAAAGGGATTTGTCCGCCTACAATGCCATGTCCGCCAAAAAAGTTAAACTCTTTTGAAAAAATATGCATAGACCCACCTTTTCCTTTTGAACAACCGGTAGCTTTGGCCATCAATTCCGCCATGATGTATTTCGGATGCAAACCGCGACCGATCGGATGTGCATGGTCGCGATAAGCAGTAATAACACGGTCTTCCCTGCGAAGTACGGATTCGGAACCTGCTACCAACGCTTCCTGCCCGATATAAAGGTGACAGAAGCCGCGTATTTTTTGTTGAATATATAATTGACCTGTTTTTTCTTCAAATTTGCGCATCAGCAACATGGATTCGTACCATTTAAGGTAGGTTTCTTTGCTGAATTTTGTTGGAGATTTAGTTTCATCCATAGCGCCTTTATTATTTTTTGCTGCAACTTTTCCCATTAGTATCCCATTAGTTTCAAATACAAATTTACAATAAAATTAAGTTACGTATAAACGAATCTATACAAATTTACCAGTTACAGATAACGAATCATTACAAATTTACGAAAACTCTACGCTGAAATGAGAAAACACAATTTCGTAAATTCGTAATGATCGTTTATTAGTAACCGTTCTTTAATTCCTCGGCTTTAAACATAAAAGGCAATAGATCAGCAATGCTGTCAACAACCCGTATTTTACCTGTTTCACCCATCAAGATCACTCTGATGTTTGATTTATGACGCATTTCATATTCCGACATAGCTTGCCTGCAACCACCACAAGGGGAGAGAGGTTCGCCAACATGAAAGGTCTTTGATTTGCAGGTAATTGCAATGGTTTTAATAGCAACGTCCGGATATTGCGCACCAGCATAATACATGGCAACACGTTCGGCACATAAACCGCTGGGGTAAGCTACATTTTCCTGATTATTGCCTGTAACAACCACTCCGTTTTCCAACAACAATGCAGCACCAACGTGAAAATTGGAATAAGGGGCATAGGCCAAAGTGCCTGCATTTCTTGCCTTTTTGAGTAAGTCTTGTTCCGAAGAACTCAACTCATTTTCATTATCATATTCAGTAAAGGCAATTTTTAGTTCTAATTTTTTCATTCAGAATAGTATTTCAAATGCATTATTTCCCCTCAAATATAATCGGAACTATTAATATAAATGCCCTAAAACCTAAAAACATAAAATTTATTCCGGAATTATTGGAATAGAAAAAAATAAAAATATGTGTGAAGAGCCTTTGTTTGCCTTTAGGCATGCTGTTTACATAAGTGGAAATGAAATGGAAAGGGTCGCTGTTCGGTAATAAAATCAGGGTAATTATTTTAAAACTTCGGTCATGCTAAATTCACCATGAGTTCCACTTATTTTTCGAAATTCTTTTTGCGCACTACCAACTGCATTAAACAACATTTCTCCCTGAGCATAGGGAATAATACTGTCGTTTGGAGTGTGGCAAACTAATACCGGAACTTTGGCATTTGGAGCTAATAGTCCGGTGTTTAGGATGCTCCCACTAAATATACAAAGGATTTTATATTTGTCTTCGCACATTTTTGTCATACTGTAAAAAGTATTTATTGTAATTATTTTTTTTAGTTCAGGATATTGAACTGCAGCATACATAGCGGGAGAGCCTCCCAGGGAGTGGCCCAACACAACTACATTTTTTAATTCGATATGTTTTTCTTTTAAAAAATTAATGGCGATATCAACCGTTTCGTAAATGTTTTCGGTGCTTGGTTGCCCCGTAGATCTAGAATATCCAGGGTAGGCCGGGGAGCAAACATTTCCGAATGGATGGGCATCATCTATTACTTTGTTTAAACGCCCAATATTGCCATGAAAGTATAAATAAGTGATTTTTGCGGTGTCGTTAGGTAGCCATAAGATATCAAGGCTATCACCGGCTTTGTTTTTTTTGAATTCCTGAACAGCCTGAACAGGGTATAGAACGTTTTTACTTTTCGCGGTTTTGAAAATTATTTTGGGCGACACAATAAATAGTGTGTACGAAGCTACTAACCATAGCGCTATTAGAACTGCCAGTGTTATTGTTATCCGTTTTAATCGCTTGCTCATGGTATTGTTTTTGATTTAAGTAAAGGTATGAATAGTTTTGTTTAGTTCCTCCTCCAATACCCTATGGGGTATGACAAATTTTCCTGAACTCAAAAATGGTTCCCGCAGATTTCGCAGATTTACGCAGAAAGCGCCATGCTATCTGCGTAAATCTGCGAAATCTGTGGGAGAAAAACAGCAAAACGATTTTTTTTTGTGCACCCCAAACCTACCATTAATATGAAAATCAATTTATTTCAATTTACCTGGCAATGCGGACATTCCCTGTTTTGCTTCCGTATTTTCAGGATCAAGTATAAGTGCGTTTGTCCATGCTTCCCTGGCTTTTTCAAAATCACCAATAGTATAACTTACTCCACCCAGATTGTACCAATAATCGGCATTGTTGGGGTCCACCTCCAATGCTTTTTCCAATAATTTAAGAGCTTCATGTGGGTGTTTTGAACCCATATTCATTGCATCATTGAAATAAACGCTACCCATTAATTTTAAATTATTCTTTAAAAAAGGATTATTGGGGTAGATCTTTTTTGCAATCTCCCAGTTAGCCCTTGCCTTATCATAATCTTTCAATTTAAAATAAGCTACACCTATGTTTAAATAACCGTTTACATATTCATTATGAATAGCAACAGACTTACTTAAATGATAAATTGCTTTTATAATAAGTTCTTTTTCCTGGGCTTTATTCTCCGGCTTTTCCGAAAGATCAATGTATGCCTTACCTGCATTTCCATTTACTAATGCACTGTTGGGCACTGTTTGGGCATCGGCAATAAAAAGACTTGTGTCGTTCTTCCATTGGGCATTTCGTGCAATTATTGTAACCGTACACCAGCTGGTAATTAAAATTCCGAAGGAAATTCCGATGGTTTTTTTTGTACGAGGTTGATCGATTTTTTTTAACAACCAACCCACCAGAATAGCTATCGCTATTGCAAAACCAAAGGAGGAGTGATAAACTAATCGTTCACCCATAGTCGCTCCAAGATCCATTAAAAAATTGGAGACTAAAAATAAATGCAACAAATAAAAGGCAAGCGCGAATGATAAAATATTGCGTTTAAAAAATAAAATAAATGTTGCCGCGATAATTGATAAATGAATCGTTATAGACATCCATACCCAGCCATTACTAAAATTAGTATAGGGGATGGTGTTGTATGAATAATCGCTGGACAATGGGTTTGGATAAAACAATAACCGTAAATAATCATTTAATATTTCAATTTTTGTAGCCCATTTTTCAGGTGTTGTTGCAAATTTAAAAGGATTATTAAGTACATCCGGATTGTCCACTGCACCACCTTTTCCAACGATTGAAAAACGAATGAATAAATAAATTGCCGCAACTAAAATGAATGGAATGGTGGATACGATGCTTTCTTTGAGAGTGCTGCCTTTAATAATGTATAAAAGCATTGGGATCAATAATAATAATGTTATTGCATATTCTTTTGAAAGAAAGGCCAGAAAATAAAATACCATTCCATAAAATAATTGTTTTTTTTCTTTGTTCTCATGATATCGCAATAGCGCGATAAACGTAAGAATGATAAATAAAAATGATAAGATCTCGTCACGGCTTTTCACATTCGCAACTACTTCGGTGTGTATCGGATGGATCAAAAAAATCAGGCAGGCAATGAAGGCTACGAGCGGATTGTCTTTGAAAATAAAGTTTCGTAAAAAATACAAAAGCACCAATATCGATAAAATGTAAAACACAACATTTAATACATGTCTTATAAAGGCTGCGTCTTCGGCAGGTTTTTCTTTTTCTTTGGAACCGAAAAGTTCTTGTTCAATGGCGAAAGTAACAACAGAAAGGGGCCTGTACCGTCCTCCTGAAAGCTGCTGTTTTGCATGCATTTGCCTATAAAAGCTGTCATAAGCATCAGTACTTAAAATTTTTGGAATACCGCGAACCCCACGTTGCACATAATCGTTTTTCTGGATCACAATACCATCATCCAATGCATATTCATTAGTAAATGAATTGGAATACAAAATAAAACCAAGTACCACTAAAATCAGTGCCTGAATTTTAAAACTACTAAATACAGAGAATCCCATCCCTTTTGCGGAAGTATGTATATGGGCCGTTCCATCACTTTTTTCATGCAATGAAAATGAAACCCCTTGCTTGCTTTTTTCTGAAGGATGCGTTTTTTTAGGATTCATTTTATTTTAATAATTTTTTCAAATTAAATGTCGCTAACATTTGGATCATAAAAATAATGGTTTTGTATGAATTGAATGCATTCTTTCTTTTTAATTGATGATTAATAGAACGCTGATGACACAGATTTAATATGATTAAATATGTTTTTTAATCTTCATTATAAAATGAATTAAGTCCTGGGATCTTAATCTCGTTTCGTGAGTTCAAGATATTTTCACCTCCCTTCCATGTAGCATATTCAGGGATCTAATGGAGGGCAAAAATAATTTTAGAAATGAATTTATTTTTGTTTATATTAGCTTTTTATTTCAGATTACTAGATCAAAAAAGATGATGTTCAAAAAAGCAATTCTTTTATATAGTTTTTTTCTGATCAGCTGTTGTTTGCTAAAGGCGCAAAGCATACAACTTTTCACTGAGGACTTCCAGTCCGGTGGCACTTCTTTAACAATCAATAGCTCGGGGCCTGGCACTACCACAGGTACCAATCAATGGATCGTAAATAATCAATATAGTGGTGCTCCTACTTATCCGAATACTATGAGGCAGGATAGTACTTATAGTGGAACTATTGGTTCCGCGCCCTATAGCACTTCCCTTCACATTCATGATGCCCCATCTTTAATAACCAATTGTAATTATAACCCTGCAAATCAATCAGATAATTTTGCATACATGACAAATGGCTTATGTACATTAGGAATGGATTCTGTTCACTTTAGCTTTTTTTACCTTTCCGAAGGTTCCTCAACTGCTTATGGAAAAGTATATTATAGTGCCAACAATGGGCCCTGGATACAAACCGGTCAAAGCCAGTATAACAATAAATATAAATGGAAATATGAAGATATTACTAACCCCGCTTTCAGTAATGTAGGAAATCTTCGTTTTGGTTTCAGGTGGGAGAATGACAATGGCCCTTCTCCAAATTCAGTGGCATTTGCTATTGACGATATAAATATTGTAGCAAGTTATGATCTGATCAATCCTGTAACTATTGCTATTGATAGTGTTTCGCCAAGTTCGGTTTGTCAGGGGACCTATCTTACCATTTATTATACCCTTTCCGATACTTTATGCAATGGAACATATAAAATTGAATTATCTAATTCTTCCGGGAATTTCCCCAGCTCTTTTACTACCTGGGTTACTACTATCTCTTATCCGCAAACTAGCGGTGTAGTGGGTATTCAGCTTCCTAATGCGGCAACTCCGGGTAGCTGTTATAAAATCCGAATTAGCAGAACTGCTCCCGAACCTATAATAACAGGCATTGCAAGCGTTTGTTTCACAATTCTTGATTGCCCTAATGTGATCACTACAATGCAACCCGTAGTTACAATGGATACCAATGCCGTATGTATTGGAAGTGCTATCGATATTCCTTTTGCTTCAACCGGAGTTTATACTTTTAATACCTATACTGCTCAACTTTCAGATTCTAACGGAACTTTTCCAACTACTCCTGTTGTAGTTGGTACCTTTGTTAATTCCGGCACTTATGATCCTGCATTGGGAACCCCTCCTGGTTCTGTTTCAGGGCAGGTACCCATTGTTCCTCCCGGATGTGATTATTATATCCGTATTGTTTCCAGCAACCCTGTGGCAATAGGAAGCCAGTGGGGCCCTTTTTGTATAGGGGAGTGCGACATTACCACCAATAATAAAATGGACCTGAGTTATTGTGTTGGCGATTGTTCGGTTTCTCCATTGGGTTTAAATTCGTTGATACCTATTAATGTTAATACTTTTGATGATACAGCGGTTTATGGTCCGGGGAACTTATTTACAACCCAGTTAATGAGTTCAATGACTTTTGCACAAATAGGAAGCAACGGGATTTTAGGCTCTGTTGCTGCTATTGACGATACCACATTAAATATTCACATTCCATGTAAAGACAGTTTACCAATAATTGGAGTACCCATCGGTATGAATTATATGCGAATTGTTGGTACTAATTCAAGTGAACCTGACAATACCCTTGGAAGCTTGATAAGGGTTACCATAGGTGCTATTCGTTCAACTCCTCAGATAGTTAATTCCTATGATTACGGTGCAGATTATGATTTTACTCTGCCCTATCCATGGAAACCAATGAAAGATACTTTTTGTACCGGTGAAACGGTTATGTTGTTATTTAATCCATATAGTTATTCTGATAATTCAACCTATAAATGGATATGTAGTGGAATTAACGGAGGAAACCCCTTTGTTTCACCTTCAGGAGCCAATTCAAACGATCTTTATGTAACATTAGGCGGACCGGGAATCTTAACTTTTAGAGTACAGGAAACAAGTTATGGTTGCGTAGGTGCCTGGTCTCCAATAGATACAGTTGTTGTTCTCGGACCTCCAAACGTATTAATTTCAGGGCCTGCCATCGTTTGTCAGGGTGATACCAATTTATGGCAGGTGCCGTTTATCGATAATACTTATTACGGCTGGAATACGAGTGTTCCAGATCAATATGTTTCATATAAAGATACGTCAAACAACATAATGCATTTGGGGATTACGAATCCGAGCACCTACCAAATAACTCTAAATGCAATAAATCAGTGCGGTTCAGCATCAGCCACTAAAAACGTTCAGGTTAAACCTTATCCTAATGTGAATGCGAATAACGATACAATAGTTTGTATCAATGAATCGGTATTGTTGAGTACCCCTGGAGGTTCAGGTTATTCTTATTCGTGGTCGGATGGTATAAGTGCCTTTAGCAGTGCGCGCACGGCATCCGTAGCGCCAATCATAACCACCAATTATATTGTTACTGTTACCGGAGCGGGAGGGTGCATTAAAAAAGATTCTGTAACAATTCAAATTCAATCTCCTGTTACCGTTACTTATGCTGATAGTATTTGTCCTAACGGAGATTATTCAATTGCGCTTACAGCAGACACTTTAGGAACAGAATATTTATGGAGCAATGGAGTAGCAAGCACTCAGCAAATTTCAGTAGCCGATACAGGTGTATACACTCTTACGGTGAATTTTACAAATGCGGTATGTCCTAAAATAGAAACGTTCAATGTAAAGCCGAATGTTTGTCCTGTTGAACTAACGCTCCCCAATGTGTTTTCGCCCAACGGTGATGGCTATAATGATTTTTTTATTCCTATTCCTTTAGGAGAATTTGATATTTATGACATTGATAAATTTGAGATAAAAATTTATAGCCGATGGGGACAACTCATTTTTGAATCGGCCGATTCGTCCTTTAAATGGAATGGAAATAACAAGGGAGGTAAGCCTTTGTCGGATGGTGTTTATTACTACATTGCTGAAATAACATCAAAATCGGAAAAGCCTAAATCATTAACAGGGTTCGTCACTTTAACGAGATAATAGAAGCCTCTCCCCTTAACCCCTCTCCAAAGGAGAGGGCAATGTTGTTTAGTTAAGGGGAAAATATCAGCCCACAGTCTTCGACAAGCTCTGACTGACAGCGCGCTGGTCATATTGAGCCTGTCGAAATATGTGCGGTGGCTTCTTAACTAAACGAGATTGAAGGAGAGGGGGCGAAACCTTAAAATGGGAAATGAAAAAAATAAAAGATAAAGACAGTAGCATCAAATGCCTTATATACAGAGGGGGGTTGATGGGCTTGTTATTTATCTTCTTTTTTAATTATTGCAAAGCACAAAATGTTCCACAAGTAATGATGGAAACTTCTGCTAAGAAAAAGCTTTCCGGACTTTATTCTTCAAAAAACCACTCTGATTTATCCGAAATGACTGGGTTTGATTCAAAAAATCTTCTCCCTTCTAACTTTCCTGTAAGCAATCAAAATTATAAAGAAGAAATTGATAAGAGAACATTTACTTCGAGAACATTTAACAATAATAAAGGAGAAGTTGTCATTCAATACAGTTCACACCATTTAAATTATCTTAACAAAGAAAATAAGTTCCAACTCCTAAATACTAAACTATCTGCCTTTTCTCAACCCAATTCACAGAAGGGGGAGAGTACCTATAGTCATTCCTATTCCTGGGCCGCTCTGCAACAGCAATATCCAACGTATCTTTACAAAGATGGTAGTACGGCATTATCAGCGGATGAAAAAAATAAAATTATTTTTAACCGGGATTGTAAGATCAATGGCCATGAAATAAATTATTCTGATTATACAGTTGGAGAGCAGGGAATGCTTATCAGCAATGTAATTGATGGCATTGACAAAAAAATAATCTTTGATGAAAATACTATTGAAACCGATTATATCATTCGGAACCCAATTAATACCAATAATCAGGACCTGATCATTTCTGAAGAAATTGAATTGCCGGAAGGGTATTATACCTCACCCCTTTCTCCCCTCTCCAATTGGAGTGGGGTTGGGGGTGAGGCAGAGAGGGGAGTAAGGGGAGAGGCTTTAGTTGTCTACTCCCCCGAAGGCATTGAAAAAGCAAGATTCAACGCCCCCGTTTTTTATGATGCCAACAAAATAATTTTAGTTGGGAAATACAATTTAGTTCAGCATCAGAATAAGAGCGTTTTAGAAATAATTGTTCCTCAACAATGGCTAAATGATCCTAACAGAAGCTACCCGATCACTATTGACCCTGTGGTTACGGGGCCGACCTCTAATTATCCTTTGGTTTTTATGAACTCTTGTGTGTTGCCGAATTACGCACAGGACAGTATGTTGATAACAATTCCTGCAGGCATCACTATCAGCAAATTTATTGTTGAAGACAGTTATTTTGCAGATGCTTTATCCAGTCCGGCTGCACTTATGACGCATGGACGCATGGCTCTGGCAACTGTTTGTGGAGCAGTAACTTTTTCTTGTCAGGGTACCACTGCCGATTCCTCCGGCACCTGCTATTTAGTTCCGAATACTGATTTAAAAGCAAATTTAGCCTGTTGCTTCACGCCCTCATGTGCTGTTCAAACATTTTATCTCACCCATGGTTTGGCAAGAGATAGTTACGGACCTGGCTGTAATCAGGATTATATCTATTATAGTCCTTTAGGTAACTGGCCATTTAGTGCATTTGTTGTTGGGAAAACGGTTGAAACAGCCCAAGTGCAATGGTCTGTTTTTCCAACAACTGTTTGTTCCGACAGCTGCACAATTTTTTTAAAAGTAAACAGTGATTACGGTGTTCCTCCTTATACAATAACACATCCATGGGCAACCGGTTCCTCTCAGTACGGCAGTTCTCCGGATGGCTGCACAAGCACTGGTTCAGATACTATCGCATTAACTATTCCAGGTTGCCCTACAACTTGTGGTACTACACCCACCTTAAGTATTCCGGCACCTTTTATTTTTGATGTTTGCGGGGATTCAATAACCGGCCTTACTGCGAAATCTATTACTATTAACCCGGTTCCTGTTGCAACAGCCGGACCTGTGAGTACTTGTTCGGGAAGCCCTTTTAATATACCTGTTTCGTCCTGTGTAGCGGGTAGTACTTTTCAATGGACGGGTAGCAATGGAACCAGTGGCACCGGGAATATAAACGACAATGTATTAAACCCGGGAACAAGTGCGATCACAATTAATTATTCTGTGATCCCAACAGCAGGTGGATGCATAGGCCAGCCAATAAGTGTTTCTGCCGAAATTGATACATTACCTGTTATTAATGCCGGTTTAAATGATACTATTGAACCGGGGATCAGCACTCAGTTAAACGCTATTGGTGGATTAACTTATTCATGGACACCTACTTCAGGCTTAAGTTGTAATGATTGTCCTGATCCATTGGCAACCCCTGTAATAACAACTACTTACTATGTAACAGGCACCAATGAATCTGGTTGTTCGGATAGCGATACGATCGACATTTTTGTAACTCAGGGAGGCGAGGTTTTATACATTCCCAATTCATTTACTCCAAACGATAACAAGTTGAATGATCTATTCTATGCTTACGGGACTTCTTTGCGAATTTTTGATCTGCAAATTTATGACCGCTGGGGCGAATTGATTTTTCGCACCAATGACATAAAACAGGGATGGGATGGGAAATATAAAGGAAAAATGGTGGAGGGGGGAGTTTATGTGTATACTGTGAATTGTGAATGGTTGAGTGGGGTGGAAGCATACAGAAATGGAATTGTTACAGTATTTAGATAGTGCATTTGAAGCTATGGTACGATTTGTGCATTAGTTTTATGTCTTTTGTTAAAAGAGTCCTTGGATTTTATCAGTTTTTAATTTTTTTGTTTGAAAAATTTTTTAAAAAATAGATTCTTCTTTTTAGTTTTGGCTGCCCTCCTTTTTCTGACAGCTTACTTCCTCTGTCATCCTTTTGTTGATGGAGGTTCTCCCACAATTTCTGATTTCGAACAAATTTTACATAAAAAGGAAAAGCAATTAAATGATGAAATGTTGTCTTTGGCAAAACGTGCTGAAACACAAAATTATTTTCAACTTTTTGCTGAAAAACCGGATCACTACAATACCCTGCTGGAGCGGAAAGGGTTGGCTTTAATGATCTATGAAAATGATACATTAAAATTTTGGAGTGATAACTCAATAGCAGTTGAGAACTGGATGAAAGAAGTTTGCCTGGATACAAAAATGGTAAAGCTTCATAATGGTTGGTTTGAAGTAATGAAACCGAATAGCAATGCTTCTACCACCAAAACCATCGTTGGTTTAATTTTAATCAAGAACGAATATCCTTATCAAAACAAATATCTTGTAAATGAATTTCAAAAGGATTTTGCTGTTCCTGCCGAAACGAAGCTAATTGTTAATTTCCCCAATGCTACTAATCAGGTTGAAAATCTCGATCAGGAGTATTTGTTCTCATTAGAATTTAATTCTGCCAACAATTCTATTGCCTTGCATTCCTATTTTGCCTTAGTATTCAACTTACTTGGATTCTTTTTTGTAATTCTGTTTCTTAAAAAAACTTTTTTGTCGCTACAAACACGGATAGGCAATAATACCTCACTGGTATTATTTGCAGTAAGTGTTATGCTGCTGCGTTATTTCAGCATAAAATTTTCAATACCTGAAATTTTTTATGATTTTGAATTATTCAGCCCCAAAATATATGCTGATGCGAGTTCTGTCTGGCTTACTTCATTGGGTGATTTGATGATAAACACAGTGCTTCTGTTTTTTTTAACGTATCTTATACTCAAGGAATACAAGATCGAAGGCATTTTAACGCGGCTAAAAAATTTTAACAGGCTTGTGTTTCTATTGCTAATGTTCCTTGCTTTTTTTTGGTTCTCATGGATCATCACTTCCCTTTTTTCGGGATTAATTAAAAACTCCAACATCCCTTTTAGTATTAATAATTTATTTAGCCTTAATTATTATAGCTATGTAGCACTGGTTATAATCGGTTTGCTTTTATTCATTTATTTTTTGTGTGCCGATAAAATAGTATCTGTTTTAAAGCAGTTTCAACTAAACAAAAAACAATATGTTCTGGTTTTTATAATTTCTGCTGCGGTGCATTCTACAATATTGCATTTGTTGGGAATCCTTGATCTGATCATTGTTTTCTGGCCTTTTGTATTGATTATTGTAATTGCTATTATAAAACAAAAACAAACCTCCTATTCTTTTTCCGGAATTGTGTTTTTGATTTTTCTTTTTTCACTTTATGCAATGCACATTTTTGTTAAACATACGAGTATAAAAGAGATTGAGAGTAGGAAAGTATATGCCGAAAAATTGGTTGCTGAACAGGATCCGGTTGCTGAATTTCTTTTCCACGATATAGAAAAAAAATTAATAAATGATTCAATATTAATTTCATACATCAATGGAGTAGAAAAGCAAACTGAAAAGTTCGAAAAACGGCTTAAACAAGTCTATTTTAGTGGTTTTTGGGAAAAGTATGATGTCAGGGTGGCTTTGTTCGACAGTTTTTGTATGCCTATCATAAAGTCGCAAAATGCCTTGTTCGACAATAATCTTTATTTCGATGAGTTAATTGAAAAGCAAAGTGTTCCAACATCATGTGAGCATTTTTCATTCTTAAATAACGCGTCAGGGAAAATCAGTTACCTGGCGAAATTTCCTTTGTCGAAATCCATTGTAATTAAAGATTTTGGTACAGACCAGACAAAAACTAAATTAGGTACTCTTTATATTGAACTGGATGCAAAATTTATTTCTGATGAAATTGGATTCCCAGAATTATTGCTCGACCGGAATGTTGGATTGTCGCAGGAGTTAAGTAATTATTCATACGCCAAATACAAGTATGATCAACTCATTAGCCAATATGGGAAGTTTCAATATGATCTGAGTGTGCTGGACTTTAATAACAATGTTGGCGATTTTTCGATCCTTACCAAAGAGAATTTTAATCATCTCTTATATCGGCCTGACCCGGATACCCTAATTGTACTGAGTAAACAAAAGGAGGGCATAATAGACCAGATCACAACCTTCTCTTATCTGTTTGCGTTTTTTAGTTTGCTATTGCTCCTAATTTCTTTTGTTGATCAGGCCTCTGGTGGCTCTCCTTTTAAAAATTTTAGTTTTAAGTATCGAATTCAGTTATTCCTTGTATTTATTGTTTTAACCTCTTTGGCCTTGTTTGGCGGGGGCACAATTTATTATATCAAACAACAGTTTGAAACAAAAAATCGTGAAAACATCAGCGAAAAGATCCATTCTATTTTAATGGAAATGGAATCAAAATTTATTGAAGAAAAAGAGTTGTCGAGCGATATGTCGGAGTACATGAGCTTTACATTAAAAAAGTTTTCGAATGTATTTTTTACAGATATTAATTTATACGATACCAAAGGGAACCTTTATGCCTCCTCACGTCCAAAGGTTTTTGATGAGGGCTTGACGTCTAAAAAGATGGATCCGGAAGCGTTTTTGCAGATTGCTGTTTTCGGAAAAACAGAGTACATTCACGATGAACGGATTGGTAAATTAGAATATTTATCTGCTTACATTCCGTTTAAAAATAAAGATGGTAAATTGCTGTCATACCTTAATCTACCTTATTTTGCGAAACAAAATGAACTGGAAAAAGAAATTTCAGGATTCCTTGTCGCCCTTATAAATATCTATGTATTGTTATTTGCATTGTCTATCGTAACAGCAATTCTTATTTCGAATTATGTAACAAAGCCACTTAAATTAATTCAGGATAAATTATCTAAGATCAAGTTAGGTAAAACCAACGAATTGATCGAATGGCACGAAATGGATGAAATTGGTAGCCTGGTGAGTGAATACAATAGAATGATAGGAGAGCTTACAAAAAGTGCGGAATTACTTGCAAAATCGGAACGGGAAAGCGCCTGGCGCGAAATGGCCAAGCAAGTGGCTCATGAGATCAAAAACCCGTTAACACCAATGAAATTAAGTATCCAGCATTTACAACGTATCTGGAAAGACGATGCTCCGGATATGGATCAAAAAGTGGAACGCCTTACACAAACCATCATTGAGCAGATCGATACCCTTTCATCTATAGCAACAGAATTTTCAAATTTTGCTAAGATGCCGAAAGCAAATTTGGAGAAAATTAATGTTCAGGAAATTTTACTCAATAGTATTGCATTGTTTCAGGACTCTGAAAACATACATATTGATTTCGAAAATAAAACAACCGATAATGCAATTGTTTTAGCGGATAAAGAACAGCTTCTTCGTGTATTTAATAATCTTATAAAAAATGCAATTCAAGCCATTCCGGAAGAAAGGAAAGGGGAAATTGAAATTAGTTTAAAAGAAGAAAATGAATTTTATATTATTAGTATAAAAGATAATGGTATAGGAATAGAAGAGGAGGCGCTTGATAAAATTTTTGTGCCCAATTTTACTACCAAAACCGGAGGTATGGGACTTGGCTTGGCTATGGTAAAAAGTATTATTGAAAGTAGTAATGGTAAAATACGATTTGAAACAAATCCTCCCGAAGGAAGTACCTTTTTTGTTGCCATCCCGGCAATATTTAATAATTGAAAAGCAGTATTCTTCAACCATTAGTTTTCGTATATTCGTAACCCTATTCGAACTATTTTTATTATGAAACGACCTATAAGAGTTTTAATTGCAAAAGTTGGACTTGACGGTCACGACCGTGGTGCAAAAGTAATTGCTTCTTTTTTACGTGATGCCGGTATGGAAGTGATCTATACCGGACTGCGTCAAACACCTGAAATGGTTGTAAATGCAGCTTTGCAGGAAGATGTGGATGCCATTGGTATTAGCATTCTTTCTGGTGCGCACAATACCGTTTTCCCGAAAATAATAACCTTGATGAAAGAAAAAGGATTGGATGATGTATTGCTTACCGGTGGTGGAATTATTCCTGTAAAAGACATGGAAAAGCTTAATGAACAAGGTGTAGGGAAACTGTTTCCTCCGGGAACGGATACTAAAGAAATTATTGATTACGTGACCAGCTACGTAAAAGAACATCGTAATTTTTAAAATTATTTGCGAGTTTAGTTTATAAAACCAATTATAGTGTAGCGTACACCTCCAATAAAAGCTTGAAGAAACCAGTTTAATAAAAATCCAAAGAAGGATTAAAATATGTATCGATTAAACATTGTTTTCTTTGTATTAGCCTGCTTTTTTTTCTCTTGTAAAAAAAAACAAAACTTCTCAGAACAAAAAAAACAAATCTCTTATAGTGAACCGATTTCAGTTCAGGTCAACCATCCAAAAATAACGTTGCTGGATACTTGTGAAAAGGCCTATATTATGACCATTCCAACACAGGGGATCAGTAATTATATACTATCAATTAATGATGTAAGTACTAAATTTCCTATTTATCTTCCTATTATTTCCCCAAAATCGCCTGGAAAAGAAGGCGGGTTTACTTTTTTGAAAAATTATAACGCTGACCAGGACTTAGCATTTTGTAATATCACCTGTGGTTTTTCTGATAAAAAAGGAATCCTTTGGTTCGGAACAAGTGGGGGCGGGGTAAACCGTTATGATGGGAAAATCATCACTAATTATAGTACTACTCAAGGATTGGCGGGCAATCTCATCAAATGTATTATCGAAGATAAAATGGGGAACATGTGGTTTGGCACTAATGGCGGTGGGGTAAGTAAATATAATGGCAGATATTTTACCAATTATTCTACTTTACAGGGGCTTGCCGGTAATTCTGTGAACAGTATCACCGAAGATAAAACAGGAAATTTATGGTTTTGCACTGAAAAAGGAATAAGTAAATATAAACCCGATGTAAAAAACATAGTAAATGGCGATCTTTTTACAAATTTTACTACAACCGAGGGATTAGTAAATAATTCTATTTCAAGCAGTATAGAGGATAGATCGGGGAATCTGTGGTTTGGAACAAATGAGGGAGTGAGTAAATATGATGGGCAATCCTTTACCGGTTATACAGCAAAACAAGGCCTCGTTGTGAGTAATATTACTTGTCTGCTTGAAGATAATAGTGGAGATATTTGGTTTGGAACCGCTGGTGGTGGCGCAAGCAGGTATAATCAAGGCATAAATGATAAAGCAAATAAAGGTAAATTCTCAAATTATTCAGAATCGGAAGGACTGGTGAATAATAATGTTCAGAGCATTAATAAGGACAAAGAAGGAAACATCTGGTTTGCCACTGCCGGAGGCCTCAGCAAGTATGATATTGCTTCCAAATCTTTTATCAATTTCACTACAGCTCAAGGTCTGACAAATAATGTTGTTTACAGCATTATTGTGGATAAGATCGGAGACCTTTGGATTGGTACCAATCGGGGTGGGCTCAATAAATATGGCGCAAAACCTTTTACAAGTTATACTCCGGAGCAGGGCCTGGTAAATGATAAAGTCTGGTGCATTACGGAAGATAATAATGGTGATATCTGGTTTGGTACCAGTTCGGGGATAAGTAAATTTGACGGGAAGGCATTCTCTAATATCAATTTTGGTCTTCTAACGGCTAATGTCAGGAGCTTTATTAAAGATAAAACGGGTAACCTTTGGTGGGGCAGTTTTACCGGAACTAATAAATATGATGGAAAATCCCTGACAAGTTATACAGGAGCTCAGGGATTAATAAATAAAGGTGTTTTAAGTATTGTTGAAGATAAAAATGGGGATTTTTGGTTCGGCACGTATGGTAATGGTGTTTTTAAATTTAATGGTAAATCATTTACGAATTATACTTCAGCTGATGGTCTGGCTAATAATGTTGTTAAATGTATTACTGAAGACAAAAATGGTAATATTTGGTTCGGATCAAATGGGGACGGTGTGAGTAAATTTGATGGGAAAACGTTTACAAATTACACCACTTCCCAAGGCCTGGCTAATAATGCTGTTTTAAGCAGCATGGTTGATAGGGAGGGAAATTTATGGTTTGGTACATTTGGTGGAGGTATTAGTAAATATGATGGAACGTCTTTTACAAATTACAATAATGCTCACGGACTGGCAAATGATGTGGTATATGCTATTGCGGAAGATACCATTCATAACATACTTTGGTGTGGAACTAATTTAGGCTTGTCAGGATTAAAGTTGGATTCACTGGACTTTGAAAAAGGGGGAGTTAAATTTGAAATTTTTAACCATACCACCGGTTATCCCATAAAGGACGTAAATACGAGTGCTTTATTTGTTGATAGCAAAGGAATATTATGGGCTGGCACGGGAGATAAACTTGTACGCTTTGATTATAACAAAATAAATAAAAACGCTCATCCGCCAATAGTGAATATTCAAGGGTTGAAATTGCATGGTGAGCCAATATCCTGGTATAACCTAAAACCAAGGGAATCGATACTGAATACTCAGGATTTTAAATTGGAAGACTCTTTAAATTCCCTTGCCATTCTCAACGAAGAAATTATTTCCTTTGGTCATATTTTAAATCAAACTCAACGTATTGCTATGCATGAAGAGTTTGATGATGTAGAATTCGATAGTATTACCCGCTCCTGCCCATTACCAATTAATCTTGTTCTTCCGTTCAAACACAACAATGTTACATTTGACTTTGCTGCTATTGAAACGGGCCGTCCCCAGCTTATTCGTTATCGGCATTTTTTAGAAGGATATGATAGTGACTGGAGTCCCGTTACTGATAAAACATTCGCCACATTCGGTAATATATATGAAGGCTCATATACTTTTAAATTGAAAGCTCAAAGTCCGGATGGGGTATGGAGTGAACCTGTAATGTACACATTTACAGTTTTGCCTCCCTGGTACCGCACCTGGTGGATGTACCTGAGCTATCTGCTTGTTGTACTATCTTCAATTGGTTTGTTTTTCAAGTGGCGCACAGCATCTTTAATTAAAGAAAAAGAAGTGCTGGAACATACCGTAAAAGAAAGAACTGCAGAGGTGGTAGTGCAAAAAGAACTGATAGAAGAAAAACAAAAAGAAATAGTTGATTCGATCAATTATGCAAAACGTATTCAATATACATTGCTTGCAAAAGATGAAATATTACAACAAAATTTGAAAGATCATTTTGTGTTTTTTCAACCAAAAGATATTGTAAGTGGTGATTTTTATTGGGCAACGAAGGCAGTTGGGAGTGAGGAGTCAGGAGTGAAGAGTGAGGAGTTAGAAATTGGTAATAAGAAGCTAAAGGATATTGAAAGATCTCCGTTCTCCATTCTTCAAACTCCCGACTCCGAGCGTTTTTACTTAGCTATTTGCGATTCAACAGGCCATGGTGTTCCGGGTGCATTTATGAGTTTGCTGAATATTTCATTTTTGAACGAGGCCATTACAGAAAAGAACATAAAACAGCCCAATGAAATTTTAAATTATGTTCGTCAGCGTTTAATAGAAAGCGTTTCACAAGATGGAGCTCAGGATGGGATGGACGGTATTTTACTTTGTTTTGAAAACGACAAAATTACCTATGCTGCCGCTAACAATGCCCCTGTAATTGTAAGGGATAATTTGGTTATTGATCTACCTACCGATAAAATGCCAATAGGCAAAGGAGAAAAAAATAGTTCGTTCAGGCTTCATACAATTGATACTCAAAAAGGCGACATGCTTTATTTTTACACCGATGGCTATGCCGATCAGTTCGGTGGCCCTAAAGGAAAAAAATTCAAATACAAGCCGCTCGAAAATTTATTAATCTCTATTCACCGGCAGCCGATGGAGGAACAAAAACAAACACTTTTAAGTACAATTGAAAACTGGAGAGGCGATTTGGAGCAAGTGGATGACATATTATTAATTGGTATGAGAATTTAGTCTGTTATAAAACGAATGCTTACTGTTTTAGAGAACACTGTTATGAATACAAGTGTTAGTAAATTCGTTTTTTAGTCGTTGATTGGTAACCACAGTTTCGTAAATTCGTTTTTTATTCGTTATTCGTAACTGTAATTTCGTTTTTTTATTAATTTTAATCAAAACTTTTTTTTATGACCTCCGAAAATCTTTTAACAGAAACAGAAAACAGTATTCTGACCATTACGATCAATCGCCCCGATAAATTAAATGCCCTCAATAGAAAAATTATAAAAGAAATTGGTCAGGTAATTAAAAATGCAGGATCTGATAACACTATAAAAGCAATAATAATAACAGGCTCGGGACAAAAAGCATTTGCTGCAGGTGCTGATATTACTGAGCTGGTTGTGCTTTCGGTAGAAGAAGGAAAGATCCTTGCAAAAGAAGGACAAGATGTCTACAAATCAATAGAAACATGTCCTAAGCCTGTTGTGGCAGCTGTTAACGGTTTTGCCTTAGGTGCAGGATGTGAGCTTTCAATGGCTTGCCACATGCGTGTTGCCAGTGAAAATGCGAAATTTGGCCAACCTGAGGTAAACCTTGGTTTGATTGCCGGTTATGGTGGAACACAACGTTTGATCCAATATGTTGGTAAAACAAAGGCTCTGGAATTGCACATGACAGGCGATATGATAAATGCAGAACAAGCTTTAAAATTAGGTTTGGTAAATTATGTTGTACCACAGGATCAGTTGATTTTAAAATGCGTTGAGTTATTGGAAAAAATAAAAAGTAAATCACCAAAAGCTATAACAAGTGTTATCAACACTATAAATGCTTATTTCGACAATAATACTATTGGGTTTGCTACCGAAATTGAAGAGTTTGGGAAATGTCTTGCTACCGAAGATTTTAAAGAAGGTACAAGCGCATTTATAGAAAAGAGAAAAGCTGAATTTGTTGGTAAATAAACGAGTTTAAAGGTTAATTTGGAAAATTTAAAGTTTGAAAAAACATAAATTAAGCTCTTTAACTTTTAACTTTTAACTTTCAAACTTAAATTGACCCCACTAAAAAAACTCGCTTCGCAAACCGCTATTTATGGCCTTCCAACAATTGTTGGGCGTTTGTTGAATTATTTTCTTACTCCACTTTACACGTATTTATTTTCACCTGCTGAGTTTGGGGATGTAACTTCAGCTTATGCGTATGTTTCCTTTCTGTTGGTGTTTTTAACTTACGGAATGGAAACTTCTTTGTTCCGATTTTCGCAAACAGAGATCGAAAAGGAAAAAGTTTATTCAACCGCTCTTATTTCACTTTTTGTTTCTTCATTCACTTTTGTTATCCTTACAAGTTTTTTTGCAAACACTATTTCCGAAACACTTAATTTTTCAGGCCATCCCGAATATATAATTTGGTTTGCGCTTATTTTAGGATGTGATGCTTTTTCGGCTATTCCTTTTGCAAAGTTGCGGGAACAAAACAAAGCCAAACGATTTGCAATTATCAGATCACTTAATATTGCTATTAATATTGGATTGAATTTATTTTTTCTGTGGTTTTGCAAAGGCGTTCATGACGCTCCACAGTCGATATTCAAGCCTTTTGTAGACATTGTTTATAACCCGGCAATTGGCATTGGTTATATATTTATTTCAAATCTCGTAGCAAGTATAATTACAATGCTTTTGTTAAGCCCGGAAATTTTTTCGGTAAAATGGAACATGGATACTGCACTTTGGAAAAAAATGATGAAATACAGCCTTCCTTTACTTGTGGCGGGTTTGGCTGGTATGACAAATGAAACACTTGATAGGGTTTTAATTCCGCTTTTACTTCCGGAAGAAATTGCGAAAAGCCAAAATGGAATTTATGGAGCGTGTTATAAGATCGCCATTTTAATGACCATATTTATTCAGGCCTTTCGTTTTGCGGCAGAACCATTCTTTTTCAGCCATTCCAAAGAAAAAGATTCCAAAAAGACCTATGCCGACATCATGAAATATTTTGTGATCATTTGTTCCATCATTTTTCTTGGAACAATGATGAATATGCAATGGATACAATATTTTGTAGGCGAAAAATACAGAGAAGGACTGGATGTGGTACCGATTTTATTGATTGCCAACTTGTTTTTGGGCATTTTTATCAACCAATCGATCTGGTATAAGCTTACCGGACAAACAGGATATGGTGCAATGCTTACTATTTTTGGAGCGCTCATCACTATTTCGCTCAATATTTATTGGATCCCCCGCATAGGGTATATGGGATCGGCCTGGGCAACACTAATTTGCTATGCTTCTATGATGGTAGCCTCCTATTTTTTAGGTAATAAACATTACCCTGTTAATTATGATTTGAAACGCATTTTGGGGTACCTTGGATTATCCGTAACTTTGTATTTTATCAGTGTTTTTGTGCGAACAGAATCAGCCGGTATTAATTTATTTTTAAATAATTTGATGTTGCTTGTTTTTGTTGCTGTTGTTTGGAAGATGGAGGGGAAAAACTTAGTAACAAATTAAATTGATTTTTTCAAGAGGGCATTATTTATAACCATTACAATGAAAATAAAGATCATCAATAAATCAAAGCACGAATTACCACACTATGCCACCAATGCCTCTGCAGGAATGGATCTGCGTGCTAATCTGGAAGAGCCCATCGTTTTAAGATCTTTGGAACGAACATTGGTAGCAACAGGTTTGTTTTTAGAGATTCCAATTGGCTATGAAGCACAAATTCGTCCGAGAAGCGGGCTGGCATTTAAAAATGGTTTAACTGTGCTCAACTCTCCCGGTACTATTGATGCGGATTACAGAGGTGAAATAAAAGTGATCTTAGTGAACCTTTCCAACCAGGATTTTGTAATTAATGATGGTGAAAGAGTGGCACAAATGGTTATTGCAAAACACGAACAGGCTGAGTGGATCCAGGTAGAACAATTGATTGAAACAGATCGTGGAGCCGGTGGATTTGGAAGTACAGGAACAAAATAAAAAAAAAGGCCCCTCCAAACCTCCCCAAAAGGGAGGAGAGCGGAATAATAACTAAATGTGTAAACACAAGATCTAGCTTTAATAAATTAATTTTTCTCACCAATACCCCCTCGCTTTTGGGGAGGGGATAAAGGGGTGGGCTTATATCTATGAAAATAATTATTCCAATGGCAGGCATGGGCAAGCGTATGCGCCCACACACACTTACAACACCAAAACCTTTGATTCCGATTGCCGGAAAACCAATGGTTCAGCGTATTGTGGAAGATATCATTAAGGTGTGCGATGAGCCGGTTGACGAAATAGCTTTTGTTGTTGGACGTTTCGGGAAAGAAGCGGAAAATAATTTGGTTGCAATTGCCGAAAGTCTTGGTGCAAAAGGGCGTATTTTTTATCAGGACGAGCCTCTTGGTACTGCACATGCCATTATGTGTGCAAAAGAGTGTTTAACCGGTAAAGTATTGGTTGCCTTTGCTGATACATTGTTTAAGGCGGATTTTAAAATGGACTCCTCCCAGGAAGGTATTATTTGGGTGCAAAAAGTAGAGGATCCAAAACCTTTTGGGGTTGTTAAATTAAATTCCGACAATGTAATTACAGACTTTGTTGAAAAACCACAGGAATTTGTTTCAGACCTTGCTATTATTGGTATTTATTACTTTAAAGATGGTAAGTATTTAAGAAGTGAATTGCAATATTTGCTCGACAATGATATTAAAGAAAAAGGTGAATTTCAACTTACCAATGCGCTTGAAAATATGAAAGCGAAAGGGACAAAATTCACCCCTGGTAAAGTAACCGAATGGCTCGATTGTGGAAATAAAGATGCTACTGTTTATACCAATCAGCGAATTTTAGAGTTTAATAAAGAGACTGTTCGAACATCCAACTTTGTAAATCGTAACTCTTCAATTATAGAGCCTTGTTTTATTGGTGAAAATGTGACGTTGATAAATTCAACAGTTGGTCCACATGCCTCTATTGGAGAAGGTTGTGTGATAGAAAATTCTACTGTTCAAAATAGTATTATTCAAACAAACAGCAAAATTAAAGATGCAGTATTAAGCAATGCAATGGTTGGTAATTTTGCTGAATATACAGGGAAATCGAGCAATCTGAGTATTGGTGATTATAGCGTAATCAGATAGGCGATTCCGCTCAGCTTTTAATACTTTCGCTAAAAAGAGGTGGCGAAAAAAGATCATAAAAGAAAATTGAAAAAGATAAAAAATAACGTTAGCATAAAAACCCTTTCCTTATTCCCACTGCCATTCAGTAATGGAATGAAGGGGAGAGGTCGCTTTATTTTGTTTTTACTTGTTTTCTCTTTCTTTATTTCATCCTGCAAAACAAAAAAGGGAACAACAGCTTCGTCAAAACAAAATGAAACGTCAAAATCGAAAAGTTCTTCTGGCGACAAACAATTATCAGGTAAAGAAAGAGTTGAGTTCGAATATCTTTTTTTTAATTCCAACCGGGAAAAAATCCTTGGTAATTATGATCTGGCTGAAGTATCGCTTTTACAAGCTTTGCGCATAGACCCTAACAGCGCTGCCAGTATGTACGAGTTGGCAAATATTTATGCCTTCAAAAACAATAAAAAACATGCTTTGTTTTATAGTAAAAAGGCGGCATTGATCGATCCTGAAAATATTTGGTACCAATTACTTTATATCGATTGTTTAAAAGACAGCAAACAAACTGCTGAAGTAATAACCGTTTATCAAAAATTATTAAAAAAGTATCCCGAGCGAATTGAATTTTATTACGAGCTCGCTAATGCATACTTATATGCAAACAAAACAGGGGATGCAATAAAAACATATGATAAAATAGAAGATCTTTCAGGTATTAGTGAAGATGCCTCAATGCAAAAATTTAAAATTTACAAGGCTACCAATAATTTTGAAAAGGCGCTTGAAGAGATCCAGAAATTAATCAAAACTTTCCCTAAAGAGGGTAAATATTATGGTATTCTGGGCGAACTTTATCAAGAGAAAGGGCAAAGCGAAAAAGCATTAGCAGCCTATAACGATCTGCTTAAAGCTGATCCTCAAAATGCATATGTTCATTTATCCCTGGCAGAATATTATCGGAATCAAAAACAAAACGAAAAAGCATTTGAGGAAATAAAGATCGCTTTTAAAAGTAAAGAGTTGAATATTGATACCAAGATAAAGATCCTCTTATCTTATTATTCTATTACAGAAACGTATAGCGCGCTGAAGGCAGATGCTGATGAGTTGTGCAAAATAATAGTGGAGGTACATCCTGATGATGCAAAGGCTTTTTCCATGTATGGGGATTTTTTATACCGTGATAAAAAATTACAAGAGGCCAGAACACAATACAGAAAAGCAATTGCGATCGATAAAGAAAAATATATACTTTGGAACCAATTGTTACTCATCGAATCGGAACTAAACGATTTTGTTTCGATGCAAAAAGAAAGCAAAGAAGCAATAGAATTATTTCCAAATCAGGCATTGCCTTACTTTTTTAATGGGGCTTCAAATATTCAGCTGAAAAATTATAAAGCGGCTATAATTGTGCTTAATGAAGGCAAAGAGTTTGTTTACGATGATCCCATTCTTGTTCAATTTTATGCAAATATCGGAGATGCTCAAAATCAACTAAAAAATTATTCTGCCTCTGATTCTGCCTATAACAAAGCATTAGAAATTGATCCAAACAATGTATATGTTTTAAATAACTTTGCTTACTACTTGTCGTTACGTAATAAAGATTTAGAAAAGGCGGAGGCCATGTCAAAAAAAAGTAATGAGATTGAACCCAATAATAATTCTTACCAGGATACATACGGTTGGATCTTATATCAGATGAAAAAGTATGACGATGCCAAAGTGTGGATTGGTAAAGCAATTGATAACGGGGGTAAAAATAACGGGGTGTTGCTCGAACATTATGGTGATGTGCTCTATAAGCTTGGCGAAACCGAAAATGCATTGAAATACTGGATGGATGCAAAAAAGACCGGCAACACTACCGATTTTATAGATAAAAAAATTACTGACAAAAAGTTATATGAATAATCGAATGCCCTTCCCTTTTATTTTCACCCCTTTGCGGCAACTTTTTATTGTTTGTTTTTTTAGTCTTTTTATTTTAGGTTCTTGTAAACAGCAACAAAAAATAACTGCCACAAAAAACAAATGTATTTTAGATTATAAAAATGCAAAAACACTTACAACAAATTTAAAATCTAATGAATTTTGTTTCAACAGACTTAATGCGAAGTTAAGTGTAGAAACGGTAATTGACAGTTCTTTCAGTTCATTCACTATTTCATTACGTATGAAAAAGGATAGTGTTATATGGATGTCAATTTCAAAACTGGGCATAGAGGGAGCCAGAGTTTTAATGACAAAAGATTCTGTAAAATTCTTTAATCGCCTGGAAAGTAAATATTTTAAGGGCGATTTTACTTTTATAAGTAAATTATTAAATACCCCTTTGGATTTTGAAATGGTAGAATCTCTATTGGTAGGAAATAGCGTTGCATTTTATAATGAAGATGAAAAAATAAAACCGGGGGTAGATAATTGTCAGTATACACTTGGAACCATCCGAAAATATAAACTTCGCAAGGTGATGGAAAAAGGGAAAGACCTAAAGGAGCCTGCCCAAAGTATTTATATGATACCTGAAACGTTTAAGATCGCCCGTATATTATTTTACGAATTTAGCCCTGATCGCAGTTTTGATGCTCGCTTCTCTGAATACACAGCTATTGATTCTTCTCAATTGTTTCCTTTACAAATGAATTATTATATAAAGGCCCAAAAAAATGTTACTATTGATATCCATTATATTAAACCACGAATAGACGAAGAACAAAGTTTCCCTTTCAAAATTCCGGATAACTATGAGCAAATTGCGTACAAAGAAAAACAATAAATGGCTTTTGCTCATGTTGCTTTGGTGTTTGGCGCTGCTTCATGCTGTGCCCTGCTCGGCTCAAAAACAAACCAAAAAGGATCTGGAGAATAAAAAAAAACAATTACAAAATGAAATAGAATATACCAACCAACTACTTTCTCAAACTAAAAAAAATAAAAAACTTTCCTTAAATCAATTAGTAACGTTAAACAAAAAAATAACAGTACGGGAAGAATTGATCTCCACTATTAATGGTGAGATCAGGGTGATCAATCGTCAGATAAATCAAAATAACGAATCTATTAAAGGGCTGCAGAGTGATTTGGTCAGGCTCAAATCCGAATACGCAAAAATGATCTATTATGCGTATAAAAACCAGGATGCTTACAGTAGGCTAATGTTTGTTTTTGCTGCCAAAGATTTTGAGCAGGCATTTATGCGTTTAAAATATCTTCAGCAATACAGCGATTATAGGCATAAGCAAGTTGAGTTGATCTCAAAAACAAAAAAAAATCTGGATGAAACAGTCCTGGATCTGGAAGCTAAAAAATCTGATCAGCGCGTTTTGTTAACGAGTGAACAAATAGAAAAACAAAATCTTTCTACAGAAAAAACAGAAAAAGAACAGGTGTTTTCACAGTTGCAGGAGCAGGAAGGAAAACTCAAAAAAGATCTGGCGAAAAAAAAGAAGGATGCTGAAAAGTTACAACAAGCTATTCAACGAGTGATTCAAAAGGAACTTGAAAAATTGCAAAAAGAAGCTGTAACAGAAAATAGACCGAAACCGGAAAAATTAGTTTTAACACCGGAATCGCAACAACTTTCTAATTCGTTTTTAAGTAATAAAAGCAAACTTCCCTGGCCGGTAGTGAAAGGTATTGTCAGCGAACGTTTTGGCGTGCATCCACACCCTCTGATGAAAAATATTGACATCAATAATAATGGTATTGATATTACTACAAGTACAGGATCTTTAGCGCGTGCAGTATTTGATGGAGATGTGAAGGCAGTTGTAAATATGCCCGGCTCCGGTCAGTTTATTTTGATCCGACATGGTGAATTTTTGACCATTTACGCTAATTTGAAAGAGGTTTATGTAAAAGTTGGTGATAAGGTAAAAACAAAGGATAATATTGGTTCTATTGTGTTTGATGATGAAGACTCCAAAACAGTTCTGCATTTTGAAATATGGAAGGGACAAATTAAGATGGATCCTGAAGGCTGGTTGTTTAGGAACAATTAAGCAATTTAAGAATTTTTCAGAAGGCAATTTACAATGTAAGCGATCTGCTGCTGCCGATGTATTTTAACGTTTAATTTTTTGAGGAAACGACCAGCCCGAATGAACAAAATCATTCGGGCTGGTAGATTCGTAATTCGTTAATTCTTGTCACCCTGAGTCTGTCGAAGGGCGTAATTCGTAGTAAATTATTTTAAAGTAACACTTGTTTCACCAATAATAACATTATCACAGCCTATCGTGATCAAATATTTACCTGGAACAAACGGAGTAGGGCTTTCACAAAAAACATCCACTGCAAGCTCTTCGTTTCTGTAATCTACATCTTCTTTTCCTGCATAGTACCCTTTAGAACCATTGAAACTAAACATATCAGATGTTTTGGTTATTTCTTTTCCATCAGGTGATATAATCCGAACATAAACACTTTTTTCACCGCTCTTTGCAATTTTGTTCTCTCCTAATACAAAAGAAACTTTGATTTTTTCAACACGTGAAGCTCTTTCAGCTTCTACTTCTTTTTTACCTCCTGATTTAAATTTTACACCTTTTGCTACAGGGCGGGTTGCTTTCAAAACGGAACCTAAGTTCACGGTGCTTTGCAAAGCCTCTTTATCTTTCGAAAGTTTAGTAGTGATACCTTTTTCAGTACTTAAGTCAGCGCTTACCTTGTTTTTTTCAGCGGTGATCTTCTGGTTCAACGTATTTAATGAATCGATTTCAACTATATAGTGTTTCATTATCTTGCGCAAAGAGACAGTTTCTTTGCGTAGTTTGGAGATAATATACGCATCATCTTTATGTTTATCAGCTTGAATAATTAATTCAGCAATTTCAGCTTTTTTTGCTTCCAGCTCTACCTGCATGGCCTGATCATTTGTTTGCAAAGTAGCATATTCTTCCTGTAATTCCAGCAAATCACCTTTTACATTATCGCGTTCCACCGTAACTTGCTCTTTTATTATCACTTCTGTATTAGCACGTCCACGTTCATGCAGCCAAAGGCCTATAAATGTTCCATTTCCCAATAATAAAAAAATCAATAGAATAATTAACAACTTGTTGTTGGACTTTTTTTCTTCTTTCTGATTATTTTCCATAATAAATATTGATTAATTTTATATTGCAAAAGTAATAAATTTTAACTGTCATAAAACTAACGTTATGCTAAACGATTTTATTGCCTTGCTATTTCCACATGTATGTGTTTCCTGCGGGAAAAGCTTATATAAAAAAGAGCATAGTATTTGTACCTATTGCGCCTACTATTTGCCAAAAACTAATTTTCATTTAACCAGTGATAATCCCATTGCAAAAATTTTCTGGGGACGCGTACCTATTGTTTCTGCTGCAGCTTTCTACGGCTTTAATAAAGGAGGAAAAGTACAACATTTAATTCATCAGTTAAAATATAAAGGACAAAAACATATAGGAGTTTCGGTGGGGAAATTATATGGTTATGAACTTAAGTATTGTGAGGATTTTAATAGCATCGATACCGTTATTCCTGTGCCTTTGCATCCTAAAAAACAAAAGAAGCGCGGTTATAATCAAAGTGATGGTTTTGCCGAAGGTTTGGCCGAAAGTATGAATGTGAAAGCCGACTTAAAAACGCTTTATCGTGCTGTTGAATCTGAAACACAAACAAAAAAATCACGTTTTAGCCGGTGGCAAAATGTGGAGTCCATTTTTCAGTTACGTGATGCTGATGCTTTAGAAGGTAAACATATACTGTTGGTGGATGATGTAATAACAACCGGTGCTACATTAGAGGCCTGTGCTCATACATTGCTTCAGGTGCCTGGTGTCAGGATCAGTATTGTTACTATTGCGTATGCGGCTAATTAAAGTACTGCGTCCTCTTCCAAAAGGTTTATAAAACTTTCCTCTTCCCTGATTTTATAAAGGGCTTTTAATATCTTTGTAGCCCTAATTACAATATAATGGCTGAATCAATAACTGTTTCGGGATTTACAAAAAAAGATCAATACGAATCACTTATTCCTCAAATTAGGGCATTGATTGAGGGAGAAAGCGATAGTATTGCTAATCTTTCCAATATACTTTCTGCATTAAAATATTCTATGAATTTTTTTTGGGTAGGTATTTATTTTGTGAAAGGCTCATCAACAGCTGCATCTACTTCTTTAGTGGGTACTGATAAATTGGGGAAGCAGGAAGGGCTTGTTCTTGGACCATTTCAAGGACCTGTTGCCTGTACAAGAATTGCATATGGAAAGGGCGTTTGCGGGAAATGCTGGGAGTTGAAACAAACTATTATTGTAGAGGACGTAGATCAGTTTCCCGGACATATTACTTGCAGTGCTTTATCAAGATCTGAAATAGTGTTGCCTGCTTTTAATCAAAAAGGCGAAGTGATTTTAGTGTTGGATATAGATAGCGAACATCTTGCTAATTTTGATGAAATTGATAGGATCTATTTGGAAAAGGTGATGGAAATAATAACGGGATGTGCTGATGTACGGATGTGCTAATTAGAAAAAAATGAACAATAATTAAATTAAATGAGGCCAAGATTAAAATATATTTACAATAAAATTAATGTAATCAGCACATCAGCAAATTGGTACATCAGCACATTTGTTTATCTTCTTATCTGCACGTTAATTTATTCCTGTGCTCAAATCGTTACACCCGGTGGAGGGATCAAAGACATCACTCCTCCTCAAGTTGTGAAATATATCCCCGACAGTGCTTCTCTGAATTTTAGTTCTAAAAGCATTGTAGTGTTTTTTGATGAGTTCATTCAACTAAAAGATTTAAATAATCAGCTTATTATCTCGCCCCCGCTTGAAAATACACCTGATATAAAAGTGAAAAATAAAACACTTACAATTGATTTTGATAAAGAGGAGATACTCAAACCAAATACTACGTATTCTATTAGTTTTGGCAATGCTTTGCAGGATATACATGAGAACAATCCTATCGACAATTTTAAATACATTTTTTCTACCGGTAGTTTTATTGATTCAGTGGTTGTGAAAGGTAAAATTGAAAATGCCTTTGATCACAAAGCCGATAAAGGCGTATTGGTAATGCTTTATACTGATTTTAGCGATAGTGTTATCTATAAGAAAAAACCTGATTATTTTGCAAAAACAAAAGAGGATGGCACTTTCCAGATTGATAATATCCGTGCTGATAAATATAAATTACTTGTTTTGAAAGATGCGAACGCGAATTATAAATATGATAGTGAAAATGAAAGTGTTGGTTTTATTGATGCTTTAGTAGATGTTTCGGAAAAGAAAAAGATTTCAATTAGTGTATTTCAAGAGCCTGTAAAAAAACTTTTTTTGAAAAAAACGAACTACAATTCTTTCGGTAAGATCAGTTTTATTTTTAATAAACCGGCTGATAGCCTTCGTATTGAACCGCTTAATCAAACGTTTAATGATAAAGATATTTTTCTTGATTATTCAAAAAATAAAGACACCCTAAATTATTGGTTTAGAAAGGATGATAAAGATTCAATAATTCTTCAGGTAAAAAATGGCAATAGAATAATTGATACCGTTGAGTTTAAGATAATTAAAAAAGAAGATGCTTTGAAAAGCAGACGAAGCCCTTTAAAATTGGTAGTTGTGAATAGTCCTGCCGGAAATCAGAACGTTGATTTGAATTCGGATTTTAAAATTATTTTTAATGATCCTTTAGATCCTGTTTTGTTTAGTAATATCAGTAATAAAGAGATCATGCTCCTTGAAGATACTATTCCAATTAAGGACTATAAAAATTTATTCTATACTCTGGAACCTTTCAACACTATTTCAATTAATAGTAAAGTAACAGGTAAGGACGGCAGCATCAAAATCGTTCCTGTTGTGTTTAAAGAAAACACAAGCTACCATTTATTTATTCCGCCAGGTACGTTCACTGATATTTTTGGCTTAACAAATGATACTATTAAAATTGATTTTAAAACACGTGAAGAAAAATTTTATGGTACTCTGAAATTGAACTTAGATATCCCTGTAACTACTGGTAATTATATTGTTCAGCTATTGGATGAAAAAGAAAGCATAGTGCGGGTTAGTAACATTAATAGATCGGAAACACTGTTCTATGAATATTTATACCCTAAAAAATATAAGTTAAAAATTATTTATGACAACAATGCCAATTATAAATGGGATACCGGAAATCTGCTCCAAAAGCTACAACCGGAAAAAGTAATTTACAATGCAGAGCCTGTTAATACCCGCCCCAACTGGGATCTGGAATTGGAATGGAAAGTTATTCCGTAAAAATAAATTATATTTTACGCCATGTTTTCTGTCATCCCGAGCTTTTTCGCGAAGGATCTTGTTATTATTAATGATCTTGTCAACGATTAACAAGATCCCTCTTGGCGAAAGCCGATCGGTATGACAATGTGATTCTGTAATGAAGAATATTTTTTCTCGACTCCTTTAAAAACACCATGTTTTCTGTCATCCCGAGTTTTTCGCGAGGGATCTTGCTCTTATTAACGATCTTGTCAATGATTAATAAGATCCCTCTTGGCGAAAGCCGATCGGTATGACAATGTGATTCTGTAATGAAGAATATTTTTTCTCGACTCCTTTAAAAACACCATGTTTTCTGTCATCCCGAGTTTTTCGCGAGGGATCTTGCTCTTATTAACGATCTTGTCAATAATTAATAAGATCCCTCTTGGCGAAAGCCAATCGGGATGACATGGGCTATTCTCTTACGCTTTTTCTTTTTGAAACGTAGATACATTAGTTGGATCGATTTCTGAGATAAGTTTCACCAAAGCAGTATAGTAATTCTCAAAACCATTCGGATGATAAGATAAGAACAGGAAGGGTTCCAATAATTCAAGCTCCATTAATAAAAATTCATTATTTACCATAACACCATCAACACGGGCATACAAACAGTCTTTCGCAAATCTGTCCACAAATTTCTGTGCTGTTTCAATATGTAATGTCTCAATATTATCAGCATGTATGGTTCCTCCATAACAATGTTGTACTCTAAAGTCACCTGAACGAGGCTTTTTTAGCACACTATGACTGTATTTTCCATCAAAAAAAATGAAGGACCATTCACCTTCAGTTTCAATTTCTTTGATGAACGGTTGTGCTAAAAATGCCTCCTCTTTTAATAGGTCATTAATATTTTTTTGATGAACCGAAAAATTATCCGGTGTCAGACTAAAAGTGTTTTTTGCGCCTCCACTAATGCAGGGCTTGATAATTATCTTTTCGCTATTTAATTGCTGGAAAATAGATGCATTTTTTAGAGATGAGTTTATTTCTAAAAACACTGTTGGGATAATACTCAAGCCTGAATCGGATATCTCTTTTAGGTAATGTTTATCACTGTTCCATTTAATTATTTCGTATGGGTTAAGCAGTGGAATTGAGGCGCTGTTCAACATATCTAACCAATTGTAAAAAGCGGTTATATGTTCGTGATAATCCCAGGGTGCTTTTATTAAAACCAGGTCATAATCCAACCAGTTCACTTCTTCATTTGTCCATACTTCTCTATGGATATCCAATCCTTTCGCCTTTAAGAATTCCAATAAAAGAACGTCTTCATCCTGCACTGTGGGGGTAACATATTTTTCCTGGATATTATAACAAACGTAAGCTATTTTCATGTTTATTTTTAAGATTTATTCAAACGGTTTTTAGTGTTGACACAAATTTTTCGACTAGGCTCAGACTGGCTATGCGCGCTGGTCATTTTGAGCTTGTCGAGAAAATTGTGTGTAAGCATTTCGTAACTACAATTTTCGTTGTAAACATTTAATGTGTTTTAACTTATATAAGTTAGTTCAAAATTTCAAATGCATCTGCATCCAACATGGCCGGAAATGATTTCCGATACGCAAGCAGTTCAGAATAATTTAGTGTTATTGTTTCTGTTGATTCATCCCGAGTCTTTGTTTTACTAATGATCTCACCTCTTGCATTTATCGCAGCAGAATCACCGGAGTGATAAATTTTATTGCCATCATTTCCTACTCTGTTTAATCCTACAACATAACTTTGATTTTCAATGGCCCTTGCAAGTAATAATGTTTTCCATGGATAACTGCGCACTTCGGGCCAGTTAGCAACATATATCAGCAGATCGTATTCGTAGTGAGGGTTTGTATCTTCTTTACTTCCATGAACTAATTTATTCCTGCTCCAAACCGGGAAACGCAGATCATAACAGATCATCGGACAGATCTTCCACCCTTTTAATTCAACAATTAATTTTTTTTGTCCGGCACTGTAATGCGCATCCTCATTCGCCATGCGGAACAAGTGGCGTTTATCATAGGTGCTAAAACTGCCATCAGGATTGACCCAAACAAGGCGATTAAAACATTTTCCATTTTCTTCACAAATAAAACTGCCGGTAATTACACAGTTTTTTTCTTTCGCTTTCTCTTTCATCCAGTTTACTGTTGCACCATTCATTGGTTCAGCAAATTTTTTGGGACTCATACTAAAGCCGGTGGTGAACATTTCAGGTAGTATAATTAAATCAGTACTTTCCGTAATGTCATTTATTTTTTGAGAAAACATATCGAGGTTCATCTCTTTGTTTTCCCAATGTAAACTGGATTGTATGATCGTGATTTTTAAATCATCCATAAGAAGCCTTTTTTCTTTTTAGTAACGATTTCGCCTTTTCTCCACCAGCCCCGTCCCTCTGGACACCCTTCTCCAAATGGAGAGGGGAAGGGGTGAGGTTTATATTTTATTTAATATTTCAGCAGCTTTTTCTAAGGTCTCTTCTTTTTTCGCAAAACAAAAGCGCAACATTTTATTATCAATTGAATGGTGATAAAACATCGAAACAGGAATAGAAGCAATACCAAATTCTTTTGTTAAACGAATTGCAAAATTGGAGTCTTTTTCTTTGCTGATCGCACTATAATTCAATAACTGGAAATAGGTGCCGGAAGCTGGTTCCAATTTAAAATTGGAATTTTTAATCATTTTATTAAAATAGTCGCGTTTCTTTTGATAAAAACTTCCCAGTCCTAAATAGTTTTTTTTGTTTTTTAAAAATTCAGCCAAAGCATATTGTATAGGTGTATTAACGCAGAACACAACAAACTGGTGAACCTTTCTAAATTCAGCCATCAGTTTTTTAGGCGCTACACAATACCCCATTTTCCAACCTGTAGCATGATATGTTTTACCGAACGATGAAATAATAAAGCTTCGTTCGGCAAGCTTTGGAAATCGTGCCACACTTTGGTGCTCATAACCATCAAAAATAATATGCTCGTACACTTCATCACTCACAATAACAATTTCGGTGCCTTTGGTAAGTTTCTCCAGCTTAGCCATGTCGGCAGCCGTCATGATACTACCTGTAGGATTGTGTGGAGTATTGATAATTATCATTTTTGTACGATAATTAATTACCTTTTTTACTTCCTCCCAATCAATAGAATAAAGAGGGGCTTTTAATTGTAAAAAAATTGTTTTCCCTCCATTCAGCTCTATCGCAGGTTTATAACAATCATAAGCGGGTTCGAAAATGATAACTTCATCGCCTTCACGGATCATAGCTGAGATGGCAGTAAATATAGCCTGTGTACCGCCAGCAGTAATTGTTATTTCTGTTTCAGGATCATACTTGGCCGAATAAAGATCTTCCGTTTTTTCTGCAATTATCTCCCTAAGGCTCATTAATCCTGCCATTGGAGCATATTGATTATTGCCTTTTAACATATGCTTATTCACAAGGCCTATTAGTTCTTCATTGCAACTAAAATCAGGAAAACCTTGAGAAAGATTGATGGCATTGTTATCGGAGGCTAGTTTACTCATCACAGTAAATATGGTTGTCCCAACATTCGGTAACTTACTATTAATTGAATTAGGATAATTCATGGACTAAAGGCTTAAAAATTTGAGGTATTAAAGTACAAATTTTATTTAAAATAAGGAGATTTTATTTAAATGTAACTACTACAAGGTGTTTTAACAGAAAGATTCAAGTTGGGTCTTCACCCCCCAAAGCAGTCTGTCAAAAGAAGTCCTTAAAGTATAATTACTAAAGCAGCAATATTATTTTCTTGTTAAATATTCGACCGAATGTTTTATTCCCATGTCGCTTAAAAATTTTTGAGTTTTGTTATTCAAATTGGGCCAGTTAGAAAGAGTCTGTATTTCGCAAAAAACAATTGAATTTTTATTAAAGTTCTTCTCTTTGACTTTAGTCGGTAAATCACGGAAAGTCATAATATAATATTGATTTTTCTTTGGACCGAATCCTGGGCTGTCAAAGTGTATTGATTCTATAAGACCTTTGTCGACAAGTATCTTGTCGACATACAGGTTCTTATTGCTGTCTGTATATAGGATTGAGATTTTCCTATATACGTCTAAATAAGGAATAAATGTGATCAAAGTCGCAATACATATTATAATTCCAATTGTGATCCCGAGTAAAATAAAAGTTATTTTGCCAAAGAACAAAAAGAGAGTCACGCAAGTAAGTAGAATTCCATATTGAACCAGATTATTAAGAAATGCATGTCTTGTATTATATGATATTGGTGTCATTAAAATATTGCTGCAAATGGTTATTATACAATGCGGTGCTTTCGGTTTTTTGAGCGTGTCGGCTAATGTATTGTATATTTTATGTTAGTTGCAGTATTTTTTTTTCGTTCGTGAAATATTAATTCTAATGCCTAAATGTCCGTCAATGAACATCTGTTTTTTTATATCTGGTTGCTGTTACCAATTATTTTTAGTTATAATTTTCGATTTCGTAATTGTTTCGGTGCCACGATAACTATATTCAAAATAAACCTCTTGAGATGTCAATGTTGAGTCATTGTCAAAAGTTACTGATATATTATATGAATTCTCTCCGCCATTTTGGAAAATGAAACGTACTTGTCCGTGGTCACTTAAATTGCTCGCCTCAAAAGTTCCGCTATTGTGTTTTAGAAATATCTTTTTTACTCTTTGTCCTGATTCGTTTTTTATTACCACACTTGCAAAGTCTTTAGAAATAGGTTCATAAGAGTAAAAAACAGTCAAAGCGAAATAACCAATTAGTCCAATAAAAAGTCCTATTACAATACCGATTATTATTTTTTTCATGTCCTGTTGTTTTGTAGTCCAAGTAGCAGTTGTAAAATAATTGTCGAAAAAGTTTGCAAATAAAAGTCGGTCAATTCTATTTGTCTTTGATTGCTCGTCTCTGTTAATAAGGTTGCAACTAACATCTTTGTATACGTATAGTCATGTGTAACAATTGATTTCATTAAAAAAAACGCCCCGATATTTTATCGGGGCGCCAATTTCAATTTTTGAGAACAATTATTAAATTGTAAAATTTATCCCTTGTGCCAATGGTAAACTATTGCCATAATTGATCGTGTTTGTTTGTCTGCGCATATAAGCTTTCCATGCATCAGAGCCTGATTCACGTCCACCACCTGTTTCTTTTTCACCACCAAATGCACCACCTATTTCAGCACCGGAAGTTCCAATATTTACATTGGCAATACCGCAGTCAGAACCTGCTTGTGAAAGGAATAATTCCATTTCTCGCATGTTGTTGGTAAAGATGGACGATGATAAGCCTTGAGGAACGCCATTTTGCATCGCAATTGCTTCTTCAATGGTATTGTATTTCATCACATAAAGTATAGGAGCAAATGTTTCTTCCTGTACAATATGGAATTCATTTTTAGCTTCAATGATGCAAGGTTTTACATAACATCCGCTCTCGTATCCTTCACCTTTTACTATTCCACCTTCTACAATTATTTTTGCACCTTCCTGTTTTGCTTTTTCAATCGCATTCAAATAATCTTTTGTTGCATTTTGATCGATCAAAGGACCCACGTGGTTGTTTGCATCCAAAGGGTTTCCAATACGTAATTGAGCATACGCCTGTTGTAAAATGCGAATTGTTTTTTCATAAATACTATCATGAATAATTAATCTGCGTGTAGAAGTACAACGCTGACCTGCCGTTCCAACAGCACCAAATACTGAACCTACCAATACCATACCCAGATCAGCATGTTCAGAAACAATGATCGCATTATTACCACCCAATTCTAAAATAGTATTTCCGAAACGCTCAGCTACTGTTTTTGATACGTGACGGCCAATACGTGTTGAACCTGTAAAAGATACTAATGGAATTCGTTTATCGTTATTGATCAGATCACCTGATTCATTGCCAATCACAAGGCAGCTAACACCTTCCGGAACATTGTTGCGTTTCAATACGTCAGCAATAATATTCTGACAAGCTATTGCACATAATGGAGTTTTTGAACTGGGCTTCCAGATACATACATCACCACAAACCCAAGCTAGTGCAGCATTCCAGCTCCATACAGCAACAGGGAAGTTAAAAGCAGAAATAATTCCAACAACACCAAAAGGGTGCCATTGCTCATACATGCGGTGCATCGGGCGTTCGCTATGCATTGTTAAACCATATAATTGTCGTGATAGACCCACAGCAAAATCGCAGATATCGATCATCTCCTGCACTTCGCCCAAGCCTTCCTGTAAACTTTTTCCCATTTCATAGGAAACTAATTTACCTAATGAATCTTTATATTTACGTAACTCATCACCTACCTGGCGAACGATCTCACCACGTTTTGGAGCTGGCATTAAACGCCATACTTTAAAAGCTTCTTCTGCAGTTTTCATCACATTTGTGTAATCTTCTGATGTAGCAGCATTTACACAACCAATAAGCAATCCGTCAACAGGTGAGAACGACTCTATCTTTTTTCCTTTTGTAGCAATATGTTTTAGGCCCGTAGAGGCACCGTAATTAGTTTCTTTAATTCCTAATTCTTTCAGAACACTTTCTATTCCGAAACTTTTTGCTGTTAATATTTCTGACATATCGTTTTTATTTTTGTTAAGGTACAAAATTACGAAAAAACGAAGAAATAAGTGTGTTTATTTTGATAATTGTATCGATTTACATACGTTCCGATTTTGCTCTGTAGAAAATTGTGATTTTCTGAAACCCAATGGTTGTGGTGGTTTAAATCGGATTTTGAGTATTGGCACAGGGTTTGGTAATTTCAATGATCCGGTTGGATAAAACAAAAACAAAAATCAAGGAAGTAAATTCTAAAATTGGATTTAGAATTTAAGGAGTAGGGGGTATAAATTAGATTTTAATTAGAAGAGCATTTCAAACAAAAAATAATACTATTTTTACTTTATATAAAAAATCCTATGAAAAATCGATTGTTACTTCTTACTCAAAAAATAGTTGTCTTCTTATTAATATCCACACTCATTATTTCCTGTTCACAGTCTTCAAAATTGATGAAAAGCGGAAATTACGATGCTGCGATCCGAAAATCAAGTCAGAAGCTGAAACGTAAAAAACAAAATGATAAAGAAATTGTTGTGTTGGAGCAGTCTTATCAAAAGGCCAACGACCGCGATAGAGAGCGGATCGGTTTTTTAAAGAAAGAAGGAAAACCTGATAATTGGGATGAGATTTTTGCTGTTTATTCCATGTTGGCACAGCGTCAAGAAAATTTGAAACCATTATTACCATTGCGTATTGCGGGTCAAAATAGAGATGCGAATTTTGAGATCGTAAATTACAGTGATGAAATTATCCAGGCAAAAAAAAATGCCACCGAATATTTTTATGCTCATGCATTATCTCTTCTCGGCAGAAACAATAAGTCTGACGCTCGATTGGCGTACAATGAGTTACTTCGTGTAAAAGGTTATTCCGGTAATTATAAAGATGTTGATAAAGAGTTACAACGTGCAAAAGATATTGGAACCAGTTATGTGCTTTTTAAAATGAAAAACACAACAGGTGTACCTCTTCCTCCGTCTTTCGAGGATGAATTAACAAAAATAAGTTTAACCGATTTAAATGGTGAGTGGCTGAGATATTATACCCACGAGGTTAAAGGACTGGACTATGATTATGTTATTGTTGTGAATATGAAAAATATTAACGTATCCCCTGAAGCCATTAAAGAAACAAATTTTACGGAAACAAAAATTATTCCGGATGGTTTTCAGTATGCTTTAGATGCGAATGGAAATGTAAAAAAGGATTCATTGGGGAATGATATAAAGTTACCTAAAACAAAAACCATTTTCTGTAATGTGATAGAAACCTACCAAAATAAAAAAGCCATTATTGCAGGAAGTCTCGACTATATAAATAACAGTACAGGTCAACTCATAAAAACGGATCCGATAGCAAGTGAAAACTTTTTTGAATATCGTTCTTTCGGAGCTATCGGTGATATCAATGCTTTAAAACCTGAAACAAAAGCAAAGCTTGGTCCTAAACCTGTTCCTTTCCCTTCCGGTTTTGATATGTTGTTACAAGCAGGGCAGGTATTAAAAGGAATGACGAAGGACATTATTTATAAAAATAAAAGTGTTTTATTTTAAACAAAACATTTTAAAACATTTTTATAAATTGTTCGTTATATAGCAAAACGCCCTCCTCATTCAATGAGGAGGGCGTTTTGTTTATTTCAAAGTTTTAATTTATTCCTTACAAAAGCTGCTAAAATTATTTAATTTTTCAAATCTGTTATTTAAAAGCTGTCAGTTTATTTTCTGCTGTTGCAAGATACATTTGCATTTGTGTGATACTGTTTAGAACAGAATAGTTGCTGTACCTCCCAATCTTATCAAATTCAATATCTAACACTGAATGATCAATAGGGATTTTATTTTCCATGTTCATCCCTCCTGAAGCATTGTATTTATTGATTTCGGCCTTAAGGTCGCTGAGCAGTTTTAGTCCTTCTCCACTATCAAAAAAAGCAATTCCCAAATTTCCTTCTTCTATAAAATGTCCCTCACTTTCAAAATTTTCGGGGATTTTCGATTCTCCAATTGCATTCATTATTATCATACTCTTTATTTGTTCAGCTTTAGTATTAATATTTTCGACAATAATGTTTCGAGAAGCTGATTCCTGTGGTCTGCCAGATGAGCTATGTTGTAATTTTTTTAGGAGTTCCTCACCTTGAATATAATTATACATTTTTATTTGTGTTTGTTTTACTGCCGGTCTTACGTTTAGCATAGTAAACTGCAAGCCCGTGGCGCCAACTAATACAACAGTTGTAACAATTGTGTTTAATTTTGTATCAGGGTTTCTGATTCCTGTAAAAAAATAAACCGGTATAAGAACAAAAGCGGATATACAGATTGCAATTACCCAGAAAATTCCATTACCTGGCCAGTGCATCACAGCAAATAATGTAGCCCAGCAGAGAAAAAATCCAACCGCTCCGCTACTGGCAAGTATAAATTTGTCACGCATAGTGCTGGTGTCTTTTGTTTTTAAAATAATCATCAATGGTAGAAACAATAAACTGATGCTTCCTATTCCTAATACTAATAAAGCTGAGGCACCCGGCCAGTGCATAACTTTAAATAAGGAACCAAATACAATTGTTATTGCAGAAAAAATTCCGGTTCTGATCATCGTTTTTTTCATGGTGTAATAGTTTTTAAAGGTTAGTAATAATTTAGTTTCCTCTTCAATTTCTTTCAATTCCTTTTTAAAAAATTTAGGAATTGTTTTCTGATAGAAATCTTCAAAGTCCCCTTCCTGCTCAAGTTCACACTCTATAATACAACAAATATGATCGAGGAGGTTTAGCTGCAGGTCCTCCATCTCAACTCTGCGAAGTTTGATATCGTTGAGAATAAAATCAATCTGTTGGTCACTTAGTGTGTACATTATCCTAATTGTGGTTTAATGTCTAACAAAAATTTCATCGTATTGATGAAGTCGGCAAACTCAGTCACTTTTTCTGTTGCACTGTTTTTTCCTTTTGGCGTAAGCTTATAATATTTGCGTACACGTTTTCCGATGTTCACAATTTCGGTAGTTACAATTCCATCATTTTCGAGTGCATGAAGTGTTGGATACAACGCACCTTCGGTGATCTGAATTTTATTGTCGGTTAGATCTTTCACTTTTTGAGTGATTTCATATCCGTACATTTCTTTGTTTTCGGATAATAACTTTAAAATGATCGTTTTTAAAGTTCCTTTTATTAGTTCTGATGAATACATAGGACAAATATACATAAGAGTTTTATGTATCTGCAAATTATGTATCATTTATTTTCAATGTATTTTTCAATATATTGAAAATCAAATAATTAGCTATAAACGTATTTTACGGTTTTTAATGTGCTTTTTGAAAAACAAACTAATTATTGATCTTTTTAATGCATTTTATCGGTGCTTTTCTGTAAAATTGTATTAACTCATGTTCCGATGAAAAACATGGAAATGGATTCATTGTTCTTGGGTTAAAGATGCTGCGTTAAGGATTGCAGCGAAAATCCTTTCCTTTTTAGAAAAGATTGCAGCGCAAAGCCTGCCCTTTCTTGTTTAAGAAAGGAACGCCCAATAAAATTAAATTTTACAAAAATTAAAATTCGTAAAATATTAATATTTAAGAGTCAAAGGAAAACCGGTAATTCCGAGTAATAATAAAAGAATGGAACAACAAATAGATAGATTGCTACTGTTACGAAAGCTTTTAAAAGTAGAACGTGATGAGGATTTCGCGCAGTACAAACAACATTTTTCACGTAACAATATTAATTACCGAAGAGAAAAGGGTGTTACATGGTATCCTGTAGTGATTACTAATGTTGAGATCGGACATGGCGAATATCTTTCCATTGAGATTGAACGTACTACAAATCACAATGAACCACATCAGTTTTCCGGAAATAAGAATGCTGCACTTTTTTCAAATACCTATCCAGACGAACAGCCTATTAATGGAATTATTAAAGTAATTAATCCAAACAAAATTCGACTTTCGCTTACCATTGATGAATTGCCCGATTGGTGCGATGATGGAAAGCTCGGGATCAATTTATTATTTGATGAAAGCAGTTATCGTGAAATGGATATTGCGATGGAAAAAGTGATCAGCGCATCACACAACCGTTTGGCAACGTTACGCGATGTGATGTATGGAATAAAACCTCCTGCATTCAATAAAATAGATTCGTCAATTCACATTACAGGATTAAATCAATCGCAAAATACGGCTGTTCAAAAAATAGTTGCTGCTAAAGATATTGCTATTATTCATGGCCCACCGGGAACCGGGAAAACAACCACGTTGGTGCAAGCTATACGACAAACATTGCTAACAGAAAAGCAGGTTTTGGTTTGCAGTTCAAGCAATACCGCTGTTGACCTGTTAACAGAAAAATTACACCGCGAAGGTATCAATGTATTGCGATTGGGTAATCCTGCGCGTATTTCGGAAGAAGTGCTGATGAATACGTTGGATGTAAAAATGGCTGCACATGAATCGTATAAAGAGTTAAAAAAATATCGAAAAACTGCTGAAGAATATTTTCGGATGGCCGGAAAATATAAACGAACTTTTGGAAGAGAGGAACGTGAACAGCGCCAATTGTTTTACATGGAAGCTCGTAAAATTTTACACGAAGCCCGTAATTTAGAAGATTATATTTTTGAAGAACAATTTGAAAAGGCCCAGGTAATAGCATGTACCCCGGTAGTATCATCCGGTAAGATGATGCGCAACAAACATTTTTCCACTGTTTTTATTGATGAAGCTGCACAGGCTTTAGAGCCGATGTGCTGGATACCAATTACAAGAAGCGATCGTGTGATATTTGCCGGTGACCATTTTCAGTTGCCCCCTACTGTTAAATCGAAAAAAGCGGAAGTAGAAGGACTGAAAGAAACATTATTTGAGCAATGCATGCATTTAGATAATGTTTCTGTGATGCTCAATACACAGTATCGGATGCATGAACACATCATGAATTTTTCGAATAAAAAATTCTATCAAAATAATTTAATTGCGGATGCGTCCGTAAAAGATACTGTGTTGAGTTTTGATCCCAATGAACTATTATTGCATACACCTGTTGATTTTATTGATACTGCGGGGTGTGGTTATAATGAGATCATAAATCCGGAAAGTTTAAGTATTGCTAATCCTGAAGAAGCGCTATTGCTTATTAAACATTTAAAGCTGCTGTTGGAGCAGTATTCACAAAGCAATAAGTCGGGCAAACGAATAACCATTGGTATTATTTCTCCATACAAAGAGCAGGTGCAATACCTTATCAACAAAGTGGAGGAGGATGAGGACTTTAATAATTACCGGTCACAAATTGCAATTAAAACCGTTGATGGATTTCAGGGACAGGAACGTGATGTTATTTATATCAGTTTAGTAAGAAGTAATGATCTGAAGGAAATTGGTTTTTTAAATGATATTCGCAGAATGAATGTAGCGCTTACACGTGCCAAGAAAAAATTAGTAGTAATTGGAGATAGTGCTACACTTGCCAATCACCCTTTTTATAAAAATTTTCTTGATTATACAGAATCGATTAATGCTTATAAATCAGCATGGGAGTTTATGTACTAGTTTTTTTTGTTAATGATCAAAAGACCTGTCAGGTTTTTAAAACAGGGGTGTCCGAAACCTTACATAATTGACAACAAATAGCTGATAAGTAGG
>JAZJZM010000005.1:101449-264191 GCA_040389865.1 Bacteroidota bacterium | reverse complement strand
TGGATTTATTTTAAGAAATTTTAAGCTGTCAATTTTAGCTAAAGACTCAATTATCTGGTTCGATTTTACCACCCCTTCCGGGTACAAAAAGAGACAAGCCTTACAGCTTGTCTCTCTTTTTTTTCTGTAACTTTGAGAAGACGGATTACGGCATCCTTCATAGTATTTTAACTTACCTTCCTTTTTTAAATTTAGTTGATTCCAGAATCGAAAACCACTGAAATTTCCTGTACTATTTTTCGCTTCTCAAATAGCTCAAATTAAAAAAATGCACCACAGGAATGGCCCCTGAGAATCCCTGTATTTAGAGCCAAGGCAGGATTATTGAAAAACAATTCCCAGTCCTTGTTAATGTCATTTATAAATGTACATTTGCCTAAATTAAAAAACCTATAATTATGAATATTGCAATAATCGGAGCCGGAGTTTCCGGACTAACTACAGCCTATTATTTAAGAAAAAAATTTCCGGATGCCGTAAAATATCCAATAACGGTTTATGAAAAAGCAGACAAACTGGGTGGAAACGCAAACACCTTTAAGGTTAATCTGCCCAATGGTGCTGGTGGATTTATCGAAAGATGGGTAGACATGGGTGTAAATGATTTTAACCTTGGTACCTATAAGGAATTAAAGGAACTGTGGCAGGAATTAGGAATCATGTCAAAAGAAGGCGACTGTCCGCAAAGTAATTATTGCTCTCCGCTGATCAACTCTGAATCATTTTCACTTCCCGGGGCGGATGGCAGCTACAATTACAGGTATACTTTAGAAGATAGGGCTAAAGACAATATTGAAGCCCCGGATGGAAGCGCAGCAAAAAATGATGTTGCTACCCTATATACTGATATTGAAAGCTTTAAACGCGAATTGGGCTACTGGTACAGAGATAATGAAGGTAAAGAAGGCCTGAACAATATTACAGTAGGGGAGTTTTTACGTTCTGTAAATACACGTTTCTCCGAACAGTTTATCAATTATAATCTGTATCCACGTATTAACGGCATGTATTTTACGATGGAAGACTCCACAACTGGAGGTACTCCTCCTCCTTCGGAAATGCCGCTATGGATGGTGGCTCATTATTACATTCTGCAGGAAGCTTACGGTCAAACAATTCCACTCTGCAAAAGGCAGTATTTTGTGAATGGCTCCATAAACTGGCTTGATAAATTGGCATCAAGAATAGGGACATTCACTTTTAGATCAAACTGTGGTACACTTGCTTTTAGAAAGCAGGGAAGCGGTAAAAACGATAAGGTCTTTATCTCTCAAGCAGGTCAGCCCGAAGTGCTTTATGATAAGGTGATCTTTGCAACTCATGCGGATACTACTAAAGCAATGTTAACTGATGATACCTTTAAGAGTGATCCAATGGTTAGCGAACTGGCTAAATTTGACTATGCACAATGTAATATTTATGTACACCAGGATCCTACTTTTTTAGGCCCTAAGAAAGACATCAGGCGAACCTATAACATTCATATTTTTGACTACAAAGAGAAAAGGAAATATCCTTATAGTATTTCATACGTTGTTAATATGCATCAAAACGATCCGAATAACCCCAAATATAGAGGTAATCCGGACTTTTACCTTACCATTAACCCCTATTGGACACAACCAGGAGTGGCACCAGCTAACATGCTTCAACAATTGAATGGAGCGGGACCTGCTTTTACAACAATGCGGCACTGCAAACTGAACCTTAATGCTGTAAGTGGCCAGGTAAACATATTTAATGAGCAATTAGGTGCTACTGCTCCGTTACGAAGCTTATATTTTACAGGTAGCTTTACAATAGGTGCGGGTTTGCATATGGAGTGCATCAAGCAGGCCAGAGCGATAGTTGAAAAAATAAAGGACATCACTTATGTTCCTGACCATGTTTATGATTTTACGGGTAAAAGAAAAAACTTTGCACCACAATATGTACTGGATGCAATTACACCTCCAAAGGATTAGAGCCTGTTTAAATTTGATTCAGAGTAGCTTCTAACCTTCCCACGATTTCTCGAATCGCTCGAAATGACAGCGCACATGGTCATTTCGAGCCTGTCGAGAAAGGTGCGCTGGCTTTTATAAGCAATTTTGTTGTTTTTTATATAAAATTTAAACAGGCTCTTAGAAAAACATTTTAATTTATATTTTAAACCAAAACAATAATTTATGCGAATTGCCATTATCGGTGCCGGTGTTTCCGGACTAACCACAGCCTATTATTTAAAACAAAATCCATTAACTCAGGGTGCGGATATCACTATCTATGAAAAAGCTGCCCAGGTGGGTGGAAATGCAGATACCATGCAGGTGATATTACCTAATCCTCCGGGCGCGGATATTCAGAGATGGGTTGATATGGGAGTAAACGATTTTAATCTTTCTACTTATATGCCCTTGCGCGAGCTATGGCAGGAATTGGGTATAATGAATCATAATAAACCTTGTCCTTCTGCAAGTGAATATTGCAGTCCGTTAATTGACACGGAATCATTTTCTTCACCCGGCACGGACGGCAGTTACGGTTACCGTTACTCGGTTGATTCCCTCGACAATATTAATGTTCCTAAGGGCAGTGGTGCAGATAAGTTGTTACTGACGAATGACATTAAAACATTTAAAGATGCATTGGCCGATTGGTACAACAATCCTAACAATACCCCTGAAGGTAAAAACGAGATCACAGTCGGAGAATGGCTACAATCACAAAGCTTTTCAAATGAATTTATTTTCGGAAATCTTTATCCCCGGATCAATGGAATGTATTTTACATTGGAGCATATTGATGACTTGGGAACCCCTCCTCCATCGCTAATGCCACTATGGATGGTCGCACATTATTATATATTACAGGAAGCGTATGGGCAACATGTGATGCCTTCTTTGGAGTGCTCCAGACAATACTTTGTTGGCGGCAGTACCAGATGGTTGCAGCTATTACAACAGAAACTATCAGGGATGAATGTTGCGATCAACCTTAGCTGTGGGCAAATAGCGGTTTCAAAAATTACGGTTTCCGAAAAAATTTCAAAAATGATCATCACTATTAATGGTGTGGAGGAAATATTTGATAAGGTGATCTTTGCTACGCATGCGGACGATACCTATTCGATGATCGATGAAACTTTTAGATCAGATGAGATGGTTCAGGCCTTACAGGCTTTTACATTTTCCTCAAGCACTGTATACGTTCATCAGGATAACACTTTCCTTGGCCCGAATCAGGATTGCAATGAAACGTATAATATTCACATTTACCCATACGAAGCCGGAGGCTCCAATACATATCCTTATTCTATCTCGTATATTGTGAATATGCACCAAAATGATCCGATGAACCCGGATCCAAAGATCAAAAATAGTCCGCCTTTTTATATTACAATTAATCCTTACTGGGCAACTCAACCAAGCAACATCCTTAATCAGCCCAATGGCCAGCAGGCAACAGCTATACTCAGGCATTGTACTTTAAACAATACTGCGGTGAATGCACAGGTACTTATTGATGAGATACAACTGGAGGCAAAGAATGAACGAAGTTATTATTTTGCAGGCAGCTTTGCCCGTGGAGCCGGATTGCATATGGAATGTATCATTCATGCCCAGGAATTAGCAAATAAAATAGCGGATCCTAATTATACCCCAACCCAAACCTATAAATTCAATAGCAAAGAACGACACTTTGCGCCCAAATACATACTGGATGCGATAACCCGTATAAAAAAATAGATATTCTGGAAAAAATTAGGCTATTAACTATTTAATTAAGTAATTGCAATAAAATTAACCCTTAAAAAAATAAATATGGAATCAATCAAACTACCAAATGGTGTGGACATGCAATCAGTTGGCGGCTTTGTAGAAGCTGTTAAAGAAAATAACAACAATGCAAAAGTAAGCTTTGTTGCAGAATCGAACTGGAAAGGCGGAACCAAGGCAGAAGTAAATGTTAGAGAATTTTTTGCTGATGGAAATACCGCTTCACGTCCCGACAGACAATTTAAGTTTAATGTATCTGAGCCATCTCAATTAGGAGGAGCTGATGATGCACCAAACCCTGTAGAGCTTTTAGCGGCTGCACTGTGTGGATGCTTAACGGCTGGTATTGCTACCAACTCTGCAATGTTTGGAACGGAACTGGAAAAATTAAATGTAAAAGTGAAAGTCGATTTTGACCTTATGGGCGTTTTAGGACTTGACCGTACAGTTGGGAACGGAGCTCAACACTTGCATTACACTGTTACATTAAAAGGTAATGCTTCAAAAGAAGCCCTTCAAAAAACCAAAGAAACGCTGGATCGTAAATCCGCAATTCTTAATACGCTTAAAAATCCTTTGAGCGTTACTACTGAATTTATTTTAGAAGAATAATATTAAAAAATCAATTAGCAAAACCTTTAAAATTTACTTAAGGGTTTTGCTTTTTTTATATGCAAACAACCATAGGAATAGGTTATAGCGAACTGTTTGACAGTTTTAACGCTGGAAAAGAGTGTGCTTTAGAAGCTGTAAAAAGTCTTGATGGCAACCCCATTTCTATTGCGATCATATTTACAACAGTACGACATGATGCTGAATTGTTTCAAAATGGGATCAAAGAGATCATTGGGGCTGATACCCGTTTGATAGGTGGTTATAGTGTAGGAATTATAACCAACGATCATTTGGGATATGATGGTTATCAGGCAGGGATCATGTGTATTTGTTCCGACTCCATTCATATTGATCAGATCATTGAGCATAATTTATCTGCGGATGAATATGATTGTGGTAAAAGAATAGCCCGCCAGATCAAAAATAAAACATACGAAGGTGATCCATTTCTTTTTCTGTGTTATGATGCTGTTGACCGTAGCTCCGGAAGACTTAAAATAAACATGGCCACTCCCTTATGCAAGGCCCTTAATGAAGAAATTGATTGCAGTGTACTCCCGATCTTTGGTGCAGGGCTGACCGGTGATATGATGTTCCGCCCGACAAAACAATGGCTCAACAATGAGATCTTCCAAAACACTGCATTCGGTGTACTATTTTCGGGAGCTGCAAAAATAGACAGTGTGATCATGCATGGTTGTGAGCCTGCAAGTGATTACCATACGGTAACAAAAACCAAAGGCACACTGATCCTTGAAATTGATAATATTCCTGCTTTAGACTTTATTCAAAACCTGGTAGGCGAATCATTAAGCTTCGAAGATTATGGATTTTTTCTAACCATATCCATGAACAAAGGAAAAAAATATTCGAAATTTGATCCTGAATATTTTTCCAACAGAATGTGCGTAAATGTGAATAAAGAAACCAAAGCCATTATCATGGTAGAGCCGGATATAGTTGATGGTACCGAAATAATATTCATGAGAAGAAGTGTTGACTTTGACTATATTAAAAACTCCACTACTGAGCTTATAAAAAAAATAAAAGACCAGGGCAAAACACCTCGTTTTGCTCTTTATATTACCTGCGCGGGCCGTGCAGCCCATTATTATGGCAGTGACATTGAAGACGCTTCAATTTTACAAAAAAGCCTGGCTGATATTCCTTTACTGGGGTTTTATTCAGGTGTTGAAATTGCCCGATTGAATGGTAAAGCAGAACCACTGGACTGGACTGGAGTATTACATATAATTTCTGAATAACATGAACATATCCGGATTTATTGAAGATAAGCAATTAAAAAAGTATACAGGAGTTGAGCCTGGAGAATTTTATTTATTGCTGAATGATCTAAAAGAAATATACAAAGATGGAGGATCTTCTCCTGATAATGATGATCTCTCTGAATTGTCGCAACGGCTTTTTATGGGTCTTGCCTATATAAAAGGATTGGTTCCTGTGAAGGAATTAATGGAGCTTTTTGAAATATCAGAAAATGAATTTAACCAGGAAGGGAAAGAGGCAGCAAGCCTTTTAACCGGATTACTTACCAAACCACTAAGCACAAAGGATTATGAAAAATATGAAGAGATAATAAATTATTACCAGTACCGTATAGATAAGCTTGGAGGAGTTGCAGTTGCTGTTGATGCTACTATCTCTACTGTTAAATCGGAACTCCGAAAAAAAAATAATGGCTTGTCGTTATTGAATGAACTGCAGAACAGTATTGACGCGCAAATCTCGATCCCTGAAATTTTTGAAACAACATTAAAAAAATTAAATGTTAATTTGCGCATGGATGTTTCTGCAGTGCTTATGCCTGTTAAAGGGTCGTCTTCTTTTCATATCGAATACCAGTTTGGAAGCACTATTACTTTGAATACAGCTGACAAAATAGTAATTGAGAACTTAACAAATAAATCAGACTTCGTACTTATCAATAAACAATCAGAGGAAAATGATTTTTCAAAATTTATAAAAGAGAAATTAGGACTTCCCTTTTTTGTTGCTGTTCCTATATTTTCACATAACTCACTTTTAGGAATTTTAGTAAGCGGAAGATTAAAAGAATTAAAACCATTCTTTCCACAGCTGAATGATTCCGATGTAGATCTGTTAAAATCCCTTGCCGCTTTTATTTCAGTTTCCTGCACCAATGCTAACCTGTATAGCATCGCGGACCAATTGGTTCAGGTGCGTACGGACCAGGTTGTACAACAAAAGAAAGAGATCGAGTTAAAAAATAATGAACTGGAAATACTGTTTAAGCACGTTACAGATAGTATCCATTATGCAAAAAATATACAGGAAGCTATCTTGCCACCAACAAATGTGTTGAATGCATTACTTCCGGATTCTTTTGTTTTATATAAGCCCAAAGATATTGTAAGCGGTGATTTTTATTGGGTTGATAAAAAAGATGACTGGGTTTATTTTGCCGCTGTTGATTGCACCGGCCATGGTGTACCTGGCGCATTCATGAGCATTGTAGGGTACAATCTATTGAAAGATATTTTAATGGATGACGCTATTTCCACTCCTGCGCAAATTATGGATAAAATGAACATTGGTGTTTCCTCCACTTTTCATCGTGATAAAACGGTTCGTAATACAAAAGATGGAATGGATATGACGCTGTGTGCGATCAATTTCCAAACCATGGAGCTTCAATATGCAAGTGCTTTCAACCCCTTGTATATTATTCGTAATAACGAACTTACTAAATATAAAGCAGATAAATTCCCCGTAGGAATGGATGTTGCTGAAACAAAATTATTTACTAATAATCTAATTAAACTTCAAAAAGGAGATACGATATATATTGCTTCGGATGGTTACGCGGATCAATTTGGCGGACCAAAAGGAAAGAAATTTATGGTAAGTAATTTCAGAAACCTCTTACTCGAAATTTCAAAAAATGATATTGAAACACAAAATGATTTGTTGAATCAAACCATTGGAAACTGGAAGGGAAGCCTGGAACAGGTGGATGATATTCTTGTTATGGGGCTGCGGGTGTAAAAAAATTCTTTGCTAGCATAGGATTCGACTGCTCCTACTTTTTCCTCTTAGAATATTTTCTTTTGGTTAATGCTTTTGGACTTGCATTTATTTCAATCCGTAATTTTTCAATTTCTTTAAGAATCGTATTTGTCAATTGTCGCAGCTCCTCCTTTGTAGCGTAACCATACCCTCCCTCAACATCTTCCACAGCAGGCAGTTCATGATTTTTGTAATAACTAAAAAAATCGTGCTTTAAAACGGTAGATATTTTTTGAAGTAAAGCTGTATCTATTGTTTCTCTCTTAAATATGTCATATACCACAGTTCTGCTGATATTAATCAAATCAGCAAATTCCGTTTTTTTCAAACGTGTTTGAACCAAAACCTCTTTAATCTTCTTCCCTATATGCACTTGCTTGGACATGGCAACAAAAGTGGCTGTTTTAACTTTCGTTGAAGCCAATAGTATGTTTAATTTACACTACACTGTGTAGCATTTTTTGCTACATTTGGTAAAATTGAAATAGCAAAAACCTTATGTTCGAACAAACCTTTAAAAACATTGATGATATCCTTCATAAAGATGCCGGATGTGGAAGTGAACTTGATTATGTAGAACAAACCTCCTGGGTATTGTTTCTAAAGTATTTAGATGATCTGGAAAAAGACAAAAAAACTGCCGCGGAACTAACAGGTAAAACATATACCACTATTTTAAGTCCTAAGTTTCAGTGGACCAAATGGGCTATGCCAAAAGGAAAAGATGGTAAGCTTGACCATCACAGTGCAAAGAATGGTGACGACCTTGTTGATTTTGTTAACATTGAACTATTTCCTTACCTCAAAAAATTTAAAGCATCTGCCGAAAGTGCTGATACTATTGAATATAAAATAGGAGAAATTTTCTCTGAATTAAAAAACAGGATACAAAGCGGGTATAACTTACGCGAAGTAATTAACCGAATTGATGAATTACGTTTTCGTACCCATGCCGAAAAGCACGAAATGAGCCACTTGTATGAGTCCAAGATACAAAACATGGGCAATGCCGGGCGTAATGGCGGTGAGTATTATACACCACGCCCCTTGATCAGAACCATTGTAAAAGTGGTTGCTCCTGAAATAGGAGATAAAATATACGATGGTGCTGTAGGCAGTGCGGGCTTTTTATGTGAAGCTTTTGATTATTTAAAGAACTCAAAAAAGCTTACTACTTCTGATGTAACCACCTTACAGAAAAAAACATTTTACGGTAAAGAAAAAAAATCATTGGCCTATATCATTGGCACCATGAATATGATTTTGCATGGTATAGAAGCACCCAACATTATTCACACCAATACACTTGCCGAAAATCTTGCTGATATACAAGAGAAAGACCGATACACCGTAGTACTTGCAAACCCACCTTTTGGCGGTAAAGAACGTGAAGAAGTACAACAAAACTTCCCCATTAAAACAGGCGAAACCGCTTCCTTGTTTATGCAGCATTTTATTAAAATATTAAAAGCAGATGGTAAAGCAGGCGTTGTAATTAAAAACACGTTTTTGAGCAATACCGATAATGCTTCCATTAGTTTACGCAAATTACTTTTAGAAAACTGCGACCTGCATACAGTATTGGATTTGCCGGGCGGAACCTTTACAGGTGCTGGTGTTAAAACGGTTGTGCTATTTTTTGAAAAAGGTAGTGCCACTAAAAAAGTGTGGTATTACCAATTGAACCTTAATAGAAACTTGGGTAAAACAAACGCTTTAAACGAAAAAGATTTGGCCGAATTTGTTTCCTTTCAAAAAACAAAAAAAGAAAGTGAAAATTCCTGGACAATAAATATCAAAGACATTAATAAAACAACATTTGACCTTTCTGCCAAAAACCCAAATAAAAAAGAAGAAGCTGCTTTACGCTCCCCCCAAGTGATTTTGAAGCAAATGAAAAAATTGGATGAAGAAAGTGAAACTATTTTAAATTCAATTTTGGAATTGATATGAAGCAAGGTTGGGAAATGAAAAGGCTTGAAGATTGTTTCAAACTAAAAAGCGGAGACGGTTTAACCAGTAAATGGATGATTAAAGAAGGTAAGTATCCTGTTTTTGGTGGAAATGGAATAGCTGGATTACATGATAAATTTAACCTTTCTGGAAGTAATGTGATTATTGGACGAGTTGGTGCATTATGTGGTAACGTAAGGCATATGAATGAGAAAATATGGCTCACTGATAATGCCTTTAGAATTGTAGATTTTAAATATGATTTTGACCATTCATTTTTAACATACTTACTTAACTTTAAAAATCTGCGTGAACATGCTAGGCAAGCAGCACAACCTGTTATTTCAAATTCATCCTTAAAAGATGTTACATTAAAATTTCCAAAATCACTCTCCGAACAACAACGCATCGTTTCCATTTTAGATGAAGCTTTTACCGCCATTGCCAAAGCAAAAGCCAATGCCGAACAAAATCTAAAAAACGCTAAAGAACTTTTTGAGAGTTATTTGCAAAGTGTGTTTGAGAAACCTTCACAAAACTGGGAAATATGTAATCTCGAAGCCTATATAAAATTAATCGACTACAGAGGTAGGACGCCTGTAAAAACTGAAAGTGGTGTGAGGTTGATCACAGCAAAAAATGTTAAACTCGGCTATTTGCAATTAGAACCACAGGAATTTATCGCTTCAAATAATTATGAATCTTGGATGTCTAGAGGTATTCCAAATTTTGGTGATGTCATATTTACAACTGAGGCTCCTTTAGCAAATATCGCTCAAATTGATACAAACGAAAAGGTAGCCTTTGCACAACGGATAATTGTTATGCAACCAAAACCAAATCACCTTAATCAAACATTTTTAAAATACCTTCTTCTTTCAAATCCTATTAGAAATAAAATATTAGATAAAGGCACCGGTGCCACAGTTCTTGGAATTAAATCTAGCCTTTTGAAAAAGATAGAAATCTATTTTCCGAAATCAGTAAAAGAGCAGCAAATAATTGTCAAAAAACTCGATACACTTTCAACCGAAACAAAAAAATTAGAAGCCATTTATCGAAAGAAGATTGCTGATTTAGAAGAATTAAAAAAAAGCATTTTACAGAAAGCGTTTAGTGGGGAGTTGAAAACAATGAAAGCAATAGTTTCATAAGCAACGCATATAAAGCCAGAAGGGCTGAAATGATTATAGAAAAAAACAATAAAAATAAAATAAACCCTGAAAGGGTGAAATAAAATAATAACACCCTTTCAGGGTTAAAAAATAATCGGTTTTATATTTTTATAACAATAACATCCCTTCGGGATTAAAACAAAAGAGAGGCGTATAAAGCCCGAAGGGCTGAAATGACTATAGAAAAAAACAATAAAAATAAAACAAACCCTGAAAGGCTGAAATAAATAATAACACCCTTTCAGGGTTGAAAAATAATCGGTTTATTATTTTTATAACAATAACATCCCTTCGGGATTAAAACAAAAGAGGCATGAACGAAGCCGAAACACGAGCCGAACTAATAGACCCTCAATTAAAACAAAATGGCTGGGATGGTAAAGCCAACGCTGATGTAAAAGTGCATCGGGAGTTTCGTATTACCGATGGTAAAATATTGGCAAGTGGTGGCCGTACCAAACCTGTTATTGCAGATTATGTGTTGGCGTATAAAGGCCGTAAACTGGCTGTTATAGAAGCAAAAAGTGATGAACAACACGTAGGTGAAGGTGTGGCACAAGCAAAAGATTATGCCATTAAGCTGGAATTGGATGATGCTTTTTCCGCCAATGGAAAAGAAATATACTACATCGATTTAGATTCTGCCAATGAAGGTTTAACAGAAAACTTTCACGAGCCGGAAGTTCTTTATAATAAAGCCTTTCCGGATAAAAACGAATGGAAAGATAAATTTTCGGAATTACCCTACGAAGATAAAAGTGGAAATAAACCTGCACGTTTCTACCAGGAAATAGCCATTGAACGTACCATGGATGCCATTGCAGAAAAACGCAATCGTATTTTATTAACGCTTGCAACAGGAACAGGCAAAACAAACATTGCTTTTCAAATTGCATGGAAATTATTTTACAACCGCTGGAACCTTAAGTTTGACGGCACCCGCAGACCACGAATTTTATTTTTAGCAGACAGGAACATTTTAGCCAATCAGGCATTCAATGATTTTTCGGCCTTTCCGGAAGATGTATTGGTACGCATCAAACCAAAAGAGATTCGTAAAAAAGGATGCGTACCTACGAATGGTAGTGTGTTCTTTACCATCTTCCAAACGTTTATGAGTGGTCCGAACGATACACCTTATTTTGGCGAGTACCCAAACGATTTTTTTGATTTTATTATTATTGATGAATGCCACAGAGGTGGTGCCAATGATGAAAGCACATGGAGAAGTATTTTGGAATATTTTGCACCTGCTGTTCAGATAGGATTAACAGCCACTCCCAAGCGAAAAGAAAATGTAGATACATATAAATATTTTGGAGCACCCGTGTATATCTATTCTTTAAAGGAAGGGATCAACGATGGTTTTTTAACGCCTTTTAAAGTCAGGCGCGTTCAAACTTCCCTGGATCAATACACCTATACCGCTGATGACAATGTAGAGGAAGGTGACATTGAAGAAGGAAAAACCTATACCGAAAAGGATTTCAACAGAATCATAGAGATAAAAGCACGTGAAGCAAAGCGCGTGAAAATTTTTATGGATGAAATAAATCAAAACGAAAAAACAATTGTGTTTTGTGCCACACAGGAACACGCTGCTATTATTCGTGATTTGATCAATCAATATAAAAAATCAAAAGACCCTTTGTATTGTGTTCGCGTAACCGCAAATGACGGTGAGATGGGGGAACAGTATTTACGGGAATTTCAGGATAACGAAAAAAGTATTCCAACTATTTTAACTACCTCGCAAAAGCTTTCCACAGGGGTGGATGCGCGTAATGTGAGAAACATTGTTTTGTTGCGCCCTGTAAATAATATTGTGGAGTTCAAACAAATTGTAGGTAGAGGAACACGTTTATTTGATGGCAAAAATTTCTTTACTATTTACGATTTTGTAAATGCAAGTGAACGCTTTAAAGACCCTGAATGGGATGGAGAACCGGAAGAACCACCTGTTTACAATCCAAGGCCAGATGAACCGGTAGTTGTAAATGAACCGGAACCAGAGGGTGGTGAACGTGAGAAAATAAAAAAAATAAAAATAAAATTACGGAATGGCAAAGAACAGGAAATCACCTATTCTGTTTCCACTACGTTTATGGGACCCGATGGTAAGCCTTTGACAGTGCAGGAATTTTTAAATTCTTTATTTGGCAAACTCCCCGATCTATTTAACAGCGAAGAAGAATTGCGAAACATCTGGAGCAATCCAATCACCCGAAAAACTCTTTTAGAAAAACTAAACGATGCAGGTTTTGGAATGGATGAATTAACGCAATTACAAAAAGTAATAGATGCCGAAAACAGCGATTTGTTTGATGTGTTGGAGTTCATCTCCTATTCGCGTAAACCAATAACCAGAGAAAACAGGGTAGAAAATGCAAGGAAGAACATTTTTGCATTGCTGGCTCCCAAACAAAAAGAGTTTTTAGAATTTGTATTGAGCAAATACATCGAAGATGGAGTGGGAGAACTGGATCAAGAGAAACTTCCAAGGTTATTAGAGTTGAAATATCATTCAATTGGAGATGCTTCTGATAAACTTGGTAATGTTCCGAAAATACGCGAATTATTTATCGACTTCCAAAAACATTTATACAAAGGAGAAGTGGCTTAAGTAAAATCTAAATTAAAATGAAAGATTATCTTAATTTGCCGGCAAAAGAATTACTCGATGAATATGGGACTGGTTCTCATGTTCCAGGATCAGGTTCCGCTGCTGCAATGGGCGCAATGATTGGAGCACAGCTTGCTATAACAGTATGTAAATTAACTTGCCAAAAACCAAGATATAAAGACAAACATGCACAAGTAGAACACCTGCAAAAGGAGCTTGAAATTATTTTCAATAAACTTAAAGGCTATTTTTATCGAGATATTGAAATTTTTAGTGAGGTTTCAAAATTGAGAATTCAAAGAGATCAAACTTTAATATTTGAGGAAAAGGATAAATTTCAAAGAGCACAGCTAGAACAATTAAAATTAGCATCAGACATACCTTTATTCATAGCTGATGAGGCTTTTCGTTTAGCAGAAATCGGGATAATTTTATTTGATAGCGGTTTTAAGTCCGCAAGAGGGGATTCCGGAGTTGCAATTGCAAATGGTATAGGTGCCGCGACTGGAGCACTTTTTGTTATTTTGCTAAACCTGAAATCGTTTCAAGAAAGTGAATGGAAAGATCAAATGTATATAACATGTAATCCTCGATTTTTAAAATTGCAAACGTTACAGTTAGAAGCTATGAAACGAACTGCGCTATTGAAAGATGAAGGCGATTTGAACGGGCAACTTGAAATAGCTTTTTAACAACAACCCCTTGGGTTAATCCATTTTCTTTGATGTAGGCATCCATTGCATAATGAGCGTGACCTGATTTTTCATAAGGGCCAGTATTCAATTAATAATACTTTGCTTGCAGGTATTTGGTTAGCACCTCCGTCATTGCGAGCGAAGCGAAGCAATCTCAAACAAAGAAATGCAATTAAATTATATGCCATTGGATTTGGCGATGAGAATGCCAATGTTTGAGATTGCTTCGTGCCTCGCAATGACGGGGTATAGGTCATTACGGAAGTACGAAGCAATCTTAACGAGTATCGATAACAAAAATGAAAGTGTAAAAATCAAATTACCTAAACCCCAACCTTCAAAAAAGGCACTTTTGCGGCAGACGCTTGTGTGGAAAATACCTGTATTTCTCAAATTATTAAAAAAAATACCTATTTTTCACGTAAAATACCTGTTTTTTTAGCTATCCTTAATCGCCAAACCCAATCACAGGGGCATTTTATCCGGATTTTCCTTATAATATTGAATTTTATGATGAAACATATCAGCCATTTTCTCCGATCTCCACTTTGCTTCTTTTGCCTTTTCACCGGTAAAATTTTCGTCAATTGTTTCATAAAACAAAAAAAGCCATCGCTCAAAGTGCATTTGTTCTATGGGCAGTTTCGCGTGCGGAACAAAAGGGCTACCGAAATAGGTATGCTCTTCTAATAAAACAGTTTGCCAAAAACGATACATTTTTTCAAGATGTTCCGGCCATTTGTCTTTTATTTTATCATTAAATATATTGGCAAGTAATTCATCCTCTTTTACTTTAGTATAAAATGAATCAACTAATAATTTAACGTCATCTATGCTTACAATTTCTTTAGCCATTTTTTAAAAGGAATTTGAGTTTGGAGATTATATCTATTTTTTTATTCAGTGTTCTGTTTGATGCGGCCGCAAAAGTTTTCATAATAAAATCGCTATTGCGGCTGTAATCAGATGTTCAATATAATAAAAATGGAATTAAAAACAATACTTAAATAGAACAGGATAAGACACCATTTGCCGGACCCTTGAGCAATTAGTACTGCGTTGCAAAGCATTGTTAGTATTGCAGCTGAAAACAGCATAATATCACTACCCGCGCTTTTTAAAATATACATACATGCTATTGAACCCAGGCAGCTTTGCGCGGTTATGTATATTGCCATCCAGCCCAATCGGGATTTTTCAAAATTTTCTGCTTGTTTGCTAAACCATTTAGCTTTCATGTTGGTTGTAGTTTCCCGACTTGTCGGCCTTACTACTGATGAGTATTCTATTGTTTCCATGATTTATTACTGTTTAGATTAAGATATTAAGATATTTTTATCCTTTATTAATTCAAATTTTTTATATTTTCAGGAAAGTCAATCCGCCTGTTAAACCTATAGATAATTCATAAACACTTGTACTTTCAAGCATTGCCTTAAGATCATTACGAATTTTCTTAAATTTATCATGTACAGGACAGGGATGAACCTCCGAACAGGCTTTTAAACCCAAGCCACAGCCTTTATAAATAGCATCCCCATCAATTGCATTAATTATTTGGCTAAGCTTTATTGCAGACATTTTTTCCGCACTAATCATAAAGCCTCCATTGGGGCCTTTAACGGAATCGATAATTTGATTTCGGGATAACTGCTGCAAAATTTTTGCCGTGAAGGCTTCAGGGGAATCTATCGCTTTAGCAATATCTTTTAAACTGGTACGCTTCTCCAGGTTCGATTGTACAGCAACGTGTATTGTGGCTCTTATTGCGTATTCACAGGCTTTCGAAAACATATTAAAAAAAATTATACAACAAATATAAGAATAATTTTTAATTCGGACAAAATTATCCGAATATTATTATATCACATTGAAAACATCAGTTACAATAATCCTTAAATTGTGAATAAAACCCACATTTTATGGCAATGTCATCCCGATTGGCTTTTTCGCCAAGAGGGATCTTTTTAGATTGTTTTAGCAATATCTTTAGTAATAACAATCCCGCAGTACTGCGGGATCACAAAAGTTCGGGATGACACAGCCGGAACTAATTTCGGCCAACGCATTCAATGAACCAAATACGTAATTAAATTTTAAACAGATTCTTAGAGCCTGTTTAAAATTTAATCAAAAAATAACAATATTGCTTATAAAAGCCACCGCAGCTTTCTCGACAAGCTCGAAATGAACTGTGCTTAAATGCAAATTTATTTACGATTATATTTCTAAATAATATTCATTTTTAATAGCAAGGGTAAATGCTTGTTTCAATAATTTGTTAGCTACTGCAATCAATGCAAGCTTTTTAGCCTTTCCATTTGCTACTAATCTATCATAAAGCTCTCTACAAGCTTTGTTGCACTTTTTGGCTGTCCAGGAACACAAGTAAAGCATAGCTCTTGTTCTACTCATGCCCATTTTACAGATTTTTACCCTGGCTTTCACACTGGTTCCTGATTCAAAGATCCGTGGACTTAAACCTACATACGAACTTAATTGTTTTGAATTTTCAAACTTGGTAAATCCACTGCTTAAAACAATTAATTGCATAGCTGTTTTCTTGCCCAAACCTGGTATACTCTGTATTTGTTCAAATAACTCCCGATGATATTGTTTTACAATACTTTCCATTTTTAATTCTATGGTGGTCATTTGCTTTTCAATATCCTTTATCATTGTTTCAATGCTCTTGTTTACTACCAAACATTTTACAGGGTTTTGTCTAAATGCTTCTTGCTGCCTGATAAAGCCCGTTTTACTTTTGACTAATTGAGCCATTAATGCTTGCATTTGTCTTAATTCCAAAACATACGCAGATTCCGGATTCCACAGCTTTGGGCTTTCCATTTTGCCGTATTCTGCTATCATTAATGCGTCTTTCTTATCTGTTTTTGCACGCATCATTCGCATTTGGCTAAAACGCCTTATTACTAATGGATTTATTACACTTACCCCTATCTTCTTATCAAATAAAAAGAAGGCTAATTTCATGTAATAGGGACCACTTGCTTCCATTACACAACAGTGCTTTTAGGGTCCAACAAGGTGAAAAATTTTTTAAACCCTTCTGTATTATTACTCATCTTGTAATAAACATACTTTCCATTTTCATTTTCTATGGCTACATCAAAACTTAATTTTGAGATGTCAATGCCAACATAAATTGTGTTTTTTTTCATAATTTTGGGTTTAGAGAAAAAAAGTAAACGGAAGAAATCTGCTTTTGACTTATCAATCCTAAATACAGGCTGCGAGCCTAATGAACTGTCCAAGTTCAGAAGCAGAGGGGGAAAGGAACTAGCATTGCGAACAGTCTTTATGACCAATGACAAATTATAGCTTTGATCTTTCCCCTTCTTCTGTTGAAATTTTTTTATTCTAAATTTACAAAAAACACACATATCCTTTCAAAGAACAAACATAGGATGACCATGTGCGTTGCCATTTCGAGTGATTCGAGAAATCGTGGGAAGGTTAGCTGTTTTGAATTAAATTTAAACAGGCTCTAAGCCTCCTGAAGGAACTGAAACCATTCACATTGAAACAAAATCAGCAAAAAAAAGGCTCCGTATTTTTTACGGAGCCTTTTTTACAACCAAAATATTTCTGATCTAGTTTGCTTTTGCAGATGCTTTAATAATTGCATAAACCTTATTTGCAATATCTTCAGAATACGCTGCTCCACTTACAGAAAAATTGTCTAAAGGACGTTGATCCAAAATTGAATAAACAGCTCCGTCTTTTTCAATATAATATGCAAAATGTGCTTCCGGCTCATATTTGGTACCATTTTCTTCATCTTTCATTTGCATAGAATATGCAAAACCATTAGGCTCTTCTACCAATACTTTACCATTGATATAAGAAGAAGCATTATTCACTGTCAGGCTTTTGTCGCTTTCTATACCTTCTTTAATATTACTAACAGCAATTGCGCTTACGGTAAGCATATAAAAATCGTTAATACGAATATCAACTCCCCCATTACCATTTTTTTCCAACTTAGCGTCTTTAGGTAATTTTACTGAAATATTGATAAAAGAAGATATTGTGCTAAGGTTTTGTTCAACCCACTCCGCTTCATTTACAGCCAATGTAGGAATTGGTGCTGCTGCGATGCTAGCTTCTGCTACTGCCGGACTCTCTGTTTTTTCAGATGGAGCACCGCAAGATGCAAGAATAGTAATACCTGCTAATGCAATAAAATAAAATGGTGTTTTCATGTTGTTTTTTCTGTTTTCTACAATTTACCTACTCATCTGGCTTTTCAGTTTCGCCTTGTTTTTTAGAGTGGTTTGCTAAACTCCACTTAGTTTTGTGTTTATATTAACGAGTAGTAGATTATAAATTTCTCTGAACGATCAACTTTTTTACAAAATATTCATGCTCGGTTTGTATTACTATCTGATACATACCGGGAGTGAAATTCTCAACTCCAAGCAGATAAGTACTGTTATTCATATTATCTGAAAACACCAGTTTCCCCATGATATCAAACACATTGATCTGTGCTTTTTCAAATGCACCATCAAAATGAATAGTTGCGGAACTCTCGGTAGGATTTGGAAATACATTCATTTTAGCGGCTTCCTGAATCGGTTCATCTTGTGTTTCTTCAATTTCTTCCTCTAACATTTTGAGCATCGAAGGAGTTGAAGAGAAGATCAATTTCATATTCGGGCAGCTATAACTCCGTGTGCCCGCTGTATTTACACAAACACCACCATTTGCAACATTACTTTTGTTATAAATAGTTTGATACGTTGTAGTATTAGTGCATCTCACATTGGAATTGGAAGAAGCGCTGGTATTATTCCAACAAATATCGATCAACAGATTACCTGTACCATTGTATGTGAAAGGCGTTGTAAATGTATGTATGTTCCAACCTGTAGCGGCTACTTTATTTCCTGAAAAAACAGTTGTCATTGTTGTGCTCAGGAAACTGGCGGAAGAAAAACTGGCAGCTGTTGTATGTCCGATCCTGATCGTGAACCCATTCATTGTTTGTGAACTCGCTGAAGAGACATCAAACGCAAGTGATTTGATGAAATTAGATGCGGAAGTATAACCTGCCGCAATTAATTGACTTTTGGTGATAATAAATTGTGTTCTCTCATCCATATTACCTGTTCCATAAGGAGCGGTGGAGGTTGTTCCCGTTCCGGCACCAAGGGTAATAGTTGTAGAAGGCGATAAAGTGGTAAAAGTGGATAATGTAGAATAGTTTGATGATGATGTGCCGGAACAAACTCTCTGCACCTGAAATTGATAAGCAGTAGAAGGGCTTAAACCGCTAATTGATTTTGAAGTGGTGGTTGAAGTTACAGTTGTCCAGGTGGTAGAAGTGCTGGATTTATATTTTACATTATATGTGTTGGAAGATCCGCTTACGGAAGCCCAGTTCAGCGTTGCAGCGCTTGAAGTGATAGCATTTGCTGACAATCCCGTAACTGTTGGACAATTATTAGGAGCGATCAATGGCTTTATACCGATTATGGCACTTACGTCTGAATTAAACGAATAAGGCGAAGGGCTCAGTGCTGTAAGCAGGAAATATCCATCATCCTGCCCTTCCCATCCCCAGTTGATATGAAAAGAATTAGTACCCTGATATCCATCGGCAATAAAAGAATGACCTGCACCATGAGCGGGATCATCACCGCTAACAATCACTACGCGCTGAGCATCCAGTTCGGTACGTATTTTAGTCACCCAAGTTGTATTTGTATATGACGACTTAAAAATCTCTTGCGCAGTGTTTGCATATTTGAATTTATTCACCAACGCTGTTTTTATAGCACTTGAATATGCAGAAGAAGAAGAAGCGGTATATTCCATTTTTACTGCAACGCCAGCATGAAACAAGAGCTTTGCTGCCTCCGGACTATTAGAAGTAAGTATGTTGGGCATAGCAGCCCAGTTATAAGTTGTTGCACCAAAGTTTGCCGAAATAGTTCCATAAGGGGGGCAACTGTATGAGGTGGTTCCAGTTCCCAGAGCAGGGTGATTATAATATTTCAAAACCTGTGCAAATGCAGTGGCAACACATCCAACGGGTGCGCGTCCACAATCTGTTGAGGAATTATCAACAGGGCATTGCGCATTATAATAGCACTCTTGCGACCAAGTAGTAGTGGTAAGTGGCCCTACACTCATGAGCAACGGTGGTGGTGGCTGGTTGCTTTTTTGACCATTACTTATTTCATATTTTGCCCATTCGTCTTCGATTTCCTTATGCGAGTAATTCAGATTTCCAGAAACAACTTCAAAAATCTGCTCTTTGTACTCGCCTAGCAACCATTTTACACCATCCGGAATATTTTCCTGATCGAAATTACTCTGAAAAGAATAACCCAGAACCGGATCGATCCGTTCATCCGCAGAAACAATAACAAAGGCACTTTCGGATACATTAAAAATATAATAAACAGGTACACCTTTGTTATATATCAGGGATTTGCTTTGGATGTCGGCTACAGTAAGTGCTTTAGTACCGGAAGGTTTTCTTTCATTGAACAAGGAAACAACAACCGTTTGTGCCTTTTCATCCGATACAAATTGCGCAAAAGTATCGGAAAGGAAAAGAGTAATATTGATCAACATTAAGAAACTGCACAGTACTACTTTTTTCATATTTGTACGTTTTTTTGTTTGGTAAATTACCTCGTTTATTATCGCTGATTTAGTTTAACCCCTGATTCGCATTGTCCAATAGCACAATTGAATGTGTTTTTATTAACAATGGTTCGGTAGTTTTTTTATCTGTTTTGGCTAAAGCCTTATCCTTGCTGGAATTCAATTGCCACGACCTTAAGGTCGTGGCAATTATAAAACCCATACTTACCAAGGGCTTTAGCCCAATCTAAAAAAAATCATCGAACTATTACAGTTATATTATAAATTCCTCTGCACGATCAACTTCTTCACAAAATTTTCATTCTCGGTTTGTATTACTATCTGATAAATACCGGGGATATAATTTTCAACTCCTAACTGATAAGTATTGCTATTCAGATTATCTGAAAACACTAATTTACCCATGATGTCAAACACTTTGATCTGCGCTTTTTCTAATGGTCCATCAAAATAAATAGTTGCCAAACTTTCTGTAGGATTAGGGAATACGCTCATTTTAGCAGCTTCCTCAATTGGTTTTTGAGTTTCTTCGATCTCCTCTTCCAACGCTTTAACCAATAAGGCACCAGAGAATATCAACTTCATATTCGGCCGGCTGTAGCTTCTTGTTCCAGTATTGTTTGTGCAAGCACCACCACTTGTAACATTAATTTTCTTATAATTAGTTTGATACGTTGGTGTATTAGTGCATCTCACATTGGAATTGGTAGTAGAGCTGGTATTATTCCAACAAATATCGATCAATAGATTTCCTGTACCATTGTATGTGAAAGGGCTTGTAAATGTATGTGTGTTCCAGCCGGTGGTTGCTACTTTATTTCCTGAATAAACAGTTGTCATTGTTGCATTCAGGAAACTTGTGGATGAAAAACTGGAAGCTGTTGTATGCCCGATCCTGATCGTGAACCCATTCATTGTTTGTGAACTCGCTGAAGAAACATCAAATGCAAGTGATTTGATGAAATTTGTTGCGGAAGTATAACCTGCAGCAACTAATTGGCTTTTGGTGATGATGAATTGTGTTCTTTCATCCGTATTACCAGTTCCATAGGGAGCAGTATTGGTAGTTCCTGTGCCTGTGCCGAGGGTAATTGTTATATTAGAAGAAGTAGTAGTAGAAGGTAAAGTGGTAAAGGTTGCAGACGATGAGTAGTTTGAAGCAGAAGAACCGCAAACTCTCTGCACCTGAAATTGATAAGCAGTAGAAGCACTTAAACCGCTAATTGATTTTGAAGTTGTGGTTGAAGTTACTGTAGTCCATGTTGAAGAAGTGCTCGATTTATACTTTATATTATAAGTATTCGATGATCCATTCACTGCTGCCCAGTTCAATGTAGCACCGCTTGAAGTTATCGTGTTTGCCGACAATCCTGTAACTACAGGGCAAGTGGTAGGAACAGAAAGTGGTTTTATACCAATAATAGCACCTACGTTTGTATTAAATGAATAGGTAGATGGACTTAGTGCAGTTAGCAGGAAATACCCATCACTGCTTCCAGCCCACCCCCAGTTGATATGAAAAGAATTGGTCCCCTGGTATCCATCGGCAACAAAAGCATGACCGGCATTAGCAACAGGGTCGCTTCCGCTAATGATCACTACGCGCTGCGCATCAAGCTCTGTGCGTATTGTATTCTCCCATGTTGTATTTGTATATGACGACTTGTAAATATATTGTGCCGTACTTGCGTATTTGAATTTATTCACCAATGCCGCTCTCACTGCGGTAGTAAAAGCAGCGGATGAATTGGGAGTATAATCCATATTTATAGAAACACCTGCATGAAACAGAAGCTTTGCAACCTCAGGAGTGCTGGCAGAAAGCGAGTTTGGCATAGCTGCCCAATTATAAGTTGTTGTACCAAAATTTGCAGAAATTGTTCCATAAGTAGAACTGGTATATGAGTTGGATCCTGTTCCCTGAGCAGGGTGGTTATGGTATTTCAAAACCTGACTAAATGCAGTGGCAACACATCCTGTGGGTACACGTCCGCAACGTTTTGTCCCGAGTGAATTATCACCTGGGCACTGCTCATTATAATAACAGCCTTGCGACCAGGTAGTAGTTGTAAGTGGTCCTACACTTAAAAGTAACGGTGGTGTTGGCTGGTTGCTTTTTTGTCCATTACTCATTTCATATTTTGCCCATTCCTCTGTAATTTCTTTATGTTCAAACTTCAAATCACCTGAAACAACCTCATAGATCTGTTCCTTATACTCACCAAGCAACCAATCTAAACAGTCCGGAGTATTTTCCCTATCGAATTTACTCTGAAAGGAATAGCCAAGAACCGGATTGATTCGTTCATCAGCGGAAACAATAACAAATGAGTTGCCGGATACATTAAAAATATAGTAAGTAGGCACCCCTTTGTGATAAATAAGGTTTTCACTTTCGATCTCAGCGGCAGTAAGCATTTTTACACCGTCAGGTTTTCTTTCATTAAATAAAGAAATAACAACCTTTTTTGCCCGTTCATCAGATACAAATTGTGCAAATGCATCAGATAGAAAAAGAGAAACATTGATTAACATTAAGAAACTACATAGTACTACTTTTTTCATATTTTACGTTTTTTTGTTGTGTTAAAATTATATTAAGGTTGTTGTATGAGGCCCAGCTTATTTATTAATGCGAATAAGGGCATGAAATTTATACTGAGCATGACCAAATGAGGCCGATAAAACGGACTTTAGGAACAAGCCAATTTTGCTTAAGTTTGAATTATTTTTCAGGAAAAATTGATGAGGGTTGTAACAGGTATTCTTACGTAGGTATAGAACTTTAGTCATATTTTAGCGGTTTTAGGAATAAATGAAAAGATCCATTTATTCTGTCTAGGGTGAACACTAACTATTTTTGTGCGACAAAAGTAGCACTTTTAGATAAAAAAAGCAAATTTAATTGATGAAATGCTGATTTTAGGGGAATTGGGAAGGCTCCAGTGAGCTTTAATTAATATTTTATGCTGAAAAATCTGATATGCTGTATGTTAGGCTGGAAGCTTTGTTAAATAGGACTTAGCGGGACGCAACGCCCAACGAATTCATTTTAATACGTTACGCTGAACGGGGGCATTCGCACAATTTGCAATATTTATCAATACTTACCTACTAAAATGCTTAAATGGTATGCAAATTCACTATTTTTGTGTTTAATAAAAGTGAATAGCAGCATTTCAGAGAAAGAACTGCTTTCGCAATTTAAAAAAGTAGAAGAGTTGCCCAATGACAGTAAATCATATATTAAAAATGTTATTGATGCGCTACTGCTGCAAACAGAATTGAAAATTAAGTATGCACATTAAAAATTTGTTACCATGTCTTCATCTGCTCATTTAAACATACCCCTTTCATTTAATCAGATTATTGATTTGATTAAGCAGCTACCAAAAACACAACAGGAAAAATTAGTATTATTGATACAAAAACAAGAAGATTTTGATGTTCCTGAATGGCACAAAAAAATTGTGCTGGACAGAATAAAAAAAGAAAAACTAAACGAAGGTATTCCCTGGAAAGAGGCACGTAAAAAATTAAAATTTAAAACAAAATAAATCGAATGGCCTTTAATATTATTGTGTTGCCTTCGGCTATTAGGGATGTTCAGGAAATTATTGATTATTATGATTCTCTGCAACAAGGATTGTCCCTAAAGTTTGATAAGGAACTCAATAATTATTTTTTAACCCTTCAAAAAAATCCTTTTTTTCAAACCCGATATGCTAATGTTCATTGCCTGCCACTTAAAAAATTTCCGGTAATGATTCACTTCACTATCGATGAAAAGTTAAATGCTGTATACATTCGGGCGGTTTTAAATACTTCAAAAAATCCCCGTTGGGAATAGTGTCCCGCTATACTCTTGTTAAGAAGGTTCGGCCTACTTGTAAGATGAACGGGACTTAACGACAATTCCCTACCCTCTCAAATGATATGCTTTAGGATTCGTAAATGCACGTAAGCCCGCATGTGAAAGTGTCGCACCGAAACCAGAATGTTTTCTTCCACTCCATGGCAAGGCAGCACTTACACGGTCGCAGCAGTTCCAATATCCTGTTCCTGCATCTATTTTTGACAATATTTTTTCTGCGCGTTCTTTTGATGCAGAATAAACTGCTGCTGTGAGGCCATATTCAGTGTCTTGCATTCTTTTTATTGCTTCTGCATCATCTTTTACTTTCATAATTCCGATAACAGGTCCAAAGCTTTCCTCATGCATTACACTCATTTCATGATTTACATTTACCAATACTGTAGGTTCAAAGAAATAGCCTTTTCCTCCAATGCGTTTACCGCCAGCAACAACTTTTGCTCCTTTAGCAACAGCATCTTTCACTTGCGTTTCAACAAAATCAAGCTGTGCTTTACGTGTAAGGGGGCCTATATAAGTACCTTCTTCTGTTGGTGCCCCTAATTTAAATCCTTTTACCTCTTTTGTAAATTCCTCTACATACTGATCATACACCTTTTCGTGAACATAAATGCGCTCCACAGCGCAACAGCTTTGGCCATTGTTATAAAACGCACCATCAGCAGTTCCTGCAGCTATGTTTTTAATATCCGTTACATCGTCTGCCACATACAGTGGGTCTTTCCCACCTAATTCCAGTTGGCAGGGAACCATTTTATGGGCGGTTTTTTCATAAATATATTGTCCGGTTTTATAAGAACCAGTGAAAAAATAGCCATTAAAAGGAAGGTGAAGTAAGATCTCACCAACCTCACGCGCTCCAATTACCAGCTGAAAAGCATTATCAGGAACACCGGCTTGCTTCAATAGTTTTTCTATTTCTAATCCCGTAAGAGATGAAAATTCAGATGGTTTATACATCACAGAATTCCCGGCAAGCAAGGCTGAAACAAATACATTAACGCCTACTAAATACGGGTAATTCCAAGCCGAAATATTACAGATCACTCCAAGTGGTTCATAAACGATCTTCTCTGTCATCCCGGTATCAACCGACATATAGTCGTCTGCTAAATACTTCTCCGCATTTTCAGTAAGCCATTTTATACGATTACAAGCGCCATTTATTTCATTACGTGCCTGCTGTAATGGTTTCCCTACTTCAGAAGTAAGAATACCGGCACCTTTTTCTATGTTTACCTTTAATAATTCGGCAAAGCGCTGCAGTATAATTATTCGATCTTTTAATGATACTTCATTCCAAGCCCCCTGGCCTTCTCTGAGTAGTTTGAATTTACGTTCTGTGCTTTCTAAAGTATCTTCTTTCAGAGTGGTAATGATCTCTTCTGTTGCAGGATTGATTATGTTCATAGTAGAATTTTATAGGTTAGGGATAACGTCCTTCGACTTCGCTCAGGATGACGCAAATTTACGAATCTATGCAGTCGGTGGATAAAAAAAAATTGAAAATTAAAGTTTAGAGTTTAGTGCTTTTTGTTCTACCGCTTTTAAAAAAAATTTTCTGATATCACGTGTGAAAGGATTCTCCGGCTGTTGCTGCGCTAATCGTTCAGGATGATATTGTACACAAAGTAAAAATGGTTTATCCGCTTTATTTTTCCACTCAGCTGCTTCCGCTATTCCATCAGGAGAAAAGGCTGATACTTTTAAATCGCTTGCAATTTTACCCAATGCCTGGTGATGAGCACTATTGATAATACCGGTCTCAATTCCGGTAATCTCATAAAACAGGCTATCCTTTACAACAGTAATTTCATGCATTCCATCCTTATCATGTCTGCGATGATCTAATTTTCCACTTTCTTCAATATCCTGGATCATATCACCACCCAAAGCAATATTTACCAACTGCATTCCTCTGCAAACAGCCAGAACTGGAATGTTTTTTTCTTGTGCAAACTTAAAAACGCTTAGTTCAAACTCATCACGGGCAACATCATATTTTTGGGGTGCGAATTGATAAGTAATACATTCGTTCTTATAAAATTTGGGATGCGTATCAATGCCACCGCTTAAAACAATTCCATCACACTTTTTTAGATCTTCAGAATTTGTTTGTGTAAGTTGAATAATTTCAATATCAGAATCATCTCCCTTAATCCAAAGCGGATAATTTGAATAACGTGCTTCTGTAACGGTTATACCTATTGTCAGGTGCATTGTTGGATGAATAAATAACTGCTAATTAATTACAAAGTTAATTAATATTAAGTTCAAACGAAGCATTTCATCATTTTTGATAATGACATTTCAAATCGGAATTAGTAGAATTGCGCATTGTTTTTCTGCTTTATTATTCCTTGGGTTTCGCTTCTTTAAATTGTTTTATATTATACGTAAAGGTGAGCAAAAAGTATTGCTGTAACACGTTGGTTTGTACATCCTCATAATATGTTTCGGTGATGTTTCGTGTGATGCTGTTGTTTTGCTTCAAAATATCGAACACACTTAAACGCAGTTCTCCCTGGTTGTTTTTAAGAAACTTGTAACCGATGGCAGCATTCCAAAGCAAATAATTTTGGTTGAAATTTGCGGAAAGGCCACTGTTATACTGATGACTTAAATCAGTTTTTAAAACCAAAGATTTCCAGGGCATGGCCTGTATTTTAAATTTTGTATTCTGGTTATAATAAATGCTGTTTAGCTTGGCCTGAAGTGTGTTGGAATTAGTATTGTATGTGGTGTTGGACGATAATGTAAAATCGAATTTCTCACTGATGTTGCTGCTTAATGCCAGACCAAAGCTGACATTTGAACTATTAGCATAATTTAATTTATTGTTAACTATACCGGGTGTTCTGCTATACATCCCTCCAACATTGAAGTTCAAGTTTGATTTTATTTTTGCAAGAGGAAGACTATAATTATTGAATGAACGAAAATTAAAATACCCATCCTGATTATCAGGCCGCGAAAGTTGAGAACCGCTCGTTAAAACAACTCCCGGAGCAATTAATGTATCTCCAGAAGCGATGAAGGTATTATTAACAATATAATTTTTTGTATAGGTACCGCTTAATAATAAAAAAAACGATCTGGATTTTTCGGTATTTGATGAAGAGTATCGTAAGGTTAACGCATTTTGCCAGTCTTGTTTTAGATTGGGATTTCCTGAAGTTAATTGCAAAGGGTTATTATTGTTAATCACATTTTGTAATTGGTTTACAGAAGGTGCATTGTTGCTGCTTCGATAGAAGATCCGCAAACTTTTTTTGCTCGAAAATTTATATTGAAACCTGGCATTTGGAAGTATGCTGTTAAATGTTTTGTCCAGATTAAAGCTATTCGGAAAAACCTGTTCTGCTTTCAATTGAGCATACTGATAGAAAAGTCCGGTGTTGAAATTCAATTTCCCTTTTTGATAACGATAGCTGGTACCAAAGGAATGCGACTGATACTCACTGTTGAATTTATTGGAAAGGGTTGTATCTAAAGAGTTATAACTATCGTCAGTTCCGGAAAAATTATAAGTTGCTTTATCTGATTCACTTAAATTAAAATTAGTTCCATAGCTAAACATTAATTGACTGTTGACGTTTAATGGCTCAGTATATACCACATTGGATGAAAAAGAAAGCCCTTGTACATCAAGGTTTGCCAATTGATTGAGCGAATCAGCAGAAAGTGTATCAGCAAAGAAATGAGTGGTTGAATTGAGATTGCTATTTCCCTTATTCTGATTGAATCCCGGAGTTATGTTGAGGGAAAAAGTTCTTCCTTTTTTGCTGAACTGATGGCGATAGAGGATAGAAGAGGATAGATTTATTCCTGTTAAATTGGACCTGTATTCATTACTCGTGTTGCTTAGCACACTGCTTGATTGCTTGTTTTCTCCAAACAATAAACTGCTTCCATCATTTTTCTGAACAGAAATTTTTGGTTGAAATAAAACAGAATTCGATGAATCTATTTTCCAATCAATTTTAAAGCTGGCTCTGTGATTGACATTGCTACTATTCCGTTCGCTGTTCTCTTTATAAGAAAGCCCTTCATTCCTGCTGGTAATGTATTGCCGGAATAAATTATTTGTAGAATTATTATCGGAATAATTAATAAAATAACTACCGGTAAAATCTACCTTTTTCCATTGGTTAGCATAATTAATTCCGAATGAATGTGTAGTAGTAATTCCATTTTTTTGATCCACTAAAAAGTTACCTGCATCATTTGATTGTCCGTCCGGCTTACCCTGCCCTCCCATCCTTCCAGAGCCTCCGCCTTTGTTTCCAGCACCTGAACTACTCACTACACCAAGCAGATCTTCGGTAGAAAAATTTTGATCATTAATATTATTTGTGTTTGCAAGAATGGTGATGCGTTCTTTATTTTTAAAAATATTGAGGTTCAATCCACCTTTCCATTTATCTTCATAACCGTACCCACCAAAGACCTTTCCGAATGTTCCGTTTTTAAATTGCGGTTTAGTAATGATATTTATTGTTTTAGAAGTATTACCATCATCAAACCCGGTCAATTGGCTTTGTTCACTCTTTTTGTCAAATATTTGTATCTTATCAATTACTTCCGCAGGCAGGTTTTTTAGAACAGCATTGGCATCATCCCCAAAAAATTCTTTTCCATCAACCAATACCTTTTGTACATTTTCGCCTTGCGCCTGCACTTTACCATCCAAGACGGTTATACCTGGCATTTTGGTAACGAGGTCTTCTGCGTTAGCATCAGGATTGGTTTTAAAAGCACCGGCATTTATTTGAGTGGTGTCGCCTATTTGAATTACGGGTGTCATCGCACTTACAACAGTTACTTCCTTTAGTTTTGTTGCTTTTTCTTTCAATACCAATTTGCCAAGTGATAGCGATTCATTTGTTACTTCTTTATTCAAGAAAACATCATCATAGCCGATATAAGAAATTTTAAGTGTAAATTTTCCGGGGTGAACATTTTCAATTTTAAAATTTCCTTCCAAATCACTTGTTGCTCCTTTGATCAAAGAAGAATCGGCTGGCTGGAGGAGAATAACATTAGCAAAAACAATTGGCTGATTGGATTGGTCTGTTAATTGGCCGTTAATAGTAAAATCCTGAGCTTGTATGAACAGGAATGGAAATATGATAAAAAGAAATAGGAGGACTAATTTTTTCATTAAAAAAATTTTATAAATTGTAGCAATTTGGATGCCAGAAAAACAAAAGAATGAATAGTGATTAAAGAAACTGCAGCATTCTAAATATCTTTAAAACAAAAGTCATTGCACTGAATTTGAAAAATGAAAAATTTTTCACTGGACAATAATTTTCTTGTTCTTAATTTCTGTTCCGCCATTAATTTTAATAAAATAAATCCCTTCCTTCATTTCTTCTTTTTCTAATATAAGTTGCCTGCCTGTGAGGTTTATTGTTTTTATTTCTTGTCCAAGTATGTCAGTTATTTTTATTGAAGTGTTTCTTTGTTCATCCGAAAAATCAATGGTTGTAGAAGAATTGAATGGGTTGGGATAAATGTCAATTGACAATTGTTGATTTGTGAATCTTGGAATATTTAGCTCCAATTTCCTAATTAATGGGCAAGAAGTATTGGAATTTGGATAGACATCCGAATTGTTAGAAAAACAAATCAATTGATAGGCAGATTCGAATTGATAGAAAAATAATTCCAACAACCCTTCCGATGAACCGACTCCTTCAATAATTGATAAACCACCTACTATAAAAATTTTATGATAATTGCTTCCAACCAAAATAGAATCTACTGAACTAATTACCCCATAACCTGCTGAAAGTCCAGGCATAATACCAAATATAGTATCTCCAGTAGTTAAAGAAAAATCATACAATAATCTTTCATTTATAGAATCAACATCAACAAAGTAAACTTTTTTATTCAAAGTATCGTTTCTTAAACAGCCTCTATAGAGGCTGTCCCAGCTGGAAAAATTATATATTCCTGATTGATAAATTTTTGAATATGTATGAGTACTAATTAAAGTATCTGTTCCCGTTGTATATTGGTAGAAGTCACAAAGCGGATTGCAATCCCAATAACTACCATTTACTCTCCATATAGCATTTGAATAAGGGAAAGGATGGTAAACATTCGTTTGAGCATTAGAATTGAATTCACAAATAAAAAACAGAATGATTAGAAGAATTTTCCTCATTTGGTATTTTTAAATTATTCGTTGTCAGTTTCAAGTTAGAACATTGTTCTTTAAACCTGCCACCAACATTGATATAAACGCAAATATCACTTACAAGAATTTGTAAGCAATGTAACTATTTATAAATCAACAAACCTTTTTAAAACGCCTCCGAATAAAGCGTTCTAAAATCATCTCTACTAACCGGCTTTGGATTATTAGGATGAGCAAAATCTGCAAAAGCCAGATCAGCAAGTGTATCGAGGTGCTCTTCTTTTACATTGATATCACGTAATTTATGTGGGATACCAACTTTGGTATTCAAATCAAACAGGTATTGAATAACCGCTTCACCGGTATATTCATCCAATTCAAGAGTACGCGCCATTCTTGCAAATTTATCTTCAAAACCTGCAATGTTGAAACGCATGCCGTAAGGGATATTCACAGCATTAGCAAGTCCGTGATGGGTATCAAGTAAGGAAGATAAAGGATGAGCCATAGAATGTACCACTCCCAATCCTTTTTGGAAAGCAATAGCACCCATCATAGAAGCCATTAACATTTCGGAACGGGATGCCAGATCAGGCTTTTTTACTGCCTTTTCCAAGGAAAGAGAAATTAAACGCATTCCTTCCAGCGCAATTCCATCACACATTGGATGATAATTCTTCGCCAAAAAAGCTTCCATATTATGCGTAAGCGCGTCCATACCAGTTGCTGCAGTCACTCCCGCAGGTAATCCCATCGTTAATAAAGGATCAGCAAAAACAACTTTTGCAAGAAGTTTTGGAGAGAACAGAATTTTTTTCTGATGTGTTATATCATCCGCAATAATTGCGCTTCTGCCCACTTCACTACCTGTTCCGGCAGTAGTAGGAATAGTAACAAAATGAGGAACATCATTGGTTACAAAAATATCACCACCAATTAAGTCATCATATTTGAATAGATCTTCTCTGTGATGAATACGCAATACAATAGCTCTTGCAACATCTAATGCGGCCCCACCACCAATACCAACAATACTATCACGGTGTGTCCCATCATATACATCACCACCTTTGATCACATCGCTTTTTACCGGGTTTTTATGTATCTCCGAAAACACCTCAACAGAAATACCCTGGAGTTTTAAATCGGCAATGATCCCTTTAAAGAATGACAGTTCCGCAATGATCGGATCAGTCACCAACAATGGTTTAGAAAGATTATTTTGCTTTAAATACGCAGGTAATTCTTTAACTGCATTAGCACCAAAACGAATGGTGGTAGGGAAATTGAATTGAACAACACGATTAAAATCCATTTTTTTATAAGTTTTAAAGTTTAAAGTTTTAAAGTTCAAAAGTTGTGATTCCAACATCTAATATCCAACTTCTAATATCCAATTTATATTATTTCAAAATACCTCTTCATCTCCCAGTCAGTAACCACTTTACTAAACTGACGCCACTCCCATTCGCGGGTTTGCGTAAAATGCTCTACAAATTTTTCTCCGAATAGTTCTTTCGCTACTTCCGAATTTTTCATTGCTTGTGTGGCTTCCCAAAGGTTTGCAGGTAATACACCATGTGACTTATCACGGTAACCGCTACCTATTGTAGGTGCCTGTAATTTAAGTTTGTTTTTAATTCCATACAAACCACTTGCAAGGCAAGCTGCCATAGCCAGGTAAGGATTTGAATCAGAGCCAACCACACGTGTTTCCACTCGTGCGGATTTAGGTCCCAGTGGTAATGAACGCAAAGCAACTGTTCTGTTATCTACAGCCCACGTTAAGGTTGTGGGAGCCCAAGCACCTTCTACCAAGCGTTTATATGAATTTATAGTGGGTGCCAACATCGGCAAGATAAATGGTAAACAATATAACTGACCGGCAATATAGCTTTTGAACATATCGCTCATATTCTCTTTATCTTTTTCGGAATAGAATAAATTGGTCTTGCTTTTTTTATCCCATAAACTCTGATGTACGTGTCCGCTGCACCCCGGAAGGTTCTCGCTCCACTTGGCCATGAACGTAGCCATGATCCCATGCTTATAGGAAATTTCTTTTACGCCTGTCTTAAAAAGTACAGCACGGTCGGCCGCTTCTAATATGCCTGAATAGGTTATTGCAGCCTCGTAAACACCCGGACCAGTTTCTGTGTGAAGCCCTTCTATTGGAATGTCAAATTTTTTCAACTGATCAAATAAGGCGGTAAAAAAATCATTTCGTAATGTGGTACGTAAAATCGAATAACCAAACATACCCGGGCTCAAGTGATTGAGACCGCTGAATTTTTTTTCATGCAGTGTTTGAGGTGTTTCTTCAAAATTAAACCATTCAAACTCCTGGCTAAAGTAAGGTGTATACCCTTGTTTCTCTGCTTTACCGATAACCTGCTGAAGCAAATTTCTTGGACAAACATAAGCGGGTTTCCCTATTAATTCACAAAGAAAAAACGGTACATCATTTTCCCATGGAATTTTGCGGAACGTTTTAATATCAACTCTTGCAGGAGTATCAGGATATCCTGTATGCCAACCCGTAAACCCAACATTATCATACGCTACATCATTTGAATCCCAACCAAACACTACATCGCAGAAGCCTATGTTACTATTTATGACAGATAAAAATTTTTCTGTGCTAACATATTTACCACGTAAAACACCGTCAATGTCTGTTATTGCGAGCTTTACCTTCCCGGAAGGATGATTTTTAACGTACTCTATTATTTCTTTTTCTGACATAATGTGAATATTTGTAAAACGTTAATATTTGTTACACAGAGTTCCACGGAGGATACACGGAGTAACACAGAGTTTATAATTTATATCTTTTAATACCATTTTTAAGTAGAGTAACATTAAAATTAATCAATAATCCGATAATCTTATTTCCAAATTTCATGTAAGTCAGAATTTGTGCTTCATGAACCGGATTAAAAGCATCAACGGTTTTCAGTTCAATAATTACAGTATTTTCAACTAATAAATCCATTCTGTACCCGCAATCCAGTTTTATGTCTTTATAAACAACCGGCACAGGTTTTTGTCTTTCAATTTTCAAACCTGCTTTCTGCAATTCAAACGATAAACATTCCTCGTAAGCTGATTCTAATAAGCCTGGACCTAGATTTTTGTGTACTTCAATTGCACAGCCAATAATTTTTTCGGTTATCTGATTAATTTCCATTTTAAATTTTCTCTGTGAAACTCTGTGTATCCTCAGTGTTTCTCCGTGTAATCCTTCTTTTGTGATTTAACCCTTAGCTGTATAGTTTTAAAATACATAGAGTCCGCTCAGAATACACATAAAAACACAAATTAAAACACTCACCTTCTATAAAATATTTTAAATCCAAGATACGAAACAACAAGCAATCCAAAATAAATTAAAGCAAGATTAAAATTATAATACGTCATGGAAATCAATGAAACAATAGCAATGATCAATGCAAGAACAGGAGAAAGCGGATAAAAAGGAACCCTGAAAGGACGCTCCAACAAAGGTTCTTTTTTGCGAAGCGCAATTAATGAGATCATGGCGATCACATAAAGTGTAAGCGCTCCAAACACAGCCATCGTAATTATTTCAGTGGTTTTACCGGTTAGCAAAACAATGATCCCAATTACTGTATTTACCAGTAATGCATTTGCGGGCGTTTGAAATTTCGGGTCAACTTTCCCCGTAAATTTTGGAGCATAGCCTGCCTTTCCAAACTCAAGTGTTGAACGTCCCCCAGCCAGCATCAGCCCATGAAAAGAAGCTACCAGGCCAAACAAACCTACGGTAAGTAACATGTGAAAAAGCAAACTATTGCCTCCCACTATCATTGCCATTGCCATGGGTAGGGGAGAATCGGATGTTCCACCTTCAGCATTAAACACAATCGCTTCCCAACCTCCAACACCAATAGCAGCAACAAAAGTAAGAACACACAATACCACTAATGTGATTATTGCAGATCCAAAACCTTTTAAAATATCTTTTTGAGGATTAATAGTTTCTTCGGCAACATTAGCAACGCCTTCAATACCAAGGAAAAACCAAATGGCAAAAGGCAATGCAGCAAAAACACCCGTGTATCCATTAGGTAAAGCATTTCGCGTCAAGTTTTCTGCATGAAAATGAGGCAGTGTAACTCCTGCAAATATCAGCAGTTCAATAACTGCCAGCAAGGTGATGATCAGCTCAAATGTTGCAGCTGCCTTAACTCCATAGATATTTAACAACGTGAAAATAACATACATTGTTATTGCGATCCAAAGAATATCAAATTGCGGGAAAATGAGATTAAAATACGCTCCTATTGCAAAAGCAATGGCAGGAGGAGCAAAAATAAATTCGATATTCTGTGCCATGCCGGCAATGAAACCAATATCCTTGCCAAGGGCACGGCCGGCATAATCAAAAACACCACCAGCCTTAGGTATTGCGCAGGCAAGTTCGGAATAAGAAAAAGTGAATGTTACGTATAAAATAATAATGAAAAATGTGGCGATGGCAAGACCCAATGTTCCGCCTTTTTCAAGGCCCAGGTTCCATCCAAAATACATCCCCGAAATAACGTATCCAACACCCAATCCCCATAACATTAGTGGAGTAAGTGATTTTTTTAAACCTTGTGTATTTTGTTGCTTCTCCACTCCATTAAAATTTAACATCAATAATAGTGAAAATAAACTAATTCAGTACCGAATAATAGACTATATAAGTTAATTTATTAAATAATTTAATGCCTATTTGGAGCGTCATTGCGAGACTTTTTCAGTCGAAGCAATCTCAACTAATAATGGATGTGAGATTGCGGAGTTTATCCTGAGCCTGACGAAGGGTACCTCGCAATGACGCTCTGAATGATGCTTTTGTGTAAAAACGGGGATTTCATAATATTTCAACTTGTATAAAGTCTAAAATTCATCATACAGAAGCTTGAATTTATTTCAGATCTATAATTATCTTCCAGTATTCCGAAAGAGAATTGAGTTTTTCCTTTACTAAGTCTTCAACACGTTTTTTATCCTCAGCGTTTTTTAGTTTGATATGTATTAGTTGCGGTTCATTGATTGGCTTCCCAATTTGTGATACAATAAATACATTGGCTTCGTCAGCAAAGTGGTTTTCAACAATGGCCCTGCTCAGGTCCGTTGCAAAATAATTGTATATTTTACCAATATGGCTCAGCGGATTTTTACCTGATGTCGCTTCCAGACTCATCGGGCGGTAAGGCGTTATCAAACCATTGATCCTGTTCCCCCTTCCTACCTGTCCATCATCCCCGCTTTCAGCACTTGTACCCGTTACAGTCAGATAAATGCTTTCCCGGTCGTAATCATCTGCCGTATTGATATAAATAGTTGTATCAGTTAAAAGTAAATTTGCTTGTATAAAATCTTTTATCTGTTTAATTTTAGAAACATAATCATTCAAGTCAGTAATGTATTTATCGATCATTGCAATTGCAACGGTAAAGTAATACTTCGAATGATCTTTAACACCCATCACTTTAATATCTTCTCCAATAAAAGGGAATCTGTTTTTTGTATCCCGGCTATTTAAGAGTTCTTCAATTTTAATAATAGAATTTTCCAGAATTGAAGTGGGGTAATACCCGGCACCGAAGGATGTGTCGTTTGCCAAAGGAATTTCACCTTTTCCAAAACGGTTAAAAAGTCCAACCAGATCGGCACTTCCGGGTCGGATCTTTGAGGAAATCAAAATATCTTTTGAAACATCCAGATGCCGGATGTTTTTTTGCAACCATTTTTTTGCTGTTTCAATAGCGATCTCTTCAACAGGAATGATCCTATCATTTACCTGCTGAGTGGCTCTACCGGCAATTATCAGCGACATCGGTTTTATTATTTTACCACCATTATATGCCGGCATTGATTGCCCACCGATCAAAAGAGCCTTATCCACATTATGATGCATGATCATTCCAAATTCTTGTAAATAATACTTACAAAGTTCAACAGAGATCTGCTCAGTTATCTGGTCACAAATAGAATCGGGGTGTCCGAGACCTTTTCGTTCGGCCATTTCTATATCATCATCGATAAAAGTTCCTATGATAATAGTATCTGCCATTCTATATTATTTGAATTTATTATTTTTCGAAGTCAATTGGTAAATAAATATTAAAAGTTGCACCCTTTTTCAATTCACCATTGGCAGTAATAAACCCATGATGGTTTTCCACAATTTTTTTACAAATAGCAAGTCCTATCCCTGTGCCCTTATATTCATCTTTTCCGTGTAAACGTTGAAAGACCTCAAAAATACGATCGTTAAATTGAGGATCGAAACCTATTCCATTATCACTGATGGAAATATGACAGTATTTCTTTTTTGGAGAAAGATGCTCGTCTTTAAATTTATTTCCTGTTGCAATTTCGCTATTGATCGTAATTTGCAAAGGTTTATTGGGGTCTGAAAATTTTAGCGCATTGCTGATAAGGTTATGCATTAACTGATGAAACTGAAAACGAATAACATTAAGAACAGGTAATTTATCTGCTTGTATTTTAACACCTTTAGCCTGAAATTCTTCTTTAAATTCATCCTTTATTTCTTTCACAATTTCGTTAATATTTGTTTTTTCAAATATTATTTTTTTACTATCTGCATGAGAATAGGCCAACAGATCTTCAATAAGTGTTTGCATTCTTTTGGCAGCCAATTGCATCCTGTTGAAATAGTCTTTGCCTTTTTCAGATAGATTTTGCGCTTCCTTTTCGAGGATATGTGATGCTAAAAGCTGTATTTTACGCAACGGTTCCTGCAAATCATGACTTGATATATAAGTAAATGACGTTAGTTTTTTATTTATGCTTTCGAGTTCATGATTTTTGTTTTCGAGGGCTAAACTTACTTCCTCTATCTGTTTTGTTCTTTCTTTAACCGCTTTTTCCAAAGCAGCATTATTTGTTTTATACGTTTGAATATTTTTTTCAAGCAACTCTTTTTCTCTTTCTTTGATCAGGTATAACGTACGTTCTGTAATATCATGAAAAGCAAGCAAAATCAGGTGTTCATTATGACTACTTTGTACAATACGTTTTGCATTTAGAAGCATGATTTTTTCACCTGCTCCTGGAAATTTTAATTTAACTTCAAAATCCTCGAAACCTTTGCCTTTAGAATAAACATCTTCGATCAGTTTGCGCAATCGTGGAATATTCAATTGCCTGTTTCCTAATTCATATAATGGTACTCCCTCAGTTGTATCTTCTTTCAGGTGAAATTTGTCGTAAAAAGATTTATTAGCCGATTTCACACGCACATTTTTGTCAAGAATGATCATCGGTTCATGAATGGTGACAAGGATCGCTTCGGAATAATTATAGGATTCGGTTAGCAATTCATTACGCATTTGCAATTCCTGGTTGGTTGTAATAAGCTCCTCATTAGTCGATTCAATTTCTTCTTTTGATGTTTCAAGCTCTTCGTTCACACTTTGAAACTCTTCGTTGCTGGATGCAATTTCTTCATTGGCCGACTGAAGTTCCTGGTTAGCAGATTCCTGCTCTTCAGTGATAGAACGCAGATCATTACGCATTGCCATCAACTCGTCTTCCAGTTTTTTTATCTTGCGATCTTTCTGCAACGAATTATTTCTTGAACCTTTCGTAATGCTTTCCCCCACTTCAATTTTTTCCTGATCATTAAAAAGTATTAACAAAAGAGGCTCATCCCAATTTATGCTTAGAGGAACTACTTCCAAACGGATTGTTTTTAACGAGGAGTCGATTTTTATTTCGATACCTGATTTTTGTACTCTTTTTTTTGTTTTTATTGCATTATGAATTGCTGTTCGAAGTTCAAAAGCAATTTCAGGACGAATCAACTTTAATATATTCAAACTGGCTTTACCGGCTGAATGTTGAAGGTATAAAGAAGTCGCCCCTCTGAACTGGAGGATATCCATATCGTAATTAATAATTACACTTGGCGGCACATATGTCGAAAGAAGAATAGAATCAATTGTTTTATCCAGATCAATTGAATTGGTGCTGACATGTTTTTCTGAATGTAAACTCACAATTTTTTTTGGCGAAATGGTCCGCCTGAACCCCAAAATTGTATCCGGTAAAACGCGTATACCTGTGCTTTTCTTACGAGCGTATATTTTAAATTTTTTATTTACGTTTGCAAAAAGATGTCCTAATGTTCCGATAGTTTCTGATTCACCCAGCATCAAATACCCTCCGTCATTTAACGCATAGTGAAACATCGAGATCACTTTTTTCTGAGCAGCGCTTTCTAGATAAATAAGCAGGTTACGACAACTTATAAAATCAACCCGCGAAAATGGAGGATCACTCAAAATATTATGAGGCGCGAATATGCACATATCGCGCACCGATTTTGCAATGCGGTAACCTCCATCACTTTTAGTGTAAAAACGCTTTAAACGTTCAGGAGAAACAGCTTCAAGTTCTTGTTTGGTGTACTCACCAATACGTGCTTTATTGATTGCCGGCTCGCTAAGATCAGTAGCAAAGATCTGTACACCTTTATTATTTGATTTGTTGCCCTGTATCTCAAGAATGGTCATTGCCATAGAATAAGCCTCTTCCCCCGTAGAGCAAGCTGCCACCCATATCCGCAACATTTCATCTGCGGCTTTGCTTTTTAATAGCTTCGGAAAAACCGAGGCTTTTAAATACAAGTGTGCCTCCACGTCCCTAAAAAAGTTAGTAACATTTATAAGCAGATCCTGGTAAAGCGTATCTAATTCCTGACTGTTTTTCGAGAGAAATGTTGCATACGCTTTTAACGTTTTCTTTTTATTTAAAACCAACCTGCGAAGTATTCGCCTTTTGATTGTGTTCATTTTATAATGAGTAAAATCAACACCCACACCTTCACGGAGAAGTCGAATGATCCGCTTCAAATCAACATTTTCATTGTCTATTTCATCTTCCTTTCCTTTTCCAAAAATTCTATGTTTTACAAACCCGAATTTGCTCAGATTAACCAGCTTACGCGCAATTTCTTTGGGTGATAAAACAAAATCAACAACACCTGCAGCAATAGCGGATTTCGGCATGCTGTTGAATTTTGCCGAATTGTCCTGCGCAAAAGTTAATCCGCCTTCATGTTTAATTGCTTTTAATCCAATAGTGCCATCAGTTGCACTACCCGAAAGAACAATTCCAATAACCTGCTCTTTATGTTGTTCTGCTAATGAAGAGAAAAAAGAATCAATGGAAAGAAAAGATGATCGGTCCTTTTTTCTTGGACTTAATTTTATATACCCCGCACTTACTATCATTTCTTTACCTGCAGGGATCACATAAACAGTGTTCGGATCAATTAACATACTGTTTGTTGCTTCGATCACTTTCATTTGAGTGACTCTCGACAAAAGGTCTACTAAAACACTTTTATAATCGGGGCTTAAGTGTTGCATGTAAATAAACGACATCCCTGTTTTTGAAGGCAAATTTTGAAGAAGTTGCGTTACCGACTCAAGCCCACCTGCTGAAGCACCAATAGCAACTATAGGGAAAGGTTTGTTCTTGGTTTCTTCTTTAAGTATTATTTTTTTACCAGGGGTGGTTTTTGCTCTCATCCTATAAAATTATGTATCCTGTTGCGGAATTTTAATGCTAAAAATAATATTATTTTATTGTTGATGATTGTTTTATCATGAAAAAATAAATGAGAGTTTATTGATCATTTTATGTTCAATTGGGTAGTACTAAATAACTGTGCCTTAAACAAACTGGGTTTGATTGTTAATTTTGGACTTATTTAAGGACAATACGCTCTGTAAGAACTGAAGATGTAGTTTTAACTTTAACTAAATAGATCCCTTTTGCAGCTTCGTTCAGGTTAAGAGGTATTTTATTATTTCCTGAAACTAAATTGTGGTTTTCAAAAAGAATGGTTTGCCCCAGGCAATTCACTAATTCAACCTTTACACGCTCATCGTTCAAAAGCCCTATTTCCAATACAAAGCTACTCTCTGCCGGATTAGGATATATAGCGATCCGGGACGTTCCATCCATAAAATCAATTCCGGAAATACAAGGATCTACAAATATTATCTGGCTGGCTGTGCCAGTACAATTGTTAATATCAGTATACGAATACGTAATGGTATGACTACCCGCACCGGATACAGCAGGATCAAAAGAACCGGAATTTACACCAGTACCCGAATAAACCCCATTTGCAGGTGTTCCGCCTGTTAATACAATGGGAGGTTTATTGATACACATGGTATCATAAGAAGTTGCGGAATAATTAACCGCTGGTCCGCCAATGGTGGCTATAACAGGTGTGCGCGGGCTTACACAAGGAGATGTTTCCACCAGCCAGTTATAAATATAATAATAATATGTTGCCCCGGCCGATGATCCCGTAATATCAATTACACCATTGAGGCTAAACGGGAAAGTCCCACCCGTACTGTTCCTCCACAGGTTCATGCCTGTTCCACCAATCCTATAGCTTCCCGGACTAAGGGATATATTAAGCGTAATGATTCCTATTCCATTTGGAAATACAACAGGAACAGTTTGTATCTGGGTACCTGCCGAATCCCATAGTACAATATTGCGAGTGCCCGCTGCACCTGAATTTACAAGTGCAGTTTTTAATACACATGTTTGAAGCACATCAAATGTTAAATATTGTGTGGATGTATTATTATGAAATCCACCACCTCCAAATACGGTAGTAGTTGCAGGGCCAACATTACCTGTTGTTCCCGGAGCCTGACTTTCCACATAATAGGTAGTGGTTATATTCAGCAAAGGCGTTGTATAGGTACTACCTGTATTAACCGGTGTTCCACCTGTAGGAGCAGTATACCAATCAAGCGTTCCCCCACCTGTAGCACTTAAACCAACGCTGGATGGCGAAGAGCAGCCTATACCTCCGGTAGTAGCCGGTGCAGAAACTGAATTAACTACAAATGAATTTACCGATTGGTCGTTCAGAGAATTCCCATCTGCACTGCTATTCGGATTGCTTGTAAAACTGGTAAAGGTGTGTGTCCCTATAGCCACTGCCATTGCAGATAGCGGCACAGTAACAGATTGTCCGCTTGCAAGAGAGCCTGTCCAATTTTGGATCAAAATACTATTATTGTCTATTTTATAATTTATAGTAGAGGAAGTAAGTACGGTTGCTCCGTAATTTTTTATGATCACCGAGGGAACAATGCTGGCCTCACAAATACTGCCGAAAGGGTTTACAATGCTGTTGATCCCTGCATCTAAAGAAATTGGGTTATTACATTTTAATGAGGTAGTGAGTGCATTGCGCATCGGACTGTTTAACATAATTGCCTGTACTCTTGCTTTTTGATCGCTGGAGAACATGAACATACAGGCATCATTAACATAATCCATATAATTCATGAACATATCTCCGTTAGGGCTGTTGCTGCAAGTAACGTTTGGAAATGAAGGACAACCATAATTAGATGCTTGTTGAGTTGGAGTATCATTGCAAAAATCATTGCCGCAGGAACCATCCCCCCAAATGTGACGCAAGCCAACCCAATGACCTATTTCATGTGTTACGGTACGCCCTTTATTATACGGTGCAGTTGCAGTTCCTGTGTTTCCAAATGCTGTATTTAAAATTACCACTCCATCCGATGTAGTTGAGCCATAAGGAGCCCCTAATCCACCTAATCCTGAATTTCCGGGGTTGGGGAATGTTGCATAACCTAATAAACCATTTCCTAAACTTAAACACCATATATTCAGATAATTATTAGGGTTCCAAATGGTAGCAGGTTTTATTGTTGCATCAATGTAAGATGTGGCATAAGGCGGAGCAGAAAAACCGCTGGAGTTCCTGTTTATCCTGTCAATACCCGGTTCTGCCAATGTATTTCCGGAGGGATCAACTACCGCGAAACAAAAATTGATCTCACAATCAGCAGCTACTCCTGTCCATGCTGATGGAACATTGGAAATGTCCGCATTTAATTTCCTGAAATCTTCATTTAAAATTTGAAGTTGCGAATTTACCTGTGCCTGGCTTAAGTTGGAGCCTGTACCGCTGGTTTCTCCATTGTGAATAACATGAACAATTACCGGGATGTTATATACCGTGCGGCTTTCACCGGCAACGGATCCTATCAGTGGCTGTAACCAGGTTTCAAAGCTATCGGGAAGTACAGGACTACCGCAGGTTCTGACAAAAGCAGTACCAATATTTTGCGCATTAAGTGATATAATATCAACTATGGATATCAGAAAAATTATAAAAAGCTTGTAAAATGTTTTCATCATTTTGCTTGATCCCGAAATCAATTATTGCATAACAATTCGTTGCCTGAGAACGTTTGATAAAGTTGTTGCCTGCACAAAATAAATTCCTTTTGCAGCACCATTCAGGCTAAGCGATAATTTGTTATTTCCCGAAACAAAATTATGATCCTCCACAAGAATAACCTGCCCCATGGAATTCATCAATTCAACCTTAACTTTTTCATCATTTAAAAGATCTATCTGTAATGTAAAACTTCCTTCAGTAGGGTTAGGATACAAAACCAAGCCTGATCCCGCATCATTGGAGCTTATCCCTGTAACGCACTCTATCACATAAATAGTCTGACTGGCGGTATTCGTACAGTTGGCGGTATCAGTACGCGAATACGTAATGGTATAACTGCCTTCTCCTGCTAGTGCCGGATCAAACGAACCTGAATTTACTCCAATACCCGAATACACTCCACCTGTTGGTGTTCCACCTGTGAGTATAACCGATGGTTTATTGGTGCAGATCGTGTCGTATGCAACTGCCGAATAGGTAACTGCTGTTCCGCCAATGGTTGCAATAACCGGGATACGGGCACTCACACAAGGGTCGTTCTTAACCAGCCAGTTATAGATATAATAATAAAAATCCGGTCCGGCCGAAGAACCTGTAATAGTGATCGTACCATTAAGCGTGAATGGATAAGTTCCACCGGTATTGTTCCTCCAAAGATTCATTCCTGTTCCTCCAATCCGATAACTACCCGGGGCAAGGTGTATGTTAAGCGTAACTGTTCCTATTCCACTGGGGAAGTTAACAGGGATACTTTGTAATTGAACGCCCGTGGTATCCCATACTATAATATTACGCGTACCTGCAGCGCCTGAATTTACAAGTGCAGTTTGTATGGTGCAGGCTTGTAAAACATCAAATGTTAAATATTGTGTAGAGGTATTATTATGATACCCCCCCGCTCCCAATATGGTGGTTGTGGTCGGCCCAACCGATCCTGTAGCTCCTGCATTCTGGCTTTCAACATAGTACGTTGTGGTGATACTAATAGCAGGGGTTGTGAAGCTGATCCCGGTACTAAGGGGTACTCCGGCAAAAGGCGTGTTATACCAATTCAGTGTTCCTCCGCCTGTGGCACTTAATGTTAGTACCGATGGTGATGTACAACTATAACCACCAGTGGCTGTAGGAGCAGGTGGCGGATTCACTGTAATAAAAGCAGTTTGAAGCACCGAATCGCTGCCACATGCGCTGCTCACCTTTAACTTAACATTATAGGTTCCTGCAGTACCATACGAGTGACTGGGATTATACAATGTGCTTGTGGAGCCATCGCCAAAATACCAGGTTGCATTGCCTGCATTGGTACTGGTGTTGCTGAAATTCACAACAAAAGGGAGTACACAGCTACTTGTAGCCAATGCTGTAAAAGCGGCATTAACAGAACCCGAAAAAACAGGCCCCACCCCCACTGCATGCCATGCATTTGTAGTTGCTATTACTTCGGGAGAACAACCGCCATAAAGATCTACAGCAGCCTGAATAGTACCTGTGCGTGCATCTGCATACGTTGTACCCGGAGTAAAATAAACTGACAATCCACGAAAAGCTATCTTTTCTGCTTTTGCCATTGTGATGCCACTAACGTTAAATGCAGCACCATTATCATTTGTCCCGCTACCGCCCATGCAAAGCAAATAATACCAGTAAATAGCCGGACCGGCATTTTTATGGGGCTCACCGCCTCCATCCCAATTGGTACCTAAATAACAATTAGGGTCTCCTAAATTGGATGGATTCGACATATCTCTAAGTCCGCCATTGTTGGTCATATTGTCTGCACCCATTAACCAGTCGTTTTGAGATGGACGTGCAAAAACCTCAATGGAGGTGCCAAAAATGTCGGCAAAGCCTTCATTAAGTGCATCTGATTCATCTGTTCCACTGCCCCCTAAACCGGCAGTATATTGAACCAAACCGTGAGTAACTTCATGTCCGCAAATATCAAGTGCGGTCATAATTTTAAACCCTTGCGATGTATTACCATCGCCATAGGTCATTTCCTGCCCATCCCAAAAAGCATTCACATAATTTACATCATAATGAACATAACTTAAAAGTGCAAAACCATTTCCATCAATACTGTTGCGGTTATGTATTGTTTGATAATAATCATACGTTTTTTCTGCACCCCAGTGAGCATCCGAAGCTGCCTGATCAAATCCGGTAACATTCCAGGCACTTGAAGAGTTTGTAAAATCGGTGTTGGTATAGTTGGTGGAATTATTCAGGTTAAACGTTTGAATTCCATTGCCTCTGCCAGTTTCACGAAGCCTGTACTGGTTTGTTCCAAAATTATCGGAAGTCATATTTACAGCCCCACTATACTTTGTATTAGCAGTACCCACCACATCTGCGGTATGAATGATCGGTTTTTCAGCAATCACTTCAGCTGTTTGTGCATCCACAAAAACATAAGAGCGGTATAGCGGCTTTTCAGCGTAAATATTAAACTTATATGCAAGGCGGATATTAACTGCCGAATAATCCGTTCCCGACCTATGCACCATTACTAATTCTCCTTTTGGGAAATAGGTAAAATCAGGCTGCTTAAGTAACTCACGCATAGCGCCTTCCTGTTTTTTGTTTTCCCATTTGTAGGTAAGGGCATTTACTTTTTTTAATGCGCTTTCTAATGCAATGGTCTCTGTAATTGAAGCAATGGTGCTGGCAGTAACATTTAAGAAATAATCGCCATTAACAGAACTCAAACGGCCATCGGTGCTATGGGTAATGATCATCGAACCTTCCACAGGAAAATTATTTATGTATTCTTTGTACCGTGTATGCGTAATTTTCAAATCATCTTTTTGAATGTCATACGCTTTAAAAGTAATGTTATCGGGTAAATTAAGTGCATGCGCTATCCAGGCGGTAAAACCTTCTTCTTTAATGTTCTGATCAGGATTAAATTTTATGAAATAGGGGAGTTTGGTGGTTTTGCTATAGCTAACAATTGTGGCATCTGCTAAGCGAGAATCGGCCTGCTGAGCGCATACAGGCAATACTGCGAGACATATAAAAGAAAAAAAAACGCTTATGCTAACTGTTTTGCTTTTTTGATTCATAGTGATTCGTTTAAAAATAAAATGAAAAATAAAAAAGAGGATAAACATTTTTGTACTACACCTGGAACGAAGCTAAAAAAACTTTTCCATTAATCCAACTAATACATACAGAGCTTTCTTGTAAAAAGCGGCAGAGTCGCGAAATATTTGTAGAATTAACCCTTTACCCCATTTTTTTAAGGTGCAGCGCACCGAAATATTAAATATTGTTAGGATGCGCTGCACCTTTTTAATTGGATTTTGGTCATTTACACTACAAATAGTAAGGTGCGCTGCACCAATTTTTTTATAAGAAAGCCCTGCTAATACATAAGTCTGTTTAAATTTTATATAAAAGATAACAATATTGTTTGTTGAAGCAAATGCAGCTTTCTCTATTGAGCCTGTCCGGAACAGAGATGAAAGGTACAAAACGACCGCGAATTCAGTAATGTCGAAACAAGGGAGGAATAGAGAGTAGGCGAAAAACTCTTTCGAATAAAATTTATAGGGGCTCTAATTTTAAACAACCCCCAAATGAACAAATAAATACGGTGCTATTTGAAATTTGCAAATTATCCACAAAATCCGACACTTAAACGACTCGTTTTCACTAGTCTGCGATTTTTTAATTTTTATCTACGAAAAAGACTTGTTTGTCGACAAATTTATTTAAATTTGCTGCGAACAAAAATAATAGGGTAATTAAATTTTAGATCAATAATAAAATTTTGATTTTTTATGCATTCCACTCAACTACGAATTTTACTTGCAGATGATGATCTTGACGACTGCTTTCTTTTTAAAGAAGCGTTGGATGAGTTTCACATATCCGTTTGTTTTTCAATTGTAAATGATGGGCAACAACTAATGCAACATCTCTATAAAAAAAGTTTACATCCTCATGTGCTTTTTATTGACATGAATATGCCTCGAAAAAACGGGTTTGAGTGCCTCGAAGAAATAAAACGCTGTGAAAAATTAAAATCAATTCCGGTAATTATATTCTCCACTTATTTCGATCAGGATATTGTAAACATGCTTTATCAAAAAGGTGCACAATATTATATTCAGAAACCCCGAGAATTTGGAAAACTTAAAAAAGCGATTCACCTTGCCCTCTCCATGACTGTAAAAGAAAAATTCCTGCAGCCTCCAATGGAACAATTTGTACTCAGTATTTTATAAATAAACATTGTGAATAATGCCAAGTCCCAACAAATAATATTTATTTTTACTGACACCCCTCCCCACAAAAAACCCACCTAATAAAGCCTTTCAAGGGTGATTTTTTCGCCACAGATTCAACAGATTAGTATAAAGGATCACTTTTGTTTGTGATCCGGTTCCCTGAAAATATTTTTTTTCATTTTATATTTGTAAAAAAGCAATACACTCTCTTTCATTTTTATTTCATAACCTGATCACCAGCATATACAGGTTAAAATGTTATGGAATTTTATTTTTTATAGAAAAGTGTCATTCAGAGCGCCATTGCGAGGCACCCTTCGTCAGGCTCAGGATAAACTCCGCAATCTCACATCCATCATTAGGTTGAGATTGCTTCGACTGAAATTCTCGCAATGACGCTCCAAATAAGCATTAAATTATTTTAATAAATTACCTTATATAAAGTCTAATATGTTTCTAAAACTTTTTTTCACCGCTCTCCCCATTTTTATTGCCTTCGATATTTCATGGGTTGGATTTCTGGCAAAAGATTTTTATCGCGATCAAATCGGGTTTTTAATGAAACCAAACATTAACTGGCTTGCAACAATTTTTTTTTATTTTCTTTTTATTACCGGACTTGTTTTATTTGTGATCCAACCTGCGTTGGAGAAACACTCATGGACACATACACTCTTGTTTGGTGCCATATTTGGGCTTGTTACCTATGCCACATTCGACCTTACCAATTTGGCGCTCCTAAAAAACTGGCCTGTATTAGTAACAATTATTGATCTTATTTGGGGGATGTTTTTGTCTGCTCTGGTTTCATTACTCACCTATTTTATTGCTGTAAAAATGTTTGCATAAAAAAACACCATGCAAAAAGCATGGTGTTTTCTAAAGGGCTAGATGTAAAAAAATATTCGAATTTTATTGAATAATTACTTTACCGGTATGAATAAGCATATTGTTTTCAGACAAAGAATAAAAATACATCCCATTTGGCAACGATTTCGCATCTATAACAACTGAAGTAGTAAAAGCAGGAATTATCATCTTTATTAAAGATTTCCCTAACACATCATACATGATGAACTCACAAGCTTCTGTTTCCGGAGCAGAAAATTTAAGTGTAGCAGTTTGATGAAAAGGATTCGGATAAATGCTGATAGCCTTGTTTAATTCATTATCAGATATTCCTACAGTACTAACAGAAGTATAAGATGCCGACCAGCCAACAGCAGTTACTGAACTGTTAGATGTAAAAACAACTTTCATTGCACTGCCCGGCATGGTAAGGGCTGCAGGAACACTGGCACCACTATAAGATCCTATTTGAGTAGCAGGTGATGTTGAATTGTCATACACTTTTACAAAATCCATTCCTCCCTGTGTACCAAAATCATTAAAGGTAAGCGTGATGGAACTTGTATTTGCGGGTTGAATAAGCCAGGTGCAATTAGCGCCATCGCTATAATTATCCGTTCCACTGCCATCGTTAAAGCTGCCCGAAGCCGCAGTGAGTGTGGTAGATCCGCTACAATACTCAGGAGGAGCAATAGTAGAGGTATAGGATGCTGACCAGCCAACATCTGTTATTGAATTGTTTGTTGTAAATTCAACTAACATAGCCCCACCCGATGATAATACAACCGGTGAAGGAATAGTGCCTCCGCTATAAGATCCTATCAATGTAGGAGGTGAACTGGAATCGTCATATACTTTTATAAAATCCTGGCCTGCTTCTGTATTAAATGCAGCGAATGTTAATGTAATGGATGTTGCAGCAGGAGGCTGTATAAGCCAAGTACAGCTTGCATTGTTGCCGTAATTAGAAGAGCTGCTTCCATCTGAAAAAGCACCGGAAGCCGCTGTTAAGGTGGTGTTACCATTACAAAAAACGGGAGGCGCTGTAGTAGACGTATAAGAAGCCGCCCATCCGGCACCTTGATACGAATGATCAGTAGTAAAACGAATGTACATGGCACCACCGGTAGAAGTTATAGTACCTGGAAATGTAATATCAGTTACAGTGGCTATCAAAGCAGCCAAAGTGTCGCTACCATCATAAATTCTTACTTTGTCGGAAGGTTGATAGATCTCAAGATCAAGTGCAGTGAATGTTAAACTGATAGTCCCGGCTCCTGCCGGTGCAATAAGCCAAAAGCAATCTAAATTATCAATATAATCACTGCTCCCGCTCCCATCTGTTACACTACCCGATGAGGAATTTAACACCATTGCAACGCCAGAACATTGCGCTACTGCTGATTGTGTGAATAAAAGAGTGGCAAAAATAAAAGTGTAGATTGTCTTCATTATAGGTGTTTGTTGTTAAATTAAAAAATTTAGCAGCAGACAATAAATTGAATTGCCTACTGCTAAATTACTAAATTGTTAAATTGCTTTAAGGTACTAATTGGCAGTCATTGATTGTATATTCAACATCCAATTTATTTTTCACTAATTTATTACTGTAAACCGTTCTTACAACATAAGAAAGAGGAACACCAGCTTTTAGATCAGCAGAATTCCCTAATTGATTGGTTAATGAACTCAAACTACCAGCGTTGATCGCAGTAAATGTACTTTGCGTTTCACCTCCAAGGGCAACCACTTTAACGGATAGATCATCCAAAGAAGATAAATAACTTGCATCCACGTTACCACTTACCGGTGCATTGCTAAAACTTACATTGATAGCTGCCGATATTTCCATTTTAGAAGAGCTGGATTCAATTAGCAAATAAAATACTCTTCCGTAAGTTACATCCGACACATAACAAGCAGGGTTACCCGGAGAAACATATTTCGCAAGCTCCAATGGTGTAACAGATGGATCAAAGAAATCATCAAAAGAAGGTGGGATATCATAACTCATTGTATAGAATGATTGTTTTAAAACAACCAAATAATGATTCAAAGTTGAGTTATTAGAAAATGAAAGGTTAGCCATAACAGTTACAGGAACTATTTCAACATTTAACCCTAATGATAAAGCTAATTCTTCTTTTGTTTTTACATTTTCGTGTTGGAAAGTAAAACGAGCTGGCATTACTTCATTATTATCATTTACAATATCGTTTAATGCTTGTGTGATCAAACTTTTCTTTACTTCAGTCACATTTACATAAACTGAATTTGATCCGTTGATGATATCAATAGATACTGTTCCGCCTCCGCGTCTTACTGCAACAACATCAGGTGTAGCCTGGTTTAAAGAAGCTCCTTGTAATAAACTACCAGGATATACTACAGAAACGTTAGGGTCGTAAAGTGGAAAATCCTGATTCCCTTGCATTACACTCCAGGTGCTGTTAGTACAATTCCAGGTACCGCTATCGACAGGAACAGAAGAAGTAGAAACGTTGGAAAGAATTTTTTGGTTACTAAATGAAGCAAATTCACCACCTGATGCCAAAACAGTTTCAAAAGAAACTCCGTCTTGTGGAGAAGTATCTTTTTTACACGAATTTAAAGTAAACATGGCACCCGCAGCAACTAAAACACCGATAAACTTAAATTGTAATTGTTTTTTCATTCGTTTCCTTTTAAGAAATTTAGTTAAAAATAATTGAATTATTAATTTTACAAAGAGAGACTACAAAACTATTGTTAAGGCTTGATTGACTGTCCGCTAAGGACTGATGAGAGTTGTAACAAGTAGTGTTACTGAAGAGTACTTTAATCATTTTTAGCGGTTTAAGGAACAAATGAATTAACATTTATTCTTTCTAGGTTGAACACTAACTTATTATTGAACGGCACAAATGTACAACCCGGTTTTTCAAAAAGCAAATTTATTTTCAACTATTATGCAAGCATAAGATTTTCAACCGTTTAAGAAAGTGTTGGTAATATGATGAAATTACGGGTATCGTATTGAAAGAAATTGCAAAAATAAAGAATACATCCCCTTGATTGTTCTTTTGCGAAATAGCCTCCATTCGTTTATTCGCAGATTATTAGTAAATTCGCCATCCGATCTTTAAAATGAAGATCTTATAACAGGAAGAATGGACAACATTAGAAATTTTTGCATTATTGCGCATATCGATCACGGAAAAAGCACTCTTGCCGATCGTTTGCTTGAATATACCAATACTATTAATAAGCGTGATATGCAGGCTCAGGTCCTTGATGATATGGATCTTGAGAAAGAGCGTGGCATCACTATTAAAAGCCATGCTATTCAAATGGATTATGAATACCAGGGTAAAAAATATGTTTTAAATTTAATTGATACTCCCGGCCACGTTGATTTTTCGTACGAAGTATCCCGTTCCATTGCTGCCTGTGAAGGCGCATTGCTGATCGTTGATGCTGCACAAGGTATCCAGGCGCAAACCATTTCTAATTTATACCTGGCTTTAGGCAATGACCTGGAAATTATCCCTATTTTAAATAAAATTGACCTACCAAGCGCTGAACCCGAAGCTGTAAAAGACCAGATCGTGGAATTATTGGGTTGTAAACGTGAAGAAATTATTTCAGCATCCGGTAAAACCGGACTTGGTGTATTTGACATCTTAGGTGCAATTATTGAACGTATCCCTGCCCCAAAAGGCGATCCTGAAAAGCCTTTACAAGCCTTGATCTTTGATTCGGTGTATAACTCATTCAGAGGGATCATCGCTTATTTTAAGATCCAAAACGGGACGCTTAAAAAAGGCGAAAAAGTAAAATTTGTTGCCACCGGAAAAGAATACAATGCTGATGAAATAGGTGTTTTAAGATTAAAACAAGAACCCCGCAACGAAATTAAAACGGGTGATGTTGGGTATATTATTTCCGGGATCAAAGATGCCCGTGAAGTAAAGGTTGGTGATACCATTACAAGTGTTGCCCGCCCTTCTGTAGCAGCTATTAAAGGTTTTGAGGATGTAAAACCGATGGTATTTGCAGGTATTTACCCTGTTGATACAGATGATTTTGAAGACTTGCGCTATTCAATGGAAAAACTTCAATTGAATGATGCCTCATTAACATGGGAGCCGGAATCATCGGCTGCTCTTGGTTTTGGCTTTCGCTGCGGATTCTTAGGAATGTTGCACATGGAAATTATCCAGGAGCGTTTGGAACGTGAGTTCAATATGACCGTGATCACGACCGTTCCCAACGTATCCTACCATGCGTATAGCACCAAGGATGAATTGATGATCGTGAACAATCCGGCTGACTTGCCTGACCCAAGCAAACTCGACCGTGTGGAAGAACCATATATAAAGGCACAGATCATCACCAAGTCAGAATTTGTTGGTAATATCATGACCTTATGTATTGGCAAACGTGGTAATTTAACAAACCAGGTATATTTAACTACCGACCGTGTAGAGCTTATGTTTGATATGCCTTTGGGCGAGATCGTATTTGATTTTTACGATCGTTTAAAAACAATTTCCAAAGGATACGCTTCTTTTGATTATCAACCATTGGATTATCGCCAGAGTTATTTGGTAAAGCTTGATATTCTTTTAAATGCAGAGCCTGTAGATGCATTGTCGTCCCTTATTCACCGTGACAATGCATACGAATTTGGTAAAAAAATGTGTGAAAAATTAAAAGAACTTATTCCTCGTCAACAATTTGAGATCCCTATACAAGCTGCAATTGGCGCTAAGGTCATTGCCCGCGAAACCATAAAAGCAATGCGTAAAGATGTTACTGCTAAATGTTATGGTGGTGATATTTCCCGTAAACGTAAACTTCTTGAAAAACAAAAAGAAGGTAAAAAACGGATGCGTTCTGTTGGGAATGTGGAGATTCCGCAAAGCGCATTTATGGCGGTGTTGAAGCTGAATGACTAAGAGCTTATAAATAGCATCTTTCAAGTAAAAAAAAGATTTTAACACAGAGTTCGCAGAGGAAAGTACAGAGTTTCACAGAGAAAAAAATTGTATCCTTCTCTGTGGAACTCATTTATATTCCGTGAACTCTGTGTTGAAAACTATAGAGCTTCTCTACTCAAAAACCGGGATCTGCTCCAAATACTGATAAGCATTGTTTGTGTAATCCATCAAACAACAAAAATGATGCATGCCATTGGTTACCACCAGGTACTTCACTTTAAACACCATATTGTATCGTGCTATCTGGTCGAAAACATCCTGGTTAATTTTAACTTCGGGTGCTTTGCATTCCACCATTAAATGAGGGGTTCCCTGTTTATCATACACCAACACATCCATTCGTTTTTGCAGCTGATTGTATTTTAATCCGGCCTCCACGGCTATTAATGAAGCAGGGTATTTCTTATCCTGTATCAAAAACTGCAAAAAATTCTGACGTACCCATTCCTCCGGTGTAAGCACCACATATTTTTTTCGGATCGAATCAAAAATCTGTGTGCGTAACCCTTGCTGCTTAAGCTTAAACTGATAGGGAGGTAAATTTAGTGTTTTCATTTTTTTATGAATACCTAAACCTTCTGTTAGGTTCAGCATCCTTTTTTAACAAATATTTTGTAACAAGGTATCTTTTACAATTCTTAATTACTAATTTCGCTGGGAGAAAATTTTCTCGAAAATAGCGAAAAGATTCGTTATTCGTAAATATTCCTAAACGTAAATATATGAAAAGCAAAGAAGATATAGTAGCAAACTGGTTACCCCGTTATACCGGAACACCTTTAGAAGCATTCGGCAAATACATTCTGCTAACCAATTTTAGCAAATATGTAAAAATGTTTGCCGACTGGAATGGTGTTAAAGTAGATGGCTTGGATATGCCTATGCCCAATGCAACAGCGAATGGCATTACCATTATAAATTTCAGCATGGGAAGTGCAAATGCCGCTACCATTATGGATCTTTTAAGTGCCATTGAACCAAAAGCTGTTTTGTTTCTTGGTAAATGTGGTGGCCTGAAAAAGAAAAATGAATTAGGCGATTTAATACTCCCTATTGCAGCTATACGTGGCGAAGGAACATCAAACGATTATTTTCCACCTGAAGTACCTGCATTGCCTGCATTTAATTTACAAAAAGCGATTTCAACAACCATTCGTAATCATAATAAAGATTATTGGACAGGTACTGTATATACTACCAACAGAAGAGTTTGGGAGCATGACGATGAATTTAAAGATTACCTGCGCAAAATTCGCGTTATGGGAATTGATATGGAAACAGCCACTATTTTTTCAACAGGCTTTCACAACCAAATACCAACGGGCGCTTTGCTTTTGGTAAGCGATCAGCCAATGATCTCGGAAGGCGTAAAAACAAGCGAAAGCGATAAAAAAGTTACACAAAATTTTGTTGAAGAACATTTAAAAATTGGTATCGATTCGTTGAATGAGCTTATTAATAATGGTTTGACAGTGAAACATTTAAGATTTGAAGAGTAGTAAATCAATTTTACAATTTGTCAATTTTGCAATAAGAAAAAAAACAGTTGGCGATTATTCAGTAGGCAATTTAACCAGCCCTTCCAAAATAGAAGGATAGTAAAGATTCGTTATTCGAAGACAATGGAGTTTAATGATATAATGTCCGAGTTAAAAAGGAAAATTTACCGCCCGGTTTATTTTTTGATGGGCGAGGAACCTTATTTTATTGATATGATCTCCGATTATATTGAACAAAATGTGCTGGACGAATCCGAAAAAGAATTTAATCAAAGTGTACTTTATGGCCGTGATATCACTGCCGCTGATGTAATTGGTGCTGCCAAGCGTTTCCCCATGATGAGCGAACACCAGGTGATCATTATTAAAGAAGCGCAAAACATAAAAGATCTGGTTGGAAAAGACAAAGATGCTGAAAAGGAAAAAACAAAAGAAAAAGCAAAACCTCCTTTCGAAGCCTATATAGAAAACCCTCAAAAATCAACCATCCTGGTTATTTGTTACAAATACAAAACCATTGATAAGCGAACCAGCGCGGCAAAAGCTATTGATAAAAACGCTGTACTTTTCGACTCAAAAAAAATATACGATAACAAGGTCCCTGATTGGATCAACAATTATTTAAAGGGGAAAGAATATACCGTAAGTCCTAAAGCAAGCGCTTTACTCACCGAATATTTAGGAACCAATCTCAGCAAAGTATCTAACGAGTTGGATAAATTGATGATCAATTTACCGCCAAAATCTGAAATTTCTGTTGAACATATTCAAACAAATATTGGCATCAGTAAAGATTACAATGTGTTTGAATTACAAACTGCTATTGGAAAAAAAGAAGTTCTTAAAGCAAATCGTATCATTAATTTTTTTGCTTCCAATGAAAAAGAACACCCAATGGTGATGACGGTATCATCACTTTATGGTTATTTCTGTAAACTTTTAATTTATCAATTTTTAACCGATAAATCAAAAGGCAATGTAGCCTCCGAACTTGGTGTACACCCCTTCTTTGTTGGAGATTATGAACGCGCTGCAAAAAACTTTTCGGCAGTTAAGTTAAAAGCTATTTTTAGTTATTTACGTGAATACGACCTTAAATCAAAAGGTGTTGATAGAGGCTCTGCTACTGAAGGCGAGTTATTGAAGGAATTGGTGTTTAAGATCCTGCATTAATACGGAACTGTTTTGCGTTAGGGATTGAAGCGTAAATCCTTTTCTGTTTAGAAAAGATTGAGCCCTTCGACTTCGCTCAGGATAAACTCCAAGCCCGCCCTTCCTTTTAGAAAGGGGAACGCCCAAATGAACATGCTTCGGACCAATTGTGTTCAAACTCAGCTTTATAATACACTCTTCAATATTTCTCCAAACCGAAACACATCTTCAAAAGAATTGTAAAGAGGCACCGGTGCACATCGGATAACATTTGGCTCTCTCCAATCTGCTATTACACCCGCTTCAGTAATTTTGTTGAACAGATCTTTCCCACGGCCATGTGCAACAATTGAGATCTGACAACCGCGTTGTTTTTTATCACGTGGTGTAATTATTTCTAAAAACCCATCTTGCTTCTTATCGCTGGCTTCTTGTTTCTTGCTACTTGCGTCTTGCGTCTTATTTATCTCATCTAATACAAATTCCAAATAACCGGTCAATTTTTCTGCCTTTGTAACCAAAGCATCCATGCCTACTTCATCAAACATATCCACCGCAGCCCTATGCGCAGCCATCGATAAAACAGGAGCATTACTCATTTGCCATGCTTCAGCGGTTGGCATAGGTACAAAACCTTTTTCCATTTTAAAACGAGATGCTTTATCATGTCCCCACCAGCCTGCAAAACGTGCCGTATCGGGTTTATTCAAATTGTGTTGATGAATAAAAACACCACCCACACTTCCCGGACCGGAGTTTAAATATTTATACGTACACCAGCATGCAAAGTCAACATTCCAATCATGTAATTGTAATTTTAAATTTCCGGCAGCATGAGCAAGATCAAAACCAACTATTGCTCCGGCTTTGTGTCCCGCTTCAGTAATGGCTTTCATATCAAAAACCTGTCCGTTATAATAATTCACACCACCGATCATGATGAGCGCAATAGAATTTTTATTCTTTTCTATCGCTTCCATAATATCTTCATGCCGGATGCAATATTCTCCTTCACGTGGCGCCACTTCAATGATCGCATCTTTAGGATCATAGCCATGAAATTTCACTTGCGATTCCAATGCATATTGATCAGAAGGAAATGCTTTTGCTTCGCATAAAATTTTGTAACGCTCATTTGACGGACGATAAAAGCTTACCATTAATAAATGTAAATTCACGGTAAGTTGGTTCATCACCACAATTTCATCGGGCTTTGCACCTACAATTTTTGCAACAGGTTCGGCAAACTGCTCATGATACGAAAGCCAGGGTTTGCGTGCATGAAAGTGGCCTTCTACACCAAATGTAGCCCAATCTTCCAGTTCATTCAAAACATAATCCTGTGTGGCTTTAGGTTGCAAGCCCAATGAATTACCAGTTAAATAAACGGCCTCGCGACCATGCATCATTGGAAAGTAAAACTTATTGCGATACCCTTTTAAAGGATCAATTGTATCTTGTTCCTTTGCAAATTCAAGTGTGTTCTCGTATCTCATAATTATTTATTTCTTGTAAAATATTATTTTAACTCCATCAACTCCTGTTTCGCTTTTCTGGTAAGCACTGAAACCACAAGGTTATAAGAATCTGTGATCCATTCGTGCAACAGCTTTATTGAAACAGAGCCATCAACAATAACTGTATTCCAATGCTTTTTATTCATATGGAAGCCCGGTAACACGCAAGGATATTTCTCCCGCAGTTCAATTGCTTTTTCAGGATCGCATTTTACATTAAATTGCAAAGGGCTACCTTCTATACCAGTAAGCAAAAAAGCCTTGCCCATCACCTTAAATACTAATGTTTCAGGACCAAAAGGCAAACTTTCTGTTACACCTTTTTTAGAAATACAATATTCCCTTAGTTCTTCAATATTCATCTTTTTTCGGCTATTAAAAACTGATTATTGTATATCAATGTAGATGGTTCCCACAAAACAGCCTCGCACAGTCTTCGACAAGCTCTGACTGACACCGCACGAAGTTTCACAATCGCTTTTTTCAAACTCTGCAAACTCACCGATTCTGCTAAAAAATTGATTTCAAAGATATATATTTGCAGTCAACAAATTTGAATTATGAATAAGCATGGCATAAATTTTACAAATTCGTAAAATGAATACTTTGATGATTCGGCTTCAAAAAACAAATCAAATACAATGAAAAGAGAAAAATCAGAAGCTTTATTTCAAAAAGCAAAAACATATTTTCCTGGCGGAGTGAATTCCCCTGTACGTGCATTCCGCTCTGTTGGAGGCACTCCTTTATTTATTGAACGTGGTAAAGGTTCACAGATATGGGATGCCGATGGTAATAAATTCACTGATTTTTGTGGCTCCTGGGGGCCATTAATACTGGGTCATGCAAATGATAAAGTAAATGATGCTATAAAAAAAACGGTAGAAAAAGGTTGCACATTTGGCGCGCCTACTGCATTGGAAAATGAATTGGCAGAGTTGATCTTGAATAACAATAAATACATTCAAAAAATACGCTTTGTAAGTTCGGGTACCGAAGCCGTAATGAGCGCAATACGCCTGGCCAGGGGGTATACCAAACGAAATAAAATTTTAAAATTCGAAGGATGTTATCATGGACATAGTGATTCTCTATTGGTAAAAGCCGGTTCAGGACTGGTAACATTTGGAAATTCATCTTCGGCCGGTGTTCCCGAAAGTTTTGTTAATGAAACAATTGTAGTCTCCTTAAATAATGAACAAGCCGTAAAACAAGCCTTTGCAGATTTTAAAGATCAAATTGCATGTATAATTATTGAGCCGATACCGGCAAACAATGGTTTGTTATTGCAACGTAAAGAATACCTGCAATTTTTGCGTGATATCTGTACCGAAAATAAAACATTATTACTTTTTGACGAAGTGATTAGCGGCTTTCGTGTAGGATTTACGGGCGCTGCAGGTTATTATGACATTCAACCGGATATTATCACCTATGGTAAAATTATCGGTGGAGGGCTGCCGGTGGGCATGTATGGCGCAAGTGCGGAAATCATGAGCCATATTTCACCTGAAGGAAATGTTTATCAGGCCGGGACCTTGAGCGGGAATCCGGTAGCGATGGCTGCTGGAATAGCACAATTGACAGAATGTTTGAAACCGGGTTTTTACACTGATCTGGAGAAAAAAACCTCCGTATTTGTAAATGCCTTGAATGATTATGCTAAACTGCACCGTTATAGTTTCAGAGTATTTTCTATTGGCTCCATTTTTTGGTTTGCTTTTACAGATGCTTTAAGTATCCAGTCGGCCGAAGAAATTGTTCCTGAAAGCATGAATTATTTTAAAATTCTTCACAAAGAGTTGCTTGAACGTGCAATTTACATGGGGCCTTCAGGCTATGAAGTAGGATTTATTTCTGAAGCACATACTCCTGAAATTATTCATGGTGTTCAGCGTGTGGTGATGGAATGTTTAGACATTGCCATGAAAAACTAAATTAAATTAGATTGTTTTTCAATTGAACAACATTTAAGGCATTTTTAAAAAATGAAAAGCGCGACCTCTCTAAATTCAGAGAAAAGTCCCGCTCTTCAAAATCTTAATACGAACTATTTTATATTATTCTGATTTATCGTATAGTTTAACATCCAATTTAGACAGATCAAGCTCTTTTTGTTTTGATTTTAATAGCGCTAAAAAATCGTGAGCCGCTTGAGCACTTTCCGCCTCTTCAATAACAACAACTTGATTTTCGTTTTCTACGGAACTGCAAACACTTAACACTTTGATTCCGGCTTTTTCACGAACAGGTGCACCTGCATCAAAACCTTTTTTCCAATCAGTATAACTTTTTACTTCAAGAGTAACTATCATAATTACTTTCCCATTTTTAAAAGGTGTAAAGGCTGACGTTGCTGCTATTACCAGTGATAACGTTGCTGCCAAAACTATTTTTTTTGTGTTTTTCATTGCCATAATGGTTTTAGATTGTTTGATTTAAAATTTTGATTTCCGGTATAGAGATAACTCCGCTTTTTTCCATCGCATCTTTCATTGCAGGAACCGATAATATAGCCTTAGCCACTTCGGGATTCGGAACTTCAGAAATAACGGTAATTGAATTTTCGTCATCTACCGATTGGTAAACGTCTTTGATTTTAATACCAGCCTGTGAGCGCATAGCCTCACCTGCCTCAAAACCCTGCTTCCATTTAGCAAAATTTTCTACTTTGAATGAATTGATGATTGTTGTTGCCATTTTTTGTTTTTTTTAAATGATTACTAAAAAAATTATGGCACAAAACTACAGGAGGGTACGGTTACAAAACGTTGACTAAAGTCAAGAAATTCAGATGTTGAATATTTTTTTACGGATACGGCTCAATGTCTCGGGGCTAATACCCAAATAAGATGCGATATAATGTTGTGGTACACGTTGGAATAATTTTGGTTTTTCTTTAAGCAGGTTTAAGTACTTGGTTTCTCCCGTTTGGCTATTAAAATCAGCCGTTTGCTGCTGGATTTTAGATACCCATTTTTGATAGCCTGTTACATGAGCCTCTGTCCACCAAGGAAATTCAGCAAAGGCTCGTTCCCAATTATCTGCTGTAATGGTAAGTAATTCGCACTTTTCGATAGCTTGAAAATTGAAATTTGAAATCGTTCTATGTCGTAGTGCGGGTAAATCACCTATCCAATGCCTTTCTTCAGCAAAATAAACAATAGATTCTTCCCCTTTTTCATTCACTATATATTGCCGCAAGCAACCCTTTAATACGAAAATGGAAAATTTAGGGATTTCACCCGCTTTCAAAATAAATTCATTCCGATCAAATTTTTTGAATTCCCATAATTCACAAAACTTTTCAAACTGCCCTTCAGGTATAACTATTCGTTTCTGAAGTTCTTCCAGAAATAATGTTGTATCCTGTTCTTTTATTTTTTTCTTTCCAATCATGCTTATTAAAGGCTAAAATACAGCTTTGTGAAAATAAGAATTTATTTATTGGAAGAATCAAAAAAATGTATAAAATCATTTTATCAATTGGAAAATGAAGACTATACCGATGATTGGGTTTATTTATAAGAAATCCCTAAAAATTGTTAAACTTTTATTCCACCGAAAATTCTTGAAAAAATTGGTTATACAATTGCTTATCTTTGTTTATTACACAACATCATATTTTTTTTTGCGTTTAAATTAAAAAATGAAAGCGAACGATTACCAAACTTTAATTGAAAAACTGGATGGCTTCATCCGTAAGTACTATAAAAATCAGCTGTTACGTGGCTTGATTTATAGTATAGGCTTGGTATTGCTGTTTTTTATATCAGTTACCGTATTGGAATATTATGCCCACTTCAATACTGCTATACGTACCGTTTTATTTTATTCCTTTATTGTTGCCAGCGGATTTATCTCAGTAAAATATATTATAATCCCGCTTTCTAAACTTTATAAGTTAGGTAAGGTTATTTCTTACGAAGAGGCTGCAAACATTATCGGAAAACATTTTACAAATGTTCAGGATAAATTATTGAACACACTTCAATTACAACAAGAAACATCTAACACCTCAAATCCAATATCTAACATCTCCCTTTTAGAAGCAAGTATCAATCAAAAAATAAAGGAACTAAAACCTATTGAATTTACTTCGGCAATTGACCTTTCGGAAAACAAAAAATATCTGAAATATGCATTAATACCTGTTTTGCTTATCGCGGTGATATTATTTTCAGCACCAAGCATTATCACAGATGGAACAAAACGCTTGGTAAAACACGATGATTTTTTTGAAAAAGAATCACCTTTTCAGTTTGTGATCACCAATAGCGATCTAACAACGGTTACTCAGCAGGATTTTGAATTAAAAGTAAACCTTACAGGTGACGAGGTCCCTGATAATGTTTATGTTGAGATAAATGGAAACGAATACAAATTAGAAAAAGAAAACATCGTAAATTTTAATTATCTTTTTAAAAATGTACAAAAAAACACCCTCTTTCACCTATCTGCTGATGGTTTTAAATCGAAAGAATATGAATTGATTGCATTACCAAATCCTGTTTTACTAAACTTTGATATCGCACTTGCATACCCCAAATACCTGAACAAAAAAGATGAAGTTGTTAAAAACACAGGCGACCTTGTGGTTCCTGCAGGAACAAAGGTTGCATGGAGTTTCAGCACTAAAAACACAGATCAGCTACGAATAAACTTTAACGATACATCCTTTGCTGTGCAACCGGCTTCTGAAAATTCATTTAATTATTCCACCCGGCTTTTTAAAGATAAGATCTATTCTGTTTCTACTGCTAATCAGTTTTTAAAAAACAAAGATTCGGTAACCTACATTATCAATGTGATTCCGGATGCATACCCGCAAATAAATGTAGAAGAGAAAAAAGATACCACCTCTACCAAGCGTATTTATTTTCGTGGTGAAGTAAAAGATGATCATGGTTTTAATAAACTAACGTTCAACTATCATTATTTAACCAATACTGATTCTGCTGGCGGCAGAGATGAAAAAAAGCTTTCTACTAATTTAAGAGCAGTTGCCATCAATAAAAACCTCACCCAGGATCAGTTCTATCATTACTGGGATATGAATGAATTGGGTGTTTCTCCCGGTGATCAGATCGAATATTATTTTGAGATATGGGATAATGATGGTGTTACCGGAAGTAAATCCAGCCGCTCACAAAAAATGATCTTTAAAGCGCCAACGCTTAAAGAACTGGAAAAGAATACCGATAAAAACAACAACAAGATCAAAGACGATCTTTTGGAAAGCATCAATCAGGCGAAAGAGGTGCAAAAAGAAATAAGTGAATTGCAACGCAAAATTGCGGAGAAAAAAACGCTTTCCTGGGAAGAAAAAAAGAAACTTGAAGATTTGCTTGACAAACAAAAAAAATTGCAGCAAAATGTTGAAAAAATCAAGAACGAAAACCAACAAAACAACCAGCAGCAAAGTGAATACAAGCAGCCTGACGAAAAAATACTTGAAAAACAGAAAGAATTAGAAGAGTTGTTTGATAAAGTAATGACCCCTGAATTAAAGGAGAAATACAACGAATTACAAAAACTGCTTGAAAAACTGGATAAAAATAAAGTACAGGAAGCATTAGAAAAAATGAAGCTTGATAATAAGGACCTTATGAAGGAACTTGATCGTAACCTGGAAGTTTTTAAACAACTTGAATTTGAGCAAAAATTGCAAAAAAGCATTGAAAAACTGGATGAATTAGCGAAGAAAGAGGAAGAACTTTCTAAAAAAACAGAAGAAAAGAATGTAAATGCCGAACAGCAAAAAGAAAAACAGGATGAATTGAACAAAGAATTTGAAGAGGCTAAAAAGGATTTGAAAGATCTAGAGAAAAAGAATGCGGAGCTGGAAGAGCCTAAAAAAATGGAGAATACAGAGCCAGAGCAGGACGACATCAAAAAAGACATGGAGAAAAGCAGCGAACAGCTGGATAAAAAGGACAAGAAGAACGCTTCTAAATCGCAAAAAAGTGCTGCTCAAAAAATGAAAAAAATGAGTGAGAAGCTTTCCAAAATGCAACAGGAAATGGAGGAAGAAGCTCAAAGCGAAGACATTGATAAATTGCGCGGTATTCTTGAAAATTTGCTTCAACTTTCCTTTGGACAGGAGGCTTTGATGGGTGAATTGTCGAAAGCAAAAACCAATGACCCTCAGTTTTTCAAGATCAATCAAAAACAAAAAAAATTACACGATGATTCCAAAATGATCGAGGATAGTTTAATGGCCCTAAGCAAACGTGTTCCTAAAATTCAAGCAGTAGTTAATCGCGAAATAAGCGCTATTAATATGAATATGGAAAAGGCTATTGATGAGATTAAGGAAGCCCCTACCCCTTCATTTGATGGAAAGAACCATAAGGAAGAAGGGTTGAGCCGCCAGCAATTTGCAATGACCTCTATTAATAATTTAGCCCTGATGCTGAATGAAGCATTAATGCAGATGCAGGCGGATGCAAAACCAAAGGATGGACCTCCGGGAAGCGGAAGTTGCAAAAAACCAGGAGGAGCAGGCAAAAAGCCTTCTGCAGCAGGTATGCGCAAAATGCAGGAACAGCTGAATCAGCAGATCAAGAAATTAAAAGAAGGAATGGAGAAAGGTGGCAACAAGCCAGGCGATAAACCCGGAAAAGGTGGTTCCGGAATGAGCCAGCAACTTGCTCAACTTGCTGCACAACAGGAAGCTATCCGTAAAGAATTTCAAAAAATGGCTGATCAGATCAATAAAGATGGCAAAGGAGGAGGCGGTATGGGTAAACTTGCCGAAAAAATGGAAGAAACCGAAACCGATCTGGTAAATAAAATGATCAGTCAGGAAACTATTAACCGTCAGGAAGAAATATTAACACGCTTGCTGGAGAGCGAAAAGGCTGAGAAAGAAAGAGAAATGGATGAAAAAAGACAGTCGAATGAAGCAAAAAATGAAAGTTTTAGTAACCCTACTGAATTTTTAGAGTATAACAGACTAAAAGAGAAAGAAACGGAATTATTAAAAACGGTTTCACCGTCTTTAAATCCTTTCTACAAATCAAAAGTTAACCAATACTTTAACAACTTTGAAGACTAAAATGGTACTAGCAGCAAATCAAAAAATTCGAATTTCTTCCAAAGCCGAAAATATTATATTAGTTGAACGGATGATAGAAGACGTTTGCGACCTGTTTAACATCAATCAGGACTTTTATGGAAACATTTTAGTGGCTTTAACCGAAGCTGTTAATAATGCCATATATCATGGAAATCAGGCAAATGCAAACAAAAGCATTGATATTTCCTTTAAAACTTCCCCAAATTTGGTTTCATTTATTGTAAAGGATGAAGGGCCGGGATTTAACTATACCAATTTGCCGGATCCCACTAATCCCGAAAATATTGCTAACCCTAATGGACGCGGAGTATTTTTAATGCGCAACCTGGCCGATAACGTTTCTTTTGAAGATAATGGCAGCAAAGTAATACTTGATTTTAAAGTTGATCCAAAAAATTAGTTTTTAAAATAGCTTCTAATCAGATCTTAATAAAAAAGGTCATTCCGAACTTACCTGGTCCGATGGCTATCGGTGATTTCGGAATCTCATAGATGCTGAAATAAGTTCAGCAGATGGTCTTTTAAAAATCATCTTGTTGACACGGGATAAGATGAAAAACAGTATTCTCAAGGACTAATTCCAATTAAAAATTCCTGAATCGACCGAAAACACCCAATGGCAGTTTATTACCTTCGGTTGCTTGTAAATACAACTCACCTACATTCAAATTTTCTCCTGCTTTTTTCTTTAACAAATTTTCGATGATAAGCGGTGACAAACCCAGTGAATAAGCATTAAGGATTAAAAAATGCTCTTCATCGGCCAAAAGGTTTAAAACACCTTTCATCATTTCATTTATATTATCTTCCAGTTTCCATTTTTCGCCATTTGGCCCATGGCCAAAGGCGGGAGGGTCAAGAATAATTCCATTGTATTTATTACCCCGTTTTTCTTCACGCTTCACAAATTTCAATGCATCTTCCACTACCCAGCGAATATTATTTAAACCGGATAGATCCATGTTTTCTTTTGACCAGGTAACTACCTGCTTTATCGAATCCACGTGTGTAACATCCGCTCCTGCTGCTTTTGCAGCTAAAGAGGCTCCACCCGTATACGCAAATAAATTCAACACTTTGGGTTGAGGAACCGACATTGCTTTCAGGGTTTTATAAATAAAATCCCAATTAGGAGCCTGTTCAGGAAATATGCCTACATGTTTAAAGGAGGTTAAACCCAGACGAAAAGAGATCTGAGAGTGATTTTCGTCTTGGCTCTTGCTTCTTGAATCTTGATTCTCTGCACCCCCAATGTCATAAGATATCTTCCACTGATCAGGCATTTGTTTCAACTTTTTCCACTCTCCGGATGAACTTGAACGGGATATAAATTTAATATGCGCACGTTTTTCCCATTCCGAATTGCTCAGCGTTTTATCCCAAACCGCTTGTGGCTCAGGTCGAATGGTAATATATTGACCAAAACGTTCCAGTTTTTCAAAACCGCCAACATCAATTAATTCGTAATCTTTAAAATTTTGTGGAGTAAGTAATTGCATAATTGATGTGCTAATTAAAAATAATGTGCTGATGTGCTAATTTTTTGATTTGCTAATTAGATGATATGATGATGTGCTGATTTATTGATGTCTTAATAAATTCAACAAATACAAATGTATGAATTAATGCTTTTATTTATCAAAACCGTATTTATTATTTGGTTTTAAAAAAGCAAATTGTAAACCTAAAAAGCAAAAATCAGCATATCAACACATCTGCACATTATCAAATTAAGTTACCTTTGCACCCTCAAAAATAAATCCAATGGAAAACAGAAAAGTTCGTTTACGTTTTGCGCCAAGCCCAACAGGTGGTTTACACATGGGTGGTGTGCGTACAGCATTGTTTAGTTATTTATTCGCAAAAAAACACAATGGTGATTTTGTTTTACGAATTGAAGATACCGACCAAACCCGCTATGTAAAAGGGGCTGAAGAATATATCATTGAATCACTAAAATGGTGTGGTATAGAACCTAATGAAGGTGTCGGGTTTGGTGATGGTCCTCATGCACCTTACCGTCAGAGTGAACGAAAAGAATTAGGTATTTATAAAAAATATGCTGATCAGCTTATTGCAAGTGGTCATGCTTATTATGCTTTTGATACCCCCGAAGAATTAGATGCGATGCGTAAGCGCCTGGAAGCGGCTAAAGTAGTGGCTCCTCAATACAATGCGGTAACCCGTCAAAACATGCGCAATTCATTAACCTTGTCGGAAGATGAAGTAAAAAAACTAATGGATGGCGGAACTCCTTTTGTAGTGCGCTTAAAAGTGCCTCGTAATGAAGAAATTCGTTTTCACGATATCATTCGTGGATGGGTAGTTGTGAACTCTACTCAGGTAGATGATAAGGTATTATTAAAATCGGATGGAATGCCGACTTACCATTTGGCGCATATTGTTGATGATATTGAAATGGAGATCTCACATGCGGTACGTGGCGAAGAATGGCTGCCTTCAGCACCTGCACACATATTAATTTATCGTTACCTCGGTTGTGAAGATAAAATGCCCTTGCTGGCACATTTGCCTTTGATATTAAAACCGGATGGTAATGGAAAACTATCAAAACGTGATAAATCAGGAATTCCAATGTTCCCTTTAAACTGGCATGACGAACGTACCGGTGAAAGTTATGTTGGATATCGCGAAAGTGGATTTTTTGCTGATGCATTTGTGAATATGCTTGCTATGTTGGGCTGGAACCCGGGAACAACGCAGGAGATATTTTCGATAGAAGAACTGATCCAGGCATTTTCCTTTGAACGTGTAAATAAATCAGGTGCTAAATTCGATCCTGAAAAAACAAAATGGTTCAACCAACAATATTTGCGCAAAAAATCGGATAAGGAACTGGCTCAATTATTCATGCCTGTTTTGGAAGAAAAATTAAAAGGGACGGCAGATACAAGGCACAAGGATAAAAATTTTGTAGAAGGTGTTTGTAAATTGGTTAAAGAAAAATCACATTTTGTGAATGAATTCTGGGATGCCGGGATCTATTTTTTTATTGCCCCAACAGCTTATGATGCCGATGTTATTAAAAAACGATGGAACGAAAATTCTGCAAGTTTTATAAAAGCCGTAATAGAGCGTTTTAAGGCCTTAAACACCTTTACAGCTGCTGATACCGAAGCTGCATTTAAATCAGCGGCTGAAGCGCAAGGGATTGCTACAGGGCAGGTAATGCAATTGTTCCGGGTATGTTTAAGTGGTGTTGGCGGTGGTCCGATGTTATTTGAAATGGTGGAATTACTTGGAAAGGATGAAGTGGTAAAACGATTGGAAACAGCGGTTGCAACTATAAAGTGATCTTGATGTTTCAGAAACAGAAGATCGCAAATTTCCTACAAAAAATCGTTTGTAACATTTTAATCGCTGGTGCGTCTTATCCAAAAAAATCAAAAATGATACAAAAATTCACTCTTCTATTAATTTTTTTAGTTAGTTCCTCACTACTCGCACAAGCCCAGGTTGAGGTATCCGGACAGGTAAAGGATGCCCAAACCAAAGAAAATCTGGAGTTTTGTTCTATTGCCGTGCTTGATTCCAAAGACAGTTTGATCAAAGGTTCTGTTACCGATGATAAAGGTTTTTTTAAGATCTCTTTAGCAAGATCAAACTATCGTTTTATTTTTCGTTTTATCGGATACAAGCCTGATACAACAAGTCTTATCGCTGTGCTGGAAAATAAATTTTTGGGAGTGATCAAACTAAAACCAGATGATAAATTTTTAAATGAAGTCACCGTAAGTACAAGTTCCCGTGAAAGTCTTATTGACAGAGACGTACAAATTGTAACTGATAAAATGAGAGAGGGCACCTCAAGTGCTTCTCAAGTCATGGAAAAGTTAAACGGAGTAAAACTTGACAGATTTAACAATTCCATAAAAGTAGATAACAATGCCAATGTTATTATTCTGGTTGATGGCATGGAAAAAGACCAGGAGTACATTAAAAACCTTGCACCGGACCGATTAAAAAAGATAGAAGTGATCCGTGACCCAGGAGGACGTTATGGCCTTGAAGGGTATTCTGCCGTTATTAATATCGTTCTGAAACAAGATTATCAAGGTACAGAGATCTACGTTACCAATACGTCTTTGACGGATCCGGATGCTGTTAAAAGTGAATATATTTTTGCTCAGAATAAGGCATCTGCTACTTTAAACTACGTATACAATAAAGTAAATGTATATGCTAAATACGGCAGTAATTACGACAATTTTAATTTACAGTCTTCCGGCAAAAAAGAATATGATAACGGATTGACCATTGAGAAAGGCCCTTTAAGTGATCGGGACATGAATACCAGAGTAAAAAAGCTCAATAATGGCTATACCATTGGAACCGATTATTATATAAATCCAAAGCATACTGTCAGTTTTGAAGGTAACCTAAACACAGAACCCTTAGCGAAGAACAATACCATTGCAACATCGCAACTGAACTATATCACAAACGGAAATAGCATAGGCAATCTCAGCATTGAAACAAAAAGCAGATCCCAAAACACCAATTCCTATGGCGCTTTGTTCTATGAAGGGAAATTAGATGAAAATAATAAATTGAATTCGAACCTTACCATTTCAAATTATTCCAGCAATTATATAAATTATTATAAAGAAAATTCTCTTTTAAAAAGAAAAGAACAAGGGAAGGACAATAAAAACAGCACCGAATTTTATTTTGAATACCTGCATACGTTCAATGCAAAAACAAACGTTCAGGCCGGATATGGCAATTCATTTAAAAAACTCAATAGTAATTATGCTTTGAACGACTTAATAAGTCAATTTGAATACACTGATTTCCGCCATAAATTATACTCTTATTTCTCCTGGCAACAGAGTAAAAAAGTTGGAATAAAATTCGGAGGAGCAACCGAAACAAGCTTGCTTGATGCCAATGGACAACAAAATTCTTATTTAATTTTTCAACCTTATGCGGATATAAAATATAAACCCCTGGAATATTTGGATTTTAAGGCGAAATATCGCTCAAGCAGCAACTATCCGAACATAAGCCAAACTAATCCATTTACAAATATAATTGACCAGCAAAGTGTAAAAACCGGGAACCCTTATTTACGCCCTGAAGTAACTCATAAAGCCTCCTTACAAACCACTGTTTACGATGGTTTGATAAGGATCGAACCTTATTATCATTTTTCACACAACTATATTTCAGAAATTGGGCAATTGAGAAACGATAGCATTTTCGAATACAGTTATAGTAATATCGGGAAATACAGAAATTATGGCATTGAAGCAGGCTTCACTATTCCTTTTAGCCAAAGCATTTCCCTACAGACTGATTTCAATTTTTTCAGAAGCAACATAACCTATGCCAATAAAATTAATAACATAAAGGATTGGACCATGACAAGCCAACTCGTTTATGTACATGCAAAATCAGGAACAGTAGGGGTATTAAAATATCAAAAAAATATATTTAAGGATATTACAGCACAAGGCTATAAGCAGTCGGATAATGACTATTGGATCGTGTTAATTCAAAAACCTTTTTTTAAACAAAAGTTGAATGTGATGCTGTTATATTTTATTCCGGTTAATTATGGAGTTAATTATAATCAGGGGGGCTACATACAAACCGAAAGCTATCGTGAGAGTAATTTTGGCAATATAAGTTTTCTTAAAAATATTGTTATGCTCGAAATCAAGTATCGCTTTAACAGGGGGAAATCTATAAAGAAAACGGAGAAAAAAATTGAACAGAAAAACGAAAAAAATACGGGTGGGGTGCTATAAAAGTTTCAAGTTTTAGGTTAAAAAATTTCAAATTCTGTGTTTGTTAATTTCAGCTTTTAAAATATATTTTAGTTTTAATCAAATGAAATTTTTAAACCTGAAACAGGTTTTACCCTATCCCGCCTTCTTTCAAACGCTCTGCATTTTCAGCCAGTTGAAGTCCATCAAGTACCTCTTGTATATCTCCATCCATGAACAATGTTAAATTATAAAGGGTCATATTGATACGATGGTCGGTGATCCGGTTTTGAGAATAATTATAAGTACGGATCTTTTCGGAACGGTCACCTGTTGAAACCATTGTTTTTCTTCTTTTCGAAACACTATCCAGGTGTTTTTGCAATTCTATTTCATATAATTTCGCTCTCAGCATTTTCATCGCTAATTCACGATTACCAAGCTGTTTACGATCCTGCTGACAAGTAATAACAATCCCTGAAGGCTTATGCGTTAACATTACCTTTGATTCTACCTTGTTCACATTCTGTCCACCTGCTCCCCCCGAACGGGCAAACTGAATTTCCAGATCCGCAGGATTAATTACCACATCCACCTCATCGGCTTCCGGCATTACCATCACTGTTGCAGCCGAAGTATGAACCCGGCCTTGCGTTTCGGTATTAGGGATACGTTGTACACGATGTACTCCCCCTTCAAATTTTAAGATACCATAGGCATTTTCACCGGTTACGTTAAAAATAACTTCTTTATAACCTCCCATTGTACCATCATTAAAATCAACCACCTCCACCTTCAGTCCCTTGTTTTCACAAAAACGGGTATACATACGATACAGATCGCCTGCAAAAATACTAGCCTCATCACCTCCGGTACCTGCACGGATCTCCATCACCACATTTTTAGCATCTTCAGGATCTTTTGGTACCAGCATTTGACGGATCTGATCCTCAATCAATTCTTTTTTAGGAACCAATTCATCCAGATCCATTTTAGCCATCTCCCGCATCTCATCATCCTTTTCATTGGACAAAACCCCTTTGTTGTACTCAATGTTCTCTACCACGTTTTTATACTCGTGATAGGCCGTTACCACTTCGGTTAGGTCTTTATATTCTTTGTTGAATTTTTTAAATTCCCTCATATTGCCAATTACCTTAGGGTCGGACAATTTTTGTTCAACTTCTTCCCAACGTCTTTTTATGGCTGCTAATTTTTCTAACACGTTCTGTTTTTTCTGATTTTTCGCTACGAAGGTATAAAAAAAGATGCATTGAACCGGGGTGTTTAACAAACACTAAATAAAAAAGCCCTTTTGGGGGCTTTTTAAAATAATAAAATATCGTTTTTTTTACCGGCTCATTAATCTACAACACCATATTCGTCATCCTCATATTTGAATAGGGGCTCCGTTTCTTGCTTCATTAATACACCTTCCGCATTAAACTGTAATTTATATAAGGTTTCACCCTGACTAATCTCCACATTATAGATGGTTTGCCCTTTATTATCAATATGTTTTTTTATTTCAGTAAGAATTTCTTCGTTGAAATGTTTGTTTTTAATGTATTCGTTTATCTCGTAAGGAATTTGCTCCAATGCTTCCTTTGTTGATTTTTTATCTGATCCTATTGTGCTCATCTTGGGTATGTTTTAATTATACCATACAATATTACATCCCAAAAATCCCCAGAACAATGAATTTGGTCATTCACTATTTTTTTAAGGACAACTATTCTGGAAATTAAATTTTAATCGGATTTCAACCAGACAACACCATAACTTTCAGCACTTTACACAGATATATAAATTTAGGACTTTTTGTCTGCTTTTATACAGTCCGATTTTTAGGAGGGGTTACAACTGCGTGTATTTCAAAATTACACGAGGCCAATATCCAATAATCATTGCACTAAATTTCACATTAAAGGTGTACAAAATTTAAGCTAAAATAGCGAGAAGGATTGAGGCAAATACTATTATTCTTTCGGAAGGTCTTTGATTGTATCACCTTCGCTGGTGATCGGTTTTGAGATACCCCCAACCTGCCGTTTCACGCTCTGTCCGGGTCTATCGATTTCGTTTTGTATTTCATTTTGAATTTCCGAAATTACTTCGCCTTCACTGGTGATGGTTTTTGAGATATCGCCAACCTGAGTCTTCATGCTTTGGCTTACTTTATCAATTTCATTTTGCATTTCGGAAGTATGTTTTTCTATATCCTCTCTAATGCCACTTGTGCTTCTTTGAATTTCGTTTTGGATCTGGTTTTTTGCGTCATTGATCTCTCTTAATCCCTTTCCTATTCCTTTTGCTAATCCCGGCAGTTTATCGGAGCCGAAAAGCATGATTATCACTAATACGATGATAAATACTTCACCTCCACCAAGGTTTAAAAATAAGAGAATTGAGCTGATCATTAGATAATACTATTTATTGCTACAAAGTTAAGCAAAAAAAAGCCCGATGAATAAATATTCATCGGGCTTAAAATAATTATCAATTTGGGAACGAATTAATTAATTTTCTTAGCATCATCTTTATTTCCCTCCAGATCAATTACAACAGGAGTTGCAATACAAATAGATGAATAAGTACCGATCACGATACCAATTAACAATGCAAAAGAGAATCCTCTGATGGTTTCCCCACCAAATATAAAGATCGCTAATAATACAAAGAAAATAGTTAATGATGTATTGATAGTACGGCTTAATGTACTGTTCAATGCATAATTGATCACTTTTGCTCTTTCCTGTTTATCTAAGTCTGTTTTATTACGTTCTGTTAAATATTCACGGATACGGTCAAATACAACAACTGTGTCGGTCATTGAGTAACTCATTACCGTTAGAATAGCTGCAATAAAATCTTGCGTGATCTCCAATGAGAAAGGTAAAATACCATCAAAAATAATGTATACCGAAAGTACGATAAGCACATCATGGAACAATGCCACTACTGCACCTAAACCGTATGTCCATTTTTTGAATCGAATAAAAATGAAAACAAACATTACCAAACACGACAACAATACCGCCCAAATTGCTTTGGATCTGATGTCGCGGGATACTGTTTCTCCCACTTTCTGAGAACTCATGATCTCATATTTAATATCAAGTTTTTTTAAACCTTCATTCAACTTAGCTTCCACTTTTGCTTCAGCATCATCAGTAGCATCAGCAATTAAATAGGTAGTGGTGATACGTTGCTGGGTGCTTTCACCATATGTTTTCACTTCTGGTGCTTCTCCAAAAGTCTCCGTTAATACTTTCCGTACATCTTCAGTTGGTTTTGTTTCATCAAAACGAACCACATACGAGCGACCTCCTTTAAAATCAACCCCTAAGCTAAAACCGCCTTTTTGTACGTATGAAAATATACCTAAGGCAATTACTATGGCTGAGAATATATAGTACACTTTACGTTTACCAACAAAATCAATATTGATCTTTTTGAAAGCGTTCTCCGTATATTTATTTCCGAAAGAAATTGCTTTGTTTTTACCTAACCAACGATCAAACACTAAACGTGTAATGAAGATAGCACAAAACAAAGAAGAAATAATACCAATGATCAATGTAGTAGCGAAACCTTGTAATGGTCCTGTACCAAATACATACAATATGATACCAAGTAATAAGGTGGTAACGTGCGAATCGATAACGGACGACATTGCATTGCCATAACCTTCTTTAATTGCAAGAGCAGTACTTTTGCCTAATCGCAATTCCTCCCGTACCCTTTCAAAAATAAGGATGTTCGCATCCACCGACATGGCTATTGTTAATACGATACCTGCAATACCCGGCAAGGTTAATACAGCCCCAAAGGATGCCAGGATACCTACCACAAACAAGTTATTGATGATCATTGCAAGATCGGCAACCCAACCAGCTTTGCTATAATAGAAGCCCATAAACAAAAGCACTAATATCAATGCAATAATTGTTGAGAACAATCCTTTTGAAACCGCCTCGGCACCAAGTGTTGGTCCTACAACGCTTTCTTCCACAATACGTGCCGGTGCAGGTAATTTACCAGCCTTTAAAATGTTAATTAAATCGTCCGCTTCTTCAATACTGAAGTTACCGGTGATTGAGGATGTTCCACCTGCAATTTCGCCTTGTACTGTAGGGAAGGAATAAACACTGTTATCAAGCACAATAGCAATTGATTTACCAATATTATCTTTGGTTAAGTGTTTCCATGCAATAGCTGCATCAGAGGTCATACTCATGGAAATTTGAGGAGAACCTGAACCTTGCTGATCAAATACTTTACGTGCTTCGGTTATAATATCACCCGAAAGGGCTGCTTTACCTCTTTCTCTCGAGCCATCAATGGCTACTAACTGCACAGTAGTTTCCTCTTTGTCAACGGCTTTAAATGTCCAGAAAAAACGGGTGTATGGTTTGAAAATTGATCTTATTTTCTGCATTCTGAAATAGGCATTTATCTTACCTGTATCAGCAATAGCAGCATAACCGATTACAGGTCCCATTCCTAATGTTGACTGACCTTTATCATCGCGACCGATTGCAGGGCTTAATACTGCAAAAAGCGGGTTTTCTTTTCTTAATCTCGCCATTGTATCGGCTTTGGTCTCACCAATTTTTTTGCTTGTATCGGTGGATGTACCTAATTGGGCAGATAACGATGTTGAAGTGTCATTTTTTGTTGACAGAATGGTATCATTTTTTGCAAGGGTCTTTGCTTTAGGAGCAGAAGCTTTTACTTTATCCGCAACAGCAAGAGAATCTGTTTCTACAGAATCAGCAACAGGACTTAACACTTCTTTTAAACGCGTATTTGCCTGCTCTAATAATGGATAGATGTCTTTATTATCAAATGTTTCCCAGAACTCCAAATTAGCAGTTCCCTGTAATAGTTTACGAACACGTTTTTTGTCAGTAACACCGGGTAACTCAATTAAAATACGGCCTGATGACGCTAAACGCTGAATGTTTGGCTGTGTTACACCAAATTTATCAATACGCGCACGCAGTGTGTTTTCAGAGGTAGCTATTGCATCTTCAACTCTTTCCTGCAAAAATTTCAATACTTGTTCATCAGGAGTATTAAAATCAATTTTCCCTTTCAACTCAATTGTTTGAAAATTGATGGCCAATTTTGCATTTGGGTTAATTTTTTTGAACTCTTCACCAAAAATGGTAACAAAACTTTTAGGATCTTTTTTTTGTCTTTCAACAGCTTGAGAAAGGGCTTTAGTAAAAGTAGGATCATTACTGTTATTTGAAAGTCCGCGGATGATCTCTGCAACAGAAACCTCCAAAGTAACGTTCATACCACCTTTTAAATCAAGGCCCAGGTTTAACTGGCGTTTTTTTACTTCCTCGTAGGTGTATTGAGTAATGAAGATATCATATACCGGTTTTTTCTTCAAAGAATCCAGGTAATAGTTCTTTTTAGCATTGAATAAATAATCCAAATATGTTTTTTGATCGGTAGCGTTATCCGATTCTTTCTTTGCAGCTTCAGCAGCTTCCGGGCTTGCAACATAGTTTTTGGCAAATTCTTCAGCATCATTTTCGATACCGGCTGCAACCCATGTAAACATTAAATAATAAGCACAGGCGAGTGCCAGTAAAATTGCAAATAGCCTAATTGCACCTTTGTTTTTCATAATAATTTATTATTTTTTTAAAAATACGGGTGCAAATATAGAATAACAATTAATATTAACCAATTTAATAATGAATATGCTTGAATCCTCCTTTGTTTTAGGCGTTAGGCAGCTTTTTTGTTACATTTGTAGTGAAAACGCCCCGAATCACGAATACAATGTCGTTTAGTATAAGATGCTATCGCACATATTTCGACAGGCTCAATATGACCAGCGCGCTGTCAGTCAGAGCCTGTCGAAGACTGTGGGCTGATTTTTTGCTTAAAAAAACGACATTGATTGCGAATAATAAAAACTAAAAACCAAAATATTCGTAATACACAGTATAATTATCACCACTATGAGATCGATCCGTTTTTCATTGATTCTATTTTGTTTTTTGTGCATCACCACTTTTGCTGATGCACAGCCTTTTTTTCAATGGAATGATAGTATCAAGGTTAAAATAGATGGAGCTTATGTTGCAAACCCATGGGCTGGAGGCCTGAACTTTATACAGGCATCCAACATTGATCTTAATTCTGATGGCATCAAAGATCTTTTTATTTTTGACCGGACCGGAAACAAAATACGTACATTCATTAATAAGGGTACCGCCAATACCGTTGATTTTAAATATGCCCCACAATATGAAAACAAATTTCCGAAACTACACGACTGGGCACTATTAGCTGACTATAACTGTGATGGTAAAGAAGATATCTTCAGCTATTCCGACATAGGTGGCGGCTTTAAAGTATATAAAAACACATCCGGTATTTCAAACGGACTGGAGTTTACACTGGTTACCATGTTGCAGTATTCTGTGTTCAACCCTCCTGGCGGCTCTCTGATCAATTTATATGTAAGTTCTGTAGATATTCCTGCCATTACCGATATTGATAATGATGGCGACCTGGATATCGTAACCTTTGCTATTACCGGCACCTACATGGAGTATCATCAAAATAAAAGCATGGAACTATACGGTACTTGCGATAGTTTAAAATTTGAAATGAAAAACCGATGCTGGGGCTACGCTGCCGAAAACTCTTTTAGCAATGGTTATACCTTAAACGACACCTGTTTCGGCAATGTTTCCAATCCCGGTATTATCGCTAACAATGACGATGATGATGAACGCTCCGCTGACCGGCATTCAGGTTCTTGCTTGCTTTGCCTTGATCTGGATGGTGACAACGATAAGGACCTGGTTACCGGGGATATATCCTTTAACAATTTAACCATGCTAACCAATGGAGGTACGCCAACCGCCAGCAGTATGGTTGCCATTGATGCAGCTTTCCCTGCTAACAATTCGAGTACAACATCTGTTGATCTTAGTATTTTCCCCTGCGGTTATTATGCTGATGTAAATTTTGACGGCATCAAAGATCTGCTTGTTAGTCCGAATGCGCCCAATGCTTCCGAAAACTTTAATAGTGTGGTTTATTATAAAAATGCCGGCACCAATAGCTTTCCGGACTTCCAGTTTCAACAATCCAATTTATTACAGGATAATATGATCGATTTGGGTGAAGGCGCCTACCCTGTATTTTTCGATTATGATAACGATGGACTCAAAGATCTGTTTATTGGTGATTATGGTTATTTTGCTACCAGCGGCTTCAAGCATAAAATAGCACAGTTTAAAAATATTGGATCGGCAAGCCTACCCGAATTTGATCTGATCACCCGTGATTACGCAGGTATGAGTTCACTCGGAATCACCAATATGGTTCCCGCATTTGGTGATCTGGATGGTGATGCTGATGCCGATATGATAGTTGGCGGATATGACGGGAAATTGCATTATTTCCAAAACATCGCATCACCGGGTGCTACAGCCAATTTTGTTTTATCACAACCTAATTTACGAAACTCCAATAGTCGCACCATCGATGTGGGGGATTTTGCCGTGCCGCAAATTGTGGATATGGATGCGGATGGCAAAAACGACCTGGTAATTGGCGGCAGAAACGGGAAAATTGCTTACTACCATCATACTGGAAGTGCCACAGCTACGCTACCTTTATTGGATTCCGCCACTCATTTTTGGGGGAATGTAAAAGTAAATTTACCCGGATACGTTACCGGATACAGTTATCCATTTGTTTTTAAACAAAATGGTATTACCAAATTATTGGTTGGTGAAGAAAGTGGATTTATTCGTCTTTATGATAATATTGATGGAAACCTTTCTGGAGCATTTTCACTGGTAGACTCTACTTATGAGGACATTTTCCAAGGCTCCCGCACCGCACCAAACGGGGCTGATATCAATAACGATGGGTACATGGATCTGATAGTAGGGAATTATGAAGGTGGTGTTTCCTATTACAAAGGCCAATCAACCCCAACATCTGTAACCGATCCCGATAATTTTATTCAATGGTATTTCGATCTATTTCCAAATCCTGCCGATAATACCGTTAATATAAAGATCAGAAATGATAATAACAGTGCTTATACCCTTGAGTTATATACTATAATGGGCCAGCTGATCAGTTCACAAAAAATAATTAATAACAGTATATTATTAAACACTCAGAGTTTAGCGCAAGGAATTTACATTTGTAAAGTATCGGAACTAAGCGCTGCTGGGGTTAAAGCTGCTGGACAAATTAAACGGATCGTTATAAGGCATTAAGTAATTGTGTGCAAAAAAATTCAACACAGAGTACACAGAGAAAAAAGGAGTTACACAGAGTTTTTATTTTTTTATAAAGAAAAGTTTCTTGTTTTTTTTCTCTGTGAAACTCTTAAAACTCCGTGGCCTCTGTGTTGAAAAAAAATTACACATCGTTTTTAATTTTTTCAGAGAAATTTATCCGCTTTTTTCTCCGTGAAACTCTTAAAACTCAGTGTCCTCTGTGTTGAATTGTGCCCTCTGTGTTGAATTATAATCTCAATTGAATGAAAGTATTAAAATCGATAGCCGTTTTATTTTTAGCCACATTATTAACAACAAATTTATCTGGTCAGTCTTTAACACCTGTTCCTTCCTTTGGGAGCAATCCCGGTAATTTGTCGATGTTTACCTATGTTCCTGTAGGGATTTCGGGGGCGGTGCCGGTGGTTATTGCTATGCACGGCTGTTCGCAGAGTGCGAGCATATATGCAGTAGAATCGGGCTGGAATAAATTAGCAGACAGGCATAAGTTTATTATGATATATCCTGAGCAGGTAAGCGCCAATAACAGCAGCAAATGTTTTAACTGGTTTGAAGCGGGCGACCAAAGCAAAAACCAGGGAGAAGCCCTCTCCATTAAACAGATGGTAGATTACATCCAATCCAACTATACCATCGATCCGGCTAAAATTTTTGTTACAGGTTTATCTGCCGGTGCCGGTATGACAAGTGTAATGTTAGCTGCCTATCCGGAGGTTTTTCATAAAGGGGCCATTATGGCGGGAATACCCTATAAAGCTTCGTCATCAGCTTCTACAGCAACCTTTGCTATGGGCGGATACGTGGTAAAAACGCCAACGCAATGGGGTACCTTGGTAAGAAATGAAAACCCTTCTTATACAGGGCCTTTCCCCGATGTAGCCATATTTCATGGTTCTGCCGATCTAACTGTAAATATTATAAATGCTGCTGAGCTTATCGATCAATGGACTGATGTGAATAATGCAGATCAAACGGCAGATGCTACCAATAGTGCATTTCAGGGAAATACATCTGTTGAGCAAAAAATATATAAGGACAATCTAAATAATCCGGTAGTTTATTATTATAAAATTACGGGTATGGGCCATGGCATTTCAGTAAATACAGGACCCTGCCCAAAACAAGGAGGTACAACCGGCACTTATACGCTCGAAAAAAACTTCCATTCTACCTATTGGGCGGCAGATTTTTTTGACCTGATAACTGATCCTTACCCGATTTCGGGTGCAATACAAGTTACTCAAAATGCCACTAATGTAACTTATAGTGTAGTTAATACAAGTGGTTCCACTTACGCATGGACAATACCTTCCGGAGCAAGCATTGTTAGCGGACAAGGCAGCAATTCCATCGTTGTCAACTTTGGGACAAGCAGTGGATCTATTTCGGTAGAAGAGACCACAAGCACCAGCTGCAAAAATGATATTGCAACCTTGTATATAACCGTAGGATACCTTGTTACCGTTTCTCAAACATCCTTTATCGCTTGTAATGGTGCATCAACTGCCGCTCTTTCTGTTGTTGCAACAGGTGGAACAGGCTCGTATACGTATAATTGGTCCTCAGGTGGCGGAACAGCTTCCGTTGCCAGCGGTTTGGCTGCCGGTGTTTACACCGTAACAGTTACTGATAATGCAGCTGTTGTGGTTACATCATCTGGTTTTACAGTTAATGAGCCGGCTGTAATTTCCGAAAACCAAACAATAACGCTATGTGCAGGAGAAACCATAACTATTGGTTCAAATACATATAGCGTTAGCAATACCTATCTGGACACCCTAAATGCTGCAAATGGCTGCGATAGTGTATTGACCACAAACCTGACTGTTTATGCAACGAGTTCCGCTACTTTAAACTTAAGCGGAGACGATACGTTGTGCAGTACTGAAGGCGCCTTTGTTCTATCGGGTGGAAGCCCGGTGAATGGCGTTTATAGTGGCTCAAGTGTAACCGCAGGGAGCTTTAATCCCGGTACAGCAGCAATAGGATGGAATAATATACTGTATACCGTAATGGATGGGAATAATTGTTCTAAAACTTTATACGATTCGATATATGTTAATTCATGTATTACTACCGGCTTATCAGCTGATTTGGATATTTCGAAAAATATACTTGTTTATCCAAACCCCGCAAATGATGCAATTACAGTATCTGCCAAGGGACAGGATCAATTTGAACTGAGTTTATACAACTCAATTGGGGCATTGATTTTCAACAAACAATTCGATACGAATGTTGCTACTATGGATATTCACACTTTGCAGCCGGGATTGTATTTGATGATGATGAAAACGAAAGAAGGGCTGATCACTCAAAAAATTATCAAGAATTAAATACCTTTTAATTTTTTTAAGAATAAGGCCTGCTTTTTTACACAGAGTTTAAAAGGAGAAATACATTGAGAACCACAGAGTTTAGCTTGTATGTTCCAGTGATCGCGTTCAACCATTTAAATTTTGCTCTGTGAAACTCCGTGCCTTCTCATTTTAACTCCGTGTAATCCTACCCACACACCTTTTTAACTCTTCGATGGGCATTATTTACTAAGTATATTCCTTTTATAAACCCAGTATAATCCCTTAACATTTGCTTCCCATTTAGGGATGATCATTACCAAAATAATTTCTTCTATCAAATCGAGCGCAGTGACAATAGCAGCGGCATAAAACAAAAAATAAAGTGGCTCAGGGAAAAAAAATAGCAGAACCAGGAATGTTCCCTGCAATATCGCGGCAACTTTAGCTAAATAGGTATGGAAACTTGAAATTTTGCGGTATTTGATCAAGGCAAAAACAGTTTGGAACAGAAATAATGCAAATAAAATTATAAAAATCACTCTGTTATCATATATAAATTGTGGCTTCAAAACAAAAACGCCTATTATTGCCGCAACCACAGTAAGATCGTCAGCCATAGAATCGAGTTTAGAGCCGAAAACACTTGCTATCCTGAACTTTCTGGCGAGGATCCCATCTATCAAATCGGTAAAAAAACTGATGGCAAGCATCCATTTAAATAAATTTATATTGTTATTGAAGATCAGAAACACCAATACCGGAGCCACAAGTAGTCGATAGGCGGTGATCCCATTAATAATATAATAGCTTGGTTTCTGCATATAAAAACTTAATAAATTATTGTACCAAGCAATGGAATGAGGCGCGTAACTCAATGGGAGAAAAAAGTGTTGGAAATTTTTTATTTTCTCTAAAACGATATGGTTACACACAACGTTTTATTGAGCTTTTTTGAAAACAATTGGGGTATTGTTTTCTATTTGATGTAAAAAAAGCACATTTTGGGAATCATATTCCGCATAAATTAGAAAAAAAGCCGGGTATATTATTTTAAACTACTTAAGTGATCGAATCATTTTTGGGGTGCTGTTTACAGCTGAGAATATACCCATAGAACCTGAAGCAGACAATACTGACGAAGGGACATAAAGATTCCTTAAGGCCCCTGATGAAGGGGCCTTTTTTGTTGCATTAATAAAATAAAACAGATGAGTTTTTATTTTTTTTGGCCGGAATTTTTGAATTAATTATAGCTGATGTTTAAATAATCAGAGATCATATACCCCGGAATCGCAAATGAAACACCTTCGGTATTTTGACCCACAAGTTTTGATACAATCACCCCATGCAAAGTACCTGTGTTATCAAACAAAGGGCCACCGCTATTTCCAGCATTTACCGACATACCTAATTGTAGTAAATTGTTGTTATTGTTCTTACGCTCATTTGAGATCATTCCGGTCGAAACCGATTGTCCCAATTCTATAGATTTAGGTGCGCCAATAGTGAGTACATCCTGAAGGTTCTTAAATGATTTTACATTACTTACCTTAAATGCTTTCTCAAATGTTTTTTCAACTTTTATAAGTGCCAGATCTCTGTATTTGTTGTATCTAACTATTTTCCCTTCTAATTCCTCACCGGTAGAAGTGATGATTTTTATAGTATTAAGTTTGTTGACGATCTTACCAGCTATTACGTGGTAATTGGTGATGATATAACCATCCTGTGTGATGGCAAAACCACTTCCATGTCCTTGAGGCGTTTTAACAATAACAGATGCAAGCGCTGCATCAGATTTTTCCGCTATCGCACTACTTGGAGCAATCAATGATAACAGAGGATCGGTACACGAAAAATTGTTCTCTTGTTTTATGTATTTGGTTAAAGTGGGATTTTTGTGAAGATTCAAATAAGAAATATCGATTGCATCGGCAAACATTTTTGAATATAGATTATCATCACTATCAACATTTTTTGATGCCAGAGACATGAAATACATGTTGTATACGTTGAAATCTCCCGACATCTGTTGTGTTATAATTGAATCTAATATTTCGTTATAAGTATTTTTTACATACCAAACCAAATCCAACTTTACTTTTTGGTAAGCACCTACACGTTTTTTTCCAATTACGTTATAGTACCTTACTTTTTTTACTGACCCTTCCAGCACTAACGTATTATTGTTGTCTGAAAAGATTTTATTTACAGTGTCAATAAATCCGCTCGTTTTAAGAGTTTTGTATACATTTTCACTGAATACAATATCTTCCGCCTTAATTTCATTATCCTCTTTTAAGGTTGCTCCTTTATGTTTTTTATCATTTTTTTTAAATTCTTTCATTTCAGCTTTCGCTACCTTCGCTTTGTATTTCACTTCAGCTTCCTTCATAGATGCTTCCATATCCGACTTCCAATCAACATTTACAACCGTGATATCTTTGTTTTTATCTTTAATATCTAATTTGATATTTGATATTTCAATAAATTTATCCGCCTTACCCCTGTTAATGATTTTATCAACTATAGGGATATCTGTTACTGGTTCATAAGACATGTTTTTGGGCATTCTCGCGTCTAAAAAAAGTGCGGTATACGCATAAGGCAACAAACCAAGGTTTAGCACTTGTAATGGCCAGTATGCAGGTGGTCTGTGGGTTGGGATCAAACAAACATAAGTGTCTTTATATCCCGGGGTTTGAACTACTATTTGATGTGTTCCTGCTTTTCTAACTTTTGTGGTAACAGATTTACCTCCACCAATTTCTTCTTTGTCAAGAAAAATTTTCGCATTTTTATTGCTGGTAGTAATGGTTATTTTTTGCTTTTTAGGCATAAATATAGTAGCGCAGCTTCCAAAAAATAAAATGATGGTAAATAAAAAAAGTGACTTTTTCATAATAGGTTGATTTTTAAGATTTTTTTTAACGTTTAAAAACAATTGTTACGTTTTCCCAAAACTGTTTACGAAAACTTGCTTTTTTAACTACTCAATGGTAGTCTTTTATTTTTTAACTACAAAGGATTTAAACCATATTTTCAGATTTTATCCCTTTCCATCGTGTTTTATTGTATAAATTATTTAAAACAATTATGGATATTGAGTATTTGCCAATTTTCGACTGAGAAGGTTTGTGATACAAATCACAAAATACTGTGATAAATTTAATTTAAAAAATAAACCCTTGAATGTACTATTGTATATCGATTTAGCTAAAAAAAACGGCTATTGAATTATTAAAGTATTTTAATTAAAGAAATGTATCATGAAATATAAAGATTTTTATTCCGAACTTGGAAAGCTGCTTTATGCGGTTGCAGACATTGATCATGTAATTACTCAAAAAGAGAAAAAAGCATTATACGATATAGTGAAAAATGAATTGGTGCCCTCCGAAAGGCATACAGATCAATTTAATACCGATGTTGCATTCTATACTGAAATGGAATTTGATTTCATGGATGAATCCATTGCTGATTCCGCTGATGCATTCAACTCTTTTATTGACTTTGTGGAAGACCATCATACCGCATTTGATGAAAGAATGAAAAAGGTTAGTTTGCATGTTGCAAAAGAATTGGCACAAGCTTATCATGGAACAAATAAAAAGGAAAAAGTATTGATTGATAAATTAAAGGAAAGACTTAATAAAATTGAAGTAAAAAAAGATAAAAAAAAATTACACAATAAAATTCATTGATTTTTTATTCAAAATAAAAATTAAATTTTACTCCACTATTTAAGGAAAATCCACCTCCTTTTTCATACATTTTTTTGACCGATCTCTCTAGGTCTTTATTTATTACCCCGCACACAAAAAAACATTCACAACAAACTGAACCTCAAATATATAGATCAAACCCAAAAACCCTTTTCTACACTTAATATCTATAAGAAAATAAAAAAAGCAAACCTTCTTTCATAATTTACGTAAAACACGCAAAAAAAGATGAATGATTTTAAAGTAGATTTTGAAACAATTAAAAGAGTGGCATAGCGTTTGAGTAATGATCATGAAAAATAAAAACACCATGAAAAAGTATATTTCAATATTGACAGTTTCAGTGATAGTTGTTTTAGCGTTCCTATCATTTAGAAGCGAAAAAGAATTGCCACAAATAGAAAATGAAGGGCCTGTTAAAGAGTTGCCATTTATAAAGAATGAAGCTTTTAAGCGAGGTGAAATGCTGACCTTTCGTATGCACTATGGTATTATTGATGCCGGAATTGCAACTCTTGGAGTAACAGAAGAATCAAGGGATCTGGGAGGTCGTAAAACTTTCCATATTGTAGGTTTAGGAAAATCTCAGGGAGCGTTCGACTGGTTCTTTAAAGTACGTGATCGTTATGAAACATATATTGATGAACAGGCTATTGTTCCTTGGTTATTTGTAAGAAGGATACAAGAAGGTTCTTATAGCTGTAGCCAGGATTATATTTTCAATCATTACAGTGAGAAAGTAAATGTAGGCGAAGGTCAAATATATGATAGCGGACCCAACATGCAAGATATGCTTTCTGCATTTTATCATGCCCGTACCTTGGATCTTTCAACTGCAAAACCTGGCGACATATTTGCCATGAATGCATTTGTGGACAAAGAAATATTTCCTGTAAAGATCAAATTCATTGCTCGTGAAACAATTACAACGGATCTGGGAACTTTTAAATGTTTGAAGTTTCGCCCTATTATTCAAAAAGGACGTGTATTCAAACATGAAGAAGATTTGAATGTTTGGATCACTGATGACAAAAATCACATTCCGATCCTTGGTCAGTGTGAAGTATTGGTAGGTTCTATAAAAGCAGAGTTAACCGGTTATTCGGGTCTTGCAAACCCTGTTTCAAAAGTGAATTAAACACGCAAACGAATCTAAAACCGAATTGCGAATAGCAAAATACAGAATTCGTAATTCGGTTTATATTCGTAATTCGTAGGATATTCACACTTCTCTCACCATCAAACTATCCGCGAAAGTGATCAGTTGCTGTTTTTTTATATCGTCCACAGGAATTTCATTAAGGCATGTTAAGGCCATATCGTAATGTTTCTTCATTTCAGTGCGGGCAAGTTCAGGTATATTTAAAAAATTATAAATACCAGTAATAGCTTCTACTTTTTCCTTTGCATCAAAATTTGGAGCATTTATCCATTGATGCAATTCCTCTTTCATGTAGCGATTGTTTTCAACCATTTCCAAGGCTTTCAAAAGCAAATATGTTTTTTTGTTGGCTACAATGTCTCCACCTTTTTGTTTACCAAATTTTTCTGCATCAGCATACACATCTAAAATATCATCCTGCAATTGAAATGCAATTCCTATGTGTTTACCAAAATCGTAAATGTTCTGCGCGTTCTTTTCATTCGCTCCAGCGATGAGCGCACCTATTTTAAGGCTTCCACCCAGCAAAACAGCGGTTTTCAACTCAATCATTTTCAGGTATTGTGATATGGAAACCTTATGAAGTTTTTCGTAGTTCATATCCAATTGCTGGCCTTCACATACCTTAACGGCCGTATCACTGAATAATTCCAATAGCTTTGGAAGTGCCACCGAATCGAACTTACACAACTCCTGGTATGCTTTTACAAGCATTGTATCTCCACTTAAAATAGCAATGTTATCATCCCATTTTTTATGAACTGTGCTTTGATTTCTTCGTAAAGGAGCCTTATCCATGATATCATCATGCACTAACGTGAAGTTGTGAAATAACTCAATGGCCAAGGCAGGGTGCAAAGCTTTAGAAACATCACCGCCAAAAAATTCACAACCCAAAAATACCAATACCGGCCGTAGGCGCTTACCACCTAAAGACATCATGTATTCAATAGGTTCGTAGAGTTCTTTTGGATTTGAGCCGTACTTTTTATTTTTTAAAGCATGCTCAATTTGTTGCTGGTATTCAATCATTATATTAATGTGCTGATGTGCTGATTTTTTGATGTGCTGATGTATTTTAAACTTTTTTAATAAACACAGTTTCGTATATTCGTAAACATTCATTATCCATAACCAATGACTAATGAACAGACCTTAATCAGCACATTGTTTTATTGTTCTACAAGCTTCATTAAATAATCGCCATAACCACTTTTCATTAATGGTGCTGCAAGCTTTTTTAATTCTTCTTTATTGATGTAATTCATGCGATATGCAACTTCTTCAATACATCCGATACGCAGCCCCTGGCGTTCTTCAATTACCTGAACAAACTGACCTGCTTGCATAAGAGAAGCGAATGTTCCGGTATCCAACCATGCGGTACCTCTGTCGATAATTCCAACTTTCAATTTCCCTTGTTTTAAATAATGTTTATTTACATCGGTGATCTCATATTCACCGCGAGGGCCCGGTTCAAGAGCTTTCGCAATTTCTACCACACTATTGTCGTAAAAATACAAACCAGGTACAGCGTAATTGGATTTTGGTTGTTTTGGTTTTTCTTCAATAGAAATAGCGTGACCCTCTGCATCAAATTCAACCACACCGTAACGTTCAGGATCGGATACATGGTAAGCAAAAACAACACCGCCATCAGGATTTTGATGCTGTTGAAGCAATCGACCCAAGCCTGCTCCATAAAAAATATTATCACCAAGTATCAATGCTACTTTGTCTTTTCCAATAAATTTTTCTCCGATCACAAAAGCTTGTGCAAGTCCGTTTGGAATTGCTTGTACTTCATAAGAAAATTTGCAACCAAGATTTTTTCCATCACCTAATAATCGTTCAAAATGTGGTAAGTCATGTGGAGTAGAAATAATTAATATTTCTGAAATGCCTGCCATCATTAAGACAGAAAGCGGATAATAGATCATCGGCTTATCGTAAATTGGCATTAATTGTTTACTAACAGCAAGTGTTAATGGATGCAAACGTGTACCTGAGCCTCCTGCTAAAATTATTCCTTTCATATTAAACAAATATTAATGTTGGTTTATTCTGTGCCGAAATTAACAATAAGAAACAGAGGGAACAAAAGATATTTATCAGGATTATCAGTAATGCCAATAACTTGACGTTTTTTTAAGATAAATTACGCTTTCATTTCATATAAAAAGCTTTTACTAACCGAGCTTTCTATTATTTATACCAATACTTAATATGTTTTTTTCGCAGGAAAAACTTATGGTGTAATGTTTTAACCACATAGAGACATAGTTTTAAAATGCTATGAATTTCATAGGCTCAGCTTTAACATAGACTATGTGGAAAAATAAATTTTCTATAATATCTATTTCCACTATGGTTCTATGTGGTAATGTTTGGATGAATTTATATTAAATAATGGTATTATTTTCAAATTTCCAGTCCTATTTTGGAAAAATACTGTACCTTTTTCTTGTTTTTATACATGAATGAAACAAGAGTAAATTAATTTGAATCTATTATGAAGTTTGAAACAATTTTATCATTTACCCTTCTATTAATTTTTATAGGTGCCCGAGCACAAGAACCGGGTGTTAGTTATAATGATGGCCATGGAGGAAAAGTTTATCTTCCTTTGGGTGATCAGTCTTTTGCTGATGAAGTAGTACGTTTTACAAAAGGAGATCCTGCTGCTGTTGAGTTTTCGTCAAATCCCTCTTTTAGCTTAGGAATTCCTGATTTTGACGGAACTGATAAAGGATTTGTTTCGCTTGGATGCGGAGGGGAACTTATCTTAAAATTTAATGATAATGCATTAATAAATATTGAAGGTCCTGATCTATTTGTTTTTGAAATGGGGAAATACATTGAGTCCACAACCCTTGCTATTTCTAAAGATGGCGTAAACTGGATCTCAATTGGTGAAATAAAAGGTGCAAAAGCAGAGATCGACATAGGAGAATTTACAAAGCTTGGAGATGTTTTTAATTACGTGCGGCTTATTGATCTAAAAACAACTTGTAAGGGAGATTGGCCCGGAGCTGATATTGACGCTGTAGCTGCAATAGGTTCAGCAAAAAGAATTTCTTTAACAGGTAATGTTTTATTTAACATTAATGAGTCTGTTTTAAAACCGGAAGCAAAAAAAGCATTGGAGCTGCTTGTACAGGAAATAAAAAAAAAGTCCATTGCAGAAATAATAGTGGAGGGATATACGGATAGCATTGGAACAACAGAGTTCAACAATACACTATCCATGACAAGGGCAAAAGCGGTAAGCGATTTTTTGAAACAAAAATTATCAACAAAAATTTACAAAATTGAGGCCTATGGCTATGGCGAGAGCAATCCTTTGTTTCCGAATGATACCAAAGAAGGACAAGAAAAAAACAGGAGAGTGGAAATAATTTTATTGCCGGGGAAAAAATAATTTTTTTAAATGGTTTCAATTAAATAACGCTTAAGGAGCAGACACTTTTTCGACTCCGCTCTAAAATGCCGTTTAGTTAAGAAGCCATCGCACATATTTCGACAGGCTCAATATGACCAGCGCGCTGTCAGTCAGAGCTTGTCGAAGACTGTGGGCTGATACCCCCGCCCGCAACTAAACGACATTGTTCGCTCGAAATGACATCGTAAATCATCTCATTTCAGGCGTTCTTTCCGATCATTTTCAATTATACCTCCATTTTTAAAAATCACTTCGCCTTTTTTTCCAAACAAACGCTTCATTCTATTTTTCGTCCCCTCAATTTTTATTCCCTGCCAGAATTGTCCGGAACTAGTAATAACACCACCATCCACAATTAAGGTGGCACCTCTTTTAATGACAATTGTAGCCTGGTCTGCCATTAAAATTTTGCCTTTTAAAGTAAGAACATTACCGCGTTTTATAACGATATCGCTGTACATTCTAATATCAAAATTCCACATTTCATTTCGATCAATTTTAAATTGCTCCATATTATATGCGTTTTCTTTTACATATTTTCTTACCGATTTTATAGACAGTGCGCGGTGCATTTTCCCGATCTGCATAGGTGAAAAATAATAATTGAGCATATTATTACCACCCATTATGTTATTTGTGCAGGTATTTTTGCCTAATGTAATTTTACAACCAAACCCTCCTATTTCCCAACAGTAGGCCGGTGGATCGGCACCAAATAGGTCGTATAAATATTCGGGATCAGAAGCATTGCATGTTTCATGGCAACAAGAGGGATTGTAAGTATGAAATAGATCCAAACAATGACCGAGTTCATGAGCCAGTGTTTGTGCATTCACATAAGATGGCGTAACTGTGCTGATATAAACTCCCTGATTGGCATATAATGATGAAGAGGTTATGTCACCACCATCTTTTAAAATAAAGCGGGGATAAGGCGGAATTGAATAAGGAGAAGCCTTACCACCTGCAGTAATATAAATGTTCAAATTATCAAGACGGGCGGAATCTACTGTTGCAATATGCCTTTCCAAGGTATACTGAGAAGTGTTATTATATAAGGTTGTTTCTTCGTAAAAGAAAATTCGTTCGTCCAGGTCAAAACGAATTTTTGTGTCTTTATGCCAAAGCGCGCCTGCAATTGGATAGGTAGCCGAATCAACATTTGTGTAAAACCCGTTCAACCATTCTATCATTTGACGGATCTCAGCCACAGAAGCGGGAGTATTTTGAATAGTACCCGGTCCGGTAAAAATATTTACGGCAATTTTAATATGTTTTATTGCAGTGTTTTCATCCGGAATATAGGTTTCGATTTTTTTATACTTATTTATGTAATCGGGATTTGTATTTGAATTGGTATTATCGCAATCACCTGGAACCGGTGTTTTCAGGGAAGCTATTTTTTTATCTTCTCCAGAAAAACCGCTGAACAGGATCAGTAAAACAAAAAGAAAAAACTGATTTGAAATTTTAAATATGTTCGTTTTCATATTAAGACATTTACCTGGCAGTATACTTAAATGACAATCTCTATACCAACAAATAACAAAAACCTCAACGTCTTTCGTTATTGAGGTTTTTTTGTGGTCTCGCCCAGAATCGACCCTTCTACTTCTTGTTTTCCATAACAATCATTAAATGCATGCAAATACTCGTTTTTTCAATGTCCATATGGAAAGTAAAGTTAAGTAAAAGTAAGCGAAATTAAATAAAAGTGTCCCCTGTACTGTCCCCTACTTTTAAAATTCCATATCTTTGCGGAAACAAATTTACTTAAATATTATGGCAGAATTTAATTTTTATCTAAAAGAGCCAAAGGCTGAAACCCCAACACCCATTATTCTTTTTGTTAGCTGGAATGATAAAAGACTGAAATTTTATATTAATGAATCTATTCATCCCAAGTACTGGCAATCCAAAGATAAAAGCAAATCCAATTATCAGCGAGCAACTGAAACTAAAAAATTCAAGGAACATGACGAACTTAATTCTAGATTAGATAAAGTTATTTCAATTGCAAAAATTACTCTGACACGTTATATAAATGAGAATGATCAGCAACCTTCTATTGATGTTTTAAAAGAATTGTATGTCAAAAAAATAAATAATAAGAGTGAAACAAAATTAGATTTTTTTGAGTTTGTCGAAAAATTCATTTTGGATTCTAAAAACAGAATGAATGAAAAAACCGGTAAACCAATAAATGAGGTTACCATAAGGATTTACAAAAGGTCTAAGGCTTTATTGCAAGAGTTTAGTAAGGCTAAAAAGAAAAGAATTGATTTTGAAACTATTGATTTAGATTTTTATCATGATTATACTGGATTCCTGACAAGTACAAAGAAATTTTCGGCTAATACAGTAGGCAAACATATTATGACTTTAAAAACTTTTTTAAATGAAGCCACCGAAAGAGGGCTTAACACAACTTTTGCTTTCAAGAGTCGAAGGTTTAAGGTAATAACTGAAAAAACTGATAGTGTTTATTTAACTGAGAGCGAATTAGAAGACATCCGTAATTATGATTTATCAAACAATTCCCGTTTAGATAGGGTAAGAGATTTATTTTTAGTTGGCTGTTGGACTGGTTTGCGTTTCTCTGATTTTTCAGCAATTACAGAAGAAAATATTAAAGGTGATTTTATAGAAATTGAAACGAAGAAAACTGTTCAAAAAATTTCAATACCTATTCATAGTACGGTTATGAATATCATGCAAAAATATAAGGGTAAATATCCAAATTCATTACCTCCTGCTATTTCAAATGCAAAAATGAACGAATACATTAAGGAGTTTGCAAAAGATATTACAAGCCTAAAAGTTAAAACTTCAAAGAATTTTACAAAAGGAGGTATAAACGTAACATCCAGAAATCAAAAATTTGATAGGATTACAACTCATACCGCCCGTAGAAGTTTTGCAACGAATTTATTTTTAGATGGTGTATCTGCAATTACAATTATGAAAATCACCGGACACAAAACTGAAAAGGCTTTTCTACTATACATAAAAGTTACACCCAATGAAAATGCCAAAATTTTGCAATTACATTGGCAAAAAAAGAAAAATTGACAATTGTTTCTTAATATTATTTTCTTGTAAATACTCAGGTATGCTAACATTGAAAACCCTCATTTTGTTATTACCGATTTGTTTTTGTTGATTTTTTTACAACTACTACTGTCATTGATTATCATGTGCCAGAATACTTCCATTTTTTCTTAAAAAACATATAAGCTTTTACCTAATTTCCCTAAAGTTTGTAGAAAATAAACAGAAAAAACATAGAAACTTTTTAGGTTTAAAAAAGAGGCTCTCCTACTTTTGTCAAAAAAAACATGGAGCCAAACATTATTTTAAACGGTCTATCTATTGAGCAGTTGCGCCAAATTATAGTTGATATTTTTAAAGAAATAGAAGGACTAAAACAAATTAAACAAGAGCTTACAGGGAAAAGCTATCTTTCTCGCAAAGAAGTTGCAAAAACTTTGCAAGTATCCTTACCAACACTTCGCCAATATGTTAAAAGTGGATTTATCCAATCTCACCGCATTGGGAGAAGAATCCTTTTTAAGTCAAATGAAGTTGAATTAGCTTTAACTCAAGTGAAAATGCAACGATTTAAAAGGAGGGAGTATGTCGCATAAAAACGATTACTCTATTATAGCGTTCTTTCCCGATGAAAAACCTAAAAAATGGGAGTTTGTGCATACGATTAATAGTATTGCCCTTATGCTTAATGAAAAGCACCCTAATTGGTTGTACATAAACGTTTATGAAAGGCGAACAAAAAAATATTTAAAACGATTTTATAAGTATGCGATTATTCCGGCTTTTGTTTAGTTTTTTTTAACCTTTAAATTTTAGGACTAATATTTCGAACAATACGTTTTTTTAAAAATGTACAACTATTCAATGAAGGTTAATTTTGTCTTAAAATTTCATTTTAATCTTATGATTGGCGGGTCAATATTGCACAAAAATAGGGCAATTAGGTTTCTTTGTCATTTTAATTCTTTATCAAGTCCGTTTTTTATAAAATCTTCAAAGTCGTTGTAGATTATTTTAGTAACGCCTGGCTTATTCAATATTTCTCTTAGATTTTCCTCAACTGTTTTATGATCTGGGTCAACGATAATAACTCGACGTATTTTGTTTGCGTTATTCTTTAAGATATTGTTGAATAACGCTTCATTGCCTTTCCAACCAATGACAAAAAGTTTTTCAACGTATGAGAAGTAGTGGTTTAATTGACAAATATGTTTGGGAGACATTGTAAATTCGTCTTTGTCTCTATACGGAAGCAAGATTGCAGGGTAAAAATTGCCAAGATCACTTTCGTCAAAAAGAGCAATTCGTGATTTATCAATTGTTAATTTCCCTTTTCTGTGTACATTCAGCATTAATTCAAGTCCCCAATCGCCCCAGCCAACCATGTCAATGGGCTTGCCTAAATATTTATAGTAGAGCTCGTGAAAATTTACATCGTCATCAAACAAGTTTTTTTGCCTATTGCCAACCTTATTAGGAAATTGCCAACCCCAATTCCAAGAACCGTGCGGTTTAAAAACACAAAAAGGGCTGTCGTTCACTTCTACATATTCATCAAGATCCGAAAGAGGTCTTTTGAAATATTTCGAAAGAAAGCTTTCGAGTATAGTGTCTTGATTAAAAGAAACAAAAGCAAAGTGCATTTTTCTATTTCGGGCATTTATCTTTTGGAGCTTGTCTGCAAGTTTTGCATAAAGATTGGAATCATAATACTCTTTTGAGACTCTCTTTGAAATTTCCATTAGTAATTCTTGGAGATAGAATTGGATATTTATGTGTCGGCTCATCACGGCTTGGTTTCCGCTCTCTTGAACTTCTTTCCATTCTTCTTCAAGATATTCCTCAACATTAGCTTTGTCGTGTTGCAAATCATATAATGAAAGTTTTACTCCATCGTATTTATCGTAAAACTTTTTGAACTTCCTTGAAAAGAGTCCGTTACCTAATGGCGGTCTTAATTCATCCTTTTCAAATTCTGCTTGTCTATTTTCATTAACACAATAAGCAGATGCGCCAGCACCAAACACGAACATGTTTTTCCGATCATAATCGCTTTTCCACCCATTATCATTCTCCAATCTGGGTCGCTTAGAAATTTTGCTTGCTTCGACCTCTTCAACAAAAGCAGAAAGAGGACACACATTGGCGAACTCCTTTATTTTTTCAAGTGTCTTTTCACTATCGCTTAAAGCTGTATAATCTTTAAGTTTGTCCGCTTGCACAATTATTTTAAAGTCGGGGAAATTCATTTCTTGAAACTCAAAGCCAGCATAAATATCTCCGAATGTCGTGAAGTAATATTTTATCATTGGTCTCATAAGTTAGTTTTATGAAAAAAAATTCGAAGTTGCTCACTGCATAAAATTGTACTGTTTTCTTTCGAAGAATTTGTTAATTCGTTGTTATTGTTTAACGAAAGATTATTTTTTATAATTGAAGGAGTTGAGACTCAATGAATTTCTTTGCAATATTTTTATACGTAATATCGTCTAGCAAAAACTCACTTGGAATATCATCAAATTTAAATCTTGTATTTTTTAGTTTTACAACTATTACTTTCCCCTCATGAGGCATAAGGGCGAATCTATCTTTTTCGCTACCATCCTCGTTGGTGATCGAAATTTGAAATGAAGCCATAATATTATCCGAAAATATGCCAGCAGGTCTTATTTCAATTTTCCAAATAACATCAGCTTTAAAAGTTATTTTGGCATTGTATTGTTCAGCATTAGAATCAAATATGTTCATTGGTAAACTATTGATTGTATAAGAAAACTTTTCTCCTGTTTTAGCATTATAAGCATTAATAATGTTTTTTGTTGTCTCAAGGAAAAGTAGAAAACAAGGTCTGTATTGTTCATTAAGTCCAATTCTTGATTCTTTATTTTCTAAATGTTTTTTTTCAATAAATATTTTTTTCTTGTCTTTGTTTTGCACGAAATCATTTGCCCATTCATGAAATTCATTTTCAATTTGGTTCACTTTTTGCGTATCAATCGAAGTCAATTTTAAATTATCAATTTTTTTTTGAGTTTCATTTAACTTTTCAGTAATTTCATTTTGTGATGATTGGCTGTCTCTGTTACTACCAAAATAAATAATTAATGAGCCTACGGCAACTATAATTGTTCCAAGTATTATATAAATATTCATTTTCAAATTCTTTATGATTTAAGGTCCAATATTTTTCCAAACTTAAAGATAATGAAATTACCCATAGAGCTATGAAATTACTACAAACATTAATATACGGTAGCGTTGGACCTTATTTCGGATATTGTTTATTTTTTTTTAACCTTTAAATTTTTATTACTAATTGGTTAATTGAAATTGTTTTTGGCTGACCGATTTCACATGGCTTATTTTATAATATATTTGGGGCAAAGAATTCCAAGAAAAACAACCTACAACAAAATTTGGTTTATAATACTCTCATATATTTCACAAAAAAATCGAATACGAACATTATAATTTAATAGCGCTTTTTTAAGGCTTAAAATTACATTGTCTCTTCTACTAAAAAAATTCAAAAAATTTAGCTAAAAAAGTATCTGATTTTGATACTTTTTTGCCCTTCCTTTTTGGCTTTTTTTCAAGATGTAAAAAGTGAGAAATTCAAGCTCGCTTAAGGCGCCCTACTGCTTTTTGGTTAATCTAAAGCGTTTAGCCTCACACACAGGCAAATTCTATCGCAATCGCAACAAAAACACCCTTAAAGCAAGGGGGGGGGGGTCTTGTATTTAGGTTAGTCTTTTACAAAAATTGCATAAAACAGAAATTATTTCCTCCTGGCGTGCTTATATAGCATACGCCAATAGTACTCACACACGGGACAAAAAAACCACACTAAATTGCCTTGAATTAATTGAAAACAGGGGTTTTTAGCCATTTACCTTTAAAAATCGTTGCTGAAAATGGCTTTTCCAACATAATTTTGGACAAAAAAAACTTAGGCTTTGCGAAAACAAAACATGGAAATTTCAAGGCTATTTTTGAGTAATTATTAAGCCTTTTTTCTGGGATATTTTGAGTTAAAAAAAATACTAAATTTGGACATAATATTTATTCAAATTAAAGTTAAAAAATATTAATATTAAATATCAAATATTTCCTTTGCCTTTTTCCAATTCTTTTTTAAAATGGGCTTATTAACACTCGTTTCACCATCAGATTTTTCACCAGAAAAGTGACAATATTTTTCGGGGTAGTTTGAGTTACCAAATACGATCCATTTTTTAAATGCATCATCACTTAATGGTTGTTCAACATTAAATGGAATCTGGAATCCGGTTCTAATACAAAACCCAGTTGATTCATTAACTAGTTTTTGATTTGTATGTGTTATTACTATTTTTTTCTTTTCAGTCTTGTTTTGATTTACAGGTGAAATTTCCTGAATAGAAACTCTAATTTCTTTACTTATTGTTAGGAGTCGTTGTACCTCCTCTAATGTGGAATTATACAGTTCTGGGTCGTTCGCTTTAGTAATATGAATTCCCATCTCATTATTGTTCTGTTGAGAAAATTCATATAAATTCATTGAAGTTATTATTGCTTCGTTTTCGTTTATATAGCACTTAGCATGTAGATTCGCACAAATGCTTGTCCGTACTCCAATCTGCTTTTCTAACCAATTATTTTCATCCAGTTGTAGTTTGCTTTCTCTAAAAACGATTCGAATGTCCCGTTTTTGAATATTAAGATTATCAATATGCTCTTTGATTCTTTGACTAAACTGTAAATAGGGGCTTATTAAAATCAATCTTTCCTTTGTCCCTTTGATTAATTCTTCCAAATGGTAAGAAACTCCGCTAGTGTTTAAAAATTTTGCCATAATAGATTTCTATTGTTAGTTTATTTTAGAATTAATAAAATATTCGTGCCTTGTTGGAATTATTAAAAATGGAAAATCTGCTAATTTAGACTTTATATTTCACAATACAACGAATCCGTTGTACAACCTTTCGGTTGTTTCCTCTTCTTTTATGTTCCGTAATGAAAAAGGAACAATTGCTAAACAAGCTTGGTACACGGATTCGTGAAATACGAAAGGAAAAAGGCATTACCCAAGTCGAACTAGCTAATTCAATTGGTAAAGACCAGCAATCCGTTCAGAGACTAGAAGCTGGCAACATAAATCCAAGCTTCTATTATTTATTTGAAGTAGCAAAAGGTCTTGATGTTCCAATGAAAGACTTGTTAATTTTTCTATAAATTAATAACACCAATAAATATCAATAACTGTCCCCTCCAGTGTCCCCTAAAAATAAAAAACAACTGTAAATAGCTTATTTACAGTTGTTACTCATTGTTTAGAGTGGTCTCGCCCAGAATCGAACTGGGATCAAAAGTTTAGGAAACTTCTATTCTATCCGTTGAACTACGAAACCAATATTTTTTTCAAAGATAATTTTTCTTTTAAGAATTTTCTACCTGCGGCTGTTTTAAAATATTTTTCTCTTTCCCTTGCCTCAACTCTTGTGATGAATTCTTCTTTATAAACTATTTCCCAAGGAATAAATGCTTTAGTGGAAATTGTCTTACCAGAATTATGCTCTTTCAATCTACTCTCAGTGTTTTCTGCCATTCCAACATACTTCCGACTGAATTTTTCACTCCATAGAACATATACAAAATATTTGTCTTTCATTTTAAGAATTCAGGAATCTTCTATTCCCCGCCCGAACGACTGACGTCTTTCAGTCGGGCGGGTATCCGTTGAACTACGAAACCAATATTTTAAGAGTACAAAGGTATGATAACAAGTCGATGATAATACTACAAATTTTGAATAAAATAATCAGTGATTTTATTGAACAAATGTACCCTATCTTTTCCAAGCACATTGTGTTCATGACCGGGATAAACAAAATAATCTACCTGCTTCCCTTTGTCCACACACGTTTTTAAGAACATTAAACTATGCTGCCATACAACCACATTATCGGCTGTTCCGTGAATTAGCATCAGCTTACCTTTTAAACTATCGGCATAATTCAAAACTTTTGTTTCTTCATATCCTTTCGGATTTGATTGTGGAGTATCCATGTAACGTTCGGTGTACATAATTTCATAATAACTCCAATCGATCACCGGTCCACCTGCAACAGCTGCTTTAAATAGATCGGGATAACGTGTCATAATAGATGTTGTGAGAAATCCGCCAAAGCTCCAACCCATAAGGCCCATCCGGTTTGCATCTACATACTTTAAGTTTTTCAAAAATGAAACTCCAAGCAGTTGATCTTGCATTTCTACTGTTCCTAAATGCTGAAAAGTTGCTTGTTCAAAAGCTTTCCCACGATTAGAACTCCCCCTGCTATCCATTGTAAACACTACAAAGCCACGTTCTGCCATATATTGCAGCCACATATCCCCTCCGCCATTCCATGTATTGTTTACCAGCTGAACATTGGGACCGCCATATAAATAAACAATGACAGGATATTTTTTTGTAGAATCGAAATCAACGGGTTTAAACATTCTGCAATACAGATCATTTCCATTCGCACTTTTTAATTTAAAAATGCTCATCTGTCCCAACTTATAGTCTTTTAAAGGGTTTTCAGACTGTTTAATTGTTTGCACTTTTTTTCCCTTATTGTTGCTAATAGAAATTTCTCTGGGAACAATGGAGCTTTGGAAATTATCAATAAAATAACTTGCATCATTATTTAGAATGACGGTATGTGTTCCCTCTCCGGAAGTGATTTTTGTAGTTTTCCCTTTTTTAAGGTCAAGGCTGTAGAAATTACGTGTAATAGGGCTTTCTGCAGTGGAGGAATAAAACGCTTTCGTTCCTTTTTCATCAAAGCCGGCAAAATCAGTTATCACCCAATTGCCTTTAGTAAGTTGTTTTACCAACTTTCCGGAAATATCATACAAATATAAATGATTGTATCCATCACGTTCCGACTGCCAGATAAATTGATCAGGGTGTTTCGGAACAAATACCAGCGGGTGCATTGGTTCAACATATTTATCATCTTTTTCTTCGAACAATGTTTTTTCGAAAAGTCCGGTTGCTACATTGTATGAATTTAATTTCAGATGGTTTTGATCACGATTTAAAACTGCAATATAAATAGTTTGCTCATCAGGGCTCCAGGCAATATTTGTTAAGTATTGCTCTTTAGGTTCTCCTGTTTTCAAAAAAACAGTCTTGCCAGTATTTACATTATAAACTCCTACAGTCACTTGGTGGCTTGTATCACCGGCCATTGGATATTTAATGGCATTGTTTTTTGCAGGCCGAACGGTCCAATCAATGATTGGATAATCAGTTACCATCGTTTGGTCCATTCTGTAAAACGCAAGTAATTTACCACTTGGCGACCAAAATGTTCCTTTTACAATTCCAAACTCTTCGCGATGAACGGATTTACCATTTACAATGTTTTCATTCGCATCATTGGTTACAATTAAATTTTCTTTGCCATCGTAAACAAATAAATTATTTTTTACTGTGAAGGCAACGTAGTTTGTTTTGTTTGCAACATCAATGTTTTCGGAATTATCGCCAAAATCCCTGGAGGATTCTTTCGTTAAAAGTTTAGATCTCAAATCATAAGCAAACAGATTTTTTTCGGCTTCAAACGTAAAGATATCACCGGTTTTCCATCGTATTTCAGGAAATGTTTTTAAGGATTTAAACCTTAAATTACCCAGTGCATCATTTATCTCTATCAATGAAACTGCAACTTTCAAAGGCTTGTTAGTGCCCTCAGCTTTACCTAAAATTAAAATATCGATACTGTCTTTTGTATCAACATAAGAATAACTATCCTCTCCCCTTACCCACATTAACTGTTTAAGTTTTTCGGGAGCAAGAGTGGTTTTTTGTTTGATAATTGCATCATCCATTGTCAATAGCTTAGTTTGAGCCATTGTGATTTGTACAAATGCAATGATTATAAAAATACTGAGTGTGGATTTTTTCATGATATTTTTTCTCGCAAAGACGCAAAGGCGCAAAGAAAAACAAACTTAAGGCTTTGCGTCTTTGCGAGATATATTATTTTATGTTAGCACCATTATTCACTTCTGATTTACTCGGCACAACAAAACTAAGCTCACCCGCACTGTTTTCAGCCATTAAAATCATTCCCTGGCTTTCAATGTTTTTTATCTTGCGTGCTGCTAAGTTCACAAGAATAGATACTTTCTGCCCAATGATATCTTCCGGTTTATAATACGCTGCAATGCCCGAAACAACAGTACGTTTATCAATACCGGTATCAATTAATAATTTCATTAATTTATCCGTTTTAGGAACACGTTCTGCTTCTAAAATTGTTCCAACACGGATATCCATTTTATTAAAATCATCAAAACTAATATCAGCCTTTGCCGGGTTTATGATAGGAATTCCTGCATTTTCACCCTTAAGTATAATTTCGGTTTTACTTGATTCAGCTTCGTTGATCATTTTAGAATTTTTCAATTTAAGAACCTGCTCATCCACTGTTTCATCTTCAATTTTTTCGAACAATAAACCGGATGGATTTATCTGATGCCCTGCTAATAACAGATCGGTGCGGGTTGCGTCATTCCATTTCAGATCTTTGTTAATATTGATCATTGCACCCAATTTTTTTGATGTAAAAGGTAAAAAAGGTTCCATCAATACCGTAAGGTTAGCAACTATTTGAAGTGATAAATTCATTATTGTCTGAACTCTTTTTTCATCCGTCTTTATCAATATCCAAGGCTCACTATCCGCCAGGTATTTATTTCCTAAACGGGCTAAATTCATCAACTCAGCCAATGCTTCCCTGAAACGATATTGCTCAATACTCGAAGCAATTTTGGAAGGAAATTTGGTTATCTCTTCCAGCAATAGAATATCTGCTTTTGTGTATTCCAAGGCCACAGGCACTTTCCCATTATAATATTTATGAGTTAATACCAATGTGCGATTAATGAAATTCCCAAGTATAGCAACCAATTCATTGTTGTTTTTCGCTTGAAAATCTTTCCAAGTAAAATCGTTATCTTTGGTTTCAGGGGCATTTGCACAAAGTGTATAACGCAAAGCATCTTGTTTATCGTTAAACTCCAGCAAATATTCATGCAGCCAGACAGCCCAGTTGCGGGAAGTAGAAATTTTATTTCCTTCTAAATTTAAAAATTCATTTGCCGGAACATTCTCCGGTAAGATATAAGAACCCTCCGCCATCAACATAGCAGGGAAAATGATACAATGAAATACGATATTATCTTTACCGATAAAATGTACCAGCTTTGTTTCCTTATCCTTCCAATATAGCTCCCAGTCTTGTTTCTTGCCCTGATTCTCAAACAACTCTTTTGTTGCAGAAATATAGCCGATAGGTGCATCAAACCACACATATAGAACTTTCCCTTCAGCTCCTTCAATCGGTACTTTTACGCCCCAATCCAAGTCTCTTGTCATAGCACGAGGTTGAAGCCCGGAATTTAACCAACTCTTACATTGTCCGAATACATTAGTTTTCCAGTCTTTATGAGAATCAATATATGCTTCGATCTTTGGTTGCATTGTGTCCAAAGGCAAAAACCAGTTCTTGGTTTTTTTCATTACCGGTTTTTCACCTGATAAAGTTGATCTTGGATTAATTAGATCGGTAGCATTAAGAGTGCTTCCACAGCTTTCGCATTGATCGCCATAAGCATTGTCGTTGCCGCATTTCGGACAAGTCCCCACAATATAACGATCCGCTAAAAACTGGTTGGCTTTTTCATCAAAATATTGCTCCGTTATTTCTTCCTTAAAAACACCTTTATCATATAATGTTTTGAAAAATTCAGATGCCGTTTCATGATGCACCTTTGCTGATGTGCGTGAATAAATATCGAACGATATGCCAAACCCTTTAAAGGCATCTCCCATTATTTTATGATATTTATCCACCACTTGTTGTGGAGAAATACCTTCTTTTTTGGCTTTTATGGTAATGGGTACACCATGTTCATCGGAACCGCAAATAAATTTCACATCTTCGCCTTTTGAACGAAGATAACGCACATAAATATCGGCAGGCAAATAACAACCTGCAAGATGACCAATGTGTACAGGGCCATTGGCGTATGGCAAGGCTGCTGTTACCGTATATCTTTTAAATTTGTTCATTAATTTCGTATGTTTGCTTGAGTGTAAGGAATGGCAAAGATAATAATTAGATTGCTTTATTGTAATTTCATTAAGAAATCGGGTGTACAACCAATATTCCCATTTTATTTTTATCATTTCGATCGCTCAATGTCTTTTAGTTAAGATGCCATCGTACATATTTCGACAGGCTCAATATGACCAGCGCGTGGTCAGTCAGAGCTTGTCGAAGACTGTGGGCGGATATTTTTTTATTAAAAAACAACATTGTTCAAGACCTCGCTGGTTTTGAAAACCTTGCAGGTAAAGTCTGAAATATTGTAATCTAAAAACAAACAAAATGTTAAGTAAAATTTTAAAAACTATCGGGATATTAGTTGCACTGCTTCTTATCATCGTTCTATTTAATACGCTTACATATAAATCAAAACAACTGCAATTGGAAGCTATTCCATCGGTTGCTGTTACTGAAAATTGTGTTCAGCACCTTTCCGAGGCTGTGCAAATAAAAACGGTTTCCTATGATGAGCCTTCAAAATTCGATTCTACCGCGTTTAACCGGCTAATTTCTTATCTAAAAAAAACATACCCGCTTGCCGATTCACTGCTTGATAAAAAAGTAATTAATAATTTCAGTTTGCTTTATAAATGGGAGGGAGAAAATCCTTCATTAAAACCTATTGTTTTGATGGGGCACATGGATGTAGTACCTGTTGATGAAGAAAATAAAAAATGGGACTTCAAGCCCTTCAGTGGTGAAATTACTGATACGTTTGTGTGTGGCCGTGGAACACTTGACGACAAAGTAAATGTAATTGGAATTTTAGAAGCTATAGAAATGCTTCTCAAAGAAAATGTCAAACTTAAACGAACAGTTTATCTCGCTTTCGGTCATGATGAAGAAATTGGCGGACAAAATGGGGCAAAAAAAATTGCCGAATATTTAGAGTCTCAACATGTAAATGCAGAATTTATTCTGGATGAAGGTATGGTGATCACCAAAGGCATTGTTCCCGGAATTAAGCCGGATCTCGCATTAATAGGCATTTCTGAAAAAGGATATTTATCTGTTGAGCTTTCCGTTGAAACGGAAGGCGGCCACTCCTCCATGCCGGCCAAAGAAACACCAATTGGAATTCTTTCCCAGGCTGTTTCCAAACTTGAAAAGAACCCTATGCCGGCAAAAATTTCTGAACCGGTTCAGCATTTTCTGGATTATGTTGGTCCTGAAATGCCCTTCTTTTCCAAACTTGCATTTGCAAATCAGTGGCTCTTAAAACCTGTAATAATAAGCAAATACGAAGCTTCTAATTCCGGAAATGCAACGATCCGCACCACCACCGCACTCACCATTTTTAAAAGCGGATTAAAAGATAATGTGTTGCCCTCTATGGCATCCGCTACGGTAAACTTCCGAATGCTGCCGGGAGAAACCGCTGACGGTATAATAACCCATATTGAAAAAACAATTAATGACCCTCGGATCAAAATAAAAAAAGTGGGAAATACGAATGAAGCTGCATCTGTTTCCGATATTAATTCGGAAGGATTTAAACAAATTGAAAAAAGTATCAAACAGATTTTCAAAAACACGCTTACTGCGCCCTCGCTGCTAGTTGGTGCCACAGACCAAAAACATTATTCAAAAATTTCAACTAATTTATTTCGATTTCTTCCCATTACTCTTGAAGCCGAGGATTTGAAACGAATTCATGGGGTTAATGAAAAAATATCCATTGATAACTTTAAGGATATTATCCGGTTTTACCGACAGTTGATTTTAAATAGTTGTAAATAAAACAAATTCTAAATATCGAATATCCTCTTTTATCTTTGTGAAAAACAGTTATACCATGCAACAACCCTCGTTTCTTAAAAAAGGTGATAAAATCGGCATCATTGCACCGGCTCGAAAAATATCAAAAGAAGAAATTCAATCTGCCATTGATATTTTTAATGCATGGGGATTAGAAGTGGTACTAAGCAAAAATTTATTTAATGCTGACAATCAATTTTCCGGAACCGAAAATGAAAGAACAGAAGCCTTACAAATAATGTTGGATGATGATTCGATAAAGGCAATAATCAGTGCACGTGGGGGATATGGAACGGTACGTATCATTGACAAAATTGATTTTACAAACTTCAAAAAACATCCTAAATGGATCATTGGATATAGCGATATTACGGTATTACATTCTCACATAAATAATTTTGGAATTGAAACACTTCATGCAACAATGCCAATTAATTTTACAAAAAACGCGGAAGCTACAGAAACCTTATGTAAAGCCTTATTCGGAGAACAATTAAATTATCAATTTGAATCCCATCCTTTAAATAGAAAAGGAGAAGCTGAAGCTGAATTAATTGGTGGAAATCTTTCTCTAATTTACGCTTTAACGGGAAGCGTTTCGGACATTGATACAAAGGGGAAAATTTTATTCATTGAAGATCTTGATGAATATCTATACCATATCGACCGAATGATGCTCAACCTGAAACGTAGTGGTAAATTGCACCATTTGGCGGGTTTGATCATAGGTGGCATGACGGATATGAAAGACAATACCATTCCATTTGGAAAAACAGCCGAAGAAATAATTATTGATGCCGTTAAAGAATATAGCTATCCAGTATGCTTTAATTTCCCTGCCGGACACGTAGAAAAAAATTTAGCCTTGTATTTAGGAAAGAAAGCTAAATTGACGGTATCCGACACTATTGAATTATCTTTTTAAGTTTGACTCTGTGTAATTCTAAAATATTGCAACCGATTCAAAAAGGCCTCACCGAAAAACATCCTATAAACAATCCAATTTAAAGCGATAAAATTTCCAACATTCGTATCAGATCAGGATCAAGATGTTGGGTATGTTTTACAGCATTTTCGAAAGGAGTATAACTTATTTTTTTATTTATTATCCCGATCATTATATTTTTTTTACCGGCCAATAATGCTTCCACAGCACCAAAGCCCATACGACTGCTATTTACGCGATCCATCGCTGAAGGGTTTCCTCCGCGTTGCAAATGCCCAAGAATGGTCACTCTCGTATCATAATCCGGCAAACGTTTTTTTACCTGTTCTGCAATTGTGAAGGCTCCTCCGGCTTCATCACCCTCAGCAACAATAATAATTTTTGACGATTTACTTTTTCGTCCTCCTTCTAAACGTTTTATCAGGTCTTCAATATCTGTTTTTGTTTCGGGCATTAAAATACATTCAGCTCCAACACCAATACCAGATCGCAAAGCGATCAAGCCGGCATCCCTGCCCATCACCTCCACAAAGAACAGGCGGTCGTGGCTTTCGGCAGTATCACGTATTTTATCAACAGCTTCCACTACAGTATTGATAGCTGTATCATAACCAATTGTAAAATCGGTTCCCTTCAAATCATTATCGATGGTGCCTGGGCAGCCAACTACAGGAATATCACATATTTTACTAAACTCCAATGCGCCTCTAAATGTTCCGTCTCCACCAATAGCAACAATGCCATCAATCCCATGTTTAATAAGATTTTCTAAGGCTTTTTGACGGCCCTCAAGTGTTAAAAATCGTTTACTGCGTGCCGTTTTTAAAACAGTTCCGCCACGTTGAATAATATTTGCAACAGATTTTGCGCCTAATGGAATGAATTCATTTTTTATCATGCCTTCATAACCATGCATAATACCCGTTACTTCCAGATTATAATAACTTGCAGTACGAACCACCGCACGTATACAGGCATTCATGCCGGGAGAATCGCCTCCTGATGTAAATACAGCTATTTTTTTCATAGTTTATAATTTTATAGGTTACAGATAACGAATAAAAAACGAATTTACGAATCTGTGTTTGATAGGCCTCTCAATTTTCTTCTTCATTTTTTGTATCCCAACAACTTCCTTTTTGTTCAATCACAAAAAAAATTCTAGGAGCTTACAAATCATCCCTTACTGCGTACAGATTCGTAAATTCGTTTTTTATTCGTTATCCGTAACCTTCCCAAGTTTATGAATTTTTTTAGTGCCCTGATACATTTCATATTTCATGAACCGGCATTCTAACTGCCCATTGAACAAGGCGATTTTTCGTGATGGTCGCAATCCTACATGCTTAAAGGCTTCCATGTTGGAACTGATCATCCAGCAATCGTAACCCGAAAATTTACTTTTAAACGTATCGCCAATACTTTTGTACAGTTCTTCAATATTATCTTTCACCATCCGTTCACCATAAGGAGGATTTAGTATCACTACGCCTCGTCCCGGTGGAACTTCAAAATCTTTTATATCACACACTTTGATAGAAACGATATCATCCACTTTTGCATGTTTGATATTTTCTTTTGCTTTTTTTGCAACGTTTGGCGAAAGTTCACCGCCAATAATTTGTTGTTCGTGATTGGTAATTTTATCGATAGCAGAATCAAAAATGGTGTTATACAATTCTTCATCAAATGCCATAAATTTTTTCCAGCCCTCAAAACTATATTCATCACGATAATAGCCCGGAGGAATATTATTTGCGATCATTGCCGCTTCAATTAAAATAGTACCAGAACCACACATTGGATCAATAAAAGTACTGCGCTTATCCCAGCCGCTCAGCAAAATCATACCTGCAGCCAACACTTCGTTTAGCGGTGCTAAATTCGTTTTGTCGCGATAGCCACGCTTGTGCAATGACTCCCCCGAACTATCAAAAGCAACGGTCAATGTGTTTTGATAAACATGTAAATGAATACGCAAAGTTGGTCTATCCAGATCTACTGAAGGACGTTCACCATGCTTAGCACGAAACTGATCAACAATAGCATCTTTCGCCTTTTGAGAAAGGTATTGAGAATGAGTAAAAAGATCAGAACTTAAAACAGTATCAATAGCTAAGGTATCGGTAACATCCATATAATCTTCCCAATTAATGGACTGGATAGCATCATACAAGGACTTTTCATCCGTAATGGTAAATGTTTTTATCGGCACCAGGATGCGTAAAGCAGTGCGCAGGCATATATTGGCTTTATACATAAAACCTTTATCACCGCTAAAGCTGATGGCCCTGTTATGGGTTTCCACATTACGGGCACCCAGGCGTTGTAATTCAGCCGACAATATATCTTCCAAACCAAAAATGGTTTTGGCAATCATTTTAAAATCTGTTTCTTCCTTCACGTGTACTATTTTTAACAAAGGTATTGAATTAGCTTAACTTGTTTTATTTTTAAATCACAGTCTTTTTCAAAATACGATTCCCCTATTTTGATCCGGAACAAAATTAAGGACGAAAATCTCTGGTTCTTATTTCCCTTTGATGAATTTTGAATTCGCAGCAATTTGGGGGCTATACTATACCTGAAACTTGAAAAAGATCAAGTAAAGTGGGATTTTTTGTAAAAACAGGGCAGCACCAAACCGTAATCAACTGAAAATCTTTGCATTACAAAAAACAAAAAAAAACAGGCCCGTTTTGTTTAGCTTAAGATATAAAGTATTATTTTTGACCATTCTTTTTTATTAAGTATAAAAACACACCATTAAAAAACATTTGAAATGAGATTGAAATTTATCACATTTAAAGGAGCAATTGCAGTATTATCAGTTTCCGCATTATTAGCCTCTGGCTGTACTGGTGATGGCACAAAAAAAACAGATGAAATACCTCCTGTTGATAGTACTCAAACCGCTATTATTAATATAAGTGGTGAAATTTTCAGTATCCCTTCACCTATCCAAACCGCCCTTTTAATTAAAGGAAGTGGTGCAGGTTATAGCAAAGGAATTTTGAATGACCCTCACAAATCTACCCAGTATTCTACAAATTTCGCAAAGGCATTAAACCTTGGTATTTTTGGTGCTGACTTAGGTTACGTAACAATTTATGATCAATCACAAGATGCTATCGGTTATTTGAACGCAGCTAAAAAACTATCTGATGGTTTAGGTATCTCTGCCGCATTTGATGCAGCAACAATAGAACGATTTACTAAAAATCTTGGCAACAAAGATTCTATGCTTGTTTTAGTTGGTGTGGCTTACCGTGCAAGCGATGCTTATCTAAAGTCAAACGATCGTAATGATGTTAGCGGTCTTGTACTTGCTGGTGGATGGGTAGAAAGTTTATATTTTACTACTGACATTTACAAAACCAAGCCAAAAGAAGACGTTAAACTTAGAATTGCAGAGCAAAAATTATCATTACAAAGTTTGATAAAACTATTAACACCGTATTACAGCCAACCTGAGTACACAAAGTTTATTGATAACTTATATGATCTTTCAACTGTTTATGATGGTGTTAATTTCAAATATACCTTTATAGCACCTACAACCGATGCTGCTAAAAAAGTGACTACCATCAACAGTACAACAGATGTAAGCATTACACCTGAACAAATTGAATCAATTACACAAAAAATCAGAGCGATCAGAAGCCAGATTATTGGGTAAAAGATTTAATGTGAGAAACAACAAGAAAATAGAAACAAGAATCAAGACCAAGAAAATAGAATAAAGAATAAATAACTCATGAAAAACAAGATGATGCCAATTTTAAAGCAATCTTGGATCTTGATTCTTAATTCTTTTTTACCCGGCTCTTAAATCTTGACTCTGAATATCAAATTAACAAATTAATTAAATTAAGTATAGATTATGAAAAAAGGAATTTTAAAATTAGTACTGGTAATTTCCGGGTTTGCAATACTAAACACTTCATCAGCACAGATTTCAGATACAGTTGCCAGTATATGCGCTAAACATTTCGAAAGCAAATTTATTTCTGATGGACAACAATACCGTGCATTATTAATGAATACTGACGAAACTGCTGAATTCCACGTTACATTATATGGCGGAACAATATACCGTATTGCAGCATGTAGCGGATTAAATGATGGAGATCTTGTGTTTTCGGTATACGATACTGATACACAAAGAAATTTATTGTTTACCAATAAAGATTTTAAAAATGCCCCTTTTTGGGATTTTAAAATTAACAGTACACTTGATTGTATTATAGAAGCTAAACTTGATAGCGAAGGATCTAAAAGTTCGGGAAGAGCTGTTGTTTTAATAGGCTTCAAACAACTAAAATAAAAAACACAAAACACCTCACAAAGACATTAATTACTCAGGTATTAATGTCTTTTTTTTCCTAAAAATTGTAAATTATTACAATGTATTTAGTGTTGTTTATTAAAAATTGGTACTTGAGATTACCAACTATTTAATACACCATACTCAGTACTTAATACTTTAAAAAATAAATGAGTGAACGGATTTTAAAAGCCTTGATGCAAATGTTTGCTATTATTGCCAAAGTTGATGGCATTAATGATAGCGGACGGTTAATTGTGCAATCATTCTTAAAACAGCAGTTAAATCAAGAATCCGTTGAACAATATCTTGCCATATTTGACGAATTTTTAGAGGCACATCACGCGGTAACCAAAAAGAAAGATGGTACAGCAAAACGTACTTCTCTTAACTCGGTAAAAGTTTTAAAAATATGTACCCAAATAAACAGTGAGCTTACGCAGGTACAAAAAGTAGTTGTGCTTTTACGTTTGCTCGAGTTTATAAATTCAAATACCGAAATATCGGAACAAGAGTTTGAGTTCGTAAATACAGTTGCCGAAACTTTTAATATTGTTGACGAGGAATTTAAGCGCTGCATGAGCTTCATACAGGCTAAAGAAAACGCTGTTCCCGATTCTTCAAGTATCCTTATAATTGATAACCAAACCTCCAATAGCTATAAAGAAACCAAACATATTTATGCCGAAGGAATTAATGGACAGGCCCGGATATTATGGATTCCCAGTGTAAATATTTACGCACTTCTTTATTTTGGAAAAAGCGACTTATATCTGAACGGCCAAATTTTAACCTCGGGCAAAGTATTTATTTTAACGCCTGGTTCATCATTACGTAGTTCAAAAGTAAAACCTGTTTATTATAGCGATATTTTAAGCGCATTTTTGAGTGATACCAGCAAAGCAAAAGTATCTTTTGTAGTTAAAAACCTCGAATACAAATTTAAAGGAGGCAAACTTGGCTTACGCAATATTAATTTTAGTGAAGATTCCGGTAAACTCATTGGTATCATGGGTGGATCGGGTGCCGGTAAATCAACATTACTAAATGTATTAAATAGTAATGAGGTGCCAAGTGGCGGGTCTGTAAAAATTAACGGTATAAATATTCATACCGAAAAAAATAAAATTGAAGGCGTTATCGGTATGGTTTCGCAGGATGATCTATTGATTGAAGAATTATCGGTTTTCCAAAATCTTTTTTATAACGCTAAACTTTGTTTCGGAGATAAAAGTGATGAAGTAATTTCGGAAATGGTGCTGAATGTATTAACCAGCATCGGCTTACTCGAAACCCGCAATCTAAAAGTTGGAAGTCCCTTAGAAAAAACAATCTCCGGTGGACAGCGTAAGCGTTTGAACATTGCGTTGGAATTGATACGTGAGCCATTGGTAATGTTTGTAGATGAACCTACTTCAGGACTTTCTTCACGCGACTCCGAAAACATTATGGACTTACTTAAGGAGTTAGCTCTGAAAGGAAAGTTGGTATTTGTTGTTATCCATCAACCATCATCCGACATTTTTAAAATGTTCGATAAGCTGATGATACTTGATGTTGGCGGATATCCTATTTATTATGGCAATCCGGTTGATTCGGTTATTTATTTTAAAACTGTTGTAAACCACGTTAACTCCAACGAAAGTGAATGTGTTGTTTGCGGAAACGTAAACCCTGAACAGGTATTTAACATTATTGAATCGAAGGTATTAGACGAATTTGGAAATATCACTCAAAGCCGTAAAATATCCGCGAACGAATGGAACGTTCACTATAAAGCAAAGATCGAAAGAAAAGTAGAGGATGTTACTGAACTTACCGAAATACCGGAAAGCACTTTTAAGGTTCCCAGTAAATTCAAGCAATTTAAGGTATTTGTAACACGTGATGTGTTATCAAAACTAACCAATACACAATACCTTTTAATCAATTTTCTGGAAGCACCGGTGCTGGCATTTATACTTGCCTACCTTGTTAAATATTACAATACCGATCTATCAAATAAAGTAGGATACATTTTCCGTGAAAACGAAAATTTACCTGCATACGTGTTTATGGCGGTTGTAGTGGCTTTATTTATTGGATTAACAGTGAGCGCAGAAGAAATTATCCGCGACCGGAAAATTCAAAAGCGGGAATCCTTCCTTAATCTAAGCAGAGGAAGTTATTTGTGGTCGAAAATTGCCATCATGTTCGTATTATCAGCGATACAAACTATTTTATTTGTAATGGTTGGTAACACAGTACTTGAAGTAAGAGGAATGACGAGTGAATACTGGTTGGTGCTATTCACAGCATCCTGTTTTGCTAACATGCTGGGATTAAATATTTCGGCAAGTTTTAATTCGGCTGTTACCATTTATATTTTAATTCCATTTTTAATTATTCCACAATTATTGCTAAGTGGTGTAATTGTGAAATTTGATAAACTTAACCCAAGTATTTCTTCTCAGAATTTCGTACCCTTTACAGGTGAAATAATGACTTCTCGCTGGGCCTTTGAAGCACTTGCCGTTAAACAATTCAAAGACAATGAGTTTAACAAAAACTTTTACAAATATGATAAAGGCATAAGCATTGCTACCTTCAAAAAAGATTATTGGTTAACCGATCTGTCTAAGAAATTAGACTTTTGCGAAAACGAATACAAGATCCCTGCTACACGCCAGGAAGTTGCAGATGCTTTAAAAATGATCAAAAGTGAGATCACTAAAGAGTTGGCTGTTAAAGGTAACGACAAACTAACTAGTCCCGCTTTATCAACCTTGAGCATTGAAACATTTAATCCCGAAGTAGCAAAAGAGATACGTGATCTATTGTCGCTCTTAAAGACAAATTACATAAAAAATTATAAAAAATACAGTGATGCAAAAGATAAAGAAGTAGCTGCACTAAACAAAGACAGCGGCTCCCAGGCAATCTATTTGCAAAAAAAGGATGATTATGAAAACGAAAGTCTGATCGATCTGGTAACGAACAGAAATTCGTTTTACAAGATATTGGATCTGGATGGAGCTTACATCCAAAAAACAAATCCTGTTTATCTCGATCCTACTGAATCTAACTTTGGACGCGCTCACTTTTTTGCACCACGAAAAAAGTTTTTGAACAGATACTATGATACATTCTGGTTTAATTTATGTGTTATCTGGGTAATGTCATTAATACTTGGGATCACGTTATATTTTGATGTTTTAAAGAAATTTATCAATCTGCTTGAAGCGCTCTTCAGTAAGTTAAGTAAAAAGCCTACAGCATCCTAAAATACAGGGTATTCTAAGTACATGATACTCTTTCAATGAGCTTTAAACCTTTTTGAAAGAGTATTTTTTTTAGAACAAACTCATAATGAAGTCCCATACCCTCAAATCACCTTTGTTGTTGGGAATTAAAACATTTTTTCTTGTTGAAAAATCCGAAAGTCTATTTATTTCGTATGTTTGTTATAGTATCAACTGAAATCATAAAATTAAATGAAAAATTTATTTCCATCACCTACAACTTTGATACTTACATTAGTTGTAGCGGAAGCAGAAACATTAACTTCAGTACCTTTTGAAACAACAACAGAAAAATTCATATTCGAAAAGTCAGTTGATGGTGTTTGGATGGGAACAAAAAACACTTGGTATAAACTGAACGCAACAGACCATTCCGTTTGGTGGTCGGCAGATGGAGAGGTGTGGAATACTGTTAACGCTGGAATATGGCAGGACGTGGATGGTAAATGGCTAAAAATTGCAGAGCAAAAGCTTTGGTGGAGCCTGGATGGCAAAGCCTGGGCTCAAAGTCCGGAGTGGAAATGGCAGGGTGTAAATGGAATTTGGAATAAATTCGATCAGGACCTGAACCTTTGGACCTCAAAAATGTAATTTGAATTTTTTTACAATAAAAAAACGCAGCCCCGATTTAGACAGGGCCGTTTTACTATTTTTAAATACAACCTTTTACCTTCCGCAAAAAACATAGGTGTTAACAAAAATAAAATATACAGAAGAAGAACTGATTACCCTTATAAAGGGTGGTAATCAAAATGCATTCTCCTATCTGTATGACAACTATTCAAAAGCTTTGTTTGGAGTGATTTACAATATAGTTGGTAACGATGCGGAAGCAGAAGATATCTTACAAAATGTTTTTTTAAAAATATGGCGTAATTTTTATTCCTACAAAGAAGAAAAAGGAAGATTATTCACCTGGATGCTTAATATCGCCCGTAATTCGGCTATTGATTACACTCGTTCCAGACAAAATAAAATGAACTTAAAAAACTATTCATCCGATAATCTCGTAAATGAAATAAATAAAGTGCATAGTAATAATGTTAGTTATGATCATATCGGATTGAAAAAAGTTTTGACCGAACTGAAGGAAGACCATCAAACTATCATTGATCTGGCCTATTATAAAGGATATACGCAAGTAGAAATAGCACAAAAATTAAATCTTCCTTTTGGTACTGTAAAAACAAAAGTAAGACAGGCAATTATAACATTAAGAAAAAAAATTAAGTAAAAATTGGATATTAATACTATCATATCATCAGGTCTTTTAGAAAGCTATGTGCTTGGCTATTCAACTGCGGAAGAAAACGTGCAGGTGAAGGAGTTATGCGCTAAGCACCCTGAAATACTGCTGGAGATTGAAGCCATTGAGCATGCATTAATTACGTACGCTTCAGCCAGCGCACCTGAAATTTCTGGTGCTTTTAAAGAAAATTTATTTTCACAGCTAAACGACAAAACCGTTCAAACCAAAAACGATGGATCAGTATTTACTCCCGTAAAGTCGGTGTTTTCCTATAAATATGCAATCGCGGCTACCATTGCTCTGCTTGTAGTGAGTAGCGTATTTAATTTTTTGTTTTATTCCAAAATGCAAAAAACAACTGCTGAGCTTTCTATGCTAAGCAATGACAAAAAACAGTATGCGAACCAACTCAAAATACAAGAAAGCACATTAAAATCCATGCAAGAAGATTTAGCAGTGCTGACAGACCCAAACACTAAATTAGTTAAGCTGGAAAGTACAGTTGCCACAGCCAATTCAATGGCCTTAATTTATTGGAATAGTAATACTTATCATACCTATATTTCTGATGTTCAATTGCCAACACCTCCTGAAGGAAAACAATACCAGTTGTGGGCAATAGTAAATGGTAAACCGGTAGATGCAGGGGTATTTGACCTGGCAATTACGAATGGAATTGACCTAAAAAAAATGAAGGAAACCTCCGGTGTTCAAGCCTTTGCTGTAACAATTGAAAATAAAGGAGGAAGCCTTACGCCAACCTTAACCACCATGTGCTTATTAGGAAATGTATAATGCTAAGACTTGTGAATGCAATTAAAAGCAGTGAATAAAATAATACAAATTGTATTTTGGTCATTTATCATCTGGCTTTTTATCCGTGTTTTTTTATTCCAAACCTTTCAGATCCACACCTCTTCCATGCACCAAACCTTGCTGGAGGGAGATCATATTCTGGTGAACAAACTGGCCTACGGCCCCAGAATTCCAATTACACCGCTTTCCTTACCATTTGGCAATCAACACTTATTTCTGGATTGGATAGAATTACCTTATTTACGGATCCCCGGGTATTCTTCCGTTAATAGAAATGATGTTATTGTTTTTAATTTCCCTTTGGAGGATGAACTTCCTGCTGATGAACGCCAGCAATATGTAAAACGTTGCGTTGCCATTTCTGGAGATACTATTTCAATTATTCAGGGTATACTATTTATTAATGGCAAAGAATTATCCGAAACCGAAAATGTTTTATTCAACTTCACTGTTACGGCAGCGGGTGATGAAATAGACAGCAGTACTTCAAAGCAGCTTGAGGGTTTTATTCCTGAAAATAAATTTATCGGAAATAAACTTAGTGCTTTTCTTTCAAAAAAAAATGCGGACTCCATTCTTCATATGAAAAACATAGCTTCTGTTGAAAAAAACACCATTCAAAAAGAAAATTATTCTCCTAAAGTTTTTCCAAATTCATCAACTGTAAAATGGAACATCGATCATTTCGGCCCGTTTTATATTCCGAAATCAGGTGAGCGTATTTTATTAAACGCTAAAAATTTATTATTTTATAAAAGAGCCATCGAAAAGTATGAGAACAATACTATTGAAAATAAAAATGATTCCATTTACATAAATGGAAAATATAGTAAAACCTATACTTTTAAAATGGATTATTATTTTGTGATGGGGGATAACCGCTATAACTCCATTGATTCGAGATACTGGGGACTAGTTCCCGAAAACCATTTAATTGGTAAAGCTTCTTTTATACTCTACTCTTCAAGTAAAAACCCACTACAACCAAAAGGAAGATCCTTTTCTACAATTAAGTAAACATCTTCATTTTTGAGACTTATATATAATAGTTGCTTTTAATTATTGTAATAAAAAAACAACTGTTTTTATGCTGCTTTGCCAAAGTGTCGAAAACCATAATTTGTTCCAATCTCAACAAAACATAAGCAACTAACAATCAGCAAATTAAAAAAATATGGCTTAAAAAACATTAAAAATGTCGTGATTAATGTCATTATTTTATCGACCAAACTTATATATGTTTGCATCCAAAAAAATGAGTCGTTTATTAGCCTAATTATAAAATAATTTTTTTTTTTAATACATAGAAATCCAGGTTGCTTTTTATGTCGTATGTAAATTAATTCAGTATCATTTAAAATTGGGCAACAGCAAACTGAAGGGAAAAACAAACTAATCTGTAATATCTGTATAATGAGAAAAACTACCAAAACAATCCTGACAATAACAGGGGTTCTCGCAACTGCGATAACTCTGGGTATTTGGGATTCGCAAAAATCCTATGTGGAGGCCTCCAGTCATAGGGAAGCGCCATTGATTGCGAACGACCCTTTAGCCGACAATACCGATTTGTATGCATTCGTAAGTCCGGATGATGCAAATATGGTTACTATCATTGCAAATTATGTTCCTTTGCAATTACCTCAAGGTGGCCCTAATTATTCTTCTTTCGGTGAAAATATCCGTTATGAGTTGCACGTAGAAAATGATGGTACCGCAGGTGATGATATCACGTATCGTTTTACTTTTTCTAAAGTAAATGAGGATCCAACTACTTTTTTCAACATTCGCTTAGGTATGCAAAATTTAAAAACTACCTATCTTGCTGAGAAAAGTGTTAATGGTGGTGCATTTACAACCATTGTTGCGAGTGGAACTGTTCCCCCTGCATACATTGGGCCTCGTTCTATAGGTGGTGCTGCCGGTTTAAATACAACTTACGGAGCACTGATCACTGGCGCTATTGCAACTGCAACCGGTGGTGGTGGAGAAACCGTTTTCTGTGGCCCTTCTGACGACCCTTTCTTTGTTGATCTTGGAGGAGTGTTTGACTTAGGACAAACACGTGGTGCCGGACTTGGTGCTGATGGAGTTGGTCACAAAAATGTGCACAGTATAGCACTTAAAATTCCTATCAGTACATTACAAAAAACAGGTTTAAGTGTAAGTTCTGCAGTTAATATATTGGATAGCGACTTTATTATTGGTGTATGGGCTTCTGCTAGCAGACAAACAACCAGAACATTAAGCACTACCGGTGGAAACCCTACAGATGCTGGTACATGGGTACAAGTTTCTCGTTTAGGTATGCCATTAACCAATGAAGCAATTATTCCTATTGGTTCTAAAGACAAATGGAATTCATTAACTCCATATACGGAAGATCCTGCAATGGAAGCATTTTTCACTAACCCCGAACTTGCTTTGTATGTTGGTAATGGTACTTACAGTTCAGCTGTACCTGCGCTTTCTGCTTTAAAATTGCAAATAGCTTCTCAAACAGTATTAGGAAATGTAAATTTCCAAAACGGAAATGACGGTTTGTTTGTTCTTCGCGGACACCCGGCAACTACCGGTACTGCTTTGGATACACTTCTTTTTGGTGATTATTTACTAAGAGATAACAATCCTCGTTCAGTGGATCTTTTACCGATATTCCATACAGGAGTACCTAATTTAGCTCCTTATCAATTGGCTACCGGTAAAACAGATGGTAACCCGCTTACAGCAGGTAAACCATTTATCAATAACTTCCTGCCTATTTTCGGTGATATGTTGAGATTGAACATGGCTGTTCCTGCTACACCAAGAAATCACGCTCAATTTAGCTCGCTTGGATTAGTACAAGCGGCTGTTTTAGGTTTAACAACCTCCCCTTACAATACCTCTACTGCTCTTGAGTGGATCCCGAATATGGATGGTTTCCCTAATGGTAGAAGATTAGAAGATGATGTTACTACTATCGAATTGCAAGCAGTTGGTGGTGTTGTTTTGGCTGCCGTTGGTCTTTGGTATGACGACCGACCATTAGGTGCTTCCGCACTTAGCCCTAATTTACTTGGAGTACTTGGATATTCTGCAGGAGTGGAAAAGAACGATACTACTTTTAAAGCGGCTTTCCCTTATGTACAAACACCTTGGAGTGGCTATGCTAATCACAGCGCTCAATAATATTATATAAAATATATAACCTAAACTAAAAAAAGTATGAAAAAAATATCAACCGGAACAATCCTTACCATAGCAGGTGTGATCGCAACAGCGGTAACTCTGACTATTTGGGATTCTCAAAAATCCTATGTGGAGGCTTCCAGTCATAGGGAAGCGCCATTGATCGCAAGCGATCCTTTGGCTGACAATACTGACTTATATGCATTCGTAAGTCCTGATGACGCCAACTCAGTTACTATCATTGCCAATTATGTTCCATTCGAGTTACCTCAGGGTGGACCTAACTATGCATCTTTCGGTGAAAACATCCGTTATGAGATTCATGTAGAAAATAATGGTACTACTGGTGATGATATCACGTATCGTTTTACTTTTTCTAAAGTAAACCAGGATCCAACCACTTTTTTTAATATCCGCTTAGGTATGGAAAATTTAAAAACTACCTACCTGGCTGAAAAAAGTATTAATGGTGGAGCATTTACAACTATTGTTGCAAGTGGAACGGTACCTCCTCCATACATAGGGCCTCGCTCTATTGGTGGTGCTGCCGGTTTGAATACAACTTATGGAGCACTGATCACTGGCGCTATTGCAACTGCAACTGGTGGTGGTGGAGAAACGGTTTTCTGTGGTCCTTCTGATGACCCTTTCTTTGTTGATCTTGGTGGTATCTTTGATTTAGGTCAAACTCGTGATGGCGGAACAGGCGTGGATGCTCCTGTTGATGGTGTAGCGTGTAAAAATGTTCACAGCATTGCACTTAAAATTCCGATCAGTACATTACAAAAAACAGGATTGAGTGTAACTTCTGCTGTTAATATATTGGATGCTGATTTTGTTATCGGTGTTTGGGCTTCTGCAAGCAGACAACAAATCAGAACATTGGGTACAAATGGTACAGAATCGTATTCAGGATCTTGGGTACAAGTATCAAGAGTAGGCATGCCTTTAACTAACGAAGCAATTATTCCTATCGGTGATAAAGATAAATGGAATTCATTAACTCCATATACGGAAGACCCTGCTATGGAAGCTTATTTCACTAATCCTGAACTTGCTTTGTATGTTGGTAATGGTACTTATAGTTCAGCTGTACCTGCGCTTTCTGCTTTAAAATTGCAAATAGCTTCTCAAACTGTTTTAGGACCAGTGAATTTTCAAAATGGAAATGACGGTTTGTTTGTTCTTCGCGGACACCCGGCAACTACTGGTACTGCTTTGGATACTCTTCTTTTTGGTGATTATTTACTAAGAGATAACAATCCTCGTTCAGTAGATCTTTTACCGATATTCCATACCGGAGTACCTAATTTAGCTCCTTATCAATTGGCTACCGGTAAAACAGATGGTAACCCACTTACAGCTGGTAAACCATTTATCAATAACTTCTTGCCTATTTTCGGTGATATGTTGAGGTTGAACATGGCTGTGCCTGCTACACCAAGAAATCATGCTAAATTTAGCTCTCTTGGATTAGTACAAGCGGCTGTTTTAGGTTTAACTGATCCTACTTACAATACTACTACTACTCTTGAATGGATCCCGAATATGGATGGATTCCCTAATGGTAGAAGATTAGAGGATGATGTTACTACCATTGAATTACAAGCAGTTGGTGGTGTTGTTTTAGCTGCTGTTGGTCTTTGGTATGACGACCGCGCTATCGGACAACCTGCAACCAGCGCTAATTTATTGGGAGTACTTGGATATTCTGCCGGTGTTGAAGCAAACGATACAACGTTTAAATCAACTTTCCCATATGTACAAACTCCATGGAATGGATTCGGAAAATGTGGCGGTCCTACAGAGTTACCAACCGGAATCAATGGATATGGTTTGAACATAAGTGCACCTGCATTGAATATGTTACAAAACTATCCTAATCCATTTAAAGAACAAACAACCTTTAAATACAGATTAACAGAAAACGCTCATGTTGATATCAGTATTTTTGACATCAATGGAAGAAAGGTTGTAACACTTGTTAATCAAAAAGCGCAAGCGGGTAGCTATGAAATTAAATGGACACCCGAAAGCATCAGTTCTGGAACGTATATAGCGTCTCTTTCTTCAAACGGAAGAATTGTTCAAACTATGAAAGTTTTAGTTTCTAAGTAATATAAATTTATTTCTAATAAAAAACAGCCCCGCAAAATGGGGCTGTTTTTTATTAAACTATCAGTATTTTTGTTTCTACAATTTTAAAACGCCATGCGCAAATATCTTTATCTTATTTTAGTTTCCTTTACGGGTTTACTATTTGTTTTAATTTTACTTTTTTCAAAAAAACCAATAAAAGAGATTCCCTCTTTCAAAGAACGAACAGGTAGCATAGCTTTGTCCGGAGAATGGACGAATACAAAGCAAGTTATAGAAGGTTTGCTTGCAACTTTAGAGGCAAACCCGGAAGATAATAAATCAAAATTAAAACTTGCAGAAGCCTATATTCAAGAAGCGCGGGTAACAGGTGATCACGGATATTATGATAAGGCGGCACTTGAATTGCTTGAAGATATTATAAAAGCAGAACCCTCAAATTTTAATGCTTTGTGTTGCAAGGCAACCGTATTACTTTCACAACATCACTTTTCAGAAGGCCTTCTAATTGCAAAACAGGCATTACCGCTTAATCCAAACAGTGCCTTTATATATGGTCTTATGTGTGATTCTTATGTTGAATTAGGTAAATATGAAGATGCTGTATCGATGGCAGATAAAATGGTTTCTATAAGGCCGGATATCCGATCCTATTCACGAATTTCCTACCTGCGAGAAATATATGGTGATTACAAAGGTTCTATTGAAGCCGCTAAAATGGCCGTATCTTCAGGCTATCCCGGACTGGAGCAAACTGAATTTTCAAGGATCATATTAGCACACCTTTATGAAGCTACCGGCAAATTAGATACTGCCGAATACCAATACCATACAGCTTTAAACGAACGACCTGATTACGCCTTTGCTATTGCAGGTTTGGGACGTGTTGAAAAAGAAAAAGGAAATTATAAACAAGCAATTGAACATTTTGAAAAAGCAAAAACAATGATCATCGAATATTCATTTACTGATGAACTAACCGATCTGTATCGCCTTAACAATGAAGAAGAAAAAGCGAAAAGATCAGCTCAGGAAGTAATTGATATGTTAAAGCCCGGATCAAACGAAGATGAAAGCAGCACAGCACACGGTCATTATGCCGACAAGGAATTGGCCTATGCCTATTTAAAAAATTCGGATACCGAAAACGCTTTAAAACATGCAAAACTGGAATATGAGAGAAGGCCCGACAACATCGATGTTTGTGAAGTAATGGCTTGGGTGAATTATAAAAAAAGTGACTATAAGGAGGCGAATAAATTTATAAATACAGCCTTAAAAACAAACTCTAAGAATCCGATTCTTTTATGCCGTGCTGGATTAATAAAAATAAAATGCGGTGAGCAGGCAAAAGGAGAAAAAATGATAAAGGAAGCCTTTGATACAAACCCTTTCATTGCCGATGCTGTGCTAAAGGACGAAGCGGCAAAATATCTAACAGTCAATAATAAATAGAATGACGTTCCGTAAAAAACTCGGATATTCTTTTGTTTTTTTAGTTCTATTGCAGTTGTTTGTCTTTTCGCACAATGCAAATGCACACGCAATTGACCTGAGCAAATTTTCGAAAAGCGATGTTGCTTTGATATACATGAAACTTGGGTTTGAGCACATCATCCCCTTGGGACTTGATCATATTTTATTTGTCCTTAGTCTGTTTTTTCTAAGTCATAAATTAAAAACGATCCTCTGGCAAGCTACCGCTTTTACAGTAGCACATTCAATTACCCTTGGTTTGGCTATGTATGGAGTAATTTCCCCTCCTACTTATATTGTTGAACCGGTAATTGCGCTATCAATAATGTTTATTGCTATTGAAAATATTATTTCTGATAAATTAAGACCATCACGCATATTGATCGTATTTGCTTTTGGATTGATACATGGAATGGGCTTTGCAAGTGTATTAACCGAATTAGGGTTACCACAAAACCAGTTTTTAAGTTCTTTGCTGGCCTTTAATATAGGTGTGGAACTTGGTCAGATCACGGTTATTTTATTAGCATGGGTTTTAGTAGTTAAGTGGTTTCATCAAAAAACATGGTATAGGCAACGTATTGTTGTTCCTATATCTGCTATCATTGCTATCATTGCACTCTACTGGACAGTAGAACGAACTTTTTTTCAACTTTAAATCCAGGAACCTAATAACATCGTATATCCCTAAAATGATCCATAATAAACATATAAAACAGGCGATTATCTGCGCACTCGTATGTGTTTATTCATTTGCATTATTAAAGCCTGTCATGCCAGTTGTAAATGATCTCTTTGCGCATACATTTTACAAAATGCAGCATTTGGCAACTGTTCATTACGAAAACGGTAAACATCACCTTCATGTTGAATTGTCAAGTGAAACAGATCAAAAAAAAGAGGACTCCAAAGGAAACGTGCCTTCATCTATTTATGAAACATTAGCAAATCACATTGGTAACAAAACCGAAAAGTTGAATATAGTTATCTCTGTACCATTAACAATTATTCCGCATAAAACTCAACACATTTTTGATGTGTTTATTAAGAACCCCACTCCTCCGCCCCAAGCCTGATTTCCCAAAATCATTTATTTAAAAGAAATTTTAAGATGCATTTATTTTATCTCTTCACCATTGAAGGTATTTGATGCTTATGTTTCTAGCCATAAGCCAACAACCTACAAGACGAATGTAAATTAAAGTTTTAAATTTTTTTAGTATTTGCTATTCAAGACACAAGCTGATATCTATAAAAGATATTCAAAAAAAAATTTGAAAATTACTTAACCCGGGAGCATTTTTTGTCTTCTTCTAATCTCGTAATGATTTATGGGTAAAATTATATTTAAACAACTAAATGTGGTATTTGTTGTATTGCTGCTTATATGCAGCAACGTACAAGCGCAAACCGCATCAATTTCAGGAATTATAAAAGACAAAGAAACAGGACAGTTAATTGAAGATGTTGTGGTAAGCATAGAAAAGACCAATAGCCACATGCACACGGATGCAACTGGAAAGTTTTCTTATTTTTCTCTTACCGCAGGAACTTATGAAATTGATATAAATAAATTTGGTTACGAAAAGCAAGTAATTTCAGTTACTGTTGCCGACAATGAAAACAAACAATTAGATATTACATTTGTATTCAATGCTAAAACCCTTAATACAATTGATATTGAGACGGACAGGCCAATATCCGCGGCCTCATCAAAATATTTAAGTCGGGTTGATTTTGAAAACCGGCCTAAAAATTCTGCACAAGATATGCTTCGTCTTGTTCCGGGCTTATTTATTGCACAGCATGCTGGTGGTGGCAAGGCCGAACAAATATTTATTAGGGGCTTCGATTGCGACCACGGAACGGATGTGGCTACTTTTGTGGATGGCATACCCGTAAATATGCCCAGCCATGGACATGGACAAGGTTATATGGATCTCCATTTCTTGATCCCGGAAGTGGTGAAAAGCATGGATGTGTTCAAAGGCCCATACGCTCCGCAATATGGCAATTTCGCTACTGGAGCCGCTGTAGGTTTCAATACAGCTGATACACTTGAAAACAGCCTTATACAATTGGAATCCGGCTATGTACCTGATGCTGCTGCGATCACAGCAAAACGCGGTTTGTTTTTATTACAATTACCGGATATCAATTCAAAAATAACTTCATACGTTGCTGCGGATATTATTAATAACCGCGGCTATTTTCATCAAAGTCAGAATTTTAATCGTGCATGTTTTTTTTCTAAAACAGTAGTAACAATGAACGATCACAGTACTGTAAAATTCACAGCAGGCGGTTTTGGTTCATCGTGGGATGCATCCGGGCAAATACCTGAAAGAGCTGTAAAAGCAAGAAAAATCAGTCGCTTTGGCGGTATTGATAATTTTGAAGGAGGAACAACTCAACGTAATAATTTTAATCTGACCTATCGTACTCAGGTAAAAGACTTAGAGTTTGAAACACAAGTATATACCTCCACCTATCGTTTTAAATTATTTTCAAATTTCACTTTCTATGCCGATGATTCCATTAATGGAGATATGATAGAACAGGATGATGACCGGACCGTACGTGGAATAAATTCACATTATACTGTTGCTCATAAATTAGGAAGTATGAATAATAAATTTACAATTGGTGCATCGTTCAGAGCAGATGATATTGAAAATCAATTATGGCACTCTCCAAAACGTGTGCGTTTGAATCCTCGTGCAAGCGCAAATATTCATGAGCGATCATCAGGAATATACGCAAATGAAGTATTCCGGTTCAGTGATCATTTTAGAGCAGAACTGGGCTTGCGCTATGATTATTTTACATTTGATGTAGATGATCTGTTGCCAACAGACTCTGCACACACAAATTACTCAGGTTATAATTACCAGGTATTATTGAGCCCCAAATTAAATTTAATTTATTCTGCTAACAACTATTTTCAAGTTTTTGTAAATGCCGGTAGCGGATATCATTCAAATGATGCAAGAGCCGTAGTTCAGGATTCAGGGAATCATGAATTGCCACGATCTGTTGGAGCTGAAGTTGGCGCTATTGCGCATGCAGGGAATCGTTTAGTTGTTTCTGGCGCACTTTGGTGGCTTGATCTTTCAAATGAGCTTATATATGTTGGAGATGATGGAACAACAGAGGATAAAGGCTCAAGCAGAAGATCGGGTGTAGATTTAAGCGCACGTTTACAAATTACTCCCTGGTTATTTGCGGATGCAGATCTGAATATTTCAAAAAATGTTTTTACTGATACATTATTCGGATCTCAGGAAAAAATGGATTTTCTGGTACCGCTTGCACCAACAGCAACATCTACAGGCGGACTTACTGTAAAATTTAAAAAAGGCTTTGAAGCAGGTATCCGTTATCGATATATAGCAGACAGGCCTGCAAATGAAACAAACACAGTGGTAGCACATGGATACAATGTAGTTGATCTTTCTGCCAATTATAAAACAAAACATATTAAAATTGGAATAGTAGTTGAAAATTTATTGAACACAGAATGGAATGAAGCGCAGTTTAATACCGAAAGTCGTTTGCCCTTTGAAAGTACTTCTGTTGAAGAGTTGCATTTTACACCGGGAACTCCGCTTTATGCAAAAATAATGATTGGATATATCTTTTAAATTATTTTTTTGGAAGAAAACGTTTAATCCTTTTTTTCTGGAGTCTGTAAACGTTATTCAAAGAGACCATATCATAGCAAGACCTCAATGTGGTTTAGTTAGGAAGCAATCGCACATATTTTGATGCTTCGACAAGAGCCCATCACAGGCTATGCTCAATATGAACTGTACACAGTCAGTCTGAGGCTTGTCGAAGACTGCGGGCGAGCATTTTTTTCGGAAAATTGTAAAACACCACTCTTCCTTTTTCGAAAAGAACCTTGTTAATATTTTCGTAAATTCGTACAATCTCTAAAAGCAACGAAACGATCACATTTAGATTTGATATAATAATATCCAATTTTTGTTTTTAATTTTGGGGATACTCACATTGCCATGACAGATCAGCTCCCTATCCACGAAATCATTCCCGAGATAAAAAAAAACTTAATACAACACAATACCGTTATCCTGCAAGCTCCACCAGGAGCCGGAAAGAGCACCATACTTCCGCTTCAGTTATTAGATGAACCCTGGTTAAAAGGGAAAAAAATACTGATGCTGGAACCGCGAAGACTTGCAGCAAGGGCTGTTGCAAACCGTATGTCGTCATTGATCAACGAACAGGTTGGAACCACCGTAGGTTACAGAGTACGCTTTGATAATAAGGTAAGCAAACAAACCCGAATTGAAGTGCTCACAGAAGGTATTCTTACCCGGATGTTGCAACAGGACAATACATTGGAAGATGTTGGATTGGTGATATTCGATGAATTTCACGAACGAAGTTTGCATGCTGATCTGGCACTTGCATTATGCCGTGAAATGCAGCAAGTGATTCGTGATGATTTACGAATTTTAATTATGTCAGCTACACTTGATGGAGAAAAACTTTCTTCACTCCTTGGCAATGCACCTGTATTGACAAGTGCGGGAAGGCAATATCCAATTGAGCTATTTTATTTGCCACAGGAAAATACAGGTTCGTCTTCGCTCAATTCAAACGTTTCTATTCCGATGCAAATGGCAAAAGCGGTTCGCAAAGCACTTGCAGCTCACGAAGGGGATATACTTGTATTTCTGCCGGGAGCAGGCGAGATCCAACGCACTCAGGAATTATTAGAACAAGAACTTTCAGGTATCAGCATTCAGCCTTTATATGGAGATCTTCCTTTACCCAAACAACAAGAAGCTATACTGCCTCATCCGCAAGGGAAAAGGAAGGTAGTACTTTCAACCTCTATTGCTGAAACAAGTTTGACCATCGAAGGAATTAAAATAGTGATTGACAGCGGCTATTGCAGAGCTCCTCGCTTTGATCCTAAAACAGGACTTACCCGTTTAGATACTATTCGTGTTACACAAGATATGGCTACTCAACGTGCAGGACGAGCAGGACGAACATCTTCCGGCATTTGTTATCGCTTGTGGAACCAGGCTTCCCATCAACACTTGTTGCCACATCGCAATCCTGAAATAGTAGAAGCCGATCTGGCTCCTACTATGATTGAACTTGCACAGTGGGGGATACAAGACTTAAATACGCTTGCCTGGCTAAGCCCACCACCGGCAAGTGCTGTAAGCCAGGCCCAACGTATATTGGAAGAGTTGGGTGCTTTAGATTCCGCCAAAATTACAAAACGTGGTAAAGAAATGCTTCGTTTACCAACTCATCCCCGTATTGCACACCTACTCTTAGAAGGACAAGGATATGGCCTGACAGCGCTTGCCACAGACGTTGCGGCAATACTCGAAGAGCGTGATCCCTTGCAGAAAGAAGCAGGCGCTAACCTTACCTTGCGAATAGAGGCATTACGGAAATGGCGCAACAAAGAATATGTTTCTGCCGATAAAAATGTATTGGAACGCATTGAAAGACTTGCATCGCAATGGCGAAAACACTTTTCTGTTTCACAGGATAACACTGCTCCCGTTGATCAGGAGGTTGGAAAACTATTGGCAGCAGCATATCCCGAACGCATTGCCAAACAACGTGAACAAAGCCACCGGTACCGATTGTCGAATGGGAAAATTGTAAAGTTGAATGAACACGATCCATTGAGTCACGAAATATATCTGGCTGTTGCACACCTGGATGCAGGAACGGCCGAAGGACGGATCTACCTTGCTGCGCCACTCAGCCCTGATGATATTTTACATCTTGCCACCGAAAAAAAAGTAATTACATGGGATGCGCAAAATGGAATACTGGTTGCCAGAAATGAAAAACGAATTGGTGACATAATTCTTGAAAGCAAACCTCTGAAAACTATTCCAGAAGAAGAAAGAATAAACATTTTATGCGAAGTTGTTCGTAAAGAAGGCTTAACCATTCTTAATCAAACTGAACAAGTTGTTGATTGGAAAGCACGTATATCAAGCATCAGCGCATGGAGACCTAATGAAGAATGGCCCGACATAAGCGATGAAAATTTATTAAATACGCTTGAAGAATGGCTTGCTCCTTATCTTATTGCAATTAAAAAAAGAGAAGAGTTTTTAAAGCTCGACCTGTATATGATCTTGTCGGGATTATTATCCTATCAGCAAACACAACAACTGGATATTCTTGCTCCCACTAAAATAAAAGTCCCCAGCGGATCATTGATTTCATTGGCATATCAGCCTGATGGAACAAACCCCGTTCTTGCCGTTCGCTTACAGGAAATGTTTGGGTTATTGGATACACCGACCGTAAATGAAGGGCGGATGAAAGTAATTTTACATTTACTTTCGCCCGGATACAAGCCTGTACAAATTACACAAGACCTAAAAAGTTTTTGGAAAAACGCCTATCCCGAAGTACGCAAAGAATTAAGGATACGATACAAACGTCATCATTGGCCGGAAGATCCCTGGACAGCTGAAGCGATGGCTGGGGCGAAAAAAAGAGGCACATAAAGTACTAATAAGTGCAGGAATGATTTATCAGAAATGAGCTATCTTTGATAAAATAATTCAATAAAAACTTACAACTCTTCTCCCCGTCATTGCGAGGGAGGCACGACCGAAGCAATCTCGAGAGTGATGAATCATTGACAAATTCAATTAATCCAGAATGGAACGACTTATATGATGAAGTTTTAGGGTGGTAAGATGACGTATTTGAGGAATTAATTACATAAAAATAATTTGAAATTTAAAACAAAGCCATACTATTATGATAATAGGCATAGGAACAGACATTGTGGAAGTAGCACGTATCGCTAAGAGTATTGAAAAAATCAGCTTTAAGGAAAAGATATTTTCAAAAACTGAAATCCTTTATTGTGAAACAAAAAAAAATAAGGCCGAAAGTTTTGCTGCGCGTTTCGCTGCTAAAGAAGCTTTTTTTAAGGCATTGGGAACAGGTTGGCGCGGTGGAATGGCTTTTAATGAAGTGGAGATCAAAAATGATGATTTGGGGAAACCAACATTAAATGTATTTGGAAAAACGGCAAAAATTATTGCGAAAAATAAAATTAAAATTATTCATGTTTCTCTTTCGCACACAAAGGAAACAGCAATAGCAATGGTTGTTTTGGAAGGGTAGAAAAACAGCCCATGCTGGCCTCCCTAAGTCAATGTTATTATGTTAAGGGTTTTTCTAACAAAATATCCTGTGAGGGGCAATTTTTCTTAAATAATGACACTGCTCGCGAAGGGAGGGAGAAACAACGCAAAGCACCATCGCAATAAACGCCCCTTAATCACCTCTCTGGAGCTCTTGCTGAAAGAGAGAGGAAATTAAGGGGAGGGCTAATAAATACTTTTTCTAACATTTTTGCTTTTATTTGTAAATATCATTACCTTTAACAAACACAAAACATAAAATTCATGAAAAAATTTTACTCTCTAATTACAGGAAGCTTATTATTAGTGGCTTCTTCTGCGCAATTAAATGCTCAGTGTACAGGCAATCGTTACCACGATATTCTTTTCCCCGCTTTGCCTGATTCAACAATGGATGTTGTTTACGGAAGTAATATACGTTACAATAATTCTACCCAAAGTTTAAAACTGGATGTTTACGAACCTAGTGGAGATACGGATGGCATGCGTGCATTAATAATATTTGCACATGGAGGAAGTTTCGTTGGTGGTGCTAAAGCAGATATGTCCATGTTATGCAGAGATTTTTCTAAAATGGGTTATGTAACTGCTACAATGGATTATCGCTTATTTATGACTGATTTGCCTTTCCCGGGTCCCGACTCAAATGATGCCGGAGGAGCTGTAATGCGTGCGGTGCATGATGCACGTGCTGCTGTTCGTTTTTTTCGTAAAAACGCAAGAGAGGGAGGTAATACTTATGGAATTGACACTAACAATATCTTTTTTGGTGGTGCTTCAGCAGGAGGATTTATGGCATTACACCTCGCTTATATGGACGAGTTGAACGAATTTCCAAGTTACATTGATACTACCGGAACAACCGCTGGATGGAAAACTGGTCAAAAAGGCTTACATGGTGGTATTGAAGGCTTAAGCGGTAGTCAGGGTTACACATCAAAAGTAAAAGCAATTGTAAATCTTTCAGGTGCAATATCAGATACATCTTGGATACATGCAGGCGATACCCCCATAATAAGTACACATTCTGTTGGTGACGGAACAGTGCCTTACGGTACATCAAAGATCCTTTTATCAGGAACGTATCCTATTCAAATTGTAGATGGAAGCTCATCCGTTGCATTCCGGGCAAATGAAGTTGGTCTGATTAATTGCTTTAAAAGCTATCCGGGAAATAGCCATGTACCGGAAGGAAGTAGCGCTCAAGCTTATGATGCTACACTTGTTTTGGTACGTGACTTTTTAGAACATTTCACTTGCGGTACACCAATTACTTGTACCTCAATACCATCAGTAGGTATATCTGAATTAGCTTCGAATGATCCGGTTATAAAAATATTCCCTAACCCTGCATACAATAATGTAACTGTTGATCTAAAAGCATTCTCAGGAAACCTTGTTAACATTGAACTATACGATGCTCTTGGACGTAAAGTAAAAGAGATCACTAAAATTAAAACAGAACAACACACCATTACACGCGGTAATTTACCAAATGGTATTTATTTGATCAATGTTATTGTGGAAGGTAAACTTTACAGCAAAAAAATAATATTTGAATAATTGTATTCAAATATTTAAGAGAAAACGTCCCGTATTTGCGGGACGTTTTTATTATAGGCCAATATACTTTAATATGGATTTTATAAAAAAAACAGCAATTTGGTATTATTCTTTTTCTTAGTGATCCTTAGTGCTTCTTTGTGACTTAGTGGTAAAAAAATATAATTTGAATTCATAACCAATTGAAAACATCTGTAAATTACATAATAGCCGGACAAGGCTTAGCAGGAACCATTCTGGCACAAACCCTTATAAAACAAGGCAGATCAGTTGTAATAATTGATGATCAAGAGCTATCAAGTGCGTCTAAAATTGCAGCTGGTTTATATAATCCTGTTGTGTTTAAGCGCCTAGTAAAAAGCTGGATGGCAGATGAATTGATCTCATCTATGAATGAATTTTATGCAGATGCCGAACAATTACTAAATGAAAAAATCTTTTTCAAAAAACAAATTGTTAAACTGTTTTCGGAAGAGCAGGAAAAAGCATTGTGGTTAAAAAAAAGCAATGAAGATGTTGGAAAATATTTAAGCAAAACGATTCAGAACAATTTTTTAATAGATATAATTCACAATGCCCCAACCGGGGAATCATCAGAAGTAATAGATGCAGGGAATTTAGATACAGGTTTGTTTTTGGAGGCTTTCAGAAGTTATTTTAAAAAAAACAATCAATTACTGGAAGAAAAACTCGATTATGATAAAATAACAATTTCTGAAAATTCGGTTCGCTATAAAAATTTTACTGCAGATAAACTTGTTTTTTGTGAAGGCTATAAATGCATAGATAATCCCTATTTCAAATGGCTACCATTTAAACTTACCAAGGGTGAAATAATCACAGTAAAAATTCCTCTTCTCTCTCAACAGGAATCCGACTGGTCTGAAAAGGTCATTAATAAAGGTGTTTTTATTTTACCTGTCGGCAACAATATCTATAAAGTGGGTTCAACATACGAATGGACTGACCTAACTGAACAACCCACCGAAAAAGGTAGAGCCTATTTAACCGAAAAACTGGAAAAAATTTTAAAAGTTCCTTTTGAAGTTATTGGCCACCGGGCAGGAATTCGCCCTACAGTAAATGACCGCAGACCCTTGATTGGTATTCACCCTGAACACCCTACACTTGCCGTATTTAATGGAATGGGCACCAAAGGGGTAATGCTTGCCCCATATTTTGCAAACCAGTTTTTTGATTTTTTGGAAAATAATTTGCCGCTGCATGAGGAAGTTGATATTGCAAGGTTTAACGCTTACTAAAAACGGTTGCTAATAACGGTTACTAATAACGAATCTATACGAATTTACGAAACTGTAGATTAAAAACAGCAAACACAGTTTCGTAAATTCGTTTAGATTCGTTTATCCGTAACCTGTAAATTCGTATAGATTCGTTTAGTCGTAACCAGTTTGTCCGTAACCAGTTTATCCGTAACAGATTAGTGTCCATTTACATTTTAAGAGGATGCTATTTTTCGTATTTTTGTATTCCCGTTTTTAAGACCCGTGACAAAAGAAGATATTTTACGCAAATACAGTGATTCTAAAAACAATTCATTATTAATTGATGAATTGAAAGGGGGCTCCGCGCGCATTCGGTTGAAAGGAATTGTTGGTTCCGGCTCTTCGTTTATTGCTACAGCCGCTTATCAAAACTCTTATAAAACCCATTTACTGGTTCTCGCTGATAAAGAAGAAGCTGCCTATTTCCTAAACGATCTGGAAAATTTACTGGGCGAAGAAAACGTATTGTTCTTCCCGGCATCTTACCGTATGCCTTATCAGCATGAAGATATTGACAATTCAAATATTTTATTGCGTGCCGAAGTGTTGAACAAGATCAATACAGGAAAAAAACATATTTGTATCGTCACGTATCCCGAAGCACTTACCGAAAAAGTAGTTACAAAAACTCACCTGAGCAAAAACACGTTAGAATTAAAACAAGGGGAGAAAATTTCGATTGATTTTATTTCAGAAGTATTATTGGAATACGATTTCGAAAGGGTTGATTACGTTATTGAACCCGGACAATTTTCTATTCGTGGTGGAATTGTAGATATATTTTCGTTCTCTAATGATATCCCCTACCGTATAGAGTTTTTGGGAAATGAAGTTGATTCTATCCGAAGCTTTGATTCTATTTCACAGCTATCCGTTAAAAAACTAGCCTTTTGTACTATTATTCCGAACATACAAACAAGGCTATTGCATGAAAGCCGACAAACATTTTTCGAATTTATTCCAGAGAATTCTGTTGTATGGTTCAAACATTTTCAATTAACGATAGACAGGATCGAAAAAGCTTTTGAACTAGCTGAAACCTCATATTTAAAGCTGGATTCAGTAATTGCTCAACTCGAACCGAAGGAACTATATATCGATAAAGATACTTTTACCAGGCAAGTTTTACAATTCCCATTGCTTGAATTTGGCAATCATTTTTCTTTAACACCAACACAAACAATTACCTACGATTTTTCACCACAACCCAGTTTCAATAAAAACTTCAATTATTTATTAGACAATCTTAATGCTAATATTAAGAATGGTTACAGCAATATGATCTTCGCTGAAAACCACAAACAAATTGATCGTTTGTATTCTATTTTTGAAGACCTCAGCCCTGCCCCATCTCCACATGGAGAAGGGAAAGCGAGGAAGGCTGGCTCAATTCCTTTTGAGGAAGGCTGGGGAGAAGCCTCTATTTCCAACGGTTTTATTGACAATGATCTGAAGCTTGCTTGTTATACCGACCACCAGATTTTCGACCGTTACCATCGCTTCCGGTTAAAGAATAGTTTTAATAAAAAAAGCGAAGCACTTACACTTAAAGAACTGAAAGGGCTGAATCCCGGAGATTACATCACCCATATCGATTATGGAATTGGACGTTACGGTGGCTTAGAGATCATTGAGGTAAATGGCAAATCACAGGAAACCATCCGATTGGTTTATAAAGATTATGATATTGTGAATATTAGTATTCATTCACTTCATCGTATCGCAAAATACTCCGGAAAGGAAGGCGCAGAGCCTAAAATAAATAAACTGGGCACAAACACCTGGTCAACCTTAAAACAAAAAACCAAGAAAAAAGTTAAAGAAATAGCGTATGACCTTATTCAGTTATATGCTAAACGGAAAACGTTGAAAGGCTTTCAATTCAGTCGCGATAATTATATGCAAAACGAATTGGAAGCATCATTTATTTATGAGGATACGCCTGATCAAATAAAATCAACAGCCGATTTTAAAAAAGACATGGAGAGTGAATGGCCCATGGATAGGCTTATTTGTGGCGATGTAGGTTTCGGAAAAACCGAAATTGCTGTACGGGCTGCATTTAAGGCGGTATGCGACAGCAAACAAGTTGCTATACTTGTCCCTACCACTATTCTTGCATTGCAACATTATAAAACGTTTAAGGAGCGTTTAAAAAATCTTCCTTGTACTGTTGATTATATTAATCGTTTTAAAACAGCGAAAGAACAAAAAGAAACACTCCAAAAACTGGAAAAAGGTGAAATAGATATATTGATCGGAACACATGGTATTGTTGGTAAAAATGTGAAGTTTAAAGATCTGGGCCTGATGATTGTTGATGAGGAACAAAAATTTGGTGTAGGTGTAAAGGACAAATTAAAAACGCTGAAAACGAATTTAGATACCCTTACACTAACAGCAACGCCTATTCCACGCACTCTGCAATTTTCCATGATGGGTGCCCGCGATCTCTCTGTTATCAGTACCCCGCCACCTAACCGCTATCCGGTGCAAACCGAGTTGCATACATTTAACGAAGAAATTATTCGTGATGCCATTATGTTTGAAATTTCACGTGGTGGCCAGGTGTTTTTTGTACACAACCGCGTACAAAATATTATGGAAGTAGCTGGAATGATCTCACGCCTTTGTCCGGATGTAAAGGTAGCAATTGGGCATGGACAGATGGATGGCGACAAACTGGAAGAAGTGATGCTTGGCTTTGTAGAAGGTGAATACGATGTGCTCGTTGCAACTACTATTATTGAATCGGGGCTGGATATTTCCAATGCGAATACCATTATTATCAATCAGGCTCACATGTTCGGTTTAAGTGATCTGCATCAGATGCGCGGCCGTGTAGGACGTTCCAATAAAAAAGCTTTTTGCTATTTGCTTACCACACCTGTTTCATTACTTACCAATGAAGCACGAAAACGATTGAAAGCGATTGAAGAATTTTCTGATCTTGGAAGTGGCTTTAACATTGCTATGCGGGATCTTGACATACGTGGAGCAGGTAATTTATTAGGTGGGGAACAAAGCGGTTTCATTAATGAGATCGGGTTTGAAATGTATCAAAAAATACTGAATGAAGCGATCTTAGAATTGCGCATTGAGCATGAAGAGTTAAGAGCAACGGATGTAGGAGGCTCGCATAAATATACCGGCAATATTCATACAACATTTGTAAATGATTGTAACATCGATACCGATATGGAAATTTTAATTCCGGACAATTATGTCAATAATATCGGAGAGCGACTTAGCCTGTATCGTGAATTGGACGATGCCAAAGATGAATCGGAACTAAGTACTTTTGAAAGCAATTTAAATGATCGTTTTGGTCCGATCCCTGAGCAAACGTTGGAATTAATTCATACCATACGTTTGCGCTGGCTGGCAATGGAAATTGGGTTTGAAAAATTATTATTGAAAAATAACCGTATGTCGGGATACTTCATTCAAAATCAAAACTCTCCTTATTATCAAAGCGAAACATTTACTAAAGTGTTGAAATTTGTTCAGATGAATGCCCGTATCTGCAAAATGAAAGAAAGCAATGGCAAACTAACACTTTCATTCGAAAAAATCAGATCTATTGATGATGCTATAACCGCTTTGAAGCCTGTGATAAGCTAAAAAGAGCTATTGACATAGAGAAGGAGATTTAGTGGTTTTTAGGTTTAGTAATTTTTCAATCTTTAATTCTCCATTTCTCTAACTCTCTATTTTGGGGACAACAACATAGCCACATAGGCTTCAGGAACAACCAATTCGGAAGTACAGTATTCAATTTTATTTCGGATAGAAATTGGAAAATTTTCCACTTTTTGAAAACCGAAGGGAATAAAAAAATCAGGGATGATACTAACGAGGTAAATATTTTTCGAAATTTTTTCTATTAATTTTGCAACAATGGCCCTTCCGATTCCTTGCCTGCGGTAGGAAGTAACTACACCCAGGGAACAAATCTCCAAACAATCAGCATGCTCGCGTAATCTGCCAAAACCAACCAATTCACTATTGTGTATAGCAACAATAAATTGCTCTTTTTTTAGATCGCGGTTATCTAATTCAAATTCGGTTATGAATAAACAAATTTGTTTAAATTCTTTATCGGTGGGTTTTCGGAGGGTAAAAGGTTCCACGTTCAGGTTTCATTTGTCGATAGCAAGTATAGTTTCAGGCTTCAAGATTTGTGTATTACAACAAACTTGGAACCTGAAACTTTTTAAACTTGAAACTCCTTTCTTCTTTTAATTAAGAAGGGCTATTAGTGATGATGTCCGTGTTCACCATGAACATGTCCATGTGCCAACTCTTCTTCACTTGCAGCACGCACTTCAAGAACTTCTCCTTTGAAATGTAGATCCTGTCCGGCTAAGGGGTGATTGAAATCCATTTTAACGTATTCTGCGGTAATTTCCTTTACCATGCCATACAATTTACCACCTTCATTGTCAATCATTGGAAGGGTTACACCAACTTTCACATTTTCTTCGTCCAATTTACCATCTTCAGCCAAAAATGCATCGATAGGTATCATTACAATATGTTGCTCATCTCTTACTCCGTAACCACGTGCGTGCTCGATAAAAAAATCAAATGTGTCGCCTACTTTTTTGTTGCGTAAATTGGTTTCGAAATCTTCCAAAAGTCCACCTGCACCAAATATAAATACAAAGGGATGTTCTTTGCTTGTTTGCTCAATTTGCTCACCTGTACCTTTTTTTGCCAAAAGGTAATTTACAGAAACTACTGTGTTGTTTTCAATTATCATTGTAAAAATTTTTTAAATTAATAATAGAACAAAAATAAAGTAATTCAAACAAATAAGGAAGGAAAAAGCATGTTTTTATGAAGAAAAAGAGGAAAGTACAATGGCTAATAAATAAAAAATCGTTCCTGGTTTTGAGCCAGGAACGATTTAAATCTATTGATTCTTTATTGTTACCTATGGTACAAGCTGACAGTCGTTAACTGTGTATTCTAAATTAAGTTTATTTTTAACCAATTTATTACTGTAAACTGTTCTAACAACATAAGAAAGTGGAACCCCTGTTTGGATATCAGCCGATTGGCCAAGCAAGTATGTTAATGAAGAAAGTTCTGCTGCTTCAATACTGGAGAACGTATTTACTGTTTCACCACCAAGTGCCATTACTTTTACATTTAAATTCTCAAGAGCTGACAAATAACTTGCATCTACAGTACCGGTTGTAGTGGTATAAGTTGCAGAAATAGCTGCTGATATTTCGAGGTTTGAAGAAGTTGATTCAATTAATAAGTAAAATACTCTTCCATAAGTTACGTCAGATACGTAGCAAGCAGGGTTACCCTTAGAAACATATTTTGCAAGATCCATTGGCTTAACACCGGTACCAAATAAATCGCCATAGCTATAAGGGATATCATAGCTCATTGTATAAAATGATTGTTTTAAAGCAACCACATAATGATTTGTATTATCAGTATTAGTAAAACCAAGATTTGAAGCTATTGAAACACCCCAGGCATCAGCACTTAATCCCATTGACAATGCTAATTCATCTTTTGATTTAACACTTTCGTGCTGGAAAGTGAAACGGGCAGGCATTACTTTATTATTGTTATAGATAATATCGTTCAATGCTTGAGTAACAGTGCTTTTTCTGATCTCAGGTAAAGTAACAGCAACAGAACCCGACCCATTGATGATATCAATAGAAACAATACCACCACCACGTTTTACCGCAATAACATCTGGTGTAGAACTGTTTAAAGAAGCACCTTGCAATAAACTTCCAGGATATACAACTGATACATTTGGATCGTACAATGGAAAATCTAAATTGCCTTGTGTTACACTCCATGTACTATTAGTACAATTCCAATTACCGCTATCAACGGGTATTGAAGTTGAATTAACATTGGTAAGAATTTTTTGATTAGCAAAAGGTTCAAATTCGCCACCAGACTTGAGAACTTCGTCATACGAAATCTCCGCATCAGGAGCAATATCCTTTTTACAAGAATTTAAGGTAAGCATTGTACTCGCAACAACAAAAAGACCAATAAAGTAAAAGTTTTTTTTCATTCGCTTCTTTTTAATTATGGTTAGTTAAAAATTTAATATTTTGACAATTAATTTTACAGAGATGAATAACACAGGTAATTCACCTTTGAATTTATCAAACTAAATGCTAATTTTTGATGAGAGTTGTAGCGAAATTTGCTACATGGATGGAGTACTTCAGTCATTTTTAGCGGTTTTGAGAACAAATGAAACCAATCATTTATTCTTTTTAGGTTGATCACTAACTAATTTTACGAGGCAAAGATAGTACTTTTTGAGGCGAAAGCAAGTTTTTTATCAATTAAATATAAATTTCAACTGATACGACACTTGACAAACAACACAACTTCTTGTTTTACAGCCAATTAAAGGCGAATGGTGGATGAATTATTAAGACGGGAATCAAAAACCATTTAAAGGAACGCTTTGTATCATATCAATAGGATAGCTCTTTTTCACAAACAGTTTTCCTCCTTTTAAATTACCTTTCAGTCCTATTTTCACACTTTTGCTCAAACCCATTGCTATTATTTTAGGCAAATCCGCTAAGCTCAATTTAGAAAAATCAGATTTTACTTTAAATGTATATGCTTGCTCCGACTTAGCTTTTATCCTTACATTATTTGCCAAATGAGCCTTTCCTGCATCAATTCCACTGATGGTAACATCCATTTCCGATTTATAAACAGTAAAGGAAACACTATTGGGATTTTTGATACGAACAGTAATTAGGGCCTCTACTCCGCTTTGTGAAAGGCTTGTAATGTTTACATTGTCAATTCCACTAAAGGTGACTTCTTTAAAATCCGCACAGGAAAAGAAGGTTACACAACAAAACAGAAGGAACCCAAGCCGCATATTTTTTCCGGTTCCTGACATAAAACCAAGGTCGGAAAATGTGAAAGAGTTCGTTTTGCTTATTATTTTCTTTATCATTTTGTATCAACGTAAACGTAACTGCTATTATTGTACTTCCTGCCCTTTAGCTGAAACAACAGGTGCAAGGCATCCTTCAGCATAAAATTTGTAGAAATAAGGAATGGTCTCAATACCTTTTAAATAGTTGAATACACCAAAATGCTCATTAGGAGAATGGATCGCATCGGAATCTAAACCAAAACCCATCAATACTGAATCCAGCCCTAACTCTGATTTGAACATAGCAACAATAGGAATGCTTCCACCACTGCGAACCGGAATAGGTTTTTTTCCAAAAGTAGCTTCCATAGCTTTACTCGCTGCTTTGTATGCAACCGAATTACTTGGGGTAACAACAGGCTCACCACCATGATGAGGCCTTACTTTTACTGTAACCGATTTTGGTGCAATGCTTTCAAAATAATTTTTAAAAAGTTGGGTGATCTTCGTGCTGTTTTGGTGCGGAACCAAGCGCATTGAGATTTTCGCGTAGGCTTTTGATGCAATAACTGTTTTTGCACCTTCACCTGTATAACCGCCCCAAATGCCATTTACATCCAAAGTAGGACGGATGGAATTCCGCTCATTTGTTGTGTATCCATCTTCACCATGTATATCGGAAAGGTCCAATGCTTTTTTATATTCATCTAAACTAAAAGGAGCTTTTGCCATTTCAGCGCGCTCTTCAGCAGTCAAAATTTCAACATCATCATAAAAACCCGGTATAGAAATATAGTTTTTATCATCTTTCATCTTTGCGATCATTTCACATAAAATGTTGATAGGATTTGCAACCGCACCACCATACAATCCTGAATGCAGATCGCGATTAGGACCCGTTACTTCCACTTCAAGATAACTTAAACCTCGCAATCCAACTGTAATAGAAGGTATGTCGTTTGCAATAATTCCGGTATCGGAAATTAAAATAACATCCGCTTTTAATTTTCCTTTGTTTTGTTTTACAAACTCAGCAAGATTGTCGGATCCAACTTCTTCTTCACCTTCTATCATAAATTTAATGTTGCATGGCAATGAATTAGTTTGCATCATTAATTCGAAGGCTTTCACATGCATGTACATTTGCCCCTTATCATCACAAGCGCCACGAGCATAAATTTTACCATCTTTAATAACCGGCTCAAATGGTCCCGAATGCCATAAGTCAATTGGGTCGGCAGGCTGAACATCGTAATGCCCATAAACCAATACAGTTGGAAGTTTAGGGTCTATTATTTTTTCTCCGTAAACAATTGGGTAACCGGCTGTAGGGCATATTTCTACCTTATCTGCTCCTGCTGCAATTAGTTTTTCTTTAACGGCATCAGCAGTTTTAAATACGTCATTTTTGAAATTTGGATCAGCACTTACTGAAGGAATTCTTAAAAGGTCGAACAGTTCATTTATAAAACGGTCTTTGTGTGTTTCGATGTAATTGTTGATATTATTACTCATAGTGTATATATTTTATTGAATTTAAGAAAATTATAAAATCTGCTTTTAAGCTCTAATTCAATGTGTTTTATCGAATAATCGGAACTTAAGGCTGCAAATTTGCAATTATTATTGATAATAAACGAGTTTAAAGAAAAAAAGAATACTGATTTCTTTAATTTTTAATGGCGATAAAAGATATAATGTTTAGAATGAATACTATGCAAATGACAGTAATATATTGTGTTGAGGATTTTTATCAGGAATTAAATATGTCTCTTAACAAAAGAGATTTTATACGCTTTCGTTTGAACATTTGTTTTTTCAATCACCAAAAACGTAGAAGAAACAGGAAAGGAAATTAAGTCAGAATTGAAGAAATGGCCTTTCGTCTTATTCCAATAAACATAAGTGACAAATTTATCATTATAAGTATATGGGCAATATCCAGATAATTAAAGTAGGCGTGAATTGAAAATTTAGTTGCATTTATAAATGCTGTTAAAAATAAAACCACAATTCCATAAGCGATCCAACTGCTTGCCTTTACTTTTTTCGCATCAATAAAATGAATGATCATAATAGGGACCAAGCCGATCACAGAATTAAGGATAACAACCACAAAGTTTTGAAAGAGAAAAACGGAAACAAAAAACAATATTAATTGTATATGATAGCTCAGGTTCCAGTAATATTTACTGGGGGAATTTTTTAATGCGGAATACAATGTGGCCTTTTGTGCCCGATAAACCGCAAAAACATTTAAGGCTTGCATTGGCAGCCAAAATGATTTATACCCAAATCCTTCGTGAACAGCGAAAAAGCCATGAGAGCTTCCTCCAAAAAATGATGCGAAACCTAAAAGCAAAAAAAAACGTTTCCAATTAATAGTGGCCTCATCCCGAAAAGAAGGACGATTGAGTTGCCAATAAAAATAAAAACAAAAAACCGTAATTATATAATCTGTTAAAACAGTAACCGGTTGATGAATTGGAAAGTCACCTATATATATAGTAGTATCTATTGTTCCTATATTTTTCATAACGCAAAAATAATAATTTATCTAATTCCGGAAATAAATAGACACTCTATATTATGTAAATAAATGTGCCAGGTATTTTTGTTTTTGAAAGCTGCTGCAATTGTTTTTTAAAAAGTTCCTTATTGATGATAATTCAAAGAAAAGCTTTTGTGCCCATATCTGAAAATCGCTGCAATTCATCGAATCTTAAAAATACTATAGCCTGTTTAAATTTGATTCAAAGCGGCTTCTAATCTTCCCGCGATTTCTCGAATCGCTCGAAATGACAGCGCAAATGACCATTTCGAGCCTGTCGAGAAAGGTGCGGTGGCTTTTATAAGCAATATTGTTATTTTTTACATAAAATTTAAACCGGCACTATTCATAAAAAAAAAAGGAGATCAGAAATTGGATCCGGAAATCTCAAAATGAATGATCCAGCAAAATCAACAATTCATCATTCAGGGATAGCTGTTATAATTCAGTTAATAAATGTATTTTTGCAGTATGACAAAAGAATTTTATTTAAAACACCATTCGTATCACATAAAGGCAATATTTTCTGCCTTGAAAAACATTTTTGAAAAAAACGAATATGCCGATAAGGCAATTGAAAAAGAAATGCGTGGCCATAAAAAATGGGATGTCAAGGAGCGAGCTTTTGTTGCTGATGTAACATACGACATGGTGCGTAACTGGCGATTGTTATTTGCTGCAGCAGGTGTGGAAGGAAAACTGACAGATAAAAATTTGTGGAATGTTTTCGGGACCTATTTAGTTTTTGACGGATACGAATTACCGGAGAGTAATTATTTTAAAGGCTTAAATGCAAAAAAGATAATATCTCAGTTGGAGAAATTTCATAAGATCAGAAAAATACGTGAATCAGTTCCTGATTGGTTAGATGAATTGGGTGAAAAAGAATTAGGAAAAGAGTGGGACAAAATTATCAGAGCACTTAATCAACGACCATCCACAATCTTACGTGCAAATTCTTTAAAAACAAGTCCAAAGGAATTACAAACGATCTTAGAGGAAGAGAAAATAACCGATGCTTCTCTTATCAGTTGGTCGCCTGATGCAGTGGAATTAAAATTCCCACGTAATGTTTTTCGTACTGAAGCATTTCATAAAGGATTATTTGAAGTGCAGGATGCATCCTCCCAAATGGTTTCTGAATTTTTAAATGTACAAGCCGGAATGCGGGTGGTGGATGCATGTGCGGGAGCAGGAGGAAAAACATTGCACCTGGCAGCGTTGATGAAAAACAAAGGACGCATCATTGCTTTGGATGTGAAAGAAAATAAATTACTTGAATTAAAAAAGCGTGCCACACGTGCCGAAGTTCGAATTGTTGAAACACGAACTATTGATTCTTCAAAAGTTGTAAAACGTTTAAAAGACACTGCCGATAGATTATTGCTTGATGTTCCTTGTTCGGGATTAGGTGTGCTTCGCAGAAATCCGGATAGCAAATGGAAATTAAATTTAGAAGAGATTGAAAGAGTAAAAACTATCCAGCGCGAAATACTATCCAGTTTTCCGGATATAACCAAAGTGGGCGGAAAAATGGTTTATGCAACATGCAGCATACTTCCATCAGAAGGTGAAGAACAAATAAAATGGTTCTTGAAACAAGTTGGTGACAAATGGAACTTACTGGGTGAAAAGCGCTATTCGCCTGAGATCTATCATGCCGATGGATTTTATATGGCATTGCTCGAACGGATGAAATAATTTATTTTTTATTATTTGTTGTTCTTTGTTTATTAAAATTCGTTTTTGGGTACGTACTACAAAAAAAATTATTTTTTTGATTTTTTATTAAAAAAAAGCACGAGGCTCAAAATTTTATTTGGTCACGTTTTGATTTAAAAAAATGAAGAGCGATCTGTTTAAAAAACTTTAAAAACTCTTTTCAAAAAAAACATTAAACACAGAAACAACCTTTAAAATAGCAAAGTACAGAGGTTGGCATTAAAAAGGGAAAACACTTTTGAAATTATTTTCGATCCCTTTTTCTAAATTTTTTTTTCGAAAAACATAAAGGTTGAAATAATGACTTTACCGTTATCAACATATTTGTGTTAATAAAATAAAGTTTATTTTTTATTTTTGTGTCAATAATTTTTCTTACTTCGTGTCATAATAATTTAATAACCAAAACAAAAAAAACCATGGCAAAAAAAGTAGCAAAAAAAGCAGCTCCTAAAAAAGCAGCTCCAAAAAAAGCAGCAGCTAAAAAAGTAGCTAAAAAAGCAGCTCCAAAAAAAGCAGCTAAAAAAGCAGCTCCAAAAAAAGCAGCTAAGAAAAAGTAAAAAAAGGCTCGTAAGAGCCTTTTTTTTTGTTCTTTATTTCCCCTCCTCCTTCTTACAATAAGCCCCTTTAAGACTTCTCAACAACACCAATACCAGGCAATTCATTTAATGTGATCTTCCCATTTATAAATTCAATACCGTCAAACAAATTATTTTTAATTAATAAGGCTCCGTCCAGATCGGCATAATCAACCAATGGAGAAAGCTGCGCGGCAGCCGAAATAGCACAGGATGTTTCGCTCATACAGCCCATTAGAAGCTTCATATTTAATTCACGTGCCTTCCTGATCATTTTTAATGCTTCATGCATACCAGTGCATTTCATTAGCTTAATATTGATCCCATGAAAGCAATCTTTGATCTTATCTATATCCGAATAACGCTGTATACTTTCATCCGCAAATAGGGGTAATGGAGACCTTTCAAAAAGCCATGCTGCATCGTCTAAATTGCTCTTAGGTAGTGGTTGCTCTATGAACAATACATTTTTATCAGTTAACCATTCTATCATTTCAAGCGCGTGATATTTATCCTTCCAGCCTTGGTTAACATCAATTGCAATGTCCTTGTTTGTAATGTCGCGAATAGTAGAAATAATTGTTTTATCATTTTCACCATTCAATTTTACTTTTAAAATTTTGTAGCTTTCTCCTTCAGCTACTTTTTCTTTTAGTACTTCCGGTTCATCAATACCCAATGTGTAGGTAGTATAGGGTGTATCGTTTTTATCGCAATTAAAAATTTGCCAACAAGGTTTGTTTTGTAATTTACCAACTAAGTCATGCAAGGCAATATCAATAGCAGCTTTTGCCGCGGTGTTGTTTGGAGCAATGTTGTCAACCTCTTTTAATATGACTTCAATACAAAATGGATCCTGATGTTTGGATAATACCCCGGAAGCTTTTTTTAAAAAGAATAAAACACTCTCATGTGTTTCACCTAAATAGGGCGGCATACTTGCTTCTCCAAAACCTATTACACCCTGATGTTCTAATTGTGTTAATACTATTGGTGTAGATGAACGAACACCGTGTGCGATCCTAAACGGTCTTTTGAAGTAAAGTAGTTCTGGTTTAAAAGTGAGTTTCATTGATTTTTTTTATGAAAGTAGTTTTATATACGGTGCTTGGTATTATGGTACGCAGATCTATTAAGATGTTTATAAAAAAAAATGATTTAAGTACTGCATATTTTTTATAATATGATATTTACCTTTGTTGTATGTTCAAATAGTTTTAACCCTTCTGCCAAAGGCGAATACTACCAATTGCTTCCGCAATAAAAATCATTTTTAAGCTTAAAAAATCAGCGAAAACCTGCGTACCATAGTACGCAGCACACGGAATCATTCATCACATTAAGATATTATAAAACCTGTTTGATTTTATTATTTTCATGATACATCCATCAAAAACAGGTTTACTGTACATGGAATGAAAAGCAAAATTACCGATTGCTGTTCTTTAAAACTATATCTTTTAATTATTTGATACTTTGGGTCTTTTAAGGACGACAATTGTTTTTGAAAAAAATGTACTTGCTTTGTAATACTTATTATCTTTGTGAAATAAACAAAAAAATAAAATGAAAATGAAAAAAATACTTTTATTATTAGCTACTCCCGCACTTTTATTTTTTTCAAGTTGTGGTGGTTCAAAAACAGAAGAATCAGCTCCAATGCCGGGCATGATGGTAGTGGATCTTAAAATTAATGGTAACGCCCTTTCAGTTATGGTTCCTGATTCATCAAGAGGGAAAATGGAAATGATTGAACAGTCATGGGGAGCTACCGAAATTAAAGTTGGTGCCGATTTTCAAATATCAATTGAAGAGGGTGATGGTGATGTTGCATTAGTAAAAAGCGATGTTACAGGCAATGAGGTTTTTAAACTTCAACGTTATATAACAGATGAACCAACCTTATTGTTTTGGGAAGAAAAAAATGCAGATCTGCCAAGTGCGAGATTTCACTTTTATACCATTATTAAAGCAGGAGCTTCAAATTATGTAATTAAAGATATTGAAAGCGGAGAATCATACAATGAAAAAGCTGTTCAAACAATGATCGATGCTGCAAAAACATTAAAGGCAAAAGAAGCCGTTAAAGCAGAAGCATAGTCTTTAGGAACTGAGTACTATATATATAGAGAGTACGATAAATAAATTTACAATCTTATTTCTTAAATTATTTTTTCAAAATAAAAATATTTACAATGGCAACAGACAGATTTGAAGCTCATGATTATTATTTAATGGATGAATTGTTGACTGACGAACACAAACTGATACGTGAAACAGCGCGTGCCTGGGTTAAAAAAGAAGTTTCTCCAATTGTAGAAGAAGCTTGTCAAAACGCAAAATTTCCTAAACAATGGATCAAGGGCTTGGCCGAAATAGGTGCTTTCGGACCATATATACCTACTGAATATGGCGGTGCTGGTTTAGACCAGATTTCTTACGGGATCATTATGCAGGAACTGGAACGTGGCGATAGTGGTTTGCGCTCCACTGCATCTGTACAAAGTTCCTTGGTAATGTACCCAATCTACACGTATGGGACAGAGGAACAAAAACGCAAGTACCTTCCAAAACTGGCAACAGGTGAAATGATGGGTTGTTTTGGTTTAACAGAACCTGATCATGGTTCCAATCCGTTAGGGATGATCACAAATATTAAAGACAAAGGGGATCACTATTTATTGAACGGAGCTAAAATGTGGATCTCTAATTCTCCCTTTGCTGATATTGCAGTTGTGTGGGCAAAAGATGAAGCCGGTGATATCCGCGGCATGATCGTTGAACGTGGCTGGGAAGGTTTTACTACACCTGAAACACATGGTAAATGGAGTTTACGTGCAAGTGCTACTGGCGAATTAGTTTTCGCAAATGTAAAAGTTCCAAAAGAAAATATATTCCCGACAATTAAAGGATTAAAAGGACCCTTGGGTTGTTTAAATTCTGCCCGTTATGGTATTGCCTGGGGCGCTATTGGTGCTGCAATGGATTGTTATGATTCAGCATTGCGTTACTCAAAAGAGAGAATTCAATTTGGAAGACCTATCGGTGGATTTCAGCTCACACAAAAAAAATTGGCTGAAATGATCACTGAAATTACAAAAGCACAATTATTGACTTGGAGATTAGGTGTTTTGAAAAATGAGCACCGCGCCACACCTGCTCAAATATCAATGTCGAAACGTAACAATGTAAACATGGCTTTACAAATTGCACGTGAAGCGCGCCAAATACATGGCGGAATGGGTATTACAGGGGAATACCCAATTATGAGGCACATGATGAATTTAGAATCAGTAATTACGTATGAAGGAACACACGATATTCATTTGTTAATTACGGGAATGGATGTTACAGGGTTAAATGCCTTTCAATAAGTGGGTGTCATAACATTAATGGTTTGATGCCTTATAGTTAAATAACCTTAAAAACAGAAAAATGAAAAAGTATATCTTAATTTTAACAGCAATCGTTTCTTTTGAATATGCTGCAGTTGCACAAACATCAAACACAACAGTAGTAACCAATCTTTCAGCTGAACGATTTAAAGCTATTATCGCCAACGATAAAAATGGAGTAATAATAGATTTGCGTACTACTGATGAAATGAATAAGGGCTATATTAAAGGTGCGGTTCAAATTGATTTTTTAGCGAAAGATGCTGAACAGCAAATTGATAAATTAGATAAAAATAAAACCTATTACGTTTATTGTGCCGGTGGTGGACGTAGCGCAGATGCTGCCGAATATATGCAGAAACAAAAATTTAAACGCGTTTACAATTTTGAAAAAGGATTTTCTGAATGGGAGAAAAAAGGATTTCCGGTTGAGAAAAAATAAAACATTCAAATCCCTAACAGGGCATGAAAGCCCTGTTAGGGATTGATTACATAATTACCGTTACCGCCAATATTATTATTGCCACACCTATCATAGACTAAAAGCTCCAATCTACCTTTTACCAATTCACCATCTTTCCATCCATCACTTTCAAATCAAAGTGATGAACATTGCCGAACTTTAAACGTTTGTATTCCGTTTTTTTTAAGTTATTCAGTGAGCCCCACCAATAGCCCAAGCCATCATCCCCCGAAAGATAATCATGGTCATACACACCAAATCCCATACTATCATTTACATAATAATGATATAGATTAAATGTATCATGTCCAATGTATTTGGCCGTTGAAGTTTCGTAGGGTGTTTGCACATAAAACTCATTTTCAGGATAAAGTATAGCCCAATAGATATCGGGATAGCTGCTTTTCCAAATGGTATTATCCATCCCGGCAGGCGAAAAAGAGGAATCGTTTTTTAGTTCTAATCCAAGGCCATAAATAATGCTTTTATAAATAGGTGGGACAAGCATATCAAATTTCACCCTTGCATTTATTAATGGCTTTGTGGCATACGCATGCATATACCCGGGCGAATTATCAGTGTTTATAACGGATACCTCGTCAGTAAAAACAGTTTGTGACACGGCTAATTCAATTGTATGCTTTCCCCTTTTCAAATTGTGAAATGCATAAAAAGGAATTTGAATTTGCAAGTCGTTTGAATTTCTGAGATCAATGGTATCGGTCGAAAAGCTCATGCCTTTTATAGTAGCCAAGGTGTCTTTGAAATAACGGAATGTATTTTTCAATTCAGGATAATCAGAAACAATAATTTTATTGTCAGAATAAAAAACAAGATCAAAAGCAGTTTTAAAAAGTGTGTCTTTGGACTTCTTGTCAACAGGGAAAGGAAAGTTTTTTAAGCCATTAACTGTTAACTTAACATACAATGCATTACTAAACGAATCTATTGAAAGGGAAATATTCTTTTCGTTAAAAAAAACAGATTTTTGAACTACAGAATAATTAACCGGTTTAGGAGAAGCTACCTCATCGTATCGATGGTATTCACAACTATTCAGATAAACTGCACAAAAAAAACAGAATAAAATTTTTAATTTGGTTTTCATATCAAAAGCAAATATAATTAACCTTCACTCAAAGATGGCCGATTCCAAGTCTAAAAAGAACATTCAGAAACATTATATCGCCTATATTAACCAAACAGTTTCCCGATTACGACTCTCTACTCCTTTAAAATATCATTTTTTTGACATTTCATTTCAAAACGTTGATTTTTCATACAAATTACAAAACTTTCTATTGTCCTTTTACGTAAACTATATTAGTTAAATTGCGTCTGCTTTTGTAATGTGATTATTAGAAATTTTTTATGCAGAAAAAAGTTGTCTACATATTAATTTTTCTCTCTTTCCGGGGCTTTTCTCTTATGGCTCAATGTACCCAGTTTTATAATGGTGCAGGTGTTGCATCATCAAACCCTTATTGGATCGGCTGTTCTGGCGGAAATTTTACAATTTTTGTGCAACCTACTGTTTCCATTATAGGCGGGTATACTATTAATTGGGGAGATGGAAATAATTCTACCGGGACTAATTTAATTCCTCCGGCTTTTATCAGTCATACGTATACTGCAGCTATTGATACCTTCCCTGTAGTAATAACTACAACTTCCCCGGCTTGCACCATTTCAGGAGTAGTGGTGATGGAACTTACACCTTCAGCCTCTATTCAAATCCCTTTAGGCAGCCCCATTTCCGGCTGTACACCGGCTTCATTCAATTTTCAAAATTCTTCCACAAATATCTCGGAAACAACTCGATTTACATGGACATTTGGTGATGGTTCAGTTGCTCAGGTCTTCAATTCTTCCAATGTGGGTCAAATCTTGAGCCACGCTTATTTGCCGGGAACATCTAATTGCAACATGGCAGTAACACTTAGAGCGGAAAATTATTGCAATACCGGCAACCCATCTACTAATGTTTATCAGCCGATCCAGGTTTGGGACCGAGATGTTGTAGAAATTACTCCTGATGCATTAATTAAATGTTCGCCCAGCAATACTTTTCATTTTGATAATACAACCACTTTAAATTGTAGCGCTCTTGGAAATTCGCAGCAACGATATGAGTATTGGAATTTCGCTGACCACTGGGGTCTTGGACATGATTCTATAATAAATTGGCAACCTTTTAATCCGCCTAACAGAGCTGGCTATGACCTCACGTATCCTGGTTTAGGAACATACAGCGTTTTACTAAGGGACAGCAGTTTTTGCGGAGTGGATCAGGATATTATTACCGTTCAGATCATTCCTCCTCCTGTGGCCAATTTATCATTAAGTGCAGATAGTATTTGTAATGGACAAAATATCACAGCAACAAATTTATCTACCGGATCTGCAAATCAATTTATATGGGACTTTGGTGATGGGTCGGCTCTGGTAATAGTAACCACAACAGCAACGCAAACTCATACCTATTCAAGTGTAGGAACATTTATTGTTACCTTGATCGCGAATATAGCCGGGGCTAGCGGCTGTACCTCATCGGCCACTGAGCAGGTTACAATAAAACCTACACCAACAGCAGACTTCAACTTCGGTTCAAATAATTTTTGTGATTCAGGCACCGAAACTTTTATTAATACTTCTTCGGGTTCGATAGCCTCGTATAGCTGGACTTTCAGCAATGGTAATTTTTCAGCACTGCCCAGCCCTTTGCCGGAAACTTACACCGGAGCAGCAACCTATAATGTTATTTTAAATATTACCGGAACCAATGGGTGCTTAGCAAATAAAACAAAGCAGGTTAATGTCTTTCCTTCACCCAATGCACAAATAAATCCCTTCAGTGTTTGCAAAGGAATTTCAGGAACATTTTCTGATGCCTCCACAACAGCAACAGGTAACCCCCTCACTTCATGGTTATGGAATTTTGGTGACGGTACTGCTACAAGCGGCTCGCAAAACCCATCACACACCTTTGCTGATTCAGGTTATTACAATGTAAAATTAACAGTTACCACCGCTTATTGCAGTAATCAAGACAGTATTTCAGCCAGGGTTAATCCTTTACCGGTATCCAATTATTTGAAAAGCCTGAACTCTGGTTGCACACCTTTAATTGTTAGTTTTACAAATCAATCAACGGGTGCATCCACTTATAGCTGGAACTTTGGTGATGGGTCAGCAATCAGCACAGCCGTAAATCCCAACCATACATTTACTAATTCTCAAACAAATGATACAACTTATACGATAACTTTAACAGCTACTTCTTCCTTTGGCTGTATAAAAATTTTCAGTAGTACCATTACCGTATTCCATGCAGCCCATGCGTCATTCACATCCGATTATGTTATAAACTGTAGTCCATTACCTGTCCAATTTACAAACACTTCAACAGGTTCTATCGGTTATTCATGGGATTTTGGTGATGGTTCTGCTGTATCAATTGCACAAAACCCTAGCCATACATTTGCGAATAATACTTCTTTTTTGCAAACGTATATAACCACTCTTACTGTGAACTCTCTCAATGGCTGTACCAATAGCGCTGTTCAAAACATCCTTGTTTACCCAAGTCCCAATTTTATTTTTTTAGCATTACCGGCCGATACCGGATGTTCTCCTTTAAACATTAGTTTTAATGCTGCTTCGGGAGGTGCCGTTTATCAATGGGATTTTGGTGATGGTTCAACAAGTTTAACGCAATCTCCCAATCATACATTTATTAATAATGGTATTACAAATTTGGTTCGTTATGTACAATTAATTACAACTTCACCTTTTTCATGTAAAGATACATCCGATCTAAATGTACTTATATATCCAAATCCTATTGCCAATTTCTCACAATCCGCAAGTTTAGGCTGCTCCCCGCTAACGGTAAACTTTACCGATAATTCAACAATTGCAAATACAAGGCTTTGGAATTTTGGTGACGGCACTTCTTCAACAGCTGCAGATCCAATTCATACGTTTATAAATAATACCTCTGCAACAATTATATTTAATGTAATGCTTCAAGTGGAAACTATTTCCGGATGCATTGATACGATGATAAGGCCTGTAGAAGTTTTTCCAAAAGCAACGGCAGCCTTTGTAAATCCAGCCAGCACCTGCAGTCCATCAAATACTGTAATGATAAACAATAGCACAAATGCAAGCATTTATAATTGGGATTTTGGCGATGGTGTACTTTCAGGGCAAACAAATCCTTCGCATAGTTATGTTAATTCCGGCACATCTAATTTAAGTTATACAATAACTTTATCAGTCCAATCGCCTTTAGGCTGTGTGGATACAATCTCTCATCCAATAAGTGTATTTTACAAACCCACAGCAAATTTTAACATTAATTCCAATGCAGGTTGCCATCCTTTAAGCATTTCTTTTTCCGATCAGTCGAATGGAGGAAATCATTATTACTGGGATTTCGGAGATGCATCTCCCATAGATACTGCAATAAATCCTTCTCATATTTATACAAATTTCACTTCTGCATCTATAACATACGTGGCTAAATTAAAAATAACCACCCTTAATGGTTGCGTTGATAGTATTACAAAAAACATTACTGTTTATCCACATGTAATAGCTGCCTTTACCGGGGAAGCTAATGGATGTAGCCCTTTAACGATAGGCTTAACGAATCAATCAACAAACACAAATACGTATAGCTGGGATCTTGGTGATGGAACCCTATCAACACAAACCAATTTAACTCATACATATATAAATAATTCTTCTGCAAATATTAATTATACTATTTTGTTAAGGTCAACTTCTTCGTTAGGATGTGTGGATACACAAACAACCGCTGTGAATGTAAAATTTAAGCCGGCTGCCATTTTTAGTTTAAACACCAATGCCGGCTGTAGCCCTTTATTGGTAAACCTTACAAATCAATCAACCAATGCTGTAAGTCATCAATGGGATTTTGGTGATAGTTCACCATTTGAAAGTGTACTAAACACTTCTCATACTTACGTAAACGGAACAGCTTCAACTATTACAAATAACATTGTTTATATAGTTACGGCAAACAATGCTTGTGCAGATACTGCCCTGAATTCTGTAGCGATCTATCCAAAAGTTACAGCTGCGTTTACAAACCCTACACTCGGCTGCAGTCCATTTACAATAAATTTTACGAATCAATCTGTAAATGCAGACGCATACCTTTGGGATTTTGGTAACGGAATTTTTTCAGCACAAGTTACACCTTCCAATACCTATATTAATTCAACAACAAGCGACCAGGTTAATACTATCCAATTAATAGCTTCTTCTAATTTAGGTTGTGCAGATACGATCACCAGCACAACAACAGTTGCCTATCAGCCAATAGCAAGTTTTTCGGCTACACCGCTTTCACAAACGTATCCATCTGCTGAAGTAAGCCTTATTAATACTACCAATACCGGCACTTGGAACTATTCATGGGATTGGGGCGATTCAAATAGTTCTTCCGTACAAAATCCAGCACCCAATGTTTATGCTACATGGGGGAATTATATGATAACGTTAATTGTAAATAGCACTAACTGTGCTGATACCGTTTCTCAATCCATTACAATAATACCTCCTTTGCCTATTGCAGGATTTACTGTTCCTCCTTATGATGGTTGCGAACCGGAAAAAATTTGTTTTGTAAACTCTTCGCAGTATAGTGTTTCCAACATCTGGGAGTTTGGTGACGGGAACACTTCCAGCTCTCAAAACCCTTGTTATACCTATTTCAATGCCGGTACTTTTAATGTTAAATTAATAACAACAGGACCGGGCGGACAAACAGACATTGCTAATTCAACGGTAACGATCTATCCTAAGCCACAAGCTAATTTTTCTGCAACACCCACGCTTGTTCAGGTTCCCAATACACATGCTCAGTTTTTAAATTTTTCTATTGATGGCGATACCTATTTTTGGGATTTTGGTGATGGCGGGACTTCAGAAGATGAAAACCCCAATTATGCGTATTCACAAGCGGGACAATTTGATGTTACGTTGATTGCTACCACCCAATATGGCTGTATTGATACAGTAACCAAAGTAAAGTATATCACAGCTGAACTGATCAATGGAATTGTTTTGCCTAACGCTTTTACACCTAATCCTAATGGATCAAATGGAGGCGCATACGATCCAACCAGTTATAATAACGATGTGTTTTTCCCTTTCACTGTAAATGGAATTGATGAATACCGATTAACAATTTTTAATAAATGGGGCGAAATTATTTTTGATACTACCGACTTAAGAGTAGGTTGGGATGGCCTATACAGAGGGACATTATGCCAATCGGATGTTTACATCTGGAAAGTAAAAGGTAAATACCTTGATGGTACTTCTTATATGAAATTTGGTGATGTTACTTTGTTGAGATAGAACCGAACAGGAATTTTAAAATTTTTACAGGGATTAGTAAACTTTGTATCCGGAAAAAACTCCTAAAGAAAGACTACATAGGTTATTAGTTAATCGCATTGAGACTTTATCTCCAGCATTTAGTTTTAATGTGACAGAATAGCCATCAAATGGAAAAATAAAATGTTGAATCCCTGTTCCATTAACATAAATTTCCTCGATAGAACCACTTTGGCAACTAGTGTTCATCATACCATTAAAATTATAAATACCATTTGTGGGGCAGGTATATTTTCCAGTTGTTGAATTATAATTGCCTCCATCATTAAATATTACAATGTTAAATGGAACATCAACTCCTAAAGTGGAAAAATTATTTATTTTTGCTCTAAATCCATCTGAAGAACCTGCACCAGTAGGCCCTATAGGCCCAGGAGGTCCACCACTAGTTCCAGTTGCACCTATTTGTCCAGTAGAACCAGGTAAGCCAGTAGCTCCTATTGCACCTGTAGAACCTGTCGAGCCAGATGTACCGATAAAACCAATAGCGCCAGTTGCACCAATAGCACCCGTTGCACCTGTACATAATGATTTCCAATTTGCGTTTATTGCATTCCAATAAAAGAAACAAGCGGAATCGGTATCAAATACCAATAAACTATTTGCCGGAGAAAGGATTGCCAGCCTTTGGTTTGCAGTCATTCGAGGAACAAGAACTCCTTTATTATTTGTTGGACTTGCATCAATGTCTAATAGAGCGGATGGAACAGGGGTTAGTGTGCCTATACCAACATTATTGTTTTGAGCAGAAATATCTGCCCCTCTCCAAAGAAATGAGAAGTAAAAAAGGAAAATCACAGAAAAGACGATGAATTTTTTCATTGTAAAACAAATAACAGTCGTATTTCAAAAACTTCTTTATTGCTTATCAACTTTTTCAAATCTATGTATCCCGCTGCATCACTATTTCTTACCAATATTATAATGAACTCCTAATTCAATCCCTGTAGAAAAAAAATTCTGTTGATAAGAACTCCCGTTCCATGCTTGCGGATTGCTAAGTGGAGTTAAAAAGTAATTAAAAAAAGGAGAGATTGAAAGAGAATATTTTTTCTCTATCTTATAATAGACACCGGCAAAAACAAACACACTAAGATCATTAGCAGGTCGAAGATCGTCTATGTTTTTTTGTCCCCAATCGGTTGCTCTTAGCTTGCTCTGAAAATAATAGTTAATGCCGTTTTTTAAAAAAAAATACGTTTTGTCATTTAATTTTAATTTTTCTGTGCTGCTTAAGCTTAGTCCAAAATACCTGTAATTGTATACATCAATATATGTGTGGGCTGGGGGAGGGCCTAAATGCAATTCTTTCGTTTTATAGCCTTGATTATCTATTATTACTCCAAGGTTCAAATCGAGCCACTGAGCTATTTTTTTTGTTCCACTAATTGAAAAATGCCAGCTATATATATTACATTCCTCGTTAACAGCATATGGAGAGTTGCCTGTGTGGGCAGGGTCATCATTAATTCTTTTAGCAATTCTGTATGCATAATTTGGGGCTATCTGAAAATTAATTTTCCAGTTTTCTGTTGAATAGTTTTTAAGGCTATCGGTTTGAGAAGTCGAAGAAATACCATTTATGCTCTTTATCATATCCGAAAGAATTATTAAAGAAGTCCCATCAGATTTATTAATTCTTGAACGCTCTTCATCAATTACACTCACTTTTCCTGATAAAGTGTCACCGGTTGTAAGTGTGATTTTTTCTTGTGAGTTGCAATAAAATGTTATTGCTGAAAATATTATAAATACCACTTTTTTCATTTTTTTTATTCTTATTCGATTCATTCGTGAAAGTACTAGTCGCAAAAACAAATAAAAAATAAATTTATGGCTCCTCACATGCTGTTTGGCCGGCTACCGTTTGTAACATAATGTTCGTTCCGTTGCACGCAGTACGTCAAAATAAACATTTCAGTCTGCACAAGAATTTTTCAAAAAGTATGAGCAACAAATTTTTTTATTACACATAACTATTAATTTATGATTATTTTACTTACAATGTTTTTATTATTAAGTGTAACAAGCTTTATAAAATATATCCCTTTTTGCTTTTCAGTAAAATTAACAACATTTTCCTGTGTACCCGGTAAAATAGGTGTTGTAAAAACCACGCGTCCAAGCATATCATAAATAGATAGGTCGGCAGGTTCTTCCTGATCAGTTTGTATAATAAATGTTCCGTTATTAGGGTTGGGGAAAACCTTAATTTTATCCTTATTTATTGTTGCTGGTGCTGTACTATTACTATGAATAACCAGGGCCCTTGTTTGATTAGTATCACAGGCTAAAACAAGTATGGGCTGTATTAAAGTATCTGATAAACCCGAAGTATCTGAGACAATAAGTGTTGCAGTGTACGCCCCGGGTTGATAATACGTTTTAGGATGGGCTAAAACGGATGTTGTTCCGTTGCCTAAATTCCATAAATAATTATACCGGGTGCCGTTATAGTCATCTTCATATACCCCGTTAAAAGCAAGAGTATCAGGACAAGCTATCGTATCTGTTTCAAATGTATCGTCATTATCAAAAGACTTGCTATCTACTAAATACATTTTGTAAGCATATTCACCTGCAACCTGGAACATATCCCATACATCTGGTTTTAATTTACCAAATAATGTGGTTTTTTTTGTTTCAGTTGAATATAACGAAACGGAACCAGCGTGAGGAACGCTGTACCATTCAATATCATATTTTGCCCTATGATGCTGATACCATACTTTCAAACCTTGTACTTCAAGTTTTTCAGCCGAATTCACTGCAAGTGGGCTATCAGAACCGCATGGAGCTGTAATTCCGAAGTAATAGGAGAAATTATGCACCCAGCCTAAAACTTCTTTTAAGTTATTGTTAATTAAAGAGTAACTTTCAATCCCCTTACCCGTATTGGCATTGGATGGTACATCAGTAAAGTGTTGTGGCTGATATTGGTTGTTTTCAAAATCATGTCCGGAGATAAAACTGTTTAGCGCTGTAAAATTTTCTCTAAGACTATTATTTTTCCAATACCACCAGTCTAAACCGGCACCATAGCTGTTCATAAATGCTGTTGCCCAGAGACCATTATGAAAATCCCAGTCGTTACAATTGGCTCTTGAACTTTTAGAATTATCGTCTCCCATTTCTTCCATAATATAAGGCTTATTGTAATAATCTAAACCAACATAAGAATTATTACCATCACTTTCGCTAACCAATGTGTGGTACCGAACAAAATTAATTTTAGCCTTCGCATCATTATTGGGATCAGGATCATAACCACCATAACGATGCCTGCTTGTTATATCAAGTGATTGAGTGCTATAAGCACTGAACGTATATGGCCCTGGATCATTAGCATAACTTGTAGTTACTAAATGATTATTATCGCCCAAAGTTTGTTTAATATAAGTTGCCATCATCTCATGCCAAACCATTATTGCCATTTTATTTGCAAAGATGGAGTAATCATCTACATTATCTACTTCACTAAATAGTTCATAAGCCGAAAGATTTGTAGAATAGCCCCATCGTGCGATAATGTAACGCAACCGTCTTTTAAAATAATCCTGGGCTGCGGCATTTGTGAAAAAATCAACCGGATTGTTGATTCCCTGAATAACATTTTGATTTCCTGTTTTATATGGGTTCTGGTTCCAGTCATTATCAGGGTCATTAGGATTTATTTCATATTGCGAATGCATTTCTAAACAAAGATGTACGTACAAATTATCAGCATGTGCCTGTTCGAAAATTTTATCAAGCTCCCAATGATGAGGTTGGCGATCATTATAATCTCCCATTTTTCCCCATTCTATTGCGCCACTCCATGGGGCTGGAACAACACGTGTATAATTGCCGCCTTTAGCAGATATATCGTGTATAAAAGCTTTTTGAACGGCATAATCCATTGGTTTCCCTATAAACCACCGACCTTCTGAATCCGGCATCCAGTCACTCCAGGCAACGTTCTGCCCGATAGCAAAAAAAGATTCCTGGGTTCCGCTAAACCTTAACTGGCGTTTATATTTTCCCACCTGTAAATAACCTTTATTACCAGAAGTTTGACACAAAAAATTTAAAGGATTAGCATTTAAAGTAGCACTGCCAGGGATAATTACATTAATTGAACATGACCAATTTCCGACTTCTGTTGGAGCAAAGCGTATGCGCCAGGGATAAGGCGTGTGTTGGTCATCCCATTTACCTCCGTGATCTGTAATTGTTGAATTCAAATCTTCCACGTAATCTATATAGTAGAATCCATAAACAACTTTTGTGGCTCCGCTGGGTGCTGTAAAAGTTGCTTCAATACTAATTGAATTCGGATCGTATGGATTAATACCCGTATTAGGATTTAAAATATAATCATTAATCTGATTGGTAACAGCTTGCGGTAATTTTATTCCCATTTCAAATTTTTCGAATTTACCAACAAGTGCCGGGAAATTATTATCTCCCGGATTTATGATAACAACATCAAAGTCATTGGGAACAATCTGAGCATGAAAGTACCCAGTACCGGTAAATCCTGATGCAGAAAATCCCGGGCGTAACACAATAGCATCCCCTGCTTTAAAATCAACCTGTGCTGTCCCTGAAACGCTAAAAGTGCCTGCGCCATAAGGAGCACCAATTGAAGCAGGGTTAGCGTAAGTTTCACTACCACTATTTATTCCATTGGGGTTATTATTTATATTTATCCCCGGCCAAGGAACCTGAGCTATAATACTTTGAGTATAAAAACTAATTACGCCTATGCATAAGATACGGAGAATAGGTCCTTTTATTTTAAATAAGCCAATCATATTAATTAATGAGATTAAAAATTAATTTTTATTATTCTCCAATGCTTCAATGCGTTTATTTTGCTCTATAATTTTTTTATTCATTTCAATAATATATAAATAAAGTTCCTCTATTTTTTGTAATTGTATTTCGCTCATTTCGCCTAAATTAATTCCTTTATTTTCTGTTACCTCACAAGTGCTGGGAACACTTGGTAAATGATGGTTTTCTATTAAAAAAATTTCTAATTCTGCTAAAGTTCTAAGTTTGTAACTTTGATCAAAAATATAATCCGGATGTGCAAGTGATCCAAGTTTAACTTTTATATCTCGCGCAAATACATGCCCATCACCGTATATCACAAAATTTTCAGTAAAAGTACTCCCTGAAGTTACACCAACAGTAAAGGCTTTGCTTAAATTTTGATCCACTTCACTTAAAATTCCTGTTCCACCTTGAGTTTTAACATGCAGTTTGGCTGCAGGTGTTGCTGTTCCAATACCAACATTTCCACTTGTTTCATTGCACATATAAATATCTCTACCGCAGCTATTATTTATGAATAATGCGGCAGGGGCAGTGGTATTGTCGACTGTTGTACTAGCAAGTTCAATTATCCCATTATCCCCATTAAATCCCATTGACAACACACCCGTGTTTCCTCCATCCCCAGTGAGAAATGATTGTAAAATTCCTGTAAACTGGTTTACTGTGTTATTAATAGGAATATTAATGAAATAACAAGGATCAGGAGTTGGAAGCTGCCAAGGTGGGCAACCTGGACAAGAACCAAAACTCAAAGTTGCAGGAGTATTGCCTGAAGCAGGTGCATAGGAAATCGTTTTATTTCCTGCAAAAGTTACACTACCGCCTACAGTTAAATTATTTGCAATTTTTGCATTTCCATTCACATCTAATTTGGCAGAAGGGGCAACCGTGCCAACACCCACATTACCCGAAGCGCTAATTGTAAACTTCGGATTGGCAGCATCATCGCTGTGGTTTACTATCAATAAGTTTCCGCCACCACCTGTATTAGCCGTTCCTGTGCTCAGCATCCTCCAACTTTTGGTGTTTTCCAAAAACAGGCTGGTTCCTCCGGTATTGGTGGAAGCAATATGAAGTGTTTTGCCAATGGAGTTGGGAGTGGCTGTGCCTATACCAATATTACCTGCCGGAGTAATCATTAGTTTTGGATTAGCAGAGTCGTCCGTGTGGTTCACTATCATAAAGGATCCTGCTCCTCCGGTATTATTAGTGGCAGCGCTCAACATTCTCCAGTTTTTTCCTCCGGATACGGAGTTTTCCAAAAACATACTGGTTCCGCTCGCATCGTTAGAAGAAACCTGAAAAACTTTTCCGATAGAAACAGGAGTAGCAGTACCTACGCCTATACTTCCCGAAGGTAGTATCCTTATTCGTTCTACGTTGTTGGTTCGAAATGATAAGGCAGTAGCATCCGTAGTTCCTAAGAAATCGGTGGCGGGGTTTGTTCCTGAGGTGCCCCCTTTGCCCCATGCGCTTAGTGCGCCATCTGCGCCAGTTGCTCCTGTAACACCTGTTGCACCGGCAACACCAGCCAATCCATCTATACCATTAGTGCCGTTCACTCCTGTAGCACCAATTAATCCATTAAAGCCTGTTGCTCCGGTTGTTCCTGTCGCCCCTGTTGATCCGGTTGCACCAACAATGCCCGGTAAATTTACTGTTACAGTTGTAGTTGTTGTACTGGAGCAACCATTGCTTGTACCTGTTACGGTATATGTAGTTGTTGATGTTGGAGAAAGAGAAATAGGATTAGAAGGGTTCCCCATCATACCGCCAATATGCCACACATAACTTGTTGCTCCGGCAGCTGTAAGGATAGCTGTTCCCCCTGAAACAATAGTTGCTGAATTTGCAGTTACAATAGGTGGCAAACTAATAAACAGCGTAGCTGCATTTGTGGTAGCTATATTTGAACAAGAATCAGTTATAACGCAACGATATTGATAGCCATTAAATGGAAGTGGAATAGATGAAACAGTTAGAATATTTGATGTAACTGCATTATACACAATACCGTTGCTAAGGTCTGTAAATCCTGCCCCCAGACCTTGATTAACCTGCCACTGGTAGGTTAAGGTATTTCCATTGGCTATTATAGAGAAAAAAACATTCTGCCCTGCACAAGTAGAATTGTTACTTGGTTGCTGTATAATGATTGGAGTTGCACATGATGGGGGTAAGATTGCAATCGCATTAATACTTGCCAAAATCATCGCGAGTAAAGTAATTTTTCTTTTCATATTGTCGGTTTTAAGATTTGTTTTATAGGGTTTAAAGCTTTCGAAGAAATAACAAAAAATGTCGATAAAAATACATTTTTTTTAGATAAATTGATGTTAATTCCCTGCAAATGAAAACAAATTATTTAACAATTACAAACTTTGTTTTGTTTTTTCATTTTTAAAATGTGTATAAAAAAAGCCAATCTCTTTCGGGATTGGCTTTTAAAAAAAATTAAAAAAACATTATTCCTTAATATTCGCCATAAAATATTCACGGTTCATTCTTGCGATATTTTCCAATGAAATTTCTTTCGGACATTCTACTTCACAAGCACCGGTATTAGTGCAGTTACCAAATCCTTCTTCATCCATTTGTGCAACCATATTTTTTGCTCGGGCAATACGTTCAACTTGCCCTTGAGGTAATAATGCGAGTTGTGAAATTTTTGCAGAAACAAATAACATAGCCGAAGAATTTTTGCAGGTTGCAACGCAAGCTCCACAACCAATACAAGCTGCCGCGTTGAACGACATATCAGCATCCGGTTTTGGAATAGGTATATTATTTGCATCCTGCGCATTGCCTGTATTTACAGAGATAAATCCACCTTTAGCAATGATACGATCGAATGCAGTACGATCAACTGTTAAATCTTTAATAACAGGAAATGCAGCTGCTCTCCATGGTTCTACAACTATTGTATCACCATCTTTAAATGAACGCATATGAAGCTGGCAAGTAGTAACTCCTTTTTTAGGACCGTGTGGCTGGCCATTAATGAACATACTACATGCACCACAAATACCTTCACGGCAATCGTGATCAAACGCAATTGGTTCTTCTCCTTTATTGATTATCTCCTCATTCAAAACATCAAACATTTCAAGGAAAGACATGTCCGGAGAAATACCTTTCACAGGATATGTTACCAGTTGACCATTTGCTTTTGCGCTCTTCTGGCGCCAGATCTTTAGCGTTAAATTCATATTTCCACTCATACTGATTATTTTTTTGATTCAAGATTTAAGAATCAAGACACAAGATTTCTTGATTCTTGGTTCTTAAATCTTATGTCTAATTTTTTATTTATAAGATCTCGCACTTGGGTGCACCACATCAAATATCAACTCTTCTTTATGTAACTCATATTTACCATCCCCTTTGTTTTCCCATGCAGAAACATAAGCGAATTGATCATCATTCCTTAATGCTTCACCTTCTTCGGTTTGTGATTCTTCACGGAAGTGGCCACCGCAAGATTCGGAACGGTTCAATGCATCCATACACATCAACTCACCTAATTCAAGAAAATCTGCAACACGAAATGCTTTTTCCAATTCAGGATTTAATTCATCGTTAGTTCCCGGTACACGAACATCTTTCCAAAATTCTTCACGCAATTGGCGGATCTCTAAAATTGCTTCATTCAAGCCTTTTTCGTTACGAGCCATACCACATTTATCCCACATTATTTTTCCTAATTTTTTATGGAAATGGTCAACCGATTTTGTTCCTTTTATTGCGAAGAATTTATCAATTTGTCCCTGAACAGTTTTTTCAGCAGTAACAAATGCTTCATGATCAGTTGAAATTGCTTTTACACTTATTTCTTTCGATAAATATGCACCAATAGTATAAGGTAAAACAAAATACCCATCTGCCAAACCTTGCATCAATGCTGATGCTCCAAGGCGATTAGCCCCGTGGTCGGAGAAGTTGGCTTCGCCTAAACAATATAAACCAGGAACAGTGGTCATCAAATTATAATCTACCCATAAACCACCCATTGTATAATGTACGGCAGGATAGATACGCATGGCTACTTCATACGGATTTTCACCAGTGATCTGCTCATACATTTCGAATAAGTTACCGTATTTTTCCTCCACCACTTGTTTACCGAAATCTTTTAACTGAGCAGCAGTTGGGTTTTGAACCCCCAATTTAACAGCCTGGTTATGTCCATAACGTTCAATAGCAGATTTAAAATCAAGAAACACTGCCATTTTAGAATTCCCTACTCCAAAACCTGCATCGCAACGCTCTTTTGCAGCACGTGAAGCAACATCCCTTGGAACAAGGTTACCAAATGCAGGATACCTGCGCTCTAAATAATAATCACGTTCTTCTTCCGGAATTTCATTTGCTTTACGAACATCTCCTGCTTTCTTAGGAACCCAGATACGTCCATCATTACGCAATGATTCACTCATCAATGTTAATTTCGATTGATGATCGCCCGAAACGGGAATACAGGTTGGATGAATTTGTGTGAAACAAGGATTGCCGAAGAATGCACCTTTTTTGTGTGCTTTCCAGGCTGCTGTTACATTACAGCCCATTGCATTTGTTGAAAGATAAAATACGTTTCCGTAACCACCTGTGGCCAAAATCACTGCATCGGCTGAATGCGACTCAATTTCACCGGTGTTTAAGTTTCGCATAATCACGCCGCGCGCTTTCCCGTCGACCAACACGAGGTCCAACATTTCGCG
>JAZJZM010000005.1:0-101439 GCA_040389865.1 Bacteroidota bacterium | reverse complement strand
AAAATACGTTTCCGTAACCTCCTGTACATAATAGTACTGCATGTCCAAAATGACGCTCTAATTTTCCGGTAACCAGATCACGTGCGATGATACCACGTGCTTTGCCTTCAATGGTAACCACTTCAAGCATTTCGTGACGGGCAAGCATTTCTACCGTACCCAATCCAACCTGACGCTGTAAACCGCTATATGCACCTAATAATAATTGCTGTCCTGTTTGTCCGGCAGCATAAAATGTACGCTGCACCTGTGTTCCACCGAATGAACGATTACTCAGCATCCCGCCATATTCGCGTGCTAAAGGCACACCTTGTGCCACACACTGATCAATAATATTTGCACTCACTTCCGCCAAACGATACACATTTCCCTCACGTGCACGGTAATCGCCTCCTTTAATGGTATCATAAAATAAACGATAGGTGCTGTCACCATCATTCTGATAATTTTTTGCAGCATTAATACCACCTTGTGCGGCAATAGAATGTGCTCTACGAGCTGAATCCTGAAAACAAAACACTTTTACTTTGTAACCAAGTTCCGCTAATGAAGCTGCTGCAGAAGCTCCGGCAAGACCTGAACCTACAACAATGATTTCCAGACTTCTTTTATTCGCAGGATTTACAAGTGCACATGAAGCTTTGTATTTACTCCATTTTTCTTCGAGGTTCCCTTCCGGTATTTTTGAATCTAATTTCATATAAATTGCTATATTGTTAAACTGTTATATGGCTAATTTGTCGTTTGTGTATTTAATAAATGCGTTTATTGATCTAGGTAATTTTTGCAATTCGTTAAACATATAATCATACTCTTTATCTGTAATCAATTTCCGAACTCTTGCTTTTTCATTCCAATCCAAACATTCCATCATTGAGCCGTAACTAATTCTATAAAATTTTATTTTATCCTTTTTTCCATATCTACCGAACCCTTCCGCGATATTGGCTGATATTGAATCCGCGGCACAAATAAACTGCTGCCCTAATGTGTTTTGTGCTAAATGACTCCAATTTATTACAATGTTCCACACATGATTACTCAAATGGAAAGATATTTTATAAGCTTCAATATCATTCAGTTTTAGGAATTTTTTCTCTTCCATCAATTTTAACAATTTAACAATGAAGCAATTCAACAATTTATTTCATTTCACCCAACCCATACACATAGCAATTGGCATAGCGACAAAAATCAATGAGATTATTATTGAAAACCAAAAGCCTATAGCTTTTATAACCGGAGTGTATTTCGGATGATTTAAGCCCAGCGTTTGAAATGAAGATTGAAAACCATGAAGCAAATGGTAGCCTAAAGAAATAACGCCCAATACGTATATAATTACAATTAAAGGATCTGCAAAAACTTCTTTCATTTCACCAAACATGGTATCTTCTCCACTTGTAATTTCATCGGTAAACCTACTTACCACCCAAAAATGTTTTAAATGGATAATTAAAAAAAGCAATAATAAAGTCCCCAAAAGCCCCATAGAGCGGGAGTACCACTTACTATTTGCTTTTCCATTATTTACAGCATACTTTACAGGCCGCGCTTTGTTATTTTGTAATGTTAAAATTAATGCTTGCACAATGTGAAGAATAATACCAATGAACAATACAATTTCTATAACGCGAATCACGGGATTGTGCGCCATAAATTCGGAGCCTTCATTAAACAGTATACCACCGTCATTAAAAAATATTAATGAATTAATAAAAGCATGCACTATTAAAAAAGAAATTAAGAACAAGCCTGTAAGACCCATAATTAGTTTTTTTCCGAGTGATGATTGTAGAAAATTTGCCTGATTTGTACTCATAATTAAATTCTATTATAATAATTTTTTTTCGTTTTGCGCAACAAATGTAATATCCTAAATCATTTCTATCAAGTAAATAAGGGTTTCATTTACATCCAAAGATGACACATTGCCTAAAATGGCCAATTCATAAAGGTTTCGCTGCTATTTAAAACAAATTCAAATAAGAGATCAACATTATTTAATGCTTTTTCGAAGGGTTGAAGGCCCAATAAAGACAAAAGAGAAATAGGACTCTTCCATATCTCTGATTTTAAATTTCTTTTTATGGATTATATTTCCAAACTTTGAAGACCAAATTTAACATCTACCATGAAATACACCCCTATCAATTCGCAATTATTTATTGAAAACCGCAAACGTTTTGCAAAAAAATTAAAGCCAAATTCTATAGCTGTTTTTAACTCTAATGATATAATGCCCACCAGTGCGGATGGCTCCATGATGTTTGTTCAAAACACTGATATCTTTTACCTTTCAGGCATTGATCAGGAAGAAAGTATTTTAGTGCTTTTTCCGGATGCCAAAGAAGAGGCTAATCGTGAAATTTTGTTCCTTAAAGAAACCAACGAGCATATTGCCATTTGGGAAGGACATAAATATACCAAAGAAGAAGCGACTGCAACATCCGGCATAAGAAGGATCTTTTGGATGAAAGATTTTTTCATGACCTTCAATGCCTTGATATCAGAAGCTGAAAATGTATATCTGAATACCAACGAACACCTTCGCGCTTTTACTGAAGTCCAAACCCGTGATGCACGTTTTATTAAATTTTGCCAGGAGCGCTACCCTTTGCATAATTACAACCGTTCTGCGCCTATCATGCATGAACTGCGCGCCATCAAATCTAAATATGAAATTGAACTGATGCAAAACGCCTGCAACATCACTGAAAAAGGCTTTCGCAGATTATTAGGTTTTGTAAAACCCGGTGTAATGGAATATGAAATTGAAGCTGAATTAACGCATGAATTTATTCGCAACCGTTCTCGCGGATTCGCTTACGGACCTATTATTGCATCTGGTGCAAGTGCTTGTATATTGCATTATACAGATAACAATAAGGAATGCAAATCAGGTGAAGTAATTTTACTTGATGTTGCTGCTGAATATGGAAATTACGCCAGCGACTTAACCCGCTGTTTGCCTATAAACGGAAAATTTACACCTCGCCAGAAAGAGGTTTACAATGCTGTATTGCGTGTAATGCGTGCTGCAATAAAAATGCTTGTAATAGGTAATAACATTACGGATTATCACAGAGAAGTTGGTAAATTAATGGAGGCTGAATTGATCGGATTGGGATTATTAAATAAAAATGAAGTTGAGAAACAGAACCCGGGAATGCCTTTATATAAAAAGTATTTTATGCATGGCACCTCTCACTTTTTAGGCTTAGATGTGCATGATGTGGGCAGCAAATATCGCCAATTTGAAGCAGGTATGGTGTTTACCTGCGAGCCTGGAATTTATATCCCTGAAGAAAGTTTAGGTATACGCTTAGAAGATGATATTTTAATTACTGAAAATGGTCCTGTTAATCTAATGGCTAATATTCCTATTGAGGCGGATGACATAGAAAAATTAATGGCAAATTAATGTGAGTCGAGACCTGACAGGTTTTTAAAACCTGTCAGGTCTATTCAACAAACCTTATCAGGGAATCATCCAACTAAACTAACCTTGATACAAACAAAATTGAATTTCTTTAAACGATTCTTTGATTTTATTTTATTTGGCAATATTTATGTTGCCCTGGGAGCCGTTTGTCTGGTGCAAAGCTCAATTATTCAACTCCAGTTTACAGACCATTTATTACCCTACTCTTTACTTGTTTTTTTTGCTTCCCTTTTTGTTTATAATTTTCAACGGATCTTTTACAAATCGCCATCTGAAAATAATCCCGGCTCTATCCGGAGAAACTGGATCTTTAACAATAAAATTTCGATCAAAGTATTATCATTAATAGGTTTTATAGGTGTTTCAATTACTTTTTTTTTCAACGATTATAAAATTCTACTTTACCTTTCTCCATTATTGATCTTATCCCTCATCTATTTTCTTCCTTTTATAAAATTGCGTAAAAATCCATGGTTAAAATTATTAACCCTTGTATTGGTCTGGACAATGGTAACTGCTGTAGTGCCAATATTATTAACCGGAACTGAACACTTTACAAAAAACGATCTTTTGCACATTTTTGTTCGTTTTTGTTTTATGATGGCAATTTGTATCCCATTCGATATACGGGACCTGGAGATCGATAAGGCGGATGCTGTTTCTACCCTTCCCTTATTGTTAAGCGAAAATACAGCAAGGTGGCTCGCTTTCGGATTTATGTTACTTTATATTTTTTTGATCGTCCCTGAATACTTTTTTGGAATGATCAACCTAAACGTGTTTATTGCCTTGCTGCTATCTGCCGCAATAAACGGGATGTTGGTTTTAATGAGTAATTCTAAACGTAACGAATACTTTTACGTTGCAGGGATTGATGGCACCATGATATTGCAGGGTGTATTGGTGATGGGAGTTTATTATTTATAATTAGGGGCTTATGGCATTGGTAGTGAATAATTCTATATTGACATAAAACAAATTGCCCAAGATACACTGGTTATCTTGGGCAATTTATATTTCAGTTCTCCTTTAAAGGATTTGTCAACAGGCCTAAACGATATTCAAGCATTTTGCAAGCGCTTCTTTATAAGACCCTCCAATAGGAATAAGCTTTTTGTCATCTTCCAAAAGTAAATTCGGTTGTTCAATAGCAATAATTTTGTCGATACGGACAATGAATGAACGGTGTACGCGCACAAAATCGGTTGATGATAGTTTTTTCTCAATATCTTTCATAGTGGCATGAATGGTATAACGTGTGGTAGCAGTATTGATCACCACATAATCCTTTAATGCTTCAACAAAATAAATATCGCTGGATTTTACTTTTACCAAACGAGAATTTGATTTCACAAAAAGAATATCTTTTGAATCTTTATTTTCTGCAAGCGAATATAAAAAATCACGCTCTTTTTTTACATCTGTTTCTTTTTCGTGTTTATATAAAGACATCTCTATGGATGTACGCAAATCGATCTCTTTAAATGGCTTTATGATATATCCGTAAGGTTCAGATATTTTTGCTTTGTTTAATGTACTTTCATCAGCATAAGCTGTAAGGTATATCACCGGAATGTCAAATTTTTCACGGATCTGCAAGGCTGCTTCAATGCCGCTTAATTCGCCCTTCAACATGATATCCATTAATACCAGATCGGGCTTAAACTCTTCTGTAGCTCTAATAGCATCTTCACCTGTAGAACACATATCCACAACTGTATATCCGAGTTTTTTTAAGCTATGTTGAATGTCTTTAGCAATGATGCTCTCGTCTTCAACTATTAGAATGTTTACTTTTGACATTGGTTAATTTTTTTTAAATATTAAATGACTCCTCAAAGATACTATTATTAAGAGTAGAACTATTATCCTAAAAAATTATACTAGATTAATCCACATAAAGCATAGATCAATCCACATAATATATATGACCACTAAGGTATGAACTAAAATAACAAAACACAAATAAATTTATGATTTTTTTCGGTTGAGCACAAAAAATATTGCGATGAAACAACAAAACAGGAAGATAAACAATTACAAAAAACAGCTGTAAATTAATGATTTATAAAAAACAATTAACACAAGAGAAATTACGAAAATATTATTGAAACTTCTTATTGCATAATGCGTAAGAGTATTAATATTGTTGAAAACGTTTGTTCAAAAGTTTTCAATCGTATTGCTCGAAACTTATATTTATAAAACTATTTTTATAAAAAATATTATCTTGAAAACGCCAAACAAAAACTATACATTTTTCCTAAAAGCATCACTACTATTAGTTTTGGGGATCAACTTTTCAGCATCCGCACAACCGGATTTCAATAAAGTTGCTATTATTGAAAAGTACATTGTAGGTTACAATGATGTAACCAAAATGAAATTCATTAATGATCAGGTATTGTATACTGAAGGCTGGCACACACTTCCACAACCAAAATTCTGGCAGCAGATAATGCGACTTAGTCCTGATTCAGCCATTGTAAGCTTAGCTAACAATCGCCAGATGCTCGATCGTATTTCTATGAAAGAATGGAATAAATTATCAGAAGTTCAGCATACTTTATATAAAGATAGTATCCGTAAGATCAACAACATTTCGGATAGCTTAACAATATACATCACTGCAGGAAAAAAAGATTTTTATGAATTTAAAAAAGTAATGCCGACCATCAACAGGTCCATTAATGTATTCAAACAAAACGGAGTTGATCCTTGGTACGCGCAAGCGATATTACTGATTGAAAGTCCGGGAAAAGTGAATACTAAGTCTACAGTAGGCGCTAATGGGCCATTTCAGCTAATGAAACCTGTTGCCCGCAATATGGGTTTAGTAGTTAATGGCAAAGTGGATGAACGTATAGATATCGAAAAATCAGCCTTAGGAGCTTCCCGTTTATTGAGTCGTATTTGTATACCATACGTAAGAAAAATGCTTGACACTGCTCATTTACAGTATAATGAAACTGATCTATGGTTCCGTTTATTAGTGCTTCATGCCTATCATGCAGGTGCAGGTAATGTGGCCGGTGTGATACGTAAAATTAACCCTTGCGAAGGTGGAGTTCAATTGATCCAGACTGTTTGGCAAACTTCTTATGGTGGTTTTAAAAACGCATCACAAAATTATTCTCAGTTAGCGTTAGCGGCATTTTGCAATTTCGATGAAATGGTGATGCAGCAAAACGATTCGGTTTACCTGATTGAAGGAGATCGTATGTTAAATGCATACGCAAACTGTAACTATGCTCCTTATGACAGATGCAGCTATTTAGGAAATTGTATTGCCGGCTACGAAAGCGACTTAGTGGATGGAATTATTCCTTTCGATTATTTTATTACCAAAACCAATATTATTCAACGCGAATTATCAGGATTATCTCCATTTCAAAACCCCTATGGCGATGAGTATTATAATACCTTCGGGTATAAATTACTGAAAGCGAAAAAAACGGAAGATGCTCAAAAAATATTCAAATTAAATGAAACCAATTACCCTGATTCATGGAGTGCTTATCATGGCTTGGGAGAAACGTATCGTTTAATGGGACAAAAAGAATTGGCATTGGTTAATTACAAAAAATCATTGAAGCTCAACCCTAAGAACGAAGATAGTATCAGAGCCATTTCCAGGCTTAGTCAAAAATAAATACTATTGAATCTTTAGCTTTTTATTTACAATAGTCTCTCAAAACGCCTTTAGGAATAAAGGCGTTTTTTATTTGCAATGTCATTCTGATCCTATTTTTATAGGAGAAGAATCTTGTCGATCATATCTAAAAACATTCATTAATACCAATACTTAATATGTTTTTTTCGCAGGAAAAACTTATGGTGTTAAGTTTTTAACCACATAGAGGCATAGTTTTAAAATGCTATGAAATTCATAGGCTCAGCTTTAACATAGACTATGTGAAAAAATAAAATTTCTATAATACCTTTTTTTTCCTATGGTTCTATGTGGTAATATTTGGATGAATTTATATTAAGTAATGGTATAAAACAACAAGATCCCTCGCGAAAAGCCCGGGATGACAGTACTGGCAATTGCGAGAAATTTCGAGATATGATAGCAGGCGCCATCAAATTAAAATCATCACCTCAACAATAAAAACTTTCCAATTTCCTGATGGAATTCGTTTTTAGGATCCATAAAAAATAGTTTATACACATATACATCCTGCTTGGACAATACGCCTTTATAATAACCATTCCAACCTTCGCCAGGGTTGCTTGTTTCAAATAATTTTTCACCCCATCGGTTAAAAATTAAAAATCGGTAATCATGCACACACGTTGTTACCGGTTTAAACACATCATTCACGAGATCATTATTTGCAGGAGTAAATGCATCCGGAACATATACCGTTCCGCATAAAACAATGGGCACTGTATCTATTACTGTTATTGTTATACAAGCGGTATCAGTACATCCTCCATTATCAGAAACCATAACACAATAAGTTGTGGTTCCAACCGGACTGGCAGATGGAGTTCGACAGGTGTCACAGTCCAGGCCGGTTGGAGGTGTCCAAAAATAAGATATACCACCCGATGCGGTTAATTGTGTGGATGAACCGGAACTTATTGTACTATTTACTCCTGCATTTGCGGTTGGTCCTCCGGTGGTTGCAATAGTGCCAATACCCGTTTTTATGCAAGCTAAAGAATCAGTTATGGTAACAATATACGAGCCTGCACCAATATTATTAATTGTTGCAGTTGTTGCTCCACCATTATTCCATAAATACGTTAAACTTCCCGTTCCACCTGTTGCTACAACCGTTGCAGAGCCATTAGTACTTCCACAACTTGATGGAGTTGTACTTACAATTGCTACAATCGAATCGGGTTGGGTAATTGCAGCGGTTTCAATTCCAACACAACCACTGCCGTCTGTAACAGAGATCGTATATGTTCCGGCCAACAAATTATTTGCCGTTGGAGCAGCACCTCCACCTGGTGCCCATAAATAGGTTAAACTACCTGCGCCTCCTGTTGCAGAAGCGATTAAACTACCATTATTCCCTCCATAACACGATACGTTTGTTTGAGCGCTTATAGTTACTGTTAGGCCGCCTCCTGTATTGGTTATAGTTACCTGATCAGAAGAAGAAAGGCAAGGTGAATTGCTTATTGTCCATTGAAAAACAGTTGCTCCTGCGCCTAAGCCTGTAACTGTTGAATTAGGGGAGCTGGGTGTTGAAATCGTTCCAGTTCCGCTCACTAAAGTCCATAATCCGGTTCCTGTTGTTGCAATATTCCCTGCAAGTGTAGCAGATGTACTGCATACAATTTGATCCGCACCGACATTTGCAATTGTTGGCGAAACCACACCTGTTATTGTAACCTGACTGGATAAAGGCGCACAAGGGGCATTGCTGATTGTCCATTGAAAAACAGTAGGTCCCGTTCCTAAACCTGTTACACCAGAGTTAGGGAAAGAAGGCGATGTGATGGCTCCGCTTCCGCTAACTAATGTCCATAAACCGGTTCCAACTGTTGGAGTGTTTCCGGCTAATGTAGCTATTGTTGAACAAACATTTTGATTGGCACCTGCCACCGGGATGGTAGTTGCTGGGTTTGCTGTTATTGTTACCTGGCTGGAACTTGTGCCACAGGTATTACTAATTGTCCACTCAAAAACTGTTGCGCCTGCACCTAAACCGGTAATGCCCGAAGTTGCTGAAGAGGGAGTAGTAATAGTGCCCGTTCCACTTATTACTGTCCACAATCCTGTTCCCGCAGTTGGTGTATTTCCGGTAAGTGTAGCAGATGTACTACATACGGTTTCATCTGTTCCTGCGTTTGAAACAGTTGGTGAAACAACTCCTGTTATTGTAACCTGACTCGATAAAGGCGTACAAGGAGGATTACTGATTGTCCATTGAAAAACATTTGCGCCAGTTCCTAAATTTGTTACACCTGAGTTTGGTAAAGAAGAAGAGGTAATAGTACCGCTTCCGCTAACCAACGTCCACAATCCGGTTCCAACCGTTGGGGTGTTTCCGGCTAATGTAGCTGAAGTAGAACAAAGACTTTGATCGGGGCCGGCTATTGGTGTTGTCATCGCGGGGTTGGATGTAATTGTTACCTGGCTTGAACTTGTACCACAGGCATTGCTGATTGTCCACTGAAATACATTTGCTCCTGCACCCAAGCCTGTAACACTTGAAGTCGAAGAAGATGGGGTAGTAATTGAACCGCTTCCACTAACCAGTGTCCATGTTCCGGCACCGGAAACTGCAGTGTTTCCGGCTAATGTAGCAGTGGTTCCACATACTGTTTGATCTGGCCCTGCAATAGCGGGTGTTGGAGGGGCGATGGCAATAATATTACTAAGAACCAGATATTGCCAGGATGGATAAGTTGGAGTAGGACCATAGGTTGCCGGGCCTGAATAATATTTTATTACAATTGTTTTGACCAATGTAGAACTTGTGATTGTAACATCATTCGAACCACAGGCACAATTATTATAATCAGCCGTTATTGTTCTGGCTGCCCCTGTTGTTGAATATAAATTAGAACATCCGGCAACGGCAACAGAACCTGTCGGTATTGCTGCACTGGCTCCATCGGTAGCGGAGATATCAACCTTATCAGTATAATAAGTGAATTTAGTAGTGCCATCGTCATAAAAATCAGCATTAATATCAAATAAACTAAAGGTTACCGGTCCGCAAACAGGAGTAGCAAAAGTGATGGTGATGGTTACAGATTGAGATATATTAGGCCAATCAACTGCAAGTAATAAACCTTCCGAAGTACAATAAAAATTACCATTTGAAGGATGATCTGCATTGTTGCCTGCAGCAACATATTTTGGAGTACCACTTTGAAAATATGCCCCCGAAGAGGTAACAGCTACACTCATGTTCCCATTTGTATAGGCTGATCCACCTGCAGGATATGCATTCCAGGTATATGTTTGTGAATAACCTTTAAAAATAAAAAATAAAAAAATAAAACAGAAAAAAAGTTTTTTCATTATTAATAAATTTGACCTGGCTTGTTATACCAATACTTGTTACAAATTAATCCAATGCTTGTATTTTTAAAGGCATTTAAACCTAACAGGTTTCTTATCTATTAACCTATTGGTCTAATATATATTTGGTGACGGCATTGCCCGAAATCGGGGTCAAGGAAGACAGGTTACCCTAAAGCTATTGAATTGGGCCGGTGTTTAATTGTTACCTCAGCAATGTTACTTTTCCAATAAATTGATGGAATTCGTTTTTAGGATCATCCCAAAAAGTTATTTTATAAACATAAACATCCGGTTTAGACATTATGCCTTTATAAATACCAGTCCAACCAACATTTTTATCGTTTGTTTCAAATAGTTTTTCGCCCCAACGGTCAAAGATCATGAAATTGTAATCGTGCACACAATTGGCTACCGGCTTAAATACATCATTCAAAATATCATTATTATTGGGCGTAAATGCACTGGGAACATATACCGATCCAGCGGGAACAAATAATGTTCCACAGGGTATGGTTGTGGCTGTATCCATTACAGTTACTGTTACACAAGCCGTATCCGTACATCCGCCATTATCGGAAACGGTAACACAATAAATTGTAGTTACAACGGGGCTTGCGGTTGGTGTTCGGCAGGTATCACAGTCCAAACCTGTTGGGGGAGTCCAAAAATAAGATGCGCCACCAGAGGAAGTTAAGAGTACGGATGAACCTGAAATGATAGTAACACCAGCCCCCACGCTTGCTGTTGGCCCTCCGGTGGAAGTAACAGTTCCACTTAATGTTTTGGTGCAGCCTAAAGAGTCTGTGATGGTTACAGTATAGGAACCTGCACCAATATTATTAATTGTTGCAGTTGTTGCAGCACCGTTACTCCATAAATAAGCTAAATTACCTGTTCCACCAGTTGCTACAACCGTTGCAGAACCATCCGAACTTCCACAGCCTGTTGGTGTTGTGGTTACGGTAGCAGCAATAGAGTCTGCCTGCGTAATTGCAAGGGTTTCAATTCCAACACATCCATTTCCATCGGTAACAGAAATGGTATACGTTCCCGCCATTAAGGTATTTGCTGATGCTGATGCACCTCCGGTTGGTGTCCACACATAGGACAAACTGCCTGTACCACCGGTAGCGGAAGCTGTTGCACTGCCATTATTTCCTCCATAGCAGGACACATTTGTTTGTGAGCTTATCGTTACAATTGGACCACCGCCTGTATTTGTTATCGTTATCTGATCAGAAGTAACAGGGCAAGGGGGATTACTGATCGTCCATTCAAAAACGGCTACACCAACCCCTAAGCCGGAAATACCGGACGTTGCGGAAGTAGGTGCAGTGATTATTGCTGTTCCGCTTACCAGGGTCCATAACCCTGTTCCAAAAGAAGGAGTATTACCAGCTAAAATGGCGGAACTACTACATACCGACTGATCGGGTCCAGCTGCTGCCGGGGCACCTCCTCCTGTATTGCTTATTGTTACCTGATCGGAAGTAGGAGGACAAGGTGCATTGCTGATCGTCCATTCAAAAACATTAGCACCCACGCCTAAACCGGTAAGTCCTGATGTTTCAGAAGAAGGTGTTGTAATTGTTCCTGTTCCGCTTACCAAGGTCCATACCCCTGTTCCCGGGGAAGGAGCATTTCCGGCTAAAGTTGCTGAGCTACTGCAGCTTGATTGATCTGATCCGGCTGTTGCTGCTGTGGTAGCAGCAGGCTGAGTAATTGTTACAGTGGTAGTTCCGGGACAGCTATTGTTATCCAGCACATTTAAAGTATATGTACCGGCAGCAAGCCCTGTGAAACTTTGTGTTCCGGCAACATTACTAAAAGTCGCAACCGTTGTCCCGCCATTTAGTAAAGTATAATCCCAGGGAGAGACACCTCCGCTGGTTGAAGCATCAATACTTCCTGTTGACAGTCCGAAGCAAGCAACATTAACAACGTTTGAAGCAGAAACTGTTAATGCAGGGCAGGTATTTGAACAATTTGGCAAAGATGCTAAACTTGTTATTTGTAAACTGTCTCCAGCGGCATCAATAAATAGTATAGGATAGGTCCCTGGCGGTGTAACAGTTGTTCCTGTTGCAAAACTTGTCCATGAAGTTACATTTACCGCACAACCCGGAGGAGTAGTACAGCCAAAAAAACATGCACTGCAATTTTGTGTAGTTGTTTGATTATACCATGTATAAGTAGCGGTCCCGCTGGTAGCGGTAATGTTCCCATTTGTTTCCTGACAAGCAGTGAGTGTTACACAGGCACTTACCGCAATAACAATTGAATCTGAGCCACAAGGCAAGGTATAGATTATTGTATGCATACCGGTACCGGCTGTAGCAGGGTTAAAAACGCCAGTTGAAGGATTAACCCCTGTACCGCTCCATGTGCCCCCCGGTGTGGTAGGAGATAATGTAACGGCAGAACCGGTAGTACACATTGAAGGAACAGGACAAAAAGAAGCATCGCAGCAGAATAAGGACATGGGCTTGCATGCGGCAAAAGAAGCTATTGATTGAACATAACCGGTGCGGGTTCCTGATGTTTGAGTTGTGGAACCGGCCGCAACTACATTGCCGGCTGTACTCACAGAAACATCAAAAACTGTAAAAGGTAATGCGGCAAACCCGGTTTGAGTTAAATTAGCATCAAATTTATAAACACCTGTAGAAGAACCAACATACACATTTCCGCAAGTATCAATATCTAAACCACTACTTCCGGGAATCCGCCCCGGATTTCCAAAAGAACCTGCTACATTTATCCCTCCCGGAATTGTGGCCGATGCTATTATAGCAAGGCTACCAAGAGCACGTTTATGAAGGGTATTACCATTGTGAGTATACAGGAAATTTTTATTTGCGCGTATCGCCATTAAACCACCGTTATTGTAACGATATGAAGGATTATAATAGGCGAAATTATAGGTGCTGTTTATTTTATATAATGAAGAATTAGAAGAACAGCTTGAAAAATTTTGAGAAATACGGCCAATAGAATCAAGGGTAAAAAAATAATATTTACCATTTTGCGCTGAGCAAATTGAACGCACTTCGTTGGGTGCGCTAACACCGCCAGGTAGCACAGGACCATTGGACCCGACAATTTTATTAGTTACAACATTTCCATTGTTTACATCCAGATCGAAAATTGACCCATTTAATGTAAAAAGGCCGGAAGTACCGCCAATAATCAAATGCGTTTGATCACAATTAAAAGTAATGTTCCATAATTCTTGCGAACTTCCTCCAATACTATTGTTTGTCCAAACATTGCCTCCGGCATTGTTTACTTTTGATATTTTTGAGTGTGTACCTGAAGTTACATAGGAATTACCGGCTAAATCCACAGCAAATGTACCAAGCCAATAATTTGCCGTATCCCAGGTAGTATTGTATGTCCATTGAAGTGTACCAGCAGCATTATACTGCATCAGTTTCATTGGCATATCACCACCAATGATATATACATTTCCGGCAGCATCTCTTTCACATTCCCAAACGCTATTTGAGTTTGATAAGGTGGGAGTTTGCACCCAGGGATCAATAATTATTGTTTTTGAATGGTCGTAATCCCCTAATTTAAACGAAATTGTATTAGCCGTTTTGACAAAAAGAGAAGAAATAATTTTCGATTTATTTTCTGAATAAAAAGAGAAAGGAGCATGTTCAACGACATCACCAAATAAAGTGGGAATACGCAGATCGCCATTTCCTCTGAGTTTTATCTTGTCGGCATATTTCATTTTTACTTTTGAAATATCGCCCCCGGGATGCACTATCAACGAGTATTTTATCCCATCGGTAGCGTGAAAAATATATTCAACATCGATATTCGGGTATAAATTTTTGTAGATTATTTTTTTAAAAGCATTGATATGATTAACATTTCGGTCGCTACCATCTTTTTCTTTAATAGTATAACTATAATAATCAAACGTTTCTTCTACCGGAACTATTTCAACATTTGGATTCGCATTTTCCCAAATAAAACTTACTTTATCTGATTTGAACTGCATCTTGTGCTCTTCCGCTTCCATTTCAGCGTGTGATTTCCCATTTTTTGCCCCCTCACGTTCTCGTTCTTTCTCATTGTCGGTTTCCTCCTTTTTCCAACGCTTTAAAAAACTATAGGTTACACCCTTCGCGGTAAAACTAATAACAGTAGAGCCGTTATCATAGGCATACAAAACTTTTTCATTGGGATTTTTAGTATGAAATTGTCCTTTATTTTCAATAAAAACTTTCGGGTTTTGATATTTTGCTGACCAACCATTATTTCCTTCTGTTGCTTGGGTAGAAAAAGCAAATACAAAAAGAAGAAGTGTTAATAGAGTAAAGTAGTGGTTTCTTTTTTTCATCGGTATTGGCTTGACAATTAATTATTTGTAAAAAAAAGGCAACCAAATATAAGCTAAAAAATCAGATAATACTAAAAAGGTAAAACCGGGGCTCAAGTCAACACGCATTATAAATTTAGTAAGCCTCCTAATAATTATGGCGCTAGCAAAAAAGTAATCTGGTAATAGGCAGACTAAAGGTACAGTTCCATAGGAACGGATGATATTGTAACAACGGACTTTAGTCCGTTGAAAAAACAACAATAAAAAATAAGTTCCGTAGGAACGAATCATTTTGTAAGAATATGAACCGAGCCTAGGGCTCTCAGCCCTTAACCTTTTGGATGGACTAAAGTCCCTCCTTACAAAATAAACCGAGCCTAAGGCTCTTTGTCCAGAGGCTTAAAAATAAAAAAATTATAATGCGCGTTGCCCCTGAACCATGGCTTTTATATTTGATCCGCCTTCATTATCCTCAGGTATTAATTACCAATTTTACCTGACCAGGGTAAGAAATCCTTTGAACGTTTGTACCTGATCCTTAGAGTTGGTGAGGTAAAGCATATAAAAATAAACCCCGCCAGACACTGCTTTTCCTTTTCTATTATTTCCATTCCAATATGAATTAGAATCGTTTGTTTCAAACATTTTTATACCCCAGCGATCAAAAATTTCGGCACGATACACCTTAAACCCTTCCGCCTTCAGTTCAAAGAAATCGTTGAAGCCATCATTGTTAGGAGAGAACACGTTGGGAATTGAATAATATTCTTTTTCGGTAACGGTCACCTTCACAGAATCAAAATCAGAACATCCATTGGCATCTGTCACGGTTACATAATAAGTGGTGCTTATAGAAGGTGAAGCAAAAGGACTTTGGCAATTGGTGCAACTTAAACCATCCGCTGGCATCCATACATAATTTAAACCTGCTGTAGCAATCAGCTGCACGGAATCTCCAACCACAATGCTTTGATCTGCACCTGCACTTACGATACCTGCCGGGTTATCCGTTATTATTATCGACACGGTATCTTTACAATTATTGGCATCGGTAATAATACATTGATAGGTACCTGCTATTAATCCTGTAGCTGTATCATTTGTTTGAACCGGAGAAGTATTCCACAAATATAAATAAGGTGCTGTTGCATTTGTTGCAGATACAATCCCCTGGCCATCCGGCTGCGTACAATTGCTGTTAATACTACCCGTATTTATATTAAGATCGGATGGTTGAGATATGGTCACAGGTATACTTGTCTGGCAACCGGCCGAATCCGTAATTAAACAAATGTATGTTCCTGCCACCAGTCCTAAAGCGGTATCGTTCAGCTGAACAGGTGAAGTATTCCATGAATATGTGTAAGTCCCAATTCCCCCGGTAGCAAAAGCAGATGCATTCCCATTATTTCCACCAAAACAGGAGGCATTTAATTGAGAAGTTATAGATGCAGTGGGACCACCTCCATTGACTGTAACAACTCCGCTCTCGGTTGTTGTGCAACCAAAAAAATCAGTAATGGTAACCAAATAGGTTCCTGCGGCAATATTGTTAATGGTTAACGTTGTTGCGCCACCATTATTCCACAAATACGTTAAATTACCTGACCCACCAGATGCAGTAACAGTGGCGGAACCTGCAGAAAGCCCGCAGGGTGTTGATGTTGTGTTTACCTGGGCTGTTATTGAATCGGGCTGAGTAATTACAACCGTTCCAACACCTTCACAACCAATGCTGTCAATAACAGTAACCGTATATGTTCCGGCAATCAGGTTGATCGCTGTTGCCGCATTTCCTCCGGTTGCTGCCCATAAATACGTTAAACTACCGGAACCACCGGTAACAGAAGCGGTTGCTGCACCATTGTTTCCGCCATAACAGCTAACATTTGTGTGAGAGCTTATAGTTACTGCAGGCCCAGCTCCTGAATTAGTTATTGTTACCTGATCGGAAGTGGGAGCAGAACAAGGAGCATTGCTGATGGTCCATTCAAATACATTTATACCTATTCCTAATCCTGTGATTCCGGATGTTCCTGACGAAGGTGTTGTGATCGTTCCGCTTCCACTCACCAGGGTCCATACTCCCGTTCCAACTACCGGTAAATTCCCGGCTAAAACTGCTGAATTGCTGCAAACTGATTGATCAGGCCCGGCAGCGGCTATTGTAGTAGTGGTTGGTGGTTGAGTAATGGTAATAAATATTGATCCCGGACAGCTATTGGAATCCACAACATTTAGCGTATACGTCCCCGCTGGAAGGCCGGTAAAACTTTGTGTTCCGGTAACGTTAGTAAAAGAGATAACTGTGGTGCCTCCCCCATTTACTAACGTATAATCCCAGGGTGAAACACCTCCGCTGGTGGTAGCATTGAAACTCCCTACAGATTGTCCAAAACAAGGGTTGTGAACAATGTTTGAAGATGTAACACTTAATTGCGGGCAAACTTCAGAACAATTTGGTAAAGAAGACAAACTTGTTATTTGTAAACTGTCTCCTGCGCCATCAATAAGGAGGATAGGATAAGTTCCGGAAGGCGTAATAGTGCTGCCTGTTGTAAAACTTGCCCATGATGTTACGTTTACTGCACAGCCGGGAGGGAAAGCGCAACCAAAGGCACATGCACTGCAATTTTGTGTAGTTGTTTGGTTATACCATGTATAAGTAGGTGTTCCACTGGTAGTTGTAATATCCCCATTGGTTTCCTTACAGGCTGTTAGCGCTACGCAGGCACTTACAACAATGTTTATAGAATCAGATCCACAAGGCAATGTATAAATTATGGTATGATTACCAACACCGGCTGTGCCGGGGGTAAAAACACCGGTGGAAGGGTTAACACCTGCTCCGCTCCAGGTTCCACCGGGTATTGAAGGTGCTAATGTAACAGGAGAACCGGTAATACACATTGGAGCAACAGTGCACACAGAAGCATTGCAGCAGAATAACGATAAGGGGTTGCATGCGGCAAATGAAGCTATGGATTGCACATAACCGGTACGAACCCCTGATGTTTGGGTAGTAGATCCCGCAACAATAATATCGCCTGCTGTGCTCACCGTAACATCAAAAACAGTAAATGGTAAGGCAACAAAACCAATTTGGGTTAAATTAGCATCGAATTTATAAACTCCGGTAGAGGATCCAACATAAATATTACCACAGGTATCAATATCTAAACCACTGCTTCCGGGAACCTTACCCGGATTTCCAAAAGCACCGGCAACGCTGATCCCACCGGGAATTGCTACAGAAGATAATATGGCAAGGCTTCCAAGCGCCCGTTTATGAAGGGTGTTGCCATTTTGAGTATACAGAAAATTTTTATTTGCTTTAATTGCCATGATACCGGAATTGGAATACCGGTAAGAAGGGTTGTAATAGGCTAAATCATAGGTGCTGCTTATTTTATACATGGAAGAAGTGTTAGAACAAGCAGCAAAATTTTGAGAAATACGCCCAATGGAGTCAAGGATCAGAAAATAATATTTACCGTTGGGTGCCGAACAAATTGAACGAACCTCATCAGGCCCAACAGCCCCGAATAATAAGGCTTTATCAAAACCAACAACCTTGGTAAGCAAAACATTCCCGGTATTCACATCCAGATCGAAAATGGCTCCGCGTAAAGGGAAAATGCCTGAAGTACCACCAATAATTAATCGTGTTTGATCACAATTAAAGGTGATGTTCCACAGTTCTTCGGAATTCCCCCCAATACTATTATTGGTCCAAACATTAGCCCCGGCAGTATTCACTTTTGAAATTTTGGATTGTGTTCCGGAAGTTACGTAGGAATTACCGGCCAGATCCACAGCAAAAGTACCAAGCCAATAATTTGCTGTATCCCAGGTAGTATTGTATGTCCATTGCAGTGTACCGGCAGCATTATATTTAATTATTTTCATTGGCATGTCCCCAGCAATGATATATACATTTCCGGCAGCATCTCTTTCACATTCCCATACGCTATTTGAGTTTGACATGGTTGGAGTCTGCACCCAGGGATCAATAATTACCGTTTTTGTATGATCGTATTCAGCTAACTTAAACGAAATTGTATTTGCTGTTTTTACAAAAAGAGAAGAAACAATTTTCGATTTGTTTTCAGAATAAAAGGTGACTGGAGCATGTTCAACGATATCACCAAATAAAGTATGGATATTCAAATCACCATTCTCTGCAAGCTTAACATTGTCTTCGTACTTCATTTTTACTTTTGAAATATCAGCACCAGGATGTACTATCAAGGAATATTTTAATCCATCGCTGGGATGGAAAACATATTCCACATCTATGTTGGGATAGAGGTTTTTATAAATTATTTTTTTAAACGCTTTAATAAAATTGATGTTTTTTTCGGAGCCGTCTTTTTCTTTTGTATTATAACTATAATGATAAGTGGCCAGTTCTTCCGGCACTATTTCAACATTTGGATTCGCATTTTCCCAAATAAAACTTATCGCGTCCGTTTTTAATTCCAGCCTATGCTCTTCAGCTTCCCATTCGGCATGAGACTTCCCGCTTTTGAAATGCTTTTGTTTTCGTTCTGCTTTCGTTCCTTCTTTCTCTTTTTTCGAACGTTTTAAAAAACTATAGCTTACGCCTTTTGAGGTAAAACTAATCATGGTTGAACCGTCATCGTAAGCATATAAAACCTGTTCAGGAGGTTTACTGCTATAGAACTGTCCTTTGTTTTCGATAAAAACTTTTGGGGTTTGGTATTTTACTGACCATTCATTAGTCGCTTCTGCGCTTGTAAAAAAAGCAAATACATAAAAAAGAATTGTTAATATGACAACGGGGGGATTTCTTTTTTTCATTGATATCACATTGATGGTTAGCTACCTATAAGTGAATAATCATTAAAGATAACAGAAAATTATATTTACGAGCAAACTAATTTTATTGCAACTGTAGAAATCCGGTCTATAAAAACAATGTTTAAAGATGCGAATCAAGGCTTTGCTTTTGTTACACTGAGTTAAAAGGAGAAGGCACAGAGAACCACTGAGTTTGAAATGTTTTCTCTTTGATCGAGTTCAAATCTTATTATTCCTATTACTCTGTGAAACTTCGTGTTTTCTCCCTTTTCCTCTGTGTAATTCTACCCATAATATTTCAGTCCTAATTTGCATTAAAGACAACTAGTTACTGCTTTTTAATATAGTTCAAAATCCCCTGAAAGTAAGCTTCGGCTACTTGTTGAACACGTAAATTTTTTGTTTTATCACATTCCTTATTTAATGCAATACATTCATTTACATTATCCTGATACAAGGTTTCGCCATACACCAATGGGCCATGTATGTATCTTGTTAACTGAAGATTTCTGCAATACACACCAACTGCACCTGCGCTCAAACAACCCTCCAATAAATAAGTAGCATCTTTAAAAGTTGCGGTTTTTACATTTAAATTTTTTTCAAAGCTTTGTATCACATTTGAACTTAATGCAATTGATTTTTCGAGATCGGTGGTGATAAGCAGTCTCAAAAACTCAAATCTTTTTTGGGGAGTAGATAGATCATTTTTCATAAAGGCACCACCAACAAAAACCATATTGAAATTATTGTTAGCCGGTTTCACCCAACCGGTATTGGTTTCATCTACATTGTAATGAATGATGATGGTAAGATCAGGATTGTAATTATTAATAATTTCGGATCGTTTCGCTAATTCCACATCTTTAAAGATCACCCTGAATTTATCACGTTTAGTTGGCTTGGAACCCAAAAAAAATTGTTTTTGTGCGGGACTTAATTTTCCAACTTTGAATAAACTATCTACAGTTGCAATATAATTTGTTTTAAGCCAGTAATCAAATGTTACTCCAAAGGCACTACTGCTATTGAAGGGGCGGGTCATAAAAACTTCAGCCCCTTCCGCTTCCAGTTTATCTTTTAATAATTTAGCGGTAGCAAAAGTGAGCACTCCTTCAGCAATTGCAACTGAATCCATCAAACCTTTGAGGCTATCGCATTTGAATGTTAAACACTTTTTTTCTATATCGCCCATTTCCATATCACCAGCAATATGTCCGGGGTCAATGGCTATTTTTAAACCTTTAAGTTTTTTTGTTTCGGTGATAAAACTTGAATCAACTTTAGAGGAATCAACCATTAAATTCGATGCGAAAGGAATCGCCATGTTATATTTTCCGCTTTTATAAGTTTCAAAAACCTGCTTACCCCCGGTGTTTTTTGAATACAAATTAAAATTGTCAATTTCATCGAAGTTGATATGGAATTCAAAATCTTTTTTTAATTTTTTTTGAAGAGATTCGTAAATGCTTATTCCATCTCTACTGATCGAATAATGCGGAGATAAGGCCTTCTCTTTATCAAGATACTTTTCAACTTTTTGCGTATAGTATTTAATTTTAGCCGAAGTGGCAGAGTCTTGTGAAATGCAGTTGGTAACTGTAAGTGCGAGGAGGAAGGTGAAAGTGAGATTTCTTTTAAAAAAATTGTTACCGTTAGAAGCAATGATTCTTTTGGTTTCTGAAAAAGTCTTAACCGCAAAGAATGCAAAGAAAATCGCAAAAGGCGCAAAGAAAAATAGAGTACCACTTTGAGAGCTTTGCGTAAAACCTTTGCGAACTTTGCGATAAAAAAAACTGAACTCGATCATTAACCAATATTTTATTATTTTAAATGACAATTTCCTTAAAACGTCATAAAAAATGGTGAACAAATAATCTGTTTTTCCAAAACAAAGATACGCAAATGCTTATTGCTTTGAATTATCATTAATTTTACACTTACATATTTTTTAAAAAATGAATATTAAAGGAATAATTTTTGATACCGAGTTTAGCTTCAAAACCAGCCGAAGTGGTGGTGCGGGAGGGCAAAACGTAAATAAAGTTTCTACAAAAGTAGAGCTGGATTTTGACGTTCTCAATTCTGCATTACTTACTGATGAACAAAAAGAAATAATTCAGAAAAAATTAGAAAACAGAATTACTAAAGAAGGCGTATTACAAATTATAGTTCAGGAAGAGCGCTCACAATTGGGCAATAAAGAAATTGCGATCAAAAAGTTTTACGATCTGTTGAACAAATGTTTTATTGTAAACAAAAAACGCAGAGCTACAAAACCTTCGAAAGGCTCTAAAGAAAGGAGATTAAAATCAAAAAAAATTAATTCGGATATTAAGAAAACACGCAAAGGGGAATGGTGAAGTAGTAATTGTGCAATTTTGCAGTAGGCAATTCCGAATGTTTCCCTCTTAATTCATATAATTGAATAATTTACTTTTTTAATTGCCTACTGAATAATTGTCAAATTTTTTTTCAAATTGCCTATTGAATAATTGCAAAATTGATCAATTGATCATCCTACCCGTTTTAAAAATTCTTTCCATAGAACCTCATTTGGTGGTGGCGCAATGATGATGACAGGTTCCTTTTTAACGGGGTGAATAAATTCTACTTTTCGCGCGTGTAAATGAATAGAGGCATCTTTATTACCTCTGTCGAAACCATATTTTACATCTCCTTTTATTGGACTACCCATTTTTGAAAGTTGCACCCGTATTTGGTGATGACGCCCGGTAAGCGGTTTTATTTCTAACAAATGATAATTATCCGAACTACATATTAATTCATAATCTAATTCCGAACGAAGAGCTCCCGGTGTTTCTTTGTCAAACGCTTTCGACATGTTTTTTGCTTCGTTCTTTTTTAAATAATGAACCAAATTTCCTTTTACATTTTGTGGTTTGTTTTTCACCACCGCCCAATATGTTTTTTGAATTTCTTTGGTTTGAAACATCATGTTCAAACGCGCTAAAGCTTTACTGGTTTTCGCAAAAAGCACAATACCACTTACCGGCCTGTCGATGCGGTGAACGGTGCCAATAAACACATCCCCGGGCTTATTGTATTTTTCCTTTACATATTGTTTTACAAAATCACTTAATGGTGTATCGCCAGTTTTATCGCCCTGCACAATATCCGAAGGACGCTTGTTGACAGCAATAATGTGGTTGTCTTCAAATAAAACTTCGATTGAATTCATTTGTAAATTTTTAACACGGAGTTCACAGAGTTTTGAGAGTTTCGCAGAGAGCTCTGTGTCGCTCTTTTTTCTCTGTGAACTCTGTGTTGAATATTATTCGTATTTCAATGAAAATGATTTAGTACTGCTCATTCGCATTTGGAAAATCCTTTGATTTCACATCTTTAATATATTCACCAACAGCACCTTTAATATCATCGTATAAATTTAAATAACGTCTTAAAAAGCGAGGATTAAATTCATGCGTTAAACCCACCATATCATGGAAAACGAGTACTTGCCCGTCAATACCCCCACCGGCTCCGATCCCTATTACGGGAATGGTCAATTCTTTTGCAGCCTGCTCTGCTAATTTCGCAGGTATTTTTTCAAGGACCAACGCAAAGCAACCTACTTTTTCAAGGATATGAGCATCTTCAATTAACCGATGCGCTTCTTCTTCCTCTTTTGCACGAACGTTATAAGTTCCAAATTTATAAATACTTTGAGGTGTAAGTCCAAGATGCGCCATCACAGGGATACCGGCAGTTAAAATACGCTCAACGGATTCTTTTACCTCTCTGCCACCTTCCAATTTAACAGCATGGGCACCGCTTTCTTTCATTATTTTTATTGCCGAATTTAAGGCTTCCTTTGAATTCCCCTGGTACGAACCAAAAGGCAGATCCACTACAATTAAAGCACGTTTAACCGCTCGCACTACCGATGATGCGTGATAGATCATCTGATCAAGTGTAATAGGCAAAGTGGTTTCGTGGCCTGCCATTACATTTGATGCGGAATCACCTACCAGTATTACATCAATACCCGCATGATCAACAATTTTAGCCATTGTATAATCGTAAGCAGTAAGCATGGATATTTTTTCGCCACGGAGTTTCATATCCAATAATACATTGGTAGTAACCTTTTTAATTTCTTTGTGTATTGACATTTTTTTTGTCTTTTTAGAACCTGTTTAAATTTTATATAAAAGAATAACAATATTGCTTATTGAAGCTACCAAATTCTCGACTCCACTAGAAATGACCATATGCGCTGTCATTTCGAGCGAAGTCGAGAAATCGTGTGAAGGCTGGAAACTGTTTTGAATAAAATTTAAACAGGCTCATAAATTCATTGATTTTATTTGAAAATAAATAATTCATTTTCAAATTGTTTATTTCACGATACTCTACAAATCTACAAATTGTTTTTGATTGCATCTTTTTAGAAAAAATCTGCTTTCTATTGAAAAAGAGACAAAATTATGCAATTTGCCGGTAGTTGAAACGGTACACAAACAGCTCTGCTTTACCTCCATTAAAAAAAACAATGATGCAACTTTTTGGCGACTTTAAGCATCTTTTTATTATCTTCATGAAATTTGTAATGCCAAAGAGAATAACTAATCCGTATAGCTTTGATTTTCAGCAAAGTACAACAACAATGCAGAAGCAATTAAATCCTTAAAAAAGCGCTTAATGAACTTTAAAAGGATATTTAGTTTTAATACATTAAAAATGAAACCGAAGTCTTTCCCATCTTTATTTAGTTTTATTTCAAAAAAACTACCAGTTTTCTTTATTTTATTTTATTCAACTTACCTGTTTTCACAAAACAACAATAACGATCTTAAAGAAACAAATAAAACTGAAACCAAACAATCCAACTGGACTTCAAAACCTTTTGAACGTAAAGCCTTTATTGAAAACAAAGGACAATATGCTACCGATCTAAATCCGACAGAAAACAAGTTTAGCTATTGCATTGATAACGGAACAAAAACATTTTTTTATAACAATGAAGTGCTTTTTTACTTTTCCAAATCTTTATTGACAGAAGAAGACAGAGAAGAAAAAGAAGATCCGGAAGAAGAGCGTATTCGGGAATCTCAATTGCAAAAAAAAGAAACGCAATTTATTAAGATGAAATGGCTCAACGCCAATCCTGATGCAACCATTGAAGTAAGCGAAGAGCAAACTGTTGATTATGGATATGTAATAAGCAAAAATGTACCTAAGAATTACACAGCGCATTGCAAAGGATATGGTAAACTGAAAATTAAAAATCTATATACCGGCATCGATGTAGAATATTTTTTTACTGAAAAAGAAGGCTTTAAATACAATTTATATATTAGCGCTGATGCTGATATTAGCCAGATACAGCAACAGTATGATGGAACAAAAAACATAAAATTATTGGATGGCAATATTATTATAAAAACAATACAAGGAGATGTAATTGACCATGCACCAATAAGCTATGCCACTGCAAACAAGGAACTAAAAATAGCAAGTAGCTTTTCATTAAAAAACAATATTGTTTCTTTTAATATCGAAAACACCGGCAACCAGGCTATAACCATTGATCCATGGATGAGTGTACCGGCTATGCCAACTTCCCCTGTTGATAATGGAGTGGATAGATATGGAAACACTTATGTAACAAGCCATCTATATATTTTAGAAAAATATTCTCCAACAGGTGCTTTAATTTCATCCACAGATGTAATGGGCGGAGCATCGCCATACTATGGCGATATGTTGACCGATTCACGCGGTTATTGTTTTTATAATACAGTTGGTTTTCATTCACGCGGAGACGCCAGCGCTGTCGATTCTGCCGGTAATTTTTTGTGGGATAGTTTTGGAATTACAGAATGTTGGCGCTTTGTTTTAAATGAATGCAATCAGCAGGTATTGTCGCTAACTGGGTACAGACACAGTGCTACAGGGTTTGCAAAGATAGATACTGAAACCGGAGTGCTTACAGGTTATACACAAAGTGGAGCATGCTGTGAGGATCCACATTGCGGAGCCATCGATTATAATGGGGATGTTTATTGTGTTGCTTCTGCAGGCGCAAGCAGTAAAATTTATAAATGGACACCAGGCAATACCATTGCAACAACTTATCCTGCGGTGGGAAGCTGGGGCTATGGAACAGGCTATGTAGGGGATGGAGGCTTTGCGCAAGGTTATAACGGCATGACAATTTTAGGCAATAATCTATACATTTTTGATGGTGCAACATTATTTAAGGTTAACAAAGCAACTGGTGCTACAGTAACTCAAGTTACTGTACCCGGTGGAGTGAATAAAAAAAATGGGGGTATATACATTACCAGTTGTGGAAAAATATTTGTTGGATCAGGCACCGGAGTGTATATGTATGATATGAATTTTAATCAAATAGATTTTAAAGCAACAACCGGTAAAGTATTTGATCTGGCCTTTAACACCTTAAATCAAACTATAAGTGTTTGTGGCCCGGGACATGTTACTGAGTTGTCATTTGTAATTCCCCCTTGTATTTTTCAAACACAACAGTTCATACAGCCATCCTGCGGTGGATTGCCAAATGGTTATATTAAACTAAATTTAGCCGGAGGAGTTCCCGACTATACGTATACCTGGACCAATAATGGTGTACCACTAAGTCAAATTACTGACAGTATCGGGAATTTAGCACCGGGAACTTATAAGTGCCTTTACACTGATAATAAATGTCCAATACCAAATAGGGATTCTATTATTATCGTAGTCCCGTCTGTCGAAACTAACGCAGCGTTTACTTTTAATGATGTTTGCGATCCTGTAGCTGTTCCGTTTATGGATTCTTCGTATGTTGATGTCGGAACGATTACTGCCTGGTCATGGAAATTTGGTGATGGAAACACTGCTATACTTCAAAACCCTTCTTATACCTATGCCAACAGTGGAACATATACTGTTACCCTGATATCAACAACCAGTAATGGTTGCGTAGATTCTATAAGCAAAATCGTAAAGATATTTCCTAAACCGGAAGCCGATTTCACGTTCACCAATAAGTGTAATGGAACCGCTGTGCCCTTTACAAGCATTTCAAGCATTGGCACACCTGGAGCTATTACTGCATGGATCTGGGATTTTGGCGACAATACATTTGCCACAGGAAGTAGTACTTCGCACGTATACAGCAGCCCGGGAAATTACAATGTAAAGCTAATAGTAAACAGTAACAATTCCTGCTCCGATACCATTGTACATCAAATTACTGTTTTTAATAATCCTATTGTAAGCTTTAGCCATAGTGACATTTGTTTTGGCGACACCATGCATTTTATAAATAATTCATCTGTAAATATACCTGCTTCTATATCTAGCTATTTATGGACTTTTGGAGATGGTGGCACAACAAGTAATTTGCAAACACCTGTTCATTTTTATACTACAGCGGGAACCTATAGTGTTACGTTAATAGCCACAACAGCCGATGGTTGTGCTAATGCCGCAACAAATCCTGTAAATGCTTTTGACGCTCCCACAACCGGATATACATTCAGCAACACGTGTTTGTTTGCTGCTGCCCAATTTACAAATACTACGCTTAGTCCCACAATGGGATCTACCGCCAATTGGTCATGGAATTTTGGAGATGGTTCCCCTTTGAACACTAACGTTTTAAGCCCACTTCACTTATACGCTACTCCCGGAAATTACCAGGTTACCTTAATTACACATTCAACTAATCTTGGCTGTCCGGATACATTAAAGGATAGCATTACAGTGTTTCCTATGCCGGTTGCTAAATATAGTTTTACTAACGTATGTTTTAATCAAGCAATGAATTTTAATGACTCTTCAACAGTTTCCACTGGAACTGTTACTAACTGGTCCTGGAATTTTGGTGATAGCACCCCATTAATTACCGATCAGCATACAAGTCATATGTATGCTTCCTTTGGAACCGATAATGTTACTTTGATCGTTACCACCAACAATGGATGTAAGGATACCATTTCAAAAAATGTAGTGGTTCATCCACTGCCTGTTGTTCAGTACAGCACTGCAAATGTATGTGATGGCAGTACTGTTTTTTTTACTGATCTATCAACCATTCCTGTAACCGATACTATACAATCCTATGCATGGAATTTTGATGACAACAGCCCAATTAGCACCAATCAAAACTCTACGCATATATATGCTGCTCCCGGATCTTATGTTGTTAAGCTAATAGTTGAATCGTATTTTGGGTGCTCCGATTCTATCAGTAAAACAAGTATCATTCACCCTAATCCAGTTGTAAATTATATTGCAAACGACTCAGTTGGCTGTGAACCATTATGTGTTAGCTTTCAAAATTTATCATCTATTTTAACAGGCACGAATGCTACCTGGTTGTGGAATTTTGGTGATCTAAGCCCTTCAAGTAATTCAGAGGAGCCAACACACTGTTATACTAACGATTCCATTTATTCATTAAATTCTTTTGATGTTACTTTAACTGCCACTTCCGATAAGGGCTGCGTTACCACATTTTCTAAAAACAATTACATCACGGTATATCCTAATCCCATCGCGAGTTTCACTGCTCAGCCACAAACAACAACAATCACGGATCCTATTATTTCAATTAAGGATTTTTCTTCCGGTGCTAATTTTTGGTATTGGAATTTTGGCAATCAGGACTCTTCTTCTATTTTTGATCCGCCCCCTCACACCTATTCGGATACAGGAGCTTATGTGATCACGTTAATTACAACTACTCTTTATGATTGTATTGATACAGCCTTTCAAACTATAATTATTGAACCCGATTTTTTATTTTACATTCCAAATGCATTTTCTCCTAATAACGATGGCATAAATGACACCTTTTATGGAAAAGGAATTTTTATTACTCAATATGAAATGAAAATATTTGACCGTTGGGGAAATATGATCTTCATTTCTGATGACATCAATAAACATTGGGATGGCAAAGCAAATTATGGAAATGAAATTGCACAGGGAGATGTATATATTTATTCCATTAAAATAACAGATATTAACAAACGAAAACATGATTACAAAGGAATTGTAACATTGGTGAAGTAAACGTTTTTTCCAAATTTTATTTATCAATTTTATTCTTTCTCTCAAAATGCTTAATTTTATTGCTATTTTTCAATACCTTTCCAATAGATTTTAGTTTTAATTAAAAACCACATTTATCATGTCAAGATCGATCATAAAAAACAAAATTGTTTTAACAATTATTTCCACCCTTGTATTTTTCTTTGTTTCCTCAATAGTAAGTAAAGCCCAAAGCAACAGCAATAATCAAACGATGGGTAAAAAATATGTTAGGGTTGATATTGGGCACGGAGCAATGCATTGCCCCATCCTAAGCCCTAAATTAGAAACGAGGCTCAGAGAGATAAAAAATATTGAAAATTTTTTCATCGATAAACGCAACAGCTATGCAACATTCAATCTTCCTTCGGATACAGAAATGACAGCGGAATCTTTGAAAAAAATTGGAACCGATGCAGGGTACCCTGCAGATTACGTTGTTATAACCATTGATAGCAAACCGATAAAAGTTGCAACGAAACCGCTATAAACTAATTTAATCAATTTGACAATTATTCAGTAACCAACTAGGAGGTTAATGAAATTCTAAAGCTGATTAATTTGAATTATTTTAATTCATCTCAAATCAAAAATATTATAGGTCGCCTAATGAATACTATTACTAAACACATTTTAACATTTTTGTTTTTTCTTCCTTTGCTATGGCCCGGGACTGAAGGGAAGGTTTACGCACAAAATTCAAGCACCTTTATGAGAACCTTTAACGCTGCCGGGATGAATGGTGGTTTATCCTTAGCAACAACAAGTGATGGAGGTTTTGTAGGAACCGGACAACATGGAACTTCCGGTGCAGGAAGTTGCGATGTATATGTTTATAAGGTAGATGCATGCGGACACCCCGAATGGTTTAAAGTTTATGGTGGTACCGGAGAAGATGGAGGCTATTCTGTTCAGCAGACTTCTGATGGAGGATATATAGTTGCCGGTCTTTGCGCTTTGGGAGCGGGTGGTTATGATATGACATTAATAAAACTTGACCCTTTAGGTATTATTGAATGGTCGAGAGTTTATGGGGGTGGAGCCGATGATATGGGCTTACGCGCTAAACAAACTTCCGATGGAGGGTATATCCTATCAGGGCATTTAACCGGACTTGGTTTTGGAGCAGAGGATCTGGCCTTGATAAAAACAGATGCACTGGGAAATACGTTGTGGATAAAAATATACGGTGGTGCCGGCAGTGAATGGGGTAATTATGTGGAAGAGACTAACGATGGAGGTTATGTTGCGATAGGCTATACAACCAGTTTTGGTGCTGGAGGCTTTGATATTTATATGATCAAAGTGGATAGTGCAGGGAGTTTACAGTGGACTAAAACATATGGTGGTACAGGAGCTGAAGCGAGCAGTCAGTGGGGAATATCAGGGAAAGTAACCACTGACGGAGGATTTATGCTTTGTGCAAATACAAGCAGTTGGGGCGCTGGAAGTAATGATATGTTAATGATAAAAACAGATAGCATTGGTAACCTGCAATGGGCAAAAACATACGGAGGAACAAATGATGATCAGCCCCGTTTTGCCGATCAAACAAGTGATGGAGGGTATATCCTTAGCGGGTATACTACCAGTTTTGGAGCAGGGAGTTTGGACGCTTATCTGGTAAAAACAGACAGCGCTGGAAACCGGCAATGGTCAAATGCTTATGGAGGTGCCGGCTCCGACAGAGGGGCTATGGTTCGCCAAACTGCTGATGGCGGTTATGCAATGTCCACAGTTACATCAAGCTTCGGAGCAACTGATTTTGATGCTCTTTTTATGAAAACAGATAGCCTGGGGGCTGTAGGATGTTACGAAAACACTTGTGCTACTATAGTGACTAATGTTACACCTACCGTTGGTTCAGGAGGCAATCAGATGATCCCTCCTGCGGTTATTGCAGTACCAACAATTACCACAACCGATTACACCCCTGCCGATAATTTTATATGTAAACATTGCGTTACTGTTCCTTCCTTCACGCCCAGTGATACCATTGTATGTGTGGGAGACACTGTTTTTTTCTATAACACCACTTCCGTAGGAATACGATGTTTCGAAGATTGGTATATCAATGGTACTGTTGTTAATGGTGATAAGGATACCTTACCTTTTGTATTTAATACTTCCGGAACACAGGTAATACAACTTATTGCAGCTTGCGGGAATGTCACTGATACCAATACAATCAACATACATGTACATGATTTTCCAGTTGCATCATTTACCAATACCTCAGTATGCAATGGAACTGCAACTCAATTTACCGACAATTCAACCATTCCTTTACCAGATGCTATCAGCGCATGGACCTGGGACTTTGGTGATGGGAGCCCTTTAAACAACAATCAAACTATTACAGGAGGCCATACTTACGATAGTGCAGGTTTCTCCAATGTTACCTTAATTGTAAGCAACAGTGCCGGTTGTGCTGATACGGCAACAAAACCTGTGGAGGTTTATTATAATCCCATAGCTAATTTTACTTACAGTAACGTCTGTTTGGGCGATACCATGTATTTCAATAATACATCTTCAGTTGACACTTCTGCTTCAATCGCCACCTATTTATGGGTGTTTGGCGATGGCACGGCTACAAGTAATTTACAAAACCCAAAACATAAGTATGCTACTTCCGGAACCTTTAATGTTACACTGGTAACCACTACAACTGACCTGTGTACAGATGCGGCAAATTTCTCAGTGAAAGTATTTGATCCGCCAGCTGCCAATTTTACTTTAAACAATACCTGTCTTTTCAATTCTGCATTAATTACAAATACATCAATTAACCCGGTAATGGGAACTCTCGCAAGCTGGTCATGGAATTTTGGTGATGGTACCCCTTTAAATTCAACTGTTTGGAGTCCCAGCCATTTGTATGCAATCCCTGGAAATTATCAGGTTACTTTAATTACCCTGTCTTCCAATCTTGGTTGTCCGGATACATTAAAAGACAGCATTACTGTGTATCCTATGCCTGTTGCCAATTTTGGTTTTATGGATGTGTGTTTAAACGAAGTAATGAATTTCTATGATTCATCAATTGTTTCAAGTGGTAGTATCACAGGCTGGTCCTGGAATTTTGGTGATAGCACTCCATTGAACATTCAGGAGGATCCAAACCATACCTATGCAAATACAGGAACATACTTAGTTACTGTTATTGTTACTACCAATAACGGATGTAAAGATACCCTCTCAAAAAGCGTGGTAGTGCACCCTTTGCCTGTTGCACAATACAGCACCGCAAATGTATGTGATGGTATCACGGTCCAGTTTACGGATCTATCAAGTATAGCTCCTTCAGATACGATCCAGTCCTGGAGATGGAACTTTGGTGATGCAAGCCCTTTCAGTACAAATGGAAGCACCTCACACTTATATAGCGGCCCTGGCTCTTATCCTGTTGAATTATTAATTATTTCTACATTCGGTTGTGCCGACTCTATTACAAAAACAAGTGTTGTTAACCCAAACCCTATTGTAAATTTTGCAGGAAGCGATACCATGGGGTGTGAACCACTTTGTATTTCTTTTCAAAATTCCTCTACAGTCCTTACAGGCCACAACATACTGTGGTTATGGGATTTTGGCGATGGAAGTCCGACCAGTAATTTAGAAAACGTACAACATTGCTATACCAGCGACTCCATTTTTTCGCCATACCCTTTAAATGTTAGTTTAAAAATTACATCTGACAGTGGTTGTGTTACTATTGGATCTAAAAGCAATTATGTAATTGTCTATCCAAAACCTATTGCGAATTTTACAGTTCAACCGGAAGTAACAACAATCGTTGACCCTGTAATTTCTATTATTGATGCATCTACCGGCACCAATTTCTGGGCTTGGAATTTTGGTGATCTTGGCATCGACTCCCTTTTTAATCCTATTCCTCATACCTATGCAGATACCGGTATTTATATCATTACATTGGTTACCTCTACTCAATATAACTGTTTAGATACAGCCTATCAAACAGTTATCATTGAGCCCGATTTTGTATTTTATATTCCCAATTCCTTTTCACCAAATGATGACGGAATAAACGATACTTTTTCAGGGAAAGGCATTTTTATACGTAAATATGAAATGAGAATATTTGACCGTTGGGGAAATTTAATTTTCTTTTCTGATGATGTTGACAAAGCATGGGATGGTAAAGCAAATCATGGAACTGAAATCGCCCAAGGAGATGTGTACATATATTCGATCAATATTGTTGATTATAAAAAAGGAAAGCACAGCTATAAGGGAATTGTAACATTGCTGAGATAAAGCCGTTCTGCGGAATAATCCTCGATCCTTCTATAAGGGCTTAGGACAAACAAAGAGGCTAATTATGGAGTTCTAAAAATCCCCAAAAGGATAAATGAAAAATATAAAAGAAAAAACCTGCATGAACCAGTTAAGCAAGCAGTGGCACAAAAAAATTCTATTACGGATGATTTTAGCCATTGGAATGATTGTATGCCAGGCAGGGACTTCTTTGTTCTCGCAAACAATAACTTCTCATGGAAATAGAACGTTTCAGACAAGTCCTTTTGAAAACAAAGTATTCATTGAAGAGCAAGGACAATTTAAAAAGATCTTAGAGGAGAATAAAATAGCTTTACCTGAAACTATTTTGTTTGCTGTTAACAACCCTGAGTTCAAAGCCTACTTTACTGCCAAGGGTATCACATTTTTATTTTTACAAACAGAAAAAACAGCTGATAAAGAAGAAGAAAGAGAAGAAGAAGATCACGAAGAAAAAGCTTTGATCAAATGGGAAATAGTAACAATGCAATGGGCAAATCCAAACCCTTCCGTGCAAATATCTGCTAAGGAAAAAGTTAACAACTATTATACGTATGGAAGATATGCTGACAATTCGAAGTATGACCATGTTTCGGCATACAAAAAACTTTTTTATTCGAATATTTATGAAGGTGTAGATGCTGAATTTGAACTCCCGAATGAAGGAGGTATCAAATATCAGTTCATTGTTCATGCAGGATTTAAGATCCCTGTTATCGCCTACCAAATACATGGAAGCAAAGAACTTTCTCTGGATGAAAAAGGGAATTTGCATATAGAGGCCTCATTAGGAAACCTCATTGACAAAGCCCCCATTGCGTTTACAAAGCGTGATAAAATACCTTTCAAATATACGATAACAGACAACCTTGTTGAAATTACAACAGAGAATCAAAACCTTATTCTTGCCGAAGATCTGATAATAGATCCCTGGACCAAAAACCCCGGATTGCCTCTGACAAATAATGCTTTTGATATACAAGAAGATTCTTTAGGCAATGTTTATATAAGTGGTGGGAACAGCTTTAATTACCAGGTTCAAAAATATGATCCCTTAGGTACTTTAATGTGGACACACCCTACCTCTCAGCAGTATTATGGTGATATCGCAGTGAGTAATGCTGGTACGGTGTATTTAGCTGAATCCTATACTGCCAAATTATCAAAGCTAAACACATTGGGGGCTAATGTTTATACAGTTATTGAGGGAGCCGAAAATTGGCGGCTCAGCTTTAATAAATCAAAAACAATTTTATCAATGGGGGGAAATTTCTCACCCAATAGTTTAACAAAAATTGACACGACAACCGGACTGATGACAAATACGGTTAGCTATCCTTCAGATACCTGGGCTATTGCAACCGATTGCAATGGCGACATTTACTCAATTCATCAAGGTGCCTCACCATGCATGATACGGAAAACCAATGCTGATTTTACACCGGCAGGTTCCCTGGTGACCTCACCCGCATTTTGCATATCAGGATATAACAATACGTATAGCTATGCCACGGGCTATAATGCGATTACAATAAGTGGCCCTTATTTGTATATATATGATGGACTTGATTTGCGCAGGTTTGATAAAAGCACCCTCACTTTTGTGAACAGTGTTCCGGTGCCGAATGGCGCTGCGAACAGCTGTAGCGGGATCGCTTTTGATTATTGTGGAAATATTTATGTTGGAACATTGAGTACCATTGAAAAGTATGACAGGTCTCTTAATTACCTTTATTCTATTACTGCTCCAAATGCAGTTTACGATATTTTACTTTCAACTAACGGAGACCTTCTGGCTTGTGGAAAAGCGTTTGTTGCCAATTTAGGGCCTACCTGCCCCGCTCCTCCTCAGCTAACGTCCACCTCAGCCTCTACAAATGCCTCTTGCAAACTTGGAACTGCAACCATATACCCGGTAGGGGGTAGCACTCCTTATACTTATTTATGGCAGCCCGGTGGGCAAACAATAGCGGCTATTACAGGGCTCACATCAGGAACCTATACTTATACTGTAAACGATGCCTTTTGTCAGTCTAAACAAGATAGTGTGGTAGTGCTTCAAACCTTACCACTGCAACTTACACAAGGAGCGGTTGTAAAAGAAAGCTGCCAGAATAGCTTCAATGGCTCAGCAATGGTTGATGCTTCGGGCGGTACAGGACCTTACTCTTATTCTTGGAATACAAGCCCTGTTCAGAGCTCACAAATGGCAACTGGTTTGCGTGCTGGTACTTATTTAGCCACTGTTGTGGATGTTGATTCCTGTTTAGATACACTCAGTGTTATTATCACCAGAAACCCCGATCCCATTGCAAAATTTGGCAATACCACCGTTTGTAATAATACAGCAACGCAATTTACGGATAGCTCCAGCACATCTGCAGGTAGCATCAGCACACGGTCATGGAATTTTGGGGATGCAAGTCCCATAAATACCTCTCAAAATCCTTCTCATTTATATGCCAATGCAGGAAACTATAATGTTACCTTAATTGTACATAATAATTTTGGCTGCGGAGATACCATTACAAAATTGGTGCAGGTGTATTACAATCCTGTGGCAGGTTTCACCTATAGTAATGTTTGCCTTGGGGATACTATGTATTTTAGCAATACCTCTTCCGTTCACAACTCTACTTCTATTACCGGCTATTTATGGGCCTTCGGTGATGGCAGCCCCAACAGCAACTCAATTAGTCCGGCTCATTATTATTCCATTCCGGGTACATATAGTGTAACACTGGTAACAACAACAGCTAATGTATGCACTGATGTGGAAAACAATACTGTAAAAGCTTTTGATGCACCCGCTTCTGCTTTTGCGTTCAGCGACATCTGTTTATTGGATTCAGCGATGTTTATAAATACAACAATTAATCCTACTATGGGTAGCACCGCCAACCGGTCATGGGATTTTGGTGATGGTTCTCCTTTGAACACGAGCCTTTTGAGCCCACACCATTTATATGCTACTCCGGGGACTTACCAGGTTACTTTAACTTCCTACTCCTCCAACCTTGCTTGTCCGGATACTTTAAGCGATTCAATTACAGTATTTCCTATGCCTGTTGCTAATTTTAGTTTTACCAATGTGTGTTTAAATCAGGTTATGAATTTTAATGACCTGTCAACCGTTGCAAGCGGTACTATTGCAAGCCGATCCTGGAATTTTGGTGATGGAACATCACCAAATGGAAATCCAAACCCAAGCCATATCTATGCAAATCCGGGAACTTATGCGGTTACATTGATCGTAACAACTAATAACAGTTGTAAAGATACCATAACAAAAAATGTGGTGGTACATCCTTTACCTGTGGTGCAATTCAGCAGAGTGAATGTTTGTGACGGAAGTGTTGTTCCATTCACTGACCTATCAAGTATTTTAAGCACGGATAACATACAATCCCGGGCATGGGATTTTGGTGATGGAAGCCCTGTTATAAATAATCAAAATGCCTCTCATATATATCCTAATGCAGGTTCGTATGCGGTTCAATTATTGGTTACTTCTAATTTCGGATGTGTAGATTCTATCTCTAAAACAAGTATTGTGAACCCAAATCCGCTGGTGGATTTTACTTCCAATGATACAGCAGGTTGTGAACGCTTGTGTATTAATTTTGTTGATTCTTCATCTATTGCAACAGGTGCTAATAATACCTCCTGGATCTGGAATGTTGGTGATGGTAGCCCTGTAATTAATTTAAAAGATCCGGTTCATTGTTATATTAATGATTCTGTTTATTCCCCGGTTTCTTTTAATGTAACACTAACAGTTACATCAGATAGCGGCTGTACAAGTACCTTATCTAAAACTAATTATATCACTGTATATCCCAATCCTAATGCCACTTTCACAGTGCAGCCGGAAGTTACAACTATTACAGACCCTATAATTTCAATTACAGATCTGTCAACAGGTGCTTATTATTGGAACTGGAATTTTGGTGATGGAGATACATCATCTACCTTTAATCCAGCCCCTCATACGTATCAGGATACGAGTACTTACACCATTACGTTGATCACCTCCACTCAATACAATTGTATTGATACAGCTTACCAAACCATCATAATTGAGCCGGACTTTATGTTTTACATTCCAAATGCGTTTTCACCTAACGATGATGGTATAAACGACTTTTTCTCCGGTAAAGGAACCTTTGTTGGTGTTTATGAAATGGCCATTTTTGATCGTTGGGGCAATTTAATTTTCAGTTCTGATGATATTACTAAACCTTGGGATGGTAAAGCAAACAAAGGCGCTATAATTGCTCAGGGAGATGTATATATTTATTCGATAAAGATCACAGATTTTAAAAAGCGGAAACATATCTATAAAGGAATTGTAACGCTGGTAAGGTAGAGAAAACGTTCCTCTGCGAAATCTTAAAACTGCATAAAAAAAGACCTCAAATAATTTGAGGTCTTTTTTTATGTAATCTTTTAACTCAGCACAATAACCCTATTCAACAGTAACGGACTTAGCCAAATTCCTTGGCTGATCAACATTACAACCTCTCATTACAGCAATATGATACGACAATAACTGTAATGGCACCACCGAAACCAAAGGCACTAAAACTTCGTCCGTTTCAGGAATTTCAATTGTGTAATCAGCCATTTCTTTTACCTGTGTATCGCCTTCAGTAACAATAGCGATAATTTTCCCCTTACGTGCTTTTACTTCCTGGATATTACTAACCACTTTTTCGTAAGATGCTCCTTTTGTAGCAATTACAAAAACAGGCATTTCTTCATCTATCAAAGCAATTGGTCCATGTTTCATTTCAGCGGCAGGATAACCTTCAGCATGGATATAGGAGATCTCTTTTAGTTTCAAGGCGCCTTCTAATGCAACAGGGAATGAATACCCACGACCAAGATATAATGCATTGGTAGAGTTTTTATATACATCAGCAATGTATTTTATCTTATCGTTTGTTTTCAAAACGCGTTCAACTTTTGCAGGAATAGCTTCCAATTCATTTAAAAGCTGGTGAAAACGTGATGAGGAGATCGTTCCTTTAAGAAACGCAACTCTCAAGGCCATTAAAACCAATACTGTTATTTGAGCAGTAAACGCTTTTGTGGATGCTACCCCAATTTCTGGTCCCGCATGGGTATAAGAACCCGCATGGGTTGCACGTGCAATGGATGAACCAACCACGTTACAGATGCCAACAATAGTAGCACCTTTCGATTTTGCAAGTTCAATTGCAGCAAGTGTATCAGCTGTTTCGCCAGACTGGGAAATAGCAATTACTACATCATCCTCATAAATTATCGGATTACGGTAACGGAACTCCGAAGCATATTCCACCTCCACAGGAATCCTTGTCAGATCTTCAAATAAATATTCGGCAACCAATGCAGCATGCCAGGATGTTCCACATGCTATAAAAATAATTCGTTTTGCATTTAAAAATTTTTGTTCGTATTCAGCAATACCACCCAAATTTACAATACCCTTTTCAGCACTTAATCTGCCTCGCATACTGTCTTTAATTGAGCGCGGCTGCTCATAGATCTCCTTCAACATAAAGTGGTCATATCCACCTTTTTCCAAAGCCTCCAGCTTTAGCTCCAATTCTTGTATGTATGGTGTTTTAACTTTATTTTTGATCGTTTTTATTTTCAGTTCCTTACCGCGTTCAATAAATGCGATCTCTTCATCTTCGAGATACACTACATTTTTTGTGTATTCAATAATTGGTGTGGCATCTGATGCAATAAAAAACTCATCAACACCAATACCTATTACCATAGGACTACCTTTTTTAGCAGCAATCAATTCGTTGGGATTATCTTTCGACAGAATTACGATTGCGTAAGCTCCAACAACCTGGTTTAAGGCTAAACGAACAGCTTCGCCAACCCGTATATTTTCTTTTTGTTGAATGTCTTCTATTAAATGGATAAGGACTTCTGTATCCGTATCGCTTAAAAAAACATGACCACGTTTCTTTAATTCTTCTTTTAGGGAGCCATAATTTTCGATGATACCGTTATGTATCATCACCAAATTTTTGGAGCCGGAATAATGCGGGTGCGCATTTACATCATTAGGTACACCGTGTGTAGCCCAACGTGTATGACCGATACCGATGGTTCCATTTTTGTTTTTATCGCTAACAAAACTGGCAAGTTCGGCAACCTTACCCTTGCATTTATAAACGTTTAAATCAATAGCGTGTGAAGTTAGATCCTCAACTATTAAAGCAACTCCGGCACTGTCATACCCCCTATATTCAAGTCGTTGTAAACCTTTTATAAGGATCGGGTATGCTTGTCTGTTTCCTATGTATGCAACTATTCCGCACATATTTTTAAATTTTAGATGTTGTGATATTGGATGTCAGAGATTGCCGATTTGTTTAAAATCCAACATCTAACATCCAATTATTTTTACTGTAATTTAGTATATCCTATATTGAGTTTCATTCGGTAGGCGCCAGTGCTTCCTCCGCCACCTATTACTACCCTGTTGGCATTTATAGCGCCACTTCCTGCAAGTAAATGCAAGCCATTATTTTTCCTTTTTCCTGCCAGCACCTGTTGAATATAGCGTGCTATATTAAAACGGTATTCGTGTGTAGTTGAATTATACGTTCCTCCAAAATAATTATCCCCTTCATTGGCATCAGGTAATACATAATTGCTGCCATCATCATTAATACCAAACAATACTAATTTGGTGGGAGCAGCAAAGGTATCAAGCATGTACGTTGAGGTTGGATCTACTTTGATCACCAGCTCGGCTTTGTTAATTGCAATGTCGCCCGCATTTATCCAATTCATTAAATAAGGTAATTCGATAGTAGCTTTAACCCCAGCCATTGATTGAATAAATACTACATCATTTTGTGCCGGTGGAGGAGGAGATATGCTTAATTGCGTTGCAAGGTTCGCATCAATGCCCGTAGAGTAATCATGCGTAAAATGTGAAAAACGGGCCACACTGCCTAAACCTAAGTCATATTTCAATGAATCATCGGTATCATTGTGATAGTATAAAGTAAGTTTTGTTTGGGCGTCAGCCATTTTAAAATGTAAAATATTTCCCTCTGAACTGTTTAAACCAACTGTATTTTCGGTAGTAATATAAAACCCTTTCATAAAACTTTGAAAAGCAGTATTGCTTGCTAAATTAGCAGTAGTTTGGTTACTTAAGATCGTTTGCCCAAAAGTGGCATTAATGGGTATACGAAGCTGAGGTTTCAGAAGTTCATTAAGAATTGTTACACTTTTAGACGGTTCAGGAATAAATCCATAGTTATTTGCCAGATCTAAAGTGTTAACAGTAAGGGTATTGTTAGAATAATAACTATTTTCACCTTTTATATCTTCTGCAACCTCATATACATTTACTTTTTGTTCAACACGTTGTTTTTTTCCATAATAGGCCGGATCATAAACTAAAGACAAAATAACAGAGTCGATCAAAGGGTTTGTTCCAAATACGGGGTTGTTGGTTGGTAATCGCAACTGAGTGTAAAGCGAGGATGTTGTTTTTCCGAATATAGGATCCTGATAAATACCTAACAATGCATCTGCGGTGATAATGAGAGTTTCATCCGTACGCAATGAATCTACACTTACCGTTTTGGTAATTAATGTGGTAGTGTCCTGATAATCAACACCCAACAAGTCGTTAGCAGGCTGTACATCTAAACCAACCACGCTGGACTCATCACAAGATGTTAAGCTAATTGAAATACTTACGAGTAGAATTAAAAAAAATTTTGCCCCAATTACTTGGGGCAAAATTTTGGATATTCTTTTATTATATAAAACCATAAAAACAATTATATTAACCTACACCGCTTCTACCACTTCTTCAAGCACAGCATCATAAAACTCAGAATAAGCAGCAATGTACTCATCACCAGCCATATATTCAAGTACCGGTTTACCCGATTTTTTGATGTATTTTTCTACGTCCGAATTAATTTTCGCACTTCCTTTAATTACACCATCGGCCAGATCAATCGCCAATTTGCTAACATTCACAAAAGTAGGATTTTTATATAATTCCACATCTGCTTTTTCGATTCCATCAAATAAAACCTTTTTAGCAAAATCTTTGTGTAAAGGAGTTGTAAATTCATCATCATAAACTGAATACACAATTTTAGTATCGGCAAATAATGGATTGTCTTTAAATGATTTTTTCAAATAAAGTGCAGTTAAACTGGTCATCCAACCATGTAAATGAACAATATCAGGAGACCAACCTAATTTATTAACGGTTTCAATCACTCCGCGGCAAAAGAAAATAGCACGCTCATCATTGTCGGCAAAATGTTCACCTTTTTTATCTGTTAAAATATGTTTACGTTCAAAATATTCCTGATTATCAATAAAATAAACCTGCATACGAGCCGATTGGATAGATGCAACTTTAATAATTAACTGGTGATCAGAATCATCAATGATCAAATTCATACCCGATAAACGAATTACTTCGTGCAATTGATTGCGTCTTTCGTTGATACAACCATATTTAGGCATAAATGTCCTTATTTCCTTTCCTCGTTCTTGTATTCCTTGTGGCAGTTTGCGTCCAATAATACCCATTGGAGTTTCATCTAAGTAGGGGGTTACTTCTTGTGATACAAATAAAACTCTCGCTTTCTTCTTCATATGAGTTGGATTAAGGTTAGATTGTTAAAAAGTAAACAAAAGTAATGAAAAAAATTCGAATTTTCAAAGTATTAATATTAGATTTGCCCTATTATCTCTAAACAGTCGCTATTAACTAGGATGTTAACGATTTTTAACAATTATTTTGTTTAATGATTATTTTTAATTCGGCTCAGCAACTAAAAATCTACTTAGATAACGTAAGAGAACAGCACTATATTGTTGGTTTTGTACCCACAATGGGTGCCTTGCACCGAGGGCATATTTCATTGATCAATGCCGCAAAAATACAAAGTGACATTGTTGTTTGCAGCATCTTTGTAAACCCAACCCAATTTAACGATCTAAACGATCTACAGAATTATCCCCGAACCTTTGAGGCAGATTGCAAATTATTGGAAACGGCCCATTGCGATATCCTATTTATCCCGGAAGTATCTGAACTTTACACGTTTGAGGAGCTGGAACTAAAAAAAGAGAAAATTGAAGATAAAAGCTGGACTGGTGGTAAAGCGGTAGATTTTGGTTCATTGGTTGAAGTAATGGAAGGAGCGCATCGTCCGGGGCATTTTAATGGTGTTGCACAGGTGGTAAGTAAATTATTCAGAATTGTGGAGCCCAATAAAGCCTTTTTCGGACAAAAAGATTTTCAACAATTGGCGGTAATACGGCAAATGGTAAAACAGCTGAGCATGCCTATTGAAATTTTTGCATGTCCTATTATAAGGGAAAGTAATGGTTTGGCAATGAGTTCCCGAAATGAAAGATTAATAGCTGAAGATAGAAATATTGCCTCTATAATCTCAAAAACGTTGCTTGAAGTAAAAGAATTACAAACAATAAAGACTGTTGCGGAGTTAAAATCTTTTGCGGAAGCTCAATTAACGACTGAACCTAAAATTGAATTGGAATATTTTGAAATTTCTGATGCTGACAGTTTACAACCGATCACTGATTATAAACAAGCACAAAGTGCGGTTGCATGTGTTGCACTTAAGCTTGGGAATGTGCGGTTGATCGATAATGTTGTTTTGTATTAGTAATTTGGTTACGGATAAACGAATAGATACTAATTTACAAAACGGTGTTAACTATACACAGAGAGTTTCGTAAATTAGTATCTATTCGTTTATTCGTAACCGTTTATTATTTTAACTTTTCAATTTTTTGCAACAACTCTGTAGTCCCCTGATACTCTTCTTCAGCTATACCGCCTTTTTTTGCCAATTCAATCGCTTTATCACCTGCAGCTTTGGCTTCCTGCTTTTTGTTCAATTTATATAAAACCCCTGCATAGGTATCGTAATTATACCAAGTTGGTTCCTCTTTAACGGCTTTTTGCATCCACGATTCTGCTTTTTGGAAAGCGGCTTTATCATCCGAATGTTCATAAATATCCCAGGAAATATTGTTATAATCTTCGGCAGAATGAAAATATTTATCTCCCTGTTCAACGCTTAGATCTATATACTTTTTCCACTCTCCTTTTTTCTTTGAATAAGCCATTTCAAGATCAAATGAAACCTCATCAATAGCTGCAAATTTCATTTTTTTAATTTCGTCTTTATATGCATTTAATTCAGCGTCTTTGGGATCTTTTGTGTAAATAATTGAATATCCGCCATTTAAAAACACCTCCTTGATTTTTGAATTTACCGAATCGGCAGTATATGCTTTATTATAGGTTTCTATATTATTTAATAAATAAACAAATTCACGGCTTTTGTAGTCTGAACTATAGTCTCTGATCATGTTCCAATTGGCTCTATTGGTAAGAACTTCATCTTTTTGAGTTTTGAAATAATCCTGAACGGGAGCATCGGTGCTAAGGCAGGTTTTAGAAACGGCTTCAACGTATTCTCTTAAAAAAGAAGGATCCGCTTTTTTTAAGGGGTATTCATCTTTATATTTAGAAAACCTTTTTTCAGGGTTAAAGGCATCTTCAGCTAACTGAGTGAATTTTTTCACACTTAGTCCGCCTGCTCCACGATGTATTAATTTACCATCACCATCAATAAATAATAAATTGGGGTAACATTGTACTTCGTATAGTTTTGCAATATCAACTCCTTCGCCTATTTCCATATCAAATTTTGCATTGATAAATTTAGCATTGAAATAATCAGCAACCGTATCATTCGTGAATACATTGGCGGCCATCCATTTACAAGGACCGCACCAGGATGTATACGCATCAATAAAAATTAATTTATTTTCCTTTTTTGCTTTTGCTTTTATTTCCGCAAAAGTGGCGGTTTCAAAATGCATTTTTTTTGTTTGAGCGAAGCCGAAACTTACAACAAACATTAAACTGAGGACTAAGATCTTTGTTTTCATCTGAAAATGATATTTAATTAAATAATTTTACAATTGTTCAATTTTGCAGTAGGCAATTTTTTAAAATAATTTTACAATTAGACAATTTATCAGTAGGCAATTTGAAAAGTAATTAAACAATTGTGCAACTGCGACAGGTGGTTCCTTTAATTGAATAATTGCCTGCTGATAAATTGCCTACTGTATAATTGAAACATTGCCCAATTACCTCCTCGCTGGTCTGCGGTCTTTAGAGAAATTGCTTTTTTTCTTAACAAAAGGTCTTTTGTTCTTTATTTCGGGCGAATAAACCGGTCCGACACCAAGGCTTTCAGGCAATGGTAGCTTTTTTACTTCGCTTTCAAGCAGTGTTTCAATTTGCAAAAACTTTTGCTGATCGTATTCATTGATAAATGTTAATGCCACGCCAGTAGCTGCAGCACGAGCTGTACGACCAATACGGTGAATATAATCCGCTGCATCACCCGGAACGTCATAATTAATAACTAAACCGATATCTTCAATATCAATACCACGGGACAGAATATCGGTGGCAACTAAAATTTGCAATTTTTTGCTTCTGAAATTACGTAATACCTCTTCCCGCTCCGGTTGATCCAGATCAGAATGTATTGCTTTGGCTTTTAATCCTGCTTTTTGTAAGTCGCGCTCTAACTCTTTCACTTTTATTTTGGTAGAAACAAAAATGATAACACTACTCAGATCTTTTCCTTCAAGCAGTGATTTTATTAAATTGTTTTTTTGCGTATCGTAAACCAAATAAGCTCCTTGTATAACACCTGCAGCAGGTTTAGAAATGGATATGCTGATCTGTTCCGGGTTAACTAAAAGTGAATTTGCCAAGGTACGGATCTTAGGTGGCATGGTAGCCGAAAACATCAATGTTTGACGAACTTTTGGCAGGTAATTGCTTATCTTTAAAATGTCATCCACAAAACCCATATCCAACATTCTGTCGGCCTCATCTAATATCAAATGTTCCAGTTTATCCAACTTCACATACCCCATATTTAAATGAGCCATCAAACGGCCCGGTGTTGCAATAATAATATTTGCACCCTCTGATAATGCACGTTTTTCACGTTCAAAACTACTTCCATCACTTCCTCCATAAATAGCAAGGGAACTTACCGATGTAAAGTAGGAAAAGCCTTGCAAGGCTTGATCTATCTGTAATGCTAACTCTCGTGTAGGAACAATAATCAATGTATTGGTACTATCGGTTGGATCCTTTGCTAACTTATTTAATATCGGAAGCAAAAAAGCGGCAGTTTTACCTGTACCTGTTTGTGCGCAACCTATTAAATCCCTCTTACTTAGTATGATCGGTATGGCTTGTTCTTGTATTGGGGTTGGAGTATTAAACCCCATCGAATCGAGGCCTTCCTGAAGATTACTCTCAAAATTAAAATCGCTGAACTTCAAATTTTTATTTATTTGTTTATTTATACAAAGATAAAATATTTTTGATGATATCCTCTTTTTTAGAGCCTTTTCTCAAGAAATGTTTAATTATGTTTTCAAAAAAATGGAGCGGATATTTTCTTTTAGAATCAGAGCAAAATCTTAAACTGCTTGTTACAAAGATATTTTGAAAACTGATATTTATTATTATTTTTGTTTCATTGTTATATTTAAGAAGGAATTTTATGTTAACTAATCAAAGCATTAATGAAAATGGAGAGGTGGATGGAGAAAGTGTCATCTATAATAAAGAAGGGCTGCTTGAATCAAAGGGGAGTTATACCAATGGACAAAAAAATGGATATTGGGAGTTGTATTGGTATACAGGCCAATTGAAGGCTAAAGGGAATTATAAAAATGACAAGTTTGAGGGAGAATGGAGAGAATATATAGAGGGTAATTTACATTTGGTAAACACGTATCGTGATGGGATATTGGAAGGAGAAAGCGAATCCCATTATAGTAATGGGCAAATAAATTGGAAAGGGCAATATAAAAATGGTAAAGAAGAAGGCGATTGGATCTATTATGATATTCATGGAAATATTAATGAAAAAGGGGCATATTTAAATGGACTCCGACATGGAATATGGCAGGAAGACGGCCAAATGGTAAGCCATTACAATGATGGGAAAAGAATTAGTACAGAAAGTGAAAAACAAGAATTTACAAGACAAGAAAATCTCAATGAACAAAAAGCAGCAGCTGTTCAAAAATTTTTTTTAAAATATGTTATTATTGCCATTTTGTTAATTGGAGTACTTATTTTTCTATTGATTAAATAAAATCAATTAGTGTGCGTTCATAATGTCGTGTTTGATCAAATTGTAAAAAAACAGGTGCCAAAATTTCACTAATCATAAGCAGAAAATTAGTGCAGAAAAGCAGTTTAAATGGGCTGTCGGGTGCTGGTTTAAAGCACTTCGATCCATCACATTCAATTTAATAAAATATCGAATTAAATAAATTATCTTTGTTCTGAATTTATATCAAAACTAATTAATGGAATTTAAAGCTGGCAAATTACTTGATAAAATTGAATACCCGAGTGATTTAAAGAAATTTAAGGAAGAGGATCTTCCGCAGATCAGCAAGGAACTTCGTCAGTTTATTATTGATGTGGTATCGCAAAAAGGCGGACACTTTGGTGCAAGCCTTGGTGTGGTTGAACTTACTGTGGCTTTACATTATGTGTTCAATACACCTTACGATCAATTAGTATGGGATGTTGGACATCAGGCCTATGGCCACAAAATTTTAACAGGAAGAAGAAAGAACTTCCATACCAATCGCCTTTACAATGGCATCAGCGGTTTCCCTAAACGTTCGGAAAGCGAATACGATACTTTTGGAGTAGGTCACTCTTCCACCTCCATTGGAGCGGCTTTAGGTATGGCTGTTGCATCGGCATATAAGGGAGAAAAAGAACGCCAGCATATTGCAGTGATCGGTGACGGAGCCATGACCGCGGGAATGGCCTTTGAAGCACTTAATCATGGAGGCATCACTAACTCTAATTTATTGGTGATACTGAACGACAATTGCATGAGCATTGACCCCAATGTAGGTGCATTAAAAGAATATTTAACCGACATCACCACCTCACGCACCTATAATAAATTTAAAGATGAAACATGGAACCTGCTTGGTAAAATAAGCAAGTTTGGGCCAAATGCTCAGGATATTGTTTCAAAAATTGAAAACGGGATAAAAACAGTGTTACTAAAACAAAGTAATATGTTTGAATCATTGAAATTCCGTTATTTTGGGCCTGTTGACGGGCATGATGTGGAACGGTTAACAAAAGTATTGCGTGATCTAAAAGATATTCCGGGACCCAAAATATTACACTGCTTAACTCAAAAAGGCAAAGGATATAAATTTTCGGAAGAAGGAAATCAAACAATATGGCATGCTCCGGGCTTATTCAATAAGGATACCGGTGAGATCATTAAAATTGTTCCAAAAGAGCCGCAACCTCCCAAATATCAGGATGTGTTTGGGTATACTATTGTAGAACTTGCTGAGAAAAACCCGAAAATAATGGGCGTAACGCCTGCTATGCCTAGCGGCTGTTCATTGAACATAATGATGAAAGCCATGCCTGACCGGGCATTTGATGTTGGTATTGCTGAACAACATGCTGTTACTTTTTCGGCCGGAATGGCTACACAGGGTTTAATTCCTTTCTGTAACATTTACTCTTCTTTTATGCAACGTGCTTACGATCAGGTGATACATGATGTTGCGCTGCAAAACCTGCATGTAGTATTTTGTCTGGACAGAGGAGGACTTGCAGGAGCTGATGGTCCAACGCATCATGGGGCCTATGATCTGGCGTATTTCCGTTGTATTCCCAATATGATCGTTTCTGCTCCGATGAATGAGGAGGAGTTGCGAAATTTAATGTATACCGCGCAGTTGCCTGAAACAAATGCACCTTTCTCCATACGTTATCCACGTGGTAATGGCGCAATGATCGATTGGAAAAAATCATTTCAAAAAATCAGCATAGGAAAGGGCCGGAGGATACAAAACGGGGAGGATATTGCTATTTTAACGATTGGCCACGTAGGGAATTTTGCAGTAGCTGCCTGTAAACAATTAGAGGAAAAAAATATCAGTGCCGCACATTACGATATGCGTTTTGTAAAGCCGATCGATGAAGAGTTATTACATGAAGTATTTAAAAAACACTCCCGTGTAATTACAATTGAAGATGGCTGTATCATGGGCGGAATGGGAAGCGCGGTAATTGAATTTATGGCAGACAATAATTACAACGCACAAGTAAAGCGGTTGGGTATCCCCGATAAATATATTGAACACGGAGAGCAGGCAGAGCTGCACATTGAATGTGGTTTTGATACTGATTCTATTGTAAAAACAGCCATAGAAATTATCGGACTAAAGAAAAATACAATGACCGGATAATTTATTTATCATGTCCTATAAGCTAAATATGAGGGATGGGATATTTTTTAGCTCTTATCACAAATTTCAAATCTATTTTTATTATATTTGAGCGTTTTTTAAACAAACCACATGAATTTTAAAACAGTTTATTTTTACCTATCGTGCATTTCAATTGCCGTAATGTTAAGTGCTTGTGGCTCCCCGACTTCGGAAGATGATACTCTTTCCGGTGGTGATCCGGCAACTGCTATTCAAAAAGAAAAAAACAATAAAGTACAGTTAATTTTTTCTTCCATACCCGCACAAAGTGAAACAATGGGATTGTTAAATGACGCTGAAGCGAAATACAATTCAAAATATTTAAACCCCATTGAAAGTGTCTCTAAATATTCATCGGTAAAATCCAGGGCGCTTAATTTAGGTGTTTATGGAATTGATCTGGGTGTAACCAACATTTTTGATCAAACACAAGAATCCATGTTGTATTTGAGATGTACCAATAAAATGGCCACCAGCCTGGGGATTAGCGGAGCATTTGATGAAAAAATGAGCGAACGTATTGATGCAAGCTCCGACAGCAAGGATTCATTGCTTGCCATTATCACCGAATCTTACAGAAACGCGGATAATTATTTACAAGAAAACGGTCAGGCTGGGGTATCAAGTTTGATGGTTGCCGGAGGATGGATAGAAGGTTTGTTTGTTGCATGTCAAATTGGAACTGCTACCAGCAATGAAGCTATAATGAATAAAATTGGAGGAGAAAAAGCAACCCTTGAAACTTTAATTTCTTTATTGGACAGTTATAAAGCAGAAACTGATGGTGCTACAGAGGTTTTAACAGATCTAACCGGCTTAAAAGCGATATACGATACCATTGCCGACAAAATAACCCCTGAACAGTTTAAACAAATCACTGACAAGATCACTGAAATACGTACCAAGATCATTCAGTAGTTTAATCATATTTTTTTACTCTTCTTTCTGAACTTTTTCTAAGAGCATCTCAATTCCAATTCATCCTATTGGTAGGGTTTTGGAAATTGCAGTCAAACGCTTCCTCTTTTTTTCTAATTAAATCAACAAAAATTTAATGGCTATTTAATGGCAAATTATACCAACACTTATTACAAATTAATCCAATAATTTTAATCAATGGTTCGGTGTTTTTTTATCAATTTTGGCTAAAGCCACGTCATCGTTGAGTTTTAGTAGCCACGACCTTAAGGTCGTGGCAATTATAAAACCCTTGATTAAAGGGGCTTTAGCCCAATTAGGGAAAACTACCGAACTATTGTTAATTTAAAGGGAGTTATTAAACCTAACAGGTTTTGAAAACCTGTCAGGTTTCTTATCCATTAACGTTTGGTATTAAATAGTTTACTTAAGATGTATCATTCTATAATGCACCTGTCCGCCTTTGGAATGTTTATGTTTGGAGTTTTCTGCAGATTTATTTTTGTCCTGATGCTGCTGAACCCAAGCTATCAAAACGGCACTATCATCAATCGCTTTGATCACAGGGAAACCCGAAACCATCTCATCTGATGTAATATATTCAGTGGACACAACTTTCCCTTCATTAGTTCTGTGCTGCAAGCCAACCCATGCATTGTAGTTTTCTCCTTTTTGAATTGTTTCATCCCATACAATAATTACATCACCATTTGGCATAGTGCTTAGTTGAGCGTGTTTGGCAGAAGGCTTAGTGCTCACACTATCACGCAATGAAAAAGTATTTCCATTATCGTTAGTAAAACTATAAAAAACACCACTCCCACCACCCATTGTGTACCAAGCGAAGTGCAGGCCATTCGTATTTTCTGCCATTGCAGGGCCTGTATGCGGACAGCCATCAATTGCCCAATTATCATCACTTATGCGCTTGGATGGAGAAAATGTTTTACCACCATCCATGGAAATGGTATGTACCATATCACGAATAGAATCATTTATTATATCGCGATACGCTGCATGAATAGAACCTTTGCTATCCACAAACAAATCCGTACGGCAGCATTGGCAAATGGTTTCAGCAATTGGTTTTTCGTTCTTAAATCCATTTTTACCGTCTGTTACTGCATAATAAAGTGTTGAACCTTGTTTGTCTGTTTTGCTGCGGCTGTCGAGCCAAATAACTCCTACTTCTCCATTTTGTAAAACTGAAATATCAAAATAACGTTGGTCAATACTTGTTGTATCTTCAACCAAGCGCTTAGCTCCCGTCCAGTTTTTTCCTTCATCAAAAGATTGTGCATAATAAACCAGGCCTGCATATTTTTTCTTAGGATTTCCATTGTCTACTCCCCAAACTGCAATAATTTCTCCATTGGGTTTAAATGCCATTTTGGGTGAATTTTCTCCACCCGGATGAACTTCATTACTAACAGGTATTTCTATGGGTTCTCCAAATGAATATCCTTTATCGGTTGAAACAGCATAGCATATCACAGCAACTGTATCATTCTTTTCTTTAATAAAACTCATTACCATATTTCCATTATTATCGTTTGTTAAAAATGGACATGTTGTTTGAGCCGTAGTATCTGTGGAAATTGTTTTTTCTTCACATTCTTCCTTGTCTTCATGTGACCTATTGGTGCATGAAAACAACAATGAGATTAAGCCGACTGCAATAAAAATATTTTTCATAGTTTATTTTTTTAAGTCGGAAGCAAGCTATTACCAATGTTATTATTTAAGAAGCCACGCACATATTTCGACAGGCTCAATATGACCAGCGCGCAGTCAGTCTGAGCCTGTCGAAGACTCTGGGTAGGAGCTTTTGTAAGAACACCCTTAAATAATTACATGAGCCCGGCTCCGTTTGAATTTTATCTATTTTTTACCTGTAAAATTATACTGTATCCCGAAAACAAATGTGCGCGGAGGTGCGGCAGTAAAGCCTGTTCTATCAGTTGCAGCATTACCTCTTGTGGCATTAAATGCGTATAGCTCATCCGTTAAATTCATGATGTTGCTAAACACTTCAACACCCTTCCATTGGTATCCAACACGAAAGTTAAGCACACTGATGCCTTTCAAACCAAAAGCGCCTTTATCTTCATATTTAACGGTATTGATCTGGTTTTGATACCAACTGCTCATGTGTTGCCATTCTATACCTACTCTTAACCCTTTTACAAATTTGGGTTTGTATATAATTTCGCTATTGGCTATCCATGAAGGAGAGCTCGGCATAATTTTCCCATTTACGTCTTTAATTTTGTCAGATGTTTTTGTACTCAAAATAAATTCGTCATAACGGTGCATCGCATTTGTTCCTCCAATGCGAACCATCCATTGTGTATTGGGGCGATATGTAAGCCCGAATTCTATGCCCTGGTGAGTTGTTTTTCCGGCACTTTGGTAATCCGTGGAGTTGTCAGGTTGTTTAATGCTTAACAACTCGTTTTTTCCGATCATTTGGTAAACGGCAATATCAATATCTATTTTATTTTTTAATAAACTTGCCCATCCGCCTAATTCATAATTGGTAAATTTTGCCGGTTCAAGGTTGTAATAAAATTCCGCAGGGTTGGTATTTGGTTTTTTACGAAATACCGATGTTAAGCCCGGAGGAGAAAAGCCTAAACTGTAATTACCATAAACACCAATGTTTGAGCTTATTTTATAGGTCATCCCTAACTTTGGCGTAAACTGTTGATATGATTTTTTACCAGAAGTATTATCAAGATAGTTAATGTATTTAAACGACATATCATCATACCTTCCGCCAAGGGTAATCGTAAGTTGTTTAATTGGTTTTACATCAGCTTGTACATACGCTGCACTATTTACCAAAGTAGCATCGTAATCCGCTATTTTAATATCAGGCCTTTCTCTGTCTATTGTATATTGTTCCACTGAAGTACCACCCGGTCGAAGCTTTGCAAAAAGATCGATACGATACGAATCGTAAGTTACGGGTGAATTATCCAAACTTACACCCGCAATCAATTTAGTTCTGATCGGTTTTATTTCGGCCGCATGTTGCAATATGAATGCTTTGCTATTAGAACTGTTGTCGTTGATCTCGCCTGTTGCAGTAAGGCTACCTGTTGTCCAACGAATACCATAGGCAGGATTTTGTGCAATGCTATTGTCCCTGTATATTAAATGCAACGTTGTATTGTTATTTTCGTTCCATTTATGTTCGGCTGAAAGGCGGCTTCGCAATGAATTTACTTTTCTATATGTAAAATTAGAAGTGCTAACATACTGTCTCTCATAAAAAGCAATACTATCCACACTTCCCGACATATCAGAAGAATAATCATTAAATGAACCTGCTAAGATCAATTTTGTTTTTTTTGTCAGATCATAATCAAATCGGGCATTGATGGAGTTTTTATCATAATCCGAATATGTCATCCAACCGTTTTGTTGTTTGGCATAAAAGCCTCCTAAATAAAAGCCCACTTTTTTAGCGATCATTCCTCCAGTACCATACTGAATACGCTTGTAACCAAAATTATCAAACTGAACACCAACGCGCGCTGTAGTAACAGCAGTTGGTTTTTGAGTAATAAAATTGATGGCACCACCCACAGCTTCCGGTCCATATAATGATGAAGCAGGGCCTTTCACCACTTCAATGCTTGAGATGGCAAAAACGTTCATTTCTATCAGGGCATTGTGATTGAACACGCCCATTGCACGGAGCGGGATCCCATCCTCTAAATACAAGAAATAAGCATTCGAACCCATTGGCTGGCGTATGGACATCATGTGCTGTTCATTATTAAGATTAAGCATTGCTACACCGGGTACTTTATTAATAAGCTCGGTGATGAGGGTGGCTTTGGAATCATTAATGGTGGTAGCCGATAATTTGCTGATCGCCATGGGAACATCTGCTCTTGTTTGTGATTCGCGACTAGCCGTTATTACAACTTCCTGCATATTGGTTGTAGAGGAGGAAAGGCCAACAACAACATTCTTTCCTTGTTCCGCCTTTAGCTTTTGTGTTTGATAGCCAACATACCTAACCTCAACACTATCGAAAGGTTGTTCGCTTGTTAATGTAAAAATGCCATTGTTATTGGTTGTTGCCCCCACTTGAGTGTTGGGGATAAAAATGGTTACTCCTACTAAGGCCTCTTTAGTTACCTTGTCAAATATTTTACCTGAGATGGTATTTTGAGCCCATGCAATGTTGATCAGGATCACTAATGATGCTGAAAAAGTAATAATTTTTTTCATCGTTCTTAATATAAAATTTAACCGAATGATATGCACTCAAACCTAAATTGACAAGCAATCCCAGATTCAAGAATTCATAAAAACAAAACGTTTCGGTTAAACCTGAGGCGGCTGAAAAACAGTGTGGAGGTGTTTCTCTGAAAGAGAGAAGGAATAAGACGTACTTAAGATAGTTGTAAGCGATGAGTTAAAAAAGGGGGCGTTGGAATTAATTTCAGAAAAAAATTGAACCTCAACCTTTTCCTTGGTAGGGTTTGTTGGTGACTGTTCTTTCTTCTCTTCTTTGGCTAATTGTTTTTTCAGATGGCAACTTCCATTACATTTATTTGCCCGGATTCCCCTTTTTTCACAAAGGGTTTTAGCTATGAATTCCCTGTTCAATTCAAAATTGGCATATATAATAATTTTGTTGAAGTTCTGTAACAAAACTCCGGTAAGCGCCAATATGATGAAGATATGTTTCATGCTTGATGCAAATATATGTATAATACCTGAATACTTTCTATGACATTTATCAGTTATAAAAAAACAGGAAATTATGAACACAGGGATCTCAACAGTTTTGCATTAAAGATAATAAGCTGAGTTCTCCTATTAATTTGGCTTAATACCAACACTTGTTACAAATTAATCCAATAAATATTTTAAACAGCCTTAAACCTAACAGGTTTTGAAAACCTGTCAGGTTTCTTATCCATTTAACTATTGAATAAAATATATTAGGAATGGTATAAATTCAATTAATGAACTTATAGAAATACAAGCAAAAGATCAAAAAAAGGTGTAAAAATCATATACCAGATCTTTACACCTCTTTTTTCTATTCCATTCTGGAATTGTTTTTAATCATATTATTTTCTACCACGCCCTGCAGCACCTGCAGCCACACTGATAGAAGGCAGATCACGGTCAAATAAATACATTCCACCTTTATCATCACCGATCAGTTTTAATTTGTCAAGGATCCTGCGTGCTAAAGCCTCTTCTTCAATTTGCTCAGCCACATACCACTGTAAAAAATTATGTGTTGTATAATCTTTTTCTTTCAAACAAGTATCTACTAAGCCATTGATCTCATTTGAAACAAATACTTCATGCTTTAATACTTCTTCGAAAACATATTGTATTGATTTAAATTTTTGAGGTTGTTGTTTAAGTGCTGGAACTAATGCCTGTCCGCCACGCTCGTTCACATATTTAACAAGTTTAAGCATGTGCATACGCTCTTCATCTGACTGCGCATATAAAAACTCAGCAACACCCGTTAAACCTTGTGTTTCAGCCCAAGAGGCCATTGCGAGATAATATTGTGATGATGAAGCTTCAAACTCAATTTGTTTGTTTAATGCTGTTTCTACTTTATTTGATACCATGTTTAATTTTTTTAAATTTATAATATGCAAAGCTATATCAATTCGACTTCATTGTCAATGAATTTTGTTGTTATTTGATATTAACAGATTAATACAACCTTGGTGGGGGTAAGAATAACCAGAATATAATAAGGCTAGGCGCAGTTAAGGAATAGGATGTTGCATGATACGTGCTTTTACAGGACATACTTAATGTGGTCACCACAGGGTAATCTTACTTTTAATGCCGTTTACTTTACTTTTTTTACCGATAAGTAATTAAATACTTCCTTTTACTCATTGTATTGCTTCTAGCTTATTTTCTATCATAACTTTGTGAAGAAGTAACATTAATACAATTTAATTATGAAAAAAAAACTACTATTAATTATTGCAATACTAAATTTTGTTTCTACAAATGCACAAACAATTGCAGGAGGCCTTTTAGATATTAATAATATAAAAGCAGCTATTAACGCTGACGGAGGTTTGTTTTGGGATAATACTAATTCTATTTTTGAAGCACCCAATGGAAGTGGTAAAAGCACTATTTATGCGAGTGGCTTATGGATGGGTGGTTACGATTCAATTGGGCAACTTCATCTTGCCGGACAAACATCCCGACAAACAGGTACTGATTTTTTTTCAGGACCAATTGATACGACAGGTATCTATGGTACTAATTATGATTCTACTTGGAATAGAGTCTGGAAAATAAATAGATGTGCTATTGACACTTATGAAAATTGGTTGTTGCAGGGTAACATAGGTTCAAACCCTTTACTTTCTGGACCTTCTGCTGATACAGCTGCAATGGAGGTAATAATCAACTGGCCTGCATTTAATATGTTTGGGCAGCCTTTAGCTCCATTTGTTGATGTGGATTTTAATGGATTTTATGATCCTTCAATAGGAGACGTTCCTTTAATTAAGGGTGATCAAGCGGTTTTTTTTGTATACAATGATGCCAGAGGAGCCCATACCCAAACAGGAGGATTACCTTTAGGAGTAGAAATACAGGGTATGGCTTATGCCTTCAGTTGTTCAAATGATACAGCACTCTTCAATACTATTTTTACCAATTACAAAATAATTAATAAATCTTCTGTCCGAATAGATTCTGCATTTATCGGAAACTGGACAGATACAGATATTGGATGGTATCAAGATGATTATATTGCATGTGATGTAGAGCGAGGTGCTTACTATGGATATAATGGAACAGCAAGTGATGGAAGCGGGCAGTCAGCCGCATATGGTCCTAACCCACCAGCTCAAGCTGTTCTTTTTTTAAACGGAGGTTGGGCAGACCCGAATGGAATTGATGACCCTTTAGGCACATTACCTAATGCAACAAATTGTGGTGATGGCATCACAGACAATGAACGTTTGGGTATGTCAAGATTTATGTGTTTTAATAATAATACAAATCCGGTTAATGGAAATCCCATTGTGGGAGATGATGCTTATCAATTTTTATCAGGTGCATGGAGAAATGGGACACCTTGGACTTATGGCGGAGATGGAACAACTGGTTCTATAGCATGCGACTATATGTATCCAGGAGTATCTGACTCTTCCGGTTTTGGAGTAGGGGGTAATTTATATAATCCTATTCTTATGCCAGTTTGGGATGAAATAAATGTTCCAGGAGATAGAAGAGGTCTTGGTTCCTGTGGTCCATATACTTTAAAACCCGGTGCTACCCAGGAAATTGATTTTGCATATGTCTATGGTCGTGCAACATCGGGAGGAAACTTAGCGAGTGTAGATGTTATGAAAAATCATATAGATAGTATCCGGCAAAAATTCGCATCTGCCCCATTTAATGTAATTGAAGGATGTGGATGCAATGGCACAACAGGAATAAAGGATATAGCAGTAAATAACACTTTCACTATTTACCCGAACCCCGTTTCAGTTAAAATCACAATTGAATTTGAAACAGCAACAAGTTTTAGTTCAATTGAAATAAAAAATGTTTTGGGGCAAACTGTTAAAACGATTGATAGTAGAGCGTTTTTGAATGGTAAAAACAATACTTCAACTAAAATCAGTATGACAATTGATGTAAGTGAGTTTTCAAAAGGCTTATATTTTGTGCAATTACAAGGTGAAACTAAAATACTAAGTAAGATATTTGTAAAGCAGTAAATAATTAAAAATTATTGCACCGTTGTGTCCACCATATTCGTAAGCGCAACAAAATCAGCAACGGATAATTCTTCTGCCCGCTGAGTAAGGTATTTATGATCCAAAAATTCCGGTTTCAGTTTAAATGCTTTGATAGAATTACGTAATGTTTTTCTGCGTTGATTAAATCCCGCTTTTACTACTTGTTTAAATAATTTTTCATTACAATCTAAGTGCTGCACTGCGTTTCGTGTTAAACGGATCACAGCTGATTTTACTCGTGGTGGTGGGTTAAATACGTTTTCGTGAACGGTAAATAAATAATCGATGTCGTAAAAAGCCTGTAACAATACGCTGGTGATACCATACGTTTTATTTCTTGGCTTGGAAGCAATACGCTCTGCAACTTCTTTTTGAAACATACCAACCACTTCGGGAACCTGATTTTTATGATCAAGTACTTTAAATAAAATTTCGGTAGAAATATTATATGGAAAATTACCAATTACTGCAAATGGCTCGTTTTGAAACAAATTATTAAAATCGAGTTTCAAAAAATCACCTTCAATAATTCTATTTTCCAGGCTTGGAAAGTTTTTTTTTAAATATGCGATTGATTCCCTGTCAATTTCTATAATGTGTGTTTCGTAAGAAGGTTCGGTAATTAAATACTTGGTGAGTACACCCATACCCGGACCTACTTCCAGTACTTTTTTGTAATGAGCAGTGTGCTTCAGACCTTTCACGATGTCGAGAGCTATTGTTTCATCCTTCAAAAAATGTTGTCCTAAATGTTTTTTCGCTCTTACCTGATTGGTCATTGGTTCATTGGTCATTGTTAATGATTCTTGCAAATGGTTCTTAGTTCTTTTCTATAAAATCTCCAACAACGATCTAAACGCTACGAATTTATTTGCATATTTATCAGCGTGTTCTTTTTGCAAACGAGCTGAATGCTCCCGCTGATATTCTTCAAGCCTTTCCATGCTTTCGCATGTGTATTGAATGGAATAGGTTGTCCCCTGCTCTTCATCAACCAATACCTTACAAATTTTATTTTCTAAAAAATGCCCAGTTTTCATTACATCCGGAATGTGTTTTTCTTTCATCCATTGCAACCATTCTTCACGAACATCATTTTCAATGTTTACTGTTACGTTATATATTATCATTTTAATTACGAATTACGAATCTATATTTTTCTTTCTAATCTGTGATTGTTTTATTTTTTAGACAGCAAGTTCAACTTGTTTTTTAATAAACAAATCAATTTGTCTTCTGTGCCGCAAAACATGAACAATAGCGTGTTCTAAAAGTTGTTCGATATCATACAATTGCCCCCAGCCCACTGCTATTTTTTTTGAATTGTCTGTTTGTTCAATTATCAGGTCGGGATTATGTTTAAAAAAGTTTTCGCAATAATTAAACATCAAATTTAGTTGTTCAATGTATTGGTCTGCATTTTTAAAAACTGTTTTGTCGGGATAACTTTTCTTCAGGCCAATTGATCTTTCGATCTCAATAGTATAAATGAAACCTGAAAAAACAATATGTGCTAAAACTGTTTGTATTGATCTGCAATCTATGTCCTTTGTATCAGCATCAGCAATAGAAGAGAGCTGATCTGCACTTAAAGGCGTTATGCTATTTATAAGTTCGATGATAGCCTTTTTATATTCCGCAAGCAATCCTTTTACACTTCCGCTTAGTTCAGAATTTAGCATATTGGTCTTTCTTCATGAATATCATTTTCTGTAAAATTATTTAATTAGAAAATTGTGTTTAATTAAAACTATCGCCTCTTAGCTTTCTAAATCGTTTACGTGCTTCCACGACATACAAACTTCCAGGATACTTTATCAATAGTTGCTGGTATAATTCTTTTGCTTTATCCAAATTTTTAAACTGATTTTCATTCAATTCGGCAAGTTTAAAAAGAGCATCATCTCCTAAAATATCATCGCCATAGTTTTTTATGATCGTGTCGTAAAGAGCTGCTGCTTCGCTATAATTGCCATGTTTTAATACTATTTTAGCTTTTTTATACAGGATATCATCTGCTAAAGCATGGTTCGGAAATAATGTATTGATCGAATCGAGCGTTATTTTTGCCTGTTCATCTTTATTTTGAAATGCAAGCAGATCGGCCCGGGAAAATATCATTAATGGTGCAACGTTAGTATCAATGGCCAATGCATCACTAATGAGTAATGACAGATCCATTGCGTCATTCGCGATAAGCTTTGCTGTTGCACCTTTTAAAACATCCAACTGTGCCTGAGCCCACATAAAATCTCCGGTGTAATAGGATATTTTTGCATTACGGAATTTCGCCTCCTGCCCTATAGCATCGTATTTAAAAGACTTTTCCACCTGGGAGTAACGTAAAGAGGCTTCCCAGATATCACCTGTCATCAATAAAATATCTGCTAATTCCAATTTGCATTCTGCCTGGATCGGCAATGTTAATTGTGGCAAGGCAATAGCTTCACCAAGCAATGCAATTGCATCATCCGGCTTATTTAAATAAAATGCCTGTAAATGCGCCAGGTTTTTTAAAAGCGGTACAGTACTGGCTGATTTCCCTAATTCAGTGATCGTAATTTGATAATTTTTTTCGAGTTCTGTTAGATCGACCAAATTATAATTCCCTTTCAAAACTATTTTCTGATAAGATACATCCAACAATTCCATCCGGGCGCTGGCATAAAAAAAATTGTCAGGACCTTTTGAAATAACGTATTGATAAGCCTTTACCGCAACATCATAACTTTCGTTCTGAGTGCATAGTTTTGCTAAATTCATTATTCTGTTTCCCTCTTCTTTTTTGCGTTTATCCAATGCTTTGGCTTGAATAAATGCGCCTTCAAAATCTTTTTGTTGAATTTGCATCCAAATCAAAAGCTCCGAAAGGATCGTTTTATCGGGGTTTTTGGCAATACGTTTTAATAATTCGGCTTTTAATAATTCATTTTGTTTAACATCCGCTTCATTTCCAAAACTTGTTTGCAAAGCATTTTGAACACTTTGAATGTATGAATCCTGACTTTCCAACACATCCAGGTATTCATTTATCATTGCCATTTTATCGCCTTTGATGGCATACACATCGGCTAATTCAAAACTAAATGGATAATCGTTTTCCGACATTTTTCTACCTCTCAGATAGGTTGCAATGGCATAATCATATTGTTTTATTGCTATGAATGCTTTGGCAACAATAAATACCTGATCATCGTGTTTAATGGATTTGATGGCTAATTCCCAGCTGTTTTTCGCTTTGCCGGAATCCTCAGCGCGTTCATAAACTGTTCCCAGATCAACAAACAGGTCAGGACTTTCAGGCTTTTGTTTAATCTGTTTTTTTACAACTTTTTCTGCCTTTTTAAATTCTTTTAATTCGAGCAAACAATTCAAATAAGGCGTATAAAACTCCTCTGACGATACTTTATTATAAAGCTTTTCGTAATAATCAAGTGCTTTATCAAATTCTTTATTGTCGTAAAATTGCTGCGCCAGCTGCAAATCGGTGTTTGTTTGCGCAGAAGTATTCAAATGCAGGAATGCAAATGTGAAAAGGAATAATATATGTTTTAATTTTTTCAAAATGATCTCAACCTTAATCTCTCTGCAAAAAAGAGGATATTTTTAATGTAAACAATTTACATTGGACTTTTATATAAGTAAATCATTGTGGTAATCCGCCCGCTTTCTCGACAAGCTCGAAATGACCACGCGCCCAGTCATTTCAAGCTTGTCGAGAAAATTGTGTGTAAGCATTTTAACCCTCAATTTTGTTGTAAACATTACAATGTATTTTAAATACATAAAGTCTATTGTACTTTTATTTTTTCTCAACTACATTCTCCCCGTTACTTATATCCAATAATTTCAAGCACCAATGCTTTGGCTTCAATATTCAAACCATTACGTAAAGTTACTAAACTTCCTTGCTTTAAATGCTCACCAAATCCATGAGGAGCAAAAAACACTGCGTTTATAACGGCACTTTGCCCCTTCTCTATCGGCTTTTTGTAAAGTTCTATCTGACATTCGGTAGAGTAACCCTTCGCACCCTTCACATAAGCCTGAGGCCGATAAATACCCATCAACTCGTAATTGCTAACATTTTCTATCAGCAATTTTACGACCAGGTATTTTTTGAGGTAAATCATAATAAGATGCAGGATTTTAGAATCAAGATTTTAGACCATGAACTTAGTAATTGTAGCCAACCTTGGTTCTTGGTTCTTGGCTCTTGGTTCCAAAATCCTGATTCTTATTTCTTGAATTCTTGCTTCTCTATAAATATTTCAAAATTTCTTTTTCCACCTCTTCAGTATCCCATTTTTTTTCAATCTCCGGTATTGCCATCACTTTTTGCATAATAGATTCCTGTCTTTGACCTTCGTTAAAGGCTTTAGAATAGCGAATATCCGGACTATAGGTTACCATCGAATAAAGTGGGATCCATTTATCGGGATACTTTTTACTGAAACCGGCTTCTATCTTTTTTTGTAATAAAAATTTAGGATCGGCCGTTTTATCACGCATTTCAATAAAATTCATAATTGCCAGATCTGCAATTGCATCGGCATCCGGCTTGCGTAAATTTTGGTATTCAGATAAAATTTTCGACCATGCAATTTCTTCACTCCCCTCTCCTATAGGAGAGGGGCTGGGGGTGAGGTGCTTTTCAATCAAGTCGTTTAGCACTACACAATCCTCAAACCCGCAATTCATGCCTTGTCCGTAGAAGGGAACAATAGCATGCGCAGCATCACCGATCAAGCCAATTTTATTATCAAAAGTCCATGGAAAACATTTCACCGTTACCAATGACGATGTTGGATTTTTTATAAAATCATCAATATAAGTCGGCATCAAAGGGATGGCATCAGCAAATTCAGTTTCAAAAAATGCTTTTATTTGTTCCGGTGTTTTTAAATTTGCAAAAGACTTTTCTCCTTCAAAAGGTAAAAACAAGGTACAGGTAAAATTGCCGTCCATATTGGGTAATGCGATCATCATAAAGCTTCCGCGCGGCCAAATGTGCAATGCGTTTTTTTCCAATAAAAAACTTCCGTTCTCACCTGCCGGAATAATTAATTCTTTATACCCCGCTTCAATATAATGTTGATTGTATTCAAACAGATCACTTGTAAGCTGCATGTTTAAACGTGAAGCGGCAAAGGCACCGTCTGCGCCAAATAACAGATCACTTTGAACAACAGATATTTTTTGCGATTCAGCATTTTCGAAATGAGCATTTAATTTATTTCTTTCAATGGTGGTGCAACGTTCATTAAAATGAATCTCCACGTTTGGCTGTTGCTCTGCCAGATCCATCAAACGCATGTTTATTTCAGCACGTGAAACCGAATAAATTGCCTGATTATCCTTACCATACGGCTGATAAGCAGTTGAACCATCTTTATGATGAATAGCCCGGCCATACATTGGAATCGCAATTTTTCTTATTTCATCAGCAATACCAACTCCTTCTAAACCTTTCCAGCCTCGGTCGCTCAATGCAAGATTAATAGATTTGCCGGCCATTGTTTTTGCTTTGCGCATATCAGCTCTGCGTTCAAATACATTTACATGATATCCCCGTTTTGCCAGATATATTGATAAAAGCGAACCAACCAATCCTGCACCAACTATTGTTATTTTTTTACTCATACGTATTTGAATTTTATCAAATTTATCACAAAAAAATTAGAGCCTGTTTAAATTTTATTTAAATAACCGATGTTATGGACTTATTAGCCCCGTAGGGGCTAGATCTTTGTAGAAAACAGCCACACACATCAATTAAGCTCCATAGGAGCGGAATATTTCGCCCCGATGGGGCTTGTTTTCTTGGTTTTTAACATCCTACAAAGATTTTGCCCCTCTGGGGCAATCCGTAATATAAGTTAAGTAAAATTATCAATTTTCAAAGCCTGCGCACATATTTCGACAGGCTCAATATGACCGCGAACTTGGTTCGTCTAAGCTTAGTCAAAGACTTTTTATTGGATAATTTTTTTAATAAAAAAAATTTAACAGGCCCTTAAAGGTACTTCATATACTTATCATTCAACCCTTGGTTTTCGGCAATTTTCTCCAAGGCTGTTTCAATTCTTTTACTCCTCGTTACTGCTTGTTTGGCGCCTTCTATCCACAGCACGTAGTCTTTTCGTTTTGAATAGCTCATCGCTTCAAAAATTTTCAAGACTTTGTTTTTTGTCAATAATTTTTTAAAATCTTCAGGGATCACAACTGTTTTATCTTTTGCCTCTGTAAGCTTCAAACCCTTTTCATTGTTAATTACCGCTTCGGTAATGTATTCGATCAACAGTTTTTCGTCTACCTCTTTTATATCCGAAAATTTAATGTGCCGGTTGTGCAAATTTCCGGGATTTTGTTGCAACACTTTTTTCTTATCTTTTAGCAAAGCGCCCTGAAAAAAAACAAATGACACATGTTTTTTAAAATGCCAGAAGCCGCAAACCATCCCATCTTTATAATAATTAGGTCCCCATTTCCAATCTTCAATAATATGGGGTTCGGCTTTTATAATGATAGAACGTAATTTCTTACAAATTATTTGCGCAAAAGGCTCCGCCTGACTGATACCTTCATCAATCAGTTGCTTTGCATCGGGGTTGTGTTTTACTTTTGCCATTGTTTCGATTACTGTTTTTTATGTTGACGGAAAAGCATCGTAAATTATTTCCCATAGGTATAATGCCCTATAATCTTATACTCGAATAAACAGTCGGCCAGCACTTGCCCTCCTCCAATATTATGTACAATTAAGTTCCTTTTTCCATCCGCTGATTTTTTGTTCACCACAAGTCCGATATGCGTTACTGCGCCACCTAAATTCCAGCAAACTATGTTCCCGGGCAAATAGTCTTCCGCTTTATCTGTAATGGGTTTAACTTGTCCGTACCGGGTAAAAAATACCATTAAATTTGGAACTCTTCTATGGTCGATATTTTTATCGGGCTGCTTCAGTCCCCAGGTTTTAGGGTATTTCTGAAAATTTGCCTTCATATCTTCATGAACCTCTTTTTGAAGATCTATTCCCAATTTTCGGTATGCCCGTATCACGACATCGGTGCAAACACCTTTACCAGATGGAACATCACCGTTGGGATAAGTAATAGTGAAGTACGTTGGATCATAAACCACCTTTTGTTTGGTCAATTCAGTGGTGGCATCTGAAAGCCGGATATAAAAATCAGTTTGTCCGATCGCCAACAAGGCCTGGACGGTGAGCAGTATGGTAAACAGGATCGATCTCATCATTATGCAATCAAAATTAACAGATAAATCCCGGCTTCGTTACCTTTTCTAAGTTTCTTAACAATAAATAACAAAAAGTCGCACCCAATACATTACCGGGTACGACTTCTCTCACAAACAAAAAACTAAAACTTTACTCCAAACGTTAACATAAAGTTTGAATTCCTGTAATCATTTTTTACGGAACTAAGATCAAGCCCGGTTGGATCATATAAATAGCTGGTTTCGGAATATTTTGTGAATACATAAGCAAAATCTATAAAGTAATTATTTTCTCTAAAACCAATTCCGGCTGTATAACTGCTTCTGCTGGCGTTTTTGTTATCTCCGGTTTTAAATGGACTTCCATACAAAGCATAACCTGCTCTGAACGTAAGCGGATCGAAACGGATTTCCCCACCAACCCTAATGTTTTGCGTTGCGGTATATTTGGAACGAATTGTTTTATTAACACCGGCAAATACATTAGGGCTCGAATAGAGCTGAGCATAGGTATAATCAACATGCTCGTAATCAACATTCAATAAGGCATTTTTATTGATGATAAAACCAATACTTCCTATAAACCTGTAAGGAGTGGTAATGCTGTAATCAAATGACCCTTTTGGAGAAACAGTATCATATTTTACACTTTCCAGATCCGAACTCATAGTGCTGCTGTACTCATCTTTTAAACTAAGAACAGTTGGCGTGTGAATTGCAGCACCTATGCGGAACCAATCGTTTGGCTTAACAATAAAACCAAGTTTAAAATTAACTCCGTTGCCCTTAGTGTTTAGATCCTGAGTATAGGTGAATGATTTAAAATTTTGGATGGTATCTTTCTCGTCAATTTCTTCATAAACAGATTCCTCCGTATACCTTGCGTTCACAAAACCCACTGTTCCACCCACCAATACTTTATTTTTGTAATTACCTCCAAAGCTTAATGCTGTTTCGCCCATAGAGCCTTTACTTTCTACCGATTTACGCTGCAATTGCCCATATTTAGGAATTACATGGTTGTACTGTAAATTCACTGAAGTATCAGGATTAAAAAGGTATGTTTGCCAGGCCAGGTCTGTGGAAAACGCATCAAAGTCGGCACTTGATTTTCCGTTTGCATTTGCAACATAAGTATCCAGCAATGAACTTGTTTTATTATATCCCTCTGTGTTATTCCGGCTATGAAAGTTATTGGTACGGTTATATCCAAATCCGAAATTAAACGACTCCCAGCCCGAAGGGTTACTTTCCCTGGTATTCCAGCTGGTTACCAAGCCAATATTACCAAGGTTAAAATTTAATTTTCCATCTCCCGATTCTGAATTATTAAAGGAGGATGATGAGTGTTGAGAATAAATAGAAGGCGTGATAGAAAGCTCCGTTTTCCGGAATACTGCAATGCCGGCCGGGTTAAAACTTAATGTGGAGATATCACCTCCCAGAGCACCCATAGAGCCTGCCATAGAAGCGAAGCGAGCTGTCCCTCCAAAAGTTAATTGCGAGAACCTCATCGCGTCAATATCATTTTGAGCCGTGGTAGTAAAGGCATAGAATAATCCTGCCCCTAGTATTAAGGTATATTTTTTCATAGTTTTAATTTCTTTTTTAGTTGATAACTGAAGCCTCTCCTAACCTCCCCTCTCCTTTGTGGGGATAAACTCCGGGGAGAAACAATCCCTGAATATACTTTTTCCGGGTTATGTAGTTTAGCTCTCCTCCCACCCGGGGAGGTGGGAGGGGCTACATAAATCCAATTTAAATTTTACCTTCTTCCGCCTCCTGAAGTTGATGAACCACTTCTTGAGCCACTTGAACTGGATGAACCACTTCTTGAGCCACCAGAACTTGGTGCCGATGAACCACTTCTTGAGCTACCTGAACCTATAGCTGATGAACCGCTTCTTGATCCACCATTACCGCCTCCAGCGTTACCCATTTGAGGAGACGATGTTTGAGATGATCTTGGTCTTTCATAATTAGATTGCTCTCTGCGAGGTTTCTGTTGCTCTTGTTTTGGCTGATCATTACGAGGAGGAGCTGTTTGTTCCTGTCTCGGTTGTTCGTTACGAGGTTTTGCCTCCTCTTGTCTCGGTTGTTCATTGCGCGGCTCTTCGTTACGCGGTTTAGCCTGCTCTTCTGTTTTACCCCAACGGTCAAATATTTCACTACGTGGTTTTGCCTGCTCTTCACGCGGTTTTTGCTGATCATTATTCGGTTTTACTTCACGTGGTTTTGCCTGATCTTCACGTGGTTTTTGTTGAGTGTTGTTCGGTCTTTCCTCACGTGGTTTTGCCTGATCTTCACGTGGTTTTTGTTGAGTGTTATTCGGTCTTTCCTCACGAGGTTTTGCCTGATCTTCACGTGGTTTTTGCTGATCGTTACGTGGCGGAATTACCGTTCTGGAATTATTATCACGCACATTTAAATACGGGTTATTATCTCTTCCTTTGGTTGCATCAAAAGGTTTTGATGTTTCCTTTTCAACAGCATCCATATATCTGTGTGCCAAAGTTGGTTGAGTTGTAGTACGCCCGTTAGCACTGGTAGTGCTTCTTGGGCCGTAATAATAACTGTTGTTATCATAGCTGTTAAAATAATTATTGCTGTTATAACCATCGTTAAAACCATTGTAATATCCCTGGTTGTATGAATTTCCATATCCGTAACCACCCATGTATGGATTATAACCATAGTAACCACCGCCATATCCACCTCCGTAACCACCATATCCTCCATATCCTCCATATCCACCGTATCCACCATAACCTCCGTAACCGCAGCTACCATAAGAATTGTACCAAGAATTGCAACCCCAGCCTAAATTGGAATACCAGTAAGAACTTGGGTTATAGGTAAACGCTGAATACGTTGGTCCCCAAAAGTTATATCCCATATAAACGCTGGTACCATAGTTATAGGGGTTACCGGTGTACCAATATGAATTGGTGTAATAATTATCATAATAACCATAAGAACCTATGTTATTGTGAAAACGTCTCAAACGAACCGAATATTCATCATCGTAATAATCATTGTAATCGAAGGGACGATCGTAATAATTATTGGTGACAGTGGTATTTCCATTCGCATCCGTTGATCTTTCGGTAGTTGAATAGTAATCATCCGGATTGCTGCTTTCTGATGACGGATTGGATTTGTTTTGATTACCCGATGCTTCATCCGCAGCTCTTTTTGCAGCCTCCTCTTTTCTTTTTTCCTGTTCTGCTAATTGTCTTTGTTTTTCCTGTTCAGCAAGTTGTTGACGTTTTTCTTTATCCGCGGCAGCATCTTTTGATGAGTAATAAATGTCATCAGTGTAAACCTGGGCTTTTACAGTCTGTGACGATGCACATACTGATAATGCAGCCATTGTAACAACTAAAAAGGTTAAGTTCGTTTTCATTTGAAATAGGTTTTTAATTTGGGGACGCTTTTAATTTGACAAACTCATCGGCAAAAGGTTTAATTTTCTACTTTTGTAAATGTAAGTCAAATGTAAAATTACAAATACTATACCACAAATAAAAACCCTATGAGTAAAGAGTTAACAACCCGTGAAGGAAATTATTCTGAATGGTACAACGAATTGGTTGCAAAGGCTGATTTAGCAGAACATTCAGCAGTAAAAGGTTGTATGGTAATTAAGCCCTACGGTTATGCAATTTGGGAAAAAATGCAAGCCGCATTAGATAAAATGTTTAAAGATACCGGACATGTGAATGCCTATTTTCCATTATTTATTCCAAAATCATTTTTTAGTAAGGAAGCCAGCCACGTACAGGGGTTTGCGAAAGAATGTGCCGTAGTTACTCATTATCGTTTAAAAAACGCTGAAGACGGAAGTGGAATTGTTGTGGATGAAACCGCTAAACTGGATGAGGAATTGATCATACGACCAACATCGGAAACCATTATCTGGAATACTTACAGGGGCTGGATACAATCGTACCGCGACCTGCCCTTATTGATCAATCAATGGGCAAATGTTGTGCGTTGGGAGATGCGTACCCGTTTGTTTTTGCGTACTACAGAATTTTTGTGGCAGGAAGGCCATACTGCCCATGCTACAGCCGCAGAAGCGGTTATTGAAACTGAAAAAATGCTTGAGGTATATGCTGATTTTGCTGAACAATGGATGGCGATACCAGTAATTAAAGGGATTAAAACAGCAAATGAACGTTTTGCAGGAGCAATAGAAACGTATTGTATTGAGGCCATGATGCAGGATGGGAAAGCTTTACAAGCCGGCACATCACACTTTTTAGGTCAAAATTTCGCGAAAGCATTTGATGTAAAATTTGCTAATAAAGAAGGCAAACAGGATTTTGTATGGGCAACTTCATGGGGGGTTTCTACCCGCTTGATGGGTGCTTTGGTGATGTCGCATTCGGATGATAAAGGATTGGTATTACCTCCAAAACTTGCTCCTTTCCAGGTAGTTATCGTACCGATCTATAAAGGAGAGGAACAATTGGCCCAGATCAGTGAAGTGGTTTTGAAAATGAAAAAAGCAATGGAAGCCAAAGGAATCAGCGTTAAGTATGACGACAGAGATACACAACGTCCGGGTTGGAAATTTGCAGAATATGAATTAAAAGGTGTACCGGTGCGAATTGCCATTGGAGCACGTGATCTTGAAAATGGAACAGTTGAAGTTGCCCGCAGAGATACTTTGGAGAAAGAAACTCTTCAACAGGCGGATATCGAAACCAAAATAGCACATTTGCTGGAACAAATACAAGATAATTTGTATCAAAAAGCAAGAACAATGCGTGAAGCAAAAACCTATAAAGCAGACACTTACGAAGAATTTAAGCGTATTTTAGAGGAAACACCAGGCTTTGTAATGGCGCATTGGGATGGAACACCTGAATCGGAACAAAAAATTAAGGAAGAAACAAAAGCTACCATTCGTTGTATCCCTTTAAATAATAAACAAGAAGCCGGTATATGTATCTATTCGGGGAAACCATCCATTCAGCGGGTGGTATTTGCTAAAGCTTATTAAATCAATTAGAGAAGGGGAGAGGTAGAGAGTTGGAGAGTTGGAGAGTTGGAAAGTTTGAGAAATCGGGATTTTGCAAATCATTAAAATTAAAACACATGGAAAAACTAACGCCATACGAGCTGATTTTAAAAACGCTGAAGGAAAAATCAAGCATGAAGCAGGATGTGTATGCCAATACACTTCAATCGTTCAAGATCCTGAAAGCAAGTGCTAAACAAATAGCAGCGGATTTTAAAAATGAAGTTGCCGCCATTGATAAGCGAATTTCTATTGAATACAGGGAGAAGGGCGAATTCGAATTTGGATTAAGGGTGGCGGGAGATCTTCTTATTTTTTCGATGCACACCAATATTTTTGAATTTGACAAATCTCACCAGATATGGCGGAACTCTTATGTAAAGGAGGATCACAGCCGGTCGTTTTGTGGGATAATTAATATTTACAACTTTTTGAATGATTCCTTCACCTATAACCGGATAAATGATGTTGGTTATGTGATAGGACGGATCTTTGTAAATAAAGAAAACCACTATTTTATAGAAGGCAAACGCCAACTGGGCTTTTTGTATAACGATTTTGTACACGCTGTAATTGATGAAAAAGCCATCAAATCGGTACTGGAATCAACTATTTTGTATTGTTTGAATTTCGATCTGTTCACTCCGCCCTTTGATTCTGTTAAAGAAGTATCGGTTTCCGACATGCAGGCAGCAAGTGAGAGTATGCAAATAAAAACCGGCAAGCGCTTAGGCTTTCGTTTTCAGGTGGATAGCGATGAAGTAGATTAATTTTTTGATCTATTTTAAGAATATGTTTAAAAATAATTTGTAGAAATAATTATTTCATGTACATTTGCACTCCCAAAATAAAGGGCCCGTTCGTCTAGGGGTTAGGACGCCAGGTTTTCATCCTGGTAAGAGGGGTTCGATTCCCCTACGGGCTACTAAAGACAACAAAAAACCCTTGCAATCAAAAGATTGCAAGGGTTTTTTGTTGTTAAAGTAACAATGGAGTTATGTGGATTGGAATAATAAAAATTTAGCTTCTAAGTTTCAAAATTGCTGACTCCACTTCATTTCGTTTATAATACACGCGATTCCCTATACCATAAGGTATTAGTTTGCCTTTTTTATTCCAATTCCAGAGTGTAGAAAGATCGCATTTTAACATTTCAGCGACTTCATTACGCGTTAAATATTCAATTGGCGTTTTAGGCTCAAAATTTTGTTTCAGCTCAGTTAATTGTTTTTGTAAACCATCAAACAGAGAAAGCAGCTGATCGTAGGTTATCTCATGGATAAGTGTTGCGTTTTTTTGCATTTGTACATAAAGTTTAAATAAATTAAGTTTGAATTTCTTCAATTTTTTTGAATGCAAAAAACAAATCAATAAATATCATTGATCTCATCCTTTAGAAAAATCAACTATTAAACTATCCATAAAGAAAGTGATTTAAACAAAATCATACATTAAAGGTAATTAGATAAGTACTATCTTACTTTTGAAATTCAACTCTAAAAACAAAAAAGGCGAGAAACAATATATGTTTCTCGCCTTTTAAATTTGTAAAAATTATTTTTTGATTATTATCCGCAGCGCTTGTGCACGCGGAACGCCCAAATCGCTTTGATTATTAGTTACCTGCCGCTTTAACAAAAAATCCGTAAAGATGTCTGCCGCAGAATTCATTAACAGGACGGTCTTTTGCAGGAAGGTATCCTGCCGCATTTCTATATGCTACAAGAATATATGGAGCAGTTGGTAATACTTTTGTAACGATCATATTATGTCCGATTATTGCTGGGCTTCCGCCATTTCCTAATTCAAGGATATCACCTTTTTGCAGTAATTTGATTGTATTATAAAAAGTGATCCATTCCGCTGCAGGAGCTGTAGCCATTGGCACAAAAAGATTTGCAAATTTTGGTGTAACACGGTTACTTCCGTTTACGCCCGCATACTGACCGGAGTTATTTATAAATTGATAAAATGCATTTGCTCCTGCCCATGATGGGCTGCGTTTATAGGTTACCATATTATTTCCAGATGCACCATTCGATTTATAAAACCAGTTATTGGTTTGTTTCCAGCCTCCTTCGCGCAAGCAACGAGAAGTGAAATTAGTACAATCTCCTCCCCAATTTGTATAATCACAATAACCGGTAACGTTTGTTATCATGTTCCAATGAGCTGTTGCAAATGCAGCTGCGGTTGTTCCTGAATAAGTATAAGCAGCAACGGCTTTATCAAATGAGGCCGGCATATCTACTTCTGTTGAAATAATACCGGGATTATAGTTTGGATCAACCGTTTGTTCCTGATCAACAATTAACCAACCTTGTTCTTTTTCAGAAACGGTAAAGGTGTATAATTCATAGCCTGCAGGTGCTACTGCTTCACCGGTAAACATATCGGTTGCGTTAGTAGTATATGAATAAAACAGACCTACATTAAATTTTACCAGATCCCCTTCCACTTTCCAGGTACTGTAATCGATATCAGCCTTTACTTCAAAACCGGTATAAACCAACTCTCCTGTTGCTCTGATGGTTTTCTGATCTTGTATATCGTTAAGGCATTTTTCAGCCACAGCAGTAGTAGAGAAAAAAGCAGATACTCTATTTGAAGTGTTTTGTGCCTCGGTGGATCTTGTTTCAACTAAAAGCTGATGTTTATTTTCGAAAAAATTCTTAACCAAAACATCCAATTCCTTATTTACTGCAGGACAAGATGCGTTTGGGGTTAAAGAGCTTTCCTTTTTACAACCAAAGAACATTGATACTGAAATAAAAAGTGCAGTAACAATACTTAGTTTGATCTTTGAATCCATTTTTATTTTTTTAAATTTTATTGCCTACTCATTCTTACAGCTTTTCGGCTTCCGCTGTGATGTTTAAAACTAAAGTTGTTGGGTTTGATTATACGAAACGGAATAATGTAAACGTGTATTCACATTTGAATTTAGTGTATTGTCCGCGGGTTGTTGAAGAATTTTGTAGCTGAAATTGCTACCTTGAAGAAGTACAAGTACTTGAATCATTCTTAGCGGTTTTAGGAATAAATGATCAGATCATTCATTCTTTTAGGGTGTTCACTAACTTTATTTGCGAAACAAAAGTAATATGGCTGGTTGCGAAAACCTAAACATTTTCATGGAATCGGCCGAATGGCAAAAGGATAACTGTATTTATCCAAAAAAACAGGTTTATAGACTTCCGATGGAGTATAATTCAGATAAAAATTTTAGTTGGGGTAAGCCTTTAACCGAACCAAATAACTAAGCAACTGAAAGTCAATACCATACAATGCTGCTTTGCAATAAAATAAAACCAAAAGTTACCTAAAAAATCAGTAAATCGTGGCGATTTAAGTGATTTTTGCTTCTTTATTAAAACACAGTTTTTCATTCATACCAAAGAAAAATTTCTCCCCCGATGGCATCAACAAGCCCCTGATCAGCCGACTTCTCCAGTTTCCATCCATCAGGAGTTGAATGTATAAATCCAAGAGAGTTGCCATTGAGGATAATTTCCAGATCATAGCACACTTCTTCCCGGCAACTTGAAGGAATAGGGATAGCTTCGCCTTTATATCTGATTCCCTGATATATTATATCAATGGGAATATGTTCTGTTTTGTATGAAACCTTTTCTTGAAAACTCATGATAAATTTTATTTAGTTAATACTCTAAACATTTGAATTTCGGTTTTTGTTAAAGAAAAAAACTCATTTATAATTTTGCATTATTTCATAAATATCAGGAAAGAACCGATAGGCGCGGATGCACACTATAATTAACATTATACTTATTGCAATTGTTCCAAAAGATTTCAGAAAGGGATAGATCATTGCGCAGAATACCAACATTGAAACAGCAACAATAATAGAGATGGTAGCACCACATTGTATTTTATTCAAAACCATCAGATAACAAACGAATAGAACCAGCCCTGAAAAAATGAGCAAATGTCCTACCATTAAAAGTCGCAGTAATTCACGGTCGTAATCGCCTTTGTGATTATTTAAAACGGCAACGCTATGAAGGATCCCATTTATAAAATACCAAATGGAAGCTATTAAAACCCAATGTATGGAAAGCAATAAATTCATAAGAACACCTTTATGATACAAAACTATTTACAGAATTGATTAAAAAGGATGTGCTATGTCAAGTAATTATGTGATTTATGGCATTATTGGGAGCCAAGTATTATTTATTACTTTTGATAACAATAAATAAAAACACACCCATTGAATTTTACCGAATATATTCAATCACCCATTGCCAAGGAAATAATTTATAATGAACTTGAACATTCATTTATTTATTTCAAAAATTTAAATGCCCCTTTAAAACAACGTTTCGTTGAACGTACTTCTACATTTATAGAGCAAAAAAAATTTGTTGCCCGTCAGCATTTGGATATGACAGATACGATCCGGATCATTATTTCTGCTTGCGCTGTTCAGGTTACTTTTGGCTTGGACACTTTTACCCTTGATACGTTTGAGTATGTGGTAATATACCCAGATGTATACGAATCACCGGTTACAAAACAAATGCACAAAGGTGAAACAAATCTAAGTGGTTTTATTTGCCTCAGCTGGAAGGATGTTTTGGCCGGTTTAGAAAATCCACATGACAACTACAATCTGGGAATACACGAGTGGACACATGCTTTACGATTCAATGGTATTAATTATGATCAAACCGATTATTTTTTTGATGGATATATAAACAAGTGGGTGGCTAGTGCTATGCATGAATTTTATATTTTAAAAAATGAAAAAACCAGTATTTTTAGGCGTTATGGAGCGGCAAATATCCATGAATTTTTAAGCGTATGTACCGAACATTTTTTTGAATCTCCCGATGAATTTAAATTAAAAGCTCCTGAGCTTTTTGAACAAATGTGTATCTTATTAAATCAGGTACCCGGTAATGATAGGTCATCGCAAATAGGCGTAAGGAATGCTTTACTTGGTGCAAGTGATTTTTTTGCGAACAAACAAGAATCTTCTCTTTTAACAATGGAGGCCTCTTTTTTCAGAACTGTATTGAATATGGGATCGGGATTGCTCTATTTTGGTATGGCGTTGGTAATGCTTTTGATGCAAAATAATGGGTTAACAATGATTCTGGCAGGAATGGTTTGTATTGCCGCGGTTGTAATTATGAATAATAAATATTTCACCATTAAATTTTATGAAAACAATATTTATTTGCAAAGCGGTTTTATAGCATCTTTTGCCAATAAATTCAGCATCAGCTACCGCTCTTTGATTAAGATGGAAATTTATGAAGGGAATTTTGATACAAGCAGTGGTACTGTATTTCAATTAAAATATTACAATGGCAGCAAATTTCTAAAAAAAACAGTCTATTGCAGTTCTATTGATGTGCCTTGTGAAAAGATTGTTTCGTTATTGCAGGAAAAAAAAGTTCGGGTGCTTTTTCCGAATTGAAGCCGAATTTGATCCGTATTGTCAGCTGTTATTTTCCAGTATAATCAACAAAAAAGGCGCTTGCAAAGCGCCTTTTTTTATTTGAGAAGATGAACAACCTCTTCAATAGCGTCTGTTTCAATAACTAATTCAGGAAGTTTTCCAGATGACTTTTGGGTTAGATCTATTCCATGAATTTCTTTGGCCTGACTTGCAAACCATTTTGTAAACTCATCTGTTTTTTCACCAAATTTTTGAAATGCTCCCTGAGGATCTTCACCCTGAAGTGTTACAATGATCATATCACCCATTGGAGTAGATTGAAAAAAGGTGCGTTCCTGAACACCAAGGGATTTTCTTGATGCATTGAATTCTTTTCTATACTTTGTTTTTAACTCATTGGAAAAAGTTTTCCATTGTTCTGTTTTACCGGCAAGAATAGGAATTGCCATTGCAAATAGTTTTGTCATAGTTATATTGTTTAAGGTTTTTACGGTTTTTTTTACCTGACAAAAGTATTTGCGTAGAGCAGTAAAAAAAATGAAATGAATCAAACATTATTGTGATTTTGGACACAAATTAATTTTTATGGTTTTCAACCTTTAAGGTTGTTTTGCAGAAATTGGGGGATTAAGCCGCTCTGCATCGAATTGCAGAGATTAAAATTAAAGAATAAAATGCTTTTAACAGATAATTGCCCCTCACACTTTCTCGACAAGCTCGAAATGACCACGCACGTAGTCATTTCGAACTTGTCGAGAAGTGCGGCTGCTTACCATAACGATTTAAATATATAAAGTCTGTTTATTGAAGGGGAAACCTAATGAAAAAACTTTTACGGAAATAAAACGCCATCACATTCAACGCAATTTACAGTGGGAATTACAGCGTTGTATTTAGTATTTATAGACTTAATAAATTCATTCGCTATTAAAGCATATCCTTTTTGATTGGGGTTATATCCATCCAAACTAAAAAAACCACCACTAACAAAAGTTGAATTAAAATCAGCGCCATTCCACTTAATACCCGATTTTACCGAATTAAAATAAGCATGCATATCTGATAATGCTAAGTTGTATTGTGCCGCTTTCTGGATTATCACAGCATTGTATGAATTAATGGCAGCATCTATCATAAAAACCTCTGCACTGTCCAATGCGTAACGATCCTTAATGGTATTGTAAACCAAACCATATTTTTCGCACTTCATTGAATCAAGGGGTACAGAAAGTGTAATGTATTCACCGGCATGAAGTTGGCGAACACCGCCATTTGCGGATGCATCATCAATAACGAAACCGTTCCGTCCTTGTTCAAAAGTGATGTGCGTTAATCCGGCAGGAACATAAATATCATTCAATGAATCGGCTTGTGTCTGTCTCAGATCCGCATTATCCCATGCAACTAAGGTATAGTATGGAAACACCCTAAAATCGGGGATGGTAGCTATAACACCTTTTGCTCCATTAGCAGTAAGGCCACCAAGGATAGTATCTAAATATGCGCTAAAGCTTGCTGAGGAAGGTATAGCAGTTCCCGTTCCACCTGTGCTTGCATAATTAAAAATATCTTCCATACCTAACCATGCAGTAACAAAGGTTGCGTTCTGTGCTTTGGCATCACCATAAATTGTAGAAACACCCGGGTTGCTGGCCATTCGATTATAATAAGGATTAGTATTTAGTGATGAAAAACTATTACCAAAGGCGGGGTTAAAATAATCGCTGCTGTTTGCAAATGGGACAGCCAGATTTTGAATACTATTGCCTGCAATGCCGGCTAAATAAGAGGCCGCCTGCATTTCAGAAATAAAGATCTTCACCGGTTTTAGAGATGAAACACCTTTACAATCGGTGGCGTATCGTAAATGACTTGGACTAATGAACCAGCTTTCCCATACTTTACTGTTTAATCCTAAACCATTGTTGTCGGGCATCAAAGCCTGATTAAAAGTGCTTCCGCCAACTAATTTGAATTGTTCTGCAAGTAATGCAGGAATAGAAAGTCGTTGCCCCTTTTGATACAATGCGCCATCCTGGTATCCTGCCATGTAATTACCACCAACAGCTACTGTTTTAGAAAAATCAGCTTCCCCTACACCCGGTGTTGGTATATCTAACTTGGGTGAACAAGCCTCAAACAATGTAACAGAAAAGATAAGAAGAAATGAACTAAAAAAGGATGTTGATTTCATTGATTATGGAATAAAGAAATAATTAAACAATTTTACAATTTAGCAACTGGCAATTTAAAAAATAATTTAACAATTGGGCAATTATACAATAGGCAGATGATCATTGAATTGTAAAATTGCCTAAGCTTAATTGCCTAAATAAATTCAATTACCGACTGTGATATTACCGACATTAACTGCTTCAACACCTCTAATTTCAGGTGCTGCACGCTTAATTGCCTCCTCAATACCTGCTTTCAGGGTCATTGCACTCATCGAACAAGATTTGCAGGCACCAAGTAATTCCAGCTTAACAATTTTATCATCGGTGATCTCTATCAATGAAACATTTCCCCCATCTGCTTTTAAATACGGACGCATTTGTTCCAGTGCTCCTTCAACTTTTGCTGTTAAATCAATCATCTTTATAATTTACTTCTTTTAATTATATTTAAAACACTATAAAAATTTGTTCTCAGGCAATATATAATCTTTAATTTTTTGATCGTTTTTCAGGAAAGTAAAGGTAACGAAAAAAAATTAATTGAGTTATTAATACCTAAATAGCTTTATAAATTTATCCATTTTGAAAAGTCTTTGTTTGTTATGATAATTTTGGAGTATAAAAACAAAATGGGATCAACTGAAAATGTAATTAAAAATAAGGCGCAAAAAGCAAATATCCAATCAGGGCATTTGGTTATTCAAACACTAATTTTTTTCGTACCTTTAGCCCCCTGAAATAAGCATAAAAAGAAAATGAATATTTACGATAAATACGAAACAGTAATAGGCTTAGAAGTTCATGCACAGCTATCCACCAGGAGCAAAGCTTATTCAAGCGACTCTGCTGAGTTTGGAGCACTTCCAAATACTAATATCAGCCCTATATCATTAGGTCACCCCGGCACATTACCAAAAACCAATAAAAGAGCGATTGAATTTGCTGTTCGTTTAGGTTTAGCCTGTAAATGCACAATTCGTGAATTTAATGAATATGCACGTAAAAATTATTTTTATGCCGATCTTCCAAAAGGCTATCAGATAACACAGGATAAAACACCAATTTGTACCGGAGGCTATATCACTATTAAGGAAGAAAATGGTACAGAAAAAAATATAAATATTACACGCATTCACATGGAAGAAGATGCCGGGAAAAGTATTCACGACATTGATCCTTTTAACAGCTTAATTGACTTGAACCGTGCGGGCGTTGCTTTAGTGGAAATTGTAAGTGAGCCGGAAATGCGCAGTGGAGAAGAAGCCTATAAATATTTAACGGAAATACGTAAAATTGTTCGTTATCTTGAGATCTGTGATGGCAACATGGAAGAAGGCAGTTTACGCTGTGATGCCAACGTTTCTGTGCGTTTAAAAGGCAGCACCGCTTTTGGTAAACGTACCGAAGTAAAAAATATGAATTCGATACGGAATGTGCAACGTGCCATTGAGTTCGAGGCCAAACGCCAAATCGAAGCGATTGAAAACGGAGAAGAAATTTCGCAGGATACACGCAGCTTCAATGCGGTAACAGGTACAACCTTTGTTTTACGAAGCAAAGAAATGGCAAATGATTATCGTTATTTTCCTGAGCCCGATCTGCAGCCGGTAGTGGTATCTCAGGATTATATTGCAAAAATAAAAAGCACCTTACCTCCCCTTCCGGGCGAGTTGTACAAAAAATACCAATCGTTAGGACTGTCTGCTTACGATGCCGGTGTACTTACCGATTCAAAAGAAATTGCCCTTTATTTTGAAGAGATCATTGCAAAAACAAAAAGCGTAAAATCTGCTGCTAACTGGTTAACGGTGCAAGTAAAAGCATATCTAAATGATAATGCTTTACATATTTCTGATTTTAAGATTTCTCCGGAAAGAATGGCTGCACTTATTGATTTTATTGATAGTGGAAAAGTAAATCATACCATTGCGATCCAAAAAATATTTCCGAAGATGATGGAAGAAACAAATAAAACTCCATTACAAATTGCGGAAGAAAATAATTGGATCCAGGAAAGCGATAGTGGTGCATTAACCGAGTTTGTAAAACAAGCCATTGCAAAATATCCTGAAAAAGTTACAGAATATAAAAATGGAAAAGTAACATTATTAGGTTTATTTATGGGTGAAGTAATGAAACTTTCCAAAGGCAAAGCCGACCCGAAAGTAGCGACAGAATTGGTTAAAGAAATGTTGGAAAAATAAATTTTACAGAGAAAATAAATCGAAATTTTAAATCGAAAATTCACAAATCGAAACATCTATGAAATTAAAAAACATCACACTTGTATTGCCAATCATATTATTAGCGGCATGTTCGAATACCAATCCAGAATCGGGAAATGGTTTTGAATTAAAAGGAAAACTTAATAACCCACATGGCGAAACACTTTATTTGGAGCTGATGGCACCCTCCGGCCTGATAGGTATTGATACCGTTATTTTGGATGAAAAAGGAGAATTTACAATGACTCCCAACATCAAAGAGCCGGGTTTTTATCGATTAAAAACTTCAGAAAAGAATTTTGCAACATTGATCCTGGATGCGAATCAAAAGGTTACCCTCACCGGGGACGCAAGTGATCTTGGCAAAACATATAACATAGAAGGTTCACCGGATTCAAAATTATTTTTGGAAACCAATAAACAATCCACAAAAAACTATCAAAAACGCGATTCATTACAAAATGTATTTCAGGTATTTGCCGGTGCGAATGCGTCCAACGCTGTTAGGATCGACTCTATGAGCAAGGTTTTAGAAAAAGAATACAATACATTGCTTGCACAGCACAATAAATACCTACAGAGTATTATCGAAAAAAATCCGACTTCGCTGGCGTCACTGGCTGCTATTCAACAATTGCCAGCTGAAGATTTTTTGGAAACATATATCAAAATGGATGATATCTTGTTTGCAAAATATCCTAATTCACCTTACGTGAAATCGTTTCATGATGATGTTGCATCAAAAAAGAAATTAGCCATCGGCACCCTTGCCCCGGAAATAACAATGAACACGCCTGATGGAAAACCGCTTTCACTGTCATCTCAAAAAGGTAAAGTGATATTGGTTGATTTTTGGGCATCATGGTGCGGCCCTTGCAGAGCGGAAAATCCGAATGTGGTAAAAGCCTATAACAAATATAAATCAAAAGGTTTTGATGTTTTCAACGTTTCATTAGATGCTGATCCGGCTAAGTGGAAACAGGCGATCGAAAAAGATAATTTAACATGGTCGAATCATATTTGTGATTTTAAAGCTTGGCAGTCGCCCGTTGTAGCACTTTATGGTTTTAAAGGAATTCCCTACAATGTATTACTTGATAAAGAAGGAAAAATTATTGCAAAAAACCTTCGTGGTGAAGAGTTAGAAAAAAAATTAGCTGAGATTTTTAAATAAAAAAAACAAAAGCCCCCTGACAGAGTTTTAGACCCTGTTAGGGTTTTTATTGGTTTATAATCGATTTTTCTGAGAGCCTGTTTAAATTTTGTACAAAAGAATAACAATATTGCTTATAAAGCTAACGCACCTTTCTCGAATCGCTCGAAATGACAGTGCACACGGTCATTTCGAGCGGAATCGAGAAATCAAGAGAAGGCAAAAAACTATTTTGAATAAAATTTAAACAGGCTCTTAACCTTTACCAGGGTTTGAAAATCTATAAGAGAAAAACTAAAACTATTCTATGAAAAAATCAATCTTGATCTTTCTTTTATTCCCACTTGCAGGAATTGCGCAATCTTATTTCCAACAGGAAGTGCATTATACCATCAATGTAAAATTGGATGATGTAAAAAACGAAATTACCGGTGATGAAAGTATAGAATATATTAATAATTCTCCCAATCAACTTTCCTTTATTTACATGCACTTGTGGCCCAATGCATATAAAGATCAGACAACCGCTTTGGCAAAAGAATTTTTAAAAAATCAGGAGAATAAATTTTATTTTTCAAAAGCGGAAGAAAGAGGATACATTGACCAGCTTGATTTTAAAATAGACGGACAACCCGCTAAATACGAATTGCTAAAAGATAGTATTGACATTTGTAAACTTTTTCTGAACCAACCCTTGAAAAGTGGGGACAAAATAACCATCACCACTCCTTTTCATGTTAAGATTCCTTCCGGTGAATTTTCCCGCCTTGGACATATAGGACAATCCTATCAAATAACGCAATGGTATCCGAAGCCTGCAGTGTATGATCGTAACGGATGGAATTATATGCCTTATTTAAATCAAGGTGAATTTTATTCGGAGTTTGGAACTTTTGATGTAAGTATCACCCTTCCTAAAAATTACGTGCTTGGCGCAACAGGCGATATGGTAGATGGTGAAAAAGAACTGGAATGGCTGAATCAAAAAGTAAAAGAAACTGAAGCGATCACTTCTTTTGATTCAAAGGATCTTGCATTTCCGGTTTCTGATAGTGAAACTAAAACCTTACGTTTCAAACAAAGCAATGTGCATGATTTTGCATGGTTTTGCGATAAACGTTATCATGTTTTAAAAGGAGAAATAGAAACGCCACACACCAAACGTAAGGTTACTACCTGGACCATGTTTACGAATGCCGAAGGTAATTTGTGGAAAAAGAGTATTCAATATATGAATGATGCCGTCTATTATTATTCGCTATGGAATGGTGATTACCCATATAACCATTGTACTGCCGTGGATGGGACAATCAGTGCCGGTGGAGGGATGGAATATCCTAATATTACGGTCATTGGCAATTCCGGAAACGCGTTTCAGCTTGATGTGGTGATCACCCATGAAGTAGGGCATAACTGGTTTTACGGAATGCTAGGCTCTAATGAGCGCGCTCACCCCTGGATGGACGAAGGCATCAATTCTTTTAATGAGCTTCGTTATGTTCAAACAAAATATCCTGAGCGAAAACTGATCGGTGGTATTGCTGATAACGCTGTTGGAAAAATATTTGACTTGAGGCGTTATAAACATAAATCACAATATGAATTATCTTATTTGATATCCGCAGTAAAAAACCAGGACCAGCCCATTGAATTCCCTGCTTATGATTATACCGCAATAAATTATGGCGGAATTGTTTATTCTAAAACAGCCATTGTATTTGATTATTTAATGGCGGACATTGGAGAAAAAGAAATGGACAAAGCAATGCAACGCTATTTTGATGAGTGGCACTTCAAACACCCACAGCCGGCTGATCTAAGAAAAGTGTTAGAACAATCAACAGGGAAAGATTTGAGTTGGTTTTTTGATGATCTGATCAATTCAACAAAAAAATTAGATTATAAAATTGCTTCCTGCGATAAAAATGCTGATGGTACCTGGGATATCGAAGTAAAAAATACCGGGGATATAAAAGCGCCTGTTTTTATTCAAGGAATAAAAGATAAAAAAGTAGTAGCTGAGATCAAATCTGATGGCTTTGATGGTAAAAAAACACTGAACTTCCCTGCACAGGATATTGATTATTTTAAAATTGATTATGTGGAAGATATGCCTGAAATCAATAGGAATAACAATGCAATCAGGACCAAAGGTGTTTTAAAAAAAGTAGAGCCTTTAAAACTGCAATTTCTGGGAAGCCTTGATAATCCAGATAAAACGCAGCTATATTTTACACCCGTTGCAGGCTGGAACAATTATAATAAATGGATGTTCGGTTTTGCTTTTTATAATAACATAACACCTCAAAAGAAATTTGAATTTGAGGTGATGCCAATGTTAAGCTATAGCACAAAAGATTTTGCAGGCTATGGACGAGTAGCGGTTAATACCTTTCCAAATAGCAGTGTATTTCAGCGCATCACTTTTGGTGCAACAACTACACGTTACTCTTATACCAATCACCCAACTGATTTGAACTTTAATAAAGTTGCACCGGAGTTAACTATTGAATTCAAAAAGAAGTATGCAAGAAGCCCCTATAAGCAGACTTTACGCTACCGCAACATTAATATTTTTAAAGATTATTATAAAGGAAATTATGAGGTTACTCCTAATACCTTTTCCCGTGATCCAATATATTTAAATTTTAATGATCTTTCTTATCGACTTTCAAAAGCAGATGCTATACAACCTGTTAATATTCTTGTAAACCTACAAAGTGGCGGTGAAAGGGTTTTTGGAGCAAAAACGATCATTGAAAAAATGATCAAGCTATCATTAACTGCAAATTATTCTTACAACTTTAAAGGGAAAAACAAAGGAGTTGATGTTCGTTTTTTTGCAGGTACTTTTATAGGAACAACTGCAAATGGTGCTAATCCTTATCGCTTTCGTTTAAGCGGTCAAACAGGAAAGCAGGATTATTTATATGATAATATTTTTCTGGGTCGCAGCGAAACCGAAGGTGTTCTTTCCAGTCAATTTACTGAAACTGATGGTGGATTTAAGTTTTATTCCGAAGCAGGACAAACATCCAAATGGATAACAGCTTTGAATATTAAATCATCATTAGGCAATTTAAAATTGCCTTTGAAAGTTTATGCCGACATTGGAACAACGGCTGATGATGAGTTAAAAAAAGAAAAGATATTATATAACGCAGGGGTATGCATTTCTTTGATGAAAGATGTTTTTGAAATTTATTTGCCAATCTTAATATCAAGAGATCTTCAGGATTTTAAAAATGAGAAAAATTTAGAATATCTGGAAACAATACGATTTACGCTAAATTTAAATTTGTTGAATCCGTTTGATATTGTAAGAAGTTTTTAGAACTGATTTTAATTATTATTTTTTAGTATTACCAGAATCGGTTTTAGGCTCTATTTTTTGGAAAAAATTTATACTTCCAGAACTTGTTTTTAACACTTAACTCAGGGCTTTAACAGTTTTTAAATTTGAAAACAATTAGTATATTTGTTTAAATTAATAAATCAGCATGACTACGAAGGCAATAAAAAGCAATATTTATAAGGCTTTGGAAAATATTGAAGACCCTAAATTTTTAAAAGCAGTATTTGAAATTATTTCTGCGAAAGCCGAAAGCAACTATTTATACGAGCTTACTGAAGAACAAAAAGCTATGCTTGATGAGCGTGAAAAAGAATATTCTCAGGGGAAAGGGAAAAACTATTCATGGGAAGAGTCCAAAAAAATAATTCGCAGTAAAAAGAATGCAGCATAAAATTATTTTCAGAGACAAAGCACTAAAAGAAATGCTTAGTGCATATTGGTGGTATGAAAATGAGAAAACTGGTTTAGGTGATTTGCTTTTAGAAAATATAAACTCTTCCATTAATACGCTCAATGCCAACCCTAATGCATATCAACTGATTTATAAAAAATTTCGCCATATCCCTTTAAAAAAATTTCCATTTGTTCTATTATATAAAATCTATCCAGGAGAAATTGTAATATTTGCAGTATTCCACACCAAAAGGAATCCGAAAAACAAATACAGCAAATAAAAAAAACTCTTTACGATTGTTGGAAGGACTGCCTACGTTTATGGACGATTTCTATAAAAAATAATGTTGTAAAATCATCTTTGCTCAGTAAATGCGGTATTATCCCATAAAATAAATTGTTCTTCACTTCCAAAACTCAATTCGTTATCTTTGCAAAATCAAACAAAAGCACCAATAAATTTTAAGACAAATAATTGAACCCAAACAAAAAAATATATTTTGCATCCGATTTTCATTTAGGTGTTCCCAGCTATGAAAAAAGTTTGACCCGCGAAAAGCTTATTGTTAAATGGCTGGACGAGATCAAACATGATGCCCAGGAAATTTACCTGATGGGGGACCTGTTCGATTTTTGGTTTGAATATAAACATACTGTCCCAAAAGGATTTGTACGTTTGCTCGGCAAAATAGCGGAAATAAGTGATTCGGGCATTCCTGTGATCTTATTTACCGGCAACCACGATATGTGGATGTTTGATTATTTACCAAAAGAATTAGGAGTCACTATCCATCGTGAACCCATAACACGACTATACAATGGAAAGACATTTTATTTAGGGCACGGTGATGGATTAGGCCCTGGAGACAATGGATACAAATTCATTAAAAAAATATTTGCCAACCCTATATGTCAATGGCTCTTCGCGCGATTGCATCCAAATTTCGCTTTAAGTATGGCTAATTACTGGTCAAATAAAAGCCGTTTAAAAAATGCTCCTTCGGATGAAAAATTTACCGGAGAAGACAATGAATGGTTGGTAGTTTATGCTAAAGAGAAATTAAAAAAAGAACAGATCGATTATTTCATTTTTGGTCACCGACATTTACCACTCGACATAAAACTATCGGATATCAGCCGTTACGTTAATCTTGGTGAATGGGTAAATTATAATAGCTATGCAGTATTTGACGGAACCAATTTGGAGTTGAAATATTATAAGTAGTTTGCAAAAAAGGATATTTAATACAGACCAAATGCCTGTATGTTTATTTCCAAATAAATGTTGTATCTTGTTGATTCAAAATAAAAAAAACATGAAAAAAGCCCTTACACTCACAATTGCAGCATTCATTTCTGTTTCTGGATTTGCGCAAAAAGTAAAAGTAAAAGAGTCGAACGAGTCAATTGGCGAAGGAAGCCATAATGCTTTAGTAGTAACGCTTTATGGCGTTAATCCTTCTGATGCTGAGGATGAGTTTAAATCTTTCATGAAAGAATATGATGGAAAAAAATCCTCAAAAGGTGGTACTATTTTTATTGATAACGCTTTAATTAAAGAGATGGGAACAAATACCATTGATATTTATGGCAAAGCGAATGGTAAAAAAGGTGATGCAGAAATTACATTTGTTGTTGCGTTTGATCTTGGGGGAGCGTATTTAAATTCTTCTGAACACAAGGAGCAATATAAAGCAGCAGAAAAAATAGTAAAAGATTTTGCAATAAAAGCTATTAAAAATGCAGTGGAAGAAAAGTTGAAAGCCGCTCAAAAAATAGAATCAAAATTAGCGGATGATCAAAAAGATCTTGAAAAAGAAAATAAAAACCTGAACAGCGATATTGAAGATTATAAAGGGAAGATAAAAAGAGCAGAAGATGATATTGTAAAAAATAAAACTGCTCAGGATAAGAAAAAAGCAGAGATCGAAGCCCAGAAAAAAGTGGTTGGAGATATTGATACAAAACTAAAAGCGGTAGATTAATTCCTAGACAGCCATTTCAATTTTATCTATGGCTTCGACTTTAAAAACATTAGGAGCCTTGTCAACAGAAATAAAATTTAAGCCCTTATACTTATTTTTCATTGCCTCCAATTCTCTTCTCTTAGCTGGAAGCATCGTTACTCATACTTGGAACATCTCACAAATACTACTCATACAATGGTGTGGTATTTGTGGCATATTTCTAATCTACCGGTTTAATGATTTCATTGACCAAACACATAGTTTCCGTTTTAATATAAAACGATTTTTGAGCATTAAATTACATGTCCTTGTAATAGCGCAACTTTTATTTATTACACTTCCAATTGCCCTGACTCTTCTTTCTGACTTTCGTATCATTATGCTTGCATCTATTTGTTTGCTTGGCGTTCTATACTCTCTGAATTTCCCGATTAATGGAAGAAACAATCGAATTAAAAATATATTTTTAGTAAAAAATATATTCATTGGATTTGCCTGGGGCAGTTTAATTTTAGTTGGAGCAGGAGTTTTTTATCATGAGCTTACCATCGGATTATTTATATTCACAAGTTTGCAGGTTGTGATTGGCAGCATCATACGTGACATTCCGGATATAGAGAGGGACAAAACAGACCGTGTAAAGAGTATTCCAGCCGTATTTGGAACAAAGGTTACCTTATCTGTGCTTCATGCTTTAAACCTTCTCTCTTTCCTCGCGGGATATTTAATGGAGAAAAACAATGGCTTTTTAGTATTTATGCTGCTAATAATTAGCTGGAGGTTTGTTTCCTTCCTGAAAATTCAGAAACACAACCATAGTAAATTATGGACCCAAACCTTTAATCTTTTAACCTGCTTTTTTATATTTATTATTATGCTCGTGCAACATTTGTATGGAGTTTACTAAAAAATTTAATGTGGATTTTTTCAGCACAAAAAATTTCTTAAAAACATGCAAAAAAATAATGGGCAGCATTTTATTCCTATTTATTATTTCTTCCTTAATATCCTGAACTGCATTGATAATGGAAACGAAAACATTACGATATGATATAATTATTTTGGGAGGTGGAATAGCAGGCTCCGTAATGGCCATTTCTCTAAAAAGGAAAACACCATCCTTGACTATTTTGATTGTAGAGAGAAGTAGCATTTTCCCTAATAAAGTTGGCGAAAGCAGTGCCGAAATGACTGGTCTTTTCTTTAATCGTTTTGGTATAGATCATCTCTTAAAAAAACAAATACCAAAAGCAGGACTGCGTTTTTTATTTAATGAGCACAATACTTTCGACCACAATAAAATGGATGAGTTTTCTTCTCCCTCATTTAAAAGTATAGCCAATGGATATCATTTCAACAGACAGCAATTTGACGAAGACCTCCTGGCAGAAGCAATTAAAATGGGATGTGAAATACGAAGACCTGCAGAAATAATTGACTTCCATTATGAAAAACTAAATAGCCTTGTTCGTATCAAATATGAGAATAATGAAACTGAATATAGAGCAACGTGGCTGATAGATGCTTCTGGAACGGAACGTATTGTTGGAAAAAAAATGGGCTGGCAAAACAATACAGTAATTTTTGATACAGCAGCTTCTCTTGCCCATTTTGAGAACCTAAAGCCAATCAAGGAATGGGATAAACTAAAAAGTGAGATATGGCAAAAAAACGCCATAGGGCCGCAATCGCAAAGCACCATTCATTTTTTAAGACATGGCTGCTGGTGGTGGCACATTGTATTAAATAACAATACAACCAGCATTGGTGTTGTCTACGACAAAAATATATTGGGGACTCCTGACCCGGAAAAATTTTTTAACGATTATCTCGAAAAAGATGAATTGTTAAAACATATTACACAAGGCGCCACTAGAGGTCCGATCAAACACTTGCCGAAATTACCTTATCTGAGCAATCGGCTGTATGATGATGGTATTGTTGTAATTGGCGATTCTGCCGCATTCATCGACCCATTGTTCAGTCCGGGAATTGAATTTATTTGTCAGCAATCCATTAACATTACTGATCTGATAACGGACTATTTTCAAAATAATAAAATGAATTATCGCAAATGGAACAAGTACCAAAAAGTGTTTCTTGCTGCATTCAGCGATCGCATTAAAATTTATCAGGATAGATATAAGCTGATGGGTTCTTATGACCTTTTTTCTAACTGGGTACAACTTGATTTTTTTGGTTATTTCTGTTTTACCATTTTTCCTTCTGTTGTGTTTCCAAGTCGAATGAAAACACCACCGAGATTTCTTTTTCCTTCCAACCTTGTTTACAAATTCGTTACCAATCGTTACCTTAAAATAGCTGAGCGAAGAAAGCTACAGGGAAGGCTATCCACAAGTTTACAGAAACCCGTTTCATACTCGCATATCAGCATACCAAATGGTTTCATGTTCTATCTTAAGGTTCCACAGTTATTTTTTATATGGTTTATCAATTACATGAGAATTGAAATGGATGAGGTTAGATTCTTGTTTTTTCCAGAAAAAAAATGAGCCTGTTTTATTTAATGGACTGAAGCAGTAGATTTTTATTATTTTTGTTTTATGGCTTATTTTAATATTAATGCTGCGTTAGGGATTGCAGCGTAAATCCTTTTCTTTTTAGAAAAGATTGAAGCCCTTCGGCTTCGCTCAGGATAAACTCCAAGCCCACCCCTTTCTTGTTTAAGAAAAGGAACGCCCAAAAATTAATTTTCAAAATTACTTTCTTAATACGTATAAGACCTAATGGATTTTATTGAAAATATTAACCCCGTTTTTTTTGCAACTGCAATTCTGTGTTCTGCTACAATTTTTACGATTGTTTGGTTCCTTGATTCCTTAACGCATGGCAAATTAGTAAAGATCGACATTACCGATAAAGAACTTCAAACGCATCGGATCATTCTCGCTACCTCTGTTTTAATGGAACTTTCTTTGGTTTTAATGTTTTGGTTTAACTTTGAAATGCTGCCTTTTTTCGCTGCTTTTTTTATTACCCGAACCGTTCATGAATTTATTGATGAGCTGCATTGGCATACCGACAGATGCTCCCAATATGAGTCCTTCCTTCATTTAGGAATGTGGATATCTGTTTTGTCAAAAACTTTTTTAATGTTTATGTGGGGCTTTTTTACGCAGTATAAAGGGTTTACAGAACTTCATATAGGTTTTTATATCTGGGGGGTATTAGTAGTTGGCAGTATGGGACTGATTGGTTTGGTTGAGTGGAAAAGATAAAGACTAAGATGCATGATTGTTTACAATTGCAAAAATTGAAGTATTTAAATAAGAGTATGAATAACAAAACGTTTATGTCAAATCATTTTTCTACTTTTATATACGTTGAAATGATTCATTTTAAAGTAAACAATAAATAAAAAAAATTTCAGATGAAACAACTCTTATTCACTACATTTTTTTGCTCTGCATTTATATTTAGTGGAGTAACCTATGCTCAGGAAGCCAATGCTAATGCTACTAAAGACAGAGACTGGGCCATTGAAGTAGAACCATCCGGATTTTTATTCCGTGGTTATGGGGTACAAGTAACCCGCAATGTTACTAAAGATAACCTTGTTAATATCGGGCTTTACTCAGCTGCTTTAAACATTCCCGATTGGGCAAAGGAAGGAATATTCCAAAATGTAACAAAAGAAACGGATGCGAGACTCGGATTTGAACTTGCATTGGTTGCACGATATAAAATTAAGATCGGACAAAGAGAAAGTAATCCATATATTGGATTTATTGGTGGTTGGGAGTATTTTGATATTGCTAAACCCTCAGTGCCAAAGGTGCGACTCTCTACTTTTGTTGCTACTCCAATGTTCGGTTACGAGATCTATTTGTTTAAACAAATGTTGTACATAAATCCTCAAGTGAGAGGAGTGTTTTATTTGGCTCCGGACAGATATCAGCCTAATAGAACAGAAGCGATAGAAACTTTCTTTGTTCTTCCTACACTTTCTTTGGGGATTAAATTATAACGATCAAAGAAATAAATAAAGGGCAAAAAAAGTATATATGCAAAAGCCTAACAAGGCTGTCCAGTATTTGCTTACAAGGCAACAGAAACCCGCTATGACAAATGCCATTACGACACTTCTTATTCTATTAGGACTAAATTCAATGGCACAATCGGAAGAAAAAATAAATAAACTGTTCGATAAGATATGGTCTACTAAGACATATGAAATTGGCGGACAGAATTTCCCTGCCACAGATGTTGGGATAGACAACGGTACTATATTTTACGCTGATCATGGTGTAAAGTCTTTAGACAATGGAATAGCCACCTTGAGCAAGTGGAAATATAATGCGACACAAAATTCGCTGACACTTTACTCGGAAAACGTTGAAGAAACAACCGAAATGAAAATTTCTGTTTTAACTGAAACAGAATTTGTCTGGGAGACAACTAATCCAGAAGGGCTTACAATGATAATTCACATGTTAAGTTCAGCAGAAAATAATCCCAGGTAGAAATTAGAAATCTCAGTGAATCTAAGTGTTCTTAGTGCCTTAGTGGTGAATTTATTTTTGGCTAAACGTTATTAGTCAGGCTTATCTTAAAAAAATGAAAACTGCAGTTTTATTATTATTTCTTTTTGTAAACATACTGGCCCCTTACAATAGCCTCGCTCAGTCAGAGCCATTGGCACCCATTGAAAGGGGAAGCTTACTGCTAAATGAGCACCCTCCAGTATTAGATTCTTTTGTTAATGATGGCCACATAAATTTAAAGTATGTAAGAACTGTCGGTCATTTTTTAACTAACAATGACATTACCGTTTACAAAAAAGTGGCTATCTCCAGACGGAGCAATGCATCTGTACGACACATAAAGCACCTGATTGAAAAACAGGAAGAGGCCTTTCAGGACAATAAGTTTGTAAACGATGAAAACAGAGAGGTTTTTTATGAACTTTATTTGTTCAACGAATCCTTGAAACAAAAATCAATAGCAAATGCCAAAACAAAAATATCTTTTAATGAGAAAATAAAGATGGTGACTCAGTCCATTAAAAGCAAAAGGATTTTTCGTTATAAAAATTCAATTACTGATCATGAGGCAAAAAATATAAACAAGAATAACCTTCAGGAAGACCCCAAAGATTCGCCTTTCTGGCATAAAAAAACAAAACAAGTTCCGCTTGATAAACGATTTGCTCAACTCGCACGTTCAAAAAAAATAAAGGCAAAAAAAGAAATGGTGGTGCTTTTTGATAAGCCCAGCTTAAGTGGATCTGCGCCTAAAATCAATGTTTTGGATTTGGATCTCGATAATAAATGGTCGCTCAAATGGGGCGATGAAGTGCATACTGATGTGGTAGGATCACATATTTTTGCCGCACTTGGTTATGATGTTGACCACCCCTATTATTATGAAGAAAATAAACTGACCTTAATTTTTGATGAGCTGAAAGAAATAAAAAACAAAGAAGAACTTAAAATTAAAATTAAAGAAATTTACAATATCGATTTAGACCCATTTATTACAACGTATGGTACAGTAACCATACAGATGACCCAAGAACTTGCTGATCTGCAACCCTATGTTGGAAAACAATTTGTGCGATTTAAAAAATGCGTGCTGGAAGCCCGGCCCGACAGAGTAAAAAGAATGGGGTCGTTTTTGCCTGATCTTTTATCCAACCAGGATAGGAGAGAATTACGAGGCGCGCTGCTCGCTCACCAGTTTATTGGCAATTGGGATACACGCGAACAGAACACCTTGCTCACCACAGTTCATATGGGTAATTATAAATACAGAATGTCGGCCGTTTTTTCGGACCTGGGTGCTAGCTTTGGAGTTGTTCAGGGAATATTCCCTCCAGATTTTAAAGTGGGCCTGGTCAACGAGTTTTCATGGGAAGTTGCAAGCTGTGAAAGCGGAACAATAAAGTTAAACAGTAGTATCAATTCCATTTTACCTCCTTATGAACAAGCCACGTATCAAGATTTGCTTTGGATGGCAAAAAAAATCAGCGAACTGGATGGCTCCATGTTAAGAAACATGATAAACAAAGCAAAATGGCCCCAACCAATTGCCGAATTATATTTTCATAAACTGGCATCCCGCAGAGCCTCTATATTAAAGGCATTTGATTTAACAGATCCTCACCCTATCGCATTTGATAAAAATTTAACTATAAAAGTGGGTGAGGAATATGTAGTAAAAAACGGGGTGCTTCTTATTGATATTGATAAGAATAAAAACCCCGAAAGTTTTTTATCAAAAAAAGGCAGATTGACTAACTATGGCCATTAACACACTATTTAAAATATTACTTTTTTCTTTTATAAGCTCCAATATGCTTCTTGCGCAAGGCACCGAAGAGCAAAGGAAGTATCTTATAAAAGATGAGAAAGCGCTGTTAAATTTTATTAATTCATCCGAACAGCTGGAAGGCTTATCGTTATTCAATCATTCTCAATACACCTATTTTGATCTTTACTTAGACACACCTGATTTCGACCTTTATAAAAACAAATTATCCCTTCGATTTCGAAAACGAATTTTTAGCGATACCCTTGTTACCTATGGCTTACAATTAAAGAGTGAGATGGAAACATTTTCAAGCGTACGGATGGAGATCGAAGAAAAGGAGCTTGGTTTTTATCGTGTTAAAACGGATAAAGGCTGGATTGAACTACCTAAAATACTGGATGTCATTTTTTCACAGATCCAAAACAATAAATTTGATATCAGTTCAGACGAAATTCAACAAGCGCTTTCATCCATTCAAAAATGGATCCAATTGAATGCAGAAAGTACTATTTCACCTTTTCAAAAAATCGCTTTTTTAAAACTAAATGGATTGGGTGCTGAAAAAGTTGCCACAATAAAGCCGGTGCTGGTTGGCTCGGAGAAACGCATAAGAAGCCATATTTACATTGATCCCGCTAAAACAATTATCGAACTCAGAAATATGCCAATGAATAGTTTAGAGCTATCCGCTGTTCCTGATTTCTTTAAGAAGAATAATAGCTTTAACTGGATCTTAGAAACATCTGTTGATTCCGCTGTTTTCTTTTCCGTGTTTAAAACTAACAAAACCCAGGTAAACATATTTGAATTCGAGGTTGAAAATAAATATTTTCTTCATGAAAAAGGAACTGAAATAATGAATCTTTTTGAAAAAAACCTCAAAAGCAATTTTCAAATGGAGAATTTGATGGATTCAAAATATCGTCAAAGTATTAAGAAGTTTTTAGTACCTTAATGGTTTAATTCAATAACTATTCAAAATGACTTTCTCAAGCGAAAAGATCATAGAAGTTAAGCATCTTGTTAAGCACTACGGAAAATTTAAAGCTTTGGAAGATGTAAGCTTCGAAGTTTACAAAGGAGACGTATTGGGCTTTCTCGGGCCAAATGGTGCAGGAAAAAGCACAACCATCCGTGCGCTTCTTTCGCTTATCAAACCAACCAGCGGTGAAATAAAATTATTCGGAAAAGATCCTGTTAAGGATCATAAATATATTTTTTCACGTATTGGTTGTATTGTTGAAAAACCTGATTTTTATTTATATCTCTCCGCACAAAAGAATCTTGAAATTTTTGCGCGCCTCACAGGAGTGGAGTTAAAAAAGAACAGAATTTCGGAGATCATTGATTTTGTGGGTTTAAAAGGACGAGAAAAAGATAAATTAAAAGGATTCTCCAATGGTATGAAACAACGCCTGGGAATTGCCCAAACACTTATCCATGACCCGGAGCTTATCATTTTAGATGAACCTACTACAGGTTTAGATCCTCAAGGCATTCTGGACATCCGAAATTTGATCTTACAACTTAAGAATGAATACAATAAAACCATTTTGTTATCATCTCATTTACTATCAGAAATCGAACTGATCGCTAACCGGATGGTAATAATTAATAAAGGGAAAACCCTTGTTCAGGGTAGCGTTTCCGACCTTTTGAATGAACAGGAATTGATCGTTTCATTTACACTTGATGATATCGATAAAGCAAGATCTCTTTTAACATCTTTCGGAATAGAAAAACAATTCATCACTATTAATCAGAATAATTTATTGTTGCAGATCTCTAATGATAAAATTCCGGCCGTAAATAAATTATTTTGCGACAATGCCATAAAAGTATTCTCTATAGAAACCAAAAGAAAACTCGAAGATTACTTTTTAAAATTAATAAACAACTAATGTTCTGGAAAAGCACCTATAATGAATTGATTAAGATAATTGCCAAACCAAGAAGCTATATTGGTTTAGGTGCCATTACTTTAATTATTGCTATCATCCTTTTTGCAATGCGTTTGGATGGAATGACTTACCTCTCTTTTATTACGCAGCTTTTTGATCAGTCGCTTTCGTTTCAGGGAAACATTTTAAATGGTAACCTTGTTGCATTCATCATTCTTCAAATGTTAATTGTTCATATTCCTTTATTGATCGCTTTGGTAACCGGTGATCTTATTTCAGGCGAAGGCGCAATGGGCACCATCCGATTGTTATTGACAAAACCTATTTCACGAAGCGGTATCTTTTTCTCAAAGTATCTTGCAGGTTGTATCTATACATTCGTTATTCTGGTGTGGATAGGCTTTTTAGCCTTGGGTGTAAGTAAATTTATATTCGGGACTGGCGACCTGATGATATTGAAAAGCGAAGGCCTCGTTATCATGCAGGAGCAGGATATTTTTTGGCGCTTTCTTTCAGCCTTTGGAATAGCTTACCTTGGATTAATAATGATCGCTACATTATCGATCACACTGTCTTGCTTCTCCGAAAACTCCATAGGGCCAATAGTATTGACAATGGCTATTATTATATTGTTTACAATAATTGGCGCACTCGATGTCTCCGTTTTGGATAATGTAAGGCCATTTTTATTCACAACACACATGAGTACCTGGAACAGCTTTTTCGAAAACCCGCTTCCAACGGAACAGATCTTACGTTCAGCAGTTTCACTATTGCTTCAGATAGCTGGATTGCTTGGCATTGCGCTATATAAATTTAACAGGAAGGATATTTTATCATGAAAGCGCATTTATTTAAATCGGTAGTAGCGTCTGTAATTTTTCTGTTCACATTTACTTCTTTAGTGAGCCAGAATGAAACAGGAAATCAATTGCTGAATAAGGTGTACCGGAAAATACAAAAGGCGAATGATTATTCTGTTACTGCAAATATCAAAGTAGATATGCCCTTCATTAAAATGTTGCCTATAGATGTTAAAATTTATTTCAAACAAAAAGATAAATTCAAGGTAGAATCAAAAAGTATAGCGCTCATTCCACGTCAGGGTTTTGATCAGTTAAGTAAAATGCTCTCCGATACCAGCCAGTTCACCTGCATGATACAGGGATCGGAAATGCTTGGAGCAACTTCAACCAAAATTATCAACGTAATTCCGCTATCCGACACCACAGATGTTATTTTAGGTAAATTGTGGGTGGATCCTCTGGAAAGTTTAGTGTTAAAGTTGCAGCTTACAACAAAGTCTAGCGGCACTATAATTACAGAGTATGAATATGGTGTACAAAAAGCCTATGGCTTACCCGATCTGATGGTATTTACGATCGATGTCAAAAAATTTAAGATCCCGAAACTTATGGGAGCAGACGTTCACAATGAAAAAAAAGACCTGGATAACAAACAACAAGATAAAAAGAAAGGAAAGATAGTTGTTAAACTTGGAAATTATCAAATAAACAAGGGGATAGCAGATGCCTTTTTTATAAAAAAATGAGAATATTTCTTCAGGAGAAATCTGCTCTGTCATCCCGAGCTTTTGCGAGGGATCTTCTTAATCAGTTGCAGTATCATTAATTATAACAAGATCCCTCGCAAAAGCTCGGGAGGACAGTCGCGGTAAAAATTACACCTTCCCCGCTCCTTGTATAATGCGCCCAGAATGAACTTTACGGGATATAATAGTTTGCAATAAAAACTTTAAAAATCGCTTACAAACAATTCCTACGTCTTTATCTAAAAATCTATCCTTCAATTAAATTTATTTCTTTAGTTTTACAATCAATATGCAAATAGAAGTTTTAAAATCGAAGATACATCGCGTAACTGTGACGCAAGCCGACCTTGATTATATCGGCAGTGTGACCATTGACGAAAATCTGATGGATGCCGTCAACCTTATTGAAAACGAAAAGGTGGATATTTTTAATTATAACAATGGCGAACGTTTTACCACCTATGTGATCAAAGGTGACAGGGATTCGGGAGTTATTTGTTTAAACGGACCAGCATCATTAAAAGTAAAAGAAGGACACGAAATAATTATTGTATCTTATGCTTTGATGGATTTCGAGCTTGCCAAAAAGCACAAACCCGCTGTTATTTTTCCAGACAGTAAAACCAACAAACTCCGCTAATTTTGAAAAAAAAAATAATTAGTATTTTAAAATTTCTGTTTTTTTTAGGAATAGGAATTTTATTGATCTGGCTCGCGGTTCGTAACCTTACGGAAGAAGACAAAGCCAGTATTGCAGATGCATTTACCCAAGCTAATTATTACTGGATAGCACTTTCTATGCTTTTAAGTCTTTTAAGTCATTGGATACGCGCCATGCGATGGAGACTCCTGATACAACCTCTTGGTTTTAACCCTAAACTATCCAACACTTTTTTTGCTTTAATGGTAGGTTATCTGGCCAATTTCGCATTGCCCCGTCTGGGTGAAATTTCCCGTTGTGGAGTACTTACAAAATATGAAAAAATCCCTTTTACCGAAGGGTTTGGAACAGTGATAGCAGAGCGAGCTATTGATGTACTTTGCTTAATTCTTATTTTTATTGGGACACTTTTTTTTCAGTTTGACGAGTTATGGGGTTTAACAAATGATAAAATTATAAGCCCTCTTACCACTAAATTCTCATCACTGATGGAGAACAATATATTCCTCATTCTTTTTGCATTGATAATGATAGGTATTACCATCTCGTTTTTTGTATTTCGTAAAAGAAGTAAAGGTGTTTTTTCAAAAAAATTGAAAGAGATGGCACTTGGATTCTGGGAAGGATTAAAATCTGTAAAAAATATAAAACGTCCGATCCTTTTTATTTTTCATACTGTTCTTATCTGGTTTCTATACACCGCATTATTATATGTTGGATTTTTCTGTTTCATAGAAACCTCTTACTTAAGTTTTGGTGCAGCATTGGCAATTATGTTGTTTGGCAGCTTAGGCATTGCTTTTGTTCCTGGAGGTACCGGTGCTTACCAGGCCTTGGTTACCGAAACCCTGACTTCAGCCTATAAAACCTCTTTCACTTTTGCGTTTGCATTTTCGTGGCTGATATGGACATCACAGTTTGCGCTCATCCTTTTATTGGGAGTAATTTCATTAATAATGCTTCCAATTATTAATAAAGAAACCAAATTGTAAACATTATTTTCCGATTTTGTACCAATTTTAAAATCGATAATTTAACCGTTTTCAATACTTTTTAGCAGCAACAGTTTAATACTTTTAGCAAATTATTATTGATTCATTATCCTTAAACATCATGATTCCGTTTACAAAAAAATTAACCGCATTAGAAATTATACAATCAAAGATCCATACTCCTGAAACATTATTAAAAACCATAGCTGTGTGGCGTTTCAAGTCGCAGAAAATTGTTTTTACAAATGGCTGCTTCGACATAATTCACCGCGGACACATTGATTACCTGGCAAAAGCATCTGATCTGGGTGGCAAATTAATAATTGGCTTAAACAGTGATGCCTCTACACGGCTTTTAAATAAAGGAAGTTCGAGACCTTTGCAGGATGAACAATCACGGGCAATGATATTAGCTTCGCTGCACTTTGTAAGTGCCGTAATTTTATTTGACGAAGCCACCCCGCAAAATTTAATCGGTTTTTTACAACCCAATGTATTAGTAAAAGGTGCCGATTACGATGCCAATGAAACTGATCCCAAAAGCAAAAAACACATTGTTGGTTCCGATACAGTGAGGGCTTCAGGAGGCGAAGTAAAAACCATAGAATTTTTAGAGGGGTTCTCAACCACTAACATTGAAAATAAAATTAAGGGAATATGAGACATTCGATTTGATTGAAAATTTTCAAAATGAAAGTCCATCCCCGTATTTACATTCTCATTTTATTATTATTTACCTGCCAGGGATATACAAATATCTTAAAGGCGCAACCAATCCTGAACAAAGACACTGTTTTTAATATCTCTACAGATGCGAACGACAGTATCACTATTCATTACATTGGCTGCAGCGGTTTTTTCATTAAGAAGGGCAATAATGTTGTTCTAATTGATCCCTATTTTTCTTATGCAAATGCAAACACCTATTTTTCCGGAACCTTAACAAATAAGTCAAACATTTCGGTTGATCTAAAGAATTTAATTGATTCTGTTTTTCTACATGTTATCGGAGATTCTCTTGATCGTTCGGGATCAATTAAAACGCTTTTAATTACCCATGGTCATTATGATCATTATGGAGATGTCCCCTACCTCTACCATAGTGGCCATTTGAACAGGGATACCATTAAAATTATTGGAAATACCACCGTACAAGGTTATTTAGCCGAAGGCCAAATTGAGGATAAAAATATCATTAAACCTGTTGAATCCTCCGTCAGCACTCCTTCCACAGAAGGAAAATGGATCTATGTGAATACTAAAATACGTATACTTCCAGTCCTTACTGAACATGCCCCCAACTTAAAGATACTTGGAATTAATATTAATTTTGCTCCCAAAAAACATGAACAGAAAAACACCCGCCATAAGTATTGGAGAGAATATGCCATGGGACAAACACTCTGCTATCTGATTGATTTTTTAAACGATGACGGTAGTGTCAATTTCAGAACATATATTAATTCTGCTGCAAGCAATTTCCCTTATGGCTTTCCGGCCCAGTCAATTTTAAATCAGCATCCCGTTGATGTTACCATGCTTTGCGTAGCGTCTTTTAATAATGTAAAAAACTATCCCGAAGATATAGTAAGGTATTTAAAACCAAAACATATTATTGCTTGCCATTGGGAAGATTTTCTAAACTCTTCCATCCCCGAACTTAAAAAAAAACCTAAAACCGTTCCGGGAACAAATGTTGCCGTTTTTTTTAAACGGCTTGATAAGGTTCTATCCGACCTCAATTCAGGAATATCGTATACGCTGCCCAATGTAAATACAACAATTGAGTTTTTTTATTCAAATAATCAAAGGTAATTGGGCAATTGCACAATTTAACAGTAGGCAATTAAAAAACTATTAATCAATTAAGCAATAGGCAATTTAACCATCATAGATTCGTAAATTCGCAACTCTCTAATTCTCTATTTCTCTAATTCTATTTAAAAATGGCAAAAACTAAAACAACCTATTTCTGTCAGAACTGTGGAGCGCAATCAGCGCGATGGATCGGTCGTTGCCCATCATGCAATGAGTGGAATACTTACGTAGAAGAAATTGTTTCAAAAGGCGATGACGCTAAAACTCCGGGCATTATAAGCACCAGCACACAACGTGCTTCAAAGCCGCAATTGGTAACAGAAATTAGTTTATCAGAACAACACCGAATCCCTGTTTATGACAAAGAACTTTCCAGGGTGCTTGGTGGCGGCCTTGTTCCCGGCTCATTAGTATTATTCGGTGGTGAGCCCGGCATCGGTAAATCAACATTGATGTTGCAAGTTGCACTCAACATGAAAAACCTGAAAGTGCTCTATGTATCAGGTGAAGAGAGCGAACAGCAAATTCGTATGCGGGCCGAACGTATTGGAATGAATAATCCGAGTTGTTATATTTTAACGGAAACATCAACACAAAATATTTTCAAACAAATTGAAGTGCTGGAACCGAATTTACTGATCGTAGATTCCATTCAAACATTACATTCTGCTCATATAGAATCATCGCCCGGAAGCGTTTCACAAATTCGTGAATGCACATCGGAATTGATGCGCTACGCAAAAGAAAGCGGAACAGCAGTATTTCTGATCGGACATATTACCAAAGACGGAAGCCTTGCCGGCCCTAAAGTTTTAGAGCACATGGTGGATACGGTCCTGCAATTTGAAGGGGACAGAAATCACGTATACCGTTTATTGCGCACCACTAAAAACCGTTTTGGCTCCACCAATGAATTAGGTATTTACGAAATGCAAGGCAGCGGTTTGCGGGAAGTGACCAACCCATCTGAAATATTAATTACCGCTCGTGAAGAATTGGTAAGTGGTGTTGCTATCGCTGCTACCATGGAAGGGTTACGCCCTATGCTGATAGAAACGCAAGCCTTGGTAAGCAGTGCAGCCTATGGTACACCTCAACGTTCCTCTACAGGGTTTGACCTGAGAAGACTTGCGATGCTACTCGCTGTTCTTGAAAAGCGCTGTGGCTTTCGTTTAGGCATCAAAGATGTATTTTTAAATATTGCAGGTGGAATTAAAGTAGAAGATCCGGGCATTGATCTGGCATTGGTATGTGCAGTGCTTTCAAGTAATGAAGATATGCCTATTTCACCTAAAACATGTTTTGCAGGTGAAGTAGGATTGAGCGGTGAAATACGCCCTGTTAACCGTGTTGACCAACGTATTTCGGAAGCTGAGAAATTAGGATTCGAACATATTTTTATTTCTAAATACAATAAAAAAGGACTTGATCTGAAAAACTATCACATCAAAATTACAATGGTTGGTAAAATTGAAGAAGTGTTTGGATTGTTGTTTGGATAGTGTTTAATGCTTCAGTTTATTAATTCAAAAACTATTCTACTGCGGACGTTATTATTCACAAAATTTTAAAGTTTTGTGTTTAATCACTCCACCTTTTTCTTGATATGTAAATAGGGCTCCCATTCCTCATGCTCTTCAATATATTTAGCTACAAAAGAACAGTAGGGCAATATCTTCAGATTATTGTCTTTAGCATAGTTTAAGGCGCATTCTGTCATTTTTTTTGCAACGCCTTTGCCTCTCCATTCTTCAGGTACATGCGTGTGAAAAAACCCTATTGAATCATCCTTTATGTTGTAAAGGATTTTAGCGATAAGGTCTTTTATTCGTATTTCAAACTGATTATTTTCGCTGTTATTCACAACTTCAACCTCCGATAAATTCATGTTGCAATTTTAATGAGCCTCCTTAAATTTTATAAAAACTTGGTACTAAAATCATTGTCATCACTTCTACAGGATTTTAAACCCTGTTAGGCTTATTTATTCAAATTTTTAATCTCTGACAGGGCCTGAAACCCTGTCAGAGAACCTATATAAAAAACAAGAATTAAAACTTCCATTCTTGTCCCCGCCATGGTTTTTTAACTTTCTTTTACTTTTGTTTTACTAATTGAACTTCACAAATTATATTTACTTCATCACTAAGCATTACACCACCGGTCTCTAATAAAGAGTTCCAATTTAAGCCCCAATCT
>JAZJZM010000004.1:0-74687 GCA_040389865.1 Bacteroidota bacterium | reverse complement strand
TTTAATAAATTCTGTTGGAAGGGTTATATCACAGGCAATACAAAGGGGCGTTTTACTATCACAATTTGTTAAAATGTCATCCAACAAATGTGTATTACGATAAGGCGTTTCAATAAATAATTGAGTTTGACTTTTTTCTCTGGCTGTTTTTTCCAGTTCTTTTATTTTTTTAATACGTTCGCTACGCTCCTTTGGTAAATATCCATGGAAGGTAAAACTTTGTCCGTTAAATCCGGAAGCCATCAGCGCAAGCAAAATAGAGGATGGACCAACTAAAGGAACTACTTTAATGCTTCTTTCGTGTGCTAACTTTACCACATCAGCCCCAGGATCAGCTACACCCGGGCAACCTGCTTCAGAAATTATTCCTATATTTTTCCCAAGATTAATTGAGTTTAAATAGCCTGAAATTTCATGCAAGTTAGTATGCTGATTTAAAGGGTGCAAAATAATTTCCTGCAAAGGTTTAATGAGCCCCATTTTTTTTAAATAATGGCGTGCCGCTTTTTCGTTTTCAACAATATATTCATCAATAGTATTGATGATCTGATTTACTTTAACAGGCATAACATCAGCCGTTTCAGCATTAATTCCAAGGGTTGTAGGTATTAAGTAAAGGATTCCTTTTTCAGTCATTTTTATTTTTTTTATTCAACAAAGAACTTCGTTTATCTTTTTAAAATAAACATTTATTAATTAGTAATTTCCATCGAACGAACAATTACATCACACGCTTTTTCAAGTAATATAAATACAGTTTCGAACCCCTGCTCACCTCCAAAATAAGGATCAGGAACAGCCATATTAGAATTTGGATAAACCCTGTTCAATATCAATTCTACTTTACGTTTATCATTTTCATTGCGTGCAAGGCTGATAACATCCGAATAATTTGAACTATCCATTACAAAAATAGTATCGAATTTATCAAAATCCTCTACTTGAAATTGTCTTCCTTTTAATTTAGAAATATCAATCCCATGCTGTTTTGCATTCGAAACAGTGCGGTTATCAGGATGCTGTCCAATATGATAATTAGATGTTCCAGCAGAATCGATGCTAATATCAAGATTCATTTTTTTTGCTTTGTCTCGTAAAATCCCCTCTGCCAAAGGTGAACGGCAAATATTGCCAAGGCAAACCATTAAATAGGACATAATAATATATTTTATTGAGATTAATATCTGTTAAATTTAATTTTTTTGTTAGACCAACGCAATGTCTTCGACAGGCTCAGACTGACCGCGCGCAAGGTCATATTGAGCTTGTCGAAATATGTGCGAAGGCTTTCATAGTGTAATTAATTAAAATGTAAATTTAAACAGTTTCCTAATTTTTTTATTAAAAAATTATAAATACTCTTGTAACAAAATTTCCATTTCTTTTTTCAATTTCAATGCTTCTTCTCTCGCTTTTTCTGCAAAATCTTCAGCAGCACTTGCATAAATAATTCCTCGTGACGAGTTAACCAACAAACCACATTGTTTATTCATACCATATTTAGCAACATCGTGCAAACTGCCACCCTGAGCGCCAACACCTGGAACTAATAAAAAACTATCGGGGATCATTTTGCGTATATCCATAAGCATTTCTGCTTTTGTTGCACCAACCACGTACATCATATTATCCGGAGTGCTCCATTTTTTGGAGGTTTCAATAACCTTCTCGAATAGTTTCATCCCCCTCCCATTTTCAACAATAGATTCGATTCCATTTGTTTGAAAATCAAATGCACCTTTATTAGAAGTAAGCGCCAATAAGATCACCCATTTATTTTTGTATTCAAGAAATGGTGTAACACTGTCCTCTCCCATATAAGGAGCAACGGTGATCGAATCAAAATTCAATGTTTCTAAAAATGCTTTTGCATACATTTTCGATGTGTTACCAATATCACCGCGTTTTGCATCGGCAATAGTAAAAACATCTTTATACTTTTGATTAATATAATTGATTGTTTTTTCCAAACTGATCCAACCTTTTGCACCTTGTGTTTCATAAAATGCCATATTGGGTTTGTATGAAACACACAAATCATGCGTTGCATCAATGATCTGTTTGTTGAATTCAAAAACAGGGTCTTCTGTTTTCAACAAATGTGCAGGAATTTTAGTTATATCGGTATCCAAACCAACACATAGAAAACTTTTTTTCTTTGTAATGGTTGAAAACAGCTCTTCTCTTGTCATTCGATTTTATATTTGATCCTACTATACTAATGGTTCAGTACTTTTTTTCTCAATTTCGGCTAAAGCCTAGTCATCGTTGAGTTTCAGTAGCCACGACCTTAAGGTCGTGGCAATTAAAAACCCAGGATTAAATGGGCTTTAGCCCAATTAGGGAAAAACTAGCGAACTATTATATTCAGAAGTTACAATAATTATTTTATGCTTTATTAACGTTTTTTAGTTCTTTCGGAAAATCCTCCTTGATGATATATACGCCATCCATTGGGGTTTCCATAGGAAGCGCATCCCGCAGATAAAAATACAAATGCGTTTCATCATTTTTTTCATCCACTACTTTTTCAGTTTTTTTCAAAAGTTTTTTCGAAACGGCAAATTGCATATTTTGACCGCTTTCTGTTACACAGTCAACAATGGTCATATCCCAAATTTCAAAACTAAATTCTTTGTCATCCGGAAAATATCCTGCTAACGTATAAATTGCATTGTTTTTTATTTTGAATTCTGTTATAGGCTCCGATACTTTTAACTCGTCTTCCCACAAGTATTTAATGTTATCTTCCGATTCTTGTCCTTCATTAAAATCATCGGCTATGCCTTGATTAAACTCAGAGTTAACAAGGATAAAATGTAAGTGTAAGTTCATTAAAAAAATATTGATTATTAATTAGAGTTTAAAAATTGTCGTTCGCAAACTTGTTTATTTATTTTTACTTTCATTCCATGTTCTATAAATATCCTGTTGCTTCGGTCTACCTATTTCTATTTCTCGTAAAGGTTCGCAGGGTTTCAAAGTAGCTTTACAATCAGCGGGTAATTGCTGATACAATTTTGTTCCCTGTGTTTTCCATTTGATCATTTCATCACTAACCTCTTTTACAATTTTTGCAGGATTACCAACAACAACCTTTCTTTCCGGAATAATCATATCCGCAGGAACAAAGCATAATGCACCAATAATACAATTATCACCGATCTCCACATTATCCATTACAACAGAATTCATTCCCACCAAAACATTTTTACCAATAGTACCACCATGTATAATTGCACCATGCCCAATATGTGCTGCCTCTTTCAATAAAACGGTTGTGCCCGGGAACATGTGTATTGTGCAATTCTCCTGCACATTACAACCATCTTCAATAATTATTTGTCCCCAATCACCACGAATAGCAGCACCAGGGCCAATATACACATCCTTACCAATAATTACATTTCCTGTAACGGTAGCATTGGGATGAATAAAAGCACTTTCGTGGATGACCGGTTTATAGCCGTTGAATTCGTAGATCATTTTAATATTTAGGATTTTAATATTTAGGAATTAGGATTTTTTGCTTTAGTTGTTCGAATCCCTGCTGAAAAAATTGAAACCAGCTCGTTTGCTTCTTTCATCAAAGATTCAATTTCATTTTTATCACATTTAATCTTTAAGTCATTAATAAATTCAAGCCAAAATAAAGTTTCATCAGCTTCTTCATCCACAATTTTCAACTTATTTAAAAAATCTGCTCCCGATTTCCCTCTACAAACAGCGCGATAATTTGCCGCGACAGATGAAGAGGATTTTAAAATTTGATAAGTGATTACATCTAAAGATTTGGTTTTAGGTAAAGTATCTATAAATTTAAAAATGCGAATCGCAAATAATTTTGTTCTACTTTTTAATTCTTCTTTAGTCATAATTTTCTAACAATTTTGAATTCCCAATCCTAATTCCTAAATCTTTAATTCCTAAATTTTAACACTTTTCAATAATCACGGCATATCCCTGCCCAAGACCAATACACATTGTAACTAAGGCATAACGCTTGTTCTGCTCCTGCAATTCAATGGCGGCCGAATTTAAAATACGTGCACCACTCATTCCTAATGGATGGCCAAGTGCGATGGCACCACCATTCGGATTGATCCGTGGATCGTTATCTGCCAGCCCCCAGGCACGTGTACACGCTAATGACTGTGCTGAAAATGCTTCATTCAATTCAATTAGATCAATGTCATTCATTGTTAAACCTGCCCTTTTCAAAGCCATATTACTTGCGGCAACAGGCCCTATTCCCATAATACGAGGTTCAACACCGGCAACACCACTTGAAACAATGCGTGCTTTAGGGCTTAAATTATATTTTTTTATTGCTTCCTCTGATGCTAATAAAATAGCGGCTGCTCCATCATTTAACCCTGATGCATTGCCTGCTGTTACTGTTCCCCCATCTTTACGAAATGATGCTTTTAATTTTGATAAACCTTCCAATGTAGTATCAGGTTTTATAAATTCATCTTTATCGAAAATTTTCGGATCACCTTTTTTTTGTGGTATTTCAACCCCAACAATTTCTTTTGCAAAACGCCTTTTTGATAGGGCTGCTGCTGCCTTTTGTTGACTCCACAAAGCAAATTTATCCTGATCTTCACGATTAATTTTATCACGCTCCGCAAGATTCTCTGCTGTTTCTCCCATTCCATCAACACCATAAAGCTCTTTCATTTTAGGGTTGATAAAACGCCAACCAAATGATGAATCAAATAGTTGCTGGTCACGCCCAAACGCAGAACCCGCCTTTGACATTACCAAAGGACCACGTGTCATGTTTTCAACACCTCCGGAAATCATCAGATCAGTTTCCCCGATCATAATGCTGCGTGCTGCAGCCATTGAAGCAGACAAGCCCGAAGCACACAAACGATTTACCGTTTCACCGGGAACCGTATACGGCAAACCTGCCAGTAATAATGCCATGCGAGCCACGTTACGATTATCTTCACCTGCCTGGTTTGCACAGCCCATGATCACATCACCAATTTGATTTACATCGATGGTAGCATTTCGTTTTACTAATTCTTTTAAAACCAATGCCGCTAAATCATCCGTGCGAATAGTAGATAATGTTCCACCAAAATTTCCAATAGGAGTGCGAACTCCGTCAATAATAAATGCATTTTTCATAGTATATTTTTTTGTACAGATAACGAATGGTTACGAATTTACGAATCTGTGTTTATAGTTTTGAAATTAATTCCCCTTTTACACCGAACCTCTTCATTGGTGAAAGAAATAAGTAAGGCAAGTTTCAAATTAGAAACATTTAAATAATTTAACACCTGATCATAATTAGCTTTAGTAAAACGTCCAGCTGATTTGATTTCTACAACAATCTTCTCTTCAACACAAAAGTCAAAAAAATTTTTAGCCACAACGATATTATTAAATTTCACAGGATAATAAAGCTGTTCCGTAAAAATTAATCCTCTGTCCTTTAAAGCAATGCACATGCTTTCTGATAAACTATTTCCTTATGTCCACCGCCAATTGAATTAAATACATCGAAAGAACAACCAATGATTTTATAACTCAATTCCGGATAAATTATATCTTTTTTCTCTAACATAAATTTTCCAAATACACAGATTCGTAAATTCGTAATAATTCGTTATCTGTACTAACTCAAAACCAGTTTTTACTCGTTCTATAAACAGTGCCTTTAAACAAAGCAACTATTTTATCATTTTGATCTTTTACTTTTACTTGATATATCCCTATTTTATTTGAAAGACTTACTTCTTCTGCAACCGCTGTAATTACATCACCTTCTTTCAGCGATATGATATGCGAAATACTTGTTTCAACAGAAACACTCATTCTTCCATGTGAATTAGATGCAAAAGCCAGAGCGCTATCTGCCAATGAGTATGTGATTCCCCCATGTGCGATCGCAAAACCATTCAGCATTTCTTTACGAATGGTCATTCGCAAAACACAATAACCTTGTTTGACTTCAACACGTTCAATGCCTAACCATTGGCTGAACCAATCAGTGTCAAGCATTTTGCTCACAATTTTTTCAGGTAATGAATTATCAGGCATCTCTTTAAAATAAGGATTGAAATGAATGTCAAAGGTATTCATTTTTTAGTAGAGGCTCTCTATGTTTTCTTCAAGAAAAACACTTCTAAATTATTATTCCCGCTTTTCCTTTTCCCTTTCAAATAATCATTAATTTCGCATTAAATAAAATGAAAAACAGATGACAAATTCAACTATTAATATGACAAAAATTCACAATTTTAGTGCAGGTCCGGGAATACTACCTGCTGAAGTATTACAACAGGCTGCTGAAGCTTGTATCAATTTTGATAATCTAAATCTTTCATTACTTGAAATATCTCATCGCAGCAAAAATTTTGAAGCAGTGATGGATGAATCCAAAGCTTTGGTAAAAGAATTGCTGGAGCTAAAAGATGGCTACCAGATATTATTCCTGGGTGGTGGTGCAAGTTTACAGTTTGCAATGGCTCCTTGCAATTTATTGCGTACTGATGGTACTGCAGGCTATATAAACACAGGTGTTTGGGCAAGCAAAGCAATTAAAGAAGCCAAGATCATTGGTAATACAGTAGTTGTTGCTTCATCGGAAGATAAAAAATTCAGCTATGTTCCTAAAGGCTATGAGATACCAGCTAATTTAGATTATTTGCACATCACTTCAAACAATACTATTTACGGTACCCAGATAAAAGAATTTCCAAAAACAGCTGTACCATTGGTTTGTGATATGAGCAGCGATATTTTTAGTCGCAAAGTAAATGGTAATGATTTTGCATTGATCTATGCGGGAGCACAAAAAAATATGGGTCCTGCCGGTACCACAATGGTAGCCGTTCGTGAAGATATATTAGGTAAAACAGGTCGTAAAATGCTCTCCATGCTTGATTATCAAGTACACATAAAAGGAGAGAGTATGTATAACACCCCTCCTGTTTTTCCGATCTATGTTTCTATGTTAACATTGAGATGGTTAAAGAAAAACGGTGGTATTGCCTGGATCGAAAAAATAAATCAGCAAAAAGCGGATACCTTGTATAATGAAATTGACCGCAACTCTATGTTCACTGGTACTACTGCAAAGGAAGACCGTTCAAATATGAATGTTACTTTTATTATGCACAAACCTGAATTGGAAGTTGAGTTTGATAAACTAACCAAAGAAGCTAATTTAAGCGGCTTACGCGGACACCGTGATGTAGGCGGATACCGTGCTTCTTTATACAATGCGCTTCCACTGGAAAGTGTAAATGCTTTGGTTGAAGTAATGCAGGCATTTGAGAAAAAATTTGCCTAAGCTATAAAAATAAAAACTTAAGGATAGCAGATGTATGGGTCTTAAAATGACATTCAAAAAGGTCAAAACAGCTTTTATTTCTGCTTCCTTTATTTTTCTTTTAAGTGGGTGCTCATGGCAGGAATATTTTATGGTTACGAACGAAACCACATCCGACATTACAATTGAATACAGTATCTCAAGTCCCGGTAGTGGATTTGGATTTGGGATATTTGAAACTACTCCAACTATTTACAAGTTAACCCCAACAGGTAGTATTGACTGGAACGATCAATTATCTTTTGTTGACACGGATACCACTTCGCTTGGTGTTACAGTACTACTGCCAGCTAAAAGTTCAGTTGTGATCGGATATTTATCCAACGACCATTATAAAAAACATGATCAGCAATTTATCAATGGCCGTACTTTTAATCTGAAAAAAATAAATTTAAATAGCAGCGGAAAGAGTACCGAAATAATTCCGGAAAATTTCGATAGTTTTTTTAAGAAATCGTCCGGAAACATTGAATATAGGGTAAAGTAAAAGATTTGTCAGCAGAATTTTTAACAATTTCAAGATCATCTACCACTTTACAAAATCCAAGGCGTGCTTTTCTAAGACCTTAATTGTATTTTCATCTTTAAGATTTCCATTATCATCAAGTAACGATAAAACACTTGAAATAGGCAGTTTATTAGGATGAACATGTAATCCTAAATAATGTAAAATTCCGGTTAGGTGATCCATCCCTCTTAAATTCCCTGCCCGACCACTTGAAACACCAATTAATGCTACTTTTTTTCCTCTCAATAGTTCCGGATGCATGGCATCAATAAACGTTTTTAAAATTCCCGGAAAACTCCCATTGTATTCCGGAGCAATTATCACATATTTTTGTGACGGGATAATATACTTATCTAAAAGCTCCTGAAATTTGTCAGAACGCCTGCTAAATAATTCACTGAAAGCAATATCAACGGGAACCTTTTCCAGAGATAAAATTTCAGATCTAACTCCCTGTTTTTCTATTAGTTGAGAATACAATTGTGCAATTTTCAGAGAATTGCTATCTGGTCTGTTTGTAGCCGAAATAATGGTTATCATTGAAATATATTATTAACAAAATCTGTTTGAAAACTCTTAATAAGTTTTCAGCCTCTTTCCGGCTCAAAAACTGTATTTTTAATCAAAATTAATCAGACTACAAAGTAAGGTATTTTTTTTCATTATGAATATAACATATTACGGTCATTCATGTTTTGGAGTAGAGGTGGGTGGCAAACACCTCCTTTTTGATCCGTTTATTAGTCCAAATGAATTAGCTAAAGGCATCGATGCAACTACCGTAAAGGCCGATTATATCCTTATTTCGCACGGGCATGACGACCATATTGCTGATGCAATTAGTATAGCAACCCGTACCGGAGCTAAAGTGGTTTGTGCCTTTGAGATCCATACCTGGCTTAATAAGCAGGGAATTAATAATACACATCCAATGAATATTGGAGGTAAATGGAAATTTGATTTTGGGAATGTAAAATGTGTTTCCGCAGCCCATTCCAGCAGTTTACCTGATGGGACGTACGGTGGCAGCCCAATGGGCTTTGTTATTGAATCAACAGAAGGTAACTTTTATTTTGCTGGTGATACAGCACTTACATACGATATGAAACTTATTGGGATTTATCGTACCATTAATTTTGCCTTTTTGCCTATTGGCGACAACTATACAATGGGTGTTGACAATGCAATTATCGCTGCCGAATTTATTAAATGCCGCCAGATAATAGGTATGCATTATGATACTTTTGAAATGATAAAAATTGATAAAAAAGAAGCGGTTAAAAAATTTATGCATGCCGGGAATGAATTGATTTTATTTGATATTGGAGAAAAGAAATCAATAACAAGTGGAGCGTTGGATACGATCAACAGATAATATATAATTTTAAAAATTAGAGAAATAGAGAATTGGAGAATTAAACAAATCATCAAATTACTAAATCGCTAAATCACTAAATCACTAAATCAACAAATGGGAAAAATAATAGCAATAGCAAATCAGAAAGGTGGAGTTGGAAAAACAACAACTGCTATTAACCTTGCAGCGAGTTTAGCTGTATTGGAATTTAAAACACTTTTGATAGACGCTGATCCTCAGGCAAATTCTACTTCAGGTGTAGGATTTGATCCTCGTAATATAAAAACTGGTATTTACGAATGTATTATCGATGGTGTTGATCCAAAAGATACCATACTTCAAACAGAAACACCTAACCTATTTCTTTTACCTGCTCACATCGATTTAGTTGGTGCTGAGATTGAAATGATCAATCTTCCACAGCGCGAAAAGATGATGAAAATGGCTTTGGAAAAGATCAAAAATGATTATGATTTTATCATCATCGACTGTTCACCATCCTTGGGTTTAATTACTATCAACGCGCTATCTGCTGCCGATTCGGTTTTAATTCCGGTACAATGTGAATATTTTGCTTTAGAAGGTTTAGGGAAATTGTTAAACACCATTAAAATTGTTCAATCCCGCCTCAATCCTGAATTAGCAATTGAAGGTATTTTATTAACGATGTACGATATGCGTTTACGCTTGAGTAACCAGGTAGTAGAAGAAGTAAAAACCCATTTTCAACAAATGGTATTCGATACCATTATTCAACGTAACACTAAATTAGGAGAAGCACCAAGTTTCGGACAGAGCATTATTATGCACGATGCAAGTGGAAAAGCTTCTGTAAATTATTTGAATTTAGCACGTGAAGTACTTCAAAAAAATGGACTTACCCGATTAAATGATGCTGAAAAAATTATTAAAGTAGAAGAAGAAAACTAATTTGATCTGATGATTTGATAATTTGAAAATGTGCTAATTTAATTTTCAAATCACTAAATCACCAAATCACCAAATTAAGAAAAAATGTCAGTAAAAAGAAACGCCTTAGGCAGAGGATTAAGCGCATTGTTAGAAAATTCGAAAACCGATATCACCAGCAATAATAAATTGGAAGGTGAAGGAAAAGTAGTGGGTGCTATTGCAAACATTGAAATTGCAAGCATTGAAACAAATCCATTTCAACCTCGTACTAACTTTGAAGAAGATGCATTAAACGAATTGGCCTCTTCCATAAAGGAGCATGGCATTATTCAACCCATCACCGTTCGTAAATTAGGATACGACAAATATCAGTTAATTTCGGGCGAAAGACGTTTTCGTGCATCCCAGATAGCAGGATTGACAAGCGTACCTGCATATATCCGTATTGCTAACGATCAGGCAATGCTTGAAATGGCATTGGTGGAAAACATTCAACGTGAAAACCTTGATCCTATTGAGGTTGCCATCAGCTACAAACGACTTATTGATGAATGTTCTTTAACACAAGAACAACTTTCACAAAAAGTAAGTAAACAACGTTCAACGATCACCAACTATTTACGTTTATTAAAGTTACCTATCGAAATTCAATTAGCGATAAGGAACAATGATATATCAATGGGACACGCTCGTGCATTGATCAGTATTGAAAATATAGATAGACAATTAGATATTTATAATCAAATTGTGTTGAACAATTTATCGGTGCGTGAAGTTGAGGACTTAGCCCGCGGAGCAAAAACAGAATCTGCCCTTCCTTCAACTAATAGTGCTTCTGCTAAAAAACCAACAAAAGGAAATTTATCATTTGAACAATTAAAAGTGGTAGAAGATCTACGTGCTGTATTTAATACAAAAGTAGGTATTAGTAGAGAAGCCAATGGAAAAGGGAAGATTGTTATTCCTTTTAAATCAGATAATGATCTAAAACGTATTCTTGATCTGTTAGATGCTTAAATCCCCACCTAACCTCCCCAAAAGGGAGGAACTACTTCACACTAAATGGTATTCTTGTTTGGTGGATATGTTCTCCTCCCTTCCCGGGAGATCGGGACTGGCATTCTTATTCATTTTTATATTTTTATTTTTCTCCACTGCATCAAACTATGCGCAAGTGCAGGATACAACATTAAAACCAAAAAAATCAATAATTGTACCACCATTGCCCACCCTTCAGAATGGCAAAACAACGGAGGATTCGCTCGAGCAGGCAAAAATAAAACCTAAAGCTAAACCAGCCTATCATTCTCCAAAAACATCTGCTTTAATGTCAACAATAATACCCGGCCTTGGGCAGGTGTACAATAAAAAATATTGGAAAGTACCTGTTATTTATGCCGGCTTGGGAGGACTTGCCTATTCGATCAATCAAAATCAAAAGAAATATAGCAGATATATTGAAGCTTATAAATTTCGAATTGATGGCGATTCGTTAACTATCGATAATTTCCCGAGATATTCAGATGAGAATTTAAATACCCTCCAACAATATTATAAACGTTTTCGTAATTTATCGGTGATCGGTTTTACATTAATATATGTGATGAATATTGTAGATGCCAGTGTTGATGCACACATGTTCACTTTCGATGTGAGTGATGATCTGTCATTCCATATTCAGCCAACGCTCCTGAATATAGCCAATGCAAAAAATTACACTACCGGTCTTTCATTGAATATAACTTTTTAATTTAATTAAGAGTCTGTTCCATTTTTGAATCAATAATTGAACAAATTCATAATTCCTAAAATTATAAATTTGAACCATCACGATCCGGAAAACTTTCAGGATCATTATTCGCTAAACCAAATGAAAGAAGAATTCCTACATCATATTTGGAAATTTAGATTGTTCAATCAGTTGGATTTGCTATCCACTTCAGGAGACCCCATAGAAATTGTGAAAGTTGGGAATCACAATTTTGATGCAGGCCCCGACTTTTTTAACGCACAACTAAAAATTGGAAACACCTTATGGGCAGGCAATGTAGAGATCCATTTAAACGCAAGTGATTGGAAAAAACATTTGCATCAACATGATAAAGCTTACGATAACGTTATATTACATATAGTATATAATGCCGATGAACCAATTTTCAGAGCTTCGGGGGAAACAATTCCAACCTTGGAATTAAAGGAGAAAATTGAAAAACAAATCATTCAAAATTATTTGCTTTTAAAATCAAACAGCGATTGGATCCCCTGCGAAAAACAGATCAGTGCCGTCCCTCAATTAATTATTAATAATACCCTTGATAAATTGCTGTTGGAACGTTTGGAACGTAAATCAACATCCATTATTGATAGTTTAAAAATAAATAATAATAACTGGGAAGAAATATTTTATCAGCATCTGGCGCGTAATTTCGGTTTTAAAACAAATGCGGAACCTTTTGAATTGCTTGCCAAATCACTTCCTTCCCTTTTTCTTGCAAAACATAAAAACAGTTTGCTCCAGATCGAAGCAATGCTATTTGGCCAGGCCGGTTTATTGGACGAACATTTAGAAGATAAATATTTACAAGCATTACAGAACGAATATGTTTTTTTAAAGCAGAAATTAAAATTAAATTCAATTGATGCCCACCTATGGAAATTTCTACGATTACGGCCAGTCAATTTTCCGACCATTCGTATTGCACAATTTGCAAATCTGATATTTAATTCGAATCATTTATTCTCAAAAATTATTGAGACCGAAAAATGCGATGACTTAAAAAAATTAATGAATGTTGAAGTATCGGACTATTGGCATACTCATTACGTTTTTGATAAAACCTCTGCTCTATCAAAAAAACGTTTAGGAGATGATTCTGTAAATAGCATTATCATTAATACAGTTGTCCCTTTTTTATTTGTGTATGGCAAACAAAAAGATGATGTAAAGTACGTGGAGCGCGCATTGCAATTTCTGGAACAAACAGCGGGCGAAAACAATTCCATAATTAATAAATGGGATGCTTTGAAACTATCTGTAAAAACGGCCTATTCAACCCAGGCCTTGTTGCAGTTGAAAAATGAATATTGCAGTCATAAAAAATGTTTAAGTTGTAACATTGGCAATTATTTGTTAAAAAAATCTTAATTTAGTTACCGGAAAAAACATAAAAATGATAAAAAAAATTCAAAATTGGTTTGAAGTGCAGGCGTTTGGTGTTTGTGAATGGTGGGGAAAAAAACTTGGCATCAATACTACCAATATTCGTATGTATTTTATTTATCTTTCATTTTTTACTGTAGGCTCGCCCATCATTATATACTTTGTAATGGCATTTATATTGGAGCATAAAAAATATTTCAAACCTTGGCGCAGCAAGCGTAGAAGCGTCTGGGATCTATAAGCTCCCAAGGAAAAACTAATAACCCGAATGTATATTGTTAAGAATTATTCTTTTCTATACTTGAATTAACCCCAATTATGAAAAAAATTTTAATTACCGGAAGTAACGGCTTACTTGGTCAAAAACTCGTTTACAATTTAATAAAACGTAGTGATGTTGAAGTAATTGCAACTTCTTTTGGTGCAAACAGATTGGTTTTAAAAGATGGTTACACATACGAATCCCTTGATATTACTAATAAAGCAGAAGTAGAAAAAGTATTCACAAAATACAAACCCGATGTAGTACTAAATACTGCTGCAATGACAAACGTTGATGCTTGCGAAACCAAGCGTGGTGAATGTTGGGCATTAAATGTTACCGCGGTACAAAATATCATTGATGCGATAGCCCTCATAACCTCATCTAATGAAGGAAATGAAATAAATCCGCACTTAATACACTTATCAACAGATTTTATTTTTGATGGCGAAAAAGGATCTGAATATCTGGAAACAGACGTTCCCAATCCACAAAGCTATTACGCACAATCAAAATTTGAATCGGAAAAAATCGTACAAAAAAGTAAGATCAAATGGGCCATTGCGCGCACCATTATTATTTACGGAATAGTTGATAATATGAGCCGCACAAATATCGTATTGTGGGCTAAAGACGCATTAACAAAAGGACAAAAAATAAATGTGGTAGATGATCAATTCCGTTCACCAACACTTGCCGAGGATTTAGCAGATGGTTGTATTTTGATCGCTGATAAAGGCGCAACAGGTATTTATCATTTATCAGGACAGGAAACAATGAGTATTTTAGAATTGGTTTATAAAGTAGCAGATCATTTCAAACTTGACAGATCATTAATTACCCCATCCAAATCAGGTACTTTAAATCAAGCAGCAAAGCGTCCGCCATTCACGGGTTTTATAATTGATAAAGCAAAACGTGACCTGGGCTATAATCCACATTCATTTTTGGCAGGATTGGAAATATTGGATAAACAATTAAAAGAGCTGAAAGCAAGTGTTTAAATTCTAATTCCGATCACCAATAGATCATCAACCTGTTCACGGCTTCCTTTCCAGGTTTCGAATGTTTTGATCAATGTATTTTCCTGTTCGGGCATAGGCTTGGTATTATTCGCCAACAAAAGATCTTTGAACCGTTTGCTCATAAATTTTTTCCCTTCCTTACCACCAAACTGATCAACAAAACCATCCGAAAAAATATAAATGCAATCTCCTTTTGAAAGTGAAATTTTATGTTTTGTAAATTTCCGTTCAATTTCAGATTGATGTCCACCAATAGAAAATTTGTCAGGTTTTATTTCAGAAAGTTCGGAATCTGAAGATGAATAATGCATGGTTGGCTCCGTTCTCTTTTCTTCATTCACCAATCTTTTTAAAATCCACAGCGGTCGCTGCGCTCCGGCATATTCAATTTCAGTATGGCTATTGAAGGAAATAAGTGCAATATCCATTCCATCTCTGGTTGCACCTTGTTCTTCCTGCTTTAATGCCTTACGAACTTCTTTATGCAGGTGATTTAAGATCTCATCTGGTGATGTAATTCCTTTTTCATTTACGATCTGATTGAGAATATTATTTCCGATCATACTCATGAGCGCCCCTGGAACTCCATGCCCTGTACAATCGCAGGCTGCTATTAATCTTTTACCATCTTTTTCAGCATACCAATAAAAATCCCCGCTTACGATATCTTTTGGGCCAAATAAAACAAAAGCATCGGGAAAAAGTTTGTATTTGAGTTCCTTAGGCGCTAAACTTGCATCTTGTATACGTTTGGAGTAATTTATACTGTCGGAAATATCTTTATTTTTCAATTCAATTTCTTCGTAGGCAAATGATAATGCGATATTAGCTTTTCTTTTTTGCACGTTCCCTCTAAAAAGAACAAACGCAAAAGAGGCAATAAATAATAAAAAAATCAAAAGATAGATCTTAAAGTTTTTTTCACGTTGCAGTTTTTCATCTGAAAGTGCTTTATCTTTTTCCAATCCCGCAATCATCAATTCTTTTTTCTCGGACTCGTATTTTGCAGTCATTTCATTTGCCTGCCGATTGTTGTTTTCATTATAAACACTATCCGTCAACATGGCGGTCAGTTGTGTGTATTCCAAGGCCTTTTTGAAATCATTCTGCTTTTCAAAAAGTTTCGAAAAGCTTTTGTAAACATCTAATATGGCATTTTTATCCTTTATTTCTTTTGAGAGGTTCAATGCTTTTTCGAGCGTAAATGTAGCCGCCTCATATCTTTTAGCCTTTACATAAAATGAACCAAGAATGGAATAATTACCTGATAAATACCGTTTATGACCAATTTCTTCTGCAATTTTTATCGATTTTTCAGACGTTTGAATTGCAAGGTCGAGTTTACCCATTTCATCATAAACAATACTCATATTACCATAAATTGCACTCATTCCTTCTTTGTTATTCGCTTCTTTTGCAATTTCCAATGCACTGTTATAACTTTTGATCGCATCATTGTATTTTTTTTGCTGAGCATAAGCAGTTCCCATATCTCTATAATTGAGTGAGATTTCTAAATTTCTTTTCAACTTTTGATTGATAAGGAGTGATTTATTATAATAATCAATTGCTTCGGAATAATTTTTTTGATAGTAATATATCCAACCGATATTCCGATAACAATAGGCAATAGCACCACTATCTTTTAAATCTTCATAAATTTTTAACGCTTTGAAATAATGTACCGATGAAGCCCCATAATCCCCTTTATACCAATAAAGATCGCCAAGGTTATTATATGCTTCACCCATGCGATTCAAGTTATTTAGTTGAATTGAAAAAGTCAGCGCTTGTTTTCCGTATTCAAATGCTTTATCTGAATTACTATCTTGATAATGTTTAGAAAGCAGTATCAATGCTGAAATTTTTGCAGTATCGTTTGATGAGGATTTAACAAAATTTCTAACTGAATCAATGGATTGAAGATCTTGAGCAGGCAAGTAGAAATATTGCTGAGTAAAGAGCAATAAAAAAAGATATTTAATATAAAAACAATTCTTCATTGGTAATCGTATTTCAAAAGTGTTGTTATTCCTGTCAAGCATTTCCTTTTATTATCAATTGATCTACACAATTATTTAATAACGAAATGGCCATGCGCGCAGTCATTTGGAGCTTGTCGAAAATTGCAGTTGATTCGCTTAACGAATGAACTTATATAAAGTCTATTATAATTAAAATTTTCTTCGGATAGGTTTGGGAGAAACTGACTATATCCGCTTTTCAATCAGATAATGATTTCTATTAACTGAATTTCGAGAGATCAGCTCACCAAGAAATCCGGCAAGAAATAATTGAGTTCCAATGATCATAGCCACCAATGCCAGATAAAATAAAGGCATATCAGTTACATCACGGGTAGGAATAGTATTAAGCGATTTATATACCTTTTCGAGGATCAAATACAAAGAAACAGCTCCACCAAATAAAAATGAAATAGTTCCAAAAAAGCCAAAAACATGCATTGGCCGCTTTCCGAATTTCGAAACAAAAGTGATGGACATTAAATCCAAAAAGCCATTTACAAAACGTTCAAAACCAAATTTTGTTTTACCGTATTTTCGCTCATAGTGCTGCACTTCCTTCTCTTCTATCTTCGTAAAACCGGCCCATTTAGCGATCACCGGAATATAACGGTGCATTTCGCCATATACCTCAATATTTTTAACAACATCTTTTTTATACGCTTTTAAACCACAATTGAAATCATGTAAATTATTGATTCCACTGGCTTTGCGGGTTGCCCAATTAAACAATTTTGTAGGAATGGTTTTACTTAGTGGATCGTGACGTTTCTTTTTCCAGCCTGAAACCAGATCAAGCCCGTCAACCACGATCATTTTATACAATTCAGGAATTTCATCAGGAGAATCCTGCAGATCGCCATCCATGGTAATTATTACATCACCCTGTGCAGCTTCAAAGGCTACATTTAAAGCAGCCGATTTACCATAGTTCCTCCGGAATTTTATTCCTTTGATATTTTGATTTTTAACCGACAATGCTTCAATAACCTTCCAGGAATTATCCGTACTTCCATCATCCACTAAGATCACTTCATACGAAAAATTATTACCAACCATCACTTTCTCAATCCATCCGCATAACTCCGGCAGAGATTCTTCTTCGTTCAATAAAGGGATAACAATAGAAATGTTCATAGGAAACAAATATATAAATAATCTATGAATTATGAAAAATAACAAGTTTGGTAGACAGGGCAAGAGGCTGTAAAAGCTTCCTGCAATGGAAAGAATTTTAATATAAAGTAATATTTTGAACTTTTAAATAAATTTTATTACTTTTGTGCCGGGGTAAGTCTTATACGACCAGCTCCCTAAAACCCTCCAGGTACGGAAGTAAGCAAAGGTAATAGGTTGAGCGGTGCGATATGAGTAGCTTACCCCTTCTTTTTTTACTTCCTGCATTTACAAAACTCCCACAAATTACTAATAAAGATTACGAATGATCACAACTATATTCGTAGAGTTTCAAATCGTTTTTATACATTTGCACAACACAATAACAATTATAAACCATTCCCAAAATCTACCTTTCAGGAGATTTTAGGCTAATTATTTTAGATATGAAATTTTTTATTGACACAGCAAACCTTGCACAAATTAAAGAAGCTCAAGACCTTGGGGTACTTGATGGGGTAACTACTAACCCTTCATTAATGGCCAAAGAAGGTATTAAAGGTGAAAAAAATATTTTAAAACACTATGTTGATATTTGCAAGATAGTAACCGGTGATGTTAGTGCCGAAGTAATTTCTACTGATTTTGCAGGAATGGTAAAAGAAGGTGAACGCCTTGCTAAACTTCATAAACAAATTGTTGTTAAAGTACCAATGATCAAGGATGGTATTAAAGCCATTAAATATTTTTCAGAAAAAGGGATCAGAACAAACTGCACATTGGTGTTTTCTGCCGGACAGGCCTTATTAGCTGCAAAAGCAGGTGCTACTTATGTTTCTCCATTTGTAGGCCGTTTAGATGATGTTTCAACAGATGGCTTACAATTGATCGAAGATATCCGTGTGATTTATGATAACTACGGTTATGAAACACAAATTTTAGCAGCATCAGTTCGTCATCCAATGCATATTATTGAATGTGCTACAATTGGTGCTGATGTGGTTACTTGTCCATTAAGCGTAATTCTTTCATTACTAAAACACCCTTTAACAGACATTGGATTGGCGCAGTTTTTAGCCGATGCAAAAAAGTAGTATGTTAGATATTAGATCTTGGATATTTGATTTGTACATTTAACTTATTAATTTTAGTTTTTAACATCTAATTTCCAAGATCTAATATCTAATATCTAAAATCTAAAAATGTTTCTCCGAATCAACCCCAATAAACCAAACTATGATGAAATTACAAAAGTTGTAAAATGCTTGCGCGATGGGGGTATTGTTATTTATCCAACCGATACGGTTTATGGGATAGGTTGTGATATTAATAAACAACGTGCAGTTGAACGTGTATGTAAAATAAAGGGCATCGATCCTGAAAAAGCTAACTTCTCATTTATCTGTTCTGATCTAAGTCACCTCTCTGATTTTACGAAGCCAATAAACACCGCCACTTACAAGGTTATGAAAAAGGCTCTTCCCGGACCTTTCACATTTATATTGGAAGCCAATAACAATGTTCCTAAAATATTCAGAAGCAAAAAAAAGACCGTGGGTATTCGCATTCCGGATAATATCATTTGCCTTGAAATAGTAAAACAATTAGGCAATCCCATTATGACAACTTCTGTTCATGATGATGATGAAATAGTTGAATATACTACCGACCCCGAATTAATTTATGAAAAATACAAAGATCAGGTAGACATTGTCATTGCAGGTGGTTATGGTAACAATCAGGCTTCAACAGTTGTTGATTGCACTAATGATGATTTCACTATCCTCCGACAAGGATTAGGAGTGCTGGAGCAATATTTATAATTTTTGTAATCATTATCTTTTACTTCATTTCCCTTTTTATTATACCCTCCGTCCTATTTCATTTAATTTCAACTTTAATATTCTCCTATTCGTCTACATTTAGACCAGAAAATTGTTTTGGATAAATAAAATACTTATTTTTATCAAAATAAACAAACTCAAATTTTAATGATAACAGCAAATACTATTGAAGTTAAGGTTCAAAAAATTTCCAAATCAAGAATAAATGAACTGGATTTTGAGCACCTCACATTTGGTAAAATTTTTTCTGACCATATGTTTGTAGTTGATTATAAAAATAATCAATGGGGAGATGCACAAATATTGCCTTATGGTCCCGTACCAATGAGCCCTTCAACATCCGCCCTTCATTACGGACAAGCAATTTTTGAAGGAATGAAAGCCTATAAAAATGATAAAGGTGAAGTATCACTTTTTCGCCCTTTTGATAACCATAAAAGAATTAACATATCAGCTGATAGAATGTGTATGCCCGGCATTCCGCAGGAATACTTCATTGAAGGTCTGAAACAATTGGTTCGGTTGGACAAAGATTGGGTACCTACCGCTGATGGAGCATCTTTGTATTTACGTCCTTTTATTATTGGAACTGACGAATTTATCGGAGTAAAACCATCAGACACCTACAAGTTTTATATCATTACATCGCCAGGCGGTGTGTATTATAACAAACCTGTAAAAGTATTGGTAGAAACCAATTTTATACGTGCTGTTGAAGGTGGTGTTGGTTTTGTTAAAGCATCAGGTAATTATGGCCGTTCTTTATATCCAACCAAACTAGCGCAGCAAAGAGGTTATGATCAGATCATTTGGACGGATGCACGCAATCATCGTTATTTGGAAGAATCTGGAACCATGAACTTAATGTTTGTGATCGATGATGTGTTGATCACTGCACCATTGGGTGATACAATTTTAGCAGGTATCACACGCGATAGTGTATTGACACTTGCAAGAGATTGGAAAGTAAAAGTTCAGGAACGCAAAATAAGTATTGATGAAGTAATTGATGCTCATAAGAACGGAACCTTACAGGAAGCTTTTGGTACAGGTACTGCAGCAACTATTGCACATATTTCAACAATAGGTTTTGAAGGAAAAGATTATGTATTGCCAGGTGTTGAGGGCCAAATGTTCTCACAACGTGTTGCAAAAGAATTAGAGGATATCCGCAAAGGCCGCGCAGAAGACGTCCACAATTGGATGTATAAAATTGCTTAACCTTTCTATATAGTTAGAGATGAGATGTGAGTATTAAGAACTCATATCTCATTCTCTGATCTATTTTATGGCATATTAATTGATTTGTTGATATAATTACTGTTAAATACTATCCATCAAGGTAAACATAATTAGCCATGCTAAAAAACAAACTTTTTTTTGGAACTATTTTCATTTCACTTCTTTTATCCATTAGTGCCTGTAAAAAAGAAGAAGTAGAACCACCTACCAAAGTATTGATGCAAGGCACATGGGAGCTCACGGCTGCAACAGATGTGTCGGGAAACAATATTTTAGGTACGGTTGCTTTTCCGGTAACAGCCATTCAATTAACTGACGACAATGGAATGGTGGGTACTCAAGGGCCATTGTTTACATATTCGGTTTATGGTGGCAGCCAATGGGTTACTGCGAATGCCAAAATAAAACAAGCATTTGATTACGCAAATTTCAGATTTAACACCGGTGAATATTTTGTTGAAGCCGGTAACCCCACCCGCTTTACGGTGGAAGCAAAACTACAGGCTACAGCGCTTGCCGGAGGATTAACAGACGTACTTACAATATTGGGAGTAGGCCAAGGTTGGTTGCAACAGGTTATTTATCACAAATTTATAAATGTGAAAGTGACCATTCCTAAAACCGAAAACTCTAAAGAAAGAAATACAATGGTCTGGGAATTTGACAACGAAACTACTGCTGCATACAATTACAAAGATGGTCAGGGAAATAGCCTTTTATGGGGTGGATGGCCGGTGAATAATTTTTCGAAGGGAACATATACATTCACTAAACGTATATCCGGCCTCAACGATATTGTAACAGCGCATTTATAATTTTATTTGTTCAGAAATATTTTCTGAAACTCAATAAATAGCATAGCCAAAATTAATACCGAGTACGAGTTTAAGATTGGAATTATAAAACTTCCCAAAATCTTCTGTATCATAAGGAAGTATTACATAACTGTTTGAATGGGCAAAAACGGTATTTTTTTTATACCCCATACCACCAAATATATCCATTGTAAATCGAGTATTTTTTCCTACTTGCAACCCTGCCAAAATATTGGCATTAAAATGCCTGAAATCTAAATAATTTTGCCTGTAATATCGTTGTAAACCAATTGATAAATGAGCATTTGTATAGGATATGTTTGGTGAAATATAAAACCCGAATGGTGCATATTTTTTACGACCAATAAGAAAAAATTTATGGGAAACCTGAATACGCCATCCTCGTGCTATAAATTGATACTTAGTTGGGAGCTTAGCAGCCGCTTCAATAGTTTTCCAAATCGGACTTGTAGTCAAAAAAGATATCCCAATTTGTGAGGATTGTTTACGTCCTGTTGTAATTTCAGCAACCAAACGATATTCAGCTGTAAATGGTATTGGGCCCCATAAAATAGCAAGAGGATTGGTTTTTAATATCAGAGGGGGCAGAGGATATACTTTTTTTGGTACAGAAGGCTTTATTCTAATAGTATCGCCATCAACAAATGCATTGGCAATAAAGCAATTGAGCATCAATGAAATAAAAATGAAATATTTTATTTGTTTTAATTTCATGAACCGTACAGCAGAATAAAATAAAAAAGATGAAAATTAATCCCGTTATCCTAATGTATATCTCGGCAATGGGGTGATTGCCTGAGTGGTAAAATCTTGTTTTAAATATTTATAATAACCTGTAATAGCTATCATTGCAGCATTATCAGTACAATACTCAAATTTAGGAATAAAAACCTGCCATCCCAATTGTTGAGCCAATTCGTGTAAGGTAGCTCGTAGTTCGGAATTAGCAGACACTCCACCGGCAATTGCAATTTGAGAGATGTTATTTTGTTGGGCCGCCATTTTTAACTTGTTCATCAATATATCAATAATGGTACGCTGTATGGACGCACAAATATCTGCCTTGCGCTCCTCAACAAAATTTGGATTTTTTGCTGTTTCATTATTGATAAAATTCATAAAACCTGTTTTTAATCCACTGAAACTATAATTAAGCTCCGGAACTTTCGGTTTTGAAAAAGTAAATGCTTTTGGATCCCCTTCTTTGGCATATTTATCAATTAATGGTCCACCGGGATAAGGTAACCCCATGATCTTAGCCGCTTTATCAAATGCTTCTCCTGCAGCGTCATCAATAGTTTCACCAATTACTTTCATTTCAAAAAAGTCATTTACCAATACTATTTGGGTATGCCCACCGGAAACTGTTAAACAAAGGAAAGGGAATTGTGGGAAAACAATTGCTTCCTGCTCTACTGCCCCAAACTCTTTCCCATCTATTTTGAGAGGGGCTGAAGGCGAGGTAATAAAATGTGCCAATATATGCCCCTGCATATGATTTACTTCAATAAGTGGGATACCAAGTCCCAATGCAAAAGCTTTTGCGAATGATATCCCTACAATCAAAGAGCCCATTAAACCGGGTCCTCTGGTAAAGGCAATGGCACTTAATTCATGCTTTTCAACCCCAGCTTGCTTCAATGCCTGATCCACCACCGGAATAATATTTTTTTGATGTGCACGGGAAGCCAGTTCGGGAACAACTCCACCGTAAGCTTTATGAACATTTTGAGTAGCAACAATATTGGCAAGCAATTTGCCATCTTTAATAACAGAGGCGGCTGTGTCGTCACACGATGATTCAATACCTAAAATGATGATACTTTTGCCCATATTAAATTAGTTTGAAAATTTAAAGTTACAAAGTTTGATTTGCCATAACTTTTACTACATCCTTAACTTTTAAATTTAACTTTGTAACTTTCAACTTTATAAACAAAGATATTAAAAAACTCGCTAACATATTATTTAGGCTAATAGCAACCATCATCTTTTTGTTGATCGTTGTGTTTTTGCTTATTCAAATACGCAGCGTGCAAATATTTGCTGCAAAAAAAACAGCGATCTATTTGTCGGAAAAGCTACACACCCGTGTTGAAATAGGAAGTATTGATATTGAATTTTTTAAAAAACTGGTATTTAAAGATCTTTATGTAGAAGACCTGCATCACGATACGTTGTTGTATTCGAAAGAACTCAAACTGGACATTAGCAATATCAATTTTAAACAACGCAAAATAAATGTTTATAATTTAGTTTTATTCGATACTAAAGCCTCCCTGGTAAAATATAAAACAGATGAGGATCTTAATTTTCAGTTTATAATTGATGCTTTTGATACAGGTGATACCACAAAAAAAGGCCCCTCCCCTTCCTGGGATATAAGATTTAGAGAAGTAACATTATTAAACAGTGATTTTACGTATCGAAACGAGCATGATACTGCACGATCATTCGGCATTAATTATTCTGACATCCAAGCAAGTAAAATTAATAGCAGATTCGCGGATATCCGTTTTGTTGAAGATACCATTCACACCACAATTGATTATTTATCAGTAGTTGAAAAAAGTGGTTTTGTACTCAAAAACTTAAGCTGTAATGCAAAAATAAGTCCGGTTGGGATCCAATTGGATAACTTGATCATAAAAACACCAGAGAGTACCATCACCACCGATCTAACCTTTAAATACAACCGTTACAATGATTTTAACGATTTCATTAACCAGGTTTACCTAAAAGCGGACTTCAATCATACCATTTTAGAAATGAGTGATATATCCTTCTTTGCCCCTGACCTCAAAGGCTTGAATAAAAAGCTGATCGTTTCCGGTAAAATAAGCGGAAAAATAAATGATTTGCGTGGAAAAAAAATGAATATTTTATTAGCGAATACTGCTACACAATTTATTGGCGATGTGAAATTAACAGGTCTGCCTAAAATTGATGAAACACTTATTTACTTAAATATTGAACAGTTAAAAACAAATTACAATGATTTGAAACAATTGGAGATTCCGCCATTTGAAACAAATCAAACATTAGATTTACCAAGTAACATAGCGAAACTGGGTAATATGAAATTTAAAGGAACGTTCACAGGTTTATATAACGACTTTTATGCTTATGGTAATTTTTCATCTGCATTAGGGAATTTGTCCACAGACCTTGCCGTAAACCACGATGATAAAAAAAATAAAGAGTTCTACAAAGGAAAATTAAAATCTACAGCCTTTGATTTTGGAGCATTTTTTGGAACAGAAATAATAGGTAAAGCCACCGCCAATGTAACTGTAGATGGATCGGGATTGACACTCGAAAAAATTGCTGCAGGATTAAAGGGTACTATTAATAGTTTGGAATTTAATAACTATACCTACAAGAACATTGCAGTTGAAGGCAACATTGCAAAGCAGATCTTTAAAGGAAAGCTAAATGTAAAAGACGATAATATTGATTTTGATTTCAATGGGAAAGTGGATTTTACAGGTAAATTACCGAATCTCGATTTTATTACAACCCTCAACAGAGCAGATCTTGCGGCATTGAATTTCATTAAATCAACAAAAAAAACAAACCTTTCAACACAAGTAATAATCAATGTTACAGGAAACAATATTGATAATTTGATCGGGCGTATTAATTTTGATAACACCATCTATCAGGAAGGGAACGTAATCTATAAATCGAGTGCATTTAACCTTGTTTCAGAAGAGGAAAACGGAATAAAAACTATTAAAATATTATCGGATATTATCGATGCAAAAATGACCGGAAAGTTCAAAATTCTGGAATTGCCTGTATCCTTCGAAAAACTATTAAGCAACTATTTGCCATCCTATTTCAATAAAAAATCATATCCAAAAAACATTTCTCCACAAAATTTTGAATACAGTTTATTATTTAAAAAAGCCGATCCGCTTACACAATTATTCGCTCCCAAAATATCAATATCACCCAAAACGTTGATCAAGGGGAATTTCAATTCAGTTACGAATGAATTGAATCTAACAGGTAATTCTACCAAACTAACCTTTTCTGATTTTGTTGCTAAGAATTGGGAAATAGATGCAAAAACGGATATGGGTTTACAGATCAGTATGGGCTGTGAAAACCTCTATTTAAGCGATAGCACCTGGCTAAAAGATTTTAATATCGTTACATCAACCGATTCCGATAGTGTGAATTTAGCATTGACATGGGATAACAAATCAAAAAACGAAAACAAGGGTGATATAAAAGCATTTGTACATTTTAACCCAAATAGTATTATAGAGTTGAAAATATTACCATCACAATTTGTGCTATCTGATTCTACCTGGGAAATCACAAAAGCGAATGAAGTTGTAATTGATTCAAATTACATCACTATAAAGGAACTTATTGTTGAGAACGCGAGCCAATCCATTGCACTGAATGGAATAGTGTCCAACAATAAAACAGATGAGCTAAAATTAGCTCTTACAAATTTTAATCTGGCTAATCTAAATTTATTTACAAAGCCTGCGGGATTAAATTTTAGCGGACGCATAAATGGTGAGTCCGTTTTAACCGATGTGTATCATGAACTTTTATTTTTGAGTAATAATAATTTCACTGCACTGTCAATTAATGATAATGCCATGGGTGATGGTGCAATAAAAACGATATGGGATAACGCCAAAGAAGCTTTGTATTTGCATGGTTCGTTTACAGTAGGCATTGTGCCAAATATTTTATTTTCAGGTTATTATTATCCTAAAAAAACGGAAGATAATATTGACATGAAGCTGAATCTGCAAGCAATGCAATTGCAACTATTTGAACCATTCATAAAAGATTACTGTCCTAATTTCAAAGGTTTTTTTGCGGGAGATGTTGAAATTAAAGGATCTCTTACAGAACCGAAAGTATCCGGTATTCTCCATGTGAATGCAAAAAAAATAACGGTTGGTTATTTGAATACTACGTATAATTTTTCACACGATATTATTATCGACAATAATTCATTTGGGGTTGATAACTTAAACATTTTTGATGTCAATCATAATAAAGCAGTAGCTACAGGCAAAGTCTATCATAACAATTTCAAAAATTTTCAACTCGATTTTGATATTCATCCACAAAAATTTATGTGTCTGAATACAACGGAAATGAATAACAGTTTATACTATGGGAAAGCCTATGTTTCGGGGGTAGTTAACATTTCGGGATATACCGATAACATTTCGATTGCCGCCAATGTAAAAACCGAAAGTATTGTTACCAATGATAAACCGGATAAATTAAACATGCTTTCTAAAACAGAATTGACCAAATTTTATATTCCACTTGCAGGTCCGGGAGAGCTCAGTTCAAATGATTTTATCACCTTCATAAAAAAAGACAGCAGCCTTAATCTAAAAAATAATTACAAAGTACAACTTGGAGGGTTGACACTTAATTTTGATCTGGAAGTTACCCCCGATGCTGAAGTTCAGTTAATATTCGATCAAAAAGTAGGAGACATTATCAGAAGCAGAGGAACTGGAAATATTAACCTGGAAATTACCACAAAAGGTGATTTTAAAATGTACGGAGATTATGTGATCGAAGGAGGTGATTATTTGTTTACGCTTAAAAATATAATCAACAAAAGATTTGATCTTGAAAAAGGCGGGGTCATCAAGTGGAGCGGGATCCCATATAAAGCCGATATTAATTTAAGCACTGTTTATAAAGCTCGTGCTTCTCTTAAACCTTTTTTTCCTGATGATTCATCAAGTACGTTAAAAAAAAGATACCCGGTAGACCTGAAACTTCTTATGACAGGCGATCTGTTATCACCTGAAATTAATTTTAATATCGGGCTCCCAACTGTAGATGCTACTATCAGTCAAACTGTTTTAAATTATATCAATACGGATGCTGAAATGAACAGGCAGATTTTTTCACTGCTTATTCTTAACAGCTTTGTAACACCTTATTCAATTGCAGGTGGTAGTGGAGGACCTACTGTTGGGTCTGTTGCAGGAGCCAATACCAGCGAATTGCTCTCCAATCAGTTCAGCAACATGTTAAGTAAAATAAGTAACGATTTTGATGTGGGTGTGAATTATCGCCCCGGTGATGAGATCAGTAAAGATGAGCTGGAACTGGCATTATCCACCCAATTATTTAATGATAAACTGTCGATAGATGGTAACGTGGGAAGGAATACCCCAAATACGCAAAATGCAAACAATTTTGTGGGCGATGTAAATATTGATTACAAATTAACTGATGATGGCAAGTTCAGGGTTAAAGCGTTTAACAGAGCTAATGATATTAATCAGGTATATTCAAGCGGACCGTACACCAGGGGAGTTGGAGTATTTTACAGGGAAGAATTTGATACCCTGGGAGAATTATACAAACGGTATTTAAGTAACCTCAAAAGCAGAAAAATTAAGAAGAAAAAATAAAAAGAAAATTAAGGATTTCAGATTTAGGATTGTTGATTGGATGATTAATCCAAAATTTCAACAGCCAACAATTAATAATCCTAAATCTCAAATCCTTAATCCCTATTTATCCAATTTCAATGAATGTCCCATTTTATCACGCTTTGTTTGCAGATAAAACCGATTGTGTTCATTCGATTCAATTTCAATTGCAATATTTTCTATAATTTCTAATCCGTAACCTATAAGTCCAGCGCGCTTTTTGGGATTATTGCTCATCAGTCGAATTTTAGTAACTCCAAGGTCACGCAATATTTGTGCACCTACTCCATAATCACGTTCATCCATTCCAAAACCCAATTCAATATTAGCCTCAACCGTATCGCGCCCTTCTTCTTGTAATTTATATGCTTTTAATTTGTTTAATAATCCTATTCCACGTCCTTCCTGGTTCATATATACGATCACCCCTTTACCTTCCTTTTCGATCATTTCCATTGATTTTTGAAGTTGCGGGCCACAATCACAGCGACATGACCCAAACACATCACCTGTTAAGCAAGAGGAGTGCATGCGCACCAACACAGGTTCATCCTTGTCCCAGGTTCCTTTTATTAAGGCCAAATGCTCCTGATCGTTAGTGGTTTGACGATAGGCGATCAATTCAAAACTCCCCCATTGTGTTGGCATTTTAACCTGAACATCTTTTGTAATAATACTTTCATTTTTAATACGATAAGCGATCAGATCCTCAATAGAAATTATTTTCAGATCAAATTTCTTAGCGATTTCAAGTAACTGAGGCAAACGTGCCATTGTTCCATCTTCGTTCATTATTTCAACCAAAGCACCTGCTGGCTCAAAGCCTGCAATACGCGCAAGATCAATAGTAGCCTCCGTATGCCCAGCTCTGCGCAATACACCACCTTTTTTAGCTTTTAATGGGAAAATATGACCGGGCTTACCAAATTCTTCTGGCTTAGTTTTTGGATTAACCAGCGCCTGAATAGTTTTAGAGCGGTCGCTGGCGGAAATCCCCGTAGTACAACCATCTCCAAGTAGATCAATAGAAACAGTGAAAGCAGTGGTATTTTGTGATGTGTTGTTACTCACCATCATTTCTAGACCAAGCTCTTCGCAACGCTCTTCTGTAATTGCCGCACAAATAAGACCGCGGCCATGTGTTGCCATAAAATTAATAACCTCGGGGGTAACCTTATTAGCAACAGCAATAAAATCGCCTTCATTTTCACGATCCTCATCATCCACAACGATAATTACCTTACCTGCTTTAAGATCAGCAATTGCTTCTTCAATAGTATTTAACACAGATTCCATTTTTTAAGATTTAATACAAAGATACTAAAAATAGTAAAGTGCCAGTCGCCACAACCGCTATGATTGCGGCACAAAATCCAATCAAACCACCCTTTTATTTGGTAATTTCGGGGTTTCCCCGACTTACATAGTTGAAACTGCAAAAAATAAAATTTTCGGCCTCAGTCCCCTGCGAATCTGCTTGTTGAAACAAAAATGTTTCATTATCTTTGAATTACTTGTGTTTATGTACATTTTTAGTAAAAATGTATTGAAAACAGAACCAAAATTTCACATTTCAAATTAGCCCTTTCAAATTGATGGAAATAGTTTTCGCTACGGCAAATAAGAACAAAATAAAAGAAATCCAGGCCTTGATCCCCGCTACCATTAAGGTATTGGGGCTAACAGACATTAACTGCACCGAAGAAATACCGGAAACGCAAGCAACCATTGAAGGTAACGCCTCACAAAAAGCTTTTTATGTTTACAATAAGTATCATGTAAATTGTTTTGCAGATGACACAGGCTTAGAAGTTGAAGCGCTGGAAGGCCGCCCTGGTGTGTTATCTGCGCGTTATGCAGGAGAAAGTAAAAATGCGGACGACAATATGAATAAGATCCTTAAAGAGATGCAAGGCCTTACTAATCGAAGAGCGCGTTTTAAAACTGTTATTTCATTGGTATTGGAAGGCAAAGAAGTTCAGTTTGAAGGAATAATAAATGGAACAATGTTAACTGAAAAGCAGGGCACAGAAGGTTTTGGTTACGATCCTATTTTTGCCCCTGACCTCAGCCTTAATCACTCTCCAGTTGAAAATGGGCCGGAGAAGAGATCGGGAGAGACGGGATCTGACGTAAAAAGAAAAATATCTTTCGCTGAAATGGATCTTTCCGAAAAAAATAAAATAAGCCATCGTGGATTGGCAGTTAATAAACTTGTTGAATACTTGAATCGGTTAGACTAAAAATCTCCTTTGCTTAATTTTAAATTTGTAAAAAACAAAAAGCTACAAATTCCACTAATTATCATCAATTCACGCAATTTAAATTTTTGTTTAATTGTGTCATCCTGAGCCTGTAGAAGGGCGTGTCAAAAAATATATATGAAAATAGGTATCATTTTCGGAGGTTTTTCTAAAGAGCGCGAAATATCATTTGCCGGTGGAAGAACTGTTTACGATAATCTGAATAAATCATTGTTTGAAGCTGTTCCGGTGTTTATTGACAGCTTTGGAAATTTTGTTTTACTTAATTGGGAATTTGTTTATAAAGGCAGCATCCGTGACTTCTACCCTCCTGCTGAATTTATACCGAATAAAGAAGGTGATTTTCAAATTTATGCTGAACAGATCGGTAAACTATCTTCCGACCAGCAGCTTGAGTTGATCAATAAAATAGGGCAAAAAATAGAACCCGGAGACCTAAAAAATTATTTTGATTTCGCTTTTTTATGCTTGCATGGTCCATTTGGCGAAGACGGTAAGATACAGGGCTTGTTTGAATATTTAGGAATACCTTATTCTGGTGCGGGGATTCTTTCTTCGGCAATTGGCATCGATAAAAGCGTTCAAAAACGCATGATGGTAAATGCGGGATTTAACAGTCCTGCCTTTTTTACAATTGAGAGAGAAAGTTATATTAAAGGGCAATGTAAAGGTCTTTTCGAAAAAGCAAAAAAAGAAGTTGGATTTCCAATGGTCATAAAACCAGCTAATCAAGGTTCTTCTATTGGAATTAGCATTTTGCATGATGACGACAATTTTAAATTTATGGAAGCCATCGAAAAGGCTTTTTTTACAAAATGGGTGGATGCAAACGATTGGAAAAAATTAAGTTCCGAGCAAAAAAACGAGTTAATTCGCGTACTTGCAGATATTCGTGAAGGTATCGGAATGCCTGTAAAAGTTTCAAATTCAAATTTTCAAGTAACAAGTTTATTGTATCATCCTCAGGATCTAATCGACTATTTGAATATACTTTTTGAAACCGAAAAAGAAGGTGCTGTTCTGGAAGCCCTTGATGGTGAAAGTAAAGTGCTTGTTGAAGGTTTTATTGAAGGAAAAGAATTTTCATGCATCGTACTTCAGGATACGGAAGTTCGTCAGGAGTCTGGACTTATTAGTCCGGAGAAAACACATCCAATTACCAACTCCGAACACCTTGCTCCTGTTATTGCCTTGCCACCAACAGAGATCAGAAAAGGAAAAGAATTATTCGATTACCGTTCAAAATATTTACCGGGACTTTCCCGTAAGATCACTCCCATTGATCTTCCAAATGATCAAATACAAGCGATACGTAGAGAATGTGAACGTTTGTTTTACGCTTTAAATTTTGATGTGTACGCAAGGATCGATGGCTTTATTTCAAAGGAAGGAAAAATATTTTTGAACGATCCGAATACAACTTCAGGAATGATGCCTTCGTCCTTTTTCTTTCATCAGGCAGCGGAGATCGGTTTAAACCCATCACAGTTTTTAACCTATATTATTCGCACTTCGCTTGTACAGCGCATTATAGCCAGCAAAAACAGCGGAGCATTTGATAGCTTGTTACTAACATTAGACAAGTCAATTAAAAAAGATAAGGCCGCTAAACTCAATAAAATTAAGGTGGCTGTAATTTTAGGCGGCTACTCTTCCGAACGACATATTTCTGTAGAAAGTGGAAGAAATATTTATGAAAAATTAGCGTCCTCCACAAAGTACGAACCTATACCGGTATTCCTCACAGGTGATGCCGATGAACATATTATGTATCAGATCCCGATAAATATTTTGTTGAAGGACAATGCGGATGATATAAAAGATAAGATTGAAAATTACAAGATACACGATCTGGTTAAACAAATTATAGAAGAGTGTTCCGACATTACTACGAAATATTCAAGTACCGATAATCTAGCTAAACCAAAACGATTAACCTATCAGGATCTATCCAAAATGGTGGATTGTGTTTTTATTGCATTACATGGCCGCCCGGGTGAAGATGGTGCTGTACAAGCACAACTGGAACAAGTTGGGTTACCTTACAACGGTTCAGGCGTGGAAAGCTCACAAATCACAATTGATAAATACCGCACCAATGAAATTTTAAAACAGAACGGATTTTTAATCGCTGAACATTTATTGATCTCCGATGAAGCCTGGAACGCCAATAAAAATGAAGTATTGAACACTATCAAAGAAAAAATTCAATTTCCATTTATTGCAAAACCGGTGGATGATGGTTGTTCATCAGCTGTACGTAAAATAAAAACAATAGAAGAGTTTGAAGCGTTTGCAAAATTAATTTTTCGTAAACAGGAAAATTTAGATGCTACAGCTGCACAAGTATTGCACATCAAGGATAAAGAAGAGTTTCCGAGAAAGCAAGTACTCCTTGTTGAAGAATTAATAAGCAAACGGGATGCAAATCATTTTCTTGAAATTACAGGTGGAATGCTTACCAGGTACGATGCACAGGGCAATATTGTATACGATGTTTTTGAAGCTTCTGAAGCATTGAGCGGAGGAGAAGTTTTATCATTAGAAGAAAAATTTTTAGCCGGACAAGGCCAAAACATTACACCAGCGCGTTATTCAAAAAATAAAGCTGAACGCCAGCAAATTTCTGAAATAGTAAAACAGAAATTAGGAGCTGCAGCTAAACTATTAAATATAAATGGTTATACACGTATAGATGCTTTTGTACGAATTTATGATGTGAACAGGGTGGAAGTTATTTTTATTGAAGTAAACTCATTGCCCGGAATGACCCCCGCTACCTGCATTTTCCATCAAACCGCACTTGAAGGGTATAAACCTTACGACTTTATTGACAACATTTTAAATTTTGCTTTCCAGAAAATGAAAATTGCGGTTAAGACGCCCTAACATTAGGTTATACATTATACTTTGCGAACTTTGCGTAAATCTTTGCGTTCTTTGCGGTTAATTTTTTTACCGCAAAGAACGCAAAGTAAAAAACACGCAAAGAACTCTAAGAAGAGTACATCCCGAACTTAACAAATATTTTGGAATGATAAAAATTGGAATAACAGGCGGTATTGGCAGCGGAAAAACTACTGTTTGTAAAGTTTTTGAATTGCTTGGTGTGCCTGTTTATTATGCAGATATTGAAGCGAAACAAATTTTAGATTCGAACTTAGAAGTAAAAAAAAACATCCTAAATGCCTTTGGCAACAGTGTTTTAAATGATGAAGAGAAAATCGACAAAAAAAAATTAGCTTCCCTGGTCTTTAACAATAAAGAAAATTTAGAAAAGCTTAATTCCATTGTCCATCCCGCTGTTCGGGAGCATTTCGAACATTGGCTACAACAACATTCAACCCAAAAATATATTTTAAAAGAAGCTGCTATTTTATTCGAGAGCGGTTCATATAAATTAGTTGATAAAATTATTGCTGTAGTAGCTCCCTTGGAACTAAAAATAAGCAGAACAATGCAACGCGACAAGGTAACCCAAGCAGAAGTAGAACTTCGAATAAGCAACCAGCTAAATGATGATGAAAAAATAAAGCGTTCACAATTTGTGATTCATAATGATGAACAACAATTGCTCATTCCACAGATCTTAAATATTCACGATCAAATAACTAAATCATAAATATTTTTCTGTGATTGCTAAAACTTTACTATTTTCGGTGACAAATTAATTAAAACTATAAAACAGTTCATGGAAAATCAAAATCAAGGTACACCAAATCAGGAAAACGTAAATCAACAATTCAACCAACAATTTGCACAGCCCTTGGGACAACAACAACTGCCTAATTCAACTGCCGTTTTGGTATTGGGAATTATTTCAATTGTAGGTTGCTTTTGTTATGGTATTGTTGGCTTAGTGCTTGGTATTATAGCATTAGTGTTGGCAGGAAAAGCAAATGTTTTATATCAGCAAAATCCGGGTAATTATTCCGAAGCTTCATTAAAAAATTTAAAAGCAGGGAAAGTATGTGCGATCGTTGGAACTTGTTTATCCGGATTGTATTTTGTAATTCTCGTTATTTACATAGCATTCATTGGTACTGTTCTTACAGCTATGCCTTGGGGTGACATTTTAGGTAAGCACTAATACTCTATTAAATAAATAAAAAGGAGCCTTACCTAAAATAGGTAAGGCTCTTTTTTTATTTCTATGCAAATGCTCCAATTAACACACTGGCTTGAAAATCACATGATGCCCTGTTTTTACAAACAGATTTCAGGCATTGATTGTCCAGGCTGCGGCATGCAGCGATCCTTTATTGAATTGTTACGTGGTAATTTTATTGCCAGTTTTAAAATGTATCCGGCCTTGCTACCTGTGCTATTTACATTGGGTTTAACAGCTGCTCATTTATATTTTAAATTTAAAAATGGCGCGGTATTCATTAAGTATTCTTTCATTTTTACCATTTCAATTATTACTATAAGTTATATTCATAATTTATTGAAATGAAAATAGTTGATGTCAATCAAATTCACGAAATCGATAAATTTACCATCGAACATGAGTCCATTTCTTCAATTGATCCGATGGAACTTGCTGAAGCCGTCCCACATATTTCGACAAGCTCAATATGACCAGCGCGCGGTCAGTCAGAGCTTGTCGAAGACTTTGGGTAGGCATTTTTAGGTAAATTCTTAATTTTATAACATTGCCTATGTAGCTTTTAGTACTCAAATACATTCATTCTAAAAAATAAATTTTATAAATTAACATAATGTCAAAATTTCTATTAAAATTAATTGCAGTTTTATTCCCCTTGGCACTTACTGCACAGATAATGCCTCCTTATTCCGTTTATTTAATTGGTGATGCCGGTGAAGACACCATTCCAGGAAAGGCTTTGCTAATGCTAAAAGAGGAGTTATTATCACATCCAAATAGTGCTGTAATTTTTTTAGGCGACAATATTTACCCAAGCGGATTAAAGGCCAATGATAAAAAATCGGCTGCACATCTGGAATCACAGTTACAAATTTTAAATAAATATAAGGGGAGTGTTTATTTCATTCCGGGCAATCACGATTGGCAGGCGCAGGGTATTCAGGGATTGAAGCGGCTTTCAAATGAAGAAAAATATGTGGAAACATATTTAAAAGATAAAACTATTGCAAAGAATAAAAACAATTCAACTTTTTTACCTCACGGTGGTTTACCGGGTCCAGAAACAGTTCTATTAAAAGAAAAACTTCGACTTATTATTATCGACACCCAATGGTTTTTACATTATTATAAAAAAAATAAAATCCAATCGAAAAAACATACCAAAGAATTATTTTATTCTCATTTAGATAGCCTGTTAAACCAAGCCAAGCAGAACGGAGAGCAGGTAATTATTACTACTCATCACCCTATGTTTACGAATGGGCATCATTCGGCAAGTAAGCAGCCATTGCGTTTTTTGATAAACAAAACACCGTTACAAATTTTTGGATTGATGGGTCTAAATCGTCTGTTATCGCAGGATCTACCACAACCTCGTTATAAAAAAATGCGGAATAGAATGTTGAGATCATTCAATCAATATGATAATATTATTTGTGCATCAGGGCACGACCATAATTTGCAATGTTTTAAAGAAGGCGCCAATCGTTATATAGTGAGTGGTGCAGGAAGTAAAATCAAACATTTCCATAAAAAGAAAAAGTTTGATTCCGTTTTTCAGGATGATACAAAAACCGGGTTTGTAAAAATCCAATACGCCCCTGATGGAAGCCATATAACCATTGTTTTCAGAGTAGGAGAAAAAGAAAAATTGGTAGAAGGTTTTTAGATATTTTTTAAAGCTTTCTCTTGTTTCATGGGTGTGAGGTTTGAATAGCTATTCAGTTCAAACTGATCTATAAGCAATGTTCTGAAGGCAAAATGCTTTGATACTAATACTTAATATGTTTTTTTCGCAGGGAAAACTTATGGTCTTAAGTTTTAACCACATAGAGACATAGTTTTAAAATGCTATAAAATTCATAGGCTTAGCTTTAACATAGACTATGTGAAAAAATAAATTTTCTATAATACCTTTTTTCCTATGGTTCTATGTGGTAATATTTGGATGAATTTATATTGAGTGATGGTATTAAATGCTCAGCACACGCCAAAACCAGCTATTTCCCATCATTACAATATTGCTGAATAAGTTTGTAGGCTTTTTCATTATTCAAGCCATCGGCCTTTGCCAGATCTTTGCATGCACCCTTTTTATCACCGGATGCAAATTTTACCGCAGCTCTATTAATGTATGCGGGCGAATAATCAAATTTAAGTTCAATGGCCTTGTCCAGATCCAGTATAGCTTCCTTGAATTTTTTCATCCCTCCTTTAGCTACTCCCCTATTCATGTAAGCAATAATATTTTTAGGATCCATCTTTAGTATTTCATCAAAATCTTCAACCGCACCGGAATTGTTGTTTATATTTATTCGTGAAGCACCCCGGGTAATTAAAGCATCCATATTCCCCGGTTCCATGTCAATATAACGGCTTAGATCTTTATCAGCACCTTCAAAATCTTCACCTTTAAATTTTGTTTTTCCCCGCCAAAGATAGCCGTCATTATTTTCAGGATTTATTTCTAATACCCTATTGAAATCATTTACAGCAAGTACATAATCTTTTTTAACATTGTAATAAATGATGCCTCTCTTCATATAAGCGTTTTCATAATTCGGCCTAATTTCAATTACCCGGGAATAATCATCAATAGCAATTTGTGGGTCCTTGCCTGTTTCATAGATCAATCCGCGCTGGTAAATAGCATCGGCATCTTCAAAATTTATATCAATCGCTTTATTATAATCCGCTAAAGCCTCTTTACTTTTCCCCAGCGCCATTTGCGCAATACCACGTTCACGATAGGTTGCTCCAACGGAAGTATCAATACTAACAGCCATATCAAAGTTCTTTATCGCATTTTTATGATCATCTGTTTTTGTTTGAGCCATTGCTAAACGAAAAAAAGCGGCATACGATTTTGGATCTTCCTTCACGGCTTTTTTATAATCCTTAATAGCTGCTTCGTAAAGTTTATTTGCACCTTTAATGTCTTTGTTTTTCAAATGAACAACAGCGGAATCACATTTAATATTACCGGTTTCTAAAAAACTGACTGTGATTACTACAGGCTTTGGTGCAATTTGAGCAGCGAGCTCAACTGAAAAAAAAACAAAAAAGGATAATATATATATTGGAATGGATCTGAACATTTGCTTTTCGATTTGTTAATATTCAAAGTTAATCATTAGTTAGTTAAAAGTTGGAAAGTTAAAAGTTAAAAAGTTCAAAGTTTCGGGCAATAACAAAAAAACTCCCACCAAAATTATGATGAGAGTTTTTTATGAATTAATTATTGAATTGTTTTACAAACTTTCAAACTTTGAACTTTCAAACTTTAAACATTCTTAAGCAGGAGTTTGTTCCGGCTTTGGCAATAAAGCTTTGCGAGACAATTTGAATTTTCCTGTTTTAGGATCAACTCCAATTAATTTCACTTGTATTTTATCACCTTCTTTTAAAACGCCTTCCATAGAATCCAATCTGCGGTGTTCTACTTCAGAGATATGAAGTAAACCATCTTTACCCGACATAAATTCAACAAACGCACCAAAAGGCATAATGGATTTTACTTTTCCTTCGTATACTTCACCAACTTCCGGTTGAGCAACTATGCCTTTAATTTTGGCTAATACCGCATCAATTGCATCTCTGTTAGTAGCAACGATATCAATATGTCCCATATTGTTAATTTCTTCAATTACAATGGTAGCACCAGTTTCGCGTTGCATTTCCTGAATGATCTTTCCTCCAGGCCCGATAATTGCACCGATAAATTCTTTAGGAATTGTAATTTTAACAATACGTGGAGCGTGTGGTTTGTAATCTTCTTTTGAAGTTGTAATTGTTTTTGCCATTTCAGCTAAAATGTGCAAACGTCCTTTTTTAGCTTGTTCCAAAGCTTCAGCCATTACTTCGTACGGTAAACCATCCACTTTTAAGTCCATCTGACAAGCAGTGATTCCATCTTTAGTACCACAAACTTTAAAGTCCATATCACCCAAATGATCTTCATCTCCTAAGATATCAGAAAGGATCGCATATTTACCTTTTTCATCTGTAATTAAACCCATTGCAATACCGGAAACAGGTTTGTTAATTTTAACACCTGCATCCATCAAAGCCAATGTACCAGCACAAACTGTAGCCATTGATGATGAACCATTTGATTCTAAAATATCAGAAACAACACGAACAGTATAAGGATTTTCTGAAGATAATACTTGTCTCAAAGCACGCTCAGCAAGGTTACCATGTCCAATTTCACGTCTTCCCGGTCCACGGTTAGGTTTTACTTCACCTGTAGAAAATGCAGGGAAATTGTAATGCAACATAAAATTGTTTTGTCCTTGGTATAAAGCTCTGTCAATAGATTGCAGATCTAATTTAGTACCTAAAGTAACTGTAGTTAATGATTGAGTTTCTCCACGTGTGAAGATAGCAGAACCATGTGCAGAAGGTAAATATCCAATTTCGCTCCAGATAGGGCGAATTTGATCTGTTTTACGACCATCTAAACGAGCTCTCTCATCCAATACGAATCTACGAACAGCATCATATTCTACTTCATGATAATATTTTTTTGAAAGAAACTCTTTTGCTTTTCTTTCTTCTTCAGGTAAGGATACGATAAACTCTGTAATTACAGCTTTAAATGCTGCACCACGTTCCTTTTTGTTAGGATTTTGTGCTTTTGCAACTGCATATGCTTTATCATAAAGAGCTTTGTAAACACGCTCTTTTAATTCTGCATCATTTGTTTCATGACTATAAGTACGTTTTACAATTGGTCCTTTTGCGGCAACAACTTTAGCAACAAGGTCATTGATAGCTTTGATCTGGATACGGATCACTTCGTGAGCAAATTTGATAGCTTCTAACATTTCAGCTTCAGAAATTTCTTTCATCTCGCCTTCCACCATCATGATATCTTTATCAGTAGCAGCAATGATCATGTCTAATGTTCCTTTTGCTATTTCTTCTACCGTAGGATTTGCAATTAATTTACCATCAACTTTTCCAACACGTACCTCAGAAACTGGTCCGTTAAATGGAATATCAGAGATTGAAATTGCTGCTGCTGCTGCTAAACAAGCAAGTGCATCGGGCATTACATTTTTTTCTCCTGAAATTAAGGATATCAAAACTTGTGTATCAGAATGGTAATCATCCGGGAATAATGGACGTAATGCACGGTCTACTAAACGACAAGTTAATATTTCATAATCTGATAAACGAGCTTCGCGCTTGAAGAATCCACCAGGGAAACGACCTGCAGCTGCAAATTTTTCTTGATAATCAACTGATAAAGGCAAAAAGTCTGTTCCTTCTTTTGCATCTTTGTTAGAAACTACTGTTGCAAGCAACATAGTGTTTCCCATTTTTACAACCACTGCTCCATCAGCTTGTTTCGCCAACTTACCTGTTTCAAGTGTAATTGAGCGACCATCCGCTAATTCAAATGTGTGTGAAATTCCAATTTGTGACATGTTTTTTTGTTTTTTAATTTATTGTTTTCTTTACCTCTTTTTTATTTAATGATTTGGTAATTTAGAGAGTTGGAAATTTACCGATTTGTTTTAATTCTCTAACTCTCAATTTCTCTAATTCTCTATTTCCTTACCATTTCTCTATTTCCTTATATAGCACAAAAAGCACCCAGCTGTTTAGCGAGGTGCTCTCTGATAAAAATATCGACTGATCTCAATTATTTTCTTAATTCCAGTTTTTTAACGATGGCACGGTATCTTTCAATATCGTTAGCTTTCAAATAATCCAATAAGCTACGTCTTTGTGCTACTAAAGCAATAAGAGATTTTTGAGTTCCAAAATCTTTTTTATTGGTTTTTAAGTGCCCGGTAAGGTGGTCAATTCTGAATGAGAACAAAGCGATTTGCCCCTCAGAAGTTCCGGTATCTGCTTCAGATTTACCGTATTTTTTGAAAATTTCTTTTTTAATTTCAGTTGTTAAATACATCCTATTTGGTATTTTGATTTTTTTAATTCGGATTGCAAAGATAAAGATATTTTTTTAATCCACAATAATATTTATTTAGAAAGTTCAATTCATTGAAAATTCCAACACACTTACATCAAAAAACAAAACATAACAACCTGATTTACACAAACTTAAAAACTTTACATTCAAATCTTATTCTTAATTAATAGGTGTTCCTCGCCATTTATCATACAAATGGACCTCCTGATTTGAATTCAAAGCAATTTGTTTTATTTGACATAGGTAGCTCAAGTTATACACGGCTTTCTTTTAAAAAGCGGCAGAGCCGCGAAATATTTGTAGAATTACCGCTTTATGCTATTTTTATAAGGTGCAGCGCACCGAAATATTAAATATTGTTACGGTGCGCTGCACCTTTTAAATTAGATTTTGGTCATTTACACTACAAATATTAAGGTGCGCTGCACCTTTTTTTTTATAAGAAAACCCTGTCAAGCTATATACATTGGCTCAAGAAGCAAAAAAATACTTCATAACTTTATAAAATTTGAATTACTTTTACAGATTAGCTACCAAAATTTTTCGGAAAACTGTTATTCATTTAGATAGGGAAAATTTGCTTCTCAAAAATATGCAAAATAGAATTGTTTCATTTTTTTTGGTAATGGCAACCGCAGTCAATGCGCAAACTTACCGGGGAACTAAAGTTGCTCAGGCTGGCACACAAACTGATTCGATCAAAGTTGAAATTAAAAACATTGGCGATCAGGTCAATTCTACTTTCGTTGATTATGCACCCCTTATCTCTGCTGACGGTTCCATCATGGTATTTACATCTCGTAAGCCTTTAATAGAAAATAAAATAAAAAATTTAAAAGACCATATCTATTACTCGAATTTCGATAAGGAAAAAATGAAATGGTCCAATGCAATACCTTTTTCAGATACAATAAACGTTCCCGGCCAAAACAACTCGGCAATATCTATTTTAAATAATGGCCAGCAAATGCTGATTTATAGGGATGACTTAAATACCAACGGAGATATTTATGAATCGCATCTGGAAGGTTCGAGCTGGACAGAACCTGTAAGTATGGGCGAACCGATCAATAGCCCTGATAAAGAACCCTCTGCCTGCATTTCTCCCGATGGCGGAACAATTTATTTTGTAAGTGACCGTAAAGGTGGGCTTGGAGGCTTTGATATATGGTATAGTACAAAAGATAGTACCGGGAAATGGGGAGAGGCTAAAAATATGGGCGCACCTATAAACAGTACGGAAGATGAAGATGGTTTATTTATTCATTCGGATGGAAAAACACTTTTTTTCAGTTCCAAAGGACATAATTCTATTGGTGGATACGATGTTTTTATATCGGTCCTCGACCAAACTACCAAGGTTGCATCTTCACCTAAAAATCTTGGTCCTTCAATTAACACCACCGGGGATGATCTATATTTTGTAATGGAAGCAAACGGAAAAACCGGATACTACTCTTCTAACCGCCTTGGAGGATCTGGCGAAAAAGATATATACCAGATTACCTTTTTGGAAAATATTTTGACTGGAAATTTGAGATTGCTAAAAGGACGTGTTCTTGATAAAAAAGGAAATCCAATTGTGTCGAAAATTATAGTAAAAGATAAGGCAACGGGTGAAATAATAGGCACTTTTGCTTCGAACAGGGCTACGGGAAAATACCTTATTACGCTGCCGGCCGATAAAAATTATGATCTGGAATTTACGGCCAATGGTTATATACCCTACTCTTATTCCATTGAAAGCTCCAATAGGCTTGGTTATAAAGGAATTGAAAAGGATATTGTATTGGAATCAAAAAAATCTAAAGGTGATGGAAAAGATGAAACTGTTTTTGGTAAGATACTTGATGAAAATGGAAATCCCCTCAAGGTTTTGATAGAAGTGATTGATAACAATACTAACAAAGTAGTTGGCAAATATGAGAATTCTGTGAGTACAGGAATTTTCAACCTCAAGTTAAAACCGGGAGATTACCGAATTGTTTTTAGTAAACCCTGTTATTTATTTAAATCGGTTTATGTAGTCACCTCCAAATCTACCGGATATAAAAAGGATCTGGGGGATATCAATATGGAGTTGGTAGGGGTTGGAAAAAAGATTGTTCTTGATTTTATTTTGTTTGATTACACAAAAGCCTCCCTGCGTGAAGAGTCCTATTCCACCTTGGATCGCACCATCAGGCTTATGAATAGTTTAGAATCTCTGGAGATAGAAATATCCGGCCATACCGATAATATCAGCTCCGCAGCCCATAACCAAATGCTTTCTGAAGAAAGAGCAAAAGAGGTAATGAAATATTTAATACGTATGGGTATTGATGGCGAACGATTAAGATCCAAAGGTTACGGTTTCAGTCAGCCGGTTGCCACTAATGATTCCGAAATGGGTCGCCAGTTGAACCGCAGAACAGAGTTAAAAGTTATTAAGGTGGATTTAGAAGCTGAGCAAATAGCGGAAATTAAACGGTTGAAAGAATCGTTATTAAACAAAGTGAAAGAAAGCCCTGAGGCTACAGAGCCTGAGCTTGGCCAGGAAAGCGACAAGAACAGTCCAATTCCGGATCGTTTCAAACAATACGATACAGAAAGCAACAACAAAATTTCATATTCCGAGATCATTCCTTCTATAGACGCTTTTTTAGATGGAACTCAAAAAACGAAGGCAGAAGAAATCACTGCATTGATCGATTATTATTTAGAACAATGAGAATAATTTTATTGTGAGGTTTATTAATTAAATTGAAGGATATCTTGAAAAAACGTCCAAACCAATTGATTTTACCAATAACAAAACTAATTATTCCATTATTGCGTATACAGTTATAATTAATTATTTTTTTGTTGAATAGATCGTCAAAAAATGAAAATTCGATCCTTACAAAAACCATAAACTTAAGCATCTATGAGTAACAAATTTTACTTATCATTTACACTATTAACAGGCTTGCTTTATTATAAGCCTATTGCTGCACAGTCCTATATTAACCTTGAGGCGGGGCAAGTATTTTCAACCTTTAAATACATTGATAGTAAAGGAGTTGAGGACAATGCCTATTCATACAATGTTGTAAGTGCCTACAGCATTGGTTACCAGTATGCAAATGAAAACGGGATATTTGCGCGTGCACACATAGGTATGCGTAAAGCAGGTGCTAATTTGGTTTATAACGAGATTAATTATATCTGGAATACGCAATACACTGACGTAAAAGCCGGTATCGGATATCGCTTTACCAAATGGCGTTTAAAACCCAGTATATCAGTATCCCCCTATTATGCATACCTGCTGGATGCTTCTCAATCTATTAATGATGATAATTTCGACATCAAAGACAATAAATCAATAAAAAACTCTGATTTTGGCCTCTTTATCTCACCCGGATTAAACATAATCCTATCGAGCTATGTATCAATATATGCCGAATATAATTACATATTGGGGTTACAAAATATTGAAACGGCTACAGAGGAGAAATTATACAACCGTGGTTTCTCACTCAATTTTGGTGTATCACTAAACGTCACAAAAATCGCCAAACTTAACCAGCCCAGAATAGTTAGATAAAATTTAACCAATTTTACAATTATACAGTAGGCAATTAAAAAAAACAATGAACCAAAGGAGAGAAATTATGAAAAAAATAAAATCATTTTTTATCATAACCATCTGCGTCATCTGCGTTTCATCTTCTTTTGCTCAGTTGCGAGGCATTAACTATCAGGCAGTTGTTATTGATGAAAATGGTAAAGAGGTGGCTGGCATCAACCTGAGTGGCCAAGCTGAAAACAACAAAACCATTGGAATCCGTTTTTCAATATTAAGTGGCAGCACTACAGGGCCTATTCTATACCAGGAAACACATGCTACTAATACCGATCGATATGGTTTATTTTCATTGATCATTGGAGATGGGACTGTTACTTCTTTGGGACAATACCAATTGCTTATTGATATTCCATGGTCTACAGCAAATCAATTTTTAAAAGTTGAAGTAGCTATTAAAAATGATGGCAATTATAAACTAATGAGCATTCAACAGTTTATGGCTGTTCCGTATGCTTTTTACGCTTTAAACGCTGATACGGCCTCTTATGCATTAAGTGCGGCAACACCTGGTACACCAGGCACTACAGGGGCAACAGGCTCTATCGGATCAATAGGTTCAACCGGTGCCACTGGATTACAGGGATTAACAGGCGCAACAGGTGATGTAGGATATACCGGATCCACGGGCAGAACGGGTTCAACTGGAAGTACTGGTTCAACAGGTAACACAGGAAGTACTGGAAGTACAGGCTCAACAGGTAATACAGGAAGTACTGGCTCAACGGGAGATACTGGAAGTACCGGTTCAACGGGAGATACTGGAAGTACCGGCTCAACGGGAGATACTGGAAGTACCGGTTCAACGGGAGATACAGGGAGTACTGGCTCCACAGGAGATACAGGAAGTACCGGTTCAACAGGTAGCACAGGTACTACCGGTACAACAGGAAGTACAGGTTCAACGGGAGATACTGGAAGCACTGGTTCAACTGGAGTTACAGGAAGTACCGGCTCCACTGGTATTACTGGGAATACAGGCACAACCGGTTCAACAGGTGATACCGGAACAACGGGTTCTACGGGGAATACAGGAGCTACTGGAAATACCGGTTCTATCGGTACTACCGGAGCAACAGGAGCAATTGGTAGCACAGGCTCAACTGGTGCAGATGGTGCTTTAAACGCCTGGAGTTTAATTGGAAATGCAGGAACTACCCCAGGGGCTAATTTTTTAGGAACTACGGATAACAAATCATTACGCTTTCGTACCAACAACACTCAAAAGGTGATCGTTGATTCCATAGGCAATGTAGGGATCGGAACACCTTTACCTACGAGTAAACTTCACATAAAAGATTCCGCAAACGTTGCCCTTACAATTGAAAGTCGCTTAAGCAGCGGAGCCCCTTACCTTTCTTTAACCAATGATATTGCTAAAAGTTTAAGTGTATCATTACAAGGATCGACATCTACTTTTCATTCCAACAGTGCCATTCTTTATGCTCCGGAATTGAATTTTTTTGCTGATGGAAATATTGGCGATGGAGACATGAAATTTTTTACAAATCCACCGGGTGGATATTCACCAACTGTGGCAGATATGGTAATCACCGCGGCAGGTAATGTTGGGATTGGGAAAGCGAATCCAAATACTCCTTTATATGTAAATGCCGGAGGTGGAAATAGCCGAGCCATAAGCATTGGACAATCTGGTGTTGGACCTGTTATTAATTTTATTGGAACTGGTCAACAAATATTTTTCAGTATCGATGGGCATAATAATGGAGGGACTCCACCAAACCGCTTGAGATTTTTGTCTGCTACAGGGAGTTTAGGAACTGAAGTCTTTACTGAAAGAATGACAATTTTAAATTCCGGTAATGTAGGTATCGGGACTACTGCACCCTATGCAACGCTTGAAGTGGAAACACCAAGTTTTGGGGGTACTGTTACACCTCTTCGTTCGGCCATCAAGGCTATTGTTGTTCCGGTAAGCAGCAATGGATTTAGTCTTTTCGAAGGTACAGGTGCAACCACATTTGGCGCAGGAGTTGTTTATGGATTAAACCTGGATCTTACTCATACTGCGGGAACTCACTATGGGGTTTATACCGTTGGTGAAACTATGAATTATTTTTCAGGCAGCGTAGGTATTGGAAATACACCCAACGCTTCTGCTTTATTAGATATAAGTTCGAGCAATAAGGGTGTTCTCATTCCCCGACTGGCTCTTACCGGAACAGGGGACATAACTACAATTGCAAGTGCTGCAACCAGCTTAATTGTATACAACAATGCTACTGCAGGTGTTTCTCCAAACAATGTAATACCCGGTTATTACTATTGGAACGGAACTAAATGGATCTCACTGAATGGTGGCAGCGGAGGATTGGATTGGTCACTTACCGGCAATGCAGGTACCGTTGCCGGCACCAACTTTATTGGTACAACCGATGCTGTTAACTTTATAACCAAAACAAGTAACATAGAACGCATGAGAGTTAGCTCAACTGGCAATATCAGTATTGGCTCTCTAAATAATTCGCCAACCAGGCTCTATGTTGACGGTGATGGTTTTTCTCCAAATACACCAAGTTCTGATGTAGTTGCAGCGTTTGATGACGAAAGTAATGCTACTGGTGTAGGTATTAATTTATTTACCAGCCAATTAAAAAAAGCATCCATTTATTTTGGCTGCACCGCTGCGCCTGCAGAAGGTGGCATTTCGTATCAAATGGCATTTCCGACTCTTACAAACGACCTCATGAACTTTACCACGAATTCAGCGGTACGTATGTCAATTAAGGGTGATGGCAATGTGGGGATTGGAACACAAACACCCGATGCTTCTTCTTTGTTAGATATAACCTCCACATCAAAAGGTATATTGATTCCGCGTGTTGCCTTAACTGCAACAAATGCGGCAGGTCCAGTTACGGCCCCAGTTACTTCCTTGATGGTTTATAATACGGCTACAGCCGGTGTTTCTCCAAACAATGTAGTACCAGGATATTATTATTGGAACGGAACTAACTGGATCTCACTAAATGGTGGCAGCGGAGGATTGGATTGGTCGCTTACCGGCAATGCCGGTACTGTTGCAGGTACCAACTTTATTGGCACAACGGATAATATTTCATTAGAGTTTCGAAGTAACAACCAGCGTGCTGGTTTCATTTCCAATACAGGACAAAATACTTTTTTAGGCTATCAGTCAGGATTATCTAGTACCGGATTAGGGAACGTAGCCATAGGTTACCAGGCATTTAACTCACCGGGGGGATCATTATACAATGTTGCAGTTGGATGTAAAGCTCTGTTTAATGCAGGTAATGGAGGTGGTGGGCCTTTAAGAAATACTGCGGTTGGATACGAGGCTCTATTTACTTTAGGCAATGGTGGAAGCGGACCATCAAATAATACTGTACTTGGTTATAATGCAGGTTATGCTGTTACATCAAGTAATAACGTACTTATTGGTCACCAGGCCGGTGATGCCATTACCAGCGGAGCCAATAATATTATGATCGGTTATGACATAGATGCCCCTTCCCCAACCACCAGTAATCAATTATCTATTGGTAATCTTATTTTTGGAACAGGTATCAATGGAACAGGAACCACCATTAGTGGCGGTAATATTGGTATCGGAGTAAGCGGTCCATCTGCACGATTGGATGTGAGAAGTTCACTTGTGGGACCAGCCACAACACTAAATGTTTTGAGGGACTTCAATGGAGAAGTAAATACAACCTCAGCTTTTATTGGTGGAATAGATGCTGGTTTTACTAATTCGGGAATTTATGTAATGCAAAAAGATAATACCGGCCTTAGTTCGATCAATTCGTATTTGTTAAATGTAGTAAACAATGGAGTGTCTAAAATGCTCGTAAATGGGTTAGGAAATGTTGGTATTGGAGCAACGAGTCCCACAGAAAAATTAGAATTAAACGGCAAACTGATGTTCTCCGTCCAAAATACTGACTATGCAAAAATTTTCCTGGAGAGTACCGGAGATGCGGCTTTTCTTTCGAATTTGGTATTTGAAACATTTGATAACTTTGATGAAGGATTTAAATTTAGGGCAAGTGGCACAGACCGCATGTTTATTAGAGGAGACGGAAATGTTGGCATTGGAACAGCAGCTCCAGGCGCAAAACTTGATGTTGCCGGTACTACAAATGCTTCTGCAACATCATTAACTCAAACTATTGGTAATAACGGGATCCTAATATCATCCGACATTACAAATACCTTTCATAACTCAGGCATATTTTGGAGATCTCCAAACAATAATCCCACAAAACCTAAAGCAGGTATTTGGATGTACAATGAAGACGGTCCCGGATCATGGCTTTTATTTGGCACTTCTAATACGTATGCAACAGGTATTACCAATACAGCTTTAGCAATAGACCCAACCGGCAATATAGGTATGGGAACAACAACTCCTGGCGGCCAGCTTGAACTTTCACTTGATCAAGGCCGGAAACCATCTACAGCAACCTGGACAATTGTTTCAGATGCCCGTCTCAAAAACATTGAAGGTGTTTATACAAAAGGACTTAAAGAAATTATGCAATTGCAGCCTATCACTTATCATTACAAAAATGTTGGAGAACGTAAATTTAAAGAAGAAGTACTTAATACGTTGAATGTTGGTTTCAGTGCCCAGGATGTACAGAAAATATTCCCCGAAGCAGTTGGAGTGGATGCAGATGGATACTTAAATTTTAATATGCATTCTATTTTGGTAGCGAATGTAAATGCCATCAAAGAGCAGCAGAAAATAATAGAAAGTCAGCAATCGGCAATTGGTACGTTGCAATTAGAAAAACAAAAACAGCAAACACAAAACGAAGAACTGCAAAAACTAATTGAAAGTTGGCAAGCTGGTAATAAAAATTTAGAATTAAAAATTGCAAAATTAGAATCTGCTATGGAGCATATCTTGCAATCAACCCTACCCTTGGGCGATAAGCCGAAAACAATAAAAGAGGGAACGAAAAAATAAGATTTAAAAATAATGATTTTTTTCACCAATTTGGGATATGGTTTGACATCAAAAAATAACCAAACTTAACATTGGGATAAAAAAATTAAAATTGTAAATCAATGAAAATAATTACTCGATTTGTACTAATTATAGCATTACTTTCTTTTACAAAGGAGGGGGCTGCACAATTGCGAGGCATTAACTATCAGGCAGTTGTTATTGATGAAAATGGTAAAGAGGTGGCTGGCATCAACCTGAGTGGCCAAGCTGAAAACAACAAAACCATTGGAATCCGTTTTTCAATATTAAGTGGCAGCACTACAGGGCCTATTCTATACCAGGAAACACATGCTACTAATACCGATCGATATGGTTTATTTTCATTGATCATTGGAGATGGGACTGTTACTTCTTTGGGACAATACCAATTGCTTATTGATATTCCATGGTCTACAGCAAATCAATTTTTAAAAGTTGAGGTTGCTATTAAAAATGATGGCAATTATAAACTAATGAGCATTCAACAGTTTATGGCCGTTCCTTACGCTTTTTACGCTTTAAACGCTGACACTGCCTCTTATGCATTAAGTGCAGGAACTCCCGGTACACCCGGCACTACGGGATCAACAGGAACTTATGGATCTACAGGTGTTACAGGTTTAATTGGTGCCACCGGACTACAGGGATTAACAGGCGCAACAGGTGATGTAGGATTTACAGGAACCACAGGCAGGACGGGGGCAACTGGAAGAACAGGAACAACAGGCTCCACAGGAGATACTGGAAGTACTGGTTCAACAGGTAATACAGGAAGTACAGGATCAACCGGGGATACTGGAAGTACTGGTTCAACAGGAAATACTGGAAGTACTGGTTCAACAGGAGATACTGGAAGTACAGGATCAACAGGTGATACAGGAAGTACAGGATCAACCGGGGATACAGGAAGTACAGGTTCAACTGGAGATACAGGAAGTACCGGCTCCACAGGAAATACTGGAAGTACGGGTTCAACGGGAGATACAGGAAGCACTGGCACAACAGGAGATACTGGAAGTACAGGCTCAACAGGTAGTACAGGAAGTACAGGCTCAACCGGTAGTACAGGAACTACCGGTTCAACAGGTAATACAGGAAGTACTGGTTCAACTGGCAATACAGGAAGCACTGGTTCAACTGGAATTACAGGAAGTACAGGTTCTACGGGCAATACAGGGAGCACTGGTTCAACTGGAGTTACAGGAAGTACAGGTTCTACGGGTATTACGGGGAATACTGGCACAACCGGTTCTACTGGTTCTACTGGTTCTACTGGGAATACAGGTGCAACGGGGAATACCGGTTCTATCGGTACTACCGGAGCAACGGGAGCTATTGGTAGCATCGGCTCAACTGGTGCTGATGGCGCTTTAAACGCCTGGAGTTTAATTGGAAATGCAGGAACTACCGCAGGGGCTAATTTTTTAGGAACTACCGATAACAAATCATTGCGCTTTCGCACCAACAACACTCAAAATATGATCGTTGATTCCATAGGCAATGTTGGTATTGGAACTACTTCACCTGCTGCAAAGCTGGATATATTGGGAGCTGGATCATCGGACAGAGTAAGAACTTTGAAGGTTATAGGTGGAGACGGTGCTGCTAATCCCGGAGGTATTTATGTAGAGTCGCGTACTGCGGCAGGCGGCAATGCAGCTACTATTGAAGCAATCGGCAAAAGGTCAGATGCCAATGCCTCCAGCTCTTTTGCAGGACGCCTATTATTAGCTAAAAATAGAACAGATGCAGCAATAAGCTCCGGACTTCTTTTGGGCGGAACCACATTTGGAGGAAATCATACTGACGGAACCATTACCAATGTGCTGTATACAGGAGGAATTTTTGGTATAGCAGAAGGGGCTTTTACTAATTCTACCACTATGCCTACAGGGCTCTCTTTTTATACCGGCAGCATTGGTCAGGCAGCAAGTTCAATTACAACCCCGGGTTCAGAAAGAATGCGCATTGATAACAGCGGTAGTGTTGGTATTGGAACTACCATCCCAAAAGCAAAGCTTCATGTATTTAACAGTGATAGTACTTACGGAACAATATTGGCAAATGCAACTGAAACGGCTTTTTCATTGTATGCTAAAACTCTAACCACACAACCCTTATCATTGATAGAATCATTCAGGCTTGGTTTAAAACACAATACGGATGAAAACAATGGATTTATTTCATTTTATCGCGGTGGAGGTACTAATGGTGGTTTCTTAACATTTTCAACATTTGGTTTAGAAAGGTTGCGAATTGACAATGCCGGAAATGTTGGTATTGGAACAACCACGCCCGCTGCTATGTTTGATGTAAATGGACAATCAAGGTTGTTAACAGTTAACCAAGGCTACAACACAACCGAACGTTTTTATCCAAATGTAATTTCCTTACACGAGCCAACCACTCCAACCGGGGCTTTTATAATCAACACGCCACTTTCCCGAAGTTCCGCGGTAGGGCTTAAAGTTAGGGTACATGGATACGCATACAGCTCTGGTGATGTTGTTGACTTTACAATTGTTTGCCACCCCTGGGGGCCGGCAGGGGTAGGTAATATTGATGGCATTGCCGGAATTCCGATCAATTATGATCTAAGCGATGTTGGTACTGATGGTTATAGTAAATACTTAGGTGTGAATGCTTCAGGCAATATTGTTATTGCTTTTGGTGATGTAGCTTCCAGCTCCTATTGGTATGGCTTAACTGTTGATGCCTGGATAATGAACTCAACTGTCAATTTTTCTACCGGTTGGAGCATTGGTACGAGTTCTGCCGCTAACTTTGGTTGGGGCCACATCATTGGACCTCTGACATCAAATATAAAAAACACAGAATTTATTACATCAGCCGGTAATGTAGGTATTGGAGTTGCCGGTCCCACAACAAAGTTAGATGTAGCAGGAATCATTTTAACCCGAAATAACTTACACTTTTCTTCAGATCCGTTGACGGTTGCACGTTGGAGAATTACACATACAGCAACTGATTTAAGTATTGGTATGCTTACTACCGGTGGTGTTGGTGGTGGTAACAATTTTATTTTTAATAGCTCCGCTGCACCGCAAGTGGATAGACTTTTTGGTCAGCGAGCCGGTATTAATTGGTTCGTAATAGATAATAACCTAAAACGTGTAGGAATTGATTGCACCTCACCACAATATCCTTTACATGTAGTAGGAGATGTGGGGGTTGTGGGAACCATTTTTGCTACAGCAGCTTCCGTAACTTCAGGTGTACTTGCCTGCTCGGATATTCGATATAAAAAAGACATCACTCCACTCCAAAATACACTCAGTAAAGTAACACAGATACAGGGGGTAAACTACTTTTGGAAAACAAACGAATTCCCCGAAAAGAATTTTTTAAATGATAAACAACTCGGCTTTATTGCACAGGAAATGGAAAAAATTTACCCCGAAATTGTTTTTACCGACAAGAATGGGTTCAAGTCAGTAGATTATTCCCGATTAACGCCTGTTTTGGTTGAAGCCATTAAAGAACAACAAAAAATAATAGAAGAAATGAAAAAAGAACTGGACTCACAGGAACAAATAACAGGAAGTCAAAAATTGAGAATTGAGGAGTTGAAAGCGGAGAACAAAATTTTAAAAACAAATGAATTTGATTTAGAATCGAGGACTAAAAATACTGAATTAAAAATTGCAAAATTAGAAGCTGCAATGGAGCATATCTTGCAATCAACCATACCCTTGGGGGAGAAGCCGAAGACAATAAAAGAGGGTACGAAAAAATAAGATTAAAAAATAATGATTTTTTTTACTAATTTGGGCTATGGTTTGACATCAAAAAATAACCAAACTGAAATTGGGATAAAAAAAATAAAATTGTAAATTGATGAAAAAAATTACTCTATTTTTAGTAATTACAGCCCTACTCTCTTTTAGCAAGGTGGGCTTTGCGCAGTTACGAGGCATTAATTATCAGGCAGTTGTTATTGATGAAAATGGCAAAGAGGTAGCCGGCATCAACCTGAACGGACAAGCCGAAAATAACAAAACCATTGGAATTCGATTTTCAATATTAAGCGGCAGCACTACCGGGCCTATTCTTTACCAGGAAACGCATGCTACCAATACCGATCGTTATGGTTTATTTTCATTGATCATTGGAGATGGTACTGTTACTTCTTTAGGACAATATCAATTCCTTGTAGATATTCCATGGTCAGCGGCAAATCAATTTTTAAAAGTTGAGGTTGCTATTAAAAACGATGGTAATTATAAACTAATGAGCATTCAACAGTTTATGGCCGTTCCGTATGCTTTTTATGCTTTAAACGCTGACACTGCCTCTTATGCATTAAGTGCGGCAACGCCTGGCACACTAGGCACTACAGGATCAACAGGCCTTAACGGATCAACAGGTACAACCGGTTCAGTAGGTGCCACCGGATTGCAGGGCTTAACAGGCGCAACAGGTGATGCTGGATATACCGGATCCACAGGCAGAACAGGGGCAACTGGAAGGACAGGAACGACAGGTTCGACAGGTTTGACAGGTTCAACGGGAGATACAGGAAGTACTGGTTCAACTGGGGATACGGGAAGTACTGGTTCAACAGGTGATACTGGAAGCACTGGTTCAACGGGTGATACAGGAAGTACCGGTTCAACGGGTGATACAGGAAGTACAGGTTCAACGGGTGATACAGGAAGTACAGGTTCAACTGGAGATACCGGAAGTACAGGTTCAACGGGTGATACAGGAAGTACAGGTTCAACCGGAGATACCGGAAGTACCGGTTCAACGGGTGATACAGGAAGTACGGGTTCAACTGGTAATACCGGAAGTACTGGCTCGACTGGTAATACTGGAAGTATAGGTTCAACTGGTAGTACAGGAAGTATAGGTTCAACAGGAAATACAGGTACTACCGGAGCTACTGGAAGCACAGGTTCGACCGGTGCCACCGGAGCCGATGGCGCTGTAAATGCTTGGGCGCTTATAGGAAATGCAAGCACGGTTGACGGCACCAATTTTATTGGTACTACCGATAACGTACCTTTTAATATCAGAGTATTTAACCAAAAGGCAGGAAGGATAGATGGTACATTAGCTAATGCATTCTATGGTTATCAGGCAGGTAATGCAAACACTACCGGAAACTCAAGTACTGCCAATGGATACCGGGCGCTATATTCTAATACCATAGGAAACTACAATACAGCCCATGGATTTCAAACCCTTCAGAACAACACCAAAGGCAGTTTCAATTCCTCCATTGGATATGCTGCACTTATGGGCAACACCACGGGGGAAAAGAATACAGCAATGGGAGCGTATGCATTAAGTACCCAATCATTCAGCAATGGCGGTGTTGTATGGAACAGCGATAATGTTGCCATTGGCAGCAGTGCTCTTTCTGCTAACCAACCAACTTCAACATCAGAAGGAATTCGAAATACTGCAGTTGGATCTTCTTCGCTCGTCAACAACACCACTGGAGCTAACAATACCGCCCTTGGATTTCAGGCGCTTTTTACAAATTCTACGGGAACCTCCAATATCGCCCTTGGTGGTAATGCGCTCGCAAACAATACGCTGGGATCCTATAATACAGCAGTAGGAATGCTCACACTTTATAACAACTCTGTAGGGAACTATAATACTGCTCTTGGTTATAGATCATTATTTGCCCAATCCTTCAGCAATGGCGGGGTTGCCTATAATACTGACAATGTTGCCATCGGTTACTATGCATTAGCTGCTAACCAACCAACTTCAACAGCCAATGGTATTGAAAATACTGCGGTAGGGAACTATGCACTTCAAACCAATAGCACGGGATACTTCAATACCGCCACCGGATACGGGGCGCTTATGGGTAATACCACAGGATACGACAATACTGCCAATGGATTTCAGGCCCTTTATTCCAACACAACAGGATATGACAATACCGCCCTTGGCTTTAAGGCACTTTATTCGAACGGAGCTGGTTACAATGGAGTGGCCATAGGTTATTATTCTCAATACTATGCAAACAACACCTTAACAGCTTACGACAATACAAACACTTCTGTTGGATATCGAGCACTCCGCGGTTCTACTTCAGCACCAGCTAATACAGGAACAGGAAATACTGCAATTGGCCGAGATGCACTTTTATCCAACACAACAGGCAGTAGTAATACCGCAACCGGAATGGGTTCGCTTTATAGCAATACCACAGGAAACAATACCGCGAATGGTTACACTGCACTTTATTCGAACACAACCGGAACCGCCAATACCGCAGATGGATACCAGACCCTTTTGTCCAACACCACAGGTAATCAAAATACAGCGAATGGACATTTAGCGCTTTATTTTAATACAACTGGAAACTACAATACTGCAACCGGAGTGAATACCCTTTTTTCCAACACCACAGGAAACAATAATAGTGGCAACGGATGGCAGGCGCTTAATCGCAACACTACAGGTAGTGATAACACAGCCAACGGAACGCTTGCGCTTTATAACAGCATCACTGGTGCCGCCAATACTGCAAACGGAGGAGAGGCACTTGGTTCAAATATTACCGGAAGCAACAATACAGCTGATGGTGTACGAGCCCTATATAGTAACTCAGCCGGTAACAATGGAGTAGCCATAGGGTATTACTCGCAACTTTATTCAAACAACACCACAACGGCTTTCGACAATACGAATACTTCTGTAGGGTATCAATCCCTTCGTGGTACTTTTCCTCCAGCAACAAATACAGGAATTGATAACACAGCCCTCGGACGAGATGCACTTTTCAGCAACACTGCAGGGAACAGCAATACCGCCAGCGGATTTAAGGCCCTTTATTCCAACACCACAGGAGCCAATAATACTGCAATAGGAAATAATGCGGGTTATACCAGCGCTCCTGGAAACGCTAATACCACAGGTTCTAACAATACCTTTATTGGTTATAACTCAGGCCCGGGAATAGCCACTCAGTTAACAAACGCCACTGCAATAGGATACAATGCACTGGTTTCTGCAAACAACTCCCTTGTGCTTGGAGGAACAGGTGCAGATGCTGTGAACGTTGGTATTGGTATAACAGTACCTAATGCAAAATTAGATGTGAGAAGTATAATTGGCGCACCGGATACAACGCTAAAAGTTGTGAGAAATTTCAATGGAGAAATAAATAAAACTGCTGCTTTTATTGGTGGAATAGATGCTAATTATACTAATTCCGGAATTTATGTAATGCAAAAGGATAATACCGGCTTTAATTCAATCAATACGTATACACTAAATGTAATAAATAATGGAGTGTCGCAAATGCTTGTAAATGGGTTAGGCAATGTAGGTATCGGAACTACGACACCATCCACAAAGCTTCATGTGGTTGGTGATTTGAGAGTAATAAATACCGCATCCGGAGTCTTTCAGACCAATGTAGCAAACAGGGATTTTGATTTCACAGGAAACACCACAACCAACCGGGTTTTAACGGTTCATCCGGGCGTTAACGCGGCAACAGCATATAGCAATATTGTTGTTGATTTTTATGGCAATGATGGAGTCGGAAATATTCCTGGATTTACGTTATTGAGAAATGGTAATGTTGGTATTGGAACCACAGGTCCTGCTTCAAAACTTGAAGTTGCGGGGGCTGTAAAAATTGTTGACGGTACACAAGGACTCGGTAAAGTGCTTGTTTCCAATGCTGCCGGTTTAGCCTCTTGGCAAAGTACGGATGCTCAAAGCGCATCGGCTGCTGCTGATGTTTATAGAGGGGCGCTTCCTGTGGGAGCTAACTGCCCTTCGGGTGGCAGTTACACTACTGCTGGTGTTACGCTGCAACCAGGTATTTATAACTTCATTCTTTATTCTTGCGCAAGTCAGATAGGGTCTAGTGGGGGTAATGGTTTTAGTGTAGGTCAAGCCTTTTTATCCGGAACTGGCTTCTCATCTGGAACGTGGCATGATTTTGCAGTTTCCGGAACTTGCGGTCATTATTATACGGGAGTGATTAAGGTTTTTTCTACAGCTTCTGTAGCTACTGTTTATAGTAGCTATGGCGGTTCAACTTTTACCGTGCCAGGAGCAAATTCAGAAACATGCACTTATATCAGAATAAATTAATTTGCAAATCGGGTTTCTGCAAAGGTCCAATGTGACCAATATGGTAAATATGCCTGATGCAATAATACTACGAAGCGAACACAATGATCACCGTTTCTCCATGCAAAACTTGTTTCAGCATCAAGAGATTCCGAAACCACCGATTTTATCGGGACGGGCAAGTTCGAAATGATTTTTCCGCCAACTGTTAGTGGTTTAATATAAACCGCTTGACAGCTAAAATAAAAAAACACCATGCAAAAAGCATGGTGTTTTTTTATGACATTTATTTTAATAAATCCTATCCGATTTATTTATTCAATCCTAAGATGTTTTTTTATTACTCACTATAAATTTTATTCAGCAAATCCTTATTAGCAGCCATGATCACCTTACGCTTAAAGGAAAGTTTAGGTGTCATTTCACCATTTTCAATTGTCCATTCACGTGGTAATAATTCAGGACGTTTTATAGTTTCGAATTGCGCCAGACCTTTATTTACTTTTTCCACTTCCTCCAGAATACGCTTTTTTGCTTCCTCATTTTTTATTATTTCTTCATTAGAAGTATAAGGAATTCCTTTTCTGATACACCATTCTTTTAAGAAAATAAATGAAGGAACAATAAGGGCTGAAGCGAATTTTTGATTTTCACCAATTACCATTACCTGCTCTATAAATGGCGACTCTTTCAATTTATTTTCCAGGATCATAGGGGCAATGTATTTTCCACCGGAAGTTTTGAAAATTTCCTTTTTACGATCAGTAATTTTCAAAAAACGATCTTCTACAAACATTCCTATATCACCTGTATGGAACCATCCCTCACTGTCAATCACTTCAGCTGTAGCATCCGGACGATTATAATACCCCAACATAACATTCGGACCTTTCACTAATATTTCTCCATCTTCTGCAATTTTAACAGTAACCCCATCAATCACCGGCCCTACCGTTCCAAAATGAATACCATTCGGTTGAAAGCTATTAACAGCAATAACAGGAGATGTTTCGGTTAAACCGTAACCTTCCAGAACAGTAATTTTTGCTGCATTAAACACCCTGGCCAAACGTGGTTGTAAGGCTGCACCACCCGATACAGCTGCTACAATGTTTCCACCTAATGCTTCACGCCATTTACTGAAAATTAATTTGTTTGCAATTTTCAACTGAAATTCATACCACCATCCGTTAGCACCTTTCAGCTCATAACGCAAACCTAAATCAAGTGCCCAGAAAAACATTTTATGTTTAATTCCTTTTAGATCACTTCCTTTAGCCACAATTTTATCGTATACTTTTTCGAGTAATCGCGGCACTGTAGAGAACACTTCCGGTTTTACTTCTTTTAAATTATCTCCAATGGTTTCAAGGCTTTCGGCATAATATATCGAAATACCTTTAAACATATATAAGGTAGTTAACATACGTTCGTAAACGTGGTTAAGCGGTAAAAAGCTTAATGCTTTCCAATTTCCGTTAAAGGGGCAAAGATTTTGTGTCGAAAATGAATTACTCAATAAATTGTTATGCGAAAGCATTACACCTTTGGGGTTTCCTGTTGTACCCGAAGTATAGAGTATTGTGAGTAAATCGTTTGGTTTGATCGATTTTTTAATTACTTCAATTTCGGCAGTTTTAGGATTTTTTTTACCTGCTTCTACTAATTCCGACCAATGTTTAGCTCCCTCAATTTTATTGAATGTATATATTTCCTTTACGGTTGGTGCATTCGCAGCCACAGCTTTTACTTTTTTGTATAGCTCAGCACTGGAAACAAAAATATATTTCACTTTGGCATCGTTCAAAATAAAATTCAAATCATTTTCGCTGATAGTTGGATAAATGGGAACACTAACTGCACCGGACTGTTGGATACCATAATCAGCAAAATTCCACTCAGGACGGTTGTTTGAAATGATAGCGATCTTATCCTCCCTCTCAATACCTAAACCAAGTAAACCATAACTCAGGTAATTAACTGAATCTGCAAACTGCTGAGTTGAATATTTCACCCATTGGCCATTTTCTTTTGCTGCAAGTGCATCAGGTTTGTTATACTTCTCAAGTAATTGAGGAATGATTTCGAATACACGTGTTATTGCCATAGTTTTAATTGCGAAATTGAAGATTTGTTGATTTGGAGATTTTGTTGATTTGGCAAATTTATTAAATCCCCAAATCTCTAATTCTCTATTTTTATATTTATTGTATCTTTACAAGCAACCAAAAATAAACTATTTTACTTACCCATCAAAATAATTTACGAAAATGAAAACAAAACTTACACAACTATTAAATATCGACTTTCCAATGATCATGGCACCCTTATTTTTGGTGAGTAATGATGCAATGGTAATAGCAGCTATGAATAGTGGAATTGCAGGTTCTTTTCCAAGTTTGAATTATAGGCAAAATGAAGAATTCGAACAAATATTAGATAAGCTGAATGCTGAAAAAAGCAAATTGAATGTATTAGGGACGTATGGAGTTAATTTAATTGTACAAAAAACGAATCCTCTTTACGAAAAACATCTGAAGATATGTGTAGAGAAAAAAGTTCCTTTTTATATCACCTCTTTAGGTAGCCCGAAAGAAGTGATCGCACAGGCACATACGTATGGAGCCAAAGTATTTTGCGATGTAACCAATATTGAGCATGCGCAAAAATGTTATGATCTGGGTTGTGATGGTTTTATAGCAGTAGGACAAGGAGCCGGTGGACATGCCGGCCCAAATACTTTGCAGGTTTTAGTTCCTTCTTTACATCACCATTTCCCGGATAAAATTGTTATTGCAGCGGGTGGTATTGCAAATGGTGAAGGTATTTTATCTATGCTTTCACTAGGTGCTGCAGGTGTTTCGGTAGGGACACGATTTATTGCAAGTATTGAAGCCACCGTTAGTAATGATTACAAGAACGCTATCGTATCTTCAAAGATGAATGATATTGTACTTACTGAAAAAATTTCGGGAACACCCTGTACCATTATTAACACACCATTTGCTCAAAAAATTGGTTACAAACAAAATTGGTTTGAAAAGACACTATCTAATAATTCAACCACAAAAAAATATTTCAAAATGTGGGTGCAATTGAGTGGCATGAAAAAACTGGAAAAATCTATTAAACCAGGCAATTATCAATCATTATGGTGCGCAGGACAAAGTGTGGAGCTCATCGATGATATTCTTTCGGTTAAGAACATAGTTGAAAGAATGAAAAAAGAAACGGTTCAAGCATATAAAGATTTAGCGCTTTTAATGGACATCGGTTAAGTTAGACGAATTCAACTCAAGGAAAACTGAATATTATTAGCGGAACCATTTTGTATTTTTAATTCAATTCCAAACTTTAAAAATTATGCAATTAAAAGAAGTAGCCCACTTAATTGAAACCAGTATTGTCGGATTAAAAATGGATGTATTGGCTTGTCGTGGTGCAAAAGAGGGACAATGGTCCATAAAGATAAAAGATGCAACTGTGTGGATAGATGTATTTGATTTCCCTACTACTCCCGGAAAATATTATTTACAGGTAATGAGCGCTATGTTTCAGATGCCCGACAAAAAGAAAGATGAATTTGCCTTGGATCTTTTAGAAATAAATTATAAAATGTATAATTGCTGGATGTGCAAAAAAGAAAACTGGATCTATGTGTTGAGTTTGAGGGAAGCCGCAGGGTTGAATCAATCGGAAGTGGATACGATATTGGATAGAGTGGCATTTTACAGCAGTGATTATTATAGTAAATTAAGTTTTAAATACGAAGGATGTTGGTTACCCAAAGCTCCTGTCGCTGATAGGGCTCCCGGTTCTCCTCTGTAAAAAAGTTTTAACAAAAATTAATGCAACTGTTTCCCTGAAATATTTTGATGAAAAAAAATGTTTTAATGAATTTCCCCCTTCATTTCAACAATTATTCCGATACCTGTGATGTTTGAGAATTGGTATTTCTTGCCGATTTAACCTATATATAAAACAAATTATATAAAATCTAAAAAGACTTGTGATGGCAAAAAATTATAAGTTCAAAGACATGAAAGTGTTCTCATCAGATGAATGGATGGTGAATGCCACAAAAAAATACCGCACTGTATTTGATAGAATGGAAACTACGTATTTGCGTACGGAATTTTCTTTTTATAATAAATTGTTTGATGAACAAGAATGGAAGGCAAAAGTTACACTCAAAGCATTTTTTTTAATTTCTGATAAACGTACCGAATTATGCAGCATTGATTCTTCTGTTGTAATTAATATAAATGAGAACATAATATATATACGTGATGGATGGGGAAATGCTGCTGAAGGAAGCTTTTGGACTAAAGGGACTTATTTATGGGAAGCATATATCGATGATGAACTGGTAGGTTCAAAAAACTTTTTTGTTGAAGATGTTTGTAAAGTCACGACTACTGTGAATCCCTACTTTACTGTTGATTCAGTGAAATTATTTTCCGGTGTTTTTGATAGTTGGAAAATAAAAGAAAGAACTTATTTAAAAAAATTTGATCGTAATCAAACACCCTATTTATGGGTAGAATTTAAAATAAAAACCAAAACTACAATTGATTGGAATTATGAATTCACCTTTAATTTTTACGATGATGCAGGGCAGCCTAAAGGACAAACTTTCCGAACAGGGTATATAGAAAAAGACAAACAAAATTTGATCTATACGTTTGATGCAGGTTGGGGAAGTGAATTTTCAGGCTCCTGGAAAGACGATAAATATACTGTAGAAATTGTATTTATGGATACTCTTGTTGCTCTTGTTCCTTTTGAGATGGGGCAAACCAATGAAGAAGGTGTTTTAGAACCAATTGTAAATTCAGAACAAGCACATATCACTCCAGCCACTACGCCTGAACCTGTAAATGAAGAAACGATTGACCAACTGCTTGTAAAACTGGATGAGTTAATTGGTTTGGATGAAGTGAAAAAAAATATTCGCAATCATATTAATTATATCAACTTCACTAAACTCCGTAAAGAAAAAGGTTTTGAAGATTCAGGGAAATTAAATCTTCATAGTATTTTCACCGGCAATCCCGGAACGGGAAAAACTACGGTTGTAAATATGCTTGGCAGGCTTTACAAAAAAATGGGTCTTTTATCAAAAGGACATGTAAAAGAAGTAGACCGCTCTGATCTGGTAGCCCAATATATAGGGCAAACAGCTCCTAAGGTTAAAAAAATAATAGAAGAAGCTAAAGGAGGGATCTTATTTATTGATGAGGCTTATTCCTTAACAAGAGTAAAAGAAGATTCAAACGATTTTGGCCATGAAGTATTAGAAATTTTACTTAAAGAAATGTCGGATGGTACAGGGGATATTGCCATTATGTGTGCGGGGTATCCGAAAGAAATGAAACAATTTATTGATTCTAATCCGGGTTTAAAATCGCGTTTTAATCATTATTTTCATTTTGATGATTATTTGCCGGAAGAAATGATCTCAATTGCAGAATTAGCAAGTATGAAAAAAGGAGTGATGTTAACAGCGGAATCTAAACTTTTTTTAGAAGAAATGCTTGTGGAAGCGTATCGGACACGTGACAATGCTTTTGGTAATGCCCGATACGTGTATTCCATTATTGATGAAGCAAAAATGAATTTAGGCTTACGATTGATGGATACTGCAAATGTTGCTGAATTATCCAACGAAACTCTTTCAACTATTGAATATGCTGACATTGAAAAAGTATTTAAAGAACGTAACACAAAAAAATTAAAATTAGATGTAAACGAAAAATTACTGAAAGAGGGATTAGCTGAATTGAACGCTCTTACAGGCATGAGTAATATTAAAGAAGAAATAAATGAGTTAGTAAAATTAGTTCGTTTTTATAAAGAAACCGGTAGAGATGTTCTCAACAAATTTTCGTTGCATAGTATATTTACCGGTAATCCCGGAACAGGAAAAACAACGGTTGCACGGATAATTGCAAAGATCTATAAAGGCTTGGGCTTGCTTGAAAGAGGGCATGTGGTGGAAGTGGACAGGGAGGGGCTTGTTGCGGGATTTGTTGGGCAAACCGCTATAAAAACCGGTGAAAAAATTGAAGAGGCCCAGGGAGGTATTTTATTTATTGATGAAGCTTATTCATTAACCGGCAATTCAGGGGCTAACGATTTCGGACAGGAAGCGATCCAAATAATTTTAAAACGCATGGAAGATCTGCGTGGGCATTTTGGTGTTATTGTAGCAGGTTATCCTGATAAAATGCATGAATTTGTGGATTCCAACCCCGGATTAAAATCACGGTTCGACCGAACCTTTAATTTCAACGATTATTCACCGGATGAATTGTATTCGATTGCAAATTCTATTTTAGCAAAAGAAAAAATTTCAGCAGATGCAGAAGCCCAAGCGCATTTAAAAAAATATTTTAATCATATCTACAACAATAGAGATAAACATTTTGGTAATGCACGAACAGTGCGCCAGGTTATCGGTGAATGTATTAAAAATCAGAACTTGCGCTTATCCGATCTGGCTGCTTCGGATCGTACACCACAGCATCTGGAAACATTAATATTAAGTGATGTAATAGAATTTGAAACAGACAGCAAGCGTTCTTCGGGTGGCAATTTAGGTTTCAGGATAGGTAATTAATCAGTTACTGAAGCTGAACTAAAATCAATTACACAATGCCATGCATACTTTTTGTGTTTCGCAATGGAAACAGCACTGTTTTTATATTTTGGGTTTAGTATGTTTTTACGATGAGCCAAATTACTTATCTTTTCATCGATCAATAGCCGCATTACAATATCCAAGGCTTTATTAAAACCATAATCGCAATTTTCACCAATTTCACAATTACATTCTCTACCATATTTTTCAAATCTTTTTTTAAAGTTCCCATGTCCTATTCCACCGCTCTTACCAAAATCAATTGCATGTGCTTTTGCTATGGTAAATAGTTTTGAGGAAGGATAAAGTACCTCCATGCTTTCTGTTTTACTAAGTGTTTTGATCAACGATTTTGTGAAGCTGGTGTTACTTTTGGTGGAATCAATATATTTTTTTACGTAGGTATCTAAAAACAATTGAGGATTAATTCTCACCAAATTGCAATAAAAAATAACCAATTTTTCTTCTTCGGTTAAATAATCAATATTTTTCGCAGTATTAGCCTTTTCAAGCATTTCAGGAGTCCATGCAGTTTGAGCAAAAACTGTTTTAAATGAAATACTAAGAAAGAATAGTATTACCGTTATTTTTAGAATTGAAGCCATTTGAAGGAAATAACGTTAGGAAGGAGAATATAATTGTACTTCCGCTAAAATTTTAATCCAATGCTAAATGAAACATGTGATTCTTTAATATTCAGATTATTCGATTTCTGGTAACCTTCATAGTGCAGGCGTGAAAAACCATATTTATAAGTTACGTCAATAAAAATGGCCTTTGCTGAGGTACGTAAATTGTATTGGGTCCCTAAGCCGCCATAAACAAAAGCATTTATAGCTTTTGCAACAACATGATGCTCAAATTCCATAGTACCTTTACCATCATAAACAACATTTTCGGTAGAATCGTTTATTATTACATAATAAGATTTGAAGAGATAGCGTGCTCCAACACCGCCAAAGTAATAAGGAGTATAAAAATTATCTTTTTCGTAGTTAAAGGCTTTTTTAAAACCGATAGGGATCTGTATTTCCTGCATCCTTATTTCATGCGTGTATGAAAAGGTTTTATCAAACAAATAAGTATTGCCAGGTGCAGAGTAATACCCCCTAAAAGTTAAGCCCTGATTGAAATAGTCCATTCCAATTAAAAAGCTAACTTTTCGGCCCAACAAAATTTCGCTTTTGTAAGATGCGCAAAAACCTGTTTTCGCTTTAGTATCGACAGTATGTTCAGGATGATTTTTATAAAATGACATAACAGGCCCAACGCTCAAACGGCTTTTCACCGCGCCTTTACGGAAATCGCTTGGTTCCTGAGCATATAAGACCGGAATGCCTAAAGCACAAAAAACGATTGCTACTATTTTTTTTATTTTCCTCACCGAATTTCTAATCTTATTTAATCATATCCACTGGAAATGATTTAAAAATTTTACATCTGATCACAAAAATACATATAACAAACGTTTCAGATACTTTTTTATGCGCAATTCATTATCAGGACCTTGAAGAATGTTTAAACGATATATTTTTATTGAATTCTGATCTTAAATTCAAAACAACAGTTTGGCGGTATCGTTTTCCATTAAATGGGACAAAATTTCCCCGGATCTTTCCACATATTAAAAAAAAATTGAAGTAAAATAATTCAATCCTAATTGACCACAATTTATTAAGAAATACAATTTAAGGCTATAAATTATACGAAATGCCATTGGCATGAATTTTTCAAGCGAATAAAAACATCCTTAATAATTTAAAACCTATAAAAAATGAGAAACAATTTCGGGTCTGGAAATGGCCATACAAAAGCTTCAGAAGCACTTTACACTAACGTTACAGAAGCAATGAATGAGACAATAAAAAAACAGATGGATATTTCTGCTAAAATGTATGACCAGCTTATTGGAGGCTCTTTTTTAAATAAAAAAAATGCTTTCAGTGATGATCATTTAGCTACCAATTTTTTCAAAAGCAACGCTAATTTTTTTGAGAAAAACATGGAAATGTATTCAGACCTAACCAAAAGAATGACCTCATTATTCACCGGTTCTTTTTATAAAGAAAAAGGAATAAATAACAATTCAGATAAATTTTTTGAAATGATCACTGAAAGTTATGAGAGACAAATTTATAAAATGAAAAAATTCAATGATCATTTTTTTGAAGCATTAGAAAACAATACCAAAGGCACATCGTTCGATTCTTCTCATATGATGGAAATATTAAATAAAAGTATCAAAGAAAATTTAGATTCTTCTTTAATAACATTCAAAAGTATAATGAAACCAAATAATAAAAAAATGTTGGAAGAAATTAGTTCTCAGATCGATTCTACCTGGAAAGCCAATCTTACACTTTGGTCAGATCTTATGAACTCAATGACCAAAATTGCGAATAAAGAATATAAAAAAACCAACGACAACACAATGAAAGAAACAAAAAAAGAACCTGAGACCAATCAGAAAAACTAAAATTATGAATATGCCTAAACCAGACAAAGGCACACTGAACTTGTTTCATATCTATGATTTTGAAACATTGCGGAATGATCACAAATACCGAAAGTATGTTTAATAAATTGTAAGAATTTTAATAACGGAATCATAATAAATTGAAAAAATATTTTTTTTTATTTTAAATTATAAAATGTCCAATTCAAACTCTCATAGTGCCACTTTTGATATCAACGATCTTATAAAAACGAATGAAAAAGTTGCAAAATATTTAGTTGAGAACTCCAAGGGTATTATTCATGACGAAAAAGATCTGACCCGCACTTATTTACATTTTGCAATTAAAATATTTACAAGCGAAAAAGAAATTTTCAAAATTCAAAAGAATTATTTTTGGCTGATTCAAAACCAACAGGAACTTTGGAAACGTTTATGGACTGGAGGATGGGAAAAAGAATCTCCCATCATTACTCCCGAAAAAAATGATAAAAGATTTAATGCTCCGGAATGGAACGAAACTTATTTTGACTTTCTGAAACAAAACTACCTCCTTATTTCTCAAATGTTTTCCAATATCATCAATGAACTCGACCTTGATAAATATAGAAAAAGAAAACTTAATTTTTACAGCAGGCAATATCTTGATGCACTTTCGCCCTCTAACTTTTTAATAACAAACCCCGAGGCCTTAAAAAGGGCAAAAGAAACAAAAGGAGAAAGTATAATTGATGGCTTTAAAAATCTGATGCATGATATCCAACATCAAAGGATCACTCAATCGGACGATATCACTTTTAGTGTTGGAGTAAACCTTGCCACCACAAAAGGAGCGGTAGTGTATAGAAATGAACTGATTGAAATTATACAATATGCTCCTCTTACTAAAGATGTTCATTCTATTCCTTTATTGATCATTCCTCCATGGATAAATAAATATTACATTTTAGATCTTCAAAAAAATAATTCCTTTATTGGCTATGCGGTCGCACAAGGATTTACAGTCTTTGCTATTTCCTGGAAAAATCCAACTTCCGAAATGGGACACCTAAAGTTTGATGATTATGTTGAAAAAGGCGTTTTAAATGGAATTGAGGTAGTACGAAAAATTACGGGTGCCGAAAAAGTAAACACATTAGGTTATTGTATTGGAGGAACCATATTGGGAATTGCACTTGCCATACTATCAGCCAGAAAGCAAGATGTGGTTAATTCTGCTACCTTCCTGGCCTCCATGCTTGATTTCACTGATATCGGCCCAATGGGCGATGTAATTGAAGAAGCATTGGTAAGAAAATTGGAGAGAGGTGATATACTTCAGGGAGGTGTGATGCCCGGAAGAACAATGGAAAAGGCATTTAATCTTATCCGCGACAAGGATCTTATTTGGTATTATGTTGTAAACAATTACCTTGAAGGAAAAAGACCCCCTCCGTTTGACGTTATGGAATGGACCAATGACAATACTAATTTGCCTGCAGGAATGTATTTGTTTTACATGAGGCAATTGGTACTTGAAAATAAATTAAGTAAAAGAAATGCAATTAATATTTGCGGGGTACCCATTAATTTATTTAAAATAAAAACACCTACTTTTGTTATAGGAATGAAGGAAGATCATATCTCACCAGCCAAAACAACTTTTACCACAACCGAAATTTTAAAAGGACCGATCGAATACCTTTTGGGCGAGTCGGGACATATAATGGGAGTTGTAAATCCACCATCAAAAAACAAATACGGATATAGGCTAGGAGGAATATTGAATGAAGGCTATGATGAGTGGAAGAGAACAGCCACAAGCCATGAGGGCAGCTGGTGGATCCCCTGGAGAAATTGGCTTGAAAAAAAATCGGGGAAATTAATTACTTCCAAAAAACAATTGGGGAATGCTGAATTCCCTGAACTTATACCTGCTCCCGGCAGCTATGTGTTTGAAAAATGTTGTGAAGAGAAATAGCTTAACGCTGCTATAACTTTATTAAAATGCGATTTTAGTTATTTGTCACATTATTTAATTTACTTCTTTTCCGACTATATCCAAAGTATATTGTTAAACCTATAAGAAGCCATATTCCGAAACCAATCCAATTAGCAACTCCTAATTCTGCCATCATGTATAAACAGCTCACTAATCCCAACATAGGAATTAGTGAAAGGTTTTTTTGGAATGCCCAAATTGTTAGTCCGAATGAAATTAATATAAAAATCCACATTGGGATTTTATGTTTAAATAAATTTAGACCCGACTCATATTTTATATTTTCAGGAACCGGCAAAGCTATTATTGTTGATTTGTAAATATTTTCATCCATACCGCTTAAATACGTTTCAACATCACTATTATTTGAGATGAATGTTGCACTGTCATTAGTAATTAGCTGTTGCTTAATAGCACTAATTTGATTTCCATTTAAGGATGTAACAATGGTTGTAGCATCATTCATTTTTTTTTCGTTTGTAAGAAAAGCCATTGTAGCTTCTTTGTTATAGCTGAACGAAAGTATCATTGCTAAAATAACCAATATTGGCATAATAAATTTTGAATTGATATAAGGGGTTTTGAATTTCCCTCTCGGAATATTAGGATTATTTTGAAGCACAAGAACTCCGGCACATACCAATACAAAGGCGAACAATGTTCCAATACTGCATAAATCAGTTACGATGGTCAGGTTCAGAAACAATGCCGGCACTGCCACTACAAAACCTGTCACAATAGTTGCGAATGAAGGTGTTTTAAATTTAGGATGAACGCGTGAAAAAGCTTTTGGTAAAAGGCCATCACGGCTCATGCTCATCCAAATACGAGGCTGTCCCATTTGGAATACAAGCAATACACTGGCCATTGCCACAACCGCACTCACCGCAATAATACCCGACATCCATTTCAAATTTAATTTATCAAATACAAAAGCTAATGGATCGCCAACGCTAAGTTGATCGTAGCTGATCATACCTGTTAAAATTAATGCAATAATAATATACAAAACAGTACAAATAATAATTGCCCACATCATTCCTCTTGGTAAGTCGCGTTGCGGATTTTTACATTCCTCTGCAGTTGTAGAAATAGCATCAAATCCAATGTATGCAAAAAACACAGCTGATACCCCTTTTAATATTCCATTAATTCCATTTGGAGCAAATGGATGCCAGTTTTCAGTATCAACATAAAAAATTCCAACGGCAATAACTAATAATATAATACACAGTTTAATCACTACCATTAAGTTACTTGCATTTTTAGATTCTTTCATGCCACGATATACCAAGGCTGTGATGGCAACAATTACAAATAAGGCTGGTAAATCAGCAATAATATGCAACGATCCAATTGTAGGTGAAGCTGTCCAAGCAGTATAAGCAGATTGCATCCATGGGTCAAGATTTACAAACAGTTTTCCACTATTCATTAATGTAGTTGCTTGATGAAAGCCTTTTGATGCGGTAAGGTAATCCATTTGCACCCATTGCGGGAGATCAATTCCAATATTGCTTAATAAACTTGTAAAATAATCACTCCAGGAAATTGCAACAGTAATATTTCCGATACCATACTCCATTATCAGTGCCCAGCCAATAATCCAGGCGATTAACTCTCCAAATGCAACATAAGAATAGGTGTAAGCACTACCCGAAACAGGAACCATTGATGCAAACTCAGCATAAGCAAAAGCCGCAAAGCTGCAAGCTACTGCTGTAAACAAAAAAAGGAAAATAACGGCAGGCCCACCATCAAAACTTGCTTTACCAATTGTACTAAAAATACCTGCCCCAATAATTGCGGCAATACCAAAGGCGGTTAAATCTCTAACACCAAGATGTTTACTAAGAGTATTATGACCATCTGCATTGTTTTTTTCAACTTGTTTTAAAATATCGTGAACCGATTTTTTCCGGAATAAACTTTTGAAAGTCATAATTGTTTTTTTGATGCTTGAGCAAAAATAGAAAAATTATCGGATAAGCAATTTTGATAATTTTAGGAGGGAATAATGGAACGCAGATAACGTGGATTGGTTATGATCACGAATGATAAAATCCTCTTTAATCCTAAATTCTATCAGAATAACAAAAAAATCATCTTTAATCATAAACAATCCGCGTCATCTGCGTTCATTTCATAAATCGGGGAATGATAAACCCTATTATATCCTAAATCCCATCCGAATATCAACAAAAATCATCTTTAATCATAAATAATCCGCGTCATCAGCGTTCTATTCCTTGAATCTGAATATTTAGCTACTTGTTTACCACAATTCAAAAATGTTGAAAAATCGAAATAAAATATTAAGCCCAATTGAGCGGATTTGACTAAATTTGGGTTCTTTTTGAGGATTCTTGGAGAATATTAAGATTGGTAAGAAGAGGATAATTTTTTATCGGCAATGTCATCCGGATTGGCTTTTTTGCCAAGAGGGATCTTTTTTATCATTCGCAATTTCATTATTAAATAACAAGATTCCTCGTAAAGACTCGGAATGACTGAAGAAAATAATTTTTAAACAACAAAAATTCAACAATAAAAATATGTCAACAACTGCACAAGAAAACTTAACTACCGTTGAAACTGCCGCTAAATTAGGATTGTTACCGGATGAATATGAAAAAATAAAGGTGATCTTAGGCCGTACTCCTAACTTTACAGAGCTAAGTATCTTTTCTGTAATGTGGAGCGAACATTGTTCGTATAAAAACTCCATTGTATGGTTGAAAAAACTACCTAAAAAAGGCCCATATATTCTTGCTGAAGCAGGAGAAGAAAATGCCGGATTAGTTGATATTGGTGATGGTTTGGCTTGTTGCTTTAAAATAGAATCTCACAATCATCCTTCTGCATTAGAGCCATATCAAGGTGCTGCTACCGGTGTGGGTGGGATCAACCGCGATATCTTTACAATGGGCGCGCGCCCTATCGCTCAATTGAATTCCTTACGTTTTGGTGACCTTAAATTAGATCGTACAAAATGGCTTGTAAAAGGTGTTGTTAAAGGGATAGGTGATTACGGCAATGCATTCGGGATACCAACCGTTGGTGGTGAAGTATTTTTTGATGAATGTTATAACGTGAATCCTTTGGTAAATGCAATGAGTGCAGGAATTGTAAAAGTTGGTGAAACAATTTCCGCAACTTCGTATGGTGTTGGAAACCCTGTGTTTATTGTAGGTTCGGCAACCGGTAAAGATGGTATTCACGGTGCTACATTTGCTTCCGCGGATATTACAGAAGACTCCGCAAAAGATCTGCCTGCCGTGCAGGTGGGAGATCCTTTCCAGGAAAAATTATTATTAGAAGCGAGTTTAGAAGTGATTAAAACCGGTGCTGTTATTGGCATGCAGGATATGGGTGCTGCGGGTATTACCTGCTCTACTTCCGAAATGAGTGCTAAAGGTGAACACGGTATGGATATCTGGTTAGACAGAGTTCCTACCCGCCAGGCCAATATGCAGCCTTTTGAAATTTTACTTTCCGAATCACAAGAACGTATGTTGATAGTAGTAAAAAAAGGCCGTGAAAAAGAAGTAGAAAAAGTATTTCAAAAATGGGACCTGAACTGCGCCATGATAGGTGTGGTAACAGATACAAAACGTATTAAGTTTTTTGTTGGGGATGATCTGGTAGCTGATGTTCCTGCATTTGATTTAGTGCTTGGTGGTGGCGCCCCTGTATATCACCGCGATCACAAAGAGCCGGCTTATTATGCCGAATCAAAGAAATTTAAAATTGAAAGTGTAGAAGTACCAAACGACCTGGTTGCAGTTTCCAAATTTTTAATTTCTCATCCAAACATTGCATCCAAGCAATGGGTGTATAATCAATACGATTCAATGGTAGGTACTGTAAACATGAGTACCAATGCTCCATCAGATGCTGCTATTATAAATATTAAAGGAACAAAAAAAGCGATTGCATTAAAAGTAGATTGTAATGCCCGCTATGTAAATGCCGACCCTGAAATAGGCTGTGCTATTGCTGTTTCGGAAGCTGCACGTAATATAGTTTGTAGTGGTGGAGAACCTTCTGCCATCACCAATTGTTTAAATTTTGGTAACCCTTATAACCCTGAAGTGTATTGGCAATTTGTAAATACAATAAAAGGAATGGGTAGCGCTTGTATTAAATTCCAAACTCCCGTAACAGGTGGTAATGTTAGTTTTTACAATCAATCCTCTTATGAAGGACCTGTGTTTCCAACACCTACAATAGGTATGTTAGGTGTATTGGAAGATAAAACAAACCGCATGACCCTGAACTTTAAAAACGAAGGGGATTCCATTTATTTAATTGGAAGTTCAAAAGATGATATCTCTTCATCAGAATATTTATACTCCTACCACAAAATAAAAAACACCCCTCCTCCTGCTTTTAATTTGGATGAAGAATACGAAGTTCAAAAAGCAGTAAAAACAATCATTAAAGAACGTGTAATCCAATCTGCTCATGATTGTGCCGATGGTGGTTTGTTCATCACTTTATTAGAAAGTGCAATGACAAACGGCTTGGGTTTCGACATCAGCTCCGATGAAGAAATTCGTAAAGATGCCTTCTTATTTGGCGAAGCACAAAGTCGTGTTATCGTTTCCGTAAAAAAATCAGACGAAGATAAATTCATTGACCTGATGATGGCTTCACGTGCAGAGTTCGAATACCTTGGTGATGTTACTGGAAAAGAAATGATCATTGATGAAAAATCATACGGAACTGTTGCTGAAGCAAAAGAATTGTTTGATAATGCTTTGGGGAAATTGTTGAATTAGACAAGTTTGTATTTGTTAGGAAATAAACGCTACAGGTTGAGCGTACAGTACAGACCAAATAAGGTTTATATGCGCGATTAGTTGCTCTAATAAACCTGCTAGTTGCAAATATTATGAAACCAGGAACCGTATCGAAAATTTTATGGCATTTTACGGGAGGCCCAGAACGAGATGGGTCTCATAATCAGAAAACACAGCCAAAAGATGCTAAAGTTTCTTATGAGATATTAAAATTAATTCTTCAATCAAAGTTTTTAAAACTTTCTTCAAAGGAAGAAATTATAAAAGTTATCATCCCTAAAGAAACAAACTTCGATAAAATTGAGAAGAAGAGAATTGTATCATATAATGTTGAAAAAAGAATAAAATCCTCAAAAGTCTTTTGTTTAGCGGATATTCCAATTCAGCATCTTGAATATCACGCACAACGATACGGTAAAATTGCAATAGGATTTTACAGAGAAACTATAATTAAAAAAGAATTTAATCCTGTTTTATATTCACTTCAAAACACATCTTTATTAAATTCATTTTATGCAGGTTTTACTTCAATTTCTAATATAGATACTGAAAATATCAAAGATGAAATTAGCACAATTGATGATGATTTTAAAGATGTTATTAGCGAAATAGAAGATAATGATATTGAATTAGATTCTGATAAGGATATTTCAGATCATATTTCAAATATTGAGAGTGAATGCCAAGATATAGATAATGCAACTTTAAGAGTGGAACAAAGTCTTGAAGACTTTGTAGCATTTATAAAAACTTTTGACAAAAATGAGTTTGACACCATTTATTGTGAAAGAGAATGGCGTTCATTAAAACAATTCGATTTCTCTTTTGATGATATAGCAATGATTTTAATCCCTAGAGAAAATAATTTTTATAATGATTTATTAAAAATGAACCTTGTACCAAATAATATCCCAATAATACCATGGGAAGACATCATTGAACATTAACAGACAGACTAAATAAACATATAAAATGAACTTTTTAAAATCAATTAATTACCCTTTTTTATTACAATTATTAATATTATTCTTGCTTTTTAAATTAGTAAGTTACTTTTATAAACGTTTGCTTAATACTAATAAGAAGTTCATTGAAATTAAAAGTGAACGCTTTCCTAGTTTAAGTAAATTAATTGAAAAAGATTTTAATAATCGTGGGGTACTTTATGGTGCGCTTGTCATTCTAATTGCTATACCAGCATTTATTGGAGGTGGAATTTTTGTATACGCTGTTGGAGCAGGAACACTTTACGAATTGGAGAAAATTATATCAAATAAATCATGGTTGGAACAAATTTCAATTTGGGCATGTGTAATTCTATTCTACTGTTTTGTAAAATTTTTGTGGGATGATAAAAACAAAAAAAAACCACAACAAGGGATAAGTTAAATGTTTGAATTATTAAAGCATTTATTTCGCAATTAACTCTTATTTCCAAAGACTTCCAGACATGAGTGTCAAAAGAAAAATAAACCAAATCGTGGTTATCGAAAGCTTGCCAGACGGAGACATCATGACGGGCAAAGAATTGTATGAAGATGTTGTGAAAAGGCATATTGATTTGTTGCAAGAGCAAGCAATAAAAATGACGCATGTTTTCTTTGACGTCAAAACCAAAAATAGTTTTATCGAGTCTTTAAAATACGTTAACACTAATAGCAAGTATATCCCCTGCTGGTCGGGATTTGTAATCAGGGGTGTCCGAAACCTTACATAATTGACAACAAATAGCTGATAAGTAGG
>JAZJZM010000003.1:202549-204243 GCA_040389865.1 Bacteroidota bacterium | reverse complement strand
GCACTGGTTCGACTGGTGATACCGGAAGTACAGGATCAACAGGATCAACAGGTTCGACAGGAAGTACTGGTTCTACTGGCTCAACCGGCAGCACAGGATCAACAGGAAGTACTGGATCAACCGGCTCAACAGGTTCTACCGGTTCAGCAGGAAGCACTGGTTCTACGGGTGATACGGGCAGTACTGGCTCAACTGGTTATACTGGCTCAACTGGTGAAACCGGAAGTACTGGCTCAACAGGTTCGACTGGTTATACTGGAAGTAGCGGCTCAACAGGTTCTACTGGCTCAACCGGAAGTACTGGTTCTACTGGTGATACCGGAATTACAGGCTCAACAGGTTCAACAGGAAGCACAGGTTCTACCGGTGAAACTGGAAGTACAGGCTCAACAGGTTCGACAGGCTCAACCGGAAGTACAGGTTCTACCGGTGATACTGGAAGTACCGGCTCAACAGGTTCTACTGGCTCCACTGGTTCAACAGGAAGTACCGGCTCAACTGGAAGCATCGGTTCTACTGGTTCAACCGGAAGTACTGGATCAACAGGTTCTACTGGTTCAACTGGAAGCACAGGTTCGACTGGATCAACCGGTTCAACGGGTAGCACAGGATCAACCGGCTCAACGGGAAGTACTGGTTCTACCGGCTCAACAGGAAGCACCGGCTCAACAGGATCAACAGGATCAACAGGTTCAACTGGAAGCACTGGTACTACTGGAATAATTGGCAGATTAGATCCTATAGGTTCTGCTCCTAATGCTAATGGAGCAACCTTAACTGATTCTGTTTTAAATTTGGAACCTGCCAGTCTCAATTTTGGCGGTGTTATTACTACTGGTACACAAACTTTAGAAGGAGAGAAGACTTGGAATATGCTTGGAACTTTTCGCGCTGGGATAACATCCACAGGTGGTGTAGTTAATCTAAACGGAAGTTCAAACTTCGGTACTAATATTAATACTGGAACTTCTGCGGGACCAGTAACAATAGGTAATGCTTTAAATACTATAACACTCCCACAATTTACTACTGTTGGAATTATTCACAATAGTGCTACCGGTTTATTATCTACCAGCTTGGTGTCGCTTACTGCAGACGTAAGTGGTATTTTACCTATAGCAAATGGTGGTACAAATTCATCTACCCAAAATTGGGTTGATCTTACTACAGTTCAAACTGCAGCTGGCGCTAAAACCTGGAGCGATTTAGGTACTTTTAATTCTGGTATAACATCTTCTGGTGCTTCAGTGAGTTTAAATGTGAGCTCTAATTTTGCTACTAGTATTAATGGTGGAACTTCTAATGGTGCAGTTAATATCGGGGGGAGTGCAGATCAATCAATTACGATTGGTAATAATGCAGCAGGAGTTAAAACAATAACGGTAGGAAATAATGTTACTACAAGTTCAGTATCAATGCTTTCAGGAACTTCAAGCGGGGGTCTGTCATTAAATGCATCAGCTGGTGGTGCAGTTACAAACATTGGAACCGGGACAACTACCGGAACTGTTACTTTTGGTGGAAGTGGTGCTCAATCAATAGCGATTGGTGATAATGCAGCAGGAGTTAAAACAATAACGGTAGGAAATAATGTTACTACAAGTTCAGTATCAATGCTTTCAGGAACTTCAAGCGGGGGTCTGTCATTAAATGCATCAGCTGGTGGTGCAGTTACAAACATTGGAACCGGGACA
>JAZJZM010000003.1:11996-202449 GCA_040389865.1 Bacteroidota bacterium | reverse complement strand
GTGATAATGCAGCAGGAGTTAAAACAATAACGGTAGGAAATAATGTTACTACAAGCACTTTAACCATGCTTTCAGGAACTTCAAGCGGGGTTCTGTCATTAAATGCATCAGCTGGTGGTGCAGTTACAAACATTGGAACCGGGACAACTACCGGAACTGTTACTTTTGGTGGAAGTGGTGCTCAATCAATAGCGATTGGTGATAATGCAGCAGGAGTTAAAACAATAACGGTAGGAAATAATGTTACTACAAGCACTTTAACCATGCTTTCAGGAACTTCAAGCGGGGTTCTGTCATTAAATGCATCAGCTGGTGGATCGGTTACAAACATAGGAACAGGGGCCACAACAGGAACGGTTACCATTGGTAATTCAACCAATGAAATAAATCTTCCTAAAATGACTGCTTCTTCAGTATTATTAACGGATGCCAGCAAAAACATCACTTCTGTGATTGCTGGTACAACAGGTAATTATTTGAGGTCTGATGGTACAACTTTTGTATCTGCTCCAATTACACAATCTCAAAGAAATGTGGCTGCCCCAGCAGGAACTACCAATACAACCGGGGTAATGATGGGTCTTGCTGGTGCCATCACACCTGCAAGAAGTGGAACTCTGATGATTATTATCTCGGGGGATATCGCAAATAGTAATGGTGCAAATGGTGGTAAAGTTCAAATAAGATATGGTACAGGCACTGCTCCGGCAAATGCAACTGCACTGACAGGCACAGCTATTGGCGGACAAGTAAATATGACCAATGGAAATGCAACTGGTCTTGGAGTTTCTTATTCTGATATCAAAGTACCATTTTCCTTGAATGCTGCTGTATCAGGTTTGACTATAGGAACAGTCTATTGGATTGATGTGTCATTAGGAGCAGTTTCAGGTGGAACGGCAACAATAATGAATATAAGTATAACTGTAATTGAATTGTAAGTTGTAAATTTAAAGATTCGCATGTAGTAGTCATACCTAATGTAAATCCCGGATCTCTGGAGATTAATAGTCGCCAAAAGTCTGAAATAAATAGTACTCTCCTAATGATAAAGTAGAAAGCTCTTTTTTTTCGAATAATTTTTCAAGTATTTAAGAATATGGTTTGTTATTTTATAGATATTTCTCCCAGTTTGCACGTTTGAACAGCATAATTTAAAGTGTTTTTATCTATTATACACTTATTGTCTTGATGCGTATCGTGGTAATCTGAAAAAGAGCACGGATAAAGAAAGCATAACTATGAAAATGGTTAATAGAAAACTCATTGCAAAATAATTCGGTGTAACTCCGGACACTATTTCAAGCTTGATTTATAAAGGGATCTTGAAAAATTTACCTGCACAATCAAAAAGCGATAGTTCGGGATATTCAAATGGTTCACAAGTTGCTGGATCGTTCGGGTCTTCTTTTCTGTTTGTGATTCCATGAAAGATCATATCTCCCCATCTATCAAAGATCAATAGATCATATTTAATGATACCCACGCCTGCACTATAGAAAATAGTGTAACTGTAGGTATCTAAGACAATGTAACAAAAAATGAAAACTCCTATATTCGAAAATAAAAAATGGAAACTGAGATCTTATCTTGTAAGAGTTACAGTACCAATATAACTGTGCTTTTTATTAAACACATCAGTAAGTGTCACTTTCCAAACATATACATCTATTTGTGGTTCTTTATCACCTGTATTTACCTTCCCATCCCATTTATCATTTAAGTCTTTCCCATGGAAAATCATATCTCCCCAACGATCGAATATCCATAGATCATATTTTATAATGCCCACACCGGAACCAAAAAAACAATCATTGATCTTATCTCCATTGGGTGTAAATGCATTTGGAATGAAGAATGTAAATTCAGGCTCTATAAAAATTTCGTGAGAAACAGTATCGTAACAACCATCGGCATTATGAACAATTAAGGTTACTACATAAGTGTCGGATGCATCTTTTGGATATTCATGAACGGGACTTAATATATTGGGTGCTAAAGTGGTACTATCACCGAAATCCCAAAACCAATAATTTACATCTGAAGAGGATTGATCATTAAAAGTAATAATGGGGTCGGTCACTGATGCAGGATTTGGTGTAGGGTCAAATGCTGCAATCGGTATGCTATACACCTGAACAAATTGACTTTGAGTTAAGGATGATATACAGCCATCGTATGACGTAACGATTAGTTTAATATCATATAAACCAGATTCTGAAAAACAATGTGAAGGATTTGAAATGGTTGAAACGGCACTACCATCGCCAAAATTCCAATTCCAGCTTACAATGGAATCCGCTCCAGCAATAGCAGTTAAATCAGTAAAATTCATACAAAGTACCGGACATCCTAAAGGATCATCCGCAGAAAAATTTACAACAGGAATTCCGTGAAAATGAAAAGTAACATTTGATGAAGAGAAAGTGCATGGACCAACAGGATCGTTTGTTGTTAAGGTTAAGATCACTGAATCTGCAGCATACTCAGAAGCGCTTGGAGTATAAACGGCATTTAATGTTGTGTTATTAGGTGAATAAGTGCCTGTGCCGCCACTCCATGTTCCGCTTGTTGCAGAACCACCAATTGAGCCTGCTAATGTTAATGTCGAATTACATATTGTTTGGTCGGCACCAGCATTTGTTGTAGATGGAGGGATTACCAAAACAAAAACACTGTCAGTATAGGAACATCCTGGAATAGCATCTTTTACAATATACCAACCTGTATGCGCTAATGTAGCATTGGTTATAGTTGGATTTTGAAAGGTAGATGAATAACCGTTTGGTCCTGTCCATTGGTAAGTTGCATTGGTAACAGTAGATGCTGTAAGTGAAATTGCTCCTCCTGCACAAACGGTGTCACCAATACCGCTGAACGAACATGGAACACCGCTGCAGGGCGGAGGCGTAACATTTACCGTAACCGGAGAAGAAAAGGTTATCGGACCATTGCAAGTATTATTCACTATGGTTGCAGTATAGGTAGTTGTGGTGGTTGGACATACACTTATTGTAGGTGTAGTACCAATAGCAACATTTCCGGGAGCGTACCATGTAAATGTATATTGAGGAGCACCGGTAGGTGTAAAACGATACGAATCATTGCTGGCAGAAAAAATAGTATTATTTCTTCCGGCTACAGCAACAGCAGCATTTCCCGCAGCATTTTGTATTCCCTGGATAGCTAATCCTCCATTCCATGCACTGCACGATTCTTTATTCCCAATATTAATATCAATATTATTGGAACTTTCATATAATACAATTTGATACGTACCAAATAACGCACCACTGCAAGAACCGGGGCTTACACTATTTGGATCTCCATAATAAGGTATCTGGTTAAACGAAACTACAAAAGCACGGCAAGGTGTGGTGCCAACCACCTGATGATAAATTGCACCCATATTGGTTGGATCAACATCTTCATAAATGCCCATTATACTGTTGGTAGGCAAGGTAGTGGTAGGGATGGTAGTACCAGCACTTAAAGGATAGGGACAATACCCTCCGGCATTGGCTAAATCAAAGGTGATTACACCATTAGAACCGATCAGCAGCTGGGTGTATGAAGTACCATAAAACTCAAAACAGAAAGGAAGAGTGATTGCAGATGACCATGTATCATCGATCCCTAGTAAAACGGAGGTGCCGGAAGAATAAGAAAAAGGACTATAGGCAACGGAACTCACACTATACGAAGTTGTTGCCTTTGTTCCCTGCAAAGTTGCAGAAATTGAAGCGCAGCCAGTGCATAAACTGGCATTCGGGCCAACTGTTAAATCAGGGCAAGAAGAAGATTGAGCAAAAGTTACTTGTGAAAATAAAGTAATGCAAAGTAACAAAACAAATAAATGTGAGTACAGGGATTTGAGATTTGAGATTTTATTATGTTTATTCATTACCTGTTTCTTATTCCAATTTGTATATACAATCTCAATACTCACTTGATATCTAACATCCAACATCTAATATCTAAAATCCAATATCTTATTCAACTAAAGTAACAGTACCAATATAACTGTGCTTTTTATTAAACACATCAGTCAGTGTCACTTTCCAAACATATACATCTATTTGTGATCCTTTATCACCTTTATTTGCCTTTCCATCCCATTTATCATTTAATTCTTTCCCATGGAAAATCATGTCTCCCCAACGATCGAATATCCATAGATCATATTTTATGATGCCAACACCGGAACCGAAAAAATAATCATTGACCTTATCTCCATTGGGTGTAAATGCATTTGGAATGAAGAATGTAAATTCAGGTCCGATAAAAATTGGGTGTGCAATTGTATCATAACAACCATTAGCATTATGAACAATTAAGGTTATTAAGTAAGTGGCGGATACATCTTTTGGATATTCATGAATGGGGCTTGGTGTATTGGGTCCTAAAGTTGTACTATCACCGAAATCCCAAAACCAATAAATTACATCTGAAGAAGATTGATCATTGAAAGTAATAATTGGGTCAATAACTGATGCAGGATTTGGGGTAGGATCGAACGCTGCAACCGGTATGTTGTATACCTGAACAAATTGGCTTTGAGTTAAAGACGAAATACAGCCATGGTTGGATGTTGCAATTAGTGTAATATCATATAAACCTGATTCTGAAAAACAATGTGAAGGATTGGGGATGGGTGGAATAGCACTGTCATCGCCAAAATTCCAATTCCAGCTTGCAATGAAATCGGCTCCCCCAATTGTACTTAAATCAGTGAAATTTACACAAAGCAGCGGACAGCCCAAAGGTGCATCAGCGGAAAAATTTACAACAGGGATTTCGTAAAAATTAAAGGTAACGTTTGATGAAGAGAACGTGCAAGGTCCGGCAGGATCATTTGTTGTTAATGTTAAAACTAAAGCCCCCGAAGCATATTCAAAAATGCTGGGTGTATATATGGCATTTAATGTTGTATTATTAGGTGTATAAGTTCCGGTGCCACCACTCCATGTTCCGCTTGTGGCTGAACCACCAATTGTGCCGGCAAGTGTAATGCTCGAACCGGAACAAACACTCTGTGTTGATCCTGCATTAACATTCGTTACAGCAGAAACAATAACATTTACTGTATCGGATGCCTCACAACCTGTTGACGTATCTGATATTGTAACTGAATAAGGAGATGTAATAGTTGCCGTAGGCCCCGGATTAGCCAGTGATAATGAAGGATTTGAAATGGTAGTGCTACCGGTAAAGCCTGTGGTAGGAGACCATATATAGGTGCAACCTGCTGTTGATGAAGCTCCGATAGAACCTGTTCCAAAAGAACAGATATTCAAATCAGGGCCGGCATCAGCAATTGGCGAAGGGTTTACAATAATTACTTGGGATGAAGAAGCTGAACAGGATCCACCAACAGTATATGTTATCGTGTCATTACCAATAACTGAAGGAGAAGGACTGAACGTCCCGGCAGCTGGATTTGTTATTCCGATCCCGCTCCATACTCCTCCCGGAATATCTGCAGTTAGATTTAAGGGAGCATCATTTGGACAAAAAGGACCCGCGGGGTTTACAACCGGTATAACAGCATTTACGATTACATTTATTGTGGTATCTGCATTACAAAGCCCCCAACCGATGGTTAATTTTACAGGGTAAGTTCCATTTGCAGTAAAAATATGTGTAGGATTTTGTGTGGTATCATCTGTAATGCTATCGTTGTCAAAATCCCATGCCCATGCTGTAATGCTTCCGAGCGGTGTTGAGATGTCCGTAAATTGCATTGGAGAATCGACACAAACTGTGGTATGTGTAAATTGAGATACAGGAAAACTTGGACTTGAACCAATAGTAATATTTAAGGTAGTTTTACAAGTGGGACCCGCAACTGAGGTAACAACAACCTGATAGGTACCTGCAAGGTTAACGCTTGCCGTTTGTCCCGTTGTAGAACCAACAATTCCGGTAGTGCCCCCGGCAGTATTAGTCCAGACATAGGCTGCTCCACCTGCCGGTGCTGATAAGGTTACGGAATTACTACCGCAAATATTTGGAGAAGAAGCAATAATATCAAGGGGTTCACAAGCACAATCCACATATCCATAACCAACATGCCCCCCCTGTGTACAATCGGAAGAAGTAAACTCGACAGTGATACATTGCCCAATATAGGCTTGTAAAGGAACAAAAACCGTGGTCCAGGGCCTATACCACATATCACTAAACGGAGATGTTTCAAAAAAACCAACAAAAGGAGGTTTTGCCATTACAAAGTACTCTCCGCAAGTAATAATATTATTACTTGCATCACGCACTTTTACTCCAAAATAAGGACGTTCATTATCATTGTGTCCACCGGAAGGGTCATTCAATACAACAGCATATCGATACGTGAAATTTGAATTACTTGCAGAAACAGTAAATGAAATACTTGCGCGCGCTGCGCCCCAGGAAGCATTACCCCAAGAATGTAAATCCCCTATTCTTAAAGCGTTGTTACCTCCTCCTGGAGGAACTACTGGTAGTATTGTCCCTCCAACATTTGGATCAAAGCCGCCAGTGTTTGTAATCAGAAAAGGACCGGGGTTAGTACCGAAAGAACCGGGAGGGGGGGGATTAAATCCTACAGTTAAATTGTCTGGATCCGGGTTTGTATCAGGATCGCCTGCCCAATAATCCCAAAAAGCCTGACCTGATTCAAAACCTGGATTGGTGCATGGAGAACCGCAGTTAAGTGGTGTGGGATTCGGATCTGAAGGCCCTCTTTTATTTTGGGATGCAACAATTTCATCTCTTACTTTCTGAAATTTCTCAAAATGTTTTTTATAATCCGGTTGTAAAGATGCCAGGTACATTTTTACGTTTTCTTCTTTCACAATAAGTCCGGTACCTATATTATATACCAAGGTTTCATAATCTTTTTTCCAGTAAGGACTTAAAAAATGCTTAAAATAGGGCATGTCGGCCATATTACCGTCAGAGGTCATGACCACATAATTTAAAAAACTTTGTTCATCCACCTTCTCAAGTAAAATGGCCGTTTTGTTTAAGTAGTTTATCCAGGTATTTTCAGGAACTCCGTAAGGATTATTTGAACTTTGAAATTCATTTTTTTGAGTTTGAGAATAGAGGGGGAAAACAATGGCAACAAACATTGCAGATAGAAATATTTTTAATCTTGAGATAGTTAATGTATTTATCATTGATCACCAAATATTAATTGTAAGCATAGTAATTGCAATAAAATAAGATATTGTCTCTATTTGCTTAATCCTTATGGCTAATAACCATTTTTTTAGAGCTTATTATTTTATCATCCACAATAAATGAATAGAAATAAATTCCATCATTCATATCAAGTACATTGATTTTTGCTTCGCCTTGTTTATTATTTAGTATTATTTCTTTTACTGATTTTCCCAATAAGTCATAAAATATAATTTTACTTTCTTTTAAAAATTCATTCAAGTCATATTTAATAGAAACTAATGAATTGGCAGGATTTGGATATGTATTAGAAATGACTCCCACTCCATTCAATAACTCATCTACTCCTGTTGAACATAAATATCGCAAGGTTATTCCCACAGAATCAGAAACATTATTAATATTATAAAATTTATAATGCACCAACCTTGTAACAGAAGAGGTACCCGAATTAAAAAGAGCGTGAAAACCATTATCGGCAAAATCAACTGTATCTCCCGCGGCAATTGTTAATGATAAACTAGATAGGTTTGTAGTATATAAATAGCATAATCCTCCCCAGCAAAATTGTGTTAGATCGTCTCCGGCAACATTATAAACAGTGCGACTAACCTTTATAGTATTAGGAATAGTTGACGCGTTTTTAACAAATATTTCCTTTGTAGAATTTGTACTAGAATCGATGTTAATATCAATGGTGGTGTTACTAATTATATTATCATTATCATCAAGCAATACTATATTTTGACTATACCCATAAATAATACATAATAATAAGCCAATAGTTGTAGTTGTTTTTTTCATAATCATATTTTTTGGAAAGGGTTAGTGTTCATTAACTTTAATAAATACATTAATTCAGGTTACTATTTAATTGTTTTATGTGACTTGTATGTAATCGCAGAGATACTAATTGCAAAAAAAACAAAGAACTATCATTGCTATAAATGCGTTTTTTTTATATTCATTGTTTATAAAAAATGCAAGTCAATTTTAATTTATTATTGCTTTAATAACCCTTTGAAAATTAGTGTTTCCAACTCTCACCAGATATGCCCCTTTCGGTAGATCTGTAATATCAATTTCTGTAGCAAACTTATTTAATACAGGGATAATTTTTTTACCACTGATTTGTTTTTCGCTAATGTCAAATAGATCAACAACAAACTCATCATTAGAAAGAAGTTTATTTGCTTTAAAATTCAATGTGTGTTTCGACTGATAAACAGTAAATACAGGACGAGATACTATTTGCAAAAAAACAAAGAACTTTAATTGCTTCAGATGGGTTTTTTTATTCATTTTTTATAAAAAATGAATATTCAGTTTTAATTTATTATTGTTTTAATAACCCTTTGAAAATTAGTGTTTCCAACTCTCACTAGATATGCCCCTTTCGATAGACCTGTAATGTCAATTGTAAGAGCGAATTTGTTTAATACAGGAATAATTCTTTTACCTTTGATTTGTTTTCCTGTAATATCGAATAGGTCAACAACAAACTCATCGTTAGAAAGAAGTTTATCTGCTTTAAAATTCAATGTGTTTTCCGATTGATAAATAGTAAATACCGGATAATTTTGAATCTCATCAATGCCAACACTGACAAAAGGAATCTGGAAAGAATATATTCGCGTTTCTGGATTACCCGAAACAATGTATTCACCAGTATGCCAAAACGTTACACCATCAGGATCAATTGATGTTTGCGAATAGTCACCGAACCGATTTTCTCCGGTTTGTGCTCCACTTCCTCCTATTGCTGTTTCTTCGGCAAACGACATGGTGCCTAAAGGATCACTTGCTAACCTTCCTGTGTAGCACAAACTAGGAGAAACACTGCTTGAGGATTTTGCATAACACAAGGCAATACTTCCATTGTCATCCATTGCAATACTTCCAACCCAGCGGCTATGGCTATCTGGAGAGTACGTCCCTTCTTGATATAAACTCCAAACATTTGTATTCTGATTCTGACGCAATTCGCACCACCTGATACTGCGTTGCGTTGCACTTAGTTTTACTCCAAAATTTAAGACTACAGAATTATATCCTACCCACTTTCTCCAAGGTGCCCTATAGGTTAAAACCCCTCCTATTCCATCTAATTTATCCGATGTACCTGGTTGACTAATGTCATCCCAATTTGAATCAGAAGAAGCATCAAATGCAGAAAGTGAAATTGTAGCATCCAATGAAATTGTTGCACTGGGTGTTGTTCCCCAAACGACAGCCATTTTGTATATTTTTATTGCATCAATATTCCCCCCGCCCCATGCATTATCAGTATAAGTAAAAAATGGGCATGGTTTACCAGCCGGAGGTAATTGCCCATCGGCATCAGCCGGTAAAGGACAATACATCTGTGGGCCAGTTGTAAGTGTGGAATATGATTTATATATAGATCGAGCATTAGCATTACCAAGTAACATTCGATCTCTTTCAAAGCAAAATACTTTTGGGGTTTGACTAGATGTCATATAATAACCATCGGCCCAAATTGAAAATTTTAAATAATCAGGGAATTCAGGTGATGTGAATGTATATGTATAATAAGAACCTGTAGGGTCATTGGTTTGGGATATTGCTATATAAATATCGTTCCCATAATCTGAAAATTGGCTGAGAAACCAACGATCAGAATATTTATCATACATAACAATCGGATCACCGGCATTACCTCCTGAGGGATTCCATAAAGCACCTAAATTTCCGGTTAATTGCGATACACCTGTTTTACTGTATATTTTAAAAGTAGTGGCATTTACCATCTGAACATAATTGTCAGGACCCGCTGCACCACTCGGGTCGGGAGGATAGGTACCATTACCATCCTGACCAAGCCAATTTGTTAGAGGGGCTTGCTGTTGCCTTTCTCCCATACTCGTTTGTCGCACTTCAGAAGCCTCTCTGTATTGCTCACCATCAGTGCTTTTAAAAGGGAATTTTTTAATTTTTCTTCTTTCCCGATCTGTAGATACTTTTTTGATTTTAGGCCTAAGCACATTTTCTATTGGGCTCTCAGCAAATAATTCAGATAAAGGTTTCGTGATGTGAAACTCCGAACATACTATTACTGTTTCCTTGCTATCATGTTGTACGGTTTGTCCAAAAACGATTGAAAGAGTTAATACCCCAGAAAATAAAAAGATGGATTTTTTCATCTGAAAATGGATTTGTATTTATTGATATTAAAAAAATTTTTCACTGGACTTATTTTCATTTCTCTTTTCTCATTACTATTATTACCACAGTTTCATTTATATTGAGTGATCGCTAAATTGAAGTACGTTTTACTTTCTTTGAATAAAAAAATGTTCTCTTGTATAAATATTTTTATTTATGATGACATTTACAAAGTAACTGCCATTAGGCAGTGATGCTAATTCTATATTAAATAATTCCACGGTACTTGTTTGTGATAAAATCGACTTGCCTTGTATATCAACTATTTCTATTGTTTTTTCGCCTGACAAAAAGCTGACATCAATAGTTAATAATTGATTAGCAGGGTTAGGATATATTTTAACTGATTGTTTTGAGCTCTCGGCAATTCCAGTACAAGTGTGAACGTTAATTATTTCAGTTACTGAAGCACCTGATCCAAAAGAGTTTGATGATGTTAAAGAAACCGTATAAGAACCCTGGGTCGGAAATGTTGCAACAACACTTTGACTTGTAGATGTGCCGGGAATTCCACCTGATAAAGACCAATTCCAATCAGTTGGCGTATTAGTTGAGTTATCAGTAAATGTTATTTGCTGCCCAGCACAAATAGAGGTTGAAGAAGTTGTAAAATGCGATATTGGTGTGTTATTAGGAGCTGAATCATCACGGGTGTACCAGATTGGCGATGTCCAAATTATATCCCCATCAGCTTGGGTTATTTTTAAATAGTAATAATAAGTAGTATTGTTGGCTACTGCATGTATATATGAAAGGTTAGGCGAATTATTTACAGTATTTAATGATGTTGGAGCTATACCGCTGCCAGGAACTCCGTAATATATATTTATTGAAGATATTGTTTCAGAAACATCAGGGTCCGTTATGGATACGGCAATTGTTGGTGACCCCGCACGCGTTAATATGCTGCCCATTGATTGATTACTAATTGTAAAATTTACTTTAACATTCCAATCGTCCGAACTGTAAAAGCGCATCTTACGAAAGGCTTCTAAAATAGTATTACGTGTTAATGATGTCGCCAATACAACTAAGCGTCCGGATGTTTGTCGTCCAAATACGGAATTATGCGTGTCATGATCTAAACCAACACCTAAATGGTATCCTTGCTTTAGCGCATTATTATAGTCACTAATATTATTTCCTGATGGAGGATTGGAGTAGGTAGTATTTGTTGAGAATGCAGGACCACTTCGGGCAGCCATTCCTACGATTGCGTTATCGGCAATCAGATTTACAGGATTTGATAATATATTTCCATAATCGCCAGTTGCAGGATGTGCTAAATAAGCGAATGCACCCTGTTTTTGATTTATTTTTTTCCATAAATTAGTATAATCATTTTTAGCTACAAATACATCATAATCATTTTCGTCCCATCCAATCAATGAATCATAGCCATATATAATAACATGTCCCCCACCCGAAATAACGCCCCACTCCATGCCATATAACGCAACGAATGAACCGTTAATAGTAGCAGCATTGGCATCAGCAATGCCCTGATGAAAATAGGCTGGACTTAGCATTCCTGCACTCAAATGGTTGTGATCCGAAATGCCATAAAAATCAATATGTTGAGAAGATTTTGCATAATTAAAATCTTGTAATGGGGTAGTCAATAAAGATGTGTCACTGTCTTTGTTTCCATCAGAGAAAGATGAATGCGCATGAATATTACCAAAGTAATAATTATAAGTTTGTGCAGAGCATATGCCACTTAAGGCAAGTATAATACTCATAAAAATGAATTGTTTTTTGATAATTATTTTCATTTAATAAAATTTTACTTGAATGAGATTACATTTTAAAAGCAGTAGCAGCAACTGTAAATAAATTACTACAAAAAGCCTAAAGCAAAGAAATACTCATTTTACTTTTCTTCTTCTTTTCTGCTTTGCCAAAATACAATTCAGGTTTATTTCCGATTTTTTTTAATAAAAAGGTCTACTGTTTTTCACGATTGTTATTGACAAAAAAATATTTTTAATTTTAATATCAAAGAATTCTAACTTAACAAATTAACTTTAAGCCCATTCTCTTATTACAAATAAGAGAAACATATTATTTTTTAATTGCGAGTTTCAGAATCTGGATATAATTTTTTTTAAGTAAGCCTTTTTTGTAAAACCCTCGCTCTTTTATTAAACAGTGCATTGAAGGGAAATTATAACTTGGTACAGTCATTAGTAAGTGATGCTCTGCATGATAATTAACGTGATGTGGAGCAAACAATATTTTTTCAAAAAAATTGGCGTAAATCGTACGGGTATTTTTATAATCATCAAACTTATTCGGAACAACACTATGTTCAGCTATAGAACGGATACGTAATGAAAAATTATAAGTGGTAAGCAATGAGCCTATCCATAATAAATAAAGCCAAGACTCTCCAAGCAACCATAGAATTCCAAAAATCATAAAATTTGTCACAACAGGCCCTGTCATATTTTTTAGAAATGTTGTCATGCCTTTAAAAAAGCCATGTTGCTGACCAGTTTTTACTATTCGCCCACCAAGTTCATATTTTATATAACCGTAATTCATAATTAAAATAGAGATGTGCCCTTTAATTCCAGTTGCCCCTCCTAAATCTCGTATGACTTTTCTAGTAAAACTAATTAAAGTAGTAGGATACCCTTTGGTAAGTGAAAGATCAGGATCTTCATTAGTACCTGTTTTCACATGATGTTCCATGTGATAAGGTCTATAACGCTCAACATCATGCAAAATACAATAACCAGCAAACCAGTTGCCGAAAAAATTGTTGGCCCATTTAGAGTTAAACATGCTCCGGTGAGCACAGTCGTGCATCAAAATTGCGCAAGCCAACTGTTTACCTCCAATAATAAACATTGAAATTACAATTGTAATTGGATTAGGCCATATGCCAGCAATAGCGAAAGCAAATGCTATCCATATCCAGGTATGAATAAATTCCATGGCAGCTTTCCAATCAGATTTTTTTAAAAACTTTTCTATTTCTTCGTTCGATAAATAATCATTTACATTAATTTTATTCATTCCCGTTTACAATTTTTAAACTTTTTATTCTTTCACTACTCTTCAATTTTACTACTTAGTATTGTTTCAATGTTGAGAAATCCTTATTTAACTACCACCCTCTTTGCAACACGGCCATTGTTATTATTGGTCACTATTAAATAAATACCTTGTTTTAGAACCTCTGTAAAAGAGAAAGAAAAATTACCATTTTCAACGATCACGTCTTTTTCGAAAACTGTTCTGCCTAAAACATCATAAACCGATATGAAGATATCTTTTGCATTAGTATTGGTAAATTTTCCATATAAAATGGAACCATCAAAAGGATTTGGGAAAACATCAAATGATGAAGCAATATCTTTTATCACTTCGTTGTTTGCTAAAGGTAAACTTGGAGCGGTGATACAAATATCAAAAGTTGTGGTTGCAGGATCAGCCGAACCATAATCATACACCCTAACATAGTAAGTAGTTCCGACATTTAATCCACTTGCGAAGATTGTATCGGCAACACCTGCTCCACCATTATCTGCACATCCAATTTCCCCTGCACCACATAATGTGTACAAACTAATAACAGGATCAAAGCTGGCGGAAGGTGTTAAAATTATATTATGTGTAACGTCAGTTGCTGTAAATTTATACCACACATCTTTTAGTGCCGGACTTCCGAAAGCATCGCAACTTGGTTTTGCAACACCACTGGCTGTCGTGCTTGCAAGATCCCCACTTACCTGAACGCAAGAGATGTTTGGTACAAGATTTTGTGCATTTGCACAATTATCATTTGTCGCTACGGTAACTGTAACGTTGATATATTCAACCGAACTTTCATTGTGTATTTTATCACAACTCGTGATGGCATAAGCAACTCCAGGAAATGAAGTTACAGTAATGGTATCAATAAAAGTAGTAATAGGAACCGTTGAAATATATAATATCTGTTTGGCATTGGTAACATCTACGGCATTTCCATCAGTGCTTCTATAAATTACAAAGTATTTAGCAGTATCTCCATCGGTGGCAGAAAGAGGCAAATTCCAGTTTAAGGTAACTGCGGTAGGAGTTGTTGTATACGTTACGTTGTTCGGAGGCAAAGGGCTTATGGCATCTATCCATGGCATGGTTGGAACTAAGCACTTGTATTTATTGAATGATAAATCTAATGAATCAGTAAGCTTTTTCATATTACTTCTAATAGAGGTTGCACTGAAAAAAACTTCTCCCTGCGCTTTAAAATTTATCAAACGTGTGCTGTTAATCTGATCCAAAATATTGTTAATCGCCCAATTGCCACCACTGGAATTTAATTGATAAGAGGCCATTCCTGCGTAACAATGCCTTCCATGGTTATTTGCCTGGGTAGCCCACCAGTCCACCAAAGTATTAAAATCCTGATTGGTCCCTATTTTCCAATATAATTGTGGGGCCACATAATCAACACTCTGAGCCGTAAGCCAAGCAATAGCATCACAATAAATTTCGCTGTAGGACGACAAGCCACTTATTCCTGATGGAACACCATTTTTCCATATTCCAAAAGGACCGATTCCAAATTTTACCCAGGATCTTATGGATTTTATACTGTCGTTCACCATCTTTACGAACAAATTCACATTGTCTCTGCGCCAATCATTTTTATTCGTAAAACCTCTTGGGTAGGCACTAAAAGCTGCATTATCGTTGAATGCTGTACCATTAGCAGGGTAAGGATAAAAATAATCGTCAAAATGAATTCCATCAACTTTATACCGTGTTACGATATCTGATACGATCATGGTCACATAATCCCGAACCTGAGGCAAACCAGGGTTTAATAACTTAATTGAATTGTAAGTTACACACCAGGAAGGATGAATAACAGAAACATGATTGCTTGCAATACTGCTGCTGCCAATGCTTGCAACCGCCCTATATGGATTTAACCAGGCGTGAAATTCAATACCCCGATTATGAGTTTCCTCGATCATAAAAATAAGCGGGTCGAAACCTCCTGCCGGTGCAACTCCTTGCGTACCTGAAAGCCATTGGGACCAAGGCTCGTATGGGCTATTGTAAAATGCATCGCATGAGGGTCGTATCTGAACAAAAACAGCATTTACACCTGCTTTTTGAAGGATATTTATCAACGTAATATATCCGCTTTTTAATGTAGCTACAGATTGTCCGGTACTGGTTGGATAATCGATATTAGCAACAGTTGCGATCCAGGCACACCTTAATTCTCTTTTGGGATATAATATTTGTCTGCTTGCATTATCATTATTTTCAGATGCCTGATTAAGTGTATCCATCCTTTCTATTGAAAATGGAGAGGTCTGGGTAAAAGGCATATTGAAACCATGATTTTGCTGCGCTACACCATTCAAATAAGTAACTGTTGCGATAACAAAAATTCCTGTTTTAATTAATTCAACAAACCCGTTTTTTTTCATTTTTATTCGAAATGCTATTAATAATTAAGGCAATTATTTTAAATTGTGCTGCCACCCTGAGCTGAGCCTGTAACAGGCCTGACGAAACAAAGAGTGTGTGAGGGCTTACCCACACATTCATACAGACCCAGGATGACCAATCACACAAATTTATTTACAAACTTGATTCGCCTTTTCTTCTATTTTACAACTACCTTTTTTGTAAAACGATTCTCTGTTGTAACACCTGATAAAATGTATACTCCCGGGCTAAGCACATTTGAAAAGGATAATAAAAATTGTCCATTATGAAGTGATACTTCTTTCGCGAATACAACCTTTCCAATCATATCATATAATTTAAAACTCATCATTTTAGTTTCCGGATTACCAGATCTTATATTTATAATACTTCCATCAAAAGGATTTGGAAAAACATCAAATTGAGCAACATCATTATTTTTAGTTGCATTGATACCAGTTGTTAGTGGCGGTTCTGTCAGGCAAATATCAAAATTTGTTGTGGAGGGGGCAACTGAGCCATAATCATACACTCTCACATAATAGGTCGTTCCAATACTTAATCCTGATGCGGTAATTGTTTCTGCAATGCCAAGTCCTCCGTTTTCGGCACATTCAATTTCTCCGCCTGTACAAGAGGTGTAAATACTTAATACCGGATCCATGTCTGCAGAAGGTGTTATTGTTACTGTATGTGCGGCAGATGTTGCAGTAAATTTATACCAGGCATCTTTTAATGCCGGACTAGCAAAAACATCGCAACTAGCTTTGGCCAAACCTTCGGCTGAAGTATTTGCAAGATCTCCAGACACGGAAACACAGGTAGAATTAGAAGTAAGACTTGTTGCACTTGAACAGCTGTCGTTAACAGCGCCTTGAGTTGGAGTTGGGGTGGATGAACAATTTCCTAAAATAGTATTAAAGGATTGAAAATAGGCATTTGCAAATGTATCTCTCCAGGTAGAACTATTCAATTTAGCTGCATTTGCAGTATTGTCACAAAAACCAATTTCATTAAGACAGCCCGTTGCACTTGAACCTCCAAGAACTGCAAGATGAAAAATATAAGAAGCATCTTCAACACATCTTCTGTCAATCCATTGTCCTAAACTTGACATATCGGCTTGTATTTGATGAGCAAAACTTATATCGGGTGCAGTATTTGCGTCATTATTGCTACACCAAAAAGTTTCTGTACCGCTCCCACCTCCTGCATTACCGTGTATACTTAAATAATAATCAGCATTCCAGCTATTTGACATAGAAGAACGTGCAGACAACGAAATCCAGCCATTTGCGATTGATCGTGTCATATGAGACGTCCAGTTAGAACATCCATTTGTTATCAGCGTATTTAATCTCAACCCAACTTCCAAAGCTGTTACAATTTCGGTTGCAGTTCTTCCATCCGGATTTCCCCCATTTGAATCATATCCATGACCAGGGTCTATTACAATGATCTGCCCATAAAACAGAAATGGAAGAGAAAGGAATAATGCAATAATTATATTTTTTTTCATAATTAGTTGATTTTAAATTGTGAAATAATAACTGAACCATCCATAGGATTTATATAATATATTTTTTTGCCATCCTGCGAGAAAGATGGATTTATCTCAATAATATTCTCTGTATTTGTCAATTGAAAAGTTTTTTGATTTTGAACATCATATAAATACAATTCCGAATTTAAAATCTCATGTCCATCTTTACTAACATCAACAAACCCCACTAAAAATTTTGAATCTACTGACCAGGACGTAACAAGTCCATTCCCTATCTTTTTTGGTTTTCCTTTTTTATTAAGATCATACATCCAGATCTCATTTCCAATGTGAACTACTACTTTTTGTTTATCAGGTGATAAAAGCGGTTGATAACAAACCTGGTTTCCTTCAAGAACAGTTATTACCTGACCTATTTTATCGGTTTTTATTAATTGTAGTTTTTCATTAATATAAATAAGAGGATCAGTATCAGCTTTTGAGTTGTTAAGACTTTGGATGGCCCTAAAATTCAGATCGGTTCTTTTTAAAATTTTACCACTGCTTAAAACATATTCAACAGCTTCATTTTTGAAATCCTTGGATTTGCTTTTCATTATTATGCTTTTACTGTCAGCAGTCCATGCCGGGAAATAACCACATCCGTTTGATGAAAAAATTAATTTTGGGATGCCTTTCTCGGTTGTTTCTTTAATAAAAACCTGGCCCAGATTTTCATCAGAAAAACATATGTATTTTCCATCAGGTGATTCAAAAACATAAGAAACTGAATTCTTGATATTCGGTACAATTTTAGAATCCGACAAATAATATTTATTTTCAATCGTATTCTGCGAAAAACAAATAATTTCGGACAAAAATAAAGTAATGCAAATAATTTTTTTCATACGGGTAATGAGTTAAATTGTTAATTTCAAAAAACGAAATAATTTTTCGAAAACCTTTATAATCAATGTATAATTGCTGATTTGTATTATTTATTGATTATCACTTTCTTAATAATTTTATTATTATTTGCATTTAAAGCGAGATAGTAAATACCTGCATTTAAATTTCGAGCATCTAATTTAATAGTGTGAATACCTGAACTCATTTCACCCAAAGCATTTGAAAACACAGTCTCGCCTAACATATTATACATTGCTATAGTTACACTTGCTGCTGTGGCTATTTGAAATTCTACATCAGCATTGTTCATCATAGGATTTGGATAAACCTTAATAGAGTTACCTATTTCATTCGTACTAATATTTGTGGTAGTATTCAAGCCTGTCACGTTTACATTATCAAGGTAAAGGTTATTACCATAATCGGAAGTTCCTTTAAATCTCAATAATACGCCAGATTGACCAGCATACGTATTTAAGCTTACGGATTCGTGTCTCCATTCTGCACTGCTTGATGGTGCAAACTCGCTTGTTTGTGGAGCTTTTGTTTTTAATGAATTGCCAGCTTTGTTATATATGCTGACCCATGTTGTTCCACAATTAGTTGAAATCTCAACTTCAAGTTTATCATTTTCAGGTGTGGATGTAGTATAGCCACAATATGCTACATCAAAAGTTAACGCTGGCGAAACAGCTCCTGCAAAAGACATTGATGGCAACCCTAACATATCAATATCTCCTTCCACAATGTTAAACCAGTTTAATTTGGCACTTTTTGAAGAACTAAATCCAATAGTGGTATCTGTCCATGTTAAACCACTTCCGCCATTTGTAATTGGCCAGGCGGCTGGTATTCCGGCACTTTCAAAAGATTCAGCGACAGCAGCTCCCCCGATAGCTGTGTATTTAACAAATGCTGCTGTTGTGGTATTATTTGCAGCTGTTGGGTCAGAAGCTCCATTTGGGTTTGATACTGTAACAGAAATTGTATGACTTCCTGTTGCTGAAGCACCAAGCTTAACACCGGTAACTGTTGTGTTAGCATTAGATGCAATACTTCCTGTCCAGGATTTTACTTTTTGAACAACACCATCAACTTTATAAGTAATGGTAGCCGATGTTAAAATAGTTGTTCCGTTATTTCCCAGCAGGAATGAAGGTGTAACGCTATCACATGTTGCAAGACCCGAGTTTAAAGTAGTAGATAATATCATTTTTGCATCGCTACCAGCAGAAACACTTGGTGGACAGGTTGAAGTTTTTGCCGCATACAATTGAGCAGCTGTATATTGATCAACCTCTTTCATCGATTTGTTCGAACAAATCATAATACAAGCCGGGAAACCGGCAATATTATACATATTGTTAAAAGTATTGACTGAAGGATTAGTAGAAGAAGTAGGATTAATGATCGGATATTTTGTACCGGAAACCCAGTTACCTTGAGAGCCTGAAGTAGTACCGTTTAAATCTGCGATACCGGTGGAAGCATCACCTTCAACATAAAACACCATACAATCGTCAGTAGTTGTACTGCTCACTCCTAAGCCACCTGCAGGGCCATGGTTAACCCAAGTATCCTCAAGAGCACCTGAGTTATGATAACTCCAGCAAGGACCACACCAGGTTGCAGAGATGTCAATAATTACTGTTTTACCCGCATTGAGGTAAGTGTATAAATTGTGACTTACACCGTTAATATCTGTTAAGGTCCAGTCCGGAGAAAGACTGCCAGTGGTAACTTGTGCGTTTATTTTACCTACAGAAAAAGATAAAATAGCAACAGTTAATAATTGTAAAATTTTTTTCATTTTTTCAGGATTTAGGTTAAAATTTATTTAATTCCTTAGTAATTACAACAATCAAAATTTTATTCTGCCTGTTGTTGTTAGTTTTTTTTTAACTATACAAACATGGAGTTTTTTTTTAAAATTACAAAACCAAAACCGCTCAAAACCCTTTATTTACTGCACTTAGCCTAGTAAAATAGGGTTATCACCCTAGGCTACATTTCACCTTTATTACATTAATTTGTACAATTAAAATAAGTCGCCCATAATTACTATGGGGCAATACAGGAAATGTTGATATGACGAAATCTTGTGACGATAAAAAAATAATTATCAAGTCGAAATGCTCATAAGGGCATATCATTTTAAATATAAATACAAATGAAAAAATCAAATCTTTTACTTGCAGGGATGGTCTTTGCAACCTTAAGCTTTCAACTGTTAACTTTTAACCTCTTCGGTCAGTACACGAAACTTTTTGATTTTGCAGGTACAAACGGCAGTAAACCTCTTGGTTCACTTATTTCTGATGGAACATTTCTATATGGAATGACACCTTTTGGTGGCTCTGGTACCGCATGTTTTGGAGGTTGTGGAGTAATTTTTAAAATTAAGACGGATGGAAGCGGATATTTCAAATTATTAGATTTTGCCGGAATTTCAAACGGAAGTCTGCCTTTTGGTTCTCTTATTTCTGATGGGACCTTTCTTTATGGAATGACTGGTGTTGGCGGCACAAACAATCTTGGAACTATTTTTAAAATAAAACCCGATGGGAAAGAGTATGCCAAACTACTTGATTTTTCTGGTGCTACAAATGGAAGTATCCCTATGGGTTCTCTTATTTCTGATGGAACATTTCTATATGGAATGACACAAGAAGGGGGCAGACACAATTTGGGAACTATCTTTAAAATTAAGCATGATGGAACACGGTATTCCAAATTATTTGATTTTAATGGCACTATAGACGGAGGTTCCCCTCGGGGCACTTTAGTTTCTGATGGAACATTTCTTTATGGAATGACATTGCAAGGCGGCACAGGTACTTGTATGAATGGATGTGGGACTATCTTTAAAATAAAACCAGATGGAACGGGGTATTCCAAGCTACTTGACTTTGAAGGATCTGCTAATGGAAGTTCTCCTGATGGCGCTCTTATTTTTGACGGAACTTTTCTATACGGAATGACACAAGTAGGAGGCTCTAACAATGATGGTGTTCTCTTTAAAATAAAGACAAATGGAACAGGATATTTACGATTAATTGATTTTGAAAGTACCGTAAGCGGACAATACCCTCATGGCGAACTTATTTCTGACGGAACATTTCTATACGGAATGACAAGACAAGGCGACATAGAGAACTGTTCGGTTGATTGTGGGGTAAATTTTAAAATAAAGCAAGATGGAACAGGGTATTCGCGATTGCATGATATTGAAGATACAAACGAACAATATCCTGATGACAATCTTAATTCTAATAAAAACTATTTATATGGAATGTCGCTATGGGGGGGCATAAACAATGGAGGAGTAATATTTAAATATGGCCTTAAAAACAGCGTAGCCGAAAATAATTCGGAAATACATTTTAGTGTGTATCCAAACCCCAGCAGTGGGATCCTCAACCTAAACCTCACTTCTTCAGCAAATACTCCATATAAACCCGAAAATGGAAGTGTAGTTATTTGCAATATTCTCGGAGAAAAAATTTATCAATGCGCTATTCATAACCCACAATGTGAAATTGATTTGAGTAACCAACCCGCAGGCATTTATTTCCTAAAAGTAAAAACAGAACAAGGCATTGTATCAAAGAAAATCAATATCAACAAATAAAAATAAAGCGGAATATTTTCTTTGAAAACGCGTGGGAGGGAATTGCAATTGAAAAAATCAGGGTTAGAAAATTTTAATCCTGTATTAATTATAAAAAAATTTAAATGTTTGACACAAAGGAATTTAAAAAAAAATTAATTGCCAAACGGAGTTTTGAAAATAAACTTTCAATGGATGAAGCGGCAAAACAAATTGGAATTTCAAAAGCTACTTACAGCCGGTTAGAAGGAGGCAGCGCCCCTGCTGTTGACACCTTGGCAAAATGCAGTGTTTGGCTCAATTTACCGATTTATAACGTTTTTAAAATTAATGAAACACTTGACTTGCAAAAATTTAAAAAGGATTTAGTTAGAAAACGGAATTTTGGAAACAAACTTTCAATGGCTGACGCTGCTAAACAAATAGGTATTTCAAGAGCTGCTTATTATCGTTTGGAATTTGGCCAAATCCCGGTTGTTGATACCTTATCCAAATGCAGTGTTTGGCTGAATATACCAATTTATAAAGTTTTTGGAATTATTGAAACACAAAACACAAATGAGTTAAAAAAAGAATTAATTACCAAGCGGGTTTTTGAAAAAAAAATATCTATACATCAGGCGGCAACACAAATAGGTCTTTCAAAATCTACCTACAGTCGCTTAGAACGAGGAATACTCCCTGCTTTTGATCACCTATCCAAGTGTAGTGTTTGGCTGAATAAACCGATTTGTAAAGTTTTTAGAATTATTAAAACATTGGACACACATGAGTTTCAAAAAAAATTAATTAACAAACGGTCCTTGGAAAATAATCTTTCAATGGATGAAGCAGCTAAACAAATAGGTATTTCAAGATCAACTTACAGTAGGATAGAAGGAGGTAGAATACCTGATAGGGACACTTTAACCAAATGTATTCTCTGGCTCAATTTGCGTAAGTAAATACTTTGAAAAAGTTAAAAAAATAATGATTCGTTTATCAATCATAAAAAACATCAAGCAGAAAAGAAATAATCAAAACCTATGGATACAGAGAAAAAATATTTCAGGAATATTCAAAGTACACGGTATAATGTTTTAGATACCTATCGAAGTATCAGCAGTGGCAAATTTGCAATCGCTATGATTATGATTTGTCTTTTTTTCTCTTCTACCTTTTGGAAAGGGGCTGGAGGACAGGTTTTTGCTCAAAACAATATGGGCGTAGGAACAATAAATCCGCACCCCAGTGCCGTGCTTGACTTAACAGCTATCGACAAAGGATTTCTAACTCCTCGCCTTGCTGATACCAATACAATTACTACCCCTGCAACGGGCTTATTAATTTACCTTACCACTAATAATACATTTTATTATTTTAATGGAACCTATTGGAAAGCCATCAGCGCAGGTACAGGGCTTAATGGCTCAACCGGGAGTACAGGTTCAATAGGATCAACAGGCGCAACCGGAAGCGCAGGTTCAACCGGGGCAACTGGAAGTTTAGGTTCAACTGGTGATACCGGAAAAACCGGCTCAACAGGTTCTACTGGTTCAACCGGAAGCACAGGTTCAACAGGTGACACTGGAATTACGGGTTCAACAGGTTCAACAGGTGACACAGGAATTACAGGTTCTACAGGCTCAACAGGTGACACTGGAATTACAGGTTCTACTGGATCAACCGGAAGTACAGGTTCAACAGGTGATACCGGAAGTACAGGTTCTACTGGCTCAACCGGAAGTACAGGTTCAACAGGTGACACTGGAAGTACAGGTTCCACTGGATCAACCGGAAGCACTGGATCAACCGGAAGCACTGGATCAACAGGAAGTACAGGTTCAACTGGTGACACGGGAAATACAGGATCAACGGGTGACACGGGAAGTACAGGTTCGACAGGTGATACGGGATCAACGGGTTCAACAGGAAGTACAGGTTCCACTGGATCAACAGGAAGTATAGGTTCAACTGGTGACACGGGAAGTACAGGTTCAACCGGAAGCACTGGTTCTACAGGTCCTACTGGCTCAACAGGAAATACAGGATCAACAGGTGACACGGGAAGTACAGGTTCGACAGGTGATACGGGATCAACGGGTTCAACAGGAAGTACAGGTTCCACTGGATCAACAGGAAGTACAGGTTCAACTGGTGACACGGGAAATACAGGTTCAACTGGATCAACCGGAAGCACTGGTTCAACAAGTTCTACTGGCTCAACAGGAAATACTGGTTCCACTGGTTCAACAGGAAGTACAGGTTCAACTGGTGACACGGGAAGTACTGGCTCTACTGGCTCAACAGGAAATACAGGTTCAACAGGTGACACGGGAAGTACAGGTTCAACTGGATCAACCGGAAGCACTGGTTCTACAGGTTCTACTGGGTCAACAGGAAATACAGGTTCAACAGGTGACACGGGAAGTACCGGCTCCACAGGTTCCACAGGCTTAACTGGTTCAACTGGTATAACCGGAACCACAGGCTCAACGGGCTCAACAGGAAGCACTGGTTCAACGGGTTCCACCGGAAGTACAGGTTCTACTGGCTCAACGGGAGCCACCGGTGCAAACGGAACAACGGTATTAGGCGGGACGGACATCGCTCTTCCTTTCTTTGTTGTTGTTAAGGGGGGCGAAGTAATTCACAAAGATTCGGTATGCGCCACACCGAAAGGGATGATATTAATGGATACGAAGAAAAAGTGTTGGCAGATGTCGGTCGACACACTGGGCAATTTAACAACGCAATCAATCATTTGTCCATAAAAATTATGATTTAACAATATTTTAAAAAATGTTTAATACGCAAGAATTTAAAAAAGATTTAGTAATCAAACGCGTTTTTGAAAACAAGCTTTCAATGGCTGAAGCAGCAAAACAAATAGGTATTTCAAGTTCCTGCTATAGCGCCTTAGAACGTGGCGAAGTACCCGCTGTTGATACATTAGCAAAATGTAGTGTTTGGCTAAATGTACCGATTTATCAAATTTTTAAAATTATTGAAACACTCGACACGCATCAATTTCAAAAAGATTTAATTACTAAACGGGTACTTGAAAATAATCTTTCAATGGGTAAAGCAGCTAAACAAATAGGTATTTCAAGAGCAACTTACAGCCGCTTAGAGGGTGGAAAATTACCTGGTGTTGAAACCCTGGCTAAATGCATCGCCTGGCTAAAAGTACCAAATGTAAAATACTTCCAAAAAGTAAAAAAAACAAGGATTCGTTTATCCCCTGCAATGAAAAAAACATTAGTTCAAAAAAATTATAATACTGACCGTACAATTAAACAAAAATTATGAAAATAAAACAAACACGTATCAGCAATTTGCTACCAATTCCCCTGGCATTCTGAATTCGTTTATTTTTCTTGGAAGGATGATGAATCTTTTTTATTAAAAGATGATCATCATCACCAAAAGCCTCTTCAGGATATTAGTCTAAATAGAATGAGATTCTATTTTTACCAAAACCTCATTAGTAGCGGAGTCTGGAGCTTGGCAAAAGGGTAATGTGTTGGAATTACCTCGTTAATTAAACAACACTTAATACAATAGATGTAAACTTTAAAATGAAGCCCATGAAAGCAAAAAACGTAATTACCGCTATCATCCTTACCGCACTATTTTTCTCCCCTCTATTATGGAGAGAAGCTGGGTTGAAGAGTCAAAATAACGTGGGAATAGGAACCATAGCTCCTAACCCAAGTGCTGTGCTTGATTTATCAGCTACCGATAAAGGGTTTTTAGTTCCTCGGCTTCCCGACACGGCTGGCATTACTTCCCCTGCAACTGCGCTATTAATTTATCTTACCAGCAACAATACCTTTTATTTTTTTAACGGAAGCTATTGGAAAGCCATTATTGCCGGAGTAGGGCTTAATGGTACAACTGGAAACACAGGGAGTACGGGCTCAACAGGAAGTACAGGCTCAACAGGTTCGACTGGAAGTTCGGGGGCTACTGGCAGCATAGGATCTACGGGAAGCACAGGTTCAATAGGGTTTTCTGGTGACACCGGAAGTACCGGATCAACCGGCAGCACAGGTTCAATTGGATCAACAGGTGATACTGGAAGTACTGGCTCAACAGGAGCTACCGGTTCTACGGGTTCTACTGGATCCATTGGTGACACAGGTTCAACTGGATCAACTGGATCTATTGGAGATACCGGCAGCACGGGTTCAACAGGAGCTACTGGCTCAACAGGAACTATTGGTTCAACTGGTGATATAGGAAGTACAGGTTTTACAGGAAGTACTGGCTCGACAGGAACTACCGGTTCTACAGGAGGTACAGGCAGCACCGGTTCAACAGGAAGTACCGGATCAACTGGAACTACCGGTTTTACAGGAAATACAGGCAACACTGGTTCAACGGGAAATACAGGTTCAACGGGAAGCACTGGTTCAACAGGCAGTACAGGATCCATTGGATCCACCGGTTCGACAGGAGCGGACGGAGCTTTAAATGCATGGTCGCTAGCTGGTAATGCTGGTACAACCTTTTCAACAAATTTTTTAGGGACCACTGATAATATTTCGTTGCGCTTTCGTACTAATAATACTCAAAAGATGATTATTGATTCGATCGGCAATGTCGGGATTGGTACAATAGTACCCGCTTCCAAGCTTCATGTGTATGACCTAAATCCAAATCAATCCGGCTATTCTACCATTATTAATAATGCCAATGTCACTTATGGCGGCTCAAATGCTTACTTGGGGAGAAGTGACGGGCTCGCCATTTATGGTTTGACTTATGACAACCCCAACAGCACATGGACGGGCTTTATGCATAACCAAAATTTAGGTACTGGATTAACGTCTTGGGCAGCATTTGCGCATCACAACGGAGTAGGCATACAAACGTTCAGTAATACTGTTGATAACTGGTCAGCAGTTTTTCAGAACAAGGATGCGATTTCTTTGTTCTCACACGGAGGAGGATATGGATGTTACATAGATGCAGGGCCGAATGCTTCTTCAAGTACTTATGCTATGTTTGTACACAAGGTAGGGGCTCCTCTTCTTTATGTGCGAGGCGATGGTTTAGTTGGTATGGGAACAACCACCCCTGGAGCGAAACTTGACATTCAGGAAAATAATACTCTCGTTGGAAATGTAACGGGTATACGGCTTTATCAAGGTGGCGCAGGTGACGATGGACTCAGTATTAGGAATAATACTACGGAATGGGGAGTAGGATTATACGGTGGAGATCAAAGTTTCAGAATTGCCAATATGACTGGTAATGGTAACTATACAACAAATCCTGTTTTAACCATCCTAACAAACGGAGCCATTGGGATTGGAACAACATCCCCAGTGGCGAACCTTCAGGTGAATATTGGTAATTCATTGGTAACTTTCGGAGACAACTATGCATCAACAGCAAATCTTGGTGCTTTTCACTTTCTCAATTTCAGTGATGGGAACAATTATTTCGACACTAAGACTAAGGCCAACGGGTTCACATATTTCCGCACAGGCCAGGGAACCGAAATAAGTTACCAAAGAACCTGGATGACTGTCAATTCCTCCAATGGTAATGTCGGTATTGGAACAACAGCACCAGCCACAAAGTTAGACGTAAATGGATCTATAACTGCCAGCGGGATGCCTTCAATTAAATGTACCATTACTGCTAGTACAGCAGGTAGTTATATGACCTTAGCTGCGGCCAGCTACTCAACCGGTAACATAAGTTCTAATGGTACTTCCATCGTAATTAATGAAGCAGGATTATATCTTGTTGGTTTTGTTATTGGATTTAGTAATGCTAATCATGGTTGGCTGGAGAAAAACATGAGCGCTACCCGAGAGCTTAGCTGGCAAAATACTAATGCTAGTATATCCTCAAATACCACTATTTTATACCTATCCGCTGGCGAGACAATACAAATTTATCATTGGGGTGGATCTTTTGTTATTGATGGTAATCAAAAATATATTTGGGCTACAAAACTTCATTAATAATGGTGGGGGGACAAATAAATATTCAGGAAAATTGGCAAAAATTCGGCTCAATGTCATCAAGTATAAAAAGGAATTCATAAAAAAATTACTTAAAAAGATGTTACAACTACATATTTAAAATATACAAAAATGAAAAAAAAAATACTTCTTTTATTTTCCATTATTATTTTCACGTTTCCTGTTGCTTCCTGCTTTTCACAATGTGTTTCTTATGATGTGCATGCCTGTGTTGATGTCATAGACTACTTGCATGTGAAAGGAAATCAGATGTGGTGGATACATCAGGGTGGTGGTTCAAACCCTGGACAACATTCTAGTTGTTCTGGAGATGTATTGTCTGTAAATGGTGCTCCCTGGGGAAATTGGAGCACACCTTTCACACTTTCAGGTGTTACTGAATGTATGGATATGACGTCCTCTGTTACGCAATGCTCCAATGTTTGTGCCTTAGTTCAGGCGCCAACTGGAAGTAATGGATGGGAAACAATTTACAAATTTGATGATAGTGGTCCCTCCGCAGCACATAATTATAAAATTAATTTTACATATTGCCCAACAGCAATACCTCCTACATTAGCCTTCACTGTTAGTTCTCCAGCATGCGCAGGAAACAACATAAGCTTCACCTATACAGGCACAGCATCAAGCACAGCAAGCTACGACTGGAATTTTGGCGATGGCACTCCACCCAGCACTCTTCAAAACCCAAACCATATTTATGGAAACCCCGGAACATATAATGTTTCGTTGGCTATAACAGACTGCTCAGTTACAACTTCACCAATAGTTGTTGCGATAACAGTTTCAACACCTCCTACCTCCACATTCACCGCTACTTCGCCTGATTGCATTGGAACAAATTCTACTATCACTTACACTGGCACAGGAACTGTCAGCGACCTATATAATTGGGATTTTGGTTTAGGGGCTGTTGTTTCGGGCTCAGGTCAAGGGCCATATACTGTTAATTGGCCAAGTGGAGGAACAAAAAACATAACATTGACAGTGGATGCAAACGGATGCTTTTCACCGCTTAAAACGGATTCTGTAATAATTAGCCAAACTCCAATTTCAACTTTCAATGTTCCTTCCGGAAAATGTCTGTCAGGTAACAGTTTCAACTTTATTGCCGGAGGAGATTCTTCACCAAACTCTACTTTCTCGTGGACGTTTGCAAATGCTTCACCAGCCAACTCTACTTTACAAAATCCTGTTGGAATTGTTTTTTCAACATCAGGTTATCATTCTGTAAGTATGAAATTTATTAAGAATGGTTGTGTAAGCAATACATATATAGATTCTGTGCTTATTTATCCGATGCCTCTTGCAAACTTTAGTGTCGCTGATGTTTGTTTAAATCAGGCAATGAATTTTAATGATCTGTCAACTGTTTCAACCGCTATTATTTTAAGTTGGCAATGGAACTTCGCTGATAACAGTCCTTTAGGTGTTTCTCAAAACAGTATTCACACGTATACGAATTCAGGATCCTTTCCTGTGTCTCTAATTACTACTACAAATAATGGATGTAAAGACACGATAATAAAAAACGCGGTAGTACATCCTCCTCCTGACGCAAAATTCGGGACAACAAATGTTTGTTTGGGGGCAAATACGCTGTTTACAAATCTTTCAACAATTCCTTCAACAGATACAATATACGTCTGGGCATGGAATTTAGGCGATGACAGTTTACTTTATACATCTCAAAACGTTTCTCACCTTTATGCTGCTATCGGTTCATATACTGTTCAATTGATGGCGGTTTCCAATTTTGGCTGTATTGACTCCGCTGCTAAAATAAGTATTGTTAATCCCATCCCTGATGTGAATTTTACAAGCATTGATACTGCAGGATGTGAGCCGTTCTGTATTTTATTTCAAAATTTATCTTCAGTTACTACTGGTCTTAATGCACAATGGATATGGAATGCTGGCGATGATAGCCCTATTATCAATTCTCAATCTTTCGAGCATTGCTACGCTAATAATTTCGGAGTTTCACCAAACTCTTTCAATGTTACTTTAACAGTTACTTCCGATAGCGGTTGTGTCAGCACAATATCAAAAAATAATTACATAACCGTTTATCCTAATCCCACGGCCGATTTTACCGTTCAACCACAAACTACAAACATAACAGATCCTGCTATTTCAATTACAGATCTATCTGTTGGAGCAGCTAACTGGAATTGGAGTTTTGGTGATTTTACAACATCTTCAATAAGCAATCCAAATCCACACAGTTATGCCGATACAGGCACCTATCTGGTAACGCTGATTGCATCTACGCAATACAATTGTTCGGATACAGCTTATCAATCAGTTAGTATTGAACCTGACTTCGTCTTTTATATTCCTTCTGCTTTTACACCAAATGGTGATGGAATGAATGATGCTTTTTCAGGCAAAGGTGCTTTTATCACTGAATTTAAGATGAATATTTTCGATCGCTGGGGGAATATGATTTTTGTTTCTAATGATATTAGCAATCCTTGGGACGGAAAAGAAAATAAGAGTAAGGATATTGCGCTGCCTGATCAATATATTTATTCGATCAGTGTTATTGATTTTAAAAGCCGGATACACAATTATAAAGGGACAGTTACTTTGTTGAGATAAATGGAGATTGATTTCAAAAAAATTATACCGAGTGATTGCATTTTTTTTCATATAAAAAGTTAAAAAAAAAACTGGACTGTGATTGCTCAAAGAGTTGCGTATTTGTACTCGCTCAAGATCATTGATTTTAAAAAACGGAAACACATTTATAAAAAAATTGTAACATTAGTAAGGTAGTGGAGATTTGATTTTTTGTCAATTGTCGGTTGAACAAAATAGATATATTAATTACGAATAAGGGCTGAAGAACTGATCATGAAATTTTTTTTATTAATTATTGCTTTCATATTTGTCTTGGCGGGGAACTTGTATTCGCAGGGCTTCCCAAACCCAGCTATGTTATCTACAGGCCAAGGAGCTCCAGGTACTCTTGATCCAATTTGGACAGTTTCTCCCTGGTATGGTGGCAGTCCGCCTAATCCAATGGGCTTATCCTATACACCCGCATTGATTAATAACAATTGTGCTCCCGGTGCATGGGTTAATCCCGGAGCTTTACCTCCTCCTGTAAATAATGGGAATTGGATTTCAGGTTCTGGCACACCCTGCACAGGTGGTGCAGGGTACCTTTATTTTAGATTAACCATTAATTTGCCGGCCGATTGCAATGGAAATAGCGTAACTACGCCCGGGAATTACGTTTTATATTTTTCAGGATTTGTAGATAATGGTATTTCAAATGTATTTATAAATGGGAACAGTACAGGTATCAGCGGAGGAGGATTTTCTCCAAGTTCATGGCTAGGTATGACCTTAGTGGGTCCATGGGTTGTAGGTATTAATTATATTGATGTTTTAGTTTATAATGGAGGTGGGCCTTATGGTTTATTGCTAGTAGCGAATCCAACCGTCAGTACCGATGGCGATGGTGATGGTGTTTCAGATCTTAATGATCAATGCCCTTGTCAGCCAGGTTCTTTAGCTAATGGTTGTGCGGCTTCTATTGTTGGAGATACTGTTATTTGTAAAGGCGAAAGCACTACGCTTACTTCCGCAGGAATTGGAACCTATTTATGGAGTACAGGTTCCACAAATTCTTCTATTACAGTAAATCCTATTGTTCCAACAAGTTATTATGTTAAAGTCAAAGTACCAAATGGCTTTGAGGATTCTGCTTCTGTTAACGTAAATGTAAATCCAGCTCCGGTGCCATTAATAACCGGTGATGTGATAATTTGTTCAGGGGAGAATACTTCACTCACAGCCTCTGGTGGCGGGACTTATTTATGGAGTACGGGTTCTACAGATGCCCTTATTATGCTAACTCCAACTATAACCACAAATTACAAAGTGGTAATTACAAATTCATTTTCTTGTAAAGATTCTGTTAGCCTGAGTGTGACTGTATTTCCTAAACCAAATGCCAGTTTTACATTCGCTGATCAGTGTGACGGAACAGCAATTCCTTTTAACAGTACCTCTACTATTAATAGTCCTGGTATTATTTCAAGTGTGTTTTGGGATTTTGGAGATGGCACTCTTGGCTCGGGTAACATCACATCACATATCTTCAACAGTTCTGGAAATTATTCTGTTAATTTATTAGTGAATAGTAGCAGTTCCTGCTCCGACACCATTATGCAAGTGGTTACCGTTTTGCAAAATCCTAGTGCCGGTTTTACTCACATCGATGTCTGTTTGGGTGATTCAATGGGCTTTATAAATACCTCTTCAGCGAGTCTGCCGGCTTCTATTTCAAGTTATTTATGGACTTTTGGCGATAGTTCGCTTACCAGTAATTTAATAAACCTAAATCATTATTATGCTAATGCTGGAGCATATAATGTTGCATTAATTGCTAAAACAGCTGATGCTTGTGCTGATACAGTTACTATCCCCGTAAATGTTTTTGATCCACCTGTTAACGGATTCACATTTAACAATACTTGTTTATTTGATTCGGCTGAGTTTACAAACACTACTCTAGATCCTGCAACGGGGCGTATTGCAAATTGGTCATGGAATTTCGGTGATGGTTCGGCTTTAAATACAACAGAATATAATCCCAACCATTTGTTTGCAAGTTCTGGAAATTATGAGGTTATGCTGATTTCGTATTCATCCAATCTTGGTTGTGCGGATACTTTAAAGGATTCAATTACAATATTTCCAATGCCTGTAGCCAATTTTAGTTTTACAAATGTTTGTTTAGGTCAGACAATGAGTTTTAATGATTCATCAATTGTTTCCGTTGGTAGCGTTGCGGGTAGGGCCTGGAATTTTGGTGATGGCAGTGTAATAGCCAGTACTCAGAATCCTTCTCATATATATACAAACCCCGGAACCTATTTTGTTTCATTAATAGTAATATCAAATAATGGTTGTACTGACACAACAATAAAAAGTGTGGTACTACATCCTTTGCCAATTGTTCAATTCAACAGCACGAATGTTTGTAATGGAAGCGCTATTCAATTCACTAATTTATCAAGCATTGCTACAACAGATACAATACAATCCCGGACCTGGGATTTTGGTGATGGCAGTGCATTTACCGGCAGTCAGAATCCCTCTCATTTATATGCAAGTAATGGTTCTTATTCGGTTGAATTACTGGTTATTTCCAATTTCGGTTGTGAGAATTCCATTAGTAAAATAAGTATTGTTAACCCAAATCCTGCAGTAAGCTTCACTGCGAACGATACCATCGGATGTGAACCGCTGTGTACATCATTTCAAGATCATTCAACACTTGCAACTGGTATTAATGTAGGTTGGGTATGGAGCCTTGGGGATGGAAACCTTATAAATAATTCACAAACTTTTGACCATTGTTATACTAACGACTCTGTTTATTCGGCCAATACCTTTAATGTTACAATAACAGTTACTTCGGATAGCGGCTGTGTAAGCACCTTAACTAAAAATAATTATATCACAGTGTATCCTTCTCCTCTTGCGGGTTTTACAGCTCAGCCGAAAACGACAACTATCACAGATCCTGTTATTTCAATTACAGACCTATCTATAGGAGCCAATATATGGAATTGGAGTTTTGGGGATTTAACATCATCTGCAGTATTCAATCCAGCTCCCCATAGTTATTCAGATACCGGATCTTATATAATTACATTGATTACATCTACTACGTATGGCTGTATTGACAGTGCTTTTCAAACAATTATAATTGAGCCGGATTTTGTTTTTTATATTCCAAATGCATTTACACCGAATGGAGATGGAATGAATGATGTTTTTTCCGGCAAAGGCGCTTTTATCACTGAATTTAAGATGAATATTTTCGATCGTTGGGGAAATATGATTTTTGTTTCTAATGACATTAACAACCCTTGGGATGGAAGAGCAAATAAGAGTAAGGATATCGCTCTTGAAGATACATATATTTATTCGATCAGTGTTATTGATTTTAAAAGCCGGATACACAATTATAAAGGGACGGTTACATTAATCAGGTAATAAATATCGAAGAGTCTTATTTAACACAGAATGAAATATTAGACAAATTCTTGATTCCTTAATAAAAATATAATTTGGGTGAATGGGATTTAGGTATTAAATGTAAAAACAACACTTCAACAATGAAAAACAAAGATCTAATTTTAATGCTCGTTGACAAATCGGCTAACGCATATGGACAGTTAATTGGGCTAACCGAAAGCACAAAATTAAAAGTTGCATTGACCATTATTCAGGACACTATTAAGACCGCTTTTGGCATTGATCCAAACCTTTTGACAGCAAAAGCTCTCGATGATATTTTAGTAAATGACCAACTGGATATTGATCAGACGCGTTTACTAACCAACCTATTGTGGGCGCAAGCGGAAATATTATTTAAACTCAATCATCCAATTGAAAGCCTGATAAATTATGGAAACACCTTGCACCTTTTACAATGGCAAACACAGCATACCCTTGCAAAAAACCATTTAGAAAGACAAAATAAAATCATAGAACTTAATTCATTTATTGATATGTTGAAATTGACAAACGAGGAGAAAAACAAAATGAATATTTGCTCGTAATCTATTATTATTATTATTGATTTGTTGTCACAAGATTCTAAAAAAAGATTTGTTTTTTGGACTTCTACTTATAACAAGTAGTGTTCATTGATTTTTGGGAAGTAAAACAAAATTAAAAATTTTAAAACATGAAAAAGCGCTATTGATTGGTTTTTTTATAATTGAAATTAGATTAGATGGACCTCTTCTCAAGCTTTGAAGAATCCCACTTTAATCAGAATAATTCGAAATAGTTGTATAGGTACTTATTAAAGAAAAATAATATTAACTCAATGAAGAGTATATATGGAAAGTAATAACCATTTTATTAAACTAATTGTGAAATGGAAAAATCATTTTATGATCATTACTGTTGTTTCAATTATTGTTTCTACTATTTTTTCATCAAAATTTTTTATACGCCCTACCTACAAATCTTTTGCTATTGTTTATCCTTCTAATATTATTTCATATAGTACCGAAACTCCTTCTGAGCAATTATTGCAATTATTGGAATCATCAGATATTCGAAATTTAGTAGTTAGTAAATTTAAATTGGCTGCGCATTATTGTATTGATACTACTTCAAAATCGGGACTTTTCGACTTAATTTCTGCTTACCAGGCAAATGTAGAAGTTAGACAGTCACAATTTAATTCAATTGAAATTACAGTGTTTGATACTGATGCTCAAATAGCCTGTAATATGGTTATTGAAATTATCAATGCTTTAAATTTGAAGGCAAGAAGTCTTCAGCGTGAAAAAACAAAAGAGATGTTGGACATAGTAAATAATCAGTTACTGTTGAAAAAAAAACATGTTGATTCAGTAAATTCTATTTTACAGGAATTACGTGTAAAATATCAACTATTAGATTATGAAGTTCAGGTAAAAGAAGTTACTAAATGTTATTTAAAAGCGCAAAGTAACCGTACATCTAAAGAAAATTTAAAAGACATTGACGCTTTAATGCAGAACCTGAAGGAAAAAGGAGGGGAATATTATCAAATGAAAGAAACATTTGATATACTATTAGATAGTTATAATTCTTCTAAATTGGAGTATGATAAAGTAATTAGCGATTTGAATAAAATTCTTACTTATACTAATATTGTGAGTAAACCATACCCCGCAAACAAAAAATCATATCCAATCCGTTGGATTATAGTGCTTGCATCTATAGTGTCCGCTAATTTATTTTTGTTACTCGTATTAATAATGATGGGTAAAAAAAGCTAATTGTAAAGTTCTTGGCTTGTTAGTAAAAAAGCTCGCTTAGTATTCAAAAATTTGAACGACAATATTTATGCTATAAATGTAATTTATGCAGATGTTGGCTTTAGAGCCAAGCTAATGGAGGCGACATTCGGCTTCCATAAAATTATTATTGAATAAAATTTGAACTTTACTATGAAAAAAGCGCTCCTCTTACTAAAAGAAAACACGTATTTATTCTTTAGAATAATATTGTTTCTTGCTTTTACAGGACATGCACTTGTTAATCTTGGCTTAAGTTCAGGAATTGAGCTCCATATCAAAATAATTCATGAGCTTCATTTTTTAGATAGTTTTGACCCACGTACAATAACCAAATTTCTTGCTGTTTTAGATCTTTTATTCGCAATCAGTATAGTAATACGACCAAATAAAACAATTTTGATTGCCGGTATGATTTACTTGCTATTAGTTGGTTGCGCTGTATGGGTGTTGTTTTTCAATAAAACGGATTCCCCTTTTGGAATCGCAGAAAATATGCGCAGATTCCCCTGGATATTTTATTCGTTGTACTTATACTATTATCTAAAGCAAAAAGTCCATAAATATCATTTGTTACGTATCGGAATTTCATTCGCATTTCTAGCTCACGGAACCGCATCCTTAGGTATAATGGGGTTAAGTGGTGGGCATGTTGAGCTGGCGGCACAAATAATACCAGCTGAGCATGTAAAGGATTTTGTTTTTTATTCCGGCTTTTTCGATACTATTATAGGTTTGCTGTTAATAACCGGTCTTGGTTCGCGTTTAGCTGCATTCATAGGTATTCCTTGGCTTATATTTATTGTTATACTATCGTTTATGATCGGAATTCCTGAAGGTATTTTCAGGTCAGGATTTCTGTTTTCTCTTGTTTACGTTGCTCTTGATCGAAGATGTCATGAAAAAAATATTTTACATTTTTTCAAAAAGTCATCTGTTTAAATCAAATTTTGTTGAATCTGCAAAGCAATGAAGTTGAAATTCTCTGCCATCCTTTTATTACTTTGTGCAATGGGGAGTGTAATTACGCGGCAACTGAATGATGCAATTATACTGTCAATTAATGATAGATAGTACAACGGCACCCGCCATTTTTTCAGAACAGCGCAAGCGGATCGATTTAAATTGTCAAACAAATAATTTTATTTTTTCAAACTTCCATTCAAGATATTTTACTTAACTAAAGTCACCGTTCCAATAAAATTATGTTTTTCATTAAACACATCAGTGAGTTCTACTTTCCATACATATACATCTATCTGCGCCACCTCTTTGCCTTTGTTTGCTTTTCCATCCCATTTCTCATTTAACTCCTCGCCATGAAAAATCATATTGCCCCAACGATCAAATATCAGCAGGTCATATTCTATTATACCTTTACCGCAGCCAAAAAAATGATCGTTAACTCCATCTGAATTTGGTGTAAATGAATTTGGAATAAAAAAAGTGTATTCGGGTCCGATAAATATTTCATGAGCAATTGTATCGTAACAACCATCCGGATTATGAACAATCAATGTTGCTATATAACTGCTGGATAATGCGTTAGGATATGTATGCTCAGGATCTGAATTGCCTGGAACCAAACTATCGCCATCACCAAAATTCCAGTTCCAATAACTTACATCTGAGGAGGATTGATTGTTAAATACAATAAGCGGATCAACTACTGTTGCAGGATTAGGTGTTGGATTAAATTCAGCATCCGGTTGCTGAAATACATGGATCATTTGAGGAATAATTAAAGTAGTAACACAATTATTACTTGAAGTAGCTGTTAAGGTAACATCGTAGAAACCCGTTTGGGAATAACAATGGGAAGGGCTTTGTGATGATAAACCTATACTGCCATCACCAAAATTCCAATTCCAGGAAGCAATGGTGGATCCCCCACCAACAACCGTTAAATCGGTAAAATCAACGCAATGGATCGGACACCCTTCAGGATCATTCACTGAGAAATCTACTACCGGATTTTTATAAAAGTGAAAAACTACTTCAGATGTAGAAAAAGAACAAGGGCCTGCAGGATCATTTGTTGTTAATGTTAATTTTACTGAATCGGCTGCGTATTCCGCTACACTTGGACTGTAAATGGCATTTAAAGTTGTATTATTTGGAGAATAAGTACCGGTACCACCACTCCATGTTGCACTTAAAGCTGTTCCCCCTATAGAACCTTCAAGAATGATAGCTATACCAGGGCATAACGTTTGACTTGAACCTGCATTGGCTGTTGGTAATTGATTAATAGTAATTAGCATTTGGTCATTTACAGCAATGCAAGGCCCTGCAGGGGCATCGGTAGTATATGTTAATGTAACGGTTCCCGCTGTGGCTTCCGTAGTAGTTGGTGTGTAAACCGCATTTAGCGAAGTGTTGTTAGGGTTATACGTTCCTGCGCCCCCGGTCCATGTTCCACTTGTTCCGGTTCCTGAGGCAAGCCCTGCTAAGGTTACTGTATTACCAATACAAATAACCTGATCAATGCCGGCATCAACAAGAACTAATGGATTTATTGTAATTACCACCTGATCATTTGCAGATGCGCATGAGCCGGGAGGATCGTCAGTTGTTAACGTTAATGTAATAGTTCCGGCAGTTATCTCTGAAGCAGACGGCAAATAATTTGACGTTAAAGTTGTATTATTGGGGCTAAAGATGCCTGATCCCCCGCTCCATGTACAACCTACAGCTGCCCCGGCAACTGAGCCCGCTAATGAAACAGTTCCCGAACAGATTGTTTGATCAGGACCGGCATTTACTGATGGCAAAGGATCGACAGTAACGTTCACCTCATCTGTTATAATACAGCTGCCAACTGTAGTAGTTACCGTATATGATGTTGTAACAGGAACCGCACCACCATTGGTTAATGTAACGGTGGGGTTTGAAACGGTTGTATCACTTAATCCCATAATTGGAGCCCAGCTATAGGTATAGCCTGCAGTAGTTGTCGCTCCTATGTTACCTGTGGTGGCAGAACAAATTGTAATGTCTGGGCCGGCATCGATTATTATTTGAGGAGGATTAACAATCGTTACCGTTTGTGTTGCCATACACCCTGTGGAATCCGTTGCCTGCACAGTATAGGTCCCCTCCGCTAAATTACTTATCGTAGATGATGTGCCGGGGATGGTTTCTACTGTACCATTTGACCAAGTGTATGTATAGGGTGCAGTACCCCCGTTTACTGTTGCTGTTGCTGTTCCATCATTCGCATTGTAACAACTTATATCTGTGTGTACGGCAGTAAGATTAAATCCGGTAATCGTAAATTTATCCAAGTAAAAACAATTTCCGGATTTGATGAGGATTGCATGTTGTTCTCCTAAACTTGTCGGTATCGTAGTATTTACATCGGGGTTGTTGATAACTGTACCATAAGGCCAATTCGGATAAACAGCTGCATTGAGTGTGTCGGGATCCCAATCCCATATTGCATTGCCTCCTGTATAACTTAAAGTGAGGCTGCCTGTATTCGTATTGCAATCAAAACTTTCCACTACTTTATAAGATAAATCACTAACCGTAACCTGATGAGTTGGAACGCAGGTTTTCGTATTAAACAACTGATGAACCACCAGCGTTAAAGTAACTGTATAGGTTCCGGCTACCGCATAATTATGGCAAACAGTATCAAGTAGTGAAGTAATATTAGAATAACTCAGCGTAGTTCCATCTCCAAAATCCCAGGTATAATCTGTATGCTCCATTTCATCGGAAACACCCAAGGGAGAAACACATATACGTAAAGGGAAATCACAATTCTGGATTATCCAAAAAGAACCGTTATTACAGCCATCCGCATACACTTCTGTTTTTAATAGAATAATTGAAATTAATAGTATGGCTATTTTAAATTTCATAGTACATCAGCATTTTTTACCTAACCGTAAGTTCCACTATTAGATAGACAATTTTTATTGCAAAAAAATATAATTATAGGTTATACAACAATTCCATTTTCTTAGCCTATCTTAAAAAGATACGCGGTAAAAATTATTTGCAAAACGTTTCAGTGATAATGATTTTATTTTGCACAACAGTACTATAAACAGTCAAAGCCGATTTCTCTGCAAGGGGAGCAACATCAGTAAGCATTTGTTTGTTCAATTCTTTTATAGCTATACCGGAAGTGTGATTTTTCGCTATTATTTGAGCCGTTTTAAAAAAACATTTTTTATTTTTATCATTAAAATTGTAGGATAAAAGATATGCCTGTGTACTTTTTTGAGTGGTGCTGGTAAATGAAAAACCTGTCATATAAATTTTACTGTCTTTTATTGCAACAGCTCCCATCTCAACATGCTTGTCCAGCCCAAAGGTTTCAGAAGCTGTTATTTCACCATTTTTATCAGTTGCTATAATTAGAGCATCATAAATACCATTTCCAAATGACTGAGTTTCTCCAGCAATTAACAATTCATTTTCATTGGCTTTTATTATTGAACTCATGTTCTCATGCCCTGTTCCACCGTATGTTTTAAACCATTTCACTTCTCCCCTAACGGTTAAACGTGCCAGGTAGGCATCCGCTTTCCCTTCACCAAATGAAGTTGTAGCGCCAATAACAAAAAGATCATTATCGATGAATAACATGTTTTTTATATTTTCATTTTTATTTCCTCCTATCCTTTTTGCCCACAAAAAATCACCTTTAAAATTTATTTGCAACAAAAGCATATCCGAACTTTTTTCTTCTTCTTTTTCTCCTGCTACAATTCCAATAACTCCTCCTATAAGATAACCATTTTCTGTTTCAAGAACTTTACTTCCAGTTGCCAAAGAGCCTGCATCATAATTGAATTTTTTTGACCATTCCTTATTCCCGTTTTTGTCCGTTTTAAGAATATACATGTATTGTTTTTCCTGCTTCATAGCAAAAAAAACATCGGATACTGTGGAACGCAATTTGATGAGGCCAGTAACAATATAACCTTCGTCCTTTGTTTGAGCGATAGAAAGCCCTTCCACCTCATTGCCTCCTTCATCAAATAGTTTTGTCCATTGAACGTTACCCTCGTTATCTAATTTCATCAGGTATAATGTTTCCCTGTCGTTCAGATAGTATTGTTCAGCGGATAAAATGAACCCACCGTCATTGGTAATGCTCCAGTCATTTACTGCATAAGATATATTGCCTCCGTACGTTTTGTACCAGTTTACATTCCCTTCGGTAGTTACACTTGTAAGAAATAATAGTTTATTGAGAGAATTCAAATTTTCTGTTTCCCCGGCAATCATAACAGAGTTAGAGTTTTGAGGATAAACTAATTTCCCTCGATCCATTCTTTCATTGCCGAAAGTAAAATAAGTGCTTTGTTCCTGAGCTTTTACAAAGTTGGGAAGTACAATAATAATTATAATAAAAAATAATCTTTTGTTAAGGTTAATTATCATGCAGGGTTCGTATATAATTTATTTTTTTAAAGCCTATACATATCTTTTGAATTTATTTATATCAAAATTTCCTGCATTGTCCCAAAGTAATGTGGTGTCTTATTTTAATTATACAAATTAATATAATAAAGGTGGAATATAAAGTAGGGTAGTAATCCTATTTTACTAGGTTAAACGCAGTAATTAAAAACTTTTGAGCCATTTAGGTTTTGTAGTTTTTAAGAAAAAATCCAAGTTTGTATTGTTAAAAAAAACTCTAACAACAGTAGGGCAGAATAAAATTTCGATACATTTAGTAACTGTTTAATTTTTTTATCTAAGCAATCAACGAAATATATTTAAAGATCTCCGATCATCTATTTAAATGACAAAAAAGCGAAATACAATTAAAATATTTGAGCTAATAATTCTGGTGCTTTTTACAATAAATAGTTTTGCCCAGGTGAAGTTGGATAGTTTATTACAAAGCCTTGATACCACAAAACGATACAATCTGAATGAAATAGTTATTTCGGCTTCACGTGTTTCAGAAACGATATTACGTTCTCCGGTAAGTATCGAACAATTAAAATCCTTTGATGCAAAAAATATGGGTGCGGCTACTGTTTTTGACGCCATTGAGAATATGAAAGGAATACAGATCATTACTCCGAGCCTGGGATTTAAAGTGATCAACGCCAGGGGATTTTCCAATACAACCAATGTGCGGTTTGCTCAAATGGTTGATGGAATGGATAATCAGGCTCCGCATATAGGAGCGCCCATCGCAAATGCATTTGGCGCTAACGATCTTGATATTGACAAAGTTGAAATTATCCCTGGAACTTCGTCCGCTCTATATGGAATGAATGCCATCAACGGATTGGCAAATATCAGGACTAAAAACCCATTTACATACCAAGGTTTCAGCTTCCAGCAGTTAACAGGTGTAAACCATGTTGGGCAGATTGATAATGTTTCACCTCAAGTATTCAGTCAAACCAATTTGCGTTATGGCAAAGCGCTTAATTCAAAATTTGCTTTCAAAGTCAATGGTTCGTATACAAATGGGAATGACTGGGTTGCTGACGATAAAACAGATTTAGCTCCTCAGCTCAATGCTTCTGTAGGACTCACAGGCGCTGAAAATCCCGCTTTTGATGAAACCAACCGCTATGGTGATGAATCATCCAATAGAAAAACACTTACATTAAATGGAAAAAAGTATTCGGTTGCCCGCACAGGGTATGAGGAAACGAACATTGCAGATTATAACATCCTGAATTATAAAGGTGACATTGGGCTATACTTTCGTCCCAAAGAATCTCATGAATTTTCTTTTTCGTACAAAGGGGCCTTAATAAATACAGTTTACCATCGCAATAACCGTTTCAGATTACAAGATTATGCTTTGCAGCAATATGCGCTTGAATACCAATCACCCGTTTTTCAGGTGCGTAGTTATTTGACCCTGGAAAATACCGGTAAATCATACAACATGCGTTCACTGGCCGAAAATATGGATAAGGCGTTTAAATCGGATAATAAATGGTTTAGTGATTATACAATAGCTTATAACAATGCTATTACACAAGGAGAAGGTATAGCAGACGCACACAGGTTGGCTCGCCTGACATCTGATGGAGGCAGATACCAGCCAGGTACAGGCGCTTACAATGAAAAAAAAGAGGCAATTTTGGCAAATGACAACTGGGATTATGGTGCAGCCCTTCGGGTTCAATCGCGGATGTCACATACAGAAGCATTATTAAGTTGGGACAAATTATTTCCTTCCTTATTTGAAAAGGCTGAAATACAATTGCTTTCCGGAATTGACTCCAGAACATATATTGTACTTCCATATGGACACTATATGGTTAATCCAATTGATACCACACAAAGTCTTATTTTTACCAAATCAGGAGGATTTACACAGCTTAATAAAGATCTTTTTGATAAGAAGCTTCGTTTAAGTGCCACTATCCGTGCAGATAAAGCGGATTATTTTACTACGAAATACAATCCCCGTTTTACGATGGTCTATTCTACAAAAGAAAGTATAAACATCAGGACTTCTTATCAGAGTGGTTACCGGTTTCCAAGCCTTTTTGAAGCATTTTCCAATTTCAAAAGTGGAGGCGTAAAGCGTATCGGTGGAGTGAAAATTATGTCGGAAAAAGAAGGTGTATTTGAAAATTCCTATACCAAAACCTCTATTGATGCCTTTCAGACGCAGGTTAACAGCGATATCAATACAAGTGGTTTAACCCAGGCACAGGCAATTGATAAAAACAAGGGCATGTTGAAAAAAACTCCTTACACCTATATACAACCAGAGTATATCCGTTCATTTGAAATTGGGTTCAGAGGACTTGCTTTAAACAATTCTCTTTATATTGATGTCGATTTTTATTACAACTCCTATGAGAACCTTATTGGACAAACGGAAGCAAGTATTCCGCTGACAAGCTATCCAGATTCTATTCCCAAATACCTTTATGATAAAACAAAACAGGACCGCTATCGTTTATTTACCAATTCGAAAAGTAAAATGTACAACTATGGCAGTAGTTTCGGAATTAAATATAAATACGATGAAAAGTTGAGTATCCTCGGAAACTTTACCTACGCTGAATTAGACAGGATAGAAGATAAAGACGGACTTGAAGATGGCTTTAATACTCCCCAAATAATGGTAAACGGAACTGTTATAACAGAAAATATATGGAAAAATATGGGTGCAAGCATTACAGGGCGTTATCAAACAAAATTCGATTATGTTTCGTTTCTTGCAAGCGGTGAGGTTCCAGCATACTGGACGTTGGATGCACAGGTAAATTATAACTTTAAAAAAGCAGGCATACTTGCAAAACTTGGCGCATCTAATCTGCTGAACAAGCTATATAATTCCATTCTGGCTGGTTCATCCGTTGGAGGATTATATTATTTGTCGTTGACATGGGCGATTAATAAAAAATAGTAAAAACACCTTCATTACATTTTATTCAAAGCTTGTTTAAGATCTTCAATCAATAAATCCGCTATCAATAGCACATCGCACAAGATCAACTACATTGTGCAAATCAAGTTTTTTCATAATATTTTCGCGGTGGGCTTTTACGGTTTTAGGGCTAATAAATAGCTTTTCTGCGGTTTCAGCATTCGACAAACCGCCTGCAATCAATTTTAAAATTTCAACCTCTCTGGTTGTAAGTAAATTTACAGATGAGTTTTGTTTTTTTGGAACGATAATTTCTTCTGCCGATGGTTTCAGCAACAAAAGAGAAATTTCGCTGCTGAAATATTTTTCACCATTATGAACAGCAATTATCGCTTCAAGCAATATATCTTTTTTGATGTTTTTTAAAATGTATCCTGAAGCACCAGCGTTCAACATTTTTTTTATAATGGCTTTTTCGCTGAAAGTGGTAAGAGCAATTACTTTTGTTTGCGGGTAACGAGAAGTAATAATTTTAGTAGCATCCCATCCATTCATTATAGGCATTTCAATATCTATAAGGACAATATCAGCGGCTGTTTTGCTCAAAATTTCGATTGCGTCTTTCCCATTATTGGCTTCGGCAACAATTGCTATATTTTTTATTTCTGCCAACAATGATTTTAATCCATCAATTACAATCTGATGATCGTCCACCAGCATTACTCTAATTGTTTCTTTCGTCTCATCCATAATGGACGAGAACATTTGTTGATTTCTATTTGTCATTTATTTCTCTCTTTTTTTTTCTATTAGGAATGTGGTAAAGGTATTCTTATTGTTGCCACTGTCCCTTTAACGGGTCCTGGTTCTATTGTAAAAAGGCCCTTTAACGTATCAATCCGTCCTGCAATATTTTGCAATCCAATGCCATTATCTAAACTTCCCTTTTGAATGGCTATTCCATTATCTTCTACAAATAAAATAAGGGTATTTTTATTTTTTAAAATCTGTATGGCTACTTCGGTTGCCTGGGAATATTTTAGAATGTTATTGAGTAATTCCTGCAAAACACGATAAATGCATACTTGAATATTTTCAGGAAGTCCAGCGGGCAAGTCATTTTTGAGTGAGTATTTTATTTTTGAATTTGCAAATGTTTGATCCACTAAATCGGAAACAGCATCGGCAAGTTCTCGCTCTTGTAGTGCTTTGGGCATCATGGAATGTGACAGTGTTCGTACTTCTTTATGCGTTTCATCCAATAAATTTTCGGTTTGTTCAAAAACAACTTTTTGTTCTGGCGAGATCGTATGAAAATCTCCAATCAATTTTTCAAAATTGAATTTCAGAATTGTCAACTTGTGTCCAATTCCATCATGCAAATCCTGTGCAATCCGTTTTCGCTCCATCTCCTGTGTTTCAATAATTGCATTGGTTCGCAGCCCCTGCTGTTTGAGGAGTTCTGTTTTCAGAATTTCTTTTTGTCTTATTCTATTCCTGGAAATTAACAGCCAACTTATTACTATAATCAAAATTATTCCCGCAAAAAGAGCAAAAGATAAAATTTTATTTTTAAACAACTGGTTTTGCTGTTGTGCTATCTCAAGCACTTTAATTTTATTTTCATTGTTCAGAAGTCTAATTTCCTTTTCTTTTTTTTCGGTTTCGTATTTGACCTGCAATTCGGCTATATCTTTATTGTTTCTTTTTTGAAAGATACTATTTTTGGTTTGCGAATAGAGTTGGTAATATTCAAAAGCTTTTTTGTAATTACTCGTTTCCTCACTCAATTCCCACAACCCCTGGCACGAGGTCTCTATTAAATCCTCACCCCCTACTTCCTTAGCAAGTGACAGCGCTTTTTGAAACCAGACAATTGCTTCCGAATAATTTAATTTGTTTTTATAAACATCCCCTATATTGCCGAAAGAAGCAGCAATATCATATTTGTCGCCAATATCTTCGCGTATTTTCAGTGAAGCGAAGTGGTTTTCTAATGCTTTATTATACTTGTTTTGATCAAAATAAACCATTCCAATATTATTGTATGTATTAGCAATACTATGCTTGTCGCCCAATTCTATTTTTATTTTTAGTGCCGTAGAGTATTTTTCTAATGCTTCATTATACTTTTTTTGATAATAATAAACCAACCCAATGTTATTGTATGCATTAGCAACGCCACGTTTGTCGCCTAATTCTATCATTATTTTCAGTGAAGTGAAATAGTTTTCCAGAGCCTTGTTGTAAATGCCTTGGTGATAATAAATAAGACCAACGTTTAGGCAAGTATTAGCAATACCTCTATTATCCCCTATTTTTTCCCTTATTTTCAGAGAAGCGAAAAAAAATTGCAGCGCCTTCTCGTACAGTCCCTGTGAGAAATATATCAATCCAATATTATTATAAGAAGCTGAGATACCATATTTATTGCTAATTGCTTCCATAATTTTAAGCGAAGCGTTTTGATTTTCCAGGGCCTTATCGTAATTGCCTTGTTTGTAATAAGTCAATGAGATTTCCTTATACGCGTCTCCAATTTTTTCTTGAAAATTTAACAGTTTCGCTAACTTCAAGGCTGCTTCCCCGTAGTAAAGAGCAGTATCGTATTTGCCGATATTTTGGTATTCCTTGCTGAGTGCATTAAAGAGGTTGATTTTATTTGTATCGTATTGGGCTTGGCTATATTGTTTTAATAAGGTGTCAATTTGCTCATTCGCATATAATGGAAAGGAAACTTTGTAACATGCCAAAATAATTATAACGTATGTTTTTATGCTTTTCATAATTATTATTGGTACTGAGTCTACTTTGTTTTTTTTATATCATCTTACAAATATGAAGTAACTCTTTCTTTTAAACTTAATGATTTTAGGAAGAAAAGGAAGGCACTGGATTATTTCATATTTACAATTGGTGTAACTGTTTGGGCAAGCTACTATATCAAATTTAAATATTTTTTTGAATATTACCTATTTTTGAAAATTATTTTTAGAGAAAAATATTGACCGAATTATATTATAGAATTTTGTCTAATGTAGTATTGCAACACTTCTTTTCGCAATGAAGTTACAGAGTTATTATGCTGCCTCAAATCACACAATTACTGTGTTTAGCCTACCAAAATAAGCTTATTAGCCTATTACAAACTCCATTTTTATTACATCAATTTGTATAATTAAAATAAGCCATCTCTAATTACTACAGGACACTGTTGGAAATGGAGATATGAAGAATTTCATCCAACAATTTTTAAAATAATTATTAAGACGAAATTTAAATACAATCAACCTCAAGAATTATAGCAGAACCAAAAATACATTCATTTTAAAAATATAAATTATGAAACAATTTTTATTATTAATTGCATTCGCTTGGGCGAATTTCTCCAATGCTCAAACAGCCAAGTCCGTTTGGGTACCCGTTACAGAAAAGAATGTAGATAAAAGCGGTGAGCGGGTTATTGTTCCTCAAAAGTATAAAACCTATCATTTGTCAACCGATGAATTTAAAATCACCTTGTTTAATGCACCGCACGAAGATAATGTGAGCCTTAAAAATTCTTCTGCTATTGTAGAATTACCTATGCCCGATGGCAGCATTAAAAAATTCAGAATAGTAGAATCGCCAATAATGGCTTCTGAACTATCAGTGCAATTTCCAGACATTAAAACATTCAATATAATGGGTGTAGATATGCCAGGCACCTTTGGTAAATTAGACTGGACAGTGTTTGGTTTTCACGGAATGATATTAAGTGCTACAGGTAACATTTTTATAGATCCGTATTGTCGTAATAACAAAGCTGATTACATAAGCTACTACACTTCGGATTTTGTTAAAGACCCTTCTAAAAAAATTTCTGAAGGGGTATTGGAAAATGGTATAATTGATCCACCTCCGGCAAATCCTAATCAGCTAATTATCGCAGGCGCCAACTTACGGAAGTACCGATTGGCATTAGCGTGTACAGGAGAATATGCACAAGCTGCAACAGGAGTTAACAGCCCAACTACGAGTCAAATTTTATCTGCAGTAACCACAACTGTAAACAGAGTAGATGGTGTGTATGAAACAGAAGTAGCAGTTAAATTAATTTTAGTTGCTAACGAAACAACAGTTTTATTTGGCAACCCAAATAGCGACCCTTTTTCTGGAAATAGTAACGGCAATGTATTAATTAGCGAAAGCCAATCGGTTATTGATAATAATATTGGAAGTTCTAATTATGATATAGGACACACTTTTAGTACCGATGGCGGGGGCTTAGCTCAATTGGGTGTGGTGTGTAAATATGGCCAAAAGGCAAGAGGTATTACCGGCAGTCCGCAACCTGTTGGTGATCCTTATGATATTGATTACGTATCGCATGAGATTGGACACGAGTTTGGAGCCTATCATACATTTTCATCCGGAGGAGGTTCGTGTAGTGGCAATAATGAACCGGGAGTAATGGTGGAGCCTGGTAGTGGCGTTACCATTATGGCTTATGCAGGTATTTGTTCTCCAAACGATTTAGCTCCTAATAGCATTCCTTATTTTCATACTATAAGTTTTGATGATATAATGACTTATTCAAACACCGGTTTCGGAAATGGTTGTGCTACAACAATCCCGACAGGAAATCACGCACCTGTTGTTACGGCACCTGCAACTTTTACTATTCCTAAATCGACTTATTTTTCTTTAACAGGTTCTGCTACCGATGCTGATAGCGATCCTTTAACATATTCATGGGAAGAAATTGACAACAATAGTACTTTGCAAAGTATACCTACAACAACGGCTCCCTTTTTTAGATCATATCCACCTATCCCTGTTCCAACAAGAATGTTTCCTAAGTTGAGTGTGATATTGGCTGGTGCTACCAGTACATTAGGAGAATATCTGCCCTCCTCTGCACAAACGTTAAATTTTAGATTAACTGCCCGTGATAATAGAATGGGCGGTGGAGGCGTCAATTACGCAGGAACTCAAGTAGTGATTGCTTCTTCGGGGCCTTTTATTGTTACATATCCCACTGCAACGGGTATTACGTGGGCAAGTAACAGCACACAAACAGTTACCTGGAATGTAGCTTCCTCGAATACCGCTCCTGTTAATTGTGCGAACGTAAATATTTTACTGTCAACCGATGGAGGAAATACTTTTACAACTGTTTTATCAAACACACCTAACGATGGAACGGAAAGTATTATAGTGCCTTCGCAAGTGAGTATTAAAACTACGTGTAGAATAAAAGTAGAAGGAGCAGGAAATATTTTTTTCGATGTAAGCAATAATAACTTTACGATTAGTGCATCTACCGGTCCTATTTCTCCAATTGCCGATTTTACGGCTAATAATGTATTGCCTTGCATTGGAGCAACGGTAACATTTACCGACCAATCGGCAGGCTTACCAACCGCTTGGGCTTGGACGTTTAGTCCTTCGTCTGTGACTTTTGTTGGAGGAACTTCTGCTTCGTCTCAAAATCCGCAAGTTCAATTTAATGCTGCCGGACCTTATTCTGTAACTTTAGTGGCAACTAATACACAACCGACTAATGCAAGCAACACAATGGCAAAAACAAATTACATTGCACCATTGAATGCTGTTGCTCTTCCATTTAACGAAAATTTTGAAACCAGCACTTTTCCACCTGCAGGTTGGGTAATTGAAAATGCCGATGCAGGCAATGTAGCTTGGGGAAATCAAGGAGCTAAGGGCTTTGAGTGGCGACCTGCTGCAGGCAATTCTGGCAGTGCGAATGGGTGTGCCGGTATTGATTGTTATGATTATGATGATAGTTCACAAATAGACAACCTGATCTCAAAACCTATTAGTTTATTTGGCGCAATAAATCCTCAATTAACATTTAAAAGAGCGTATAAATATTATAATAGTTCCACAGACCCTGATAATTATCATGATGAATTAAAAATTTTTGTTTCTTCCGATTGTGGTACTACGTTTGATCCTGCCCTGTATTTCAAAAAGGGTGTGATATTGGCAACGAGTGGCAGCAGTAATAATATCTTTACTCCGTCTTTAGCTTCCGATTGGGATATTGATACCATTAATTTAAATGCATACGTTGGTGGAAGTATTATTATAAAATTTGAAGTTGGGAACAGATACGGAAATAATCTTTATATAGATGATATTAATATTGCATCGAGTTTATCGACCGCTGTGGGTAACACAGAGTCATTAATGAATGATATGACTATTTATCCTAATCCTACTAGTGAAAATTTTACCGTTTCGTTTAATACATCAACTAAATCAACTTACACAATTGAAGTAAGAAATGTATTAGGACAAATACTATTTAAAGATGCTGTAAACGATTTTAGTGGAACATATTTAAAGCAATTTAATGTAGCCGAATACGGAAAGGGAATTTATTTAGTTGTCTTTAAAAATATAAAAGGAGAAACGGTTAAAAAGGTAATGGTGTATTAGTTTTTAGCGAATAGAAATATATCAATCCATTTTGGAGTAATAACAAAAATCATCTCTACAAAATTCGCAAATTTTTGATACAACACTTAAAACAAATTGTTAACGTATGACTATAACTACTCGGAGTTATTAGCATTATCGTTTTTATTTTAAACCAAAAAAGCAAACGTAAAAGACCCTCACTATATAGGCGATAGACGCTAGTGTAAAATAAATTTAACAGAATATGAAACAAAAAAACATAGTTAGGGATATAACTGTGCGAAAAAAAGCTGAAGAAAAATTAAAAGAATACCAATATTTTTTTAATAACAGTCATGACCTTATCACCATTACCAACGAGAGTCATTTTGAAATTATTAATCCCAACTTCCAAAAAGTGTTGGGTTATTCAGAAAAAGAATTGCTTGAGAAACGGTTTCTGGATTTCATTCATCCCGATGACGTTAGTGCTACCCTACAGGAAATAGAGAAAAATAAAACCGGTGCAGAAACTATTAATTTTACAAATAGGTATCGCAAAAAAGACGGAAGTTATTTGTTGTTTGAATGGAATATTACTCCTGATCCTATAACTGGAAAGTTTTATGCAAGTGCCCGCGATATTACTGATAGAAAAAAAGCAGAAGATGAATTAAAAAAATCCGAACATTTTCTCAATTCAATTATAGAAAACATTCCAAATATGCTCTTTGTTAAAGATGCAAAAGATCTGAGATTTGTCAGCTTTAATAAAGCAGGGGAAGATCTTTTGGGTTATTCAAAAGCAGATTTAATGAAAAAAAACGACTATCATTTTTCCCCTAAAACTGAAGCCGATTTTTTTACAACCAAAGACAGAGAAGTGCTTGAATCAGGCAAACTTTTAGAAATTGAGGAAGAACGTATTCATACTAAATACAAAGGAGATAGAATTCTTGAAACAAAAAAAATTCCGATTCTTGATAGCAACGGTCACCCCATATACTTGCTGGGCATTTCAAACGACATAACAGATTTGAAAAAACCTCTGGCAGAGCTCAAACAAAAATCCGAAGAATTGGCTAACACCAACAAAGAGCTTGAGCAGTTTGTTTATGTGACTTCGCACGATTTGCAGGAACCGCTGCGAACAATTTCCAATTTTGTAGGGCTGCTTGAGAAAAAATATTCAGGAATAACAGATAAGGATTCAGATCGATACATCAAATTTATTGTGAATGCTGCTTCGAGGATGCAAAACCTTATAAAAGATTTGCTGGATTTATCCAGAATAGGAAGAAACATAATATACACTGCCGTTGATTGTAATGAGGTTGTTAAAGAGGTAATTGCTAACATGGAGGCATCCATAAAGGAAAGTAATGCAAAAATTACTGCTGCTACGCTTCCTGTTTTAAAAGGGAATGCTAGTGAACTGAAACAGCTATTCCAAAATTTAATCAGCAATGCTATAAAATTCCGTAAGAAAAACGGTATTCCGGAAATAAATATTACTGTGGAAGATAAAAATACCGAATACCTTTTTGCCATTAAGGACAATGGCATAGGTATAGAAGAACAATATATTAATAAGCTTTTTGTAATTTTTCAGCGTTTGAATGCTGCCACTGAATATCCTGGCACGGGTATCGGTTTGGCTACTTGCAAAAAAATTATTGACTTGCATCACGGCAAGATATGGGTAGAATCGAAATTTGGTGAGGGGAGCACTTTTTATTTCACCCTTAAAAAGCTCCTCCCTGCCTCCCCCGAAGGAAGGAGTACCAACGCGCAACCCAAACTCGAGGAAGATAATATGAATAGAAATATAATTTAATAATTTAACAACTAAAAAAATGCAATCAAAGTCTCCCCTGAGTTTATCCCGATGAAAGAGGGAGGGAGGTTGGAGGGGCAAATAAAACTTATGAAAAAAATAAACTGTATTCTGTTAATAGACGACAATCCTGCCGACAATGAATACCATAAAATCATTATAGCCGAAGCTAATGTATGTAATCATGTACAAGTTGCTATTGATGGTCCTAAAGCCTTAGATTATATTTTAAAATCGGGGGAGGTAAACCAGTCCGAAGCCTTTCCTAATCCGGACTTGATATATCTGGATATTAATATGCCCAGAATGAATGGATTTGAGTTTCTGGAAAAATACCATGAGTTAGACGAAAGACTGAAAGCAAAGGTTGTGATTATAATGTTAACCACTTCTTTAAACCCCGATGACAAAATAAGAGCAATGAACTATAAAGAATTAAAAGAATTTTCGAATAAACCGCTGACCGTTAAAATACTTCATGAGACCATAGAAAAATATTTTTAATCCTAATTAGTGTCTATCCATAATGTCAGAGAATGGTGCTAATTGATCGCAATTTTTATACGTTTAGTTATTGTAAACTACAATTTTACACCAATTTTATTTATTAAATAATCCAAATACCGAAAGCCAGACTATATTCATAATTGCAAGTTTTGATAATTTGTTCTGGTGAAAAAGTTTACAAGAATTTCGAGATATACTCGAATTGAATATACAATGTGGAAAATCTAAATTAATTAAGGATGGGTGAACAGGGGAGTTTACGTTTGGAAGCATATATTAAGCTGAATGATGGAAAAGAACATTTCAAAAGTGGTGATGTTACGCTGCTGAGATAAGGATACATAATTTTTGAATTTGATACTTTTTTTATTTGCTCATAACCCAATTGTTTTGCACTTTCAAATTTAGATAATTATACGTTCACAACCCTGTGAACGGTTACGTTTTAATATAAAGCCCTATTATGACAAGAACAATTATAAAAAATAAAATCATTTTAACAATTATAACCACTGTTGTATTTTCCTTTGTTTTCTGTCCCCTAAGCCAAGCTCAGGGTAAAAAATATATTAGGGTTGATATTGGTCATGGAGCGATGCATTGTCCCTTTCTAAGTCCTAAATTAGAAGCTAAGCTTAGAGAGATAAAAGACATAGAAAATTTTTTTATAGATAAACGCAACAGCTATGCTACATTCAATCTCCCCACTGCTAGTGAAATGACTTCGGAATCATTAAAAAAAATTGGTACCGATGTGGGATATCCTTCAGATGATGTTGTTATTACAATTAGTAGTAAACCGATTAAAGCAGAAACAAAGTAATAAAGCCCCTCTCGCTTTGCGCAGACTGGCTCTTCGATAAAAATCGGAGTCCTCCTCTCCCCTGAAGGAGAGGGCTATATGTAAAAAAAATAAAATGAAAACAATAAAAGATAAATTTAGCATTAACCAACTCACTGCCCCCCCCCCCTCCTGTGGAGAGGGGGTTAAGGGGAGAGGTCTATGGTGGGGCTTCTTTCTTCTTCTTTTTTTCTCCATCCCTTCGGGCGGGTCGGGGTGGGCTACGGCTTCTTATGCACAAACCGCCACCACTTTTATGCGAACCTACAAAGCAATTGGGATGAATGGTGGCTTAGCATTAGCAGAGACTTCTGATGGTGGTTTTGTTGGTACTGGTCAGCACCAATCTTCCGGTGCCGGCAGTTGCGACATATATGTTTATAAAGTAAATAGTTGTGGCTATCCTCAATGGTTTAAAACATATGGTGGTATTTCAGATGACGGAGGAATGTGTATTCAACAAACCTCTGACGGTGGCTATATTGTGGCAGGACTTTCAACCTTAGGTGCAGGAGATGTCGATATAATTTTATTAAAACTCGATGCTTTTGGTAATGTCGTTTGGTCAAAAGTTTTTGGAGGCGGAACAAATGACTATGGCTTGTATGTTCAGCAAACTTCAGATGGAGGTTATATTGTAACCGGATTTATGAGTGGACTAGGATTTGGAGCCGAGGATGTAGCATTAATACGAACAGATACGAATGGCAACTTACTATGGCAGAAAGAATATGGGGGAGCAGGTTCCGAATGGGGGAGTTATGTGGAACAAACTAGTGATGGTGGCTATAAAATTGCAGGGTATACCAATAGTTTTGGTGCCGGAGGATTTGATTTATATGTATTAAAAGTAGATGGTTCCGGAAATCTCCAATGGTCGAAAACATATGGTGGTGTCGGAGCAGAAGGAAGCAGCCAATGGGGGATCTCTGGAAAAATTACAACTGACGGAGGTTTTATGCTCTGCGGAAACACAACAACTTATGGTGCCGGGGGTAATGATGTTATGATGATAAAAACAGATAGTATGGGGAACCTGCAATGGGCTAAAACCTATGGAGGAGGCTTAGAGGAACAACCTCGTTCCTCAACACAAACCAGTGATGCAGGATTCATCATTAGCGGTTACACCACAAGCTTTGGTGCAGGTGATTTGGATGCTTACTTAATTAAAACAGATAGTATGGGTAATCTCCTTTGGTCAAAAGCATACGGAGGTGCTGCTTACGACAAAGGTTCAATGGTTCGTCAGGCTCCTGATGGAGGGTATGCTTTATCAGTTGTAACAGCAAGTTTTGGAGCAAATTTTTATGATCCGCTTTTTATGAAAACAGACAGTGTTGGGTATGTTGGATGTAATGAAAACAATTGTGCTACGGTTTTTAATAATATAAGTCCTTCTGTTGGCTCGGGAGGGAATGAAATGATACCTCCTGCAGCAGTTGCTATTCCGGCAATAATAACCAGTAATTATACTCCTGCAGATATTTTCCTTTGCTTGAAATGCTCTATTTTACCTACCTTCACTCAAAGCAATATTACTGCTTGTATTGGTAACACAAATTATTTTTATAACACCTCTAATCCAGGAAAAGAATGTACTGAATGGTTCGTTAATAACATTTCTCAAGGCTACCAGGATACGCTCTCTGTTATTTTTACTACACCAGGATTACAAAAAATTCAATTAGTCGCTTCTTGCGGAAATTCAACTGATACCAATACTGTTGCCCTCAACATTTTAGCTTACAATGCTCCGGTTGCCTCTTTCATAAACAATACTGTATGCAATGGAGATACGACTCAATTTACAGATTTCTCCACTTTTGCTAATGATCCAATTAGTACTTGGTCATGGAATTTCGGGGATGGAAGCCCTTTAAACTTTAATCAAAATCCCGGTTACAATTATCCAAACCCGGGCACTTATAATGTAAAATTAACGGTAACCACTACAAATGGCTGTACCGATACCTCCGTTCAAACCATGTTAGTGCATTCTACTCCTAATGCACAGTTTGATTCTGTTATTGTTTGCAGAGGGGATACAGTACAATTTCAGGATCTATCAACTATTATTGCTCCGGATAGTATCCAAACATGGGCTTGGAATTTTGGTGATGGCAGTTTGATCAATATTGATCAAAATCCTATACACAATTTCATTACGTCCAGTACTTACAATGTATCTTTGCTTTTGGTTTCTAACCATGGATGTAAGGATTCAATTACAAATCCGATCATTATTAACCCTCCCTTATTAGCAGAATCCGGATTTGGAAACGATACCCTCTGCACTGGCGGAACAATACTTCTCGGAGGAAGCCCAACAGCTTTTGGAGGTTTAGCTCCATTTACCTATGCGTGGTCACCCGTTACAGGCTTAAGCAGCTCAACCATTTCCAATCCTACTGCAACAATAACAGCAAATATTGGTTACATGATCACCGTTACTGATGTTGCTGGTTGTCAGGACATTGATTCGGTTTTTATTTTATATAATTCTACCGGGCCATTTGTAGATGCAGGATTTGGAAGCGATACCATTTGCTCAGGAGGCATTACAATGCTTGGAGGTGCTCCTACAGGTTCTGGTGGCTTAGCTCCTTATACTTATTCCTGGTCTCCCTCAATTGGTTTAAATAACCCTACCTCTTCCAATCCCACTGCTACAATAACCGCAAATACCACTTATGTAGTTACTATAAGCGATGGAAATGGGTGTCAGAATATTGATTCTGTATTTTTAGCTTATAATTCTTCCGGGCCTTTTGCTGATGCAGGATTTGGAAACAACACTTTATGCACTGGTGGAACAATTATGCTTGGTGGAACTCCAACAGGCTCGGGTGGAATTGGCCCTTACACGTATTCCTGGGTACCCGGTGCAGGTTTAACTACTACAACTGCTGCTAATCCAACTGCCACTATAACAAGTAATAGCACTTATGTAGTTATTGTCACCGATGCCAGTGGTTGCCAAAACCTTGATTCTGTTTTTATAACCTTTAATTCGGCAGGTCCTTTTGCTGATGCGGGATTTGGAAATAATACCTTATGCACAAGTGGTACTATTCTTTTAGGAGGGGCTCCTACAGGTTATGGCGGAACTGCATCCTATTCTTATGTATGGACACCAGCAACGGGTTTAAATAATACCCTATCATCCAACCCCACTGCTACAGTAACTTCCAATGCTACTTATGCGGTAATTGTTACCGATGGTAGCGGATGTCAGAATATTGATTCTGTTACAGTTTTATACAATTCGAACGGACCTTTTGCTGATGCAGGATTTGGAAATAGTACTTTATGTACCGGTGGAACCATATTGCTTGGTGGTGCTCCTACCGGAACAGGTGGCGTGTCACCATACACTTATTCCTGGATACCCGGTGCCGGTTTAAATAGTACCATTTTCTCTAACCCTACCGCTACCATAACAGCTAATGCTTCTTTTGTAGTTATTATTACGGATGCAATCGGTTGTCAAAACCTTGATTCTGTGTTTTTAACCTTTAACTCAGCAGGCCCTTTCGCTGAGGCTGGATTTGGAAACAATACATTATGCACAGGTGGAACCATCCTGCTTGGCGGAGCTCCAACAGGAACAGGTGGTGTATCTCCTTATACCTATTCATGGGTTCCAAACACTGGTTTAAATAGTACAATCATTTCCAATCCAACCGCTTCAATGACTTCTAATAGTATATACGTTATTATGGTTACAGATGCTACCGGTTGTCAAAATCTTGATTCTGTTTTTATAACTTATAATTCAAACGGACCGCATGCGGAAGCTGGTTTTGGAAACAATAATTTATGTACCGGAGGTACTGTTCTTTTAGGAGGATCTCCAACTGCAACAAATGGGATTGCCCCATATTCTTATTCATGGATACCAAGTACAGGGTTAAATAATATCACCTTCGCTAATCCAACTGCAACTATAACAGCAAATGCAACATATGCTGTTATTGTGACTGATAATGGAGGTTGCCAGGATATTGATTCCGTTTCTGTTTTATATAATGCGAACGGACCTCATGCGGAAGCTGGATTTGGAAATAATACCTTATGCACTGGCGGAACACTGCTTCTTGGTGGTACTCCAACTGTAGCAGGTGGAACAGCTCCATATATCTATTCATGGATACCAAGCAATGGATTAAACAATACTTCCGTTGCTAATCCTTTTGCTACCGTAACAGCTAATATTACGTATGTTATCATGGTTACAGATGTTACCGGCTGCCAGGATATAGATTCTGTAGCTATTACATTTAACGCTGCTGGGCCCTTTGCAGATGCTGGTTCCGGTAATGGTGCACTTTGTTTTAGTTACCCCATGCCACTTGGAGGTTCTCCTTCAGGAAGCCAGGGAACCCTCCCATATAGCTATTCATGGGTGCCCGCAGCAGGATTGAATAATGCTATTCTGGCCAACCCAACAGCGAATTCCGTAACTACTAATACTGTTTATTATCTTACTGTTACAGATGCAGGTGGGTGTACGGATTTAGATTCCGCTAATGTCACTATTTTAGGAACAGGACTTACTGCAAATTTCAGTGCAAGTCCAAGTCAGGGTATTGATCCGCTTTTTGTTCAGTTCACTAATCAAAGTGTTGGTTATGGACTAACTTATCAATGGCTTTTTGGTGATAATGGCACCTCCATTATTGAAAACCCCAATCATACATTTTATAATTCAGCCGATACCGCTTTTAATTTTTTTGTTACCTTGGTTGCAACGGATACCAATGGTTGCATCGATACAGCCATATTAACAGCGGTGCATGTTGATCCCACAAATATTAATACCTATCCTAATGTTTTCACTCCTAATGATGATGGTGTTAATGATGTCTTTAAATTTGATTTAGGCAGTCTCACACTTCTTAAGGCCAGTATTTTCAGCAGGTGGGGAGAAAAAATGGTTGAATGGAGCACTCCTGTTGGAGGATGGGATGGACGAACAGCTAGTGGTGTAATGTCATCAGATGGTGTTTATTTCTTTATTCTTACGGTAATGGATGGTGCTAAAAAAACGCTCCAAAAAACAGGATACGTTTTTCTAACAAGGTAGAAAGTTTAACACTCCAGTAAAATAACTGAAATTTACACTCATATTACAACTAAAGGTTTTGATCAGATAAAAAGTCTTCTGGATAAATTGAATGTACTTTAAGCATTCTTTAACTACTATTTTATTATAACAAGAACATTCGCTTTGAGAAGGAATTATTGGGTTTTGATTTTTTGCTTACAAAAAACATAGAAATTGGATGAAATTGAAAAGGCGTAGAGAAAATAACGAAAAATTTGATTTTTATATCCTGTTTTCACCTTCATCTAATGCAGAAATAAGCGCAACCAGTTGAGTATACAGACCAAATAAGACGTTTATAAGCGCAACTAGTTGCGCTTATAAACGTCTTAGCAGTAATTATAAAAAAACGACACAGACTAAATATGAACAACCATTTAGACAAAATTAAAAAGGCGACTGAACCTTTAAGACAGCAAATTATTAATCATAAAGTTTATTCAGCAATCAAAGACTTAGACGACCTGAAAGTTTTTATGCAATATCACATTTTTGCAGTTTGGGACTTTATGTCATTACTAAAGGCTTTACAAAACAATCTGACCTGTACTTCCATTCCTTGGTTTCCTAAAGGTTCGGCAGACACCAGACACCTTATTAATGAAATAGTTGTTGGCGAAGAATCTGACGTTGACAGTTTCGGCAACAGGAAAAGTCATTTTGAATTGTATCTAGACGCTATGCAACAATGCGGGGCAGACACTTCTCAAATTGAAAAATTTATAGAAGTATTAAAAAAGACAGGCGACTTCAATACTGCCTTTACAGCTTCGGAGGCACCAAAAGAAGCCCGCCACTTTGTTGACTTTACATTCAAAATTATTGGAAGTACTAAAAATTATTTACAATCAGCAATTTTCACATTTGGACGTGAAGACCTAATTCCAGGAATGTTTCTTTCAATCGTCAACGACATTCATAAAAACTTCCCTGACAGCATTTCAATTTTCAAATATTATCTTGAAAGACACATAGAGGTTGACGGAGACCATCATAGTCACCTCGCTTTACAAATGACATCAAACCTTTGCGGTACAGACGACCAATTTTGGAATGAAGCTGAACAAGCGACTATTGACTCTTTGCAAAAGCGTATTGACCTTTGGGACGGTGCATACAGACAAATAATAAATAGAACAACTATTGCTAACAGCACCTTGCCAAAAGCGGAGCAGAAGCGGGTAATTGAGCAGTAGTGCATTTAATAACCATTAGTGTAGCTTGACAGGTTCGTGCTCCGAAAGCCCCGCCTTCGGCAAGCTGCAAAACGTTAACGCAAGTATTTTCAACAGGTGGGGAGAAAAAATGGTTGAATGGAGCACTCCTGTTGGAGGATGGGATGGACGAACAGCGAGTGGTGTAATGGCATCAGATGGTGTTTATTTCTTTATTCTTACAGTAATAGATGGTGCTAAAAAAACGTTCCAAAAAACAGGATACGTTTTTCTAACAAGATAGGAAATTTAACAAATTAGCCCCTCCCCTACGAATAACGTATTTGCCCCTAATACTTTTATAGTAAATCTTTCAGTTCAATATCTAATGCTCTACATATTTTCAAAAGGGTACCTATTGTAACGTTTATTCTTCCTTTTTCTATTGGTATGAGATTAGTTTTTTCCATATCACAACGGAATCCTAACTCTTTAACCGTTAGCTTTTGCTCTTTTCGAATTCTACTGATATTCTTTCCTATTAATATCAAATATTCTTTATCCTTCATTATCCAATATTTTACACAATGTTGGGATTTATTAAAAAAATAATGGGTATGATATATCATACCTGTTATTTTTTCAATATATTTGTCGCTTAACTAAAAAAAAAACAAAATGAAAAAAGTAAAACAGATTGGTTTCATAATGCTAATGGGCATTTCAACCGCTATGATTTTTAATGGATGTGCTAAGGATGGAGCTACTGGGCCTGCAGGTCAGAAAGGCATAGATGGGATAGATGGTATAGACGGGAATGCTAATGTAATTGGCTCAAATTCTGTTTCAGTTGTTTCTTCTGATTGGACTCTGAGTTCGAATTATTATAGTACATCATTTACACTACCTGCTATTACTCAGGAAGTAGTGGACAAGGGAGTAGTTATGGTATATGAAAAATTGGGAACCTCTTGGCAAGCTATGCCTTATTCACTTGATATAGAATCAAGAGATTTTACTTTTAACGTTGGTACGGTTAAAATCTGGGCGCATAATAGCGATTTCAGTGCCCCAACAAACCCTTCAGCACAAACATATAGAATTATAGCAATTTCAGCCTCAAATTTAATTACACACCCAAATGTGGACTTTAAAAATTATATAGAGGTTAAAAACAATTTTAACTTTCCAGATTAAAGTCATATTTATATCCTAAAATCGTTCGATTTTAAAGAAGGCATAAAAAGATAGTACGCTAATTTTTAATTGCTTCAATTCAGTCTCGCTTAAAAAATCCGATTTGGTTTATATCCATTTCGGATTTTTTGTTTTCTCCAATTTGCTTTATATTTACTATAAATAGAAATTCAACGTGTCTATTTCTGTATTCTTACCAGTGAATAAAACCATTTTCTAAGAATGCTAAATTGAAACATTAGTAATTAAAATATAAGGTGGTTAAAAAGCCTTTATAATTAATTAGCGTCATAAAACTTCCTTTAAACTCAATTTCTTAAAAAAATAAATGGTGAAATAATTAAAAACCCCTACTTTTAATTAGTCCTTATGACAATTAATTCAGCATTTATTTCAAACAATCAAAAAAGTGCCAACAATTTTATGACCAGTCATTGGAATCGTCAAGAAATACCACAGGTTTAAAATGTGAATTTCACAAATCGATGTCCTTTTAATAAACTATTTTTACTTTTATTATACTATTATGGAACCAAAGTTGAACCCACAGTTAAAACGGATACTGTCAAATCCTGAGTTCGGAAATCTTGTTACAAAAGGTATTATTTCGAATAATAATAAAATATCAACTGTTAATGTTGTATTTGAAGATCTCGGTATTGAGGTCGAAATCACACCAATAGGGTATTCAGGATACCAATCAAACTCAACAGTACCTAAAAAATGAATTTCACCTTATCAACTATTTTAATTATTTTTTTTTTAGTACCTGGTTTTATTTTTCGCAGGGCCTATTATTCGTCTCCATTTCCGCGTAAATATTCTAAATTCTCCTTGTTTGGTGAAATCTCTTGGATTATTATTCCTTCTGTCATATTGCAAATTTTTGGTATTTATCTTGTTTATTGGTTTTGGGACAGGCCTTTCATAGAACTTCAAAATCTTTATGTTTTTATTCTTGATTGCTATAAAACAAGTCCGATTTTTGAGAATAATATAAATTTCAATGTCATTGTTATTTACACTGCAATACTTTGGATTATATCTTTTGTTTTGGGTTTTTTAATAAACCTTGTAATCAGGCGTACGCATCTTGATAAACGTTTCAGGATATTTAGTTTCGATAATGAATGGTACTATTACCTAAGTGGCGAGATTCTCGATTTTCCTCATGTAGAGGGTACATCGAAAGAAGTGGGACTTACTTTTGTAGATGTGCTTACTAAAACTGGCGAAGAAACTGTCTTATATAGTGGTATTTGTCAAAAATTTGATTTAAAAGAAGATGGTGGGCTTGCCAGTATTTGCCTTACTAACGTGCAACGTAAAGGTTTTGTAAATAATAAAACGACTACCGTATCAGGTGGCGATACAATGCAAACATTTGAGTACAAAGAATTTCCAAGCACATTTTTGGTAATTCCTTTTGAAAATATACTAAACCTCAATGTTCGCTTCTTTAAGGTAAAGATCAAGCCGTATAAAAAACCAGAACCGTTGGTAGCTCTTGAAAACAGAACCCCAACAGATCCTACATTAATAGATAATGATTTACAAGAATACAAGAAGGTTGATTTAAATTTTTCTAAACTAGAAGCTGTCATATTAGGATTAACTCTTTTAATACTAATTGTGGCACTGATTTCTATTTTCTCTAAACCAGATAAAGTTAAGGAGGAAAAAGAAGAAGACATAAGTAGTTTTATTTTTTCATTTTTTGCATTAATAATCTGTTTAATATCTAGATTTCTTTTCCACACTTCTTGGCCATATTCTATATTATGGGGCATTTCGGCTGGGATAGGGGGACTATTAGTCAAGTATTTTTGTACTCGCTCTAAAAAGGAATAATCCTGATTTTAAAAAACTTCATACTTCCTTTACATCAGGTTATCTTTATTCATTGTCAGAAAATGTTTCACTTTATAGATTTTGAGAAAGAGGATTGAATAGCTAATCAAAACGAAACCATCTTATTCACTTTATTTATTATTTCGAGAATTAAATATGCTAGATAAATCTGAAAATAATTTAGAAATTAAATTTTTACAAACAGGATGTGGCGATGCTATAAAAATCCGGTTTCTTGGTAACGATAATCAATATCGCAATATCTTAATTGATGGAGGTACTGATAAAGGAGATGTTTATAATAATACAATTAGAAAAGAAATACTGAATATTATCAGTGATGGTAATCAAATTTATATCTGCACTTCGTCATTTATTAAAAGTTATAAGTGATATACATTTGCAAATAAATACTAGTCATATGAAAAAATATGTAAAATATTCGATCGCATTATTATTTATGTATATGTTGAACTCCTCAACAGTAGTAATGTCACAAGATACCTTGAAACTAGAAAACCTGTTGGACCTTTCCCTTGCTGAACTAATGGAACTTAATATTATATCCACCTCTAAAATTCAAGAAAAGCTGACGGAATCACCAGCTTCTATCTACATCATTACGAAACAGGAAATAAAGTTGAGGGGGTATTTGGATTTAAAGGATGTACTAAGGGATATTCCTAGTTTCGATTATATTTCAAATGGAGGGGTGGGAAATATTACAGAGTTTATTGTCAGAGGAGTAAATGAAGGTACGAGTAATGTTTTGGTATTTAGGGATGGAATCAAAATAAGTAACCCAGGTAATATCACCTTACCATTTGGAAATCAAATGCCCTTACATAATGTTGAACGGATTGAAGTTATTGTGGGTCCATCTTCGGTTATATATGGTCAGGATACTTATTCAGGATTGATTAACATTATTACGGACCACAAAACCCAAAACGAACTCCAGCTTGGAGGAGGTTCTTATGAAACATTTTCACCTTCCGGGTTTGTAAATTTTAAATTGAAAAAGGGATACATTTTTTTATCCGGCAGAAGTTTTATTTCTAAGGGGTATGACTTGTATAAACTATATCCTGAAATTTATAAAGATGACATTGATAGTTTGAAAGTTAAGATCCCCAATTGGCAAGATAAATTTGATGAAAATGATATGGGCACAAATGCTTTTAAAAGAGATTATAATTTTCATGTCGAAATGAATCTAAAAAAAATTACTGTTGGTGTAATTCATTCCAGAATTAACGAGGCTAAAACGGGATTTACCCCCAAAAGATACCTTACAAACCATAATACCTCAATAGATATAAAATCTACCCAATTTTATTCAATTCACAATGATACACTTTCGCCCCGTTTATTTTTGAAAACCAAATTTTTAATTAATAATCATCAAACTGGAAATGACTATAAGAATACCTATGCAATACCCCAATATAATGGCGATACCCTTGAGCCTGCGGGTGTAGTCAAGTATTTTTATTATATCAATACCTCCTCAAGCCTAGAGGAACAGTTCGTTTATACTCCAACATCAAAGATTTTATTAAATACGGGTGCTATTGCAGAATATATTTCTTCCACTCCCTTGAGTGAAAATTATTTTGAACCTAAAAATACAGATGAAGAATTAGCGGTGTATCGTTTTACTAATTTCGGGGCATTTTTGCAGGGAACCTACTCATTTAATGCAAGAAATAAGTTAATTGTTGGAGGAAGACTAGATAAAAATTCAAGCTATGGTTTTGTGCCAACCTATAGAGCAGCACTTGTATTAAGCCCAATTTCAAAAATCAACTTTAAATTACTTTATGGGAAGGCTTATAGAGAACCTACAGTAAGGCAATTATATGGCGTAAATATTATCGACATTAGTGTAGATATTGGTAATCCTGCCCTAAAACCTGAAACTATTAACACCTATGAGTTAGTGTTTAATTATGAGAAATCAAGAAATTTGAACTTGGTAACGAATTTATATTATAACCATTCACCGGACATTATTCAGCAAAAAATGATTGGAATAGACGATATCGGTCGAAAAATTATGCAAAATCAAAATATTAACTCATTGAAAACCTACGGTACAGAAATGTCAATGAAATACAATATTATAAAATCATTAACAGCTGAATTATGGTATTGTTACCTGAATGGTCAGTATACTGTTTATGATGATATGAATAATTCTTATGTGAGTAAAGAAATTTCACAAATATCCCGAAATAAAATAAATTTAGGGTTAACATACATCCTAATGAAAAAAATGGGCTTTTACCTGAATACTCATTGGGTAGATAAAATTAGTACAACCACAGGTAATTCTGAATTTTTTGGAGAACCAATGAAGGGATATACGAATTTAGATCTAAACATTTCTTACCTGGGACAAAAGTTGGAAGTTGGCTTTATGATTAATAATTTATTAAATCAAAAATACTATCATGCAGGTCCAAATATCCAATCAGGAAGCTATGTTACTAAAGTCCCACAACCACTTCAAAATTATTTTATAAAGATAAGTTACCATATTTAATTAGAAGGAGTTCTAAAGCGAACGATTTGTTTACAACTGGAATAAGTCGGGCATCAACGGATTGTTTGAAATTTCGGTAAGGAATTTTTAATGCGCAGATAATGGAATATTTTAGATTTAGAAATTACAGATTTATAATCGCATCCCGCAAAATGGCCGGACGTTATTCTTATATCTTATTCTTTTCTTTTATTCTAATAATAATCACAGGCTTTTCCAATCAACATCAAGCCCAAGTACGGGAATATGACCTAAAAGCAGCATACATTTATAATATCACCAATTTCATTTATTGGGACGCAACTATTCCCGAAAATGAATTTATTATTGGTGTGCTTGGTTCCTCTCCAATTTATGAACCGCTGGTTGAGATAGTAAAAACAAAAACAGTGAATGATAAAAAAATAATCATCAGGCAATATACTAAAGTGGAAGATTTAAATAATTGCAATATTCTTTTTATCCCAAAAAATACTACCATCTCATTGGATGAAATATTAGATAAGGCAAAATCTAAAAAGATATTGACAATAAGCGAACAGGAAGGATATGGAAAGCAGGGAACGGCAATCAATTTAGTTGAAATTAATGAAAAATTGAAATGTGAAGTAAATACAAAAACGCTAGAATCGTTAGGATTAAAAGCAAGTGCGCAGTTTTTGAAATTGACTATAATTATAAATAATTGAATTATTAATTGAATTTATAAATGACATTCTTCAAAAATATATCTATAAAAAGTAAACTAATACTTATTCAGGTTGCAACAGGAATGGTGGCTGTGTTGATATGTTGCATCATTTTTGTTTATAATGATATAACTACCTTTAAAAACTCTTTGATAAGTAATAAATATTCGATAGCTGAAATTGTTGGCGAAAACTCCATAGCGCCATTAGTATTCAACGACAAGGATGCTGCAAATAAAATTCTATTGCATTTTAATGATAATACTTCGATTCTGAACGCAGTCATTCTTGATAAAAGAGGAAAGGAGTTTGCAAGGTATAACAAAAAAGGTGAAGAAACTTTTCCCTTCGTAATACCTAATGGAACAGCATCGGTAATACGAAAATTTTTCGAGCAGAAATTTATTGTCAGTTATCAAATTTTTCAGAAGAAAGTGTTTATTGGTACAGTAATACTGAGAGCTGAAATAACTAATCTCAATACTATTATTTATAATTATATAAAAATTGCAATACTCGTTTTAATTGTTGGTGTTCTTTCAGCTTTTATAATTTCTACTTTTTTCCAACGGTTAATTACAAAACGATTGTTGTCGTTGGTTGCCACAACTAAGGAAGTAATTGAAACAGGTAATTATTCAATCCGATGTTCCTTAAATGGAACGGATGAGATAAAGGCTTTGTCAGAAGGATTTAACAATATGCTAGGGCAGATAGAAAAAAACGAAAGAACTCTTAAAGAAAACAATATTGACTTGGAAAGAAGGGTTAAAGAGCGGACTCTTGAACTCGAAACAGTCAATAAGGTTTTACTCATTAAATCCGAAGAGCTGATTGGTTCAAACAAAGAGCTTGAGCAATTCGCTTACGTGGCTTCACACGATTTGCAGGAACCTCTCCGAACTATCAACAATTATGTGGGGTTGCTAGTGAAAACCTATTCCGGCAAAAAAAACGAAGACACAGAATTATACTTCACGTTTATTTTGACAGCCACATCAAAAATGCAAAATCTGATTAAAGATTTGCTGGACTTTTCAAGAGTTGGAAGAAACATGTCGTTCGCAGCTGTTGACTGCAATAAAATTTTGAAAGAGGCAATTGCTGATTTAGATCTATCCATTAAAGAAAGTAATGCAAAAATTACCTCAGCCATTCTCCCTGTTTTATCAGGGAATGAAACAGAATTGAAACGGTTGTTTTTGAATTTAATCAGTAACGCCATAAAATTCCACAAGAAAAATGGAATACCTGAAATAGCAATTACTGTTGAAGCAAAAGATACTGAATATCTTTTTGCCATTAAGGATAATGGTATAGGGATTGAAGAACAATATATTCCTAAACTATTTATTATTTTTCAGCGCTTGCATAAGGTTGAAGAATATCCGGGTACTGGAATAGGATTAGCAACTTGCAAAAAAATTGTTACTCTGCATAATGGTAAAATATGGTTAGAATCGAAATTGGGTGAGGGTAGCACTTTTTATTTCACCCTTCCAAAGGGAAATAATCTAAAACATAATGGAACGCATGCAACTGCTATCTAAATTTAAATTCATTAATCATTATGAACAAGATAAACTGCATTTTATTAATAGATGACAATCCTGCCGATAATGAATATCATAAAATCATTATAACCGAAGCCAACGTATGTAATAATATACAGATTGCTATTGATGGTCGTAAAGCCATAGATTATATTATGAAATCGGGGGAACCAAACCAATCTGAAACGTTCCCTAAACCAGATCTGATATATCTGGATATTAATATGCCCCAAATGAACGGATTTGAGTTTCTGGAAGAATACCATAGGTTAGATGAAAGACTGAAAGCAAAGATTGTAATTATAATGTTAACCACTTCTTTAAACCCCGATGACAAAATAAGAGCAATGAGCTATAAAGAACTAACCGAATTTGAGAATAAACCACTGACAGTTGAAATGCTTCATGAGACCGTGGAAAAATATTTTTAACCATACATTTTATACATCGAAAAATATTATAAATATTCATGAAAAGCTTAGACGACTGCACTTATTTCATATTCAAATGATATTAAAGAGATTTGGGATTATTTTTATCAGAACAGAGGACAAGCGTTGAATCTCCTATATCATGTGCCGGAAAGCAAGCCTAAAATTCGTAAAAGGGCAAAGTGAGAATTTTTCGACTTAAAGCCATTATTTCTCTACTCAAATCCCCCCTTTTTCTTACCATTAGTATTTTGTATGCCTCAGATAATTTTTTCAAATTTCCTCTAAAATGATTCGACAATTCAAACTCAAAGGGCTGATGCGAGGGGGCTTAAAGTCCTGTAATCATGCAATTGTATCGGCCGATCCTATTCTGAGGTACTTAACCTAAAAACCAGTGATAAAGTGGTCTTAAAAGCTTTTTTTAGACGATTTACTTAAAGCGGGGGCCGCGAAAAACATAAAATTTACAATCTGAGTGAAGCTAACGCATGTTAACGGAGATTTTAAAATTGTTAACGCTTGTAAACTTGGTCTCTAAAAAAAGTTAACGATGGTTAACTGATGTCATAATTTACTTGTGAATATTTGTAATTTTTCAATTACCGGAAAAGACTTTTCTATCTTTGCTTCATAACTGAAACACAAATTTTATGATTCAATACAAAAAGGCTTATGACATAGATATTGCTGATCTTTATTTTTCACTGAAAAGGTATATTGAAAAAAATGAAATCCCGAATTCTGAAGAAGCCTTAGAAGGATTTTGGTGGTCAATTTATTATTACTGTGAAGCCAATGATATAAACTTCAAAAAAGAATTTCAGCTTGGGAAAATTATAATTGTTCAGCCCAATAATTTAAGTAATTATCCGCATTTCCTTGCAAGACAGCTTGCCTATATTGATATTGCAAAAATTAATCTATTCTTAAATTATCAAAAAACAATATTTAATCTGGAAATTTTTAAGGTGAATAGTTTTGCAACATTAGTTGAGCATACGGTTTACAGGCAAATTACTTGGATGTCATTATATAGAACTGATGATAGGTTGGAAAAGATAACTAAATGGATTGAGGATGACCAAAAACTTATGAATTCTGTTGACGAGGCAAAGAAAATGAATACGGAATTTGTAGATCACGATTATGACAAAAGGGGAGTTTTGGCCATTACAAACTTGCAGATTGAAAACTCAATCATTTCAAAGAAAAAAGCAGCAGCAAAAAAAAACGTAGAAATTGCACCTTCTTTTACTCTGATTGAGTTTGAAAATGACATAGATTATTTTGTAAAAAAAGCGCAAGGAGTAATGGAAGTGTTTTTAGGATTAAAAAAAGGTGGTTTTATTTGTGAAGATTCCAAACTAGATAACTTTAAAGATATCTTTTCTGGCAAAAAGATAAGACCTGAAAACAAGATTAATTGGAAGGGATCATTCATTGAATTACAAATGATGATTTTAATACTAATGAGAGATCTTAAAAAGATTAAAAAGATTAAACCTAAATGGGAAACTGCTATTAAGTCATTTATAAAGGATGGAAATGATATGAAAATTACTCAATTATCCGGCTCGAACTCAAAAAAAACAAACGAGGGTAAACTCAGAGAAATTCTTAAAAACTTTTAATTACAATTCTACACTCGGAGCTCCGAGCAGTTTTTATTCCCTTTTTAAAAAGCAGACTTCTCTTTATTTATAGATATACTTTACTCGGTGCACTCGGAAAGCACTCGGAGTTACTATGTATTTAATTTGCTCACCTTCCTGATTCAGTTAGTTTTGCCATCTGTTAATCGATCTGGCACTTTAGAAACTATTCATAAATTAAAAATAAATCATTTTTTTTAATTAACCAACCATGAAAACAGAAGTAATTGAACAAGAAATATCTCTAAACGGTAACAGGAAAATCAATATCGGAGTTCGTGGTTATCCCGAATTAAAAAATATACTTTCCAAGGAAGCAGTGGTCCTTGGTATTACAATCAGTGAGCACGTTGAAAACATATTACTTAATAAAGATGTTTTGTTAAAAGAAATTAATAATCTTAAGGAAGAAACACAAGCACTCAAAGAGGAAGTATCAAAGTTAAGACATCTTGCTATAGATTTAGGGAATAGGCTTAAAGGCGAAATTGAAAATGGAAAAAATATTAATACTGAAAATGAAAAAATAAATATAGAGCACCATAATCTAAAATCAAAAATGATTTTAAAAGACGAACAGGTGGTATTATATTCCGATAAACGGTTGTTGGGTTTGTTCGCGCAGGTGAAAGGTTTAACAGTAACGATACAAACATATGAAGGACCCAAGAAGGTTACCTATGACGATCCAAAAGATCTATTACTTGCAATGATCTATTCATTTAAACTTAAAGAATCATAACCATGACACTAGAACAAACATATTTCCCTCTAGATGGAGGAACCAAATGGGGCAAAATAATTTTTATTTCAATAGTTATTATTGCAGGTGGAGCAATCACCTACAAGCTATTGGTTCGCCACCAAAAATCAAAAGAGCCAGGGGCGCGAAATGGGGCGAAGGACGAAAAATTAAGTATTATCGAAGACGAAACTGATATATCTCTTGAAAACCCCACGAAACAGTAAAATGCTTTTGACACTTTTTTTATAAAAATGAAACTGAAACCCAAATTTTGACGATAGAAATTGAGCCCTAACCTAGATAAGATCCTAAAAGCTTTTGCAAAAGAGTTGACCGTTGAGGTAACTAAACAAGTTACCGAGCGGTTAAGGGATTCTTATGTAGCTGATGTAACCGCTATAGTTAAAGATTGCTTAAACAATGATGAAATATATAAAGGTTCTGGTGGCGGGTTCCTCACTATTGAAGCTATTTGCCTTAAATATAAAGTGAGTCGAAAAACTGTCAATAATAAGTGTACCCAATTTGCAGTAGAAAGAAAACAGGTAGGAAGGCATAATTTAGTAAATGAACTCCAATTTTTGAAAGCTCACGATAAGCCAGCAGAAAAACCTAACTTCCTAAAAAACCTAAAAGCGGCATGAAAAATTCCGAAATCCCGGCCTTTAACTACTCCAAAATTAAAGTTATCAACATCCTTAATAAGTGGGGTTTACGATTTTTTACCTTCTGAAAGTGTTGATTTTATTGAAATAGTGCCAAACCATTCCCGAAACCATTCCCCGGAGAAATCAAAAACCCCGCTATCTCAATGATAACGGGGTTTTTGCATTTAATTTTTGCGGACCGGACGGGACTCGAACCCGCGACCTCTGCCGTGACAGGGCAGCATTCTAACCAGCTGAACTACCGATCCTCAATAGTCTTTGTTAGAATTGGATTGCAAAAGTAGGTTAATTTTCCATAGTAGCAAACAATATTGGAAAAAAATAACTCTTTTATTGAAATTTGATTAGAAATCAATTGTTTAGCCTTGTATTAACATTCACACATTTGCTTATTTTTGCCAAATACAGGCTTTTAACTAATTGAAAATAGTAATTTTAGTCTTGTTTGATGTTTTATAAATTTGAAAACACATATTTTTAATCATTTTAATGAAAACCTACTCGCCCAGAATTTTATTACTAATAGTGTCCCTGATTTTTGCAATCCTTGTTTCAGTGTCGATTTTTATTTATACATCCTATGATACAAATCGCTGGGAGGTGGTTATTGGAGGTTTTGTTATTTCTTTTGCCACTTCATTGTTGATGTTGTTTTTTATCGACATTTTTTTGATCAGAAAAATAAATGACTTGTTGGTTACCGTAAAAAAATATCGTGAACAAGGTGATAAACCTGCCACAACTATTCACTACAGCGGTAATGAGATCGATAATCTTAATCTTGAAATAGTGGCTTGGGCAGAGGATCGGAAAGAAGAAATTGAACGGCTGAAAAAATTAGAGGTGTACCGGAAAGAATTTTTAGGAAATGTTTCTCATGAATTAAAAACACCAATATTTAATATTCAGGGATATGTGCTTACCTTATTAGATGGGGGATTGGAGGATCCTTCAATCAACAGGAATTATTTAGTACGTGCCGAGAAAAGTGTGGATCGTATGATCACTATTATTGAGGATCTGGAAGCTATTTCGCAGCTCGAAACCGGTGAATTGCAATTAGAAATAGAACGGTTCGATTTAGCTGCATTGATGAAAGATGTGATGGATGCGCAGGAGATGAAAGCCACAGAAAAAGGAATTATGCTCACTATGCCTGAAGAGAGTAAACCTCTTTTTGTGGTCGGTGACCGATTTCGTATCCGCCAGGTAATTGTAAATTTAATTGTGAATTCAGTTAAATATGGTAAAGAATATGGTGAAACCAAAATCCGTTTTTATGATGCTGGCGATACCGTTTTAATTGAAATTGCGGATAATGGTATTGGAATTGAGAAAAAGCATTTATCTCGTTTGTTCGAACGCTTTTATCGGGTAGATAAAGGCCGGTCGCGGGAGCAAGGTGGTACCGGCTTGGGGCTCGCCATTGTTAAACATATTATTGAAGCTCATAATCAAACGATAGAAGTAATGAGCACCGAAGGTGTAGGCACCGTGTTTTCTTTTATGTTAAAGAAAGGTTAAAAAAATGTTAAATGATAAATGTTAAATAGAAGTATGTACAATTTAATATAACACTCGAACATTTAAAATATAGCATTTTACAATATAATATTCAACATTTACAATATAACATTCAACATTTCTAAAGTGGCAAAACGAAAAGCTAAAAAATTTGCAGAAGTAAATTCATTTGATAACTGTTTCTTCTTATCCTTTGAAGAATCCAGGGCTGAAGGTTTACCCTTAAAAGGGAACTGGAATAAAAATTATTTTAAAAATAATAACCCTATTGTTTTAGAGTTAGGTTGCGGAAAAGGTGAATATACAGTGGGTTTAGCACAACGATATCCGGATATAAATTTTATTGGCGTTGACATAAAAGGAAACCGTATTTGGACCGGGGCAAGAACCGCTACCGATAATAAAATGAATAATGTGGCATTTATCCGCACCCGTATCGATTTTATTGATACCTGCTTTTCCAATAATGAAGTAAAAGAAATTTGGATCACCTTCCCGGATCCTCAGCCCCAGAAATCCCGTATTCGCAATCGGTTGACCAATATGATATTTATTAACCGGTATAAAAAAATATTGGAAAATAATGGTATCGTAAACCTGAAAACAGATAGTGAGCCTTTTTATGATTTTACAAGAGAAGTTATAGCTGAAAATAAACTGGAAGAATTAGATGCCACAAATGATCTGTATTCAAATACTGCAAAAAGGGATGAATCCCTAACCTCTATTAAAACATATTATGAAAAAAAATTTTCGGATAAAGGTTTTAAGATCTGTTATTTGAAATTTAGGATTTAGTTTTAGAGGATGCAAAAACACGAAGATTTTTTTCAGAACGTATTTGAGGTGGTGAGGCTTATTCCCAAAGGTCATGTAACAAGCTATGGTGCTATAGGAAAGTATCTCGGCTCAGCACGTTCATCTCGTATGGTGGGCTGGGCAATGAATGCGGCTCATTCTCAAAAAAAATCTGTTCCCGCGCATCGTGTGGTAAATCGAAATGGGGAACTTACCGGTAAACACCATTTTTCAACACCTTTTTTAATGCAGGAATTGTTGGAGAAAGAAGGGATCAAAGTAGTAAAAGATAAAATAAAAAACTTTGAAAAAGTGTATTGGGATCCTATGAAAGAATTGGAAATGTAGGTTTTTTACTTTACGGCTGCGTTATGGATTCCTTCCCCTCGAAATAACTTTACGAATGGTCATTTCGAGCGAAGTCGAGAAAGCTGCGTTAGCTTTAACAAGCAATAAATGTTATTCTTTTATATAAAATTTTAAAAGGCTCCTAATATCTCCCCGAAAAAACAAATTCCGAAACAACAGTTCGTACCATAATATCTTATTTAATCACTCCAGCACGCTTTTTAAATTCATTCAACCCTTCATCTAACCAGTTCACATATTTTTTAATATCGGAATCATAACCAGCAGTTTTTTTGGTAAGTTGTTGCTCGTTATTGTCAACCAAAATATATTGCGGTTGTGCATTGGTTTTATATAAGTTTGCTTGCATATAACTCCATTTGTTGCCGATGCTCTTGATTTGAAAACCCCTACTGCCAAGCTTTTTAACAGTTTGCTCATTTGCCGGCAATTCTGTTTTATCATCCACATAAAGCGATACCAAAACTACTTCGTTACGGATGCGTTTATCAACTTCAGGGTCGGTCCAAACTTGCGATTCCATTTTACGACAGTTTACACAGGCCCATCCTGTAAAGTCGATCATTAAAGGTTTGCCCACTTTTTTAGCATAAGCCAATGCCTGATCATAATCATGGAAACAAGGTAGATCGTTAGGGCAATGTTCTTTTGGATGGCCCGTTTCATTGCCATTTTGTGAAGAATTTATCACCATTGTGTTTTTGGAATTTCCGAATCCTTGTGGCGATTCACTATAAAAATCCGGAGGAGGAAAACCGCTGATCAGTTTTAATGGCGCACCCCATAAACCGGGAATTAAGTAGATAGTAAACGAAAAAGTTAGAATGGCAAGAAATAAACGTGGAACAGATAAATGATGCATCACACTATCATGTGCTAATTTTAACCAGCCCATTAAATAAATGCCCATTAAACCAAAGATGGTGATCCATATTGCAATAAATATTTCGCGTGTAAGAATACCAGCCTGCACCACTAAATCAGCGTTAGAAGCAAACTTAAACGCTAAAGCTAATTCTAAAAAACCTAATACTACTTTAACAGAATTTAACCAACCACCTGATTTCGGCAACGTATTTAACCAGCCCGGAAATGCTGCAAATAAACCGAATGGCAAGGCTAATGCCGCTGAAAAACCAAACATTCCCCAAAAAGGGCCGGCAAGTCCACCATTTACGGCTGCATCTACTAATAGTGTTCCGATGATAGGCCCCGTACAGGAAAAAGAAACCAATGATAGTGTAAAGGCCATAAAGAAAATACCTATTAAACCACCACGGTCGCTTTGCGAATCCATTTTATTTATAAACCGTGATGGCAGCGTAATTTCAAAGGCTCCTAAAAAGGAAATTGCAAAGATCACTAACAAAGCAAAAAAGCCAAGGTTGAACCACACATTAGTGGAAAGTGCATTTAAAGCAGCCGGGCCAAAAGCCATCGTTACTCCTAATCCAAGTAAAATATAGATAACAATTATAGATGAACCATAAATTAATGCATTTGAAATTCCTTTTGCCCGTGTTTTGCTGCTTTTGGTGAAAAAACTTACGGTCATCGGTATCATCGGAAATACGCAAGGAGTGAGCAACGCAGCTAATCCGCCCAAAAATCCGATCAGGAAAATGGACCACCAGCTCCTGCCGTTTTTTGATTCTGATTCCTCGATCCCATTTAATAAACACTCCGGAGAGCCTTGAACTGTAAAACTATATTCCTCTGTTTTAGGCGACAAACATTGCACATCATTACAAAGCACGAATTCGACATTCCCTTTTATTTCAAATGGTTTATCAGATTTAAGTTTTATTATTTGCACAAAGCTGGCTTCATGTTCAAAAAATTCAAGCTCTGAATCAAATAGAGGTTCAAATTTTTTGATCAGTTTACTTTCTGTCGGTTTGCCAACAAGCTCGTAGTTAGAATTTGGTGTGAATTGAAACGAAGTAGATAAAGGTAAATCGCCATACGACTTTTGCCCGTACATGTGATAATTTCCTTCGATCTTAGCTTTAAAGCTCAGTTCATATTCGCAATCCTTGATCTTTTTACTGCTGAAATCCCATTTGACAGGATCAATAATAGTATTAGCAATACTGGTATTAACAGGATCTGATTTTACTCCGCTTTTTAAGCACGCTGCAGAACCTTGTACTTTAAAACTATATTCCTTTGTTGAAGGTGGTAAACACTGGCTTTCATTACAAACCATAAATTCGAGATTCCCTTTTATTTCAAAAGGTTTATCAGAATTGAGCTTTATTTTTTGCGTAAAAACAGCTTTATGTTCAAAAAACTGGAGTTCAAAATTCCAGACAGGTTCAAATTTTTTAATTAATTTACTTTCTTTAACTTTCCCGATAAGCTCATAATTTGGACTCTTTGTGAAATTAAAGGATGTAGGGATCGGCCCCTCATCGCCATACGATTTTTGACCGTATAAATGCCAGGTATCCTCAATTTGAGCTTCGAAGGTCAATTCATATTCGCAGTCACCTATCTTTTTACTGTTGAAATCCCATTTAACAGGATCAAAAATTTGTGCATTTACATCGTTTGAAATAAAGGTACTTAACAGTAGCAGTATGCTTAATCTGAAAATATGTTTCATAAATATTATTTGCTTATGTAAATTTTGATTGCAGCTATTAATGAATATGTGTAAAGGTAAAAAAATAGCCCCGCGATTGGAGCGCCATTTTTAAATTATAACAATAATTAACTTTTATTTGATTTTTCGGTAAAAAAAATAGCTCCCTGATATTGATCGGGGAGCTATTTTTAAAATAGGTGGTATTTAAAGGATCTTATTTAATTTCATGTATTCGGTGAATTGGAATAAGGACTCCTTGTTTTAGTATCACTCTTTTGTCGGTAACGCCCCAAACAGTAGTTTCTACTTGTTTTACACCATCCGTATCCTCAAACACTATTTTTATTTTGTTGTGTTCCAAATTGCCAAGTTTTAAAGCTCTTTCCAAGCTTGCGTACCTGATCTTAATTTCATCTGCTGTTGATAAAACATCATTGTCAGGGAATTTTAAGCCTGCGATGCTCTCCTTTTCAACTGAAAGAGGGCTGTTTGTATTAGTAGCGTTTATCATATGGGCAAAGTTTAAGTTTTAATCTAAATAGAGGAAATGGTGCTTATTACGAACAAAAATAGCTTAGCGTTACAAATTTAGTGAAAACTTTTATATTTTGTTTTCAACAGTCAATTGCTTTAACAAGGTGGCCAACACATCTGATTTTTGGCTGCCTATAAGGTATTTTTGACCGTTTTTGTCTGTAAGTTCCACTGCATCATTCCCTTTGGTAAAAAAACGAATCACATCTTTAAAGTGTAAATTATAAATTGGCGGGTTTAACAGGTAAACACTGTATTTTACTTTGTGCACATCTACAATGGTGCTCAGATCAATTTTTACGTTGCGTGAGGTCCAAAGTCCTTCCAGAATAAGGCTGTTATTAACTACTGTGGTATGTATGTGTAATACAAAAATCAATATTAATGAAAGCAGCATAATGATCAATCCCATTAAAAAGAATAATTGTCCGGAGTCAGTTCCAACAGGTGATGAGGGGATGTTAATTCCTGAAACCTCCATAGCTTTTGGGTTTTCGCTCCAATAATAAAGCAAAAAGCAGCCCAGTGCCAAAACAGTGCGCCACAGTATCGACCATTTATTATAGCCAATGTATTGTTTTTCTTCAAAAAGAATGTCGTCTTGCATAAGGATTTCAAAGGTAAGCTACCTAAAGCAATTTTACAATATAAATTTTTCGGGTTTTGTCAGTGATTTTGAAGCGGTTATCAATACGTTGACCTATTACCCAGGCAATTTTGCCTTTAGAAGTAAGCAACCAAGCGTTTTCTTTTTGATTTAGCGATAATTTTTTATCAATAAAAAAATCACTTAGCTTTTTTTTGCCTTTCATGCCAAAAGGGTGAAATACGTCACCTTTTTGCCATTTTCGAATTTCCAGCGGAAATTCAAGTTTTTCAAGATCCAGGTATGCAATGGAAGTCGATTTTTGAATTTCGGTATCAGGGCTGTTGACCTCTGATCTGAAACTCAGTTTAAGATTCTCCAGGTCAATTTCTTTTTGATTTTTTAAAATTTTGATCTCAAAATCCTTCGTACCAACTCCCGGATCCTGTTTCTTGCTTCTTGGTTCTTGCTTCTTGCTTCTTAGTTCTTGACTCTCTTCCCTTGGTTCTATTATCAAAAATTCCCTGTCTTTGATCAAACGGTGCGTATTTGAAAAAAATTGTTTGCCCGATTCTCCATCTAACGTAGAGATAATTTCTTCAACAGTGCTTGCATTATAATTATAGGGTTTTAAAAATTCGTATAAATAGGTAGTAATGGGTTGTAATTTTTTTAGTTGTTTAATTGGAATGAAAATGTTGTTTTTTTCTTGTTTTACAATTTTTGAACGCTTGGTTTCAATATCCTTTTTATAAATCAACTCAACTTCACGTAAATGATTGATCGTTTTATTGAAAGTGTTTTCAAAACCGGGATTTAATTCTTTTAAAACAGGAGTTACGTGATGTCGGATTTTGTTTCTGACATATTTGTCGGATGCATTGCTACTATCCTCGCGGTATTTTAGTTTATTTTTTTTTACATACGATTCGATCTCTTTTTTTGTACTGAACAGCATCGGCCGAATTATATTACCATGTTTTGGTAAAATGCCATGTAAGCCGGAAATGCCCGTTCCTCTCAGTAGATTAATAAAAAATGTTTCAATGGAATCGTCCTGGTGATGCGCAGTTGCTACATAATTATAATCGTATTCTTTTCTTATTTCTTCAAACCATTGATAACGTAAGTCTCTTGCTGCTATCTGGATGGATACTTTATTTTTTTTAGCGTAAGCCGCAGTATTAAATTTGATAAAATGAAAAGGCACATTGTATTTTTGGGCAAGTGTATTTACAAAGGTTTCGTCTTCATCACTTTCTTCATTGCGTAATTGAAAATTACAATGAGCGATTCCAAAATTTAATCCCACTTTGTGAAATAATTCGCACATCAATACAGAATCAATCCCACCACTTACTGTAAGTAATACTTTTTCAGTTGTACTAAAAAGTTTTTCTTTTTTTATGTGATTTAATAAAGCTGTGATCAAGAGGAATTATTTTTTAGATAATGTAAAGGTCATTGAAAAAAATTACAAAGCAAATAAATAATAAAATTACAATTACCCCAACACCTCAAACATCGCTTTCGCCTTCAATAAACACTCCTCATACTCTTTCTCCGCATCTGATTTATCGGTAATGGCGCTACCCACCATAAAAGATAAATACTTATTTTCTTCATTGTATAGGATACTGCGAATAACAACATTGAAATCAAAATCTCCTTCAGGATCAATGTATCCAAGAGCACCTGAATACAGCCCTCTTTTAGAGCTTTCAAAATGTTCGATTAGTTTCATTGCACTAACCTTTGGAGCACCTGTCATGGAACCCATCGGGAAAGTGTTTTTAATGATATCGGTAAACGAAACATCTTTTTTTATTTCACAGGTAATTGTAGAGATCATGTGATGTACTTGTTTGAAACTGTAAATGCCAAATAATTCATCTACATTAACAGTTCCCGGCTTTGCGATCCGGGCCAAATCGTTTCGAACCAGATCTACGATCATTACGTTTTCGCTGCGTTCCTTTTCACTGTTTTGTAATTCTTGTTTAAGCTTTTCGTCTTCAGTTTTAATTGACGAACGTTTTGTAGTTCCTTTAATTGGCTGAGCCATCAAAGTGTTTGAACGTTTTTGTAAAAACCGTTCCGGACTGGCGCACATCAAATACTGTTTCCCGAATTTACAATATGCAGTAAAAGGTGCTTGTGAAATTGCATTTAATTTTTCGTAAGTATCAACGGTATTGATCGAAGCATTTTCAGCGAAAAATTCCTGACAGAAATTTATTTCGTAAATATCCCCTTTGCGGATATGTTGTTTTAATTGGGTTACAGAATCGATGTATTCTTGTTTTGTAATTTTTGATTGAATATTGTTTTTTTTTAATTCCTCCTTTAAGAGAGCCTGTTCTGTTATTGAAGAAGACGCAGGGGGATTAACTGCCAAATTATAAATTTCAATGGCTTCTGCTTCAGAAATAAAATCATCATCAAAGGTAACCGAAGCAATAGTCGCTTCAAATTGTATCACAACTTTTGGTGCAAAAAAATGAAGCAATGGAAATGCTAATCCATCCGCATTTTTAGAATATAATTGTTCGATCTCATTTTTTAGATCGTAAGTTAAATATCCAAAGAGCCAGCCTTTTCTTTGATCATAAAATTCTTGAAATTGTTCTAACGTGTTTTCTTCTTTACTGATGATGAGTTCTTGTATGGAGCCCAGCGCAATGATCTTGCTGGCTTTTAAATACTTGTTTTTATTCGTTTGAAGATTTGAATTAAAAACACAGACCCGCTCAAAGCGCTCATTTAACGCTTCAATATTTACATTGAGTTCAGTTGGTAAAATACGACAGGTTAGTTTTTTTAGCACGCCCAAAGATAGGCTTTCATTTTGTTTTGAGGAAGGATGATCCGGTCTGAAAAATGTTCCAATAAAAAAGGAAAATACCATCCTTTGAGCTTAATTTAATTTGAAACCAATTTTACAAAGGTTATTAGCATTCGTCTTTTTTTCTTTTTGACTCCAAAAAATATATTCTCCCCCTTTTTTTATTTCATGCTCCCTTTTATTAAAGGTCATTTTGCAGCATTTTGAAATTATTTTATTCATGATTTTTAACTCAATATTTTGTCTGTTTTGATGTCGAAAACTAGAAAGTTTTCAACAAAGTGGTAAATTGTGGTAAAAAGTGGGAAAATTGTTTTTACTTTTACCGCTGAAAGGAATAAACCACTATGAACAGCCTATTTGGAGTATATGAATGCAATGCAGATGCAAAAGGGCGTGTAATGCTCCCTGTTGCATTTAAAAAGCAGCTTACGAAAGAGCTTAAAGCTGGTTTTGTGATGAAGCGAAGCATTTTTAGCAAATCGTTGGAGTTGTATCCAATGGCTACGTGGAACGAAATGGTGAAGGATGTGAACAAGCTGAACAAGTTTGTAAAAAAGAATGTGGAGTTTATCAGAATGTTCAACTACGGAGTTGTTCCTGTTGAGTTAGATGCTTCCGGGCGGTTATTGATTTCAAAAGATATGATGACGTTTGCAGGGATCAGCAAAAATGTGATGATGGCAGCTGCAGGAGATAGGGTTGAGATTTGGGATACAAAATCATACGAGAAATTTATTAATGAGGGTACTGTCAATTTTGAAAAATTGGCTGAGGATGTTATGGGTGGTATGAATTCTACACCAACCGAATAATGGAGTATCATAACCCAGTTCTTTTAAAAGAGTGTATTGATGGTTTAAACATTAATCCTGAAGGGATTTATGTTGATGTAACCTTTGGCGGTGGCGGTCATTCAAGAGAGATATTTAAGCGCCTTACAACAGGTAAGCTGTATGCTTTCGATCAGGATGAAGATGCTGTAAAAAATAAAATTGATGATGAACGATTTATACTCATCAAACAAAATTTCAGATACCTGAAAAATTTTTTGAAAATGTATAACGCTTTGCCAATTGATGGTTTGTTGGCCGACTTAGGTGTTTCATCTCACCAGTTTGATGAGGCCGACAGGGGGTTTTCTACTCGTTTTGATGCTAAACTGGATATGCGGATGGATCAAAATTCGAAGTTAACGGCAGCGGAAATTTTGAATACATATGGTGAAGAGGATTTAAAGCGGATTTTCAAATTGTACGGAGAGGTTGATAATGCAGGAAGATTAGCGTATGTGATCTTTAATTGGAGAAAAGAAAAACAGATTGAAACTGTAAATGATCTGAAAACTGCAATTGAAAAATGTGTGAAACGTGGTCGTGAAAATCAATATTACGCACAAGTATTTCAGGCATTACGAATTGAAGTAAATAAAGAGTTGGATGTCCTGAAAGATTTGTTGACGCAAAGTTTGGAGGTGTTAAAACCCGGAGGTCGATTAGTTGTTATTTCCTACCAATCATTAGAAGACAGATTAGTAAAAAATATTATACGCAGCGGAAAATTTGAAGGTGAAGTGGAGAAAGATTTTTTTGGAAATCAACTTGCGCCTTTTAAAGCGATAACGCGTAAGCCAATAATTCCAAGTGATGCAGAGATCTCAGAAAACAGCAGAGCGCGCAGTGCAAAATTAAGGATAGCGGAGAAAATATAATTTGACAATTCAGCAATAAGCAATTTAACAATTGATGAATTGCCTGCTGAAACATTGCCTACTTGAAAAAATGGGAAACAAATTCAAAGAACAATTAAAATCGGAAAGTCCTAAAGCACCTAGGGTGCCTAAGAAAGAAAATAAGATCGTGCGTTCTGTGGCAAGTGTTGTAAGTGGGAGTTTTCTTTCGAAGGAAACAACAATAAATAATTTCCCCTTTGTGTTTTTCTTAGCATTTCTGGCGGTTTGCTACATCGCTAACGGTTATTATGCCGATGATCAGGTTCGGAAGGTTAATAATCTTACAAATGAAATTAAAGAATTAAGAACACTCTATATCGTTGAAAAAGATTCATTAGTAATAAAAAGCAAACAGACGGAAGTGGCAAAGGCATTGGCAGTTAAACAAACCGGAATTGTAGAGAGTGTAGTACCTCCAAAAAAGATAGTAGTTCATACAGTGATCACAAACGCAGAAAATAAATAAGAACATTGGACGATAAAAAGGACATATTATGGCGCGTATACCTGATATACTTTTTTATATGCCTTTTTGGTTTTGCCATTATTTATAAAGTTTGTGTTATCCAGTTCTCTGAGGGTGAGGAATGGCGGTCTAAATCAAAGAATTTCACAACCAAATTAATTGATGTTGAAGCGATCCGTGGTAATATTTATGATAATAACGGAATTCTGTTAGCTACCTCATTGCCTTATTTTGAAGTGGGAATGGATGTAAATACCGATGCTATCACCAATGATATATTTTATGATAATGTTGATTCCTTAGCATATTCCTTTTCTAAAATGTTTCAGGACAGATCTCAAAAGGAATATAAAAAAATATTAGTAAAAGCGCGTAAAGTCGGTGACAGGTGGGTGACGCTTCAGCGTGGAGTATCATATACGGAGTTGCAAAAGATAAAAAAATTCCCTCTTATTCGTAAGGGGCGTAACAAAGGTGGTTTTACCTATTTACAAACCAACAAGCGGGAGCGTCCATTTCAAAGTTTAGCAGCACGTACTATAGGAAAGTATAATGATGCCGGAACCGGTAAGTCGTATGGGATGGAAGTAGCCTATAATAATTATTTACAAGGGGAAAGTGGTCAGCGCTTAATGCAAAAAATTGCCGGAGGAGGCTTGAAATCTATTGATGATGAAAATGAAGTAGTGCTTGAAGATGGTGCAGATGTTATTTCTACGATCGATATTAACATACAGGATGTGGCGCATAATTCATTAATGAATTGTTTGAAAAAGCACGGTGCTGCACACGGATGTTTGATTTTGATGGAAGTGAAGACAGGTGCAATAAAAGCGATTGCAAATCTTACCCGAAAAGATTCATCAACGTATTTGGAAAACCTGAATTACGCTGTTGGTTATGCAACTGAGCCTGGTTCAACTTTTAAGTTAGCCTCTCTGATGACGGCAATGGAAGATGGTTATATTGATTTGGATGATGTTATTGATATTGAAGATGGTACTCATAAATTTTATAACAGTACAATGAAAGATTCGCATCGTCCTGAAAAAAGTGAGATCACTGTTCAGGAGGTATTTGAACAAAGTTCAAATGTGGGAGTTTCAAAAATTATCACTCGTTATTATTCAAAAGATCCACAAAAATTTGTTGATCGTTTATGTCAGATGAATTTCAATTCGCCATTGAAAATAAGCCTTCCAGGTGAAGCTGTACCTCGTATTAAAAACACAAAAGATAAAGATTGGTCAGGAACTACTTTGCCCTGGATGAGCATTGGTTATGAGTTAACCATCACTCCAATGCAAACATTAACATTTTATAATGCAGTAGCAAACAATGGTAAAATGATGCGACCAATGTTTGTGAAAGAAATTCGCAAACGTGGTATAGTCGTTAAAACTTTTGAGCCCGAAGTAATAAATTCTTCCATCTGTTCGCAGCCCACAATTGATAAAGCGAAAAAGATGATGGAGGGTGTTGTTACCAACGGTACTGCACGGAGTTTGAAAGCCGCTGATTATACGGTGGCTGGTAAAACGGGTACTGCTCAAATTGCAAAAGGTGGAAATTATAAAAACGGTGGTGTTAGTTACCTGGCTTCATTTGTTGGTTATTTCCCAGCAGATAACCCCAAATATTCATGCATTGTTGTAATAAGTTCTCCAACAGGAGATTCCTATTATGGTGGCGCTGTAGCGGGTCCGGTATTTAAAGATGTTGCGGATAAGGTGTATTCTACAAGCTTAGAGATTCATAAAGAAATTAATGCTGTACAACCAAAATATGCCCTTAAAGCACCAACTGTAAAAAATGGATCTCAATCCGAAATTCAAAATGTATTGACGGCATTAAAGATCAAAAATAATACAAATAATAAAAATGCTGAATGGGTTTTTAGTTCCACGATCGATTCAACCTCTGTTAAAATGGTTTCAAATAAAATTGAAGAAGAATTGAAAAGTGGTATTGTCCCCAATTTGGCAGGGATGACAGCCAGAGATGTATTATTCTTATTAGAAAATAATAATTACATGAGAGTGAAATTGAATGGGAGGGGCGCAGTTACTAAACAATCAATAATTGCAGGAACAATATTCACAAAGGGAGCAGAAATAGAATTAACACTGTTATAATAAAATCAATAGGAAATAAGCAATAGGCAATAAGTAAAAAAGAACAACAAGTAATATCGGTGTAATCATTTTATGATCGGTGTAATCATTTTCAAATGAAGTTATTAAAAGACATATTATATAAAGTAGGTTTAGTTGAGATCGTTGGTTCAACCAATGTGGCCATTGCAGCTATAAGTTTTGATTCTCGAAAAATTGAAATGGATAGTTTATTCGTTGCTGTTAAAGGGACATTGAGTGATGGACATAAATACATTGATGATACTATTGCTAAAGGCGCTGTTGCTGTTTTGTGTGAAGAGTTACCAAATACTTTAAATGATAAGATCACCTATATAAAAGTAAACGATGCTTCTGTTGCATTGGGAATTGTAGCCGGTAATTTTTATGATAACCCTTCCGAGAATTTAGTATTGGTGGGTGTTACCGGAACAAATGGAAAAACAACAACGGTTACATTATTGTTCAGTTTATTTAAAAAAATGGGATACAATGTTGGTTTGTTATCAACAGTAAAAAACCAGATCAACAATGAAATTATTCCGGCAACACATACAACACCGGACGCAATTCAATTGAATGCTTTGCTTCGCCAGATGTTGGATAAAGGTTGTACTCATTGTTTTATGGAAGTGAGTTCGCACGCGGTAATGCAAAATCGTATTTCCGGAATTCATTTTTCGGGCGGGGTTTTTACAAATATCACGCATGATCATTTGGATTATCACAAAACATTTCAGGAATATATAAAAGCAAAAAAACGATTCTTTGATATGTTGGGTCCTGATGCATTTGCCTTAACAAATAAAGACGATGCGAATGGTGAATTGATGCTTCAAAATACAAAAGCAACAAAAAAAACGTATTCACTTCACGCAATGGCTGATTTTAGATGCAAAGTAGTGGAAAATCAATTTAGCGGATTGCTTTTGAATATTGATAACAATGAAGTTTGGAGTAAACTCATCGGAAATTTTAATGCCTATAATCTTTTAGCTGTATACGCTACAGCGGTTTTGTTAAAGGAAGATAAAACAAATGTACTTACCACATTAAGCACTTTAAGCTCCGTAGAAGGCCGTTTTCAATACATACGTTCTGATAATGGAATAATAGGGATTGTTGATTATGCGCATACTCCTGATGCATTGATGAATGTGTTAAAAACCATTAAGGATATACGTACAGGGAATGAGCAGGTTATTACTGTTGTTGGTTGCGGTGGAGACCGCGATTCCGCGAAACGACCTATTATGGCTAAGATCGCCTGTGATCTGAGTAACAAAGTTATCCTTACTTCTGATAATCCCCGCAGTGAAGAGCCGGATGCAATTATTAAGGAAATGGAAAAAGGGGTAGATGCTGTTAACCGTAAAAAAACGATTTCAATTATTGATAGAACTGAAGCAATTAAAGCAGCCTGCTCAATTGCAAAGCCGGGAGATATAATACTTGTGGCAGGTAAAGGACACGAGAAATACCAAGAGGTAAAAGGAGTAAAGCATCCATTTGATGATATGCTGGTTTTAAAGGAGAATTTTAAATTATTTGAAAAATAATACGCTGCAAATCTGATGAAATCGGGTTTGCGAACATATTTGATATATAAAAAAAATAATAATTATAACCCATTAAATAATGTTCTACTATTTATTTGAATTTTTAGATAAGCAGTTTAATTTCCCAGGTGCAGGGGTGTTTCAATACATCTCTTTTCGTGCGGCAATGGCGCTCATTTTTTCATTATTGATCTCCTTGGTATTCGGAAAACGTATCATTGATTTGTTAGAGAAGAAACAAGTTGGTGAAACTGTTCGTGACCTTGGATTAGATGGCCAGTTGCAAAAGAAAGGAACACCTACTATGGGTGGTTTAATAATTCTTTCAGCCATTGTTGTTCCAACATTGCTGTTTGCGAAATTACATAATGTATATATTCTTTTATTGTTATTGTCAACTGTATGGCTTGGTGCGATTGGTTTTTTGGATGATTACATCAAGGTATTCAAAAAGGATAAAAAAGGATTGGCAGGTAAATTTAAAGTGTTAGGCCAGGTTGGAATTGGTTTGATCGTTGGGGTAACGCTGTATTTTCATAATGGTGTTGTGGTTCGTGATCGTGTTCAAAATGTTGCGAAAGGTGCTAATCCAATTGAGATCGTTAATGAAGCTTCACAGTTTGCTTTGATGCCTGAATATTCTTCTGAGGAAACTAAATCAATGAAAACGACAATACCATTTGTGAAAAATAATGAATTTGATTATTCCGAGCTGCTTTCATTTTTAGGTGATGGGTATCAAAAATGGTCCTGGTTAATATTTATTCCGATCGTCATCATCATTGTTACTGCGGTATCAAATGGGGCGAATATAACGGACGGAATTGATGGCCTGGCTACCGGAACATCCGCGATCATAGGGGTTACATTGGGCATATTGGCATACGTTTCCGGTAACAGGATCTTTGCGGATTACCTAAACATTATGTACATACCAAATTCAGGTGAGCTGGTAATTTTTATAGCCGCATTTGTGGGGAGTTGTGTAGGCTTTTTATGGTACAACTCCTTTCCTGCACAGGTGTTTATGGGTGATACGGGTAGTCTTGCATTGGGCGGTATTATTGCTGTTTTCGCCATCGCAATTCGTAAAGAACTTCTTATTCCTATTCTTTGCGGGGTTTTTCTTGTAGAAAATTTATCGGTGATGATGCAGGTATTCATTTTCAAACGAAGGAAACAAAAATATGGAATTGAATATGCCAAGGAGCATCGCTTTTTGAAAATGGCACCACTACATCATCATTATCAGAAATTAGGAATGCATGAGGCTAAGATCGTTTCTCGTTTTTGGATCATTGGAATTATGCTGGCGGTATTAACCATTGTAACCTTGAAACTAAGATAAAATGAAACGCTTGGTAATACTTGGCGGTGGTGAGAGTGGAGTGGGCACAGCAGTGCTTGCGAAAAAAAAAGGTTTTGATGTTTTCCTTTCAGATAAAGGAAAAATAAAAGATAAATACAAAAACGTTCTTTCAAAATATGAAATTAAGTGGGAGGAAGAGAAGCACACGGAAGCATTGATCTTTAATGCGGATGAAGTGGTTAAAAGTCCCGGTATCCCTGATAAAGCTGACTTAGTTAAAACACTGCATATAAAAGGTATTCCTGTGATTTCGGAGATCGAATTTGCCGGACGTTATACCAACGCTAAAAAAATATGCATAACAGGCAGCAATGGGAAAACAACAACAACGCTTCTTATCTACCACATTCTAAAAAAAGCCGGATTGAATGTTGGGCTTGGAGGAAATGTCGGAAAGAGTTTCGCAATGCTGGTGGCAGAAAATGCGGGACGGCCGGATAAGCCGGACCTTGATTTTTATGTATTAGAGTTAAGTAGTTTTCAGTTGGATGGAATGGTTGATTTTAAAGCTGATATAGCAATATTGTTAAACATTACACCCGACCACTTAGACAGATATAATTATGAAATGCAAAATTATGTTGATTCAAAATTCAGGATCATACAAAATCAAACAGAGAACGATTCATTCATTTTTTGCATTGATGATGAAATAATAGCAAAAGAATTAACAAAAAAAACGATCAGTGCGAAACAATATCCTTTTTCGATTAAACAGGAAGTTGAAATAGGTGCATACTTAAACGAAAACAATCAAATAGTAATAAACACAAATAACACAAACCCTTTATTTATGACAATTCAAGAACTTGCGCTACAAGGTAAACACAACATCTACAATTCCATGGCAGCTGGTGTCACCACTAAACTGGTTGAGATCAGAAAGGAAACGATTCGCGAAAGTCTTTCTGATTTTCATAACATCGACCATCGCCTGGAGTTAGTTGGTAATGTACACGGTATTGAGTTTATCAACGACTCAAAAGCAACCAATGTGAATTCCACATGGTATGCATTGGAGAGTATGGATAAACCTGTTATCCTTATTCTTGGGGGTGTTGATAAGGGAAACGATTATTCCATGCTAAATGAGCTGGTAAAGGAAAAAGTGAAGGCAATTATTTGTTTGGGTGCAGATAATAAAAAAATAATCAAAGCCTTTGGCGGAATGGTTGAAATCATTATGGAAGCTAACTCTGCGAAAGAAGCAGTTGCTCAGGCATACAGGTTAGGTAAAAAAGGTGATACAGTTTTGTTGTCTCCTGCCTGTGCAAGTTTTGATTTGTTCGAAGATTATGAAGATCGTGGAACTCAGTTTAAACAAGCAGTGAGAGGATTATAAAAATTAAGATGAATCTATTCAAATACATAAAAGGTGATAAGGCGATCTGGACTGTGGTGTTACTGCTTTCTCTTTTATCTATATTGGTTGTATATAGTTCCATCATCGCTTTAGCATACCGCTATAAAGGGGGCGATACGGGATCCTATTTGATCAAACATGTTTTTATTGTAGGCTCAGGAATTTTGCTGGTATACTTTATTCATAAAGTGAAGTATTCGTATTTTTCAAGAATATCACAGCTCGCTATTTTTCTTGCGGCTCCATTATTATTATACACTTTGTTTAATGGAGTAACTGCAGGTGATGCCACTCGTTGGCTGGTAATACCAGGCACATCCTTAACTTTTCAAACTTCTGATTTTGCTAAACTTGCATTGATAACTTACGTAGCGCGTATGTTATCGATCAAACAAAATGTTATTAAAGATTTTAAAAAAGCATTTTTACCGATTGTTGCTCCAGTTGGAATTATTTGTCTGTTGATCTTACCTTCTAACTTTTCTACTGCTGCAATTCTTTTTATGACATGTTTTGTGTTAATGTTCATAGGAAGGATGAATGCGAAACACCTGCTTCTATTGATAGGTTCCGGTATTGTGGTTGGACTCGTAATAATTGTAATGGTTTTTAATTTTCCAAATGCAATTCCACGTGGGGCGACATGGAAGGCACGTATAGAAAATTTTAGTAAAGGGGATAGCGAAAGTAACTTCCAGGCCGAACAGGCCAAAATTGCTATCGCTACAGGTGGTATAATGGGAAAAGGGCCAGGTAATAGCATGCAGCGAAATTTTTTACCGCAGGCATCATCTGATTTTATTTTTGCAATTGTTATTGAAGAGTGGGGGCTTGTAGCAGCTGTAGTTATCGTTTTTTTATATCTGATTTTATTATTTCGAGGAGTGAAGATCGCCAATAAAAGCGAACGAACGTTTGGCAGTTTGCTCGCAATAGGATTAACATTCAGTTTAGTTTTTCAGGCCATGATAAACATGGCGGTGGCGGTAAATTTATTTCCGGTAACAGGTCAGCCGTTGCCATTAGTAAGTATGGGAGGTACATCAATATGGTTTACAAGTATTGCCATTGGTATGATATTAAGCGTTAGTCGTAACAACGAATTGGTTGGGGAAGGAGGCGAACTTGCAGCCGCTTAAAATTATAGTGAGTGGGGGAGGAACTGGAGGGCATATTTTTCCTGCCATTGCCATTGCCAATGCTATTAAAGCATTGCGCCCTGATGCCGAATTTTTATTTGTTGGTGCAGAAGGTAAAATGGAAATGGAAAAAGTTCCTGCCGCTGGGTATAAAATTGAAGGCCTCTGGATCAGTGGTTTTCAGCGTAAATTAACCATGTCGAATTTAACTTTTCCCTTTAAACTTATCAGTAGTTTATTGAAAGCAAAAAAAATCCTTAAAACGTTTAAGCCTAATGCTGTAATTGGTACCGGTGGATTCGCCAGCGGGCCTATGTTGCAGGTGGCAGCTAATAAAGGCATAGTTACCCTGATACAAGAGCAAAATTCATATCCCGGAATCACAAACAAAATTCTTTCTAAAAAAGTGGATAAAATTTGTGTTGCATATTCGGGGATGGAAAAATATTTTCCGAAAGAAAAAATTCTATTGACCGGAAATCCTATTCGCCAGGATATTTTAAGTTTAGAAGGTAAGAGAGTTAGAGGGTTGGAGACATTTGGTTTAAGCGCAGATAAAAAAACAATTTTAGTGATTGGAGGAAGTCTTGGTGCACGTACCATAAACGAGAGTATCCTTAATTGTTTGGGAGCATTTGAAAAAAATAATATTCAACTTGTATGGCAAACCGGAAAAGGCTTTTACGAAACAGCAAAGCAAGCTGTTGGTAAATATGAAGGTAAAGGAATTAGGGCCTTTGATTTTATTCAAAAAATGGATTACGCTTATTCTATTGCCGATCTGGTGATTTCACGTGCAGGAGCAAGCTCAGTATCGGAATTATGTTTGGTAAAAAAGCCTTGTATTTTGATCCCTTCACCCAATGTTGCGGAAGATCATCAAACAAAAAATGCAATGGCATTGGTTAATCATAATGCCGCTCTTATAATTAAAGATTCTGAAGCTCGTGAAAAACTTTGTACCGAAACATTAACATTAATTAATGATGTGGAACAATGTTATAAGTTATCGGAAAATATTTCAAAAATGGCATTTCAGGATTCGGCAAATGTGATCGCTAACGAAGTGTTGAGTTTAATAAATAGCAGAGTAAAAAAATAAAAACAGGTTTTGAAAAACATTCAATACATATATTTTTTAGGGATCGGTGGTATCGGAATGAGCGCTCTTGCACGCTATTTTAATGCAATGGGAAAGAGTGTGAGTGGTTATGACAAAACGCCAACAAAGCTTACCAATGAATTAATTGCGGAAGGCATTAAGATTCATTTTGAGGATGATATTAACCTTATTAAATCCGAAATCCAAAATCCAAAATCCGAAATTCTGATAGTTTATACTCCGGCAATACCTGCTGATCATAAAGAGTTAAATTATTTTAAGGCAAATAATTTTAACCTTAAAAAACGTTCTGAAGTATTAGGGATGATCACAGAAGCTTCCTATACAATCGGTGTTGCTGGAACGCATGGGAAAACAACTACATCCTCATTAATTGCACATGTTTTTAAAACCGCTGATCTAGATCCCTCCGCGTTTTTAGGTGGTATCACTCAAAACTACAATACAAATTTACTGTTAAGCAACAGTCTAAAAAACTCCAATCTTCAATCTCCAAACTCCGGGCTCGTAGTTGTAGAGGCTGATGAATACGACCGTTCATTCCTTACCCTTCATCCCGAAATTGCTGTTATCACTTCAGTGGATGCTGACCATCTGGATATTTACGGGGATAAAAAATACATGGAGGAATCGTACTCTTTGTTTGCAAGCCAGGTGAGATCAAAATTGATCCTGAAGAAAAGTATTGTAAATAATATTGCTTCCGGAGATCGAGCCATAACTTATTCTGTAAGTGATACTACAGCCGATTATTTTGCTCAAAATATTAAGATTGAAAATGCCGCTTATCAATATGAAGTGGTAACACCAACAGGAGTATTCAAAAATATGACCTTAGGTTTGCCGGGTTTACACAATGTAGAGAACTCGATAGCAGCAGTAGCTGTTGCTTGTCTGATGAATATTCCGGAACAAAAGATCCGTGAAGGATTAAAAACATTCCGTGGTGTGAAAAGACGTTTTGATTACCAGATAAAAACAGAAAAACTGGTTTTTATTGATGACTATGCGCACCATCCCGAAGAGTTGAAAGCCTGCATTAATTCAGCAAAAGAAATGTATCCGGGTAAAAAGATCACCGGAATATTTCAACCTCATTTGTTTAGCCGCACTCGTGATTTTGCAGATGAGTTTGCCAAAAGCCTTGATCTGCTTGATGAATGTATATTGATGGAAATATATCCTGCACGTGAATTGCCGATTGAAGGTGTGAATTCAAAAATGTTATTGGATAAAATGAGATCAACAAATAAAAGTATTTGTCAGAAAGCTGATTTAGTAAAGGAAATAGGTGAACGTAACTTGGAGGTATTGTTAACGCTGGGTGCAGGGGATATTGATACGTTTGTGGAACCTTTGAAGAAAGAATTAATGAAAACCCAATAGGCCATTTAACAATAAGCAATATCAGTGTAATCTTTTTAATAATCGGTGTAATCATTTTCAATTGAAAAAAGTAAAAAAAATAGCAATCATTACACTTTGGTCAGCTTTGGTCATTGGCTTGCTTGTGAGTATGGGTTTTGTGAATAAAGAACAGGATTCATTGCTTTGCAAAAGCCTTGATATAAAAGTCAATCAGGATGATGATCTGTATTTTTTAGATAAAATGGATATTGCACAATTGATTTTAAAAAGAGGAGATTCAATTATTAATCAGCCAAAATCAACAGTAAATATTCCTGCTATAAAGCAAGCGCTTAATAGTCACTCTGATATTGCACATGCGGAAGTTTATATAACTATTGATGGAAGATTAAAAGTGGCAGTGAAGCAACGCAAGCCTGTGCTTCGGGTTTTTAACCTTACCGGGGATAGCTATTATTTGGATGATGAAGGGAAACTAATGCCTCTTTCAGATAAATATACCGCTAAAGTATTGGTGGCGAATGGTAATATTCCAGAGGCCTATGCGACAAATTACAAGTACTCGGTTGATGAAATAGCAAAAGAAAAAGAGAAGAGAAAAAACACAATGCTTGATGAATTGTATGCAATGGCAATATACATTGATGCAGATGAATTTTGGAAAGCTCAGGTACAACAAATTTATATCAATACCGACAACGATATGGAAATTGTTCCAATGGTAGGCAATCAAAAAATAATTTTTGGCGATACAGCGTCCATGGATGAAAAATTTAAAAAACTGTTGATCTTTTATCAACAAGGCTTAAATACTACCGGTTGGTGGGAGAAATATTCAACCATTAATTTAAAATTCAAGAGTCAGATAGTGTGTACAAAAAAAGAAATTGTTAAAATAAAACCAACAATAAAACCATCACCGGTAATTACACCAGCACCAGTGATCAAACCAACACCAGTAATCAAACCAATTTAAATATTCTAAATGCCTTTTTTGTTTTAAAAGGGTTAATCGTTAATAAATAGATCACAATGGAACCATCAGAAATTGTAGTAGGCTTAGATATCGGAACAACAAAAATTGTAGCAATTGTTGGTCGTAGAAACGAGTTCGGGAAAATTGAAATACTTGGAATGGGTAAATCCGAATCGTTCGGGGTTGCACGTGGTGTGGTTCAAAATATCGACAAAACAGTGGAAGCGATCAAAACAGCTGTTGCTGAAGCGGAAAATAAATCGGGTGTTGATATAAAAACAGTGAATGTAGGTATTGCCGGCCAACACATAAAAAGTGTACAACATCGCGGTATTAAAACGCGTTCGAGTGTGGATGAAGAGATAGCACAAAAAGATATCGATTCCTTAATTGAAGATATGTTCAGACTGGTAATGCAGCCGGGTGAACAGATCATTCATGTGCTGCCACAAGAATATATTATTGACAGCGAACAAGGAATTAAAAATCCGATCGGTATGTCGGGTATTCGCTTAGAAGCTAATTTTCACATCATCACCGGGCAAATGGCTGCGGCACGTAATATTTATAAATGTGTGGAAAAAGCAGGATTAGAAGTTTCTGAATTGACCATAGAACCGCTTGCCTCTGCTGACGCAGTATTGAGTGATGAAGAAAAAGAAGCAGGTGTTGTATTAGTTGATATTGGTGGTGGAACAACCGATGTTGCTATTTTTCAGGATGGAATTATTCGTCATACCGCTGTTATTCCTTTCGGTGGAAATGTAATTACAGAAGATATTAAAGAAGGCTGCACCATTATAAAAAGTCAGGCGGAATTATTAAAAATAAAATTTGGTTCGGCATTGGCAAGCGAAAATCAGGAAAATGAAATTGTTTCTATTCCCGGTTTAAGAGGCCGTCCGCACAAAGAAATTTCAGTGAGAAATTTGTCGGCAATTATTCAGGCAAGGATGGAAGAAATTGTGGAGCACGTATATTATGAAATTAAAAATTCCGGATACGAGAAAAAATTAATTGCAGGTATTGTTATTACCGGTGGGGGTGCGCAGTTGAAACATGTTACACAATTGGTGGAATATATTACCGGAATGGATTCACGTATTGGATACCCGAATGAGCATTTGGCAAAAAGTAATGAAGATATTACAAGTCCTATGTTTGCTACTTCTGTTGGTTTAATTATGAAAGGATTAGAGAAGCTCGATAAACAAAACCGTAAGAACATGACAAGTGCTTCTTCGTCTACTATTAAAGGACATTCAAAGGATAAATCTTCAGGATTTTTTGATAGATTGAAATCCTTTTTTGATGAGGATACAGCGCAACAATAAAACAAAATGAGCCTAGAAATTAACAGTCCATGGTTAGTAACTAATAAAGTGCATGTAAAATCTACATAAAAAAAAGCGGCAATTTTAGGCATTGAAAGAAGAGACAAGATCAAGATATAATAATACCAAACGTTATAAATAAAATTAAAATGATGAAATTCGATTTAACTCAGGACAACTCAGCAATTATAAAAGTAATTGGAGTTGGTGGTGGCGGAAGTAACGCTGTCAATCACATGTACAAACAAGGCATTAAAGGTGTTGATTTTATTGTTTGCAATACTGATCAGCAATCTTTGGACATGAGCCCGGTACCTTTTAAAGTTGTTCTGGGTGCAAGTTTAACCAAAGGCCGTGGTGCTGGCTCTTTACCTGAAGTTGGAAAAAATGCTGCCATCGAAAGTATCGAAGAGTTAAAAGCAATTTTAGCAAATAATACCGAAATGGTATTTATTACTGCAGGTTTAGGTGGTGGTACCGGAACAGGTGCTGCTCCTGTTATTGCACAAGTTGCTAAAGAAATGGGGATTTTAACTGTTGGTATTGTTACTATTCCATTTGGATTTGAAGGTAAAAAACGTAAAGCGCAAGCTGATGCAGGATTAGAAGCATTAAAACAAAGTGTGGATACTTTACTTGTTATCAGCAATGATAAACTACGTGAGATATATGGTAATTTAAAAGTTACGGAAGCATTTGGTCATGCGGATGATATTTTATCTACTGCCGCAAAAGGTATCGCTGATATCATTACAACAACATTACAGATCAATACCGATATCAATGATGTGAAAACGGTAATGAGAAACAGTGGGGTAGCCATCATGGGTTCAGCGCAAGCATCAGGCGAATGTCGTGCATTGCGTGCTGTTGAGCAGGCTATGGCTTCACCGTTATTGAACGATAGTAATATCAGAGGTGCTCGTTATGTACTTGTAAATATTACTTGTGGTGAGGATGAGATTACAATGGATGAGTTAGGTGAGATCACCGATTACATACAGGAAGCAGCAGGAATGACTGCTGAAGTGATAAAAGGATATGGTGTAGATATGTCCTTAGGAGATAAAGTAAGTGTTACTATTATTGCAACTGGTTTTGATGCTAAAGGTGATGTTGGAAATAAATTTGAAAAAGCACCTGAACGTATTATGCACATTTTAGGTGATGAGCCTAAAAAAGTAGAATCAACTTTCGTTGCTCCAATAGTTCCTGCAGCTGTGGTTACTCCTAAAGTAGAAGAGATGACCTCTTTCATTAAACAGGAAGATACAACGCCTGCAACTGACTGGACAAGTGAAGCAGCATGGAATACTCCTGTTGTGAATGAAGAAATAGAAAATGTTACGTCTGAGCCTTTCTCTTTTATTAGAGCAGACGAGCCTATTGCGGAGAACGAAGAAGAACAAGTTTCTTTTGAATTTGAAATTACAAATACCAGTGTTCCTTTAGAAGAACCATTTATGATCACCGATTCAAATGATGAAACCTGGTCAACGCCAGCAGCTTCAGTTGAAAACCAGGAAAATAATATTGTTGCAAAAGTTCAGAACGAAGAGCAATTGAAAAAAGCTCAGGATCGTGTTGCAAGATTAAAAGAGTTGAACTTTAAATTGTTAAAATCTCCAAACGGCTTGTCAGAATTAGAAAATGAACCGGCTTACAAAAGAAGAAATATAAATTTAGATTCTACTCCTCACTCTTCCGAATCACAAGTATCACGTTATACTTTATCAGAAGGGGATGATAAAAAAGTAGAGATCAAACCAAACAATTCTTTTTTACATGATAATGTAGATTAATTTTTGATTGATTAAAAAATTAAATGCCCTCCTGCTTGATGCAGAAGGGCATTTTTGTTTTTATATGTATTATGAAATTGGCTTATTGGAATAGCTTATATTTGGGAAAGCATACTAAGGAATGATAATAAATAATACGAGCATTTACGATTGCTTGTAATTATCAAACATGCGTTTAGCGAATTGTTGGTGGCAATAAGTAAGGAAGAAAAAAAAGTCCTCAGCTATAATTAAGGTGACTTTGGACAGTTTTGTGAGCGACAATTAAAATTTTTGCATATAAAACTATGTAATACGACAATTGCGTGTTTCAACATCTGTGTTTTTAGTATTGTGTATTAAAACCTTACAATAAAGGATTTCGATCCTTTTAAGTATTTTTATAAAAAATTCAGATCAATTTTATGAAGACATATTTATTACTAGTTATAATTGCCATTATAGAATTTAGTTGTGGGCAGACACAAATTAATAACAAAAAAACTATTTCAAAAAATGAAAAAAATCCGATTCTATTAAAACAATTTTATCCAAATGGAATTTTAAAAGCCACTATTGAAGCAAACGCTGATTCAGTGCAAAATGGTATGACAGTCTGGTATGACAGCACTGGAAAAAAAAGCACCGAAGAGTTCTTTTTGAATGGAAAACGTAATGGAATTCTGACGGCTTTTTATGAAAATGGAAAAACTCACTATGAAGAAGAATATTTAAATGATAAAATGGTTAAATCAAAATGGTATGACGTTGATGGCTCTATTCTTTCTTTAAACCCACTTGACATAATGAAAATTGGAAAAATGATGGTTGTTATATCAAATGGAAAGAGAGACTATTTTATAAAAGGAAAAGTAGATACTATAAATATTTATGCGGCAGGACTTCCACCTTATAATTATGTGGTAAGTGTTAACAACGCAACAATTCGATCTGTTGATAAATTTAAATACAAAATTGTTCAAATTAAGAACCCAAAGAGTATTAAAATTTTATTACAAACGAGACTTTATTCAAACGATACAGTAACAAATATATCACTTGATTCGACTGAGATTATGGTGAAGGACATATCAAGACTTTAGCGTTTTTCGACTAGAGTGCTTTCAGTGCTTTGTATTAAGATCGCTATGAATTATGGCTTTGATGTTTCGAAAGTTTTGTGTTTATTGACAATTTTGTGGGATACGAAAATTTGAGACAGACTATATAATACGAAATGAAATACTTACTGCCACCAACATAAAATATACAATACCTTAGCCGACACGCTCACCCCCCCCGCACGGCATCGCATATTTGACCATTACTGCAATTTTTCATAACCGACACAGAAAGTAAATTGACATTCATATTTCAACTTTAACAAAATAACAAATTGAAACATTTACCAAAAATAAACCTCTTTTATTGGGCATTAATAATTAGTGCAAATACAGTGGGAGAAACAGCCGGAGATCTAATTTCTCAAACTTTTAATTTAGGTTATGCTGGTGGGGCAATTGCATTAATTGTATTTTTCCTAATTGCTTTGACAATTTCTATTTACTCAAAAAGTCAGAAACCACTTTTGTATTGGACTGTTATTACTTTGGCAAGTACAGCAGGAACAACTATTTCAGATTTTATTAGTCGCTCATTCTTTCATTTACAATTAGGCTTTACAGAAAATCAAGGATACACTTTCGGCACAATTATTTTAATTGTCGCATTAATAATTATATTCAGTATTTGGAAATATCATTCAAAAAAAGTTAGCATAGAAAACGGATTAAACAAACGAACCGAATTTTTATATTGGATAGCCATTTTAACCTCGAGTACATTAGGTACTGCTTTGGGGGACTTACTTGCGCACAACACACCATTAGGTTTTGACGGAGGAACTTTACTATTATTAATGCTACTTGCAATTGTAGTAGGGCTTTTCTATTTGACAAAAATATCACGAGAGCTTTTATATTGGTTGGCTATTATTTTGACACACCCTATTGGTGCAACAATGGGCGATTACTTGACAAAACCTGAAGGAATGAATTTAGGAAACATAAAAGCAAGTTTGGTGTTAGTTGTGGTTTTTATAATAGTTATAGTGGCTGGACAACTGGCCAACAAAAGACAATTGAATTAAAAAAAACTGTCCCAAAACAGGTTTTGCCCTGGTGGGTGTGTAACCCTTCTTATTCTCGAACTGGTATTATAAATACAATATTAAATATATTTCCATTGCCTTTCTTCTTTAACTAATTCCATAAACTTTCTAGTTCTTAATTCGACATGAGTTTAAGCAACTCCCCCAAAAAAGAATTTAGCTATCCAAAATACCATCCCACCGAAATATCTAATCAAAAACCCTAAGCAGTATTATTTTTGGAACTAAGAAATTTATTTAACTCTGTTATATCGTTTCAAAATTGGTAAACCAAATCATCAAAAATCATGTTAACAATAGGAACTCAGGCACCGGATTTTGAACTTAATTCTACTCCCGATCAAAAACTAAAATTGACAGAATTACGTGGAAAAAAAGTTATTCTTGCTTTTTATCCTGCCGATTGGAGTCCCGTATGCAGTGATCAAATGGCACTTTATAATGAAATACTTAAATTGTTTTCTAAGCACAATGCGCAATTAGTTGGTATTTCGGTGGATAGCAAATGGTCTCATTTAGCTTTTAGCGAAAGTCGTAAATTACATTTCCCTTTACTTGCGGATTTTGAACCCAAAGGGCAGGTAGCTAAATTGTATGGAGTATATGATGAAAAGGAAGGACTAGCCCAAAGGGCCTTATTTGTTTTAGATGAAAAAGGAATTATACGCTGGAATTATTTATCACCTGTTGGAATAAATCCCGGAGCTGATGGTATTCTGGAAGCACTTGAAAGTTTGGATAAAGTACCAGTTTTACAAAAATGAGCACACTATTAAAACCTCCCGTTAACAGCAACGACCATATCCGTGGTAAAAGTAATGCCCCTCTGGAATTGGTTGAATATGGCGATTTCGAATGTAGTGACTGTGGTCATGCTTATCCAATAATAAAAGCAATTCAGCGGGAATTGGGTGATGATTTAAAATTTGTTTTCCGAAATTTCCCTTTAGCTGAAATCCATCCACATGCAGTAAATGCAGCATTAGCAGCAGAAGCTGCGGCTTTGCAAAATAAATTTTGGGAAATGCATGATATTATTTTACAAAATCAGAAATCTTTGGAATCAGAAGACTTGTTGTTTTATGCGGAAACAATTAAGTTGGATCCTCGTCAATTTATAAATGATATCCAGGACAGTGCGCTATTAGCCAGGGTGGAAGCCGACTTCGAAAGTGGGGTGAGAAGTGGAGTAAATCGAACTCCATCCTTTTTTGTTAATGGGGTAAAATATGAAGGAGGTAAAGAAGCGAATGATCTTATTTATTATTTGAAAAGCAAATTATCTGAGGTGAAATCAACCTTTTGAAGCACTGTTGTGTTTGCAATTTACACGCTTGATCTATTTTTAAAAAATCACAACAATCAGAATTAAAATTGCAATTCAAAATAGAGCCTGTTTAAATTTTATTTAAAGAAGTTTCTAGCCTTCCAACGATTTCTCGACTCCTCTCGAAATGACCATTTGCGCTGTCATTTCGAGCGGAGTCGAGAAAGGTGCGTTAGCATTATTAAGCAATATTGTTATTCTTTAAATAAAATTTTTGAATTGGGCAATAATGAATAATGTAAACACTAGTGCTTGATATTAGAATGTGTGCTGTCACCCAGAGCCTGTCGAAGGGTGTGCGTGGGGCTGCCCACATACTTCGACAGGCTCAGTATGACGTTCGCACGATTTAGGCTGAGTGCATATTAAAACGATTATAAGCTATTGCCTAATTAAATAAAATTTAAACAGGCCCATTAATTTTAAATGTATGCCGGCTCTTCTTTATATTGATCCCATTCTGTTTCAATCATCTTCACATCCTCATGTGTATGAGGACGAACACCCACAACAATTTTACCTTCTTTGATCGCTTTCTCGTATTTTTTTGCTTTTACCTCAGAAACGCCCCCGCCTGTTAATGCTCCTACCAAGCCACCTGCAAGACTTCCGGCTCCAGCTCCTGCAAGTGCAGCTGCCAGCGGGCCTGCTACTATCAAACCTACACCCGGGATAACAACAGTACCTACAGCAAGTATCCCTCCTATTAGTGCGCCAAGTGTAAGGCCAATTGCTGAACCTGCTCCGGCACCTTTCAATGTTTGATTTTCAACGCCTGCTGTTTTTTGATCTTTAAAATATTTGTCACGGGTAGCATCTGTTGTAACAATATTTATTTCATCTTTAGTATATCCGCGTGTTTCCAAGGATTTAATAGCTTTATCAGCGCTGTCTTTGTCTTTGAAAATTTCAAAAAGCATTGCTTGCTCAGTACTCATTTTTTGATTCGTTTGATCGTTGTTCATGTTTTTTATTTTTTTAAATAATTTGTAATTTATTAAACTCGTTTTGTTTAGTTAAAAAAATATGCCAGAATTTTTTTATTCTCGAATGTGTTGATGAGAAAAAGATTAATGTAAACTCTCCACCCAATGTAATTAAGCTAATGAAGCCATCGTATATACTTCGATGGTTTGACAAACGCCCAGCACAGGCTCACTCTAAGTGACAGTGTGTGGGTCATATTGAGCCTGTCGAAATATGTGCGGTGGCTTCTTAACGAATCGGCATTATTCGCTTGAAAGGACAAAGCGAGAGGTCATTTCTAGATGCCTAACTGATATTCTAAAAATTGAGACTTGGATTTATGATAATTCCACCCCAACAAATAATTTATTTTGTTTCCAAAGCGTACATCTCGCTATAGGCTGCTAAGTCATTATTTGCAGGTCCATTGATCACTTTCCCTTTATAGGTATATCTACTTCCATGGCAGGGGCAGTCCCAGGTTTGTTCACCTTTGTTCCACGTAACCGTGCAGCCAAGATGAGCGCATTTGGCTGATACAATGTGCAACAGATTTTCTTCATCACGAAAAACTCCGTATTTTTTTTCATGAATATTTACAATTTTCCCTTCACCTGTTTTAACAGAGCTCAGTTCTGCAGCATCTTTGTGATCCGAAGAAATGTTCAAAAAATCCATTAAAGAGTACTTTGCTTCTTTAAAAAAGTGACTGCTTGTTTTAAGAGTAAACCTGGAAGGTGCATAAATTTGTTTCCACTTATTTTCTTTCCCTGTTATAAGGTCGGTGATCAACATACCAGCAATGGTACAATGCGTCATGCCATTGCCGGAATCACCGGTTACTATATAAACATTATCTCTGTCCAAAGGATTGCGGCCTATGTATGCTATGCTATCCATTGGTTCCATTACCTGTCCCGACCACCGGTATTTTATTTCCTCGATGGGGAAATGCTCTCTTGTCCATTTTTCAAGTGAAGCATAAATTTTATCAGCAGCATGTGATGTTTCTTTTTCGTCACCGGTTTGGTGATCTTCTCCTCCACTTATCAGAAGATCGTATTGATCATTATAAGTTTCTACACGTACATAATGATAAGGAGGGAAGCTTGGATTTTCTTTTTGGTTGCCCGTGTCCCACCACAATGCTTTTGGTAAACTGTCTTTTTTAACAAGTGCAGCAATTACATAAGTGCGGAATGCCGTTTGTTTTAAATGAACAGCATACTTATCATTCACAGGGCTGTTTGTTGCCACTACAATATGGTTTGCTTTAATTGTATAGCCTGTTTTTGTGGTTAAACCTTTGTGATCAATTTTTGTAGCATGAGTTTCAGTAAATATTTTGCCACCCTTTTGTTCAATTATAGCGCATAATCCTTTCAGATATTTTAGGGGATGAAACTGAGCTTGTTCCGGAAAACAGATACACCTTCCTTCATCAATAAGTAAGCCGGGAGCATGCGCTGTATCTGTTACTTTAATTCCGGCACGGGATGCGGCTTTCAATTCTTTATCAATCGATTCCTTTTCATCTGAAGGGTCCAAAAAAAGATAACCATTCACGCGTTCAAATTCACAATTTATATTTTCTTTTTTTACTGTTTTTTCTATAAAATCAATAGCTGCTATATGACTCTCCGCTATCAGCTGGGTATCATCTTCCCCAAAAATATTTTCTAAGGTATAATATCTATTGTCAAGGGCCGTAACAATATGCGCTGTAGTACGCCCTGTTTCACCACTTCCTATATAACCATCTTCCACAAGTGTAACTTTTCTGCCTTCCTGTGTAAGACAATAAGCGATGCTTATTCCCGCCAGCCCTCCACCAACGATCACAACGTCCGTTTCCAGATCTTCTGTTAAGGGTTTAAATACAATCGGAGAAACAGTATCTGTCCAGTTACTGATGTTTTTTCCTGAAGTAATGTTCCCATCCTCAGCATTATTTTCTTTCCTGTTCATATTTCGTAGGTTTAAAATTAAACCTGATAAAAAAATATGCCAGAATTTTTAGTCAATGCAATTTTTCAATCATCAGGCTCAGTGAAGTTAGCTCGGTCGGCTCCCCTGCGCGGTCATATTGAGCCTGTCGAAATATGTGGGCGGCTTTAGAAGCGATATTGTTATAATACTACAAAACCTGAATTGGATTGTAAATTTTGGCTAAAGCCATATAAACAATGACAAATTCTCTTTTTTGAAAATGCCGCCCCTTTCAACCTCAGCCCGTCCTTTGGTCCCCCCTGTCCATTTGGAGAGGGGTAGGGGCTGAGGTAGAAAGGGAAACGCCCACAGATCTATGATGATGGAAAAAGATATCTTCTGATGTTTAAAAATAAAGTTTTATCTTTATTTCTTGAATTTATCTCAAAAATAAGGCTTACCCTTTTGAAGATAATTTTTAAATAAATTCCAAATATTTCCAAAATCAGGATCATGAAGCATTTTACTTCCTCAAAAAAATTTTTATTATTAAGTTTTGTTTTCTGTTCGCTGCAGTTTACAATGTCTGTAAGTGCACAGGACAATGTTGGTATTGGTACTAACACACCCAATGCCAGTGCAATTTTAGAATTGCTCTCTACCAATAAAGGAATGTTAGTCCCCCGAATGAACACGATAGGGATGACTTCTATCCCAAGTCCTGCAAATTCGTTATTAGTATATAACACCGATTCCATGTGTTACTTCTTTTATCGGTTACCGAGTCTTTCTTGGGTATCCTTATGCAATCCAGGATCCGGAGGTTCCGGCATTAATGGCTCAACAGGTAGTACAGGTGCTATAGGAAGTACAGGTTCTACAGGAAATACAGGAGCCTCAGGAAGTACAGGTTCAACCGGAAGTACTGGGGCAACCGGAAGTACAGGAGCAACAGGTTCTGATCTGGGCACTCACTGGACAATTACCGGTAATGCAGGAACTGTAGCAGGCACAAATTTTATTGGTACTACCGATGCGCAGCATTTTGTTACCAAAACAAATGGTTCTTTACCCGCAAACGAACGTATGAGAGTATTAGCCGCAGGTAACGTGATCATAAATAATACTACTTTAGGTATCAATTTTGGAGATGTGTTCTCAGTTTACAGTAATGGTACAACCAATGGAAGTACATCAAACACAAGCGCTATCGGAAGTTCTGCAATTAATGGTTACAGTTCCGGCTCTGGCAACGGGATATTCGGACTAAATACAGGAACCGGCACCGGTGTTTATGGCTTGAACACTGCCATTAAGGTTGGCGTTGAAGGTGATGTGTTCAACATTATACCTCAATCAATATTAACTGGAACAAGCATGGGTGTATTTGGATATAACAATTCAGTACCCGGCCCATCGGCATATTCAGTGGGCGTTTTGGGGAGTTCTGTATCAACTACCGGCCCAACTGATGGTGTATATGGAAGATCTGCTTCAGCAACCGGATATGGAACAACAGGGTTTAATTCAAATGCTTCCGGAACAGGAGTGGTTGGGATCGGGAATAATCTTCCGGGTAATATTTTACCTGGTGGAAGTGGTGGTGCATTCATAGGGTTGGATTGGGGCGCTTATATTTCAAACACTTCAACTGGAACAAGTGGTGCTATCTATACCGAAAATGGAGGTGTGATCAACCGCTATAATTTTTATAACGGAACTCAATATAAAATAAATGGTACTGGTACTGTTTCAACTACGGTGAAAGATGTTAATGGTAACAATGTGGTGATGCACTGTCCGGAAAGCCCTGAGATCTATTTTTCGGATTATGGCGAAGGGCAGCTAGTTAATGGTAAAGCGCATATTGATCTGGATCCCACTTTTGCAAAAAATGTTACTGTAAATCCCCAACACCCGCTTCGTATTTATACACAGCTGGAGGGGGATTGTAACGGAGTTTACATCACAAATAAAACGGCATCAGGGTTTGATGTTATTGAACTTAAAGGTGGTTCTTCAAATACTCATTTTCAATGGAACGTGGTATGTAATGCTGCTGACCAGGAGGTTGCCCCGGGAAAAATTTCTAAAAATGCGGATATAAGATTTGAACCGGCTCCACTTCCCGAAGTAACAAAAACACGGGTGCATCAGCCAACTGGTATAGAGCCTAAAAAATCTAAGAACCAATAATTAATATCAAAAACAGAACCTATTTATATTGAAAATGGTGGACGGCATATCTCCTTTTTGGAAAACCGATTAAATTAATAAGCATTGTTGGTGTGCAAAAATAAATTTATGAAACGGTGCGTGAGGAATGAACAAACGCGATGCCGTGTGGCCTGTGTGGAGAAATCGTTTGTTCTTGAATTTTTGTTTCTTGAAGCCTGTCCTGAGCTTTTGTCGAAGGATTCAAGAAAAAAGAAAAACACACAGTTTTGTGTATTTATGATAATATTAAAAAAAATTTATTTTACGAACCTGGAACATACCTGAATTCAATGGATAGCAACACTTTTTTTAAAATGAAACTTCTCCGGTCATTTGCAATGTTGGTTTTAACAGGGCATTTGACAGGTGCTTTATCTGCTCAAACCACTATTTTTTTTAATAATGGTGCCCAGGTTTATACAGGGGCAACGGCTATTTTACATTTAAACGGAACTTTCAAAAATGATAATGCTGCAGGAACTACCAATGTTTTTGAAAACAATGGAACCATGACCATTGGTAATAGCGGTACTCCCGGAAGTGTATTTTTAACAAATAATTCCACGCTGCAAGGCAGTGGAACATATATAGTGGAGCAGGACTGGACCAACGATGCAACTTTTATAGCAGGCACCAGTACCGTTAATTTTAATGGAACTCAGCAAGAGTATATAACCAGCACCAATGCTACAGTTACTACATTTAATAATTTAATACTTACAGGAACCGGCTTTGGTAATAATCGTAAAAAAACATTACAACTGGTTGACGCTAAAATAGGCGCAAACGGTAGCCTGGCGCTTAACGACAGGGAGTTGGAAACATTAACAAATACTGTTTTTGTGCTTAATCCCTCTCCGGCATGTGTGACCAATAATATTATACTTGGCAGCGAAGGCTTTGTTAGCAGCAGTTTTGTGAGTGGAGGCAGTGGTTATTTATCCAGAGTTACTAATTCTTCATTAGGTTATTTATTCCCTACAGGATCAAGTGCCAGTGGAACAAGGTACCGTCCCGTAATGCTAACACCCGCTTCAAGTGCAGCAAACACGTATACTGCCCGTTTGGGCTATAATGATGCCACCAGTGATGGTTTTGCTATTGCTGCCTTGGATACGGCCATGTGTATGGTTAATCCTTTATTTTACCATGAAATTAAACGTAGCTCAGGTTCTGATAATGCAACAATTGAGATCTTCTATAACCAAACTGCCGATGGTGCCTGGGAAGGCATAGCAAAATGGAATTCGGTTACTCCCGGTATCTGGAACAATATGGGAACAGTTACTGCAAATGCAAATATTCCTTTGAGTAGTGTTTTAAAAGTTAACTGGGCTGATTTTTCTAACTCTCCATATATTTTATCACGTAATAAACCGCAGGCACCAGGTCTTACCTGCTCCTCTGTTTGCGCGAATTCTACCGGAAATGCTTTTACAGCCATTGGCACAGGTTCTTTGTATACATGGACTTCACCAACTGGAACAACCATTGCGTCAGGGCAAAATACTTCCTCGGTAACTATTGATTGGAATGCACTTGCAGGGCCTGTAACTGTTGCCATAACAAATCCTTTTGGCTGTATATCCGATGCGGCATCATGCCTAGTGAATCCATCCTCCTCTACTGTGGCAGAATTCAGTACTGCCTCCACAGGACTTACTTATAACTTTACCGATTTAAGCACAGGAGGTGTAAACCAATGGGCATGGGATTTTGGTGATGGCACTGTATCAATTGATCAAAATCCATCACATACGTATTCATCATGTGGCCCGCAAACGATCTGTTTAATTGCTACCAAAAATAATTGTATCGATACGGTTTGCTCGGATATAGAGCTTAACGATTTGCTAAATATTCCTAATGTTTTCTCACCTGATGGTGATGGCAGTAACGATTTATTTTTTATTAATAGTTCCTGTCTAAAAGAATATACCTTAGAAATATTTAATCGTTGGGGACTCAAAGTGGTTGAAATAACTTCCGGTGGTTGGGATGGGCGCACCAAATCAGGTGTTGAGGCAAGTGATGGTACATACTTCTATATGCTTAAAGCAACTTCTTTATTGCCGGGCAAAGAATATGATTCTAAAGGGGTTATTTCATTGGTGAGAAAAAAATAAGGAAAGCCTTTTTCCTTTTAAATAGAATAATTTATTTAAATTTCTTCATTTGGGCGTTTCCCTTTTCCGAAAAGGGAAAAGGGACGGGCTTTTAGCTTCAATCTTCCCTACCGCTAAAAAGCGGTAGGGAAGGATTTACGCCTCAATCCCTAACGCGGCATTTATTATAAAAGAGATTTGTAGCTTTTATTGGACTTTAGATTAGAGTTTTCATTTATGAGATATCCTCGGCTCCGACCATAGAATAAATAAGAAAGCCGCTCAATTTGAGCGGCTTTCCTGTATTCCTTCGATAATTATATTGCTAATATTTGTTCCTCAGCAAAGCTTTATGTTCATTCCAGTTACACTCCTGTTTTTTTCAACACAGTATATTAACTTTAAACTTTGAACTTTAAAACTTTAAACTTATCCCTAAGCATCAATATTTGCATACTTAGCATTTTTTTCAATAAATTCTCTGCGTGGTGGAACTTCATCTCCCATAAGCATCGAAAATATTCTATCCGCTTCGGCTGCACTTGTAATAGTAACCTGGCGTAACGTACGGTGTTCCGGGTTCATGGTTGTTTGCCATAATTGCTCGGCATTCATTTCACCCAAACCTTTATAACGTTGTATGTTCACGGTACCTTCTTTTCCTTCACCACCGGCTAATTCTCTAACCGCAGCACTGCGTTCTTCTTCGGTCCAGCAATATTTTTGCTCTTTTCCTTTTTTTATTAAATATAATGGAGGAGTTGCAATATAAATATGGCCGTTTTCAATTAACTCTTTCATGTGACGGAAAAAGAAAGTTAAGATCAACGTAGTGATATGGCTACCATCAATATCAGCATCACACATGATGACTACTTTGTGATAACGTAATTTATTTATATTCAATGCACGGTCATCCTCAGGTGTACCACGGAACACGCCAAGAGCAGTAAATATATTTTTGATCTCCTCGTTATCATAAATTCTATATTCCATAGCCTTTTCAACGTTAAGGATCTTACCCCTTAATGGAAGGATAGCTTGGAAAGCACGGTTACGGCCTTGTTTAGCCGTTCCACCCGCAGAGTCACCCTCTACAAGGTATATTTCGCACATGGATGGGTCTGATTCCGAACAATCCGAAAGTTTTCCCGGTAAGCCTGTTCCGGTAAGTACACTTTTACGTTGTACCATTTCGCGGGCTTTACGAGCTGCGTGACGTGCAGTTGCTGCTAAAATTACTTTATCAACAATTGTTCTTGCTTGCTTTGGATGCTCTTCAAGGTAATTATTAAGCATTTCGGAAACCGCAATATCAACAGCACCCATCACCTCGTTATTACCAAGTTTTGTTTTTGTTTGTCCTTCAAACTGTGGTTCTTGTACCTTCACAGAAACAACAGCGGTAAGCCCTTCACGGAAGTCATCACCATTGATCTCCAATTTAACTTTTGCAAGTAAGCCGGATTTTTCAGCATACGATTTTAAGGTACGGGTTAACCCCCTTCTGAATCCGGCAAGGTGAGTCCCGCCTTCATGCGTATTGATATTATTTACATAAGTATGTAAATTTTCGGAATACGAAGTATTGTACATCATGGCAACTTCAACAGGTATACCATTTTTTTCGCCTTCCATGTAAATTACATCAGCGATCAATTTTTCGCGGGTGGCATCCAGGTAGCTAACAAATTCTCTTAATCCACCTTCCGAATAAAAAACCTCCGAACGGTCATTCCCTGCATCATCTTTTTCACGAACATCAGAAATGGTGATACGAATCCCTTTGTTCAGATAAGCTAATTCGCGTAAACGAGCTGCAATAATATCATAATGATAAACTGTAGTTGTAAAAATGGTCTCATCTGGCTTAAAAGTTACAATTGTACCTCTATAATCAGTAGGTCCTATTTCTTTAACAGGATATAAAGGTTTACCTATGTTGTATTCCTGGATATATTCTTTCCCGTTTCTATGAACATTTACCGATAATAAGGTTGATAGTGCATTAACACACGATACACCCACACCGTGCAAACCACCGGATACTTTATAGGAATCTTTATCGAATTTACCACCGGCATGCAATACGGTCATTACCACCTCTAAAGCTGATTTCTTTTCCTTAGCATGGTAATCGGTAGGGATACCACGTCCGTCATCCTTAACAGTGATGGAATTGTTCTCATTAATAGTAACGAATATGTTTTTACAATGACCTGCAAGTGCTTCGTCAATGGAATTATCCACTACCTCATAAACTAAATGGTGAAGGCCTTTTTGACCGGTATCACCAATATACATTGAAGGGCGCTTACGCACAGCCTCTAAACCCTCTAATACTTGAATGCTATCAGCCGAATAATCAGATGATGCACCAACTCCGCTCAGCACAGGTTTTGTTTCGTTTTCGTTCATTGTATTTTCCATAAATTTAGTATAATTTTTTGTGCTTTTTTTAAAGCTAACAAATATAACCATTTACCTCGAGAATAGCGACATTTAAGGAACTTAAAAGAGCTTTAATTACTAACATTTAGTTAACAAATTTATTGGAATTAAGTTTGGAAATATGAACTCTTTTTTGTATTAAAATAAAGGAAGAAAATGACCTGTTAAAGGAAGGGTTTTTCGATTTGGAAATTTCAGAAGTTTAATTTAAAATTAAAACATTTTCAAACCGTTTTGACTGAATGTTTTTAGTTTTTTGCGGTAAAAAAACGATAGGATATCCCGGCTGTAAATTGGTATTGTGAACCTACCTGTGTTCCATTCAAATATTGATAAAGAGGGATCTCTGTGGTTGCGTAAATAATAAGATCCTTGCGGTTATAACTGATCTGTGGAACAAACAATACTTTTCGGCCACCTGTTGACGTAATATCGATATTATAAAAGGCAAGCAGATCAATATCTTTTGCAGCCTGCATCTTTCCTACCCATTCCCCTTTTACCTGCATGGTCACACCTAATTTTTTAAAGAACGTTTTGCCTGCAAATAGGCCAACGCTGGCATAATCGCCAAATTTTTCGCCCAACGAATTCCAGCCCTTTTTTACATATAGGCCATTAGCGAAAATTTGAAATCTTTTTATTGGATAACCTCTGAACAAAAAGGCGTAAAAAATAAGATCGTGGGAACCGTTTGTTGGCTGTACAGTTGGTGCCGAAGTAGTATACAATTTTTTACCCGTTGTTGGATTAGTATATATCAGCGTAGAATCATCGTGTTTTCCTAATGGGATCTTATAGCCTAAACCAATGGTTATTTCGGAACGTGTGGTTTCTGTGGTACGGTTGTAAATATCATAGCGCGGGAACAAGATCAGATCTCCAATGCCTGACGAAGTTGTGGTATCGCGTTTATCAAGTCCTACTATGGTTTTATTGGTAAAATAACCGGATTCAATTGACATGGTAAGATCTTTGGTAACACCATAAGCCCATCGCAGGTATAAATAGTTACTGGTTAAATTGTCAAACTGTGCCGCTGTATCGTGATCTTTTGCATAAAATTTGTTGGTGCTGATGTGTTGATAATTTCCTGCAATTTCCATTTGCCTGTCCAGTAAAACACCTTGTGAAGCCCCACCGGCAATGGGACTTCCACTTCCACCGGAACAACAGCCTTGTGCAATAATTGCTTTTGAGAACAGTATTGAAAAAAAAACAATGAGTAGGGAACGCATCATAAAAAAAATTAGAGAATTGGAGAATTATAAAATTAGAGATTTAGAACTGGCGAAATAGATTATTAAGGTTTAAAAAATTACTAAATTGTCAACTCTCCAACTCCTAACTCTCCAATTCTCTATATCTCCAATTCCTTAACTCTCCTATTCACTAAATTAATGTGCTACTGTAAATTTTACTATTTCAGAAGAAATAGATGCATTTAATTTAATAAAATATATTCCATTGCTAAATGTTTCAAGATCAATTTGAGCGGTATGTTTTCCTGCAGTTTGTTTTTCAACCGCTAATGTTTTTACCTTTTCTCCCAACATGTTAAATAGTTCAATACTTACTTCTTTTGATTTATTTAAATTATACGTAATACTTGCACTGTTTTTTACAGGATTAGGAAGTACTTTTAAGCTTACCATGGTATTTTCATCTTCTACCATACCTGTAGTCCCAAGAGCTTGATTAATTGCCGCATCTAAATTATGCGAATTGGCGCCATTGTTTTCATTTGAATAAACAGTATGATTGCTGCCCCCAAGAACTACTATTTTAGGCATTCCTACACCATTTCCATTGTACTGGCTCATTTTTAGTGCCGTAGTTGAAATTACTGTGGCATTTGGCATGCTATTTTGAGAAGCCCAGGTGTTCAAAGAAGAACAGGAGGAAGTTCCATTGTCATCTGATAAATAAAAGATGACACGCCCCGGATTGGAGGTAGCATAGTTTTGAACAACATCATAAGTAGAAACCGAAGGCGCTATGCAAGAAGCGCAAGGCATCACAAAAGAAATAACAATTACTTTTCCTGCATCAAGATCCGCAAAAAGACTATGTGGATTTCCTGCACAATCAGTTAAAGTAAAATCTGTTGCGGTAGTTTGTCCGAAGGCCACAAATCCAACTAAGAAAAGTATCAAACCAAAAAGTAGTGATTTTTTCATTTTTCAAGAGTTTCAGGTTCTTTTTGAGGATTTATTGTTCCAAATGTACCTAAAATCAAGAATATTTCATATAAATCGTGTCTTTTTCTGATTCTTCAGAGCAATTTTTCTAATTACTTATGTCAGCTATCGGGAGAGGGATAATAGAACGAATTCGAGAAATTCAGTAATTTCTGTCTTGCAAAAAAAATAAATGGCCAGGGATGAGAATTAATTTACATGCTGATGAGTGGTATCAGTATCTTGCGTAGCTTCAATTTTTTCAAGATCCATTCCACACACAGGACATTGCCCTGGCTTATCATAGGTTTTGCCTTTCTCACAATCCATAGGACACTGGTAGGATGCTTTCTCTTCGGTTTGTTCTGTTCCTTTATTATTAGCGTTATTACAACTTGCCATAATAACACTTAGCAAACCGAATATTACAACCCAAAGAAAAAATATTTTTTTCATGATTTTTTGATTTTTAAAATTACAACTGTTTATTTAAAATTTAATTTATAAATGCTGAACTATGTTTCAGTATCCTGAAGAATTCGAAACGAGTATGGGAATCACCACCAATACTACACTACAAACTTAATAGCTCACTAAAAGGAATAAGATAAGCCTCCCATCAGGCTGAACCTTTGAGTTGGATAGTTACTCCATCGGTAATAACGATAATTAGCGATATTGTTAAAATTCAGGAAGAATCCAAGTTTTTTATTGTAACGGTATTCTAAACCTATATTTGCATCAAACAAACCTTTTAGTTCTTTAGCAACCACCTTCGTTCCTGTGATCGATGTTGTATCGCTTACGAATGTTTTCGCAAATTGGTTGTCGATATAAAACAGATCAACCCTCACCACTATTTTATCTCTTAAATTATAATTTGCAGAAAGTGTAAGCTCCACTTGCGGCTTATACCAAGCTCTTAATTCTGTTTTCATTTTGTAATTAAAATATTCTCCTCGTAAACTGATGCGTAATTTTTCCTGTTGTTGGAAGGAAACTTCTCCGCGGATATTTAATAAGGAAGCATCATCATAAATAACATCAAATTTATTTTGCAGCATTTCTTTTGTATCGTTTACAAACAAGGCCATATCACTTATGCTTGAATAGGAAGCACGTGCATTAAAAGAAGTAGTGGAAGATAAGGTACCTTTAATACCTCCATACAACTCATACTTTTTATTTGAATTCATCATTTTAAGTTCTGATAAAACAAACGGATTGTTAGTAGTAAAAGTCCTGAAACTGTTTTTTTGCAATCCTCCGGTTAAGCCGGCATAAGGAATAATTATATCATCAATTACATTATAACTTAGGTCAACATTAGGATAAAAATAAAATTTTGTTTTCACGAAATTGTCCATGGTTGCAGTAAAACCAAGGCTTGCCCGGTATTTTTCACCTGTTGAAATAAAGTTTGGGTTTAGCGCAACTATTGTATTGTTAACAGTATCTAATTTGTTTTTGTAGTTAAAATAATCAACGGAAGCATTTACTTTTAGCACTTCTTTATTAATGGCTGTTTGCAGGAATCCTGTTGCTTTTATATTGTTTTCTGAAGCTTTATAATGATCAGCTAAATTATAATAACTTAATTTAACATCATGATTGAAACGTTTTGGATCGGTGTAATGGCTCACTAATTGGGCGTTTCCTGTAATGAAATTAAATCGCTGTTGAGTTTCTACCTCTTTAACAAAATTAACGCTTTTATCATAACCGTAAAAGTGAACTACGTTACGTGCATAATCAAAATTGCCAATAAGCGAGTGTTCCCTCAGAAATTTCTTTCCATATAAACTTACTTCATTATCGCTAAAACCTGAATACCCATAGTCTTTGAGCGTGGCTGACGATGATAAATGCTTTAATCGTACACCGTATGCACCTTCTTTTGAACGTAAATTATTGAACCACAATTCACCATAAGGTGTGGTATATGTTCCCATTCCAAGTTTTACCAAGGCATTGTATAGCTTGGTAAGTGGTTCGCCCACCATTTGTGCGGGTTTAATAGGATCCACATCAAAACCTGTATTTATTTTTTTTGAATTTATTCCATAACCCGAAACAGGGATCTTTTGAGTAGAATCTTTAATTGTAGGATTGTCATTGATCTTATTCGCATCTGTAATGGTTGGCTTGTATTCACCAACACTTATGATGATCATTGAATCTAAATTCCTCTGTGCCATCAAAGCGCTTATAGGCATTGAAAACAAAAGAAAAATAATGATTGTTTTTATATTAATGTTTTTTATCATCTGTTATTGAAATGTTGAATTTTAAATTATAAATGTTGAATTATACCTGATAGTATATTATCCATTGTCAATTGTCAATTCCTTATTCCGGTTTTTTTATTTCTTCGGGTACTGGTTCATTAAAAAGTTTTTTTATCTCCGTACTATCACCTTCAAATTTTATTTCAACCGGCTCACTTACTGTTTTAATTTGTTTTGCTGCTTCTTCAGCCGCGGTTATTTTATCTAATTTTTCTTGTGCCGTTTTTATTAATTCCGGAATATCGGAATCGCTGATAATTGATTTTAAAGTGGTCTTAGCCTGGAAATTATCATTTTGAGACGAGTAGTTATCCGCCAATAAGATCAATGCTTTGGTTACCCAGTATGGATAATCACCATCACCATTAATGAAATCGAAAATTGTTTTTTCAGATTGTTTATACTCAAGTTTCAAATTTTGAATAAATGCGATATTATAAGATGCTTCTGCCCCAAGTTCATTTTTCGCGGTGTTGGCTACTGCTCGGAATTCGGCTATTGCATCATCATATTTTTGAGTTGCCAGCATAGCTTGGGCAATAGTAAAATGCGCCTCATGTTTCAATTCATTGCTCAGCTTATCAAGCCCCAATACCTGGTTTGAATAAAGAATAGCTTCCGGATAGTTTTTCAATTGATTGTAGCAACGCATTAATCCTATTTTAGCACTTGCACTGTTTTTAGGGTTTTCCGCCTGTAGCTCCAATTGTTTGAAATAGTCTAATGCTTGCGTGTAATTTTGTTTTTTGAATACAATATCCGATGCACGATAAAGCGATTGTTCAGTAAACTGGTTTTTATTTTTGCCAATTACAAAGGTGTATCCAACTAAAGAAGCATCGATATTTCCTAATTTATGATCACATTCCGCTTTATAAAAATTGGCATCTAATATAAAAATACCATCAGGAAAGTTCTGAATATATTTCTCAAAATCAGTTACAGCTATTTTGCAATCCTGCTCCATGTAATGATTTTTTCCAATACTGTAAGAAATTGAATCAAGGCTCACCTTAGGAATTGCAGCTCCAATTGATTCTAAATATTCAGCCATTGTCATTATGTTCCCTTTGGCTGTGTATATCGATTTCACCACATTTATTGCTTCATTTGCTTCAGGGGATTTACGGTCCCTTTTTATCAATTTATCAAAAAAGGCCAATGCATTATCGTCTTCTTTTTTGTTGTAATAGATCAAACCAATTTTACTCAAACAGGCATTTACATATATACTGTTTGGATAAACATCAATAAAGTTTTTAAAATGTGTTAAGGCTAAATCATTTTGGTTGTCAGATAAAAACGTTTGCGCCAGCTCAAATTTCGCTTTCTGGATGTAAGTTGATTTAGGATATACACTGATAAATGTTTGCAGATCTGAAATTTTTGCAGAGAATTTTTTCTGAACGCCATTTGATAAGGCCTTTTGAAATAATGCATAATCTGCATCCACCAGTTTCATTTTATAGGATTGTTCATAGTAGTCGGCAGCATTATTAAAATCACGGGTCATGAAATAGCCGTCACCAATACGATTGTAAGCATCATTGATTTTTTGGGGATCAGCCTTTGATTGAAAAGTCACAAATTTTCGGAACCATAAATTACTGTTTGTGTAATTTTTTAGTTTGTAATAGGAGTAACCAATATTATAATTGGCATCACTTAATTCGGATTTGCCGATCGCACCTGGTTCGGCAACATATACCATGTAACTTTCAATTGCATTTTGGTACTGTTTATCACGATAATAAGATTCACCGATCCAATAAACCGCTGAGGCTGTTATTTCTTTGTCAAACGTATATTTCCTTGCTTTATCAAATAACAGTATTGCAGGAATAAATTCAGCATTATTGAACAGATCGATGCCGCGGTAATAGGCAATTTTTTGATGTGCCTGTTTTAATTCCGGTGTCAACATTTTAATACTCTCTATCGATTCAAGAGCGTCTTTGTAATTTTTAGAAGTGGTGAACACATTTACCAGATAGGTATAAGCTTCGTCAATACGCGATGAATTAGGGTAATCTTTAATATACTTTTGAAACGCCTTAATGGCTTCATTGTATGGGTTGTAAGCTAATTCGTAACACAGTTTTGCGTATGTGTATAAAGCATCTTCCTGTATTGTTGGATCAAAAGCAAGCTTGGATGATTGCCCAAAAGCATTTCTTGCATTTTGTTTGTTATCCATTTTTAAATAACAATCTCCAATATGATAATAGGCATTTTGAGCGAGAGAATCGTTATCAATATGGGTAACTAAAATAAAATAGTCGAGTGCATTAACATAATGTTTTACCTTATAATTCGCGAAGCCCAGCTGATAGTTATCCTTACGCGGTAACGTTCCAACAGCTACTTCATATTTTTTTAAATATGGAATAGCTTCAGCATAACGGGAAGTAAGATAATAGGATTCACCAATAATGCGCGCTATCTCAGGTGCACGTTTAGTATTTGCCGAATCGAGTAATTTTGGAGCATAATCAATTACATCATCGTATTTCCCTTGTAAATAATATAATTGAGCAATATAATAGGGAACAACAGGTTTGAAGGTTTCATTGTATTGAAGCTTTAAAAAATCTTTCAACGCTGTTTCATAGTTTTTTTCAGTGTAAGAAATGTGTGCGTAATAATACTTTGCAGACGCTGCATATTTATTATCTACATCCTTTATTTCATAGAAATCTTTTTTAGCTTCACCATAATTTTCTAATGAGAAAGAACTGTATCCGCGTTTAAAATAAAATTCAGATAATTCCTCAGTTGTAAGGTCATAAATATCTACCTTCTCAAACCAGGTATTGGCATCACGATATTTCTTTTTACTATAATTGTATTTACCAAGATAGAAGTAAGCTATTTTTACTTTGGGGCTTTCGGGATAGTTTTTTACAAATTGTTTTAAAAACCATTCGCCATCTTTATTGAATAATTCAATAGCGCAAACAGCCTTATAAAACTCAGCATCAATCCGGACAAGGGAATTCAAGTCCCTATGAGATTCAATTACTTTGCTAAAGCTTTTTTGCGCTGCACCGTATTTCTCTTTCTGAAACAGTTCTATCCCTGTTTTAAATTCATTATCCTCATGAATAACGATCACAGTTTTTTGCGCAAAAACGGATGTTGTCCCTGTTACGGAAAGAATAAATGTTACTACTAATCCAATTGCTTTCAGTTTGTTCATTAGGCAATTTAATATATGAAAGGCGTAAAATTAGTAAGGATAGAATCATTTATATTTATGATATTTGAAAGTTATTAACGCTGGTTTGTTGAAACTATTTTAAAATTATGCTGAATGTTAAATGTTAAATGTTGAATTTTAAAATTATGTTAGTTATGAATTTTTGCAGAAGATTACATTTAGAATTTAGCATTTTAAACAAAAAAATAATATTTAGCCATTTAACACACACCATTTAACATTCAACATTTCTTTGATGGCACTTGATACAATTATACATTTAGATAAGGTTTCCATATTTCAAAAGCATAATTTAGTGCTTACCAATGTGGCATTAAATATTGATAAAGGCGAATTTGTTTACCTGCTCGGAAAAACAGGGAGTGGAAAAAGTAGCTTGTTAAAAACATTGTATGCCGAATTGGATTTGGTTCAGGGGGAAGGTACTGTTGCCGGGTTTGATCTAAAAACCATTAAAAGAAAAGAGATCCCTTTTTTAAGAAGAAAATTAGGCATCGTATTTCAGGATTTTCAATTACTCACGGATAGAAATGTAAACGATAATTTATTATTTGTTCTTAAAGCTACCGGTTGGAAAAATAAATTTGAAATGCAAAAGCGGATACAGGATGTTCTTGAAAAGGTACACCTATCCACCAAAGGTTTTAAAATGCCGCACGAACTTTCCGGTGGTGAACAACAACGTATTTCCATTGCACGTGCGTTACTAAACGACCCGGAGCTGATACTTGCCGATGAGCCTACGGGTAATCTTGATCCTGAAACTTCCGAAGAAATCATGAATGTATTGCTGGAAATAAGTAAAAGCGGCAGAGCTGTGCTTATTGCAACACACGACATCATGATGTTTAATAAATTTCCTTCACGCACTATTAAATGTGAAAATGGGAAAATTATTGATTCGAAGGTGATGTAATTCTATTCCTCAGGTATTACCATTAGCAGTTCCTTCAGAACAAGTAAGCGTTTTTGTAAAACCGGTTAACCAGAAATTATTGTTCCAATAATCACAATCATTACCATGATCGTGTAGCATTTGGGGTAAAATTAGTAGTTGCATACCGCACTATATAGTGGTAATTCACGGTCGACCCACATTGAGGTTGAATTTGCAAACGGATATCGTAACCAGCACCTATGGCAATGTTGTTATATAAACCCGCAGTAGTACCATCCCAAAGGTTAACTTTATCAGATGTTCCTCCCGCCCCTACTTGTAAGGCACTGATATAATCACCAACCATCACAATAAATTTTTTGTATTCAGTATAACTAGTGTTATTATACCCCCTATGAGTTCCATACACTTCAATTTCAACAGGCGCATAAGCGCCACTTGTTATTGTTCCTAAAGTTACGATTTTTGCTGGATCGGTACAAGCCGGCCAATTTCCAGGCCCTCCAATTGTACCGGAAAATAAATAAAAATGTTCAGTTATTTGGGTTATTTTATTGGGGGCATCAACACGGAAAGCTCCATTTACATCTAATGTTTTTTGTGGCGAAACTGTTCCAATCCCCACGTTGCCTGCCACTCCTGAAATGATAGGGCCAGCTGAACCTAATTTTACATGTGCTTGCGTTGGGTCCTGATTACCAAAAACACCGAGGGTGTTTGCAACATCAATATCTGTTAAATAGGTATCATCTCCAATTAAGAGGTTCCTGCCACCAGCCGCATAAACATCTGCAAGATGCAACTGTGCGATCGGGGATGCAGTTCCAATTCCAACATTGGTTCCATTATCAAAAATAAGAGAATTACCAAGCGTAGCACCATCAGGCGTCCATTTAGGAACATAATTAAGAGTACCGGAGCCATTCACTGTACCGGCAAATGAATTCCATGTAGCCAGTCCTGTGGCGTCTGAAGTAAGAACTTTATTTAATCCGGGTGAACCGCCTGTAATCTTTATCTGTCCGGCTACTTCTAATTTTGCTCCGGGAGCTCCTGTCCCAATACCCACATTCCCGGAGGCTTTGATGGTCATTGCTTCAATGGACGTTCCTGTTAATGGGTCATCACTATTTGCCCGAACCCAAAACCTTAATGCTTCAGAGGTTGTTTGTGCGTCATACCCGATAAATGCGGAATGATTAGAATCGGAAATCCCTTTAAACTGAACCGTTGGATGATTTGCATGAAATACCGTATTTCGATTATAGCCGGCAGTCATTGCCGGGCCCCCGAAAATGTGAAGGAGTCCAATTGGACTTGTTGTTCCAATACCAACATTACCGCCATTAAAATAGGAAGTACCACCCGAAGCGATACTTGCGCCTATAGTTCGTCCGGTATTAGGGGCGGTGCCATCAAATGTATGCCCCGGAGTACCTATATTTAAAACGGAATTAATGTTTGTTTCAATATCCGTATCCCTCCACCACATCTGCAACTTTTTATTCGTACCATCTCGTTTTTGATAACCAATACCCATGTAATAACCTGTGTTGTCGGACTCCCAGGTTAATGAATTCATAAATGGATATCCTGGGATGATAGGGCCTATATAAGCATTTTCATCAGTTCCTGCCCCAATATCCTGAGCTAAATATGCATTGCCAATATTCCTAAAGGCCCCGTTTACATCTAATTTATAGGAAGGTGCTGTTGCGCCTATTCCTACATTACCGTCTCCATTTATTCGCATTCTTTCGGTAAAGGTTGTGCCATCATACTGTCCAAAAGTAATCTTCCCTAATTGAGCTGGAGCAGAAGTGTAAATAGTGTGCTCATAAGTATTTCCAGCCATATCCGTACCTAAACCCATATAGGCATTAGGATCAGCGTCCAATCCATATGTTTGTAGCCTTGGTCCGCCAGCAAACCCTCCACCTATCATCATTGCGGGAACTGCAGTTGCAGTTTTTGTGACCTGAAATTTATAAACAGGGTTCGTAGTACCAATACCAACATTACCATTGGATGCCTTTATTCTCACTCTTTCAAGTGGTGTATTTATTACCGCACTTGTTTTGATCACAAGATCCTGAACATCATTCGTTCCAATATAATTAGTGCCTGCCACAGTTCCAGAATTCCCTAGTAAGGCCCATGCATTTAAAGCCCCGTCAGCACCTGTAGCCCCAGTCGAGCCCGTGTAACCGGTTGATCCAGTAGACCCTGTATTTCCTGTTGAACCTGTACTCCCTGTAGAACCTGTTTTTCCTGTCGAACCAGTACTTCCTGTCGAACCGGTGCTTCCAGTCGAACCTGTACTGCCTGTTGAACCAGTACTACCAGTTGAACCGGTGCTTCCAGTCGAACCAGTACTGCCCGTTGAACCAGTGCTTCCAGTCGAACCAGTACTGCCCGTTGAACCAGTGCTTCCCGTTGAACCAGTACTTCCAGTCGAACCTGTACTTCCCGTTGAACCAGTGCTTCCTGTCGAACCAGTACTGCCCGTTGAACCAGTGCTTCCTGTTGAACCAGTACTTCCAGTCGAACCCGTGCTTCCTGTACTGCCCGTTGAACCCGTACTTCCTGTTGCACCTGTACTTCCTGTACTTCCAGTCGAACCAGTACTTCCAGTCGAAGCAGTACTTCCAGTCGAACCAGTGCTTCCAGTTGAACCTGTACTTCCCGTTGAACCAGTGCTTCCTGTCGAACCAGTGCTTCCTGTCGAACCTGTATTACCCGTTGAACCAGTACTTCCCGTTGAACCAGTACTGCCCGTTGAACCAGTACTGCCCGTTGAACCAGTACTTCCAGTCGAACCTGTACTTCCCGTTGAACCAGTGCTTCCTGTCGAACCAGTACTGCCCGTTGAACCAGTGCTTCCAGTCGAACCTGTATTACCCGTTGAACCAGTACTTCCCGTTGAACCGGTACTTCCTGTCGAACCAGTGTTTCCTGTACTTCCTGTTGTACCTGTACTTCCTGTTGAACCTGTTCTTCCCGTTGAACCAGTACTGCCGGTCGAGCCTGTATTGCCTGTTGAGCCAGTGCTTCCAGTCGAACCAGTACTGCCCGTTGAACCAGTGCTTCCAGTACTTCCTGTTGCACCAGTGTTTCCGGTCGAACCTGTACTGCCAGTTGAACCAGTGCTGCCTGTTGCACCCGTACTTCCAGTCGAACCAGTACTTCCCGTTGAACCTGTACTTCCTGTACTTCCTGTTGCACCTGTACTTCCTGTTGAACCCGTACTTCCAGTCGAACCTGTTCTTCCTGTTGCACCTGTATTGCCTGTTGAACCAGTACTTCCGGTCGAGCCGGTATTACCTGTTGAACCAGTGCTTCCAGTCGAACCAGTACTTCCTGTTAAGCCAGTATTTCCTGTTGATCCAGTGCTTCCTGTTGCACCTGTATTGCCTGTTGAACCGGTATTGCCTGTTGAACCAGTATTCCCAGTCGATCCAGTACTTCCCGTTGACCCCGTACTTCCTGTATCACCCGTTGACCCCGTACTACCAATATCACCAGTTGATCCTGTAGAACCAGTACTGCCTGTATCACCAGTTGATCCTGTACTTCCTGTACTTCCTGTATCACCTGTTGAACCTGTGCTTCCTGTATCACCTGTTGAACCTGTGCTTCCTGTTACCCCTGTAGAACCAGTACTGCCTGTATCACCAGTTGAGCCTGTACTTCCTGTATCACCTGTTGAGCCAGTACTTCCAGTATCACCCGTTGATCCCGTACTTCCTGTATCACCTGTTGAACCAGTACTTCCAGTATCACCCGTTGATCCCGTACTTCCAGTATCACCTGTTGAACCTGTACTTCCTGTATCACCTGTAGTGCCAGTACTTCCTGTATCACCTGTTGAACCCGTACTTCCTATATCACCAGTTGAACCAATACTTCCAGTATTACCTGTGGTTCCCGTTTTCCCAGTAGTACCTGTAACACCTGTTTTTCCTGTAATACCTGTATTTCCAGCATTACCAGTTGTACCTAAAGAACCAATTGATCCTGTAGCACCAGTAGTACCTTGGGAACCAGTATTCCCAGTTCCGGCAATGATGGACTTCCAATAATTCCCATTAAAATAATAAAAGTTGTTGTTAGAGATCAGATAAATTAATAATCCTGTTGCCGGGGAACTAATATTGTTGGTGTCTGTAATACGAGGAATTAAAAGTCCTTTGTCATTCGCTTTTAATTCGAGAAGAGCACTGGGCTGTGGTATTAAAGTACCTATACCCATATTGTTTTGGGATCGTAAAGGCGCTTCTTCTAAAAAAAAAGAAGAGAAAAATACTACAATGAGGGCGATAATTCTAATTAGTATTTTTACTTTCATGGACTTTGACTAAAGTAAAACTAATCAACAATTTGACATCTAATATTTAACGAAAAAAAATCGAAAATGGTTTCTATATTTCTAAAAAAACACCTTTTTGCCGGTGTTCAATTCTCGATTTTATCTTCTTTGTTTAATTATACTCAATTAGTAAGTAAATCATTTCTATAAAAGAGGTAATGATTTGTTTTTTTTAACGAACGATTTTAAAATTCGATATCTAAATCGAAAGCCTGACGTAGTTTGTTAATATTGGGGTTTTTCTCGGCAAGATGTTTATATTTGTCAGAGGCAGTGTAAAGGTTGGTTTTATCTTCTGCTAAGGTCATTACAAGATTAAGTTGAATGCTAAAATTATTCAACTCCCTTCGTAAAAATCCCAAAAAATTTATTTTATCTTCATTAATTGTTTCTTCGAGGGCCTTGTTACTCACAGTAAATTCAATAATCGATTCATCAGTCAAAACAGGCCGTTTGCTCAATAATGCAGAAGCTAAATTAGCTTTTCCTTTTGCTTTTAGATCGTTAGCGTATTTATCCCAGGTGGTTTCTAATGCTTGTTGTGTAAAAGACGTTTTATGCGAGTTTTCCTGCAATTGGTCAGAATGGCTTTGTTCAAGGGGATTATCCTTTGTTTGTTCCGCTTTTTTTTCTACATTCAAATGCTGCGTTATAGAAGGCGTTGATGTTTTTATCAATGGCTTTTTAAAAGCAGTTGTTACAGTTTCTGATTTTATTGGGCTGGCTTCCGTAACACTATTTGTAACCGCAATTTTGGGAATTATTTCCGGTGCTTTTTCAATTATTGGAGATATTGTTGCTGGTATTGGGAGCGGAGGAGCATTGCTTGCGGCTATTTGCGCTGTGTTACTCGTGCTTACACTACTTTTTAGGTTTGCATCGCCTTTTATCAGGTCATTTTTTTTTTCGGTATCAGTAGTACTGATTCCGGAGGCATTGATCGAACAAAGCTGCATTAAGGCCAGCTCCACCTGGAGTCGCTGGTTTTTGCTGGATTTATACTGAATGTCAGTTTTATTAAGAATAGTTAATCCTTTTATCAAAAAGGAAACAGAGCATTTTGTGGATTGTTCTTTATACTTGTCTTTTATATTGTTTCCAACTTCAAGCAACTGAAGTGTTTCCTGGTCTTTACTTACTAAAAGATTCCGGAAATGGTCGCCCATACCGGCAACAAAATTATGTCCGTCAAAACCATTGTTTAAGATCTCATTAAATAAAAGCAATGTTGAAGATATGTTTTGCCCTAATATTCCATCGGTAACCTTGAAATAATAATCGTAATCAAGGATATTCAGATTTTCAATTACCGCTTTGTAAGTGATACTATTGCCTGCAAAGCTTACTATCTGATCAAAAATAGAACATGCATCGCGCAAAGCACCATCAGCCTTTTGAGCTATAATGTGCAATGCATCAGTTTCGGCACTTACGTTCTCACATTTTGCAATAAATCCTAAATGATTCGCAATATCTTCAATTTGAATTCTATTAAAATCAAAGATCTGACAACGTGAAAGGATGGTAGGAATAATTTTGTGCTTTTCTGTTGTCGCTAATATAAAAATGGCATGTTTCGGTGGCTCTTCAAGCGTTTTTAAGAACGCATTGAATGCACTTTGAGAAAGCATGTGAACCTCATCAATAATATATACCTTATGGGTTCCTAACTGCGGAGCATAACGTACCTGATCCACCAAATTTCGGATATCATCCACAGAATTATTGGAGGCAGCATCTAATTCAGAGATATTAAGGGAAGCCCCTTCATTAAATGAAGTACAGGATTCGCACTGATCGCAGGCTTCTGTAGCTTCGGTGCGATTGGTGCAATTAATGGTTTTTGCAAGGATACGTGCACAGGTAGTTTTTCCAACACCACGCGGACCACAAAATAAAAAAGCTTGCGCTAAATGACCAGTTTTTATAGCATTTTTCAACGTATTGGTAATATGCGCCTGGCCAACAACGGTATTAAACGTTGCCGGGCGATACTTACGAGCCGATACTATAAAGCTATCCATTTTTTTGTTTTGTAAAAATGGTAACAAATTTAGAGATTAATATTGAATAGATGAGAATTGTTCAAAAGTTTAAAAATTTTGGCAATTTCACTAAATTCCTTCCCAATAAAAAAATATTTGCCCTAAAGTTAAAAATTACTATCTTTGTCACCCTTTTAATAAAAAGAGGATAGAATTCATTATTAACCAAAAAACATCAAAACAATGCAAAAACATTATGAAACCGTCTTCATTATGACTCCCGTTTTGTCTGAAGAACAGGCAAAGGAGACGGTAAGTAAGTACAAAAAGATGCTTACAGACAATGGCTGCAAAATTGTTACAGAAAAAGCTTGGGGCTTACGCAAGTTGCAGTATCCGATTCAAAAGAAAACAACTGGGTTTTATCACCTGTTTGAATTCAAAGCTCCGCCTACATTTGTTGCAGAGCTAGAAGTAACTTACAAACGCGATGAGCGCTTATTACGTTTTTTAACTGTTGCGCTTGACAAGCACGCAATAGCTTACAGCGAAAAAAGCAGAAACAAAGCTAAGGCAGTTGCAACAGCTTAATTAAATGTATTAATTTTCAAAAACGAAAACAATGGCAGACAAATCAGAAATCAGATATCTTGCACCTCCCACAGTGGATGTGAAAAAAAAGAAATACTGTCGCTTCTTAAAAAGCGGAATTAAATATATTGATTACAAAGACCCAAACTTTTTATTAAAGTTTGTAAATGAACAAGGTAAAATTTTACCTCGTAGATTAACTGGTACATCAATAAAATATCAACGTAAAGTATCTAAAGCAGTAAAACGTGCTCGTCACTTAGCACTATTGCCTTATGTTGCTGACATGTTAAAATAAAATCAAGAAATGGAAGTAATACTAAAACAAGACGTTAAAAACCTTGGATACAAGGATGACGTAGTAAATGTAAAAGCTGGTTACGGAAGAAATTTTTTAATTCCGAAAAGCCTGGCTGAAATGGCAACCCTTTCATCAAAAAAAATGTTGACTGAAACGGTTAAACAACGTGCTTTTAAAGAACAAAAAGTTAGAGCAGCAGCAGAAAATACAGCAGCTAAACTAAAAGAAATGATCGTAAAAGTAGGTGCTAAAGTTGGTGAATCAGGTAAAATTTTTGGTTCAGTTACTTCAGTTCAATTGGCTGATGCAATTAAAAAATTAGGTTACGATGTGGATAGAAAAAATATCACTATGAGTGAAGAAGGTGTTAAAGCCGTTGGAACTTATACTGCTGATATTCGTTTCCATAAAGATGTAACAGGAACAATTACTTTTGAAGTAGTTCAGGAATAATTTTTCTTTTAACTGATTACAAAAAGGCAACTCAATAAACTGAGTTGCCTTTTTTGTTGACAAAAACTAAGAATTAAGAATTAAGACTCAAGAACCAAGAACCAAGACTCGAGAACCAAGAATCAAGAACCAACATCTCCAACAACGAACAACGAACAACCAACATCTAACAATCCAACAACTAATAACTAATAACTAATGACCAACAACCAATGACCAAGCAACCAATGACCAAGCAGCAAATAACAATCAAAGAAGCCCAAAAAAAGGTTGATGAATGGATAAGTACACATGGTGTACGTTATTTTAATGAATTAACCAATATGGCAATACTTGCCGAAGAAGTGGGAGAGGTGGCACGTATAATTTCCCGTCAATATGGTGAGCAATCGTTTAAAAATAAAGAAAAAGATAAAAACCTTTCTGACGAATTAGCCGATGTTTTATTTGTAGTTATTTGCTTGGCCAATCAAACAGGTATTGATCTTACAAAAGCCTTTGAAAAAAATATGGAGAAGAAAACAAAACGTGATAATAAAAGACACAAGGAAAATAATAAGTTGAAGAGTAAAAAATAAACTTGGCTCTTACTGAAAAAAATGTATTCCAGTTTTAACAAAGCTCAGCACTTTTATATTGCCTTTACAACTCATGACAAATTTTCGGGATTCGTCCTTCATAATTTAGAAATGGTCTAAATTTTCAATTTTAACTTCCTTGTTATCATAATAATTGGTAAAATTGTACCCGCTTATAAAAAGTTTAAAAAATTGCTTGCCGAAAACATAAATACTGTTGAAAATCCAATTACTGTAATGAGTAAAATACGCGATTATGCACAATTCATAAAGTTGCGTTTAGCCTCTTTGGTTGTGCTATCCGCAGCCATCGGCTTTGTTATTGGTTCTCAGGAAGTGAATGTGAGTAAATTGCTTCTGCTTATTTTAGGTGGTTTTTTGGTTACTTGTTCCTCCAATGGTTTTAATCAGATCATCGAAAGGAACCTGGATAAGCTAATGGATCGTACTAAAAACAGGCCATTGCCTCAGGAACGGATGAGTGTAAATGAAGCATTTGTATTAGCCACTATAATGGGCGGAGCCGGTATTGTTATACTTTGGGTGTTTATGAACCCGCTAAGCGGAGTTTTAGGCATGTTAGCCTTGATCTTATACACGGTTGTTTACACGCCTTTAAAACAAGTTACACCATTTGCAGTTTTTGTTGGAGCCTTTCCGGGTGCTATACCACCATTATTGGGCTATGTAGCCACCACTTCAGGTTTTGGTGAAATTACATTTCAGGCCTGGATATTATTTGCAGTACAGTTTATGTGGCAGTTCCCGCACTTTTGGGCCATTGCCTGGGTATTGGACGAAGATTACAAAAAAGCCGGATTTCGCATGTTGCCTTCGTTGGGCGGAAGGGATAAAAGCAGTGCTTTTCAAGTGTTGGTATATACTTTATTTTTATTGCCAATCAGTTTATTCCCCGTTCTATTTGGCATGTCAGGGATCATTTCGGCAGTTATTATAGCTATTTGCGGGGCATTTTTTACATATCAGGCATATACATTATATAAAGAATGCACTGTAGAAGCAGCACGTAAATTAATGTTTGGGTCATTTATTTATTTACCGGTTGTGCAGTTGGCTGTAATGATTGGAAAATAGAGGGTATCAATACTTTCAATGAGTAAGGGTTAAGGAAATACATTTAATTAAAAAGGTCTTATCCTTGTAAAAAGGATTTAGAAAAAAACATGGATACAGTATCATTTTTAGAAGAAAAACGTATTATCCGCGAAAAATCAGCATTCCCATTGCTATGGGTGTCTATTGTAGCAATGATAATGATCTTCGGATCTTTAACAAGTGGTTACATTGTTAGTCGCGGAAAGCAAGGCTGGCTGCACTTTGAATTGCCTCAGTTGTTTTATATCAGTACCGCTATTATTCTTATTAGCAGTGTAACCATGAACTGGGCCCTGTTATCTGCCAAAAAAAATGATTTTAAAAGCATTAAAACAGGCGCTTTATTAACCTTGATATTAGGAATAGCTTTTGTAATTTGTCAATACAAAGCTTGGGGGCAATTAGTAGATCAAAATGTATTTTTTACCGGTCCCGGAAGTAGCGTTTCTGGTTCTTATTTGTACGTTTTAACAGGCTTACATCTGGCGCATTTGGCATTTGGCTTATCAGCCCTGCTGGTAGTATCGGTAAAGGCTATGAGACAAAAATATAATTCAGAAGATATCATTGGAATAAGACTATGTGCCATTTTTTGGCATTTTTTAGATGTTCTGTGGATATTTTTATTTTTATTTTTATTATTTGTTCGTTAAAATTTCAATGAAATTTTGCATATTAGCGCCCGAATTTAATCAGTGAAAAACAATTAGCCAATTTGACAATAGGCAATAAACAATAAACATTTTTCATTTAATATTCAATATTTAACATTTAACATTTTACAACGTATGTCAAATCACGCAGTTACAGAAACAGATTCAGAATCAGCTTGGAGCGGTGGTAAATCCCCCTTTGGCGTTAGTTACGGAAAAATATTTATGTGGTTTTTCCTTGTTTCTGATGCTTTAACCTTTTCAGGATTATTATGTGCGTATGGTTTTATGCGCCACAAACACCCTGAAGTATGGCCTAATCCGGGTGATGTATTTACGCATTTCCCTTTTTATGAAGGACATATCCCATTGGCCTATGTTGGTTTAATGACCCTTATTCTTATCATGAGTTCCGTTACTATGGTTTTAGCTGTAGAGGCAGGGCATCGCAATGATAAAAAGAAAGTAACTATGTGGATGTTCCTGACCATTATTGGTGGTGCAATGTTCGTTGGTTCACAGGCTTGGGAGTGGTATCATTTTATTGTTGGTACTGATCATGGTGCTGTACGCAGTGTGTTTGAGAACGGACAATGGGTGGAAAAAACAATAAAAGGTGCTAACATGACCGTAAATGAATACGGCTTACCTGTATTCGCCAACTTCTTTTTCTTTATTACAGGCTTCCATGGTTTTCACGTATTTAGTGGTGTAGTTATTAATGTAATAAAAGGAACTTACGAAAAACGAGGACACTATGAAATGGTTGAAAAAACAGGACTTTATTGGCATTTTGTGGATCTTGTATGGGTATTCGTATTTACTTTCTTTTACCTTTTGTAAATTGTAAGTAATATTTAAAACTGATAATTATGAAACCGAAAGTTCTATTTTTAGCAGTTAACATTACATATTAAATATTACATCTTAAATAAAGTTTTTTTAATATTAATTATTACTTTTTAAATTAAAAATATGTCAGAATTTCACGATGATTACCCACAATATGAGTTAATGGCTCATCACAGCGAAGAAGAAGGGAAAGTTAAACGCAAAAAACTATGGAATGTTTTTTGGATCATGTTAGCAGTAACTATTCTGGAACTTATCATTGGTTCATTTGCAAGCCAAATGGGTTTGTTAGAAGCTGATAGAACATCAACTGTTTTGCTTAAAGTTATTTTTATTGGTTTAACAATTGGTAAAGCATTTTATATTGTTTTTAGTTTTATGCACCTTGGGCATGAAAAAAAAGCATTAAAATACAGCATCCTTGCCCCTTATATTATATTTATACTTTATTTAATATATATTATTATTGCTGAAGCTATTTACTGTGGAGTTCATAAACAAAAAATGGACGAGCTTATTGTGAAACAAAAAATTGAGTTGAACGCAGCAGCAGCTGCCGGCCATCATAATGCAGCAGGTGCAGAAGGGCATGAAACTCCTGCTCATAAAGAAACAGAAGAGCATCATTAGAAATTGTTTTTGTAATAAATAATTAATGGCTCTGCATTCCCTGCAGAGCCATTTTTGTTTGTATTTTTGTATACCAATTTTCAAATATATTTATAGTGAAAAAAAAATTACTGATTCTGGTTTTTCTGTTAGCATTTCCCTCCATTCTTTATGTAGTTCTTACAACAGGGAAACATAATTTTGTTCGTTTACCATACTATGGCGAGAAAACGCTTGCAGATAACGGGAAAGATACTGTTTACCATTCCATACCGCCATTCAAATTTGTAAACCAAAATGGAGATACTATTTCTGATAAAACGTATGATGGAAAAATTTATGTAGCATCTTATTTTTTTACAACATGTAAAACGATCTGTCCTAAAATGACTACTGAATTGCTTCGTGTACAGGAAAAATTTGCATATACAAATGGTTTGGTTGAGATATTATCCCATACTGTAAACCCCGAGAATGATTCGGTTCCGGTGTTAAAAGCATATGCAAACATGGTACATGCGGATGATAAGATGTGGAACTTTGTTACAGGAGATAAAAAACAACTCTATGATTTAGCACGTAATGGATATTTGTTAAATGCAGTAGAAGGGGATGGTGGCCCCGATGATTTTATACACAGTGAGTTATTTATTTTAGTAGATAAAGAAAAACATATTCGTGGTATCTATGATGGAACCAGAATTATTGAGGTAAGTAAATTAATTGATGGGATAAAAGTATTGATGGCTGAGTATTTGATAAAAAATGATGCAAGAGTAAAACATTAAACATTTGAGCTTTTGACTAGGCCAATTAGCAACAGTAATTTGTAAATTCGTATGTCACCCTGAGCTTGTCGAAGGGCGTAATTGGTATTCTTGTAAAATAGTAGAAAGAAATGAATGATAAATTAGTTTTTAGATTGGTAATGGTTGTTTCCATTATTGTTTTTGTAGCAGTGATCATATTGAACAAAAAAATATTGCCTGTGCCTGAAACTATTCCATCTTTTGTTTATAAATTACCAAAGCTAAATGCTATGATAAATGGCACCTGTAGCCTTTTGCTTTTATTATCCTTGTACATGATCAAGCAAAAAAATATTGCAGTTCATAAGAAATTAAACATTATTGCTTTTTGTTTATCTGCCTTATTTCTATTGTCATATATTACCTATCATTGGTTAGCAAAGGAAGCAATTTTTCCTGTAGATAGCCCATTACGGACCCCTTACCTGGTAATACTCATCAGCCATATTATATTGGCCGCTTTTGTTTTGCCTTTAATTCTATTATCATTTTATTATGGATTAAAAACCCAGCTTCCGGGCGGACAGGTGTATTTGCATAAGCATAAAAAGTTAACGCGTTGGAGCTTTCCAATATGGTTGTATGTTACCATTACAGGAGTTGTTGTATATTTAATGATTTCACCTTACTATGTATATTAATTTTGTATTTTTATAAGACCAATGAAAAACAAAAAGATCCATTCATTATTTACAGTGTTATTATTGTTGTTTTATAACAATGCGAGCATATTTGCCCAATGTGCAATGTGCAAAACATCTGTTGAAAGCGATTTAGCTGCCGGTGGTTCCATTGGTGAGGGATTAAACACCGGAATACTTTATTTAATGGCTATTCCTTATGTTATTTTAATGACAGGAGCGTATTTCTTTTTTAAAAAACCCATTGACGCCAAAATTAAAATTTGGCGTGATAAACACTTTCCTGCCAAACAGGCAAATTAAAAATTCCCTTTATCTAAAATGATAAGCCCAGGCTTTTCATCCGTCAATAATTATTTCGTTGCTGGTATTTTTATAGTAAGGCAAATGATACTTTATTTCTACAAGGCTATTGATAAAATAAAAGTAGCGTGCTGTGAGAATTTTAGTGTTGTTGATTGATCCTTAAATTGTATTTACAATAAAGAATATTATATTTAACATTAAATTAACCAAATAAGCAAAATACAGACCATGAAACAATTAATAACAATCCTTGCAATAGCACTGATCTTTACCATTTTTTCATGTGAAAAGCCCGCTGGTGAAGGTGGTAACTCCTCCATTAAGGGAAATGTTTGGGGGCAAAATTGGAATAGTACATTTACACTTTTAACTGGTGAAGGTCCTGCTGTAAATATTGATGTTTTTATAATTTATGGAAGCGAAACAAGTTATGGCGACAAAATTTCTACATCCCCGGATGGTACTTTTGAATTTAAATATCTTCGCCCCGGAAAATATAAAGTATATGTTTATTCTAAAACATCAACTACCAATAATCCTAATGGTAAAGTTGCTGTTTCGGTTGATGTAGAAATTACCAAGAAAAAGCAAACACTTGATGTTGGAAAAATTACCGTTAATATTTAACTTGGCAATTGAACAGTTTTGCTTAGGCAATTTTAGAACACCGTCTACTTTGTTGAATGGATAGTGTGTTTAGGGGGGCATTAAAAATAATTGTAAAAAATTAAACAATATGATAATAAAAGCAATAACATTCATTTTTGTGCTGATTAGTTTTAGTTTCAATAGTATCGCTCAAAGCAAAAAAACAGTAAAAAAATTTAAAATAAAATCAACCTCTGGTACTGTTATCGAATTAATTGATGGAAAAGAAAAAAGCCGTCCGGATTCCTATCAGAAATTTGATAATTCAGGGCTTGTGGTTGAAGATGTTGAATATAATAAAGATGGGACTTTTAAGAAAAAAGAATTAAAAAAATTCAATAAAAACGAAGATCCGATTGAGGAGGTTGTTTATGATGAAAAAGGGGATTTTAAAAAGAAAATTATTACTGAATACAATGTTAATAAAGACAAAATCGCTGAAAGCATTTTTGACAGCAAAGATAAATTAGTTGAAAAAACAGTTTACATTTATAACCCCAAAGGTGATAAGATAGTGGAGCAAACTACTGATGATAATGGGAAAGTTATAAAGAAGTCAATTTATACGTATGATAAAAACAGTCTTAAGGTGGAGAAAAAAACATCCGATGCTAAGGGTAATATTATCTCAACAAAAAAATTCACTTACGAATATTAGAATTGGAAAATCTTAATTCAATATTAGCCGAATTCTCTCCCATTACTTTAAAGGAAATGGATGGTGTAAAACTAATGGACAGAACTGATACAAAATATGTTTTCACATTTCAGCAATTACCTGTATTTCTGCAACAATTAAAAAATGATTACATGATATTAACGGTTGAAGGGAATAGAATCAGCCGTTATGAGTCTCTTTATTTCGATACTAAAAATTTCGATCTCTATCATAATCATCACAGAAGCAAACCAAGTAGATTTAAAATTAGATTCAGAAAATATGTTGAATCAAATCTTCACTTTTTTGAAGTGAAATTCAAAAACAACAAAGGAAGAACGATCAAAAACCGTGTTAAGCAGAAAGGAATAGATGGTTCAATAAATGATTCAGCAGAGCTATTGTTAAAGGATAAAACACCACTTGAATCGTCAAATTTGGAGGCCAAAATTTGGGTTAACTATTCCAGAATTACGTTTGTAAATAAACGTTCACCTGAACGGGTGACAATTGATATCGATTTAACTTTTAAAAATGATGAACAAAGCAAAACCATTCATAATTTGGTAATTGCTGAAGTAAAACAGGACAAAGCAGTAAGTTCTTCCTTTATAAAATTAATGAAAAAGTACCATGTGCGGGAAGGCGCTATCAGTAAGTATTGTTATGGAGTAATAAGTTTGTTTGACAAAATAAAACACAATAATTTTAAGCCTAATTTAATTTTACTGAAAAAAATAATTAATTCAAATTCTTATTATGATACTATTACAAGATATTAACGAAGAAGCCATTAATTCGGGATTTGAATTGTTTGATAAATTAGGTCCCAAATTTTTTATTCGTTTAGGAATTAATTTCGCATCGGTATTCATACTCATTCGGTTTATATATTTTCGGAGATATAAAAGCAGCGAAAATTTTTTTACGTTTTTTATCTTTAACCTCATCATATTTCTCATCACGTTTATCCTCAATAAATCGGATATGAGCATGGGGGCCGCATTTGGTTTGTTCGCTGTTTTTTCGATGCTACGTTACCGCACTGAAGGCATCTCTACTAAAGATATGACCTACCTGTTTTTGGTTATTGCTATGGGCTTAATTACCGCCTTAAGCAAAGGCACCTGGTTTGAATTGTCATTTATTAATATGATTATTATTCTCTTTACCTACTTGCTTGAAAGCAGTCTTCTTATGAAAAAAGAAGTGTCAAAAACGATACAGTACGAGAATATCGAAATGATTCAACCCGAATTTCGGGTTGAATTACAGGCCGATCTGGAAAAACGAATGGGAATAAAGATCAATCGTATCGTAATTGGCAAAGTTGATTTTTTGAAGGATACCGCTGTAATTAGAATTTATTACAACGAAACAAAATAAAAAACAGCCCCTCCGCAGCCTCCCCAAAAAGGCGGGGGAATATTGAGTTCCTTAAAAGACAAAAAATGAAAAGAAGGATATGGAAAATATAAAAAATAAAACTTGCGCGAATCATTTTCCTTCCTTTAGAAGGGGCAGGGTGGCCCTCCTTCTTCTTTTTTTCTCCCTTTCCTTTGGGAAGGGCTGGGGATGGGTTTCTTCTTCTTTCGCCCAATCAACCAACGATGCCGGTTTGTGGACAACATTTAATATTCAAAAAGAATTAAAAAAAAATGTTTCTGTTTTCTTAACAGAAGAATGTCGGTTAAAAGAAAATTTTAGCAGACTTAATTTATTTTATACTGACTTAGGTGTTGCCGTTCGCCCATTTAAGTTTCTAAAAATTTCGTTGGCATACCGAATGATCGATAAATTTTTAATTGATAATACTTTTAGTTATCGTCACCGTTTAATGCTTGATATTACGTTGAGAAAAAAAATGGGATCATTTGCATTATCTTACCGTCAGCGCCTTCAGTCTGAAGTAAGGAACGTATATTCCAGTGCTCGCGGAACCATACCGGAATGGTATTCCAGAAATAAGTTTGAATTGAAATATGATTTAGATAAACCTGTAAGGCCTTACATTGCTGCTGAGTTTCGCTATCAGATCAATGACCCTAGAAATGTTGAATCCGAAGGTTTATGGCATCGTAATCGTTACATTATAGGTTTAGATTATAAGAAAAACGATAGAAACACATTTGGGGTTTATTACTTAATTCAAAATGAATTCAATGTTTCTGCCCCGGAGAATATTTATATTGTTGGGTTGGAGTATACGATCACTTTGTAAATAAGTTAAAAGAGAGAAATTTAAAATTCAAAAGGGAAATTTAAATTTTTATTTTTTGACTTTCAACTTTCAACTTTTCAACTTTTGACTTATCAAGGCTACCGCGTAAGCACAAACGCCTTCTTCACGGCCAATAAACCCCATTTTTTCGTTGGTGGTGGCTTTAATACCTAGATCGCTTGCTTCGATATTCATAATTGGCGCAAGCGTTTGTTTCATTGCTTCAATATGTGGATTTATTTTTGGGTTTTCTAAAACCAAAGTGCAGTCAATGTTTCCGATGGTATAGCTTTCTTTTTTTAACAGATCCATTACTCGGGCAAGTAATATTTTACTATCTATTCCTTTGAATTCTGAGGAGGTATCCGGAAAATAAAATCCGATATCACGCATACCGGCTGCGCCAAGCAGAGCATCACAAATGGCATGGATCAATACATCAGCATCTGAATGGCCGACAGCACCTTTTTTTGCATTGGCAATTTTAATGCCTCCAAGCCAAAACTCTTTTCCTTCTTGTAACTGATGAACATCAAAACCGAATCCAACACGTATTTTCATTTATTTAAATTGTTGATTTAGAGAAATGGAGATTTAGAGATTTGTTGATTTCGTGTAATGATTTTAAATTATTTAATTTCTTAATTGAACTCTCTAATTCTCCAAATCCCTATTTCTCCAACTCTCCAACTCCCTATTTCTCCAACTCTCGGTTTTTTTATTCCGTAGGAGTATCATTTTGAGCTTTAAACGCATCAAAATCAAAAGTAAGTGAAAACCTTAAGGTGTTCTCCAGCGGATTCCGCTGTTGTGTTGGAATAAGGTATGCAAAATCTAAACCGAATACATTGTATTTAACACCGGCACCCAATGTAAAATATTGACGGTTTCCTTTGGTAGGATGTTCATAGAAATATCCTAAACGTATCGCGAATAATTTATTATACCAATACTCCATTCCGGCTGAGTAATTAAGTTCTCTTAATTCTTCCTTACCTCCGCCTGGTGCATCGTTAAACGAGCCTAAAATACCTTCTGTAACTCCCCTTCTTGGATCTTTTCCTTTAAGAATAACAGGATCACCATTTGCATCAACCTCCACACCATCTGGTTTTCCTGTGATCGGATTTATTTTTTGTTTATAAATAGGAGGTGTAGGCACCAATAATTTATTAACATCAGCCACAAAAACAATATTGTTATAGTCATCAATATTGATAGCCAATGAGCCGCCTAAACGCATATTGATGGGGATAAAATCAGAATTGTTTTTTCCTCCTCTATCGGAATAAGACATTTTAGTACCAATATTCGAAATGTTCATACCAATGGCACCAATTGCTTTCTTATCACCAAGTTTAAGCTTTTCTGTTTTATACAAGCCCGAAATATCTACTGAAAAAGCACGTCCCGGACGTGTTGCAGAGCCATCTACAAAGGTCCCTCCCGTTAAATTGGAATTAATATAACGTGCTGCCCCGCCTACGGAAAAGTTTTTGCTTAATTTGGTTCCATAAGCTACATCAATTGCAAACTCATTTGGCCGAAACTGCCCTGTTGTATTACCATTTATATCTGTAAACGTAATATCTCCTAATGAAAAATAACGCAACGAAACCCCAAAAGTTCCGTTTTTTTGAGTTTTATAATAGCCCGATAAATAAGCAAGGTTGATGTCCGGCACCAATGCTCTTAACCAAGGAGTGTAAGATACACCGATACCCATTTTTTTGTCGGCAAACCCTAATTTGGATGGGTTCCAATGAATTGAGTTTACATCTGTTGAGGATGCACAGCCCGCATCCCCCATTCCACCAGCTCTTGAGTCGGGTGATATCAATAAAAAAGGCACAGCGGTGGTAATTGTATTGAGGCGACTATCTAATTCCTGACCCGAAATTTGATTGTAGTTGATCTGTGAAAAGGAATAGTTGATCCCCAATAGAATCAATGAAAAGGCCGCAATATTTTTTTTGTACATTCTAAAATAATTCATCTGAAAAATTTTGTTTATTAAATGAAAGACATCTTCTAACGTTATAATTATATAAAATTGTATGCCAACACCTTTTTTGGGGTTGCTAAAGTACTAATTAATTTAAAATTACAAGTTTCTCATATTTCTCAGCAGCTGCACCGGTACTTGTTTTTACTTTAACACGGTACAGATAAACTCCCCGGCCTATTTTATCGCCAAAATCATCACGGCCATTCCATTCAATTGGTTCAGAACGGAAACCTTCGGTATGTACAAACTGATTAATGGTTTTTACCAATTTGCCCGAAACTGTAAATACCTGAACCTGAACCTCCAATACATCACAAGCCTGGTTGTGTTCAAAATAAAATTGTGTTCTGGTAGTAAAAGGATTTGGGTAATTTAATACATGGCTTAAGGCTAATTCAGCCGATTTGGCAACCACAAATTCGGTATACGATTCGGATGAATTATTATAAACATCCCACACTTTTAATTTTAATGTATGTTTTCCTTCGCTTATATCTGCTAAAGGATATCGGATTTTTCCACTCTTATAGCTGTTAAGATCCGACTGGTAATAATCGTTTAACACGATCGCTTTTTCAGTATTTGCATCAAGCGTAGCAATTATATCATGTCCAATACCATTTCCAACTGTATTGATCCCGTTGTCGTCTTTCAAAACTGAATACAGATCAGGATTTTCATCCGTTGTGCCTCCAAATACAAATTTAATATCGTTTAAATATAAACTTACTTCAGGTCCAACAGCATCAGCAGGAGCGTTATTATTGGATCCTCCAATAATTATTTTTTCATAACAACCTATCGCATCTTCATTTCCATTTTCGGCATAATAGCTTACACGGCCTACGCCATACTGATAGGCGATATCTTTTGGGATGATAAAAGAAAATTTAAAATAGCCATTGGTCACACTTACCTTCCCTTTATATAAAATGTTTTTTTGAAGTTTAAAAGTATAAGCAGGGCTTGCCGATCCATCATTTGATAAGGTTGTAACATCCTGGGATTTATCATAAACAGTTGGGTATAAGATCCCGTTATAAGCAGGTAAAAGATTACCACTATTGTCTTGGATATGTCCGGTAATGGTAACGATCGAAAGCGCTTTTAATGTGTCGGAGCTTGTGGTGGTAACAGCAGCGGAATTAACGCTATCAGTAGCAATGTTGTATTGTGGGTATGCCAATGTTAAAGCAGGATCGCCAAGTAATGTGAAATTCCGGCTATTAACTGAATTTCCGCCCGATTGTGTTTTTATAAATTCATACAGATCACCCAACCGTGGCATCTTTCCGTTTATAGGTTCGAATGCGGCTTTATAAAAATCCAGGTTCAAATAAAAATTCGGACTCGCAAATACCAGCCGCACAGTACTAAATAAAGCTATTGCACCACCATCAGGATTTAAAAACGCGTATTCTCCAGCTGAGGTTCTTTCAGGGTCGTCATATCTGCTGAACTCACAGGTAGCGGTAAAAAGCAAAAATAATTTATTTGCATTGTTCCATTTATTTATTTGCGAAACTTCTATTATGCGTTCATGTGCCAAACCTAATTCACCTCCATGCCCGGTGTAATTTAAAATTAAGGTACCCTGTTCAATACGTTTATTGATAGCATCTACCACATCCGGATAACGATTCCCTCCGGGAGTCGCTTCCTGTTTATAAGCATCTAAATAGATCTTATCGATATTGTAATCATTATAGGCAGTATCTACCAAAGTGGCTTGTTGATTAGCCTGAGTGGAGTGAATGCCGTTATCCTCATCATCACCAATAAAACATACCGTATTGCGCCAGCTGCCAAATGGGGAGCCTGCACTTTGATTGGTGCAGGAGGTAGAAGAAGAGGTTTCGGATAAAGGTACCCCTGTTTTTGTGTAATTTAATATTTTGTTTACAATTGCCTGTGCGCCTGCTTTTGTTTTTACCGGAAAACGTCCAATGCCTATGTCTACTGCATCAGAGCTCCACAAGCCTTCATCATCATCAAGCAAGCCATAAAAATCATCCGAAACATACGATGATGTTGGAATAGTTGATTCATACGACTGATAAGTAGGAATATAATTGCTGTTGCTACCCGTATGTTTTCTATTATCATAGGAACCATCGCCAAATAATAATAAATATTGCGGCATTTCAGCGGCACTTGCAGCCTTATCATAAAACATTTTTACAAAATCCCGGATAGCAGATATGTCTTGTGAGCCTGACGAAAATTCATTGTAAATTTGCTGAGGTGTTACTACAATGCTGGATAAACCATCTTTGCTTTCATGATGAGCAGCCAGTTGCAGCGCTTCCTGGTAAAAATCCGGGTGGGTAACAATAATATAATCCTTGTCGGATAATGCATGCAGATCCTGGTTAGGAATTAACCCTGTGGCAGTGGGCGTAAGGAATGAAGCACCAGTAAATGCAATAAATTGTTTTAATGTATCAGCGGGTAAAACAAATTGATTGAGTGTTGCTACCGGATTGATCATTGATTGAAGTTTGATATTGGCAATATCTGAAATGTCCCATATCTGGATCGCTGAATTACTGGTTACATTATATTCCGCTAAATTGCCATTACCAACCGATTTCGCATCTCTGAAAATTAGTTGAGCCCCGTTCATTGTTAACTGCCGTCTTGCATTTACTTCAATATAATCGAGCCAGGCTATAGCATCGGCTGTTTGTTTGGTAACGTTTACCGTGATGGTGGGACTGGAAGGATTAAAGGAATAACATCCTCCAACAATTTTGGCATAGTTATCATACGCACTGCCCGATACATTTGGAATAGAAATTATTCCGCTCCCCGATTGACTGCTAACAGAATAAGTTGCATTACCGGAAATTAAATGACGTGAAGCTATACTCGTTTTTACTGTTGCAGGAACAGCGCCATCGATATTTGGAAACGAAAACGAAAAATTATAGGAGGTTGTATTCTCAAAATATTCACCAAACCATTGTCTTCCCGATTTTATAAAATTTGTACTTGAATTTTCATGAAAAGAGTAATCATCAAAACTGCTAACAATATGTGTTGCAGGTATGGTTGATGATGCCTGTGGCTGAATGCGCTTGCCTGCCCCCATATCGGTGGTGATAAAATAATATGCCGAATCGGAATACAAGTTTAACGTATGAAAAAATTTAGGACAGGCAGTACTATCGTATGACCAGGTATTCGGCCCTTTTCCGAAAAATAATACATAATCATTATCATTAAAAATACCATCACTCTCACCCTGCACGAATACTGCATTTTCAACAAGGTCATCGGGGCGGGCTTTGGCGTTTGATTCCGAAAGCATTTCTCCTCCATTACCATAAATGCGGATATTCTGTGGATTAACCGTTGCTACATCAATTCCAATATTTTGCAAAAAAGTGTACGATAATTTATAGATCCCATCAGCTTGTATTCCTATTTTATACCAAGCTCCGTTTTGCAAAACTGAATTAGAAGCATAGGTGTGTGCCGCACGGTCTCCCGATTTTAAAGCGAACTCGGGTGTGATGCTTAGCTCAAAAGATATTAATTTTTCAAATTTTCCGGTACTGGAATTTTTACGAATTGGAATGAACGAAACCACACCATACGACTTCTTTTTTGAGGAAAACACGTTGGAACTTACAATTAGCTGGTCAGTGATCTTTACAGGATTTTTTATCAGAGATATTTCTGCATCTGTTAACGGTTCATATATAGAATTTACGATGAGTGCGGAAAATTTCTGTTCGTTACCTGTTAATTTTATTTTTTGACTGTATCGCGGCAGGAAATCATCTTCAAAAGCATATTGAGCTCCGGTAAATGATAAAAAATGTTGGGATTCGCTGTCAGAAATTTTTATTGTGGATGGAGCAGACCAAACAATCTGGTTCGATCCTGATTTGGTTTGGGAAATCAATTTGGATTGACCAAAAGTGATCAAGCTTGTGCTTAGAAATAAAATTAAACTTAATGAAAAACGGATATTCATAAATTTTCAGAAATTATGTAAATAACAATTCAAGCAAAATTAGATATTTTAGAATTGTTTAGTAAAGTAATTAAACAGCCAATTTAACAAATAAAAAGCAGATAATTAAAAATGATCTCTTTTAATTTAAAATTAAATAATGAACAAATTTTTCGTTTTTGAATAAATTCTCATCCTGGAATTACACTAAATTCAAAAAAGAAGATACTGTGATTGTTTTTAACATTTTTTTTGCATAAATTTGTTTTTTGTACCGATAATATTTTGAGTAACGACTTTTTTAGCTGAATATTGCACTGGAATTTATTTTAACATTAATTTGTAAATTTTAATTTTTTTTATGTATAATTGTGTCCTACTATAAAAACATGGCTATGTTAAAACGAATCATTGTAATATCAACTATACTGTTTTCTTTAGGCTTTAGCGAGAATGTATTTGCCCAAGATCCTGTATTTACTCAGTTTTACGCGAATCCACTTTATCTAAATCCTGCACTTGCAGGAACAGCAAGATGTCCAAGAGTTAACCTTAATTATCGTAACCAATGGCCGGGTATTTCAGGTACCTATGTTACGTATTCAGCTTCATACGATCAGCACGTTGATGCGATCGGTGGAGGTTTAGGATTGCTTGTTATCAATGATAAAGCCGGACAAGGTACCTTAACAACCACCAATGTTAGTGGTATGTATTCTTATCTTTTAAATATTACGAGAGAATTTTCATTGAAGTTTGGTGCTCAAGCTACTTATTTTCAAAAAAGTATCGACTGGAGTAAACTTACTTTTGGTGATATGATTGACGAACGTAGAGGATTTGTTTATAATACCAATGAAGTACAAAAATTACAAAGCAAGGCAGGAATTGATTTTTCGGCAGGTGTGTTGGGGTATAGTAAACGTTATTTCTTTGGTTTTGCTGCACATCATTTAAGTCAACCTGACGAAGGATTACTTGGAATAAGTAAACTTCCAATGAAATTAACAGGACATGCCGGAGCAACATTGCCTGTGGGTGATAAAGGGAGTCAGACATTTATTTCTCCTAACGTATTATTTCAAAAGCAACAGGATTTTCAACAGCTTAATTTAGGATTATATTTTACAAAAGGTTCTATGGTAGCCGGTTTATGGTATCGTAATCAGGATTCTTTTATAGCAGTTATCGGTTTTCAGCAGCATTTCTTTAAAATTGGATACAGTTATGATGTAACAGTTTCAAAATTAACAAATGCGACTGCGGGTTCTCACGAAATTTCATTCTCATTACAATTTGAATGTAAGCCGAAAAAGAAAAAGTTTAGATTAGTAAGCTGTCCGTCCTTCTAAAAGTACAATTTAATACAATTTCTAACATTAATTATTCAATGTTAGAAATTGTATATTTTAATTAAATAGGGTAAATAGTATAAGTTTTATAAATTAAAGTTAAGTTGAGAGTAACAAATTAAGAAATTATCCGTTCGAGTACTTTATTACTTATTACGCCTATGCTTAATTTATTAACCAAAATTAAAAAGCAATGAAAAAAGTATCAAGCAAAATCATCTTATTCTCTGGAATTTTGGTCCTTGGATCTTGTGCCAAAGAAAGATCGCCTATTACTGCTTGGGAATATAACAATCCCAAAAATGGTGGTTTTGAAGTTATTCCATACGAAGAGCAGGAAACTGGTCCGGGATTGGTTTTAGTGCAAGGTGGTAGTTTTACAATGGGTAGAGCGGAACAAGATGTAACGTATGATTGGAATTCGATTCCAAGAAGAGTTACCGTTTCTTCTTTTTATATGGATCAAACCGAAGTTCGTAACCTGGATTATCTTGAATACATTCATTGGACCTCAAGAGTATTTGGTGCCAATTTTTATGATGTATTAAAAAAGGCCATGCCTGATACATTAGTATGGAGAGATCGTTTAGCTTTTAACGAACCTTACGTTGAATATTATTTACGTCATCCGGCATACAGAGATTACCCGGTGGTAGGTATCAACTGGTTGCAGGCATCCGATTTTTGTGCTTGGCGTACGGATCGTGTAAACGAATTTATTTTAATTCGTGAAGGTATTTTGGATCACACTCCAACTCCAACCGAAACTGATTACTTTAATACGGATCAATATCTTGCTGGTAAATGGCAAGGAACTGTTATTACTCCACTTCACTCTATGAGCCCGGATGGTGGCGATCGTTTGGTGCGTATGGAAGATGGTATATTTTTACCGAGATACCGTCTGCCAACTGAAGCTGAGTGGGAGTTTGCTGCTTATGGTTTAATTGGAAATACTGTTGGAGAACGTATCACTGATAGAAGATTATATCCTTGGAATGGTCACGGAACACGTAATCCTGATGAGAAATTTTTAGGTCAGATGATGGCTAACTACCAACGTAGTAATGGTGATATGATGGGTACAGCAGGTTCACTGAATGATGCAGGTGATGTAACTACCCCTGTATATTCATATTGGCCAAATGATTATGGATTATATAATATGGCTGGTAACGTAAGTGAGTGGGTAATGGATACATATCGTCCACTTTCTGCTGAAGATAAAGCCGACTTCCGTCCTTTCAGAGGGAATGTGTTTAAAACTCAAGTTCGTAATGAGGATGGTATTGCAATTAGTGACACTATTCAGTACGATAACCCAACTGATACTGCACACAGAAATATTGTGAGTATACCGGGCCAGGTTCGTTGGAGAGATGTTAGTATTACTGTAGCTGATGATAACTTAGATGAAAGAAGAAATTATAAATATGCTGATAATATCAATTATTTAGATGGTGACGTTAAAACTCAGGCTGCCGGTTTGAGCGGTGCGGCATGGTCTGAAGCCTATGATCCAAGCACTGGTAAAGCAGAAAGTAATGGTATGTATGAGTATATGGCTACTTCACTTATAAATGATAAGGCTCGTGTTTATAAAGGGGGGTCCTGGAAAGACCGTGCTTATTGGATGGTACCGGGAACAAGACGTTTCCTTGATGAGCGCCAATCTACAGCTTGGTTAGGATTCCGTTGTGCGATGACCCGTGTTGGTAGCCCAACAGGTTTAGGTAAAAAATAATCAATACGCTTAGTTTATAAAAAAATGCTCCCAATTTATTGGGAGCATTTTTTGTTTTATAACCTGAGTTCGATTAATTAAATAATAAGAATCAGGGCTAAAGCCCAATAAAATAAACGCATTTCAACCAACGGTCTGAAGACCGTGGTTATAAAAAAACGAGGCCTAAGCTAATCAAATAGCAATTACCATTTAGGTGGGAATAATAACCACGTCTCTTAAGACGTGGGGCTAACCAAAGAACCCATTGTTATAAGGCTTTAGCCTTGAATATTAATCGAACTCAGGTTTATAGGAAATTTTATTTTTATGTAATGTCAGGCTTGCATTGCTACGAGGTCATGCTGAACTTGTTTATGCATTCATGGGATCCCGAAACAAGTTCGGAATGCCCCCAAATACGACAATTAAACGTTGATTTAATGCGAGTGATGCACGAGGCAGTGGAGAAAAATCTGATCAGTATTGATAATTAGTGTACCAACTTACCTATTCCAATTGCGGCTTTCACGAAATTAACAAACAATGAATGCGGATTGGCAACTGTACTTTTATACTCCGGATGGAACTGAACGCCTACAAACCATGGATGGTCTTTTATTTCAATGATCTCTACCAAACCGCCTTCAGGGTTCATTCCTGAAGCTATCATTCCGGCTTTTTCAAAATCTTCTAAATATTCGTTATTAAATTCATAACGATGACGGTGACGTTCATTAATTTCTTTCTGTTTGTATATTTCCCAAGCTTTGGTGCCTTCGGTGATATTACATGGGTATGAACCTAAACGCATGGTTCCACCTTTGTTAGTGATCTTCTTTTGTGTTTCTAACAGATCAATTACAGGGTTGGCTGTATTGGGATCCATTTCGGCAGAATTGGCATCTTTTAAGCCTAATACATTACGTGCAAATTCTATTACAGCGCATTGCATTCCCAAACAAACTCCTAAGAACGGGACCTGGTTTTCGCGGGCATATTTGATCGCACTTATCTTACCTTCAATTCCACGTTGTCCAAAACCGGGAGCAACTAAGATTCCACTAAGGTTTTTAAATTTTTCGGTTACATTTTCATCCGTAATACTTTCGGAGTGGATCCATTCAATGGATACCTTGCAATCATTGGCAGCGCCTGCATGTATGAATGCTTCAGAAATAGATTTGTAGGCCTCTTTCAGCTCCACATACTTACCTACTAATCCAATTCTTACTTCGTGCTTTGGATGCTTGAATTTGTGTAAAAACTCTTTCCATTTAGCCAGATCCAGATTTTCAGAAACAGGCATATTCAGTTGATTTAACACCACAATATCCAGTTGTTCTTCTTCCATCAATAATGGAACTTCATAAATGGTGCTTGCATCACGGGCTTCTATAACCGCATTAGGGGCAACGTTACAGAAAAGTGCTATTTTGTTTTTTATATCTCTGTTAAGGGCATGTTCTGTTCTACAAACCAATACATCCGGCTGAACACCGTATTCTAATAATAATTTTACAGAGTGTTGAGTAGGTTTTGTTTTAAGTTCGCCTGTAGTTGATAAGTAGGGGATCAATGTAAGGTGTATCACCATTGCATCTCTGCCTAATTCCCATTTTAATTGACGTACCGCTTCAATGTAAGGTAATGATTCAATATCACCAACAGTACCACCAATTTCGGTAATAACAAATTGATAATTGCCTGTTTTGCCAAGCAATTTAATACGTGTTTTTATTTCATCAGTAATATGAGGAATTACCTGAACAGTTTTTCCAAGAAAATCACCACGTCTTTCTTTTTCAATAACGGATTGATAAATGCGGCCTGTAGTTACATTATTAGCTTGTGATGTAGGGATGTTTAAAAAACGTTCATAATGTCCGAGATCCAGATCCGTTTCAGCACCATCATCGGTAACAAAACATTCGCCATGTTCATAAGGATTAAGGGTTCCCGGGTCAACATTAATATACGGATCAAGTTTTTGAATGGTGACAGTATAGCCTCTTGCCTGTAAAAGTTTAGCTAAAGAAGCAGCAAGTATTCCTTTTCCTAACGATGAAGTTACTCCTCCAGTAACAAAAATGTATTTGGTAGTTGTTAACATAACACTAATAATTTATAGATTGTTCCCTAACCAGAGGAATTTGAAGGTTATGCAAAAGTACAAAAAAATCCTGCTGCTTTGAAAAAATGTTAAAAAAGATTTTTGGTAAAATTGATTTTTTGTGAGTGTTTTGGCTCTTTAAGACTATGATAGCATTGGAGTTCAGCCATTGTATTGTTAATAAGAATGTAGCGGTAGGCTATGCTCAATGGGGGTAGAGGTTTGCAGCTACCCGAAGGTGGCGATTTGAAACACTAAATTGTCTTTTAAAAACAATTTTTTATTGGACGGGGAAAGCAAGCTCTTTGCAATTTTTGGTTTCTGCGGTCGGTTAGGCGAATTGCAAATGTGCCTGCTTTAGCGTTGGCTATTTCTTTTTTCCTTTATTTAATTGTTTCGTTTTTTTTCCTTCGAGTAAATAATTGTCTTTTGAAACTACCTTTTCACCAGTCTTAATTTCTAATGCTTTTCTTGCGTCACCGGCAATTCGTCCACCTTGTTTGGCGGCAACTTTGTTTTGAATAAATCCTTTTGGATTTTTTGTTTTAACAATTGCAGTTGTCGAAGCCTCACCAAGCATTGAAAAAATTAATTCAAGATCGGTCATATGGTCTCTCAGGTTTTGGCTTTTCAGTCCTTTTACTTTTTTATATTCGGTAGGTGTTAAGCCGAAAGTTGCTTTTGAAATCTCTGCTGTCAGGATTGCGTATTCTTTTTGCTCCTTCACTCCTCTGTTTTTCCATTCCTCTGTCAACTCTTCGCGTATTGCGATGCTACGCATACGTTTTTCAATCCAGTCGTCCGGGTATCCTTTGAGTTTATATAGTTCTCTCGTCCGTTGTGTTGCTAACTCAGGGTTTTCAATTTCATCTAATCTGTCTGAGCCGATTTGTGCTAACCAAAGTTTAAATGGTTCTGCTTTCGGTGATGGAATTGATTGAATTATACGCAGAAGCCCTTTTGCATTGGCACAATTCAGCTTTTGTTTACCGCCAATTGTCTCGACTGAAAGGGGGGGGACAAATTGTCCCCACCCTTTGGAAAGCTCTTCATCACGCTTACGCATTTTCTTTATGTAGTCGCTTGGATTGGGCGTGTCTGTGAGCACTTGAATAACGTCTGCAACAACGAAATACCATTTTTCGTCTGCCTCATTCCAAACCGTTCTGATCTGTTTGCTTTCAAATAATTTAATACTGCTCATAAGGCAAATTTAGCAATTAAATAAAAGAATAATTAAATTCAACTATAAAATAGAGAATTATTTATACTCAGATATAGTTTTCCAAAACTGATTAATTTTTTTATCACTTGGAGGTCAATAATATTTATAATTCCTTTTTGTGGCTCGAGTTTACTTATTGCCTCTTGTAGCTTTTGCTTGCTTCTTTGGCCGCGCATTGCGCATTGAGTAAATACACATAAAAAAAATGTTTGAATAATTATTTGGATGAAAAAATTTAAAAAGGATCAAACCATTTTTTTAATAGTAGGAAAAATAAGAGCCTAATCTCATGTGCAAATCTCCTGAAAAAATAAATGCGTTTCGATAAACAAAACGCAATCCCCATAACAGATCCATAACCAGATATCCCACACCGCACAAGCGGTTCCTTGCAACATCGGTTTCATTTTTCGCCTTTCAGGCGCAACGAAACCTTAGCCGTTAGCTGGAGTTTTAATAAAACATTTTTGGATCTGGATTTTTGTATTCGTAATTCAATTCGTCCATTAATAATTTTGTGAGAATTTTTCTGCCCTGAGGTTTTTCTTTAATGATAATAGTATGTGAGATCCCTTTTTGAAAATTAATAATTTCAAGTTTTGTAGGATGTAAAGGAGCGACAACATTGTAAATTTTCGAGGAGTAATTCTTTGAAATCATTTTTTCTATTATCAAACATATATCTTCAAAATGAACATGATTAACAACTTGATTGGCTGGTTGGGTTTTATACTTGCTGAAAATCCTGTCCTTTCCCATTAAACCACCCAATCTCAAAATATTCACCTGAGGAAATTTGTTCTTTATTAAATTTTCGACCTGTATTAGATTAGGAACAAGAAAATTATCATTAAATGTGCTTTCTTCGATCTCAGTTTCAAATTGAGGATAAATTCCAATTGAACTCATCAGAAAAAGTTGCTTTTTATACCCCCTTATAAATTGACTTATATTTTCAAAGCGTTGTAAAAGTGAATTGATCTCCACTTGTTTTGGAAATGGAACAGTAATAATAATGGCATCTAAAATATCCAAATTTTTCCATGTTGTAATATCCTTTGAGGATTCCAGACTTGAAAAATTAATAATAGTTAAATCGAATCCCATTAATGTGATTTGATATTTTTTGGCTTCCGATGTCGTGGTCGTGAAAATTTTGTTGGTGGGACATAAATGTTCTGCCAGATGAAGTCCCAGCCAACCGCAACCAATAATTCCAATATTTTTCATAATGAGTCCTTTTCGGAAAAATTACAGTTAACGTTTTTTTTATTCGGCTATATTTGTCCCTTATAATTCGAGTCAAAATCTACCATCCATTCAATTCCATATTTGTCTCTAAACATACCAAAATATGAACCCCAAGGGCTGTCAGAAATAGGCATTTCAATTTGTCCACCTGCCGAAAGTCCATTAAATAATTTGTCAGCTTCTTCTTTGCTTTCTGCGCTAATTACAATTTTGCTTCTGTTCTCATTTTCGTTTGTTCGTCCCATTATTTCAGGTACATCATTAGCCATTAAAATACTTTTACCGATTGGTAAAGCAATGTGCATTATTTTATTCGCTTCATTTTCTGCTACTGGAAATTCAGCGCTTGCTAAATCTTTGAAACGCATTATTTTTGCGAACTCTCCGCCAAATACTGATTTGTAAAAGTTGAATGCTTCTTCTGCATTGCCGTTGAAATTAATGTGCGGATTGATACTTGCCATAATTTTAATTTTTAATTGTTATTGAACTTTTATTTTTTAATTAATCTAATTCTTCGCACTTGTAACCAAAAGTTTTCAGTTACATGGTTTTTCAATGTATTGTCCGTTTGTTTGTGTCGCTGTACAATGCTACCAAGGTTTTGGCACATTTGCGATGGGCTGGCTTTTTAAAACAAATGTTTGTTGCGAGCACGCCCCCCCGGCTATTGCAAATGTGCATTATTTTCGTTAGTCCGTTAGATTTATATTTTGTCTTAATTCGTATCCTATTTCATTATCGTCCAAATCTGCAATTTTAATAAAGTTTAGTTTCTCAATAAGTTTTATTGCTTTCTTGTTTTGTTGAGTTGTTATTGCCCAAATGCGTTTTAGTCCAATATTATTTAGTCCAAATTTGATGGCTAATAACATTGCAAAAGTCATATAACCTTGTCCACGGTGTTGAGGTAATAAAACGCAACCAAGTTCCCCTTCTCCTTTGTCTAGTCCACGATAATAACCGCAAGTCCCAACAATTTTATTTGTTAATTTATCTACAATACCCCAATGTATTGAATTTCCGTTAATGTAGTCCACATTTATTTTGGCTTGCATTTCTGTTGCTTGTTTCAATGTTGTTGCTTGAATAGAGTCGTAAAAGGAAATTTCAATAAGGTCATTAATGTCCGAAAATTGAATTTGTCGCAACGATATTTTGTCGTCTGAAATACTTGGAAATTTGTTGTATGGTGGAAGTCTCATTTTGTTTGTTGTAGTCTTTGCTAATGCTTACTGCTAAAGGTTTTTAGCTTTGCGATGTGCCGGTTTTGTTTGCACAAAATTGTCTTAACCGAAAAACTTTATTAAATGTACTGAACTAAATTGCAAATGCAAAACTGTTCGCGCTTGCGCACCTTTGAAATAGTATTTTGCAGCTTGCAGGAACTCTTCATCTTGCTTAGGTGCTGTTGTTCAAGCAGTGGAATTGTCAATATGCCTGTCTAAACACACGGTTCGGTAATAATATTAAAATAAAATAAGCTGTAAATGGCAAGTTCGTAGTTGTCTTCCACCAAAATATTTATAATTCCTTTGTCCTTAAAAAATCCAACCTCGGTTTCCATTTCAGCCATTCTTGTCCCTTTGCTAAATAGCGACCACTTTCTTTTTCGCCACCTCGAAGCAGATTCACCAATATATTCAAAGGCTGGGCAGAAAAGTCTGCAAGTTGGAAATTCAATTAAGTCAATTTCACAATATGCTTTATTGTCTAGCGGATCTGAAATAAATGTTCGGAACATCCTTCTCGGGGAATCAATAAAGAATTGTTTTCCATTTATTGTCGATGGAATATTGTCGTAAAAACTTGGAATATGACCAATTACCTTTTCGCCATCATATATTTTGATGTTCTTGTCGTCTTTTGTCCATGTCCAATTCAACGTTCTCATAGTTCGTCACGCCATTGCTTATAACGTTTTGCCGCTTTGCGAAGGCGGGGATTTTCAGCACTAAACTTCATTAGATACACAAAACTTGAATTAAGCACTTCACTGTCATAGAAGCACGAAACCCCCGCTTTTGCAAAACGGCTGTTAGCGGTTCGGCTTTTTGTCATTTAGTTTATTTAAATCGTTTTTTGTAATCCATAATTCGTGTCCAACGGTGTCTGTCAAACATTTGTATCGTGTCAAGTCGAAATGTTTGCCGTCTTTGTTAAATTTTGAAGGTTTAATAACTGCAAATTTATAAAACTCATTTTCGTGTCTTCCTATACTCACATTATCAAAATAAATCGTGTCGTTTTGTAAGTGATAGTTTCCTTTAATTTCTGTCACACCAAAGCAAACATTTCTTTCTCTAAATGTATAGTCGTCTTTTAATTTCAGAGTTGTCATACAATTTGCAGCACCTTCTCTTTCTGCTATTAAAAGATTGTCGCCTTCAAGTTTGTCAAAGTTTACAAGTCCAAATGGTCGAACAAATGTCAGTACTAAAACAGTTGTCAAAATCCCAATAAGTAAAAGTCGCGATTTGTCAACCAATTTTTCTTTTACTGCAAGATAGACTTGTCTAACCAATGCGATTGCAAGTCCCAAATAAATGACAACCAAAACCAAAAATGCAGGAATTGCAAAAAGTCCCAATTTCCCTTCCCAATAGTATGTTGTGTTTACTGTCAGGAAGAAAACGGTTGTCGTTATTAGTAGTCCTTTATTTTTCAAATTGTTGTCAGTTTGTTTTTTCGTGTCGTTCGTTAAGCTGACCGCTAACGTTTGGCAAGCAGGCGCAGGCGGCATTTGAAATGCAAACCTGTCTACTTGCACAAAAGGTTATTCGAAGATATGAACTTTATAAAGCGGAGGCAAATAAAAAATTGTCTGCGTAGCAGGCCGAAATATCTGCCGTAGCCTTTGCGCTTCCTGCCGCTTGTGCTTGCTTGCTGTTACCGGCAGTTATATTGTCTGAGCACGCGACATTCAAGTGCTTCGGTCGGCCAAATTTCAACTAAGTAGGAGTCGTCCCCGTCTTCGTCTATAACTGTTGCCAGGTTTTTAGAATATATACGTACACCATAAACGCCAGGAGATACAGTCATTTCAAATTCACTTGTCGGGTCTAAACACGAAAAAATTTGAAGAACTCCCGATGGGACTTTTAATGGGCACTCAACAATATGGTCATAGTCGTCCGCCTTGTAGTTGTCATTTCTTTTTTCAATTATTTGAATATCGCATTGCACGTGGCCGTAACTAGCGGTCGCAATACCTAAGATGTTTGTCCCAATTGCAAGTCTTCTTTTGTCGGCTTCTTCTGTCCAAAAAGTCTCGCTATCTGTGTCAAAGGGTGTCGTACTATCGCATAGGTAAAACTGTCGATGCGAAGAGTAAAAGTCTAAATGTTGGTTCATAGTAATTGCCGGTAACTTGTTTATACCCGCTACAAAGTAGCGCATAGCAACCTGTTTTTGGGTAGATATGCGCATGTTTGTATCGTTTTTTCAAATGTATTCATTTTTTATAAATAATCATTGGTTGATATTATTTTTGTTCTCACAATTGTACAAATTTCAGATGTTTTGCTAAGCTATGTGCTACTATTTCTTTGTATATTCCTTAGGTCGGTTCCGGTTTCAAATAGATGCGTAGTATAAAATGATGCTTAGCACATTCCAAATTGCGTTTTACAAGCTATGCTGAATGGGGATTTTGTTTTTTAACCTTCATTTAAAATTTATTTGTGTCACTTTGTTAATAATCTTAAATTTAACACCCGAATAGGAACAAAAAAATTAAGCGTTGAATATAGAACTAGACATACTCCCATTAAAAAAATGGTTTTCGAATTATGCAAAACCTTTGCTAATCGCTGGCCCATGCAGTGCAGAAAGTGAAGAGCAAATGCTGGATACTGCAAAACAAATTGCAACTTTTTACCCGAATAGTGTTTTTAGAGCAGGAATTTGGAAACCTCGAACACGTCCAAATACGTTTGAAGGCATCGGTGACATTGGGTTAAAATGGATGCAGGCCGTAAAAAGGGAAACCGGATTGCTTACTGCAACAGAAGTTGCAAATGCGGAACATGTGGAAAAGTGCCTGAAACATGGAATTGATGTCCTTTGGATCGGTGCACGTACCACTGTAAATCCTTTTTCGGTTCAGGAGATCGCTGATGCATTGAAAGGTGTGGATATTCCTGTTTTTGTAAAAAACCCTATTTACCCCGATCTGCAGTTATGGATAGGGGCATTGGAGCGCATCAATAATGCAGGAATCAAAAAAATTGCAGCTATACATCGTGGATTTTATTCGTATGATAATGGGCCCTTTCGTAATTCACCAAAATGGGAATTAGCTATCGAATTAAAAACAGCTTGCCCTGAATTGCCGGTAATCTGTGATCCTTCGCATATTGGGGGAACACCTGAATTGATACCCTACCTTGCTCAAAAAGCGATGGACATGGATATGGATGGATTGATGATTGAAACTCACAATAACCCATTTGTGGCATTGAGTGATGCAAAGCAGCAAATCACGCCTTTAGAGCTTAATAAAGTCATCACGGAGCTAAAAATACGCTCTGCATCAATTGCAAATGTTGAGGTACAGAGTAAGTTGGATGAATTACGCGCTATTATTCATAAATTGGATAATGATCTATTAGAATTACTTGCAAAGAGGATGGTAGTTTCTGGAAATATTGGTGAATACAAACGGGATAATAATGTTACTGTTTTACAGGTTGCTCATTGGAGAAAACTGATTGAAACGAGCATTTCGAGCGGTTATCAGCTGGGGCTTTCAAAAGAGTTTGTTAAAGCGATCTATCAGTTGATACATGATGAATCTATCCGCAAACAAACGGAAGTGATAAATGTAAGTCCTCTCACTGATTTTCCTTCTTCTGAAAATAAACAGGTCTGATCGTTGAAAGAGTAGTTACTTAAATGTTAGTGGAAAGCAATAAAAAATAAAAAACAGATACGATTTCAATCGACAGAACAGTTTTGAAATGTAACATTTTTTCGTTACCTTTGGTACAAATGTATATGAAAATGCTGACTTTAAATAACATACTAAAAGAGATAAAAGATGTTCCACTTAACAGATTGGAGGAACTTTATCAACTTATTCATTCATTGACACCTAAAACCAAGCCGACAGAAGCTTTAAGGAAAAAAATACTTTCTTTTGGCGGAGCATTTAGCGATATGAGTAGCAAGGACTATGCAGACTATTTGAAACAAACAAAAAAGGCAAGAACTCAACTTTTTGATCGGAATATAGAATTATGAAACAGTCAATTATTGACACCGACATTCTTTCTGAGTTTTTAAGAGGCAACTTTAAAGTTATAGCTAAGGTTGACGAGCACCTGAAGGAATTTGGTTTCATAAGTTTAAGCATTATCACTTATTACGAAATTTTAAACGGGCTTTTATATAAAGATGCAAGAAAGCAAATGTCGAAATTTGAAGAATTTGTATCACTAAACAAAGTTGTCCCGTTGACAGTTAGAACTGTAAAAATATCCGCACATATTCAAGCAGACCTTCGTAAAAAAGGAACTGTAATTGGGCATACCGACACGTTAATTGCCGGTGTTGCAATGGCGAGTGAACTTCAGCTTGTAACAAATAACACGGACCATTTTAAGCGTATCAAAGGACTTGAGATTGCTAATTGGACAAAATAGCTCCCCAAATTTACCAGCTACTACTATAATCTAACACTCAAATTTTGCCGAAAGCAAAATCTGCTATTGACCAGATCTTACACACCAAGAAATTTGAACCTAGGTATTACTTTCCCTTCTGAAATTATATTTTCCGTAAACATTTTCAAAGGACGAGCCCATAAATTTTCACCTTCCAGTTGATAAAGGGCTTTGTATATGACCAGCTCTTCAAGAGTTTCGCTGTGTTTGGCAACACCGATCACTTCATATTCTTTGCCTTTGTAATGTTGGTATTTGCCGGGTTTTAATTTCATGCTGTATAGATATTTGCTCGAATTTTGAAAGAATAAATGGTTTGTTCTATTCCAAATGCCGCGTTAGGGATTGCAGCGAAAATCCTTTACTACCGCTAATTAGCGGTAGTAAAGATTGAAGTGTAAAGCCCGCCTCTTTCTTTTTTCAAGAAAGAGGAACGCCCAAAAGAAGAAGCCAGACTAAACCAAAAAAGGGTTATTCATTCGTTCAAAACCAATAGTGGTAGAAGGGCCGTGCCCACTGTAAACGGTGTAATTATCCCCTAAAGGAATTAATTTATTTTTAATACTGCTGATGAGTGTTGCTGAATTTCCACCGGGCAGATCACTACGACCAATACTGCCGTAAAATAATACATCTCCGGCAATCATAAGCTCCTGTTCGCGGTTATAAAATGTAATGCTACCGGGAGAATGTCCGGGTGTAAAAAGGATCTCTAATGTTGAATTCCCAAAGGAAATAGTATCTCCTTCATTTAAAAAAACAGAGGGTTGAGGTGAAGGAGCTGCATTTAAACCATACATTTTGGCACTCATTAAATAGGAGTCAAGTACCGGTAGATCCTGTTTATTTATTTCAAGTTTCAAGGTATAGATATCAGCCACAAATCCGTTTCCAAATACATGGTCGAGATGACAATGTGTATTTATTAATTTTACAGGTTTTAATTTATTGTCTTCTATAAAGCCAGCTAATTCAGCACGTTCGCGATTGTCGTAACAACCTGGGTCGATGATAATGCACTCTTTTGTTTCATCGTAAAGAATGTATGTGTTTTCCTGGAAAGGGCCGAAAATAAAGGATTTAATTGAAATCATATTTATATAAAATAGAAAATTTATGGAGCGAGATTACCAGGCAACAATAAAAAAATCAAAAGGTAAGTCCTGTGCTTAGAGATAAGAATTGATAATTTACAATTCGTGGTATTTCAACACCATATTCGTCCGGCAACTTAACATTCTGTTGTTGCACTTTATAACCTATATTAAAAACGTAAGCAATTTTTTTTGTTAAATAAAGTTTCAAACCAATGGATGGATTAGCAGCCAATCCACTTGAGTTTTGAACTCCAACAGAATATCCACCATTTAGATTTAATACAGGAGTAATTTTTCCTTTTTTGAAATTTATCCGGGTGTCAATTGTAAAAGGTATCAAAGCTCCTTTACTGTCACCATCCAGAAAAGCTTCAAAGCCAACACCAAGTCCAAATGAAAAATGTTCGTTTACCTGGTAACCATTTATAGTTCTTATTCCTAATATAGGATACTGTCCCTCAATATCAAAGGAGCCTTTATAGGTATTGATGGTATTTACACCAAAGCCAAAACCAATTTCGGTAATATTTAAAAATCCTTTTTTCTTATATACGATAGGGTCATTAAGTCGGTTTTCTCTTGTGATCTTCTGAACTTCTTCCATCTTAAAAATAAAATAGTTGTTATCATTGGATTTTATTTCTACACTTTTATTAGGGACCTGTTCAATAATTATTCCTCTAACAATGGCTCCATTTTTAAGATAAATAACATCTTCCAGTTTTTTTTCGGTGTTCACCGTATGGGAATCTTTAGAATTACCTTTGCTTTGACCATAAACTATAACAGGCAGGGTTAAAATAAAAATTAAATAGATCAGGATTTGTTTCATTTGTATTTCAGCTAAATTCAATAATTGGTGTTTTTTAAATCATATTTTAAATACTGAGGACAAATTTAACAAAATATGGTTTTAAATAGCTTGTATATAGCATCAAAATTTTGTAATTTAGCATTTCTAAAACCTATAATTGTGAGGAATCCCTTTTTTATTTCATTTAAGACGCTCGTTATTAGTTTTGTAATTTTATCAGGCCTTTTTGTAAATAGTTCTCTTGTAAAAGCTCAATTTTATACAGGCTCACAAATGGAGTTTGGTAAAAATAGGGTGAAATACGAAAACTTCTTCTGGACCTTTTACAGTTACGACCGCTACGATGTTTATTTTTATGAAGAAGGGAAAGATCTGGCGAATTATGTTTCTAAATCTGCAAAAAAACAAATAGCCTCCATCGAAAAGCTTTTTGATTATTCTATTGATGATCGTTTTCAATTTATCGTTTTCAATAAACAATCTGATTTTAAACAAAGCAATATCGGGCTATCTACCGATGAACAATATAATACAGGCGGTGTTACACATATTGTGGGTTCAAAAATTATTTTATACTATGAAGGTGATCATGCAAAATTGGATGCACAGATACGTGAAGGTGTTGCCCAGGTGCTGATTGATCAAATAATGTATGGCGGAAATATCCGTGAAATGCTTAAAAATAACACGCTTTTAAACTTGCCTGAATGGTATCAAAAAGGCTTGATCTCCTATGTTGCAAATGATTGGAATTCGGATATTGACAATCGTGTAAAGGATGGGATTCTAAGCAAAAAATACAAAAATATAAATCGTTTGGAAGGTAAAGATGCGGTTTATGCCGGGCATGCGTTATGGAAACATATTGCAGATAATTATGGCGAAGCGGTTATTTCAAATATTTTGTATATGACCAAAGTGAACCGCAATATTGATAATTCAGCATTATTTGTTTTAGGAATATCGATAGGGAATTTATGGGAAGAGTGTTTTGACTCATTTACAAATAAATATAAGGACAATGATTCAACTAAAACATCACCTGCTAAATCACCAATACTTGCAAAGCCTAAATCAGCAAGGGTTTATAGCCAATTAAAAGTGAGTCCTGATGGTAAGTATATCCTTTATACTACCAATGAAATGGGACAAAATAAAATTTGGTTGTATGATGTTCAGGAAAATAAAGTTAAACGTATATTAAAATCGGGACAAAAGATAGATCGAATTAATGATTATTCATATCCTTTATTGGCCTGGCATCCAAGCGGGAAGCTGTTTTCATATATTGTGGAGCGCAAAGGCTATTTAGTGATGACAACTTATGAATTAGAAACACAAGAGAAAACAGAACGTAACATTACCGGCTTCGAAAAAATATTGGATTATTCTTATAATAATGATGGTAAAAAGTTTGTAATGTCGGCCATACAAAAAGGACAAACAGATATTTTTGTTTTTACAGCTGCCTCCAGTGCCTATGATCAGATCACAAAAGATATTTATGATGATCTGACACCTCGTTTTGTTCACAATTCAAGGGAAATAGTATTTGCTTCCAATCGCCCGGTTGACACACTGTTTTTTGATCCTAAACGTAAATATGAAGAGGGGCAGGCTCATAAAGATCTTTTTGTTTTTGATAACGTGACCAAATCAAGGTTATTAAAACGGGTTACCAATACCCCTACTATTGATGAAACTTTTCCTACAGATTATGACAGCACACATATTTCGTACCTGAGTGATCTGAATGGGGTACGCAATCGGTATATTGCACGTTTCGACAGTGTAATAGCATATATCGACACAGCGGCACATTATCGTACCGTGGTTACCTCATTCCCGATAACCAATTATTCACGCTCTATTGTGGAGCAGGATATAAATGTTAAATCTTCCAAATTCAGTGAAATTATTTTCGAAAAAGGAAAATATAAGATGTATGTAGCTCCAATTATAAGTGCTAAAGATCTTAAATCGGTTGATTTAAAAAACACATCTTACCGCGATTATAAGAACCGTTTGGAGAAAAAGGAACAGGTTGAATTGGATGCAAAAAACAGAGCTTTTAATGAAACACCACAAGTTGAAAATGTAAGAGTTATTAAAAATACAAATGAGTCTGTGAAAAAGGATTCAAGTGAAATTGATATTAATAATTATACATTTGAAAATGAACCTAAAAAAATTGAGAAAAAATCGGAAAAAGGAAAAGAAACTATAAATGGTATTGATTCTTCAGCATTTAAAGCAAAAAATGATTCTGAATTTCAAATAGGAAAACAAAAAAATTATAATACCAATTATTCAGTAGATTATGTTGTTTCACAATTAGATAATTCGTTTTTAAATGGGTCGTATCAGAAGTTTTCAGGCGGTGGTAGTCCAATTTATTTGAATCCCGGGCTAAATGCTTTTTTTAAGGTGGGTATGAGTGATCTGTTTGAAGACTACCGTATTTCAGGTGGTATGCGCCTTTCTTTTGATCTGAATAATAATGAATATTATCTGAGCTATGAAAACCGGATGAAAAATTTGGATAAACAAATTGTTGTGCACCGCCAGGGCTTACTTAATATTGCTGATAATAGTTCGTTGGTAAAAATTTTTACACATGATGCGAAATACATTTTAAAGTATCCTTTTAATGAAGTTGCGAGTGTAAGGGGTACTATAAGCTTTCGTAATGACAGAACTGTTTATTTAGGAACTAACGACAATACGCTGCCAAAGCCCACTACTCAGGAAAATTGGGGTTTTGTAAAAGCGGAATATGTATTTGATAATTCTATAAAAAAGGGACTGAATTTATATAACGGAATGCGCGCAAAAGTGTTTGGTGAATATTACCGCCAGATCGATAAAGTTAAAACGGATTTTTTTGTTTTAGGATTTGATGGCCGTTATTACAAAAAAATTCATCGCGACCTGATATGGGCCAATCGTATTGCTGCAAGTTCATCCTTTGGCAATCAGAAATTGATCTATTATATGGGTGGAGTTGATAATTGGTTTGGACCTAAGTTTAACAATACTACAAATATTGCAACGGATCAGAATTATGCCTATCAGACCTTAGCAACGAACATGCGAGGGTTCTTTCAGAATGTCCGTAATGGAAATAGTTTTGCAGTAGTTAATAGCGAGATCCGTATCCCCTTATTTAGATATTTATCCAAACGTCCTATCCGCTCTGATTTTGCTCAGAATTTCCAAATCATAACTTTTGGTGATGTGGGAACTGCATGGACAGGCCCTTCGCCATATTCAGATAAAAATTCATTAAATACAACCGTTATTGGCTCTGCTCAAACTCCACTTATTATAACATTAAATACGCAACACAATCCTATTGTTGGCGGGTATGGCTGGGGAGTGAGGAGCCGCATATTTGGCTATTTTATACGTGTAGACAGAGCATGGGGGGTACAAGACGGAATTGTTTTAAAGCCTATCACTTATTTATCATTAAGTCTCGACTTTTAATATCCTACGAATTACGAATTTTATCGAATTACGAATTCGTGATTAGGATTACGTTATTTATATTTAGAAACAGAATAATAAACACAGATTCGTAATTCGGAAAAATTCGTAGCATCTATGAAATCCAAACAATTAAATATGACAACAATTGTTATTTTATTATGTATCGGTTTATTTGCCGGTATACTTAGTGGTATGGTTGGTATTGGCGGGGGAGTTATCATAGTTCCTGCTTTGGTTTATTTTATGAGTATGAGCCAGCACGAGGCACAAGGGACTTCACTTGCGGTTTTACTATTACCAGTGGGAGTGCTTGCTGTTTATCAATACTACCAGGCTGGATATGTAGATGTAAGATCCTCATTAATAATTGCGACTACTTTTGTGGTCGGGGGACTTATTGGCTCCAAGATCGCAATTGCGGTTGATCAGAATATGTTAAAAAAAATATTCGGTATATTTATGCTTTTGATTTCATTAAAAATGATCTTTGGTAAGTGATACGCCAAACACAAAAACATTATTGGATTGATTTTAACAGCTCTTTTGATGAAATTTATAAATGGACTGAAGTTGTTTTTTTTAAGTTCTGTTATGTTTACCATTTATTCATGTTCACCTGAACAATCTTCAGTTAATAATGATAAACCTTTAACTGAAAAATCACCGGGCACAATGGTGAAAGCACCGGAAAAGGCGGAAATGCTTTTGCTCACTGATCGTCCACCAAATTTAGAAACTCCCTTAAAATATTTTTTGCAGGACTTTACACCCAATGATGTGTTTTTTGTTCGTTGGCATTTATCAAATCTCCCCACGCAAATAAATTCTGAGGTATTTCATTTAAAAATAAATGGTAATGTGAAAAAAGAATTGACACTGACCTTAAATGATCTGAAAACAAAATTTAAATCGTATACAATTAACGCGTTATGCGTATGTGCCGGTAATGCCCGCAGTTGTTTCAATCCCCGAGTTCCGGGAGCTCAATGGACCAATGGTGGAATGGGAAATGCAAAATGGACCGGAGTAAAACTGAAAGATATTATTGAGATGGCCGGAGCCAAATCAAATTCAAAATTTGTTTCTTTTAATGGTATGGATATGCCACCCTTACCTACTATTCCGGATTTTGTAAAATCATTGGAACTTAAGCATGCTATGGATGGAGAGGTGATGGTCGCGTATGAGATGAATGACGAAGCGCTACCGATCCTGAATGGTTATCCTTTGAAATTGGTGGTGCCGGGTTGGTATGCAACCTATTGGGTAGGTATGCTTGATGAGGTGAAAATTATAGCCGATACATTTAAGGGATACTGGATGGAGAAAGCTTATCTGGTTCCGAAAGGCGTTGCGAATGGAAATGAAAAGCCCGATTCGCTTGCAAAAAAATTAGTGCCGATAACTAAAATAGATGTTCGTTCAATTTTTGTTTCACCAGAGCCTGAAAGTGTTTTAGCAAAAGGAAAAATTAATGAAATACAAGGCCTCGCTTTTGATGATGGTACCGGGATCACAAAAGTAGAAATCTCTGCAGATAGCGGCAAAACATGGGTAGCAACAATATTGGATGGTTCATTAGGCAATTATTCGTGGCGCAGGTGGCGTTATCAATACAAACCTTTAACTTCGGGACCATATAAATTTTTTGTAAAAGCGACTAACGCAAATGGCGAAACTCAACCTTGGCATCAATGGAACAGAAGCGGGTATATGAAGAACGAGATTGAATCACTTATTCTGAATTGAGGTAAAACGAAATTTTAAATGAAAATAAAATTAATCTACTCCAGTTTTATTTTATGGATTATTATTTTCAATTCATCATGTAATTCGAAAAATGAATTAAATAATGTCACTGCCTTACCGATAGCCCTTGAACCGGCAATTGATATAGCTGATGTAACAGTGGCTCTTCCGTATTTCTCCGGAGTTGATCTGGTGGAAACAAATTGCGGAACTTGCCATTCTCTTCGTTATATCGAAACGCAACCTGATATGACAAAAGAAGCTTGGGATAAAATTGTAAAAAAAATGGTTAAAAATTATGGTGCCCCCATTTCTGATACTACAGTTATCAATCAAATTGTTGATTATCTTGCCAGTGTAAAAGGAATGAAATAAAGGACATGAAATAATAAATGAGTCCTTCTTGTGGGAAGAGCTTCAAAATTGATTTTTCAAGACGAGATAAAATGGCAATTAAAATAGATTCAACAACACGGCAAGTAGTGTTTATATGTGCTTTGGTACTTTGTTGTACCCCTTTAATAGATCCACCAATGGCTTTGTTGCTCGGTTTTGTTATTGCCCAAACAATTGGGCATCCCTTTATCCACCTAAATCAAAAAGCAACAGGTTGGTTACTTAAAATTTCTGTTATAGGACTTGGATTTGGCATGAACCTGCACCATGCAATTGCAGCAGGTAAAGAAGGGTTGATTTTTACCATATTTTCTATTGCCATTACATTGCTTTTGGGTTGGCTTGTTGGTAAGTGGTTTAAAATTGATTGGAAAACATCTTTTCTTATTTCCAGTGGAACGGCCATTTGTGGAGGAAGTGCAATTGCTGCTGTCTCCTCTATTGTTAAGGCTGACGAAAAACAAATGAGTGTTGCTTTGGGAACCATATTTATTTTAAACTCCTTGGCCTTATTGATCTTTCCAAGTATCGGACATTGGCTAAATATGACGCAACATCAATTCGGGCTATGGTGTGCTATTGCTATTCACGACACAAGCTCAGTGGTAGGTGCGGCTGCTAAATATGGACAAGAAGCATTACAAATTGCAACAACAGTAAAATTAGAGAGAGCATTATGGATAATTCCTTTATGCCTGGTAACCGCATTTTTTATGAAAGGAGAGAGTAAAAAAATCAATATTCCATATTTTATTGGGTTATTTATAGTTGCAATGTGTTTAAGCACTTATTTCCCCGAGTATAAAATTCAATATTCTTTTATAGAAGCAGCTGCGAAAAAAGGTTTGACCGTTACTTTATTATTAATTGGTGCAGGGCTTTCATTAAAAACAATGAAATCAGTAGGTGTTAAACCCTTAGTACAAGGTGTTTTGCTGTGGTTATTTATAAGTGTAATTTCGATAACAACCATAATGCTATCATAATAAAGGCACAACGTTGATATGGAATTGCTAAATTTATTATGTTCGGGAAAAGTAGAGAATGGCTAAACAGTATTAATGATAGAGGGTAAAGACCTTAGTATATAAAAATAGTATTTTTGAAAACCAGATTTTTTCAATATGCAAAAGCTTAAACAACGTATCCAAACCCTTGCTAAACAAAATCTTTCTGAAACGATTGAAATCAGAAGGCATTTACATGCACATCCTGAATTATCATTTGAAGAGTATGCTACCTCTGATTATATTGCTTCAAAGTTGAAACAATTTAATATACCATTTAAACAAGGCATTGTAAAAACGGGGATTGTAGGACTTATTGAAGGAAGAAATCCTGAAAAAAAAACAATTGCTTTGCGTGCCGATATGGATGCTTTACCAATTATTGAAGAAAATAAAGTAGAATATAAATCTCAAAATAATGGTGTGATGCATGCCTGTGGACATGATGTGCATAGTGCTTCATTGCTGGCTGTTGCAAAAATTCTGAATGAATTAAAAAATGATTTTGAAGGAACAATCAAATTGATTTTTCAACCAGGAGAAGAAAAATTGCCCGGTGGTGCTTCATTAATGATAAAAGAAGGAGTGCTTGAAAATCCCTGTCCACAAAGCATTTTCGGACAACATGTTTTTCCAAGCATGGAAGTTGGTAAAGTTGGATTTCGTAGTGGAATGTATATGGCGAGTACTGATGAAATATATGTTAGTGTTAAAGGGAAAGGTGGCCATGCCGCCATGCCAGCAGATTACAATAATCCCTTGTTGATTGCCTCACAAATTTTATTGGAATTAAATAAATTTTTTATGCAGAAGGAACACAGAGCTCCTACTGTTTTAGCTTTTGGTAAAATCACCGGCAATGGCGCCACGAATGTGATTCCGGAAGAAGTGAAAATTGAAGGTACTTTCCGAACAATGGATGAATCCTGGAGAGCAGAAGCACATTCAATAATGAAAAAAATGGCTGAGGAGATAGCGCAACAGATGGGTGGTTCCTGCGATTTTAGAATTGAACATGGTTATCCTTTTTTAGTGAATGATGAAGTTACCACTAACAAAGCGCGTGCTGCGGCAGAAAGTTATTTAGGAAAAGAAAATGTGGAAGAGTTGCCTATGCGCATGACTGCTGAAGATTTTGCATTTTATTCTCAGAAAATCCCTGCTTGTTTTTACCGTTTGGGGACCGGAAATAGATCAAAAGGAATTATTAGTGGTGTGCATACTTCCACTTTTGATATTGATGAACAGGCTTTGGAAATTTCTTCGGGCCTGATGGCATGGTTAGCTCTGAATGAGTTGAAAGATTGATTTTAGCAGCAATATCTTCAAACATAAAAAGCTAATTGAAATTCTTTCAATTAGCTTTTTATTTATTCAGTAGTATTCGGCTTGAGTTAAACATTTCTGTCAATTCGAAAAATATTTATTTTTTAAAGAGGGTAAGTCCAAGGATTAAGGCAAGAAGAAATAAAACCATAAATACCGCGAATAAAATTTTGGCTATAGAAGCAGCGCCTGCTGCCAGGCCTGTAAATCCAAATAATGCTGCAATTATTGCAATGATAAAAAAAATAGCTGACCATTTAAGCATGATAAATTTTTTTTTTAGTTTATGATAAAAGTAATATTCTGTGCAATGGATTTATTCAATATTCGTTATAGCTATTTCTTAAATAGCCGAAAGGTATAATTATGATGGTAAAACGAAATCGGTATTAGAAATATTGAATTTGATTTTTTTTAATTCATAGTATTTCTCAATAAGTTCGGTAGTTTTCCCTGATTGGGCTAAAGCCCCTTTAATCAAGGTTTTTTAGTAGCCACGACCTTAAGGTCGTGGCTACTAAAACTCAACGATGACGAGGCTTTAGCCAAAATTGATAAAAAAATACCTGACCATTGTTTTATTGGAAAAGCTTCAAAATGTCCGTTTTTAAAAAGGCTTTATCCTCAGTTGTTTCAATACATTGGGAGTGTATGATATTTAATTGCTTACAAAATATAATACAATTACGTTGTATCGGTGATATTTACCACTTGTTTTTTTTCTTATCTTCGTTTCTTTTTTATTGAGAATATATTTTATTAGAAATTGGTGATAATTCACCCTCTGATTGCAATTACAAAAAACATTTTATTCAATGGATCAATTAACTAAACTTTCTGCCATATCACCTGTTGATGGCCGTTACAGGAATGTAACTGAAAAACTTGCAGGGTATTTTTCAGAAGCTTCATTGATAAAATATCGTGTATTGGTAGAGATTGAATATTTTATCGCTTTATGCGAATTGCCATTACCGCAATTGAAGGATTTTGACAAAAAACTATATGGTGAATTACGCTCTATTTATACCAATTTTACAGAAGCCGATGCTCAAAAAATAAAAGACATTGAGAAAGTAACGAATCATGATGTAAAAGCGGTTGAATATTTTATTAAGGAAAAATTTGATGGCCTTAATTTAACTTCTCAAAAGGAATTTATTCATTTTGGTTTAACTTCTCAGGATATTAATAACACTGCAATTCCATACTCTGTTAAAGATGCAATGAACGAATGTTTGTTGCCTGTATTAAAAGAGATTTTGAAAAAACTTTCCGCATATTCAAATGAATGGGCTGCTGTTCCTATGCTTGCGCGTACACACGGACAACCTGCTTCGCCAACACGTTTGGGGAAAGAGATCCAGGTATTTGTAGCGCGTTTAGAAAATCAAATCGCTCAATTAAATTTAGTTCCCTATAGTGCAAAATTTGGAGGAGCAACAGGCAATTTAAATGCTCACCATGTTGCATATCCTCAAATTGATTGGTTCACATTTGCAAATAATTTTGTAAATAATTCACTGGAATTAAGCCGTTCATACCCTACTACACAAATTGAACATTACGATAATTTTGCCGCTTTTTGTGACGCTTTGAAACGTATCAATAACATCATCATTGATTTTGATCGCGATATGTGGACCTATATTTCGATGAATTATTTTAAACAAAAAATAAAAGAAGGCGAAATAGGTTCATCTGCAATGCCGCATAAGGTTAACCCAATTGATTTTGAAAATTCGGAAGGTAATTTAGGGATTGCTAATGCCCTGTTCGAACATCTTTCGGCTAAATTGCCAATTTCACGTTTACAACGCGACTTAACAGATTCAACAGTACTCCGAAATGTTGGAATGCCTTTAGCCCATAGCTTGATCGCATACAAATCATTGTTAAAAGGCCTTGACAAATTGATCCTGAATAAGGAAGCTTTGGAAAATGACCTGGAAAGCAACTGGGCTGTTGTTGCAGAAGCTCTGCAAACTATTTTGCGCAGGGAAGGCTATCCTAAGCCTTATGAAGCCTTAAAAGAATTAACACGTACCAATACGCATATTACAAAAGAAAGCATCTCCGCTTTTATAGATACGCTTAATGTTAATGATGTGGTAAAAAAGGAATTGAAGGCCATTTCACCAAGTTCATACACCGGGATATAAATTGTATTTCAAATTTCTCTTCATGTTTAATACTTGCCCAAGATACAATGGGTTAGTGCCGTACAACGGGAAGAATGATTTTGGAGGCATGTATGGTGTTTCTATGAACATGAATTTTAGTATTATCAGGAGTTATCTCTTTGTAATGATCCTTGTCCCCGCAGCTTATCGCTACTCTAATGCTATGCCCTTTTTTAAATAAAAAGGAAGTAGGAAGCAGGTCGAACTCAATTTTAGCTATTTCCCCCGGCTTCAGAGGTGCGACATCGTTTTTCCTGTATGTATATTGCGGCACTATATCATTATATCCAACTTTACCTAAACTGTTTCTGTGGATCGCCCTAAACATTCCTTCGGTTATATAATGTACCTCTCCTTTTTCATCCACATCTTCGAGGTAAACAAAAAATCCTGCATCCGAAGTATCCGCATCAACGTATAATGTTATCAATGGATGCCCGGTAATTTCAATATCCGATTCTAATTTTTTAGAAGTATAACATAGCAGTTTGAGATCTCTTTCAGTACGTGAATCGTACATTTTTGCTGATGTCAATCTGAACACTAATGATTCCGAACGGGTGTTTTTTCCTGTCCCTGCCGAACTATCCGCAATATAAGTGTCATACCCCGATGTTGTATTGTTAGGCTGAGTGGATAACTCATTGTTTGGATTGAGATAAAAGGTTTGGTCAAGCGTGTTTACCGGAGGCCACTTTTCGGATGTTTTCCATATATCTTCGCCCATTGTAAAATAATGGACAGCCCCTTCTTTGTCCAAACCATTATTTTTCTTTTTTAAATGGTAATCAAAAAATTTCAGGACTTCTCCCATCCTGTCAAATGAGCAAGCCTCCTGAACGTAAGGGCTGCAATTATATATGCTTCCATGATCCCATGGGCCAATAATAAGTTTGTTTTGTTTGCCATCTAAATTATTAAACAATCTTGCCGATCCTAAAGCAAAAGACCCGTCAAACCATCCGGTATAAAGGCATACAGGTACATTGGCGTCATTTAAATCGTCAAGTAAAGTATGCAGGCTAAGTTCGTCTATCGCTTGAAAGCTTTTATCAAAAGGGGGATCATCTCTGAATTTGATGGGTTGCGTTTGCTCATATATGTTAAAATTTGTTGTGTGTTCAGCGAGTGCTTTTTTTAACATTTTTTTTCCGTTTTTTTGAACAGGGGTAACTCCTTTTATAATGAAATTTTCTACTTTACTTCCAAGTTTAAATTCGTTCTCATCCAATGAAGAACACAACTCGCCAAAAGCTTTTACAAAATACTGATTATAGATACCACCTGGTAAAATCACTTCATCGTAAAAATCAACCCCGGTATAAAGGGACATCAAGGCTTTGACATTGGGATGTTTGTTCGATAGCGTAAATTCTGCGGCCATTCCTGTATAAGATGCGCCTAACAGACCTACAATACTATCCGACCAGTTTTGTTGAATGATCCAATCTATTATTTCAGCTCCGTCTTTAATTTGCTCTTTAGGGAATGGGTTAGTTTGCCTCCCGAAGGAAGCCCCAGTACCTCTCACATCTATGTTCACTACGGCATAGCGATTGAGAACTAATGTTTTTATTATTTTATTATATAGATCAAAAAATCGACTGCTGAACATACTTACAGGCCAGCGAAGTTGCATTGAACGCCAATATCTTGTTTGATGCAAGATCGTTGGTAATTTTTCTCCTTTTTTTAAATCGCTTGGTAAATGAAGGCTTACAGCGATCTTTACACCATCCCGCATCGTTAAATAGAAAGAAGTAGTTTTAATCTCGCGGTCTTTGCCTTCTGATCGATAGCTGGACATTAAGGAATCCTTTCCGGTGGTGTCTCTGGTGTTTTTATTTTTTATACCTCCTGAAGTGAGTGTAATTAGGCTTAACAGCAAACAGGAAATAATATATATATTCTTTTGTTTCATAAATTTTTAGGTGCTTTGTTTTTGCTATCGCTTATAATGAGGCAAAACGGAGTTTTGGGAATCTTGCTAAATCCCTAACAGAGCTTAAAGCCCTGTCAGGGATGGTAATGTTTTTAATGCTGTTTTTTATCTAAACAGTTCTATATATGATGAGAATTAAAAAACCTTAATAACGTAATAGTTTTTTTTGCCTTTTTGAATTAAAATGTATTTATCATTGATCAAATATTCTGCATTGATTTTTAGTTCTACATTCTCAACTTTTAATTTATTAACAGCCACACCGCCTCCAAGGATCATTTTTTTTGCTTCGCCTTTTGATGGGAAAATTTTTGTTTTTTCGGCAGTAAGATCAACAATTGAAATTCCTTCTTCGATTTCCGATCTCGAAATTTCGAATTGTTCGACACCTTCAAACACGCTAAAAAAGTCTTCTTCCGACAATTCTCTTAAACTTTCAGCAGTTCCTTTACCAAACAATATTTCAGATGCTTCAACTGCTGCATTAAAATCAGTTTCGGAATGTACACGTATAGTAATATCCTTTGCCAAGGCTTTTTGCAAGGCCCTTAAATGTGGAGCTGTAGCATGTTCTGTTTCCAGTTTTTCAATTTCTTCCTTTGTAAAAAGAGTGAAAATGCGAATGTAATTTTTTACATCTTCATCACTTGCGTTTAACCAAAATTGATAAAATTTATACGGGGATGTTTTTTTTCTGTCCAGCCACACGTTACCACTTTCACTTTTTCCGAATTTAGTTCCATCTGCTTTTTTGATCAATGGTGTGGTGAGTGCATAAGCTTCACCACTTGATTTACGCCTGATCAGTTCAGTTCCTGTAACAATATTTCCCCATTGATCGGAACCTCCCATTTGCAGTTTTACGTTATTGTTTTTCCACAAATAATAAAAATCGTATCCTTGCACAAGTTGGTAACTGAATTCAGTAAAGCTCATGCCGGTTTCAAGGCGGCTTTTTACCGAATCTTTTGCGAGCATATAATTTACACTGATATGTTTACCGATATCACGAATAAAATCTAAAAAACTAAATCCTTTAAACCAATCGTAATTATTAACGATCTCGGCTGAATTTGCTCCAGAATTAAAATCCAAAAACTTTTCCAATTGTGCACGTTGGCAGGCTAAATTAAATTCCAATGTTTTTTCATCCAATAAATTCCGTTCAGCCGATTTTCCTGAAGGATCACCAACCATACCGGTAGCACCTCCAACAAGAGCCATTGGTTTATGTCCCGCTTGTTGAAAATGAAGTAAGGTCATTATTTGAACCATATTACCTACACCTAAAGAATCGGCAGTAGGGTCAAAACCAATATAGCCGGTTACCATTTCTTTATTTAAAACATCTTCTGTACCTGGCATGATATCGTGCAACATGCCTCGCCATTTTAATTCTTCAACAAAATTTTTTCTCATTTTTGTGTTTCTTTTGAGGGGTAAAGATAAATCTTTTTCACAGCCAAGGTGCTAAGTTGCTAAGGTTTATATTTTCTTTTGAGCTTGCCATTTTATAACTGAATTTAAATGTGTTAAATTGATATATTAATTCAGTAAATTCGTGTCACATAAAATGAAGCAACGTGATATTAGTAACAGGTGGAACAGGATTAGTAGGTAGCCATTTACTATTTGATTTGTGTAAATCGGGCGAAAAAGTACGAGCAATGAAACGCGCCAATAGTAATACTGGTATTGTAAAAAAGGTGTTTTCATATTATGATGTAAATGCTGATGAATTGCTGAAAAATATTGAATGGGTTGATGCTGATCTGCTTGATTTTTATTCATTAACAGAGGTAATGGATGGCATTACAGAAGTGTATCATTGTGCTGCTATGGTTTCGTTTGAACAAAAAAATGAAGCCGAAATGATGAAGATAAATGTGGAAGGCACTGCCAATATGGTAAATGCCGCATTAGAAAAAGGAATAAAGAAATTCTGCCACATGAGTTCCATTGCTGCGCTTGGTCGCGCGGAACATGGTGAATTAACTACGGAAGAAACATTTTGGAAATCTTCTCCTGACCATTCCAATTATGCCATTAGTAAATATGCCGCGGAACGTGAAGTTTGGCGAGCCTCTGAAGAAGGATTAGATGTTGTAATTGTAAACCCTGCTTTAATTATAGGTGCAGGGAATTGGCAACAAAGCAGTTCCAATATGTTTAGCAAAGCATATACAGGAATGAAATATTATACTGATGGTATCAATGGATTTATTGATGTACGCGATGTAGTTGCCCTTATGATCCTTTTAATGAATAGCAAAATTAAAAATCAACGTTTTTTATTTAGTACTGAAAATACACCATATCGGTACTTTTTCGACTTGATGCATCAGGAATTCGGGCGGCCAAAGGCAAGTTTTAAAGTAGGAATGTTGCTGAGTAATTTTGCCTGGAGGGTTGAAGGAATACGCTGCATGTTGAGCGGTACCAAACCATTGATCACAAGAGAAACGATTCAATCAGGGCATCGTATCAGCCTCTTTTCAAACGAAAAAATAAAAAAAATCTTTCCGGATTATAAATTTATTTCGATTGAACAGGCTGTAAAAGATACATGCAAACTATATTTGAGTGATAATGTCCCATTCAAGTCTTAAGGCAAACCCTTAAATAAGAAGGAGAGGAGGAGGACTTACTTTTTATTCGTGACTTCGGCCTGCATCTTGCTTAAATCGTTTAATACAGTCTGATAAACTTCGATCAATAATTCGGGGTGTTGGGAATAATAATCAAAACTTTCATCGTATTGTTTTTTACTGATATTATTTTTTTTCAATACGTCAAAATTGGGACTTGGATTTGCAGGGTTCAGTTTATCAGCAGTTGTAGCGTTTAAATTCATTGTGGCTTCTAATAAATGAATATCCATCATTACTTCGGCCATTTTCTCTTTTGGTAAAATGGTTTCGGGAATGCTAACCGTTTTTTTACCTGAACAGGCAAAAAATAATAGACAAGCGATAATCAGAGTGAATTTTTGCATCAGCATTATATTTAAACTTCAGCGAAAGTACTGAAAAATTATTTATTTTTGTGTTTATGAGTACATTTCATAATAAGGTAGTTTGGATTACAGGGGCATCCTCCGGTATTGGGGAAGCATTGGCAAGTGCCTTAGCTTCAGAGGGGGCTAAGCTTATTCTGTCGTCACGAAGGAAAGAAGAGCTGGAACGTGTAAGAAACGCCTTGAAGGCTAAAGATGGAGATATATTGATCTTGCCGCTTGATCTTGCGGATACTTCCAAAACGGATGCGCTTACAAAGCAAGTAATTGAGAGATTTGGGCGTATTGATATACTTATTAATAATGGTGGTATCAGCCAACGTTCATTAACGAAAGATACTTCACTGGATATTGACAGAAAAGTAATGGAAGTAAATTATTTTGGGACCATTGCGTTGACAAAAAGTGTATTGCCATATATGCTAAAGCAAAAAAGCGGACACATCATTGCAATTAGTAGTGTCGTAGGGAAGTTTGGATTTTATCTTCGGTCGGCATATTCGGCTTCAAAACATGCTTTGCATGGATTTTTTGAATCTCTGCGAATGGAAATATATAATGATAATGTGAAGGTATTAATTGTTTGTCCGGGGAAAATTCGCACTAATATTTCTGTTAATGCAGTTACGGGTGACGGTAGTAAGCACAACGTAATGGATGAAAGCACTGAAAAAGGACTAAGCCCTGAAGACTGTGCTCAACAAATTTTAAATGGAATAAAAAGTAATCAGGAAGAATTATTTGTGGGTGGCAACGATGTACGTGTTATCTTGTTGAAGCGTTTTTTTCCAAAGTTGTTTTCAAAAATAATACGAAAACAAAAAATTGAATAAGTCAATTTGAAAATTGAAGATGTGTTATTTTGAAATGTATTAATAAAAATAGAAAATGAATCAAAAACCTACAATTGCAGGCATTCAACAAATAGGCATTGGTATTCCCAATGTACATGAAGCATTTAAGTGGTATCGCCAACATTTCGGAATGGATATTCCTATTTTTGAAGAGGCTGCTGAAGCTAACTTAATGTTACCTTACACGGGTGGAAAGCCACATCAGCGTCATGCAATTTTAGCGATCAACATGAAAGGTGGTGGAGGTTTTGAAATATGGCAATACACGAGCAGAGTACCGCAACCACCTGCATTTGATATACAATTAGGTGATCTGGGTTTTTATTGCACACGCATGAAAACAACTGATGTAAAAGGTTCTTTTGAATTTTTGAAATCGAAAAAAGTTAATTTGATTACTGAATTAACTAAAGATGCTGGTGGCAATGATACCTTTTATATGCGTGATCCCTGGAATAATTTATTTCAGATCGTAAAAGGTGATTCCTGGTTTGGTAACGGAATTCAATTGACGGGAGGCCCTGTAGGATGTATGATCGGTGTATCTGATATGGAGCGTTCAAAATTTTTTTATGCTGATATTTTAGGATTCGATACTGTAGTTTATGATAAAGAAGGAGTGTTTGAAGATTTTAAAAATTTACCAAGCGGATCCAATAAAGTTCGAAGAGTATTATTAAAGCACAGTAAGCCGCGCGTTGGTGCATTTTCCAAATTATTGGGAGAAAGTGAGATGGAATTAGTACAAATATTTGATCGTTCACCACGCAAGATTTTTGAAAATCGTTTTTGGGGCGATCAGGGTTTTATTCATTTATGTTTTGATATCACCAACCAAGCAGCTATGAAACAGTTATGCGCTGAAAAAGGCTATCCATATACCGTTGATAGCGGTGAGAAATTTGATATGGGGGAAGCTGCAGGGCATTTTAGTTACATTGAAGATCCTGATGGTGCGTTGATTGAATTTGTTGAAACTAAAAAAATTCCAGTCATGAAAAAATTAGGTTGGTATTTGGATCTGCGTAAGCGCGATGCGCTAAAGCCTTTGCCAAATTGGATGTTAAAGGCTTTGAAGTTTAATAGGGTTAAAGATTAATGAATAAAATTATGTGTGTGATAAAGGCATTAACCCCAAAAAGATCTTATTTTAGTAACAGTAATTTTTTAATGGGTATGAAATCAGCATGTGCTTTTATTGTTTTTTTTATATTAGTTACCTCATTTGCAAATGCTCAAAATAAGTATAAGCGAGCGTATCCAGTGAAAAATAAACCTTTTCAACATACTGCCTCCTATTCTTCCGGGAATGCTGTAATTTATATTGATAGGGATAGTTTGATTGAAAATCTTCGGTCCATGGCCAATTCTTCAAATTACGTTGAATCACATAAGACACGAATAAAAAATACAACTGAAAGAATAATTAAATTATCACAAAAAAGTGACACAACAAATATTTCTTCAATAGTTGAAGACCAGGAAATTGTAAATATGACGCTGGCTTATTTTTCTGAATGTATTTTTAAAAAACAAGCGAATGTTAAAGACAAAAGAACAAACGAATTTGTAAAAAAAATTATTGTTAAGAAATCCTATAGTTCTACAAAAAAGTCACGCACGTATGCTTTCTATTTCTATTTTTTACCAAACGACAAGAAAGAGTTCATGCATAGAATTGAAAGAATTGGTTCCGGAACTAAATTTTTATAAACTATTTGCCTAAAATTAAAAAGATCATTTGCTGACCAAATAGTATAAATGATTTAGAAAATATTTCTTAATAATAGTAATGGAACTACAACATCCAGGCTTAATTGATTTGTTGAAAAAAGCATATTCTGCTGAAAAGGCTGCTGCATTTGCTTACCAAGGCCATGCAGGTGCTGTAAAAAATGCTGAAGAAAAAAAAGCGATACATCAAATTGAAATTGATGAATGGAACCATCGTAAGGAGGTATTGCAAATAATGCAGCAATACAATATTCCGATCTCAAAATTTTATGAATTCCAATTTCATGTTATTGGTAAAATAATTTCGGGCAGTTGCTATGTAATTGGTTGGTTTATGCCATTTTATTTTGCCGGAAGATTGGAAAGTGGGAATGTGTGTGAGTATTTTCGCATGATGCAATATTTTAATTCAATTGGAATAAAAGAGCATGATCATGTGCTTTATGAAATGGGTATAAAAGAAAAGGAACACGAAGTATATTTTTTAGAACAAATAAAAACGAATAAACTGTTGCCTTTTTTTGAGAAATTATTTTCCTGGGGCAATAATAAAGGTTTTAATAATATCGATCTTGATAAAAAATATCCGGTTGAGGAATCTGATCAGTATTGTAAAAAATAACCAAAATGAAACTTGAATTTCTTGATAATATAAATGAATATGGCGACCATATTGTAAAGCTTTATGACTTTGATAAAGAAGAGGCTGCTAAATTCCGGCAGGCTATTCTGGAAACTATTATAAATGCCAATAAGCCACTTGATTTAAATTCACTGGATTTTATTCAGCCGCTTAATTGCAAATTAATACTTCATATTTCTGATACAGATGAAGGGGTTTTTTCAATTGACAACCAAACTTTTTTTTGCGATCTAACCATTGAAGGCTATAAAGAAATGCTTCGTTTGATAGAACCATATTGTAACAAAAACACAAGAAGTTTTCAAATGCTGTATGACCTGGATACAGAAATTGATCTGTTATTTTCTCCTTTCGCTTAAAATAAAGTCTTTTGCCCTTTGATAGTTTTTGTTTTTGTTAATTCTGGTTTTACAGGAATATGCAGATTTAATTCTAATTTTTTGTTTATAGTGTCTATGAAATAGGCCGATAGGAGAGGAGATTCCACTTCATGATTCTGATGAACAAAAAAATACAATTCTTTTAATCCTTCTTTTTTCCATTTGACAATTCGTTTGATCCAGGGATCTAATCTTGTGTAATCGCTTTCGTGATTGGCGCCAACATATCTTATAAAAGCGATCGGGGTGGTCAGTCGCATGTGCAGCAGATCTCTTCTTCCGGCCGTATCAACAATGATATTTGTTACTTTATGTTTTTTAAATAATTTGCAAACACGATCAGCTTCTGCCTTAGTGTTGAACCATTCTGTATTGCGTAATTCAATAGCCAAGGGGATCCCCTTTGGAAATTCAACAATGAACTTTTCCAGGCGCTCAAAATCTTTTGGTTTAAAGTTCTCATTCATCTGCAAAAAAACCATTCCTAATTTTTCTTCGAGCCCGGCCAAAGAGTTACAAAATTCATCGGTCAATGTTTTAACACTATTCAACCGTTTTAAATGACTTATTACTTGAGGGATTTTCGGAAAAAATTTAAATTCTTTTGGAGTTTTGTCGTGCCATTTTTCAAACTGATCTTTGCCGTATGCTTGGTAAAATGTGGCATTAAGCTCAATGCTATTGAATTGTGTGGAATAATATGACAATTCGTCTTTTACCCCTTTGGGGTAAAAATTTTTCAGATCTTGTTTGTTCCATTTTGCGCATCCAACAAATATTTTTAGTTTTTTTTCTGCTTTCCCACCTAAAATAATTGCGGTATCAGTATGGTCAGCAGGCAATGTAAAATCGATGCCTTCAATATTTTCAACACTTCCGAATTTCATGTTTTAGGAGGTTTTTGTTTTTAATGAATCCAAATATTCTTTTTTTGCGAACTCTATTTCTGATATGATTGGTGTACGCTCATTTATAAGGTCTTCTATTGTTTTTCTTTCTTTACGCACCAGACGCATTAATCTCCAACGTCCGAATATTTTTTTCATAGCAGGGTAGAACTTCAATACATACAATCCTGTTAAAGGAACTAATAAGGCATAAATGCCCAGAAAAGCCCAGCTACGGAAAACAAGCGCCACAATTAATAGTTGTATTCCATAATAAAGTACCCAAAGCAGCATCGACATATTTAAATGTATCGATGCATAAAATTCAACATTTTTTACTTTTTTATCTGCGAAATCCCTGCTAATATAGTAAGGAGGGAAATTCATTGCTAAACCTATAAGGTAGATAGGCATGCCAAACCAAATAACGAGAAAGTCCAGAAGGAAATTTCCGATATTCATTTTATTAATACTTTCAGGACGCAAAAGATGGTCGCGTAAATTCAGCTTTTGTAGATTTTTAAGGTAAGGGCTGATTGTTTTCTTTAATGATTCAATCAAAATTAAATTTTCTGAATCAAAATAATTTACCATTTCAGCAATATTTTTCCGCACACAGTATTGTTTTTCTATGTTTTTAAGGTCATACTGTTCATCCTTCATCCAATAAGGTAAGTATAGTTCAGTGATGCCTACCACCAATTCATCATTTTCCTTGTTTTTAATGACAATTATTAGTTTTGTCATTTCCAGTTCAAGCGTTTTTGTAAACTCATTAATAGCTTTTACCTTATCAAGTTTATAAAGCTCTTCATATTTTTTTATTGAAACGGGCTCACCAAAATTTATAAATAGTTTGCTTCTAAATTTTTTTGCATCGGAATAATTTAATCCGATAGGTACAACCAAAACTTCTTTTTTAAAATCGAATAGTTCTTCCGTTTGAAAAAGAATTCGGGCTAATCCCTTCTTTAATGGTTGTAATCGTTTCTCCTGAATACATATTGCTTCCGGAAAGAGGAGTATCGTTTTGTTATCAGATAATAATTTACGGCATTCTTCAAATGTTTTATCGTTTTTCTTTAATTCGCTGTAGCCCTCTTGAAGTCTATACATTGGGCTAATATTCATTTTGTCCAAAGCCCATTTTGCTAATCGGCCCTTAAAAACATCTCCACGTGCAAAAAAACGAACCTTCTGACGGGAGATCATCCCTATACTTACCGGATCAACAAAACCATTGATGTGATTGGGTGCAAGAATAACAGGTTTGTCATAAGGAGTTTTTTCAAGTCCCTTCGTTTCGATCGTATAATAAACACGATAAAAAATATTCGTAAGAGGTTTTAAAATTTGGTATAACACGGGCAGAGATTTTTGGAATTGTTGAATTTTAGAATTGTCAGAAACATCAAATCATTGTTAATTTACGAAATTGATGTTTGTTAAACCTGCCCGACTGAAAGACATCAGTCGTTCGGGCGGGTTGCATACTGCTTAATTGTTTAATTGATTTATTCTCGTTCAAACAGAAGGCGCTGCCCTTTTTTGCGTTCATCAAATTTACCGTTATCATATACTAAATTACCGTTTACAAACGTTTGTGTTATTTTTGAATGAAAGGTAAGCCCTTCAAATGGCGACCAGCCGCATTTGTATAAGATATTTGATTCTTCCACGATCCATTCAGCTTTTAAATCAACAAGCACCAGGTCTGCAAAATAACCTTCGCGAATATAACCTCGTTTTTCAATTTGGAAGCAGTCGGCAACAGCATGAGCCATTTTTTCTGCAATTTTTTCAAGTGAAATTTTCCCTTTGTGATAGAATTCCAGCATAGCAATTAAAGAATGCTGTATTAACGGTCCACCTGAAGGAGCTTTAAAATAGGTTTGTTGTTTTTCTTCAAGCGTATGCGGTGCGTGATCGGTAGCGATCACATCAATTTTGTTTTCCAATACTCCCTGCAAAATTGCATCACGGTCAATGCTGGTTTTAACAGCAGGATTCCATTTAATAAATGCCCCTTTTGTTTTATAATCTTCATCACTGAACCAGAGGTGGTGGATGCAAGCCTCAGCAGTAATTCGTTTTTGTTTTAATGGTATTGTATTATCAAACAGGGCCAATTCTTTTGCAGTTGAAATATGTAAAATATGCAAACGTGTATTGTGTTTTTTTGCTAACTCAACCGCTAATGAAGATGATTTGTAACAGGCTTCCTCACTGCGAATAAGCGGATGGCATTCCATTGGAACATTTTCACCATACATCTCTTTGTATCGAGCCATATTACTTTTTATAATCTCTTCATCCTCACAATGTGTTGCAATAAGTAGTTTGCATTTTGAGAAAAGAGCTTCTAGTGTTTCCCGTTTATCCACAAGCATATTTCCTGTTGATGAACCCATGAACACTTTAATTCCACAAACATTTTTTGGATCGGTTTTAAGCACTTCATCAATATTGTCGTTTGAAGCACCCATAAAAAAAGAATAATTCGCCAAGGATACTTCTTCCGCACGTTTGTATTTTTCTTCCAGCAATTTTTGGGTAAATACATTTGGTATTGTATTTGGCATTTCCATGTAGGATGTTACACCACCTGCTACTGCGGCTTTTGCTTCAGTATAGATCTCTCCTTTGTGCACTAATCCCGGCTCACGAAAATGCACCTGGTCATCAATACATCCGGGGAAAAGATATAGGCCGGTAGCATCAATTATTTTATCAGCTTTTGTATTAATTTCTGATTCTGAAATTTTTACAATAATATCATTTTCAATCAAAACATTAGCTTGGAAAATCTTTCCTTCGTTAACAACAGTTGCATTTTTAATTAATGTAATTGACATTTTTTTAATAATAAAAAAGCTCTTTAAATAAAGAGCTTTAGATTAATTTATTTTTTTAAAACGCATTTTCAGTACTCCCCAAAAGGCTTCTTTAAATATTCCCTTATCCATTTTTGATTCACCTTCTGTTCTGTCAATAAAGGTAATTGGAACTTCTACAAGTTTAAATCCCAGTTTATAGGCTGTATATTTCATTTCAATTTGAAAAGCATAGCCAACAAATTTTATTTCATCAAAATTAATCCGTTCAAGTACTTTACGTTTATAGCATTTGAACCCGGCTGTGGTATCATGTATTGGAAGCCAAAGCACAATGCGAACATAAACTGATGCGAAATACGACATCAATACGCGCCCTTTGGGCCAATTTTCAATTTTTCCATCTTTTACATAACGTGAACCAATAGCCACATCCGCTCCATCCATACATGCTTGGTGCAAACGAATTAAATCATCGGGGTTATGAGAAAAATCGCAATCCATTTCAAAAATAGTTGCATACTTACGTTGCAATGCCCATTGAAAGCCATGAATATAGGCAGTACCTAATCCAAGTTTTCCTTTTCGTTCTTCAATAAATAGTTTATCCGGAAATTCCCGGATCAAATTTTTTACAATAGATGCTGTTCCATCTGGCGATCCATCGTCAACAATTAACAAATGGAATGGATGGGATAAGGAAAATACTTTGCGAATCATTCGCTCTATATTTTCTTTTTCGTTGTAGGTTGGTATGATAACTAAACTATCGGACACACTATTGATTTTTTGAGTTTACGAAGATAGTCGAATTTCAGTAACGAATAAATTTTTAACCGTTTTTATTCGTTATCCGTAACCGTAACCATTCTTTATCCTTAATTTTGGTTAAAATCTCATACCATGAAAAAATTGCTGCTTTTTTTGTTCATTTTTCTATCCTTCAACACTTTTGCACAGGAAAGTTTAAAATATTGTGGAGCGGATGAAATGCGCATTTCTGTATTAAAGCAAAACCCGAAAATTGCTGAGGCAGTTATAAAACGTGATATTGAATTAGAAAAATTTACGGCACAATTTGTATCCGAATTTTACGATAATAACGCGCGTTCCTCTACATATACCATTCCTGTTGTATTTCATGTGATCCATAATTATGGTGTCGAAAATATTTCGGACGCACAAATACTGGACGGCTTGGATATTGTTAACAAAACCTTTCGCAAACAATTGGCCGATACAGCTTCTATTGTTGCCATTTTTAAGCCCTTACATGCCGATTGTGATATCGAATTTCAGTTGGCGAAGTTGGATCCTGATGGGAACTGTACAAATGGTATTAACCGAATAGCTTCTCCCTTGACTTTAATTGGCGACCATTCTGTTAAATCATTGATCCAGTGGCCTACCAATAAATATTTAAATGTATATATTGTTTCCCAAGCAGCGGGGCTTGCCGGGCATTGTGTTTGGCCAAGTGATGCGGATACGATTCCCGCATGGGATGGTATTGTTATCGGCCATAATTATGTGGGAAGTATTGGTACATCTAATTACACCCAATCAGTGGCTTTTGCGCATGAGTGCGGACATTATCTGAACCTCCAGCATATCTGGGGAGGCAATAATGTTCCCGGTTTTTATTTTTATCCCTGCGCGGATATTAATAAAGATTGTAATGTTGACGATTTGGTTGATGACACACCACCAACTATTGGCTGGCAAAGTTGTAACTTAAGTGGTGCCTCATGTGGTAATACGGTGGATAATGTTCAAAACACAATGGATTACTCCTATTGCAATCGTATGTTTACATACGGTCAAAAGGCAAGGATGCAGGCATGCTTAAACTCTCCTATTGCCGGCAGGGATAATTTATGGTCGCCTGCGAATCATACTGCAACAGGCGTATTAACTTCCTCCGTTTTGTGTTTGGCAAATTTTACAAGTAACAAAGCTGTTGTATGCCAGAGTTCACCTAATTCAATTACGTATACAAATACGTCATACAATGGAACTTTTACTAATACTCAGTGGAGCTTCCCTGGTGGAAATCCTGCAACCTCTGCGGTTAACAGCCCAACTATAACATACTCTACTCCCGGTAAGTATGATGTAACATTAAAAGTAATAAACGGAAACGACTCAATGACAGTAACAAAACCAAACTTTGTTTCTGTTTTACCAAGTACCGGGAGTAGTTATCCCTATGCGGAAGGTTTTGAAACAACTACTTCTCTTGATGGTTTGGAGTGGTTCTCCAATAGTTTAGATACCATCAATAATTGGCAAATCACAAACTCGGCTTCCTATAGCGGCACAAAATCAGTAATGCTCAATAACTTCGATAATCTAATGAGTACAAAGGATGAGCTTTATAGTAAAGTAATTGATCTGACCGGGGCATCTGCTTTGAATATCAGTTTTAAGTATGCTTATGCAGAAAAGGACTCCAGCAGTAATGATCGTTTGCAATTATACATTTCCAATAATTGTAATAACTCATGGCTCCAACGATTGAATCTGGTAAACACTGCTTTAGAAACAGCAGCAATGACTACAACAAGTTTTATTCCTGCAAATAGCGGGGAATGGAAACAGGGAACGGCTTCAATCCCATCGTCCTATGTAACTGCGGGTTTCAGGTTTAAATTTGTTTACACTTCAAATGCCGGAAACAATATTTATATTGATGATATTAATCTGGATGTAAATGCGGGAATAAATGATCATGATCAAATAAGTTCCACATTTCAACTATTCCCTAATCCTGCAAAGGAGCATGTAAACGTTTCATTTACTTTAGCTGAAACAAAAAAAATAAATATGTCTATTTCAAATGTATTGGGACAAACGATTTACACTGCCAAAGAAAAAACTTTATCAAATGGAGAACATCTTGTAACACTTGATATTAAAGACATTGTTGCTGGAGTGTATTTTGTAAATATTTCAGATGGACTGAACAGTTTTAAGAAACCATTAGTGATTGCAGGAAATGATAAATGATAAGAGCCTGTTTAAATTTTATTCAAAATAGGTTTTTGCCTTCTCTCTATTTCTCGACTCCGCTCGGAATGGCCGTGTGGGCTGTCATTTCGAGCGAAGTCGGGAAAGGTGCGTTAGCTTTATAAGCAATATTGTTATTCTTTTATACAAAATTTAAACAGGCCCTAAATGTTGAATGGTAAATGAATAAAGAGGTTGCAGTATAATTCAACATTTATCATTCCCTAAAGCACACCTTCCTTTATTTCATCAACAACTGATGGATCAAGCAATGTAGACGTATCACCAAGGTTTGCCAAATCATTTTCTGCAATTTTCCTCAAAATTCTTCTCATAATTTTTCCACTTCGCGTTTTCGGAAGTCCTTTCACAATTTGGATCTTATCAGGTTTTGCAATTGGACCCATGAATTTTGTGACAGTTTGAATTATTTCTTTTTTCAAATTATCGGTATCCGTTCGTTGACGGTCACAAATAACAAAAGCATAAATGCCCCAGCCTTTTATATCGTGAGGGAAGCCCACTACTGCACTCTCCACAATATCCGGATGTTCATTTATTGCATTTTCAATTTCGGCTGTACCAAGCAAATGTCCCGAAACTTTTATAACATCATCAACACGCCCCGTAATCCTATAGTAGCCATCTTCATCACGTCTGGACCCATCACCTGTAAAATAATAACCTTTATAAATATCAAAATAAGTTTCCTTGCATCGCTTATGATCTCCATAAGTAGTGCGGATTATACCAGGCCATGGAAATTTGAAACACAATCTTCCATCTACTCCATTTCCTATAAGTTCATTCCCTTTTTCATCTACCAATACAGGTTGAATACCAGGTAACGGAAGCGTAGCAAAACCGGGTTTTGTTTTAGTTATCCCGGCTAATGCAGAGATCATTATACCGCCTGTCTCCGTTTGCCAATAGGTGTCAACGATCGGGCATTTTTTCTTCCCAATGTTTTCATTATACCAATTCCATGCCTCTTCATTGATAGGTTCACCAACAGATCCTAATACTCTTAATGAATCTAATTTATAAGGTTTCACGAAATCCAGCCCCATTGCTTCTAACGATCGGATTGCTGTTGGGGCAGTATAAAAAATATTTACCTTATGTTTATCGATCACGTTCCAGAACCTGCCTGCATCAGGATAGGTAGGGATCCCTTCAAACATCAGCGTGGTAGCACCTGCAAGAAGTGGTCCGTAAACCAAATAAGAGTGTCCGGTAATCCAGCCCACATCCGCTGTACACCAAAATACATCACCATCATTGTACTGAAAAACATTTCGGAACGTGTAATCCACAAAGATCATATAACCTGCAGTTGTATGTACTACTCCTTTTGGTTTTCCGGTTGAACCGGATGTATATAAAATGAAAAGCATATCCTCTGCATCCATTATCTCAGCAGGGCAATCGTTGGAAACATTTTTAATTTCTTCGTTCCACCAAACATCGCGGCCCTCTTTCATGGTTACCTCTATTTTGGTGTGTTTTAGCACTATCACTTTTTTTACTGATGGGCAGGTCTCCAATGCTTCATCCACAGTGGATTTCAATGATATATCCTTAGCACCGCGAAAACCTCCGTCAGCAGTTATCACAATATTGCAATCCGCATCATGAATTCTATCTGAAAGTGATTTGAAAGAAAACCCGCCAAATACAACCGAATGAATAGCGCCAATTCTGGCACACGCTAAAACAGCAATAGCTAATTCAGGAACCATAGGCATATAAATACAAATACGATCCCCCTTTTTTGCTCCATTGTTTTTCAACACATTTGCAAAACGACAGACTTCTGCGTGTAGTTCTTTATAGGATATTTTTCTTGCCTCTTCGTTTGGATTATTTGGTTCTGCAATAATTGCAATTTTGTCTCCTCTTTTTTCAAGATGGCGGTCAAGGCAGTTTTCGGTAATGTTTAATTTGCCTCCACTGAACCAGTTTATAGCAGGTTCATCAAAATTCCATTCAAGAACGTTGTCCCACTTTTTATGCCAGGTAAATTGCTCAGCTTGTTCGGCCCAAAATGCTTCAGGATTTTCTACACTTTTTTTATATTCCTTTTCATATTGTTCAAAAGAAGTAATTCGTTCCATAAATTTTATGTTTTAAGAAAATCCAGTTTGTATTAGATGCTTTCAAAAATAAGAAAAAAAAGAGGAGTAGGAGGAAGTATGATTAAAATCAATACAATAATTTGTTCCGGGCAACGTTTGAAAGTGTTTCACTGCAAAAGTTTGAACAGTTCTATTTTTAGTCATTTATTGAAATTTAATCGGCCCTTAGTTTTTAATTATATTTATTCAAATAAATTATATAGCCATGAAAGCCTTTCTGATCAGCCTGATTTTCTCCATTCACTTTTTTAATTTCTTAGTGGCACAGGAGAGTAATAATATGCACAAAAATTATTTTGAAATTGGTCTTATTAATGGTGCCTATTCTGGTGCTTATACAGGGGGAGTATATGGAGGTGCAGGTTTCTTTTTCACTTCTTTTGGCAAAAAAAGTGCTTTAGATTTCAGAGCAAAAGAAATTTATATCGTATCGCCTGAAAAGGAAGCTGGAGCTATTACAGTAACATACAGATTGTTTTTAACTAAAGGATATTATATTGGTGCTGGCTTCGCTCACAACCACGAAATAGTATTTGATAATTATGTAGATGATGTGGTTGGAGCAACATTGGGCAATGGTAAAAGTATCGTTCATCGCAGTGGTGTTGCCATCGAAACAGGCTATGATTTTAAATCATTACTCAAGAATGATTCTTTTGGAATTTATCCTGTAACTAATTTATGCTTAGCATATTTTGTGCGTGATAAAGAACCAAATCCTCTGTTAACATTAAGTGTTGGTTTTCGATTTGGGTTCAAAAAAATTGCTCAGCAATAATTAAGGCTATATCCTTCTGTGAAGGAGCTTTCTCAAAAGGTTTGCAGATTGGCACCGGTTTAAAGGATTTTCAGGTAAAAAATAAAACCTCTGCGCTTTCTGTGCAGAGGTTTTGTTTTTTGAAGATGGAACAGAGATCGTAAAACGCTGATAGAAACGAGTATTTAACTTGGAAATCAGAATTATTAACGGTCTTTTCTGATATATCAATACAAACGTTTTGAATTACCCCATACTATTTGCAATAGCAAAAAAGGTAGTTTCATTTTTACCTAACTTTGAGATCACTTTCATGTGAGATAAAAAAGCTGAGCCTAAACTTTCATTAAACAAATAAGGGACACCAAATTCTTTAGCAGTTTGTTCTACAATAGGAGCAATTTTTGGATAATGCACATGACAAATACGAGGGAACAAGTGATGTATGGCCTGGAAATTTAACCCCCCTACATAAAAAGTAATAAGTTTATTATCCTTTGCAAAATCAGCAGTAGTATTTAATTGATGTATCGCCCATTCATTTTCAATATTACCATTTTTGTCAGGAATTGGAAATGTAGTATCTTCAACCACATGAGCCAATTGGAATATTATACTTAATATAAGTCCGGCAACCATATGTAGTGATAGGAAACCAAGAAGCACTTGTCCTAAACTAAGATCTAAAAGAACAATTGGCAACACAATTATATAGCCCCAATAAACTATTTTCCAGGCTATAATGTTTAGCAATGTTTTGATCTGATCGGTTTTGCTTTCGCGGTTATGACCTTCTTTAATGAATTGAAAATACTGAACAAAATCTTTTGCCGTGGTCCAGTATAACGACATGATCGAATAAAATACAAACACATAAAAAATCTGGAATTTTTGAACTTTTTTGTATTTTCCTGCAGGAGAAAAGCGCATGATCACTTTATTATCAATGTCCCTGTCATGTTCGTGGATATTGGTATAGGTATGATGCAAAACATTATGTTGTGTTTTCCAGTTTTTATTATCCCCGCCTACAATACTTAACGATAAGCTAAATAGTTTATTGATGGTTTGGTTGGATGAATAAGCACCATGATTTGCATCATGCATTACGCTCATTCCAATTCCCGCAAGGCCTAAACCCATTACTAAACTGCAAGCCCACATCCCTAAAAGGCTGTAACCCTGAGTCATAATTAAAGCGTAAGGAACAAAGTAAAGGCTCAACATAAAAATGGTTTTGAATACCATTGTTGTGTTGGCATGTTGAGAAATGTTGTTTTCAATAAAATAATTATCAACGCGTTCTTTTAGAGTATTGAAAAATAGGGTTTTATCCTTGTTTATAAATTTTACTTTTTGTTTCATTAATTGGTGTTTTAAAATGGAAGCCTTGAATTAATACAAATTTATTTTCAAGTATCAGCAATGACTTTTATCACACAAAGATAGCAAAAATTAATGACATTTGGAACATCCGGGCAAAGGATATTAACAAAAATAAGATGCTGAATTTGTTGTGGATAATTTAAAAAAGTGTTTCAATTGAATTTCAAATTGCCCATTATATAAGGGAGTTCGGACTCTTTAAAAAATATTTAGATTTTGTTTTTTGTAAAATGTGAAAAAAAAATTAACAATTTTTAGTAATTTATTTTCCGAGTAAACTATTCAAGTTTAGTAGTTTTTTAGAGCTGAATTTATTTTTTTAATTTTATTTTTAAAATTCCCTTTAAGTAGCCTTGATATTTAGTAGTTTTGGAAACTTTTTATTTTAGTATCCAATCAATGCGTAAAGATCATCTGGTTCATAAAGTAACAGCAGGAGCACTTCTTGTAACACTCGGTATTATTTTTGGCGATATTGGAACATCCCCTTTATATGTTATGAAGGCCATTGTTGGTAAAAAACCGATTTCAGCAGACGTAGTAATGGGAGCCATCTCATGTGTTTTCTGGACACTCACCTTAATAACAACCCTCAAATACGTTATCCTTACATTACGTGCCGATAACAAAGGTGAAGGGGGGATTTTTTCCTTATTCACGTTAGTGAAAAAAACAAAATTAAAATGGTTGATTTTTCCTGCCGTAATTGGAGGCAGTGCATTATTGGCTGATGGTATCATTACTCCATCTATTTCGGTTTCCTCGGCTGTAGAAGGTTTAAGGGCGATAACGCCTGGTATAAATACTGTTCCTATCGTTTTGATAATTCTAACCTTATTGTTTTTGATCCAACAGTTCGGCACAAAGTTTATTGGTAAGTTTTTTGGACCGGTGATGTTAATTTGGTTTTTAACGCTGGCCGTTCTTGGTGTTATGGCACTTTCTACCAACTGGACCATCCTTAGCGCACTCAATCCAAAATATGCTTACAATTTACTTGTATTGCATCCAGGCGGTTTCTGGATACTTGGAGCTGTTTTTTTATGCACAACAGGTGCCGAAGCTCTTTATTCCGATCTGGGGCATTGCGGTAAAAAAAATATCCGTATTGCCTGGATATTTGTAAAAGTATCACTTATATTAAATTATTTTGGTCAGGGAGCATGGCTGTTGAATCATGAAGGGCAATTATTAAGTGAATTTGCAGGTGGAAATCCCTTCTATTCATTAATGCCGGATTGGTTTTTAGTAACGGGCATAATTATAGCTACCACTGCTGCTGTTGTAGCTAGCCAGGCATTAATATCGGCTTCATTCACCCTTATTAATGAAGCCATTCGTTTGAATTTTTGGCCGAAAGTAAAATTAGTGTATCCTACTATTTTAAAAGGTCAGATTTATATCCCCTCCATCAATTGGATGTTATGGCTTGGATGCATTATTGCAGTGTCTTATTTTAAGGAATCTTCCAATATGGAAGCAGCCTATGGTTTGACTATAAATATCGATATGCTTATGACCAGTACCCTGCTGCTCTTTTTTATGTACTTAAAAAGATACAATATGGGTGCAATCGTTCTTTTTGCTCTTGTCTATTTTTCCATTGAATTATCATTTTTAGTTGCCAATTTAGGAAAGTTCCTACATGGTGGTTGGATAAGTATTCTCCTTAGTGCCTTTCTTATTGCTGTGATGCTCATTTGGTTCCAGGCACGAAAGATCAGGAATCGTTATGTGGAATTTGTAAAACTTTCAGATTATTTACCGGTATTGGAAGATTTGAGTCGCGATTTAAGCGTTCCTAAATATGCAACCCATTTGGTTTATCTTACCAGTGCTAATAACAGGGAAGAGATAGAATCTAAAATTATTTATTCCATCATGCAAAAACAACCCAAACGTGCTGATATATACTGGTTTGTGCATGTGGATGTAGTAGATGAACCTTATCGGATGGAATATAAGGTAAGTGAATTCATTCATGATGATGTTATTCGTATTGATTTCCGCTTAGGTTTCCGTGTCGATCCCAAAGTAAACTTAATGTTTAGAAAAGTAGTGGAGGATATGGTAAAAAATAAGGAAGTGGATATTACAAGCCGATATAAATCACTAAATAAAAATAATATTATTGGCGATTTCCGATTTATCGTTATTGAAAAATTCTTATCTTATGAGAACGAACTACCTTTTTACGAAAAAGTGATCCTGGATATTCATTCCTTCTTAAAACGCTTAGGTTTATCCGAAGCAAAAGCTTTTGGATTGGATACTAGTTCCGTAACTACAGAAGCTGTTCCGCTTATTATTACTCCGCCAAAAGAAATCAATTTAAAACGTGTGGTCTAAAGGAGGTTTTAAATTGTTATTTGCTTATTCCTTATTTTATTTGAGTTTCCTCAAATAGCTAACGACACCGCTGATAATTGAAAAATAAGAAATAAAATTGGAGAGAATTGTGATAGCTTTTTTTGCCGAATTGAAGTATAAAATGTAAATGATTAATAATGAAAAGATCTCAACCTATTTTTAAAGTAATTATAGTATTTTGTTTGGTATCATTTGGATTAGGTGCATTGGTTGCTCAGGAAAATACTGATGCTTCGGGTGGAGTGTCCTATGGAGCAGGTGGATCTGCAAACTACTCGATTGGACAAATAGATTATGAATCTGCAACCGGTGCTGGTGGAATTATTACAGAAGGCTTACAACAGCCTTATGAAATTATGGTTGTGAGCGGAATAGAAGCTATTGATATTGATCTAATCTTCGCACTATTCCCTAACCCAACCACAGATTTTGTTGTTCTGAGTGTTCAGAACGTAAATACAGTTAATATGACTTACGAAATCTTCAATATAGAAGGCAAATTAATTGAAAAACAAGAAGTAAATAACAGTCAAACAACAATAGCCATGAACGATTTGGCTAATGGTGTCTATCTTATAAAAGTGCTTAGAAAAAGCACTGAGGTTAAAATATTTAAAGTCATTAAAAATAACTAAAATTGAAAAAAACACTTACACCCGCATCAAGTCTACATTTTTTCCGCGATTCAATCTTTAGAGATTCATTGCGCGTTTGTTTAATAAAAACAGCAATTGTTTTTTTCTCAGTTTTCTTATGGAACGGTGCAAATTCATTTGCCCAGGCACCTCAAAAGATGAGCTACCAAGCAGTAATACGTAACTCCAACAATAACCTTATTGTGAATAGTATTATAGGTATGCGGGTTACCATTCTGCAAGGATCTGCTACAGGGCCTCTTGTATATATCGAAACACATACCGCAGCTACAAATGGTAATGGATTGGTTAGTATCCAAATTGGAAGTGGTACAATGGTTACGGGTAGTTTTTCGGCTATTGATTGGGCTAACGGTCCATATTTCATTAAAACAGAAACTGACCCATCAGGTGGAACTAACTACAGTATCGCTGCAACAAAACAATTGTTGAGTGTCCCCTATGCTTTATATGCTGAAACTTCAGGGAATACTTCGGCTCAGGGGGCAACTGGAGCAACAGGTGCAACTGGTATAGCAGGATCAATAGGTTCTACAGGAAAAACTGGAGCTACTGGTTTAAAAGGTAGCACCGGCTCAACAGGAGCTAATGGGAACAATGGAACAAATGGTATTACTGGTTCGACCGGAGCTGCAGGCACTAACGGAATAAATGGCTTAACGGGTTCAACAGGCATTAATGGTTCAAACGGTGTAATCGGTTCAACCGGAACAAATGGAACAAATGGAACAAACGGTGTAATTGGCTCAACCGGAGCAACTGGTACTGATGGTTCAAACGGAACAAATGGAACAAATGGTGTTATCGGTTCAACCGGAGCAACAGGAACTGATGGTTCAAATGGAACAAATGGTACTAACGGAACAAATGGCGCTAACGGTGTAATTGGCTCAACAGGAGCAACAGGCACTAATGGTTCAAACGGAACAAATGGAACTAACGGTGCAATCGGCTCAACCGGAGCAACTGGAAATAATGGTTCAAACGGAACAAATGGCACTAACGGTGTGATCGGCTCAACTGGAGCAACAGGCATCAATGGTTCAAACGGAACAAATGGTACAAACGGTGTAATCGGCTCAACAGGAGCAACAGGAAATAATGGTTCAAACGGAACAAATGGCGCTAACGGTGTAATTGGCTCAACAGGAGCAACAGGCACTAATGGTTCAAACGGAACAAATGGAACAAACGGTGTAATCGGCTCAACCGGAGCAACAGGCAC
>JAZJZM010000003.1:2851-11896 GCA_040389865.1 Bacteroidota bacterium | reverse complement strand
ACAGGAGCAACAGGCACTAATGGTTCAAACGGAACAAATGGAACAAACGGTGTAATCGGCTCAACGGGATCCACAGGCACTAATGGTTCAAACGGAACAAATGGTACTAACGGTGTGATCGGCTCAACCGGAGCAACTGGCACCAATGGTTCAAACGGAACAAATGGCACTAACGGTGTAATCGGCTCAACAGGAGCAACAGGCACTAATGGTTCAAACGGAACAAATGGCACAAACGGTGTAATCGGCTCTACAGGAGCAACAGGCACTACTGGTTCAAACGGAACAAATGGAACAAACGGTGTAATCGGCTCAACCGGAGCAACAGGCACCAATGGTTCAAACGGAACAAATGGAACAAACGGTGTAATCGGCTCAACCGGAGCAACAGGTAATAATGGTTCAAACGGAACCAACGGTTCAACCGGCTCAACCGGAACTACAGGAACCAATGGGACTAACGGCTCAACCGGAGCAACAGGTACAGACGGAACCAACGGTTCAACTGGCTCAACTGGAACTACAGGAACCAATGGAACTAACGGCTCAACTGGAGCAACAGGCACAAACGGAACAAACGGTTCAACAGGCTCAACCGGAGCTACAGGAACCAACGGTTCAACCGGCTCAACCGGAACTACAGGAACCAATGGAACTAACGGCTCAACTGGAGCAACAGGCACAGACGGAACTAACGGTTCAACCGGCTCAACCGGAGCTACAGGAACCAATGGAACCAACGGCTCAACAGGAGCAACAGGCACAGACGGAACCAACGGTTCAACCGGTTCTACCGGAAATACAGGATCAACAGGCGCTGATGGAGCTATTGGTTCAACAGGCTCAACAGGTGAAGTGGGTGCAACCGGAACAACAGGATTGCTTGGTGATGGAAGCGTTGCAGGAAACACCACGTATTGGAATGGGACATCCTGGGTGCTGAATAGCAGCAATATATTCAATAATGGCGGCAATATAGGCATTGGTGCTACAGGCCCTTCAGAAAAATTGGAAGTTGTTGGAAACATCAGATTCAGCGGTGCATTGATGCCTAACAATACTGCCGGTACATCAGGACAGGTGCTCACTTCTGCTGGTGCTGGTACAGTGCCCATATGGCGCGCTGCAATAATTGAAGTAGCTGATGAACCTAACCCTACTGCAGCCCAAACAGGCTTTACGCTAACCCAAACTCCATCTGCAAACAGCAAGGTGAAAATGTATATCAACGGGGTGAGAATAAGTAATACAGCCTATAGCGTTAGTGGCGCTATTCTAACGTACGTGCCTGCAAATAATGGTGGGTATGTTTTACTTGTGAGCGACAGAGTTCAATTTGATTATTATTATTAAACAGATTTTCAAAATGAAATTATTCAACCAATCCATCCGTATCTCCATAGCATTCATACTTGCTACCGGAATATTTAACAGGGCTTTTTCTCAGTCCGCCCCCGACCCCTGCATTATCCCGGCATCAGGGATTTATTCAACCAACGGGGTTGTCCGGACCGCTGTGTACGATTCTACCAATAATCTTATCTACATCGGGGGAAATTTTACAATTGTCAATCAGTTTTTTTCTACAGGAGCGCTCTTGGATACGGCAAGCGGACTTGCCAATCATACCTGGCCTGTGGTTAATGGAACAGTCACTGTTGCAATACCGGATGGCAGCGGTGGGTTTTATATTGGCGGCACTTTTACTTCTGTTGGCGGGTTGACAAGAAACAAGATAGCCAGGATCAATTCCAGCGGACAAGTTACTTCCTTTAATCCAAATTCGAATAACACTGTCAGCGCTCTTGCACTCCGCGACAGCATACTTTATTTTGGAGGAAGTTTCACAACTATCGGAGGAATAGCAAGAAGCCGCATTGCAGCTATCAATACCAGCAATGGCACGCTTACCAACTGGACCCCTATTGTGGTTGGTACTGTCAACGCCCTTGCCCTTAGCGACACTACGCTTTATGTAGGAGGTAATTTTAGCTCTATCGGGGGAGTGGGTAGAATCCGTATTGCAGAAATCAAGTTAAGCGATGGCTTGGTTACCGGCTGGAATCCCAGTGCGGCTAGTACTGTCAGCGCCCTTGCACTTCGTAACGGCATACTTTATGTTGGAGGTAGTTTCATAACTATCGGAGGGCAACCAAGAAACCGTATTGCAGCCTTCAATACCAGCGATGGCACGGTTACCTCCTGGAATCCTGGTGTGAGCAACGGTACTGTTAACGCTCTTGCCCTTAGCGGAAGCACGATTTATATTGGCGGCAATTTTACTGCAGCATTAACAACCGGAGGACAATTTAGAAACCGTCTTGCAGAAATTAATTTAAGCAATGACTTGGCTACCTCCTGGAATCCTAATCCGACTGGTACTGTCAGCGCTCTTGCCCTTAGCGGTAGTGTACTTTACGTGGGAGGTGCTTTTGCCAACATTGGAGCACAAACAAGAAGCGGCATTGCAGCTATCAAAACAAGCGATGGCCTGGCCACTACCTGGAACCCTAATGCGAGTATTGGTGCTACTGTTACTGCTCTTGCCCTCAGCGGCAGCTCACTTTATGCAGGTGGAAGTTTCACCTCCATCGGAGGAGCAGCAAGAAACCGCATTGCGGCCATCAGTGCAAGCGATGGCAAGGTAACTTCCTTTAACCCCGATGCCAATAGCATAGTTTCTTCCGCTGTCCTCAGCGGCAATATACTCTATGTGGGGGGCTCATTTGCCATGATCGGAGGACAAGGAAGAAGCCGCATTGCAGCCATCAATACCAGCGATGGAACGCTTACCTCCTGGGATGCCAGTACGAATGGCAATGTTCTATCCATTGCCATTAACGGCAGCACGCTCTATGCAGGGGGCGATTTTACCATCATCGGAGGGCAAAGCAGGAACCTCATTGCGGCCATCAATACCAGTGATGGCACGGCTACCTCCTGGGATCCTAATATAACAGGTTCTTTTGTGAATAGCTTTGCTATCAGTGCCAGCAAGGTATATGCAGGAGGTTCTTTTACCGCTGTGGGAGGACAATTAAGAAACAATATTGCAGAAATAAATATAAGTGATGGAACGGCCACAGGCTGGGATCCTAATGCAAATGGACAAGTGAACGCCCTTACACTCAGCGGCAGCACGCTGTATGCGGGAGGCGCTTTTACCACTATCGGGGGAACAACCAGAAACTTTATTGCAGCCATCAATACCGGTGATGGAACACTAACCTCTTTTGATCCTAGTGCGAATAATACGGTTCGTACAATGGCTTTGAATGGCAGCACACTTTACGTTGGGGGCGATTATACCTTTATTGGAGGGCAACTAAGAAACCGTATTGCAGCCATCAATACCAGCAATGGATTGGCTACTGCATGGAACCCTAATTCAGATAACAGTGTTTTCTCTGTTGTTTTAAGCAGAAGCATGGTTTACGTGGCAGGTCAATTTACCTCCATTGGGGGGAATAGCTCATATCAAAATTTCGCTGCATTCCCTTTTGTTCTTACAGGCCAGCCCTCCGGTTCAACCATCTGCGAAGGCGGCAATGCGAGTTTCCGTGTAACAGCAGCAGGACTGGGGGTAACCTATCAATGGCAGGAAAACAGCGGTCCCGGTTTTGTCAACATAAGCAATGGAGGAATATACAACGGGGCTACTTCAGCTACTTTAACCCTCACAGGAGCAGGCCTGTCAAAAAATAATTATCAGTACCGGTGCATCGTCAATGCCGCTTGTTCTATGATTTCCGATACAGTTGCGCTCGTGATAGATAGATGTGGTCTTACAAAATATGGTGAAAATACCCTTACCAGTGCAAATTTTGTTGATAAAAACGGCAAAATTGGCAGCTACCGTACACTGAATAAATACGGAAAGGTGCAGGTTCCGGGCGCATATAATAATCCCACTGGTACCTCACAAAATTTCATAGTACCCAATGGTGTTACAAGTATCACTGTAAGAGCCTGGGGTGGAGGCGGTGGTGGTGGTGGCGGGAATGGTGGAGGATTTGGCGGTGCCGGAGGAGGAGGTGCATACGCATCTGATGTTATCAGCGTAACTCCTGGTGAAACACTTACATTTATCGTTGGCGGTGGAGGTGGGCAAGGCGCGGGCTGTCTTGTTAATACAGGAGGTGGTGCAGGAGGCCTTGGTAGCGGTACTACCGGGCGTGGCGGAAATGGTGGTAATGCCGGGCCAAGCGGATGTTCAGATGGTGGTGGCGGAGGCGGAGGTGGTAGTTTTGTATTCAGGGGTGCAACAGCTCTGTTAGTGGCAGGAGGCGGCGGTGGTGGTGCCGGATCTGAAGGTGGTGGCGGTGCAGGGGCAGCCGGAGGGGGCGGAGTAAATGGATCCAATGGAACTTGCAGTTCTGTTGGAGGAACAGCCGGTGGAAGTGCAACCACTGCCGGAACAATCGGAGGCCAGAATGCTGGTGATGGCAGTGCAGGCGGTGGTGGCGGTGGCGGTAACCTTGGCGGCACCGGGGGAGGTGCTCCAACCTGCGATGGTAGTGGCGGTGCCGGTGGTGGAGGTGGTACCAGCCTGGGTTCAACTGTGAATAATGGTTCCGGAAGAATCCCCGGGAATTCAGGCGATTCAGATCGTGCAAACGCAGGAAACGGTGGTATTACTGATGTGGCCGGCACAGCTGGGACAATACTAATTACTTGGTAGTACCAGCGCGGGTCCCTGTTAAGAGACCGCACTTGTGTGATGCTTAATTTAATAAGGCTTCCAGCCTTTTGTTATAAACCCGGGTTCGATTAGCAATGCTTGTGCATTACGGTTAAAAACAACGCTTTGCTTTGCTGTCATCACCGAGCTTTCCGCGAGGGATCTTCTTAACAATGCTTGTGCATTATGGTTAAAAACAACGCTTTGTTTAGCTGTCATCCCGAGCTTTTCGCGAGGGATCTTCTTAACAATGCTTGTGCATTATGGTTAAAAACAACGCTTTGTTTAACTGTCATCCCGAGCTTTTCGCGAGGGATCTTCTTAATTTAAACGATATCGCCAGTAATGCGCATTTCCCTCTCCCGAAAAACGTATAAAACATTAACAAGAAATAGTAATTGTCTAAAAACACTTTTCAACGTTTATTTTATGCCTATCTAAATAAAGCTCCAATCATTTCCATCCTTAAACGCGCAAAAGTTTATCTACGTCTTTGATGGTACTTATACCAATACTTAATATGTTTTAGTTCATGGGAAAAACGTATGGTGTTATTTTTAACCACATAGAGGCATAGTTTTAAAATGCTATTCATAGGCTCGCTTTAACATAGACTATGTGAAAGAAATAAATTTTCTATACTACCTTTTTCCCTATGGTTCTATGTGGTAAAAAAACTTACCCGATTTGTTGCACAAAGATATTTTTGCATATTCAACCTGTGTTTTAATTATTTTTCAGTCCATTATCTTTTTGTTGTAACTTCTTGCCTGTCAGAAAATTGAATTTGTTTTCAGTTTCCAAACTTACCTTATAATTTAGATTTTCGTATGTATTTTCCTGATTCCCAAAATGCCTGAAAAATGAAATTAATCTAAACAAACATTTTCCATCTTTATTCATCTTGTAATGACCTAAATCTGCCATTTAAAAGAACAAATTTTAGTTAAATAGTTTTTCTGATTATCGATATAATTTGTCGGTTGACGCTCTTTTTTTACCAGGTAACGAAATCTTGCTTTTTGTATCTATCATTTCACTTAATTTTAGAGGGAATCTAAAGCTTTTTTATATCAAAAATAAAATTAAATACTAATACATTAAATGTATAGACATTTATTTAAAGAGAAATCAGAAATTGAATTAAAAAACATTTTGCCTTTGAAAAAATTAATTTTTATAGCGTTTTGTTTGTTGATATTTTCATGTAAAAAAGAGAAATCATCCTCTGAATCCGATATAGCTGTGGGGAAAAGCTATGCTGGTGGGATTATTTTTTACGTGGATGGAACAGGTGAACATGGCTTAATTGCATCTGAATCCGATTGTTCCGACACAGCACAATGGTATAATGGAACTTTTATTTCCACAAATACCTTTGAAGGGCGTGTAGGTAATGGGCAACCCAATACTACTAAAATTATACAGGTTCAGGGTAATGGACTTTATGCCGCAAGTATTTGTGATCAATTAGTGATTAACGGATACAGCGATTGGTTTTTGCCTTCCAAAGATGAACTCAACCTGTTATATCAAAAACGAGATTTAGTTGGGGGCTTTGCTAATGATTATTATTGGAGTTCTCCGGAACACGATACTCTGAATGCCTGGAATCAGTATTTTCCTTATGGACCTCAGTATTATGCTAACAAATCCAGTAAGGCTTGCGTTCGAGCAATCAGGGCTTTTTAAATGGTTTATTTAATTTGATCAGGTTTATTATTCTTGAAAAATCTAACTACAGCAACGCATTTTATTCACAGGTTTTTGTAAATCTGAAAAGGAAAATAATTATCAAATGACTAACAAATCACGGGAAAATATAATCAATCCTTTAATCTTTGACAAAGGAGTTCCGTATTCTCGATTATTCATAACATTTGTCATCTTTACGGGCTTGTTTTTTACAAAACCCCTTATAGCTCAACACTATGTTAACATTGAAGGGGCGCAAGTATACTCAACATTTAAATTTTCATCTAAAATTAGCGAAAAGGATCAGATCGTTACCAATAACCAGGCTTATAACCATACTGTTGTAAGTGCCTTCGGTTTGGTTTATGAATACGATCATTCCAGTGGCCTTTTTGGATTAGCAGGCTTAGGGATACGCAAAGCTGGTTCTGCATTGGTATTTAATAACATCGATTACATTTGGAAAATGCAATACGTTGATGTTAAAGCAGGTATTGGCTATCAATTCAATAAATGGAGGATAAAACCTTATGCAGCAGTGGCACCTTATTACGCCTCATTACTGAATGCGAATCAATCCGTGGGACAGAAAAGTTACGATATAAAAGCTGGTAAATTCGTAAAAAAATATGATTTAGGCTTTTTTCTGGCTTTGGGTTTTAAAGCAACAATATCGAAACAAATTTCAATTTTTACAGAATTCAATTACATTTTAGGCTTAAAAAATATTGAAACTACTGCGGATCAATATCTATACAACCGAGGTTTTGCCATCAAATTGGGCTTATCCTTAAACATTACCGGTCCTGCAAAATCAGTTGAAGAAATTCCTGAAACGCCATCGGATCTGCTTGCTGATAAGCCTGCGCCTGGTTTTATCCCCAAAACATCTACGGTCACAATTGAGCCTCCATTTAAATCTGTAGCTAAAGTTCCTCCTTCTAAAAATAGTGCTCCCAATAAAGAAGTTTCTGAATCGGTATCAAATACTGTTGTACCGGCTAAAAAAACACCGGTAATTGAAGATCAATCCGAAAAGGATGAAGAATTGCTGAAAACCTCTCCTTCTAATACAACCAAAACAAATCCATCAACTACGAAAAATTCTGTTAAGGAAGCCTCTAAAGGCAGCAATAGTAATGTTTCTGCAAAAAATAAAAAGGAAAAAGGATCTAGTGCTCGTAATCGTATGCCGACCAAAATACTCTTCAAGATACAAATAGCTTCCGTGTCAAAACCTTTAGGTATTAATCATTCCTTATTAAAAAATGTATCTGGAAAAATCGAGAAGGAAGCTGGGAAAGATGGTATGATTCACTACTATTCTGGCATTTTTGAATCGTATGAAGAAGCAAGGTCTTTTCTAAGTATAGTTAAATCAAAAGGTGGAAATGAAGGTGCATTTGTGGTTGCTTTTAAAAATGGAAAACAAATTACTGTTTATGAAGCTAAAAAATTAATTGAAGAAAGCGAATAAACAATTATTTTCTTAGCTATAAGTCGTTATAAAGATTTGAAAAAAAGATATCTCATATTTATTATTTTACTGGTACTTTCTCTTAGCCAAAAGGGATTTGCTCAGTTGCGCGGTATTAATTATCAGGCTGTTGCAATTGACGATAATGGATCGGCTTTAGCTGGTATTGATGGGAATGGCCAACCTATTGATAACACCATTAATTTACGTTTTTCTATTCTTAGTGCTAGTGCAACAGGTCCTGTTCTTTATCAGGAAACCCATACTACCAATACCGATCAGTATGGTTTGTTTTCATTAATTATTGGAGATGGTACTGTTAGCTCTTTAGGTCTGTATCAGCTTCTAACTGATATTCCATGGTCAACAGCCAATCAGTTTTTGAAAGTTGAAATAGACATTAGAAACAATGGAGATTTTAAAATAGTAAGTATTCAGCAATTCATGGCTGTTCCATATGCCTTTTATGCTTTAAAGTCCGATAGGGCTTTAAAATCAGATTCATCTGCATTTTCTGTACTTTCAGAAAAATCATTAACCTCCGATACAGCTTTATATTCTTTGACTTCAGGAACCCCGGGAACTCCTGGTGCTGTCGGAATAACAGGTTCAACAGGTGTTACAGGTACAAGCGGTTTAACGGGGCTTATTGGTGTTACGGGTACCACAGGAAATTCAGGAATAACAGGTAGAACCGGGGCTACTGGTAGAACAGGTAGTACTGGTAATACAGGCAGTACAGGTTCAACCGGAGATACAGGAAGTACAGGTTCAACAGGTGATACAGGCAGCACCGGTTCAACAGGTGATACAGGAAGCACTGGCTCCACTGGTTCCACTGGTGCTATTGGTATAACGGGTGCTACTGGAAGTACAGGTTTAACTGGTTCAACAGGAGTTACGGGTTCAACCGGAGATACAGGAAGAACAGGTTTTACAGGTGCAACTGGAAGCACCGGCTCAACCGGCAATACAGGACTTACCGGCTCAACTGGCTCGACAGGAATTACAGGATCAACAGGAGTTACGGGTTCAACCGGAGATACCGGAAGAACAGGTTCTACAGGTGCAACTGGAAGCACCAGCTCAACAGGTAATACAGGACTTACCGGTTCAACTGGCTTTACTGGACTTACTGGCTCAACCGGCAATACAGGACTTACCGGCTCAACTGGCTCGACAGGAATTACAG
>JAZJZM010000003.1:0-2751 GCA_040389865.1 Bacteroidota bacterium | reverse complement strand
CCGGAGATACCGGAAGAACAGGTTCTACAGGTGCAACTGGAAGCACCAGCTCAACCGGTAATACAGGACTTACCGGTTCAACTGGCTTTACTGGAATTACCGGTTCAACCGGAAGCACAGGCTCAACAGGGAATACAGGAAGCACAGGTTCTACAGGCTCAACAGGAGTTACGGGTTCAACCGGAGATACCGGAAGAACAGGGTTTACAGGTGCAACTGGAAGCACCGGCTCAACTGGCAATACCGGACTTACCGGTTCAACTGGCTTTACTGGACTTACCGGTTCAACCGGAAGCACGGGCTCCACAGCTAATACAGGAAGCACTGGTTCTACTGGTTCAACAGGAAGTACAGGTTCAACAGGTTCTACCGGAGATACCGGAAGTACAGGTTTTACAGGGGCAACAGGAAGCACCGGCTCAACCGGTAATACAGGACTTACAGGTTCAACTGGCTTTACTGGAATAACCGGTTCAACCGGAAGCACGGGTTCCACAGCTAATACGGGAAGCACTGGTTCAACCGGGAATACAGGACTTACAGGTTCAACTGGCTTTACTGGAATAACCGGTTCAACCGGAAGCACAGGCTCCACAGCTAATACAGGAAGCACAGGTTCTACTGGTTCAACAGGTTCTAGCGGAGACACTGGTAGTACCGGTTCAACCGGAGATACAGGCAGTACTGGTTCAACGGGTGACACCGGCAGTACCGGTTCAACCGGAGATACAGGCAGCACCGGCTCAACCGGAGATACCGGCAGCACCGGTTCAACCGGAGATACCGGCAGTACCGGTTCAACCGGTTCAACCGGAGACACAGGAAGCACTGGTTCAACAGGTGACACAGGAAGTACAGGTTCAACAGGAGACACAGGAAGCACAGGTTCAACAGGAGATACCGGCAGCACCGGTTCCACCGGAGATACTGGTAGCACTGGTTCAACGGGAGATACAGGAAGTACAGGTTCAACAGGTGACACAGGAAGTACCGGTTCAACAGGAGACACAGGAAGCACAGGTTCAACAGGAGATACCGGCAGTACCGGTTCAACCGGAGATACAGGCAGCACCGGTTCCACAGGTGATACTGGCAGTACCGGCTCAACAGGTGACACAGGAAGCACCGGTTCAACGGGTGATACAGGAAGCACCGGTTCAACCGGTGATACAGGCAGTACCGGTTCAACAGGAGATACCGGAAGTACTGGCTCAACAGGAGATACAGGCAGCACCGGCTCAACAGGTGATACAGGAAGCACCGGTTCAACAGGTGACACAGGAAGTACCGGTTCAACAGGTGACACAGGAAGCACAGGTTCAACAGGTGACACAGGAAGTACTGGTTCAACGGGTGACACAGGAAGCACAGGTTCAACAGGTGACACAGGAAGTAGAGGTTCAACCGGAGATACAGGCAGCACCGGTTCAACAGGAGACACAGGCAGCACCGGTTCAACGGGTGATACAGGCAGCACCGGTTCAACCGGTGATACAGGCAGTACCGGTTCAACAGGTGATACCGGCAGCACCGGTTCAACAGGTGACACAGGAAGCACTGGTTCAACAGGAGACACAGGCAGCACTGGCTCAACAGGTGATACCGGAAGTACAGGCTCAACTGGTGATACAGGCAGTACTGGTTCAACAGGTGACACAGGCAGCACCGGCTCAACAGGTGACACAGGAAGCACAGGTTCAACGGGTGACACAGGAAGCACAGGTTCAACGGGTGACACAGGAAGTACCGGTTCAACCGGAGATACCGGCAGTACCGGTTCAACTGGTGATACAGGCAGTACTGGTTCAACAGGTGAGACAGGCAGCACCGGCTCAACAGGTGACACAGGAAGCACAGGTTCAACGGGTGACACAGGAAGCACAGGTTCAACGGGTGACACAGGAAGTACCGGTTCAACAGGAGACACAGGCAGTACCGGCTCAACAGGTGATACTGGCAGCACCGGTTCAACTGGCGATACAGGAAGCACCGGTTCCACAGGTGATACAGGAAGCACTGGTTCCACAGGTGATACAGGCAGCACTGGTTCCACAGGTGATACAGGCAGCACCGGTTCCACCGGAGATACAGGCAGTACCGGCTCAACCGGAGATACAGGAAGCACTGGTTCAACAGGTGACACAGGTAGTACTGGTTCAACAGGTGACACAGGAAGCACTGGCTCCACAGGAGATACAGGTAGCACCGGCTCAACCGGAGATACAGGAAGTACTGGTTCAACAGGTGATACCGGCAGTACCGGTTCAACAGGAGACACAGGCAGCACCGGTTCAACAGGTGACACAGGAAGCACTGGTTCAACAGGTGACACAGGAAGCACTGGTTCAACAGGGGACACAGGCAGCACTGGCTCAACAGGTGACACAGGAAGCACAGGTTCAACAGGCGATACAGGAAGTACTGGTTCAACCGGAAATACAGGTAGCACGGGTTCAACCGGAGACACGGGCAGCACCGGTTCAACAGGTTCCACAGGCAGCACCGGTTCAACGGGAGATACAGGTAGTACAGGTTCAACAGGTGATACCGGCAGTACCGGTTCAACAGGAGACACTGGAAGTACCGGTTCCACAGGTGACACAGGTAGTACTGGTTCAACAGGTGACACTGGAAGCACTGGTTCAACTGGCGACACTGGAAGTACCGGTTCAACCGGAGATACCGGCAGCACCGGCTCAACAGGTGACACAGGTAGTACTGGTTCAACAGGTGACACAGGAAGCACTGGCT
>JAZJZM010000002.1:0-120771 GCA_040389865.1 Bacteroidota bacterium | reverse complement strand
TCGCGAAGGGATTCAAACCCCTAGCCTTCTGATCCGTAGTCAGACGCTCTATTCAATTGAGCTACGCAACCATTCTGCTTTTGAAAGCGCTGCAAATATAAGCAAAATTTTGTATCAAAACCTCATAATTCGTATTTTCTTATAAAAAGAATAACATGTTTCCAATGTATTCTATTTATAATACATTTGTATTAAACTAATCAAATCCTAAAACTATGGTACCAACCTTTCCTATTATTATAAGTGTATTTGTTCTGCTTATTCTCTTTCTTTCCTTTGTAACCGTTGCGCAAGGTACTATTGGCGTTGTAACCGTTTTTGGCAAATTTCGCAGAATTATGGGTCCGGGACTAAACATGAAGATCCCTTTTATTGAAGTGATCCACAAGCGTATTTCCATTCAAAACCGTTCGGTGGAGCTTGAGTTTCAAGCCATTACAATTGACCAGGCGAATGTTTATTTCAAAGCCATGCTTCTTTATTCGGTACTCGACCAACAAGAAAACACGATCAAGAACGTAGCATTCAAATTCATTGATGAAAGAAGTTTTATGCAGGCGCTTATCCGCACTATTGAAGGTTCGATCCGTGGTTTTGTGGCCATAAAAAAGCAAGCTGAAGTGTTGGGGTTGCGGAAAGACATCACTGAACATGTAAAAGAACAAATTGATAAAATATTGGAGGAATGGGGCTTTCACTTGCAGGATCTTCAATTGAACGACATTACTTTTGATGAGGCAATTATTTTATCCATGTCGAAAGTTGTTGCATCAAACAATTTGAAAGCTGCCGCTGAAAATGAAGGACAGGCTTTGCTAATCACAAAAACAAAATCGGCAGAGGCTGATGGTAATGCTACCAGGATTGCTGCAACCGCTGAAAAAGAAGCTGCACAACTACGTGGACAAGGTGTTGCGCTCTTCAGACAAGAGGTTGCCAAAGGTATGAGTGAAGCGGCCAAAGAAATGGAACAAGCTAATTTGGATACTTCGGTAATTTTATTTTCGATGTGGACTGAAGCTATTAAAAACTTTGCTGAATACGGAAAAGGAAATGTTATTTTCTTAGATGGATCCAGCGATGGTATGCAACGTACCATGAAAGAAATGATGGCTATGAGTTCACTTATGGAACAAAAAAAGGGAAATACCTCAGTCGGTAAATCGTAAAGAACAATACAAATCGGAAATTTAATCGATTTCTAATCTTGGTAGTAAATAAAAAAGCATTCCACTTGGAATGCTTTTTTTATTTACTGTGTCACCTCCTGAAATAAGTTGTCACACTAACAACTTAAAATTTCAATGAGTAACAAAAATCACTGTATTATAAAGATCGTGAGCTTACATTTGAGGCGTTGAATTCGAAAAACAAACAATCCGAGACCTTGACTGAATGATAGAATTATCACAACAGTTTTTATTTACTACTAAATCTTAAAAAAATGGCAGCAACATTTTCAGAAATAATAAAAAGCGATACACCCACTTTGGTTGACTTTTCTGCCGAGTGGTGCGGTCCTTGCAAAATGATGAAACCAATTTTAGCAGAATTAAAAACTAAAATTGGTAACACAGCAACTATTTTAAAAATTGATGTGGACAAAAATCCAAAAGTGTCAAGTGCATACCAAATTAAAGGTGTTCCAACGCTGATCCTTTTTAAGAACGGAGAAATAAAATGGCGGCAATCGGGAGTTATACAGGCCGAAGAGTTAAAAAAAATCATTCAATCCTTTTGAAGGGGTAGCTCTTTAATTTCGTGACAACAAAAAATCTTTCAATTCTTTAAATTTTGGTTTTATAAGAGTGCTTTCTTTTTTTAAATCAAAAAGGTGTTGTACTGAAGCCGGTATCTCTATTGTATCTTTAATGATGCTTTGTACTACATCATCAAACTTAACAGGATGGGCTGTTTCAAGAATGAGACCTTTTTGATGAGGGTGTTGTTCTAAATAACTTTGAAGCCCTTTATAAGCAACAGCTCCATGAGGCTCTAAAAGATAATTGTATTTTTTATACACTTCCAAAATCGTTTCTGCACTTTCCGTATCACTTACACAACAATTGCTGATCATCTCTTTTACGTGCTTGTGATTGTGAGCAAACAACTCCAATAACCTAACAAAATTGCTGGGATCACCGACATCCATTGCATTAGAAATAGTGGCTACCGCAGTTTTAGGTACAAACGTTTTATTGGTGATATAATTAGAAAACACATCATTACTATTGCATGCCGCAATAAAATGTTTGATAGGTGCTCCCGAAAAATAAGCAAGCAAGCCCGCACAAATATTTCCGAAATTACCACTGGGAACACTAATCACAGGTAAAGATCGATGAGGCCACTGCTGCAGTGCATAAAAATAATAAAATTGTTGTGGCAGCCAACGTGCAACATTTATAGAATTAGCGGACGTAAGCGAAAGATGTTTGTTTAACAATTCATCCGAAAAGGCTTGTTTTACCATACTTTGGCAATCATCAAATGTTCCCTGAACTTCTAAAGCAGTAATGTTTTTTCCGAGCGTTGTTAGTTGCAACTCCTGTATCTTACTCACTTTGCCAGATGGATAAAGAATTACAACGTCTACTCCCTTTACATCTAAGAAGCCATTTGCCACTGCGCTCCCCGTATCCCCGGAAGTAGCAACTAATACGGTAATTTTTTTTTCATTTCCTTTAGAAAAATGGCTCAAACAACGACTCATAAATCGTGCACCAACATCTTTAAATGCTAATGTAGGCCCATGAAAAAGCTCGAGCGAGTAGCTATTTTCTGTAATTTTTTTTAATGGAAAATCAAAATTGACGGTCTCTTCGCAGATGGTATATAGATCGACTTCAGGTATTGTATTTCCGATGTATGGTCGTATCACTTCAAAAGCAATCTCTCCCTTTGTTTTAGAATTTAATTTTTTAAAAAAATCAGCAGAAAGCACGGGTATCTGTTCAGGAAAGTATAATCCTTTATCAGGTGCCTGCCCTGTGATTGCTGCTTCTTTAAAGGTTACAGGAGGTGATTGTTTATTGATACTGTAAAATAACATGAACTGATTGTTTTTGTTTTATCTGACGTTTAAAATGTTTTTCAAAAAAGAAAGGTGACATTTTTTTCTCCAATTTCTGTTACAAGTTTACATATTTTTTAATTGGGTACACTCTTTAGCCGGGTTGAAAAATTAAAAAAACACTTTTGAAAATTTTCAAATAACAACCGCGTTTTTTTCGAAACAATATCTTTCCCAATTCCATTGGAAACAATGATAAAAAACAATTCATCAAGTGACTAAAATCATCTGCTAATTTTCTTTCTCTGCTTTTCTTTGTGTGTCCGATACTGCAATACAAAAAAACATGAAAACACATCATTTATGAAGGGCTCCATTAAAATAGGAAAAATTGCAGGAATCGGTATATTTATACATTGGACCTTTACCTTGCTTATTGCATTTATTATTTTCAGCAATTACCGCGCGGGGCAAAATTTAGAACAGATCGTTTGGTCAGTAATTTTTGTACTTAGTATATTTGTTACTGTTTTACTGCATGAGCTTGGTCATGCCCTTGCCGCAAAGAGGTATCATATTAATACCAAAGACATCACGCTACTACCTATTGGCGGACTTGCCAGGCTGGAATCTCTTCCTGAAAAACCAAAAGAAGAATTAGTGGTGGCTATTGCCGGACCTGCAGTAAATATAGCTTTAGCCATTATTACCGCACTATTCATTACGATCCCCGGAGCTGAAGATCTAACTCTTCAATTATCAAGTGGAATTAACAGCAATAATTTCTTTCTTACTTTTTTTATTGTAAATGTCTGGCTGGCCTTGTTCAATTTGATCCCAGCCTTCCCTATGGATGGTGGACGAATGCTTAGAGCACTACTCTCTATGAAATTTGAAAGACATATTGCAACAAACATCGCTGCGAGAATAGGTCAGGTATTTGCAATAATTTTTATTTTTCTTGGAGTTTTTATTAATCCGTTCCTAATTTTTATAGGATTATTCGTTTTTCTTGCGGCAAAAGCAGAATCCGAATATACACAGGCAAAATCATTGCTTCATGGGTATAAGGTCAAAGATGTATTGATGCAGCACTATAATTCTATTGATGCCGGCCAGACGATCAAAACAGCAGTAAAAATGCTTCTGGATGGTCAATCTAAAAATTTCCTGGTAACGGAAAACTCACATTCGGTCGGAACGTTAAGCCGCGATGAAATAATAAGAGCCCTTGCTGAACAAGGAGAAAACGAGGTTATTTATAAAGTGATGAACAAAGATCTGATCGTTTTAAATGCGGATTCGCCTCTTGAAATCGCCTATCAACAGATTCAGGAACATAAATCAACCTTAATGGCTGTAATGGAAAACAACAAACTTATAGGCGCACTAGACACAGAAAATATTTTAGAATTTATTATGGTAAAAGACGCGCAGACAAAAAACAGCTATAAATGACAAGAACAGTAATTTTTCATGTATGAAATGTACCACTGGTAGCACTGTTATATTAATAAAGAAAGTTGTTGTAAAATGAACTGGCACTTACTTCCCCTTTCAGAAATTACTCAAAAATTAAAAACAAGTCCTTCCGGCATTGATAGTGCAACGGCTTCCCAACGCCTTAATGAATACGGAGAAAATAAAATCACAGAAAAAAAGAAAAAAACTGTTGTGCAGAAGTTGCTATATCAGTTTACTGATTTTATGATTCTCATTCTTATTGCAGCAGCAATTATTTCAGGTCTTTTAGGAGATATGACCGATGCAATAATTATTCTTGCTATTGTTATCATTAATGCAGCTGTTGGATTTATCCAGGAGTATCGTGCGGAAAAAGCGATGGAAGCATTAAAGAAAATGGCTGCCAGCAATGTGCGTATTTTGCGTGATGGAAAAAACATTGAAGTCCCCGCCACTGATATAGTCCCGGGAGATGTTGTAAGACTTGAAGCCGGTGATATTATCCCTGCCGATATACGTTTTTTTGAAACTCATCAATTTAAGATCGATGAATCGGCACTTACAGGGGAATCACATAATGTAGAAAAAAATTCGGATGAGCTGCCGGAAGATAATTATTCAATTGGCGACAGGATGAATATGGGTTTTAAAGGAACATTTATCACAAATGGACGCGCCCTTGCTTATGTTGTTGAAACGGCTATGAACACGGAACTTGGCCAAATCGCCAAACTGATTCAAACCGAAGAAACATTAACTCCATTGCAAAAAAGATTAGCCGCTTTCGGTAAACGATTATCCGTTGTTATCCTTATCATTTGTACTGTAATATTTCTTATTGGCTGGCTGCGTGGCGAAGCTATTTTAACGATGTTGCTTACTTCCATTTCACTTGCTGTTGCGGCCATCCCGGAAGCTTTACCTGCATTGGTAACCGTTGCCCTAGCCTTTGGCGCCAAACGATTAGTAAAAAGCAATGCACTTATCCGCAAACTACCGGCTGTTGAAACACTAGGTTCGGTCACTTATATATGCACCGATAAAACGGGTACACTTACGCTTAATAAGATGACCGTGCAGGAGATCTATGAAACGGCTGATAACAAAACGAATTCCGCATTTTCAGAAAGCAATGCTTTGTTAAATGCTATGGCATTGAATAATGATCTTTCAAAAGATAAAAACGGGGCATGGCTGGGTGATTCAACCGAAATGGCTTTGGTTCAATACGCGTCTGATAAAAGCTTTGAAAAAATTGAATTAGAAAAAACATTTCCAAGAGTGGCAGAACTACCTTTTGATTCTACCAGAAAATGCATGACCACATTTCATAAAACTGAAAATGGAATTATCGTCATTACAAAAGGTGCAGTGGATGTGCTATTTGAGAAACTGGCTGATGATCAGAAAGCACTCATCCCTGAATTAGAACTCAAAGTAAACGAGATGGCCGGAAAAGGCTATCGTGTGTTGGGATACGCCATAAAAACGGTCTCGTCTTTGCCGGAACAATTAAATGCGAATGAAACAGAATCATCTTTAACACTTATTGGTTTTGCAGGAATGATAGACCCTCCAAGAGAAGAAGCCAAACAAGCAGTAGAAGAATGTAAGCGGGCAGGAATTATTTCGGTAATGATCACAGGCGATCATAAACTCACTGCAATGGCTATTGCCAAACAATTAGGAATTATCAGTTCAGAAGAAGATCTAACTTTAACTGGATCGGAGCTTACAGCATTAACTGAAAAAGATTTTGAAAAGATTGTTGAAAAGATCCGTGTATATGCAAGGGTTAGTCCTGAACAGAAATTAAAAATTGTTAGCGCCTTACAAAATAAACATCAATTTGTTGCCATGACCGGTGATGGCGTAAATGATGCGCCTGCGCTTAAAAATGCTGACATTGGTATTGCAATGGGAATTAATGGGACAGAAGTATCTAAAGAAGCATCACACATGATCTTGCTCGATGATAATTTTGCCACCATCGTTGTAGCCGTAAAACACGGACGAAGAATATTTGATAATATCCTGAAATTCATTAAATATATAATGACCGGAAACTCAGGTGAGATATGGGCAATCTTTTTAGCTCCGTTCTTTGGTTTACCAATACCCCTGCTGGCGATTCATATACTTTGGATCAATCTTGTAACAGATGGCTTGCCCGGACTGGCACTTGCCTCAGAGCCTTCAGAAGAAAACATTATGAAACGTCCACCAAGAAATCCGAAGCAAAATATTTTTGCAGCAGGCATGGCCATACATATTTTATGGGTAGGCTTTTTAATGGGTATGGTAACACTTGCGATGCAGGCATGGGCAATATATGATGGAAATTCTCATTGGCAAACAATGGCTTTTACTGTGCTGTGCCTAAGCCAAATGGGGCATGTAATGGCCATTCGTTCTGAACGGGAATCTATTTTTAAAATTGGAATTTTTTCGAATAAACCGATGTTGGGGGCATTACTTCTAACTATTTCACTTCAATTGATGATCATTTATACCCCCTTCTTTAATGCTATTTTCAAGACTTCAGCTCTCAGCATTTATGAATTAGGAATAACCATTCTGGTATCGAGCATTGTGTTTTGGGCCGTTGAAATGGAAAAAATGATAAAAAAAAGAATATTTAGCAAATAAGAAACAATGATAAAAATCGAAACATTAGATCCTGCTCTTCTTCCTCCTTTTATTTTATTTTTGAAATGCAAAATATAAAATTTTATCTTTACAATCAATAAACAATGTAAGCATTTAGGTATGGAGATAAAACAGTTCACATTCTTCAAAAAGGGGTGACATTCTCATATCTGATATCTCAAGACTGAATTACTGAATGACCATTACAGGGAAGATAAAAATACTAACGATCATTGGTGCACGTCCTCAAATCATTAAGGCTGCTGCGCTGAGCCGCGCCATTAAAAATAATTTTCAAAAGGAGATCCAGGAAGTGCTTGTTCATACTGGACAACATTACGATGAAAACATGTCGAAAGTATTTTTTGATGAATTAAATATCCCCCTACCTGACCATAACCTTAATATTGGATCCGGAGAACATGGAAAACAGACGGCTTCGATGATCATTGGAATAGAAGATATCCTCTTAAAAGAAAAACCGGCCTGTATCGTATTATATGGTGATACTAATTCAACATTAGCCGGTGCTATAGCGGCATCAAAAATTCAAGTTCCAATAATCCATATCGAAGCGGGTTTAAGGTCTTTTAATAAATCAATGCCCGAAGAAATTAACCGCATTATGTGCGACCATGTTTCTACCCTTTTGTTCTCACCAACCCGATCTGGATATGATAATCTATTGAAAGAAGGTTTCGTAGAAAACAATCAACCTCCCTATACGTTTGATAATCCAAAGGTTTATCATTGTGGTGATGTGATGTATGATAACAGCCTTTATTTTTCAACACTTGCCGAGCAAAAAATAAGTGTATTGAAAGATAATAATTTGCAGGGAAGCAAATTTATTTTAGCGACCATACATCGCAACAACAATACGGATGAGCCATTGCGATTGAATACGATATTTAGTGCGATGAATAAGATAGCGACAGAAAGTAAAATAAAAATTGTAATTCCAATCCATCCGCGTACATCAAAACAGCTTCAGAAAAATCTTTCTTCTGAATTATACAACGCTATTAAAACAAATGAATACATAAAAATAATTCCACCGGTTTCGTTTCTGGAAATGATCGCTTTAGAAAAAAACGCAACGTTGGTTATGACTGATTCCGGAGGGGTACAAAAGGAAGCTTTCTTTTTCCGGAAACCTTGTACTATCTTTCGTTCAGAAACAGAGTGGATCGAATTAGTAAATTGTGGTGCGGCTCGACTTGTTGATGCGGATGAAATAAAAATTCTGGAAGCATTTAATTACTTCTTAACCGCGCAAAATCTACAATTCAGTAATTTATTTGGCGATGGCAAGGCTGCAGAATTTATTTGTGCTGAGATCTTAAAACATTTTAAATAGAACAGGTATTATATTTTAATTCCTCCCAATTTGGAGGTTAGGAGGGGACTTTGCTGCTTATATACACACATAAAATAACAACCCGCAATAAGTATATTTTTAATTTAATTTTTAAAAATATACTTGGCATCGATTTTAAACTAACCATCGATGCCGGGTATTTCAAAAAATACGAAGGGCCCAAACTAAGTTATACAAACACTCCTCTTGATGATGAGTTGTTTTTTATTTCGCGCGGTTTATTATTTGAAACCGGTATTGCCGAACAGCATATTTCGGTTTTCGATTATAACAGCAATAAGGTGTTTTTTGCAACAGGCAAATCTTCCGCATTGCCTTTTGATGCCTTTGCAGCAAGCTTTTATTTAGTGAGCCGTTACGAAGAATATTTGCCACACATACGTGATGTTCATGATCGTTTTTCGGCAGAAGATAGTCTCGCTTTTACGAATGGTTTTTTACAAAAACCGGTTGTAAACATTTGGATATTATGGATCAGAGATCTGATTCAAAAAAAATATCCAATACTAATTTTCAATGAAAAAAAATACGAATTTATTTCTACAATTGACATTGACAATGCGTATGCTTTTCGGGAAAAAGGTTTTACCAGGAGTGTTGGAGGGTATTTGAAATCGGCATTTAAATTGGATGTTGCAGAGATCATGGACCGTACCCGTGTATTACTTGGTGTAAAAAAAGACCCTTACGACACTTACGATTTCCAACTTGAAATGATCAAGAAATATAAATTCAAGAGTATTTATTTTTTTCTGCTGGGTGATTATGGGGTGAACGATAAAAACTTACCGATCGAAAGCAAAAAATTTCAGTCCCTGATCAAGATGCTTGATGATTATGCGCAAATCGCTATTCATCCATCCTATGGATCAAATAAAAGCAAAGAACAATTAAAAAAAGAAGTAGAGCGTTTATCAAAAGTTGTTCACCGTGAAATAACAAAAAGCCGGCAGCACTTTTTAAAATTAACATTACCAGAAACGTATCGCAACTTAATTGATCTGGATATCACAGATGATTATACAATGGGCTTTGCATCACAAGTGGGTTTTAGAGCAAGTATCTGCAGTCCTTTCAATTTTTACGATCTGGATATGGAATTGGAAACCAACTTAAAAATTCATCCCTTTGCAGTAATGGAAGGCACATTAAAATATTACATGAACGTTCACCGCGAAGATGCTATGCAAAAAATAAAACCTCTGATCGATGAAGTGAAAGCTGTAAATGGAGAATTTATTAGTCTTTGGCATAACGACACTTTGAGTAATCAAAAGTTATGGTTAGGCTGGCAGTCCATTTATGAAGATATGGTGAAGTATGCGGTTGAAACGAGTAATAATTAAACAATTTTACAATTTTTCAGTAGGCAATTTTCCAGTAGGTAATTTAACAACAATAATTGTATTTTTTATAATTAAAACATAAGCAAATTAAACATCCAACATTCATGAAAAATGAATTGGTCTTTTTACCTTGCCTACTGCCTAATTGCTTAATTACCTTATACTATGCTAAAACAACTTGCTCTAAAATATGCTCCGGATTTTCTTTTAGAATGGGCAAAGCAACTGAAAAAAAATCAGCGTAGAAAACAGTTGCAGCAACAACAAGAAAATAAATCCGGAATTTCTAAGCAAAGATTAATCGAGGATCTAAAAAAAATTGGATTAAAGAATGGTGATTCCGTTTTGGTACATAGCAGTTTGAGTAAAATTGGCTTTGTAGATGGTGGTGCAAAAACGGTTGTAGACAGCTTATTTGAGGTGGTAGGGAAAACCGGAACACTCCTTTTTCCGGCCTTTCCTGGAGTTGGAAGAGCTAAAAAACATTTAGAAGAAAACCCTTCTTTTAATATTAAAGAAGCGCCATCTCAAATGGGTAGCATCACCGAATATTTTAGGAAATTAAATTACGTTCACCGCAGTTTTCACCCCACCGATTCGATATGCACAAAAGGCCCATTGGCAGACTATTATACCAATTCGCATTTTGGAGAGTTAACTCCTTATACGGAGAGCTCACCATTCAGGAAACTTTGCATCAAGAAAGGCAAAATATTAATGCTTGGTACCGGCTTAAATTCTTGCACTTCATTGCATACCCTGGAAGATGCTGTAGATTTTAAATATCCTGTTTATGATGAAAAAACTTTTGAAATAAAAATGATTGATTTGGAAGGGAAAGAATCTCTGATGAAAACCAAGGTCCATAACCCTGATTATTCTGCAAAGCGTAATTGTGACGCGCTAAAACCAATGTTTGAACAAGAAGGTGTAATAACAAATGGTAATATTGGTGAGGCAAAAAGTATGCTGATAGATGCTGATAAAATGTTGGAAGTGATGATAAAAAATTATAACGAAAGAGGAGTTACAATGTATACTCCCTGGGGAAGTTGATCTGAATAGCACTCAAGGGATAATGTCAATTAGTTAAGGACTGTATGAATATATATATTACACTCGATTATGAAATCTACTTTGGCGAAAACCATGGCACAGTGGAGAAATGTATACTATATCCTACCTCCGAGTTGATCCGTATTGCCGAAAAACATAATGTTCGGTTTTGTTTTTTTGTTGACTGTGGCTTTGTTTTAAAGCTGGATGAATTTCGAAAAAAATATCCGCAACTTGAAAAAGACTACAAGGCGATTACCGAACAAATAAAATATTTATCTGATACAGGACATGATATACAATTACATATCCACCCACATTGGGAAGATAGTTATTACAATGGCGAACGTTGGATCATTGATGTGAAACGCTACAAATTAGTTGATTTTAATGAGACTGAAATTGCGGATATTGTTTATCGATATAAAAAAGTATTAACTGATCTAACAGGACAACAAATTTTTGCATATCGTGCCGGAGGCTGGTGTTTACAACCCTTCAGCAAGTTAAAAAACGCATTCAAACAAAATAATATTACAATGGATAGCAGTGTTTTCAGAAATGGATCTTACAGTTCAGAAAATTACTATTACGATTTCCGGGGAGCACCCGATAAAGATATTTACCGATTTGAAGATGAGCCTGAAAAAGAAAATGCAACTGGTTTTTTCACTGAATTACCGATCAGCGCTATCCGAAATTCACCTTTATTTTTTTGGAAACTATTTTTATTAGGAAGAAAAAATCCTTATTTGCATAAACCGCTGGGTGATGGCAAAGCAATGGCTGCACCCGGACAACGAAAAAAAATGCTGACTCAATTCACGGATTGTACCGTGAGTATTGATGGATATAATGCGCATTTATTGCAAAAAGCATTGAAAAAATTGCAGAAAAAAAAGTTTGAACAAATGGTGGTAATTGGTCACCCTAAAGCTTTATCGAGATACTCAATCCAAAAACTGGAAGAGTTTGTAAGTAAAAACAAAGAAAAAAACAATTTCAGCACTTTTACTAAACAGTTTATAGTAGTGTGATCTGAAGCATGAGATTTGAAATGTTTTTTTCATTTCAAATCTCATGCTTCCATCTTATATCATCTTATGATAAAACACATTGATAATAAAAACATTGATAAAAAAAAGTGGGATGCCCTCATTGACAAAAGTGCCATTTCCTGCATTTTTGTTTATTCCTGGTATTTAGATGTTGTTTGTGAAAATTGGTCAGCGCTTGTCTTAAATGATTATGAAGCTGTGTTTCCGGTCGCATCAAAATCAAAATATAAGATCAACTATTTGTATCAACCTTTTTTTACACGCTATTTTGGTGTGTTTTCAAAAACAGAACCGACCAATAAATTAACCACTGATTTTTTAAAAGCGATTCCCGAAAAATACAAATACATTGAATTTTGTTTACACGAAACAAATAAATTCGATCTACCTGATCATTCAAAAACGGAACGAAAATATCAATTATTAGATTTAAATGCCCCCTACCCCACTTTGTATAAGGGTTACACAGAAAATGCGAAACGTAATATTAAAAAGGCCAATAAAGCCGGATTTGTCATAAAGCATGCCATAGCCCCCGAAATAGTAGTTGATCTTTTTAAATCTACAAAAGGACAAGAATTGGAAGTATTCAAAGCAAAAGATTATGAAATATTACTTGAATTAATGCGTTTATTAGTTAGACAAAACAAAGAGGAGAGTTACGCTGTATATGACAAAGAGGGTAAACTGTGTGCGGCAGGTTTTTTTATGAAAAGTAAGGATCGCTTTGTTTTTTTAAAAAGCGGTGTTACAGATCATGGCAAAGTGAATGGTGCCATGCATTTTTTGTTCGACACGTTTATTCAACAATATGCAGGAACAAAAAATATACTCGATTTTGGGGGCTCCTCAGTTGATACAGTAGCGCGTTTTTATAAAAATTTTGGGGCAAAAGATTCCGTATATTTGCAACTGAAAAAAAACTCTTTATCACGTCTGGTAAAGTGGATTAGTAATAAGGCGTAAGGCAATTTTACAATAAGCAATTAAGCAGTAGGCTACCCGCCCGAACGACTGAAATTTTTCAGTCGGGCAGGTTTAACAAAACAGATTCGTAGTTCATTTTTAAGTTCGTAATTCGTAAGGTAATCAAACAAACCAATAATTTTTTATGGTACACATTTTAGGAAATCATAATTCAGTTTTTAACCAGTATATTGCTGAAATCAGGGATGAAATTATCCAAAAAGACAGTTTGCGTTTTCGCAGGAACATCGAACGTATGGGTGAAATTATGAGTTATGAGCTTAGTAAATCATTTACATATGAAATGCGTGAAGTCGTTACTTCTTTGGGCATTGCCAATGTTTCGATGATAAAAGAGCAGCCGGTGATTGCAAGTATTTTACGCGCAGGCCTGCCATTGCACCAAGGCGTTTTAAATTATTTCGACCGCGCTGAAAATGCTTTTATATCTGCATACCGCAGGCATCACAAAAACGGAACTTTTGATATTCAATTAGAATATCTTGCCAGCCCGGATCTTACTGATAAGGTATTAATCTTATGCGACCCAATGCTTGCAACAGGATCTTCAATAGTGCTTACCTATAAGGCATTACTGCTTCGTGGGAAACCAAGGCACACGCATATTGTAACGTTGATCGCCAGCGCAGAGGGAGTTGAATATGCAAGAAAAAATTTACCGGAAAATGTTACTATCTGGTGTGGAGCAGTTGATGAAGAATTAACAGCAAAATCATACATAGTACCAGGTTTAGGCGATGCCGGTGATCTTGCTTATGGTACAAAAATGTAATCAAATAATAGATTTTAGATATGAGTATTGAGATGTGAGACGTGAAGAACCTTTGACATTCATTATGCCAGGTGCGGATCGCCCACTCAATACTCATATCTAACATCTCAATACTATGTTTAATGGGATCGTTGTTGGAAATAATATCTGTTTTTTTGATGAGTACCGTTAAATTTGTTTTCGGTGGAGTTCCGCTTGCTTTGGGCTTAGGGTTTTCATTTTTCGAAGCTGTTACAGTTACTTCTTTAGGAGGATTTGTAGGTGTTACCGCTTTTGTTTATACCAGCGATAAGCTTATTGCATATTTAAAAAAACGCAAAATTCTTAAACAACTTGAGAATCCAAACCAGATCCGAAAAAAATCATTTACCCGGACAAATAAAATTATTATTATTGTGAAGCAACGCTTTGGTTTATTAGGCATTTCACTTTTAACTCCATTACTACTTTCTATTCCGATCGGTTGTTTTTTAGCCGTTCGTTATTTTAATGACAAACAACGAATATTGATTTATATGTTTGGCTCTATCCTTTTTTGGTCGGTTTCGATCTCCTCTTTTAAATTACTGTTTTAGTGAAACATTACAAACACATTTTTTTTGATCTGGACCAAACGCTTTGGGATTTTGAAACCAACTCCCGTGAAGCCCTGCTGGAGCTTGCTCATAAATATAAACTATCCGAAAAAGGTATTGATTCGATCGATGAATTCATTGCTCACTATATTATTATTAATAAACGAATGTGGGATGAATACGGCAAAGGATTGATCGATAAAAACACCTTGCGTTACGGTCGTTTCCATGAAGCGCTTTGTAAATATGATATTGCAGATAAAAAATTAAGTGAAAACATAGCAAATGATTATATATCTATTTCACCATTAAAAACAAATATGTTTCCTCATTCCATCGAGGTTTTAAAATACTTAAATAAAAAATATAAACTTCATATCATCACCAATGGTTTTGAAGAAGTGCAATATATTAAAATTAAAAATTGCTGCATCGAACACTATTTTGACGAGATAATAACCTCAGAACGTGCCGGTTTTAAAAAGCCCGATATTCGTATTTTTCAATATTCAATGGATGCGGTTAATGCCATTGCAGCAACCAGTTTAATGATTGGGGATAATTTAGAGGCTGATATTATTGGCGCTCGCGGTGCAGGCCTCCACCAGGTATATTTTAATCCTGCCGGAAATAAACACGAAGAAGACATTACATACGAAATTAAAAGTTTGAGAGAGTTAATTGACCTATTATAAAATTGATTTTCTAAAAGAGTCAAATTGATATAATATCAGCAAGCCAACAACAATATTAATAAAATGTATCTAAATTTGTATTTATAAAAACAAATCGAAAAATTGGGTGGGCCACTCAATATGTTTTTAAAATATTTATCAATGACAATGAATAAGGTTCTATTCACACAAAACAAAATTCAATAAAATGATGACAGATAAACTATTAAAACGAGCATTGAATTTTGAATTCTTATCCGTTGAGGAAGGTGTGTTTTTATTTAAAAATGCTCCAACAGCCGATCTGATGTTTGTTGCCAATGAATTAAGAAAAATACAAAAGCCAGATGGCAAAGTTACCTGGCAGATCGACCGGAATGTAAATACAACCAATGTATGTATTGCAAACTGCAAGTTTTGTAATTTTTATCGTATCCCAGGGCATAAAGAAGCCTATATCACCGATATTGAAACGTATAAGAAAAAAATAGAAGAGACCTTTCATTTTGGTGGCGATCAATTATTATTACAAGGTGGCCATCACCCCGGATTAGGTTTAAAATTTTATGTAGACCTGTTTAAAGAATTAAAAACTTTATATCCGCAGTTAAAACTACACACACTTGGACCACCGGAAGTAGCGCATATTACCAAGCTTGAAAAATCCACACATACTGAAGTATTGAAAGCGTTGAAAGATGCCGGGATGGACAGCATGCCGGGAGCCGGTGCCGAAATTTTGAATGATCGTGTTCGCAGGTTAATTTCAAAAGGAAAATGTACCGGCCGTGAATGGCTGGATGTGATGCGTGCGGCACATCAACTGGATATTACCACTTCTGCCACAATGATGTTCGGACATATCGAAACCATTGAAGAGCGCTTTGAACATCTCGTATTGATCCGCGAAGTGCAAAGTGAAAAACCGAAAGATGCAAATGGATTTTTAGCTTTTATTCCATGGCCTTTTCAGGATGACGGAACATTATTAAAACGTCATAAAGGCATTACCAATAATGTTACAGGAGATGAATATGTGAGGATGATAGCCATGAGCCGCATCATGCTGCCTAATATCATTAACATACAGGCAAGCTGGCTAACAGTTGGTAAAGATGTTGCTAAGCTTTGTTTGCATGCAGGTGCTAATGATTTTGGGAGTATTATGATCGAAGAAAATGTTGTATCCGCTGCCGGAGCACCACACCGTTTTACAGCAAAAGGCATTCAAGAAGCCATTGTGGAAGCGGGTTTTGAAGCTCAATTACGCAGTCAAAAATATGATTACCGTGAAATGCCTGCTGATATGGTGGAACAGGTGATTAATTATTAATTAGAGTTTTGGTATTGTTTCCTTTTAATATATTATTCAACATACAAATTTAAATTTCAGTTGGGCGTTCCAATTCTGAAAAGAATTGGCGGGCTTGGAGTTTATCCTGAGCGAAGTCGAAGCGCTTCAATCTTTTCTAAATAGAAAAGGATTTACGCGAAATTTATCCTTAGCGTATGTCGAAGGAATCCCTAACGCAGCATTCCACTATAGAGAAGGGATCAAGTTCCTACTTTACATCTCAATTTTCAAGCCATCGTAAGCGAGTTCAATATTGGCAGGCAACTCTTTTCGAACATCTTCATGCAAACCTAATTGATGGCTGATGTGTGTAAAATATGCTCGTTCGGGTTTTATTTCTTCAACTAATTCAATGGCTTCTTTTAAAGTGTAATGCGATATGTGAGGCTCTCTCCGCAATGCATTCAGGACTAATATTTTTGTTCCTTTTATTTTTTCTTTTTCAACATCCGTAATATAATTCGCATCGGTTATGTACGTAAAATCATTTATTCTAAAACCAAATACCGGTAATTTATAATGCATTACTTCTATTGGTAAAAAATCTACTCCTTCAATAGCAGTTAATTTATTTTCCAATAAATGTAAATTAATTTCGGGTATTCCCGGATACTTAAAATCGCTGAAAATATATGCAAACTCTTGTCTGATAGCCTCCTGAACACGAGCGGATGCATACACATCCATCTTTTTTTTATTTATAAAATTGAATGCGCGAATATCATCAAAGCCGGCTGTATGATCTTTGTGTTCGTGCGTAAAAATTACAGCATCCAAATTTTTAACCTTTTCACGTAACATTTGCTGACGGAAATCAGGGCCCGTATCAATAACAAATGTTTTCCCTTTTTCTTCAATCAAAATGGAGGTACGCAAACGCTTGTCTTTGGAGTCGACTGACTGACAAACATTGCAGGTGCAAGCAATGAGAGGTACACCTTGTGAAGTTCCTGTTCCTAAAAATGTTATTTTCACAATAGATCTGATTAAAAAAAAACAATTTGACAATTTAAAAAGCAGGCAATTTAATAAAGTTCCGTGTCAAATGATTTATCAAATTAACACCATAGAGCAATTTATCAATTTGACACTAAAAGCAATTTGAATAAGCAAAAAACTATAAATTTTTATACCCGGCAAAGGAAATCCGAAATTTAAAATATTATTTGATTACCTCACCAACGTCACAATCCCTTTGTACTCGTGCTTTTTCTTATTAAAATCCGTAACCTTAAATGAATAAATATAAACTTCTTCCTGTGCAATTCCTGTCCCATGATTTATCCTTCCATCCCAGGGTTTATCCATATTATCGGAAAAGAAGACCAAATTCCCCCAACGGTCAAATATCGTCATTTCATATTTAGTAATAACAAGCCCCCGGCCGCTGAAGGTATCATTTACCCCATCATCATTGGGTGTGAAGGCATTGGGAATATAAAATAAAAAGTCCGGTTCAATAATTACAGTTTGATAGGAAGTATCCAAACAACTAAATTGATTGCTTGTAATTAACATGATCACGTACGTGCCTGTATCAGCGTAGGTATGCGGTAAAGGGTTAAAAGATGATACCGTATCAGAGCCATCTCCAAAATTCCAGTTCCAAAAATTAGCCCCTGCAGAAGCATCTATGATTGAAATAACAGGGTTTGTAACTACTGCTGTTTGTGGATCAACCGTAAAACCCGCATTGGGATTGGGATTTACTGTGATGTAATTGTTTTTAGACAAGGAGTTGATACAGCCACTATCTGAGGTAACAGTTAATGTAACACTGAAAAATTCAGGTAAAAAAACAGAATTGTTGTTGTAACAATGATTCGGATCACTTGAAGTAGCACCTTCACCAAAATCCCATGCCCATTGCACATAGGTGCCATTAGCAACTGACGATAAATTTTGAAAAACAACACAAAAAGGTTCACAGCCTGCGGTATCATTTGCAATAAATGACACAATAGGATTAGGATTAACAATACTTATTTTAGTAATAGAATCCAAACAACCGAAATTGGAAACAACCAATAATTGAACTGAATAGGAACCTGTTGTCGGATATAAATGTGATGTGTTTTGATTATTATTAACGGCACTGCCATCACCAAAATTCCAGGTCCAGGATTGTAAACTATCCGTATTCGGAATTGTCGACAAATCGTTAAATGTAACGATGCTTCCATCGCAAACATGTGTTGCGCTGAATTCCACATCAGGCAAGGGATGCACCTTCACCGTTTTTGTTACTGTGTCTTTACAACTATTGTTGGTTGTAACAATTAAAGACACTGAGTAGCTGCCGGGGTTTGCGTAAGTATGAGTCGTAATTGGATTTGCGTCCAAAGGGGCACCATCACCAAAGTCCCAGGATACAGTTGCAATACTACCAATTGAAACAATGGACAGATCACTAAAATTCATTGCCTGATTTAAGCATACGTCCATAAAACCAAAATTTGCAACAGGCATAGGAAACACTGTAATTGTGTCTTTCAAAGTATCCGCACAACCAAGGTTAGACGAATGGGTGATCAAAGTAAGCACATAATTTCCCGGAGAAGCGTACAAATGACTTGGACTCCAAACACCTGTATTTAAAGCGGAACCATCTCCAAAGCTCCACGACCAGTTTGCTATGCTGCCCACAGAAGGATTGGCAGAAGAGTTTGCGAAAACCGCAGAATCAAATAAACACGTATTGCTAAAAACGAATGCATTGGAAGGCGCATCAAAAATTTTTACATTAAAATTTGCTACAGCCGAACATCCATTGGCTGTGGTGCTTACTAAAGTAACGTTATATGTACCGGCAATTGAATAATAGTGCGAAGGGTTTTTAGCATTACTTGTTGCACCACCATCTCCAAATACCCATAAATAACTGGTAATCGAAGTAGAGTTGTGAACAAAAGAGGTATTGGTAAAATGCATAGTATCCCTGAAACATACATCATTAAATGTAAAACCAGCAGTTGGATTGTAATAAACCTGAACAGATTTTACAATCGTATCAACACAACCAAAATTATTATTTACAATTAAAGTAACGTTATAGCTGCCTCCGGCCGCATAAATATGAGAAGGGCTGGCGGTATTATTCAGGGGGCTTCCATCCCCAAAATCCCATAGCGATGAACTGATAGTTCCCAGAGCAGTAGTAGAGCTATTTGTGAATTGTGTAGCATTCGTGTTACAAACTGAAGTATTGCTGAATCCTGCCAAGGGTTTTGGATCAACAGTAATTTTAACGGTATCGGATGCTCTGCATCCGTTTGGATAGGTAAGTGTAACGGAATAAGTTACAGTAGCCATAGGACTTGCTATTGGATTATAAATAGCGGGATTGCTTAAACCTGAAGTCGATGTCCAATTATACGTATATCCGGGTCCGTTAGGAGCAACGTTCAATGCAGTACCAGAGCCAAAACATACTGAGTCGCTTTGGCTGGATACTGCAATTGAATAGTTATGGGCGTTAAAAAGAAAGGGGGTACCGATAATTGTTAATCCGCTTAAGGTATCTCCTGGCATGCCATCCTGAGAACCGCCTCCGTGAACACCTCTAAGACCTTTATTTACATTGAAAGACACATTAGCCGGTAAAGTAGTTTTACTCCAAATACATCCTCCTCCTCCACCTCCGGAAGCGCCCTGTAAATAACAGGTAGGAAATGCTCCATCCCCTCCTTTTGCATTCACATTTAAAACTCCGGTAAAATTATCAACCTCAAGTAAAACAGTTCCACCTCCACCACCACCGCCTGTGCCATCGCATCCACCGGTCAAAACATCAAAAGTGCTGGCATCAATGGTATATCCATTTCCAATTACTGTATTTGCTCTTATAATTACAATACCACCACCATTGGTTCCTGGTGTTGCCTGAAGATTATTTTGTTGGCCACCGCCTCCACCACCTCCTAAAAAAACTTTGTTTAGTGAATTGGTATACGACAATTGTTGGCCACCTCTACCGCCTATATCCATTACAGGGCAGCCCTCCCATGAGAAGCCTCCATTTCCGCCAGCACCAAAATTTCCTCCTCCACCTCCTCCTGCATTAACATTGTTACCACCACCACCACCATTGGCGCGCTTCCCCATACCATTTAGTTTTGAAGCACTGAGAATAGAAACGCCCTCGCCTTTTTCAGCACCAAAATAGGAGGTGGAAGGATAAAAATAATCGAAACTGCCCGGACAATTATATCCGGTAGGAGAAACGTTCCCTAAAGCAAACCCTTTACCTTTGGCATCAATGTTATTATTAATGGTTATTATCCCGCTGCATTCCATTGCGATAACCCCTCCAACACTGCCGTTCCAAACAGGACAAGTTATGGGAGATGTTACTGTTGCGTGTACAAATTTTGGCACTCTGATAAGTTGAACTGCACTTGCAACATCGTAAAGCCGTTGTAAAGTATCCGTTAAATAGATCGTATTTCCAGTGATACCTGATATATGGGAAAACTCGTAATTACCGCAATTATTGAGATTCAAAACATCTCCAAAACTAGCGGTATTGCTTGTATCTACAATAGCGCCTTTCATCTGAATGATCAGTACCCTATTGCCAATAGCAAAAGCGGATGCATCAGTAACTTCTATACTACAGCGCGAAACTAATGTTACGGGTGTATATGAATTAACTGTTCCTGATAAAGTATTGATGGTTTGTGAAAAAGCGGGAGACAGGGCGGATAAAAAAAGCAGAACCCTGAAACAATTTTTTTTTTGTAAAAGGAACCAAAAAACATTTCGAAAAATTAATTTTAAAATTGACATTTTTCTATTTGTTGGTTACAGACAAATGGTTACGGATAAACGGTTACGGATAAACGAATGGTTACTAATTTACGAAACAGTGTGTAAAAAAACAGCAAACATAGTTTCGTAAATTCGTTTTTTATTCGTTATTAGTAACCGTTTATCTGTAACCTAATAAACGATAACTTTTTTAACTGTTTCAATATTCGGATTACTAATACTTATCAGGTAAATTCCTTTTCCAAATTTTGTAAGATCCATTTGTTTTGAATAGGTCCCGTTAAAATCTGTTAACGTTTCCTGATAAACCAGGGCTCCTAATGCATTTAACAATGTTAGTTTATACGTTGATTTCATTGCAACACAGAATGAAATATTAAAATTTCCATCATTCGGATTTGGATAAACAGTAAAGAAATCGTTGTTGACGATTGCATCAATCCCTGTGTTATTAACATTAATACTATTTGAAGAACAAGTGCTTCCACCGGCAATAACAGTAAAATCACCATTTTGTGTTGGAGTATATGTTTGACTGGTTGCTCCTATAACCGGTTGTCCGTTCCAGTACCACTGGTAAGAAGAGGCTGTGCTGGACGACAGAACTCCTCCGCTTTGAGTAATTACAGGTGTTGGGCTTACAGTAATTGTATATGTAGAAGGAATTCCGGTGCAACTACCATTAATGGAAGGTGTTACCGTTACTGTTGCCACAATAGCTGCATTTGTTGAGTTAACAGCAGTGAAAGCGGGAACAGATCCTGTTCCGCTTGCAGCCAGACCAATTGCTGTATTGGAGTTTGTCCAGGCATAAGTGGCTCCCGAAGGTGTGCTTGAAAAACTAGTTGCACCCATAGCTCCTCCGCACACATTTTTGTTGGAAACAAAATTTATCTGAGGAGTTGAAGTAATTGTTATTGTTATTCCGGTACTTGCTATTGTTGCCGGATTTGCACAAGCCTGGTTAGATGTCATCACACAGGTTACTACTTGCCCGTTTGTTAATGAGGAAGAGGTATATGTTGTACCTATTGCCACATTCACTCCATTTACTTTCCATTGATAAACAGGTGTAGTCCCTCCATTGGTTGAGGTTGCAGCGAATGTAAATGATTGGCCACCGCAAGCCGGGTTTGTCCCCGAAGTTAACGCTGTTGTAATGGTTGGTGCAACGCTACCACTTGTTGTAATGGTTATTGGGCTGGATGTAGCTGTTGTTGGGCTGGCACAACTTAAGTTGGAGGTCATCACACACGTTACCACTTGTCCGTTTGTTAATGAGGAAGAAGTATATGTTGCACCCGTTGCCACATTCACTCCATCCAATTTCCATTGATACACTGGTGTTGTTCCGCCACTGGTGGGTGTTGCTGTGAACGTTATTGCTGCACCAGAACAGGTTGGATTTGAACCTGAAGTAACCGCAGTTGCCACAGCAGGTACAATTCCAGTACTTAATGACATTACAATGGCATTTGAAGTAAAGGCTCCTCCAGAGGTCATGATACAGGTTACCGATTGATTGGTTAATGTGGTTGTGGTATATGTTACTCCGGTTTCTAAATTAACCGCTGTACCATTCAAATACCATTGGTAGGTTGGACTTCCAGCATTAACAGGTGTTGCGGTAAATGTGATGGATTGCCCTGTGCAGGTTGGATTTGAACCACCGGTTACCGCTATGGAAACAGATACTCCGGAACAACCACAGGCAGCAAGATTACTGGTGGTAACTAAAGAACTTCTCAGCGTGTTAAGCGTGGCAGTAGTACGTGCTGATTGTCCGGCAGTAAACATATTGGTACAGGCATCAGAAGAATAATCCATGTAATTATGCTGATAGTCAAGAGCTGTGGAACCGGGTGAACAGCTATTTGCAGTAGCATCCGGAACACAATTACTTTGGGAGCGCTTGTGAGGAGGAATATCGCAAACCAAGTCTCCTTCTGTAGCACACTGCCCCGGAGTATTTGGTGGGCAGGAAACACCCCCAACATCACCATCGAAGGTATGATGCAAATTAAGCGCATGACCCATTTCGTGGATCATGGTCATATTCAAATTTGTATATGGTTTTAAGTTATAACCAAGCGATCCACCGGGATCAAAACCAAAAGAGTTATAAAGAACAATGGTTCCATCCTCTGTAAATGCTCCTGGGGGAGGGTAATACGCATATCCCTGTGTTCCCGAGCCTCCACCGTTATTGTCAATTTCAGAAACCACCCATATATTATAATATTTTTGATTGTCCCAAAAACTCAATGCTTTTACCTGTACCTCATTTAAATTACCATCCACACCAATATTTTCATAATTAGCCGTACCTGTACCGTTTATGCGGTTGATCCCTGTTGTAGGGTTTCCGGATGGGTCTTTTTGAGCTAAACAAAATTCTATTCCTGTATCTACGCCATTACCATCAAATTGGCTGCCTGCAAGCTTTCTGTAGGCATTCGTTAATGAGCTGATAGCGCTAAGTATTTGCGCGTTTGATATATTAGTTCCTGTTCCAACAGCTTCTCCTAAATGTATTACGTGTACCACACAAGGGATTGTAAAAGTAGCCGTGAGTGTATGATCTCCGCCACCATTATTAGCAATGGATTTTTGCAATAGTATTTCGTTGCTTTTGCTTCTGTGCGCGTATTCCGGATTGGTAGCCATTAGTTTATGATGTATAATATCTGATAAACAAGGCTCTGCCATTTTTTGGGCTTTTAATCCTTCACAGAAGGGAGAAAGCAACAATGTTGCTACTAATAAAAGATTACGCATGTTTTTAAGGTATTGATTTTCCATAGTGTTTTGAAATTAATGCTTTATTTTCTCTTTAATTCAACCTGTTTTTATATCAAACTAATTTCTTAATTTTTCTGTACTGATATAGGATACGTTTTTTACCTCAGCAATGTTACAGTCCCGCTATAATTATGTTCTTTCTTGTTAAAATCGATAACTTTAACAACATACACATAAATATCTGCCTCTGCAATATCTCCACCACGATTTGCCCTGCCGTTCCAAGGTTTGCTAATGTTATCCGAAAAGAAGATCAAATTCCCCCAACGATCGAATATCGACATTTTATAGTCGAAAATAAAAATCCCTTTCCCGGTAAAACTATCATTTATTCCGTCTCCATCGGGTGTAAATGCACTTGGAATATAAAATTTAAAATCAGGTTCAATAATAACAGTATGGTAGGCTGTATCAACACAATTGTATTGAGTAGAAGTTATTAATGTTATTGTATATGTACCCGTATCTGCATAGGTATGAGAAAAAGGAGCAACGACAGCTGACGTGACGGTATCACCAAAACTCCAATTCCAGTAATTTGCACCGGTCGATAAATTTGTAATAGAAATAAGCGGATCGGTAATGGATGTGATCGCAGGTTGAACTGTAAAACTCGCATTAGTACTTGGATACACGGTGATGTAATTATTTTTAGATAATGTGCTAATACATCCGCTATCGGAAGTAGCCGTTAATGTTACATTAAAATAATTTGCTGCATATATTGAATCATTGCTGTAACAGTATTCAAAAATTTGCGAATTGTTTACAGGACTGCCATCACCCAGATCCCAGGCTAAAGATATACTGGCAGAAGGAGTAGAAGAGCTCTGAAAGTATATACATAAAGGTTCGCATCCGACAGTATCATTTGCTGTAAAATTTACCACCGGTTTGGGATTTACATTAATTATTTTAGAGACCGTATCAGCACAACCGGTATTAGAACCAACCAATAGTTCAACAGTATAAATACCTGCAGCAGCATACAGATGAGATGTGTTTTCAATATTACTAAGTGAGCTGCCATCTCCGAAATTCCAGATAATATTTTGTATTGTGTCGTTTGCGGGAATGGTTGATAAATAGCTGAACTGAACATTGGTTCCATCACACACATCCGCAGTGCTGAATTGCGCAGAGGGACTGGCATACACAGAGATATAATTGTTTTTAGAAAAAATGCTGACACATCCGCTATCGGAAGTAACAGTTAAAACAACAGGATAGGAAGTGGATGAAGAATTAATAGTATAACAATGATAAGGGTTTTGAGAATTGCCGTTAATACTACCATCTCCGAAATTCCATAACCACTGTGCATTATTTCCAGTTTCAATATCCGAAGAATCCTGAAATGAAACGCATAGCGGAGCACATCCGGCAGTATCGTCTGCAGTAAAACTTACTGTCGGATTTGGATGAACGACTGCCGTTTTACTAACTGAATCAGAACAACCAAAATCAGAAACGATCAATAATTGAACAGTGTAGCTTCCGGCAGCAGCATATAAATGATCTGTATTTTGATTATTATTTATTGTATTGTCACCAAAATCCCATGCCCATGATTGAATTGTATCAGGTAAAGGAATACCCGATGAATTATTGAATAAAACACTTGTTCCATCACATACATTTGCTACCGAAAATTGTGCAATGGGAAGCGGATGAATCACTACACTTTTTGTAATAGTGTCTTTACATCCATTGGTGGTTGTAACAACTAAAGAAACACTGTATGTTCCGGGACTTGCATAAGTATAAATTGGATCTACAGCAGTATTTAAGGGAGTTCCATTTCCAAAATTCCAGGACCTGCCAGCAATAGTGCCACCTGAAATAGTGGATGAATCATGGAAACTCACAGGTTGATTTAAACACACATCCATAAAACTGTAATCAGCAATAACCGCGCAATTAACAATTGCTGTTTTTGTTAATGAATCTTTACATCCTGCATCAGTTGTTACTACTAGTTTAGCATTAAAATTTCCACATGCTGCGTAATTATGAATAGGATCTTGTGTTGTGGATGTATCAGTATCTCCAAAGTTCCAGTTCAATAATGAAATATTTCCAAGGCTTGAATCATTAAAAACTGTAGGTTGGCCTTTACAAACCGGAGTTGCATTAAAGTTTGCTGTAGGTAAACAATTTACGGTTGTTAACTTGCTGATGCTATCTTTGCATCCCTTGTTTGAGGTTTCTATAAGCTTCACATTAAATTCGATACATGTTGAATAAGTATGCAATAGATCTTTGGATGAAGAAGTATCGTTGATGCCGGAAGATGGTTCACCAAATTGCCAGCTTGTGCCCGTAATGCTATCTCCTGATATAGTTGATTGGTTTAAAAACGATGATGCTACTCCAAGACAAACATCCGTTACTGAAAAGTTTACCGAAGGCAAGGGCGAAACTACTATTTGTTGAGTATCGAGTCCTACACAGCCCTGATAATCCATTACTGATAAAATTACGCTATACGTACCCGGTTGAGCATAAATGTGGGTAGGATTTATATTATTTATATCCGGATTATTATTTACATACGTGGTACTATCCCCATAATCCCAGGTTAAGCTCTGAAAAGTGCTAAAATCATATAAACTACTATCCTGACAAACATTCAGAAATTGAAATTTTGCAGTATCACCAAGGCATATCTGTGGTGTTAAAACAGAAAAATCTATGTATGGTTCAAAATTAAAGTTACTGTAATAACAATCTTTCTGAGAATAATTATAAAACCCGAAATAACCCGGCAAAAAACAGTCGGACTGGTCAAAAACCAACTGTCCGTCAATGTAAATGATTGCACGGTTATAGCTTAAACGTAATTCGAAGTGGTGATCGAAATTCCTTACCCAGCCCAACCCGCCAAAATCGTTTTGAACAGTAGTAAATTGAGGAGTATTCTGATGTCCCCAAAAATTTTGTACATAGGCACTTGAAGGAATTACCCCATCCATACGGCAAAGTGATTTGCCTCGTTGACCAGTATAACTTCCATTAACCTGAGCAATTTGTTTCCAATCAAATAACCATCCATTGTAAATATCTGATTGTCCCAATGGGTTGAGAAAGCTAAAAACAAAACCCATCATATCGTCATCTACATCAGTTGTTTTGAAATTTCCGGTAATTCTTACACCCATCAATTTAAAAGGGCTGATAAAAAAGGTTGGATTTCCATTTACTGTTTGGTGTATCTGACTTCCTCCACCCTGCACAACCCAATTTCCATTGGCAGTATACCCTGCCTGGTTCCAACTATTAAAATCAATATTGGTAATACATTGCGCATGCAAACACATACTCGCAATTATCATAAAAAAAACAAGTGTTTTTTTGCAGGACTGATATGTGGCTAAAATATTCAAAAGGCTATAAAAAAATTCAAATTATAAATTACGCGTTATTACCTCAGCAATGTTACAATCCCGCTGTAATTATGTTTTCTTTTGCTAAAATCAATAACTTTAACAACATACACATAAACATCTGCCTGGGCAAGATCTCCTCCCTGATTTGCCTTACCATTCCAAGGTGTATGAATGTCCTCAGAAAAGAAGATCAAATTCCCCCAGCGGTCGAATATTGACATTTCATACTTAAAAATAAAAATCCCTTTCCCGGTAAAACTATCATTTATTCCATCTCCATCAGGTGTAAATGCGTTTGGAATATAAAATATAAAATCAGGTTCGATAATAACAGTTTGATAGGCTGTGTCAACACAATTGTATTGGGTAGAAGTTATTAATGTTATTGTATATGTACCTGTATCTGCATAGGTATGCGTTGGATTTAAGAAAGACGATGAAGAATCAATACTTGTATCGCCAAAATCCCATGTCAAATAATTAGCTCCTGTGGACAAATTTGAAATGGAAATAAGCGGATTATTAATCGATGTTATTCCGGGCTGAGCTGTGAAACTCGCATTAGGATTGGGATATACGGTGATATAATTATTTTTAGACAAGGTGCTAATGCATCCGCTGTCGGAAGTTACTGTTAATGAAACATCAAAAGAATTTGCTGCATACGTTGAATCGTTAGTGTAACAATTGTTAGGATTTTGTAAACTACTTGCAGCACTGCCATTACCAAAGTTCCAAAGCCACTGTGTATTTGAACCTGTGAGAATAGAGGATACACTTTGATAATTTACACATAAAGGTTCACACCCTATTGTATCATCTGCTGTATAATTAACAGTGGGATTAGGGTTAACAAGGCTTATTTCAGTAATTGAATCCTTGCAACCAAAGGTGGAAATAACCAATAACTGAACAGAAGAAAAACCTGCGCCTGAATAAAGATGAGAAGGATCTTGAGCAGTAATAAGCGGACTGCCATCACCAAAATCCCATACCCGGGATTGTATAGTATCTGTTGTTGGAATCGTTGATAGATCATTGAATTGAACACTGCTTCCATCACAAACAGATGGTGCAGTAAATTGCGCATTGGGAAAAGGATGTACAGTGGTAGTTTTTGTTATCGTGCTATTACAATTATTACTGTTTGTAACTATTAAAGTAACGCTATAGGCTCCCGGTGCGACATAAGTATGGCTTGGATTCTGAGTGGGACTTAAGGGGCTGCCATCGCCAAAATTCCAGGATCTGCTTAAAATACTTCCACTGGAAACAGTAGACAAATCATTAAAATTCATGGCCTGACCTAAACAAACATTTATAAAACCAAAATCGGCAAGGGCCGAAGGAAATACTGTAATGCTATCTTGCAAGGTATCAGGGCAACCCAGATTGGATGAATAAGTGATCAGACTAACCTGGTAAGTTCCTGCAACAGAATACAAATGGCCAGGGCTCCATGCCGTAGTATTAAGTGCAGAACCATCACCAAAATTCCATGACCAAGCGGCAATATTGCCAATAGTAGGACTAAGGGAAGTGTTTGTAAAAATTGCCGAATCTAACAAACATGTATTGCTGAATGTGAACGCAGAGCCGGGCCGATCAAAAACTTTTACCGGGGCATTGAATGCGTTGGAGCATCCATCAACAGTTGTTGTCACCAAAGTAACAGAAAATGTTCCCGAAGCCGAATAATAATGATCCGGATCTTGTAAAGTACCTGTGGGGCCGCTATCACCAAATACCCATAAATAGGAAGCAATTGAAGTAGAGTTGTCAACTGAAGAGGTATTTGTAAAATTCAAGGTATCACCAAAACAAACATTGCTATATGTAAAAGCAACTGTTGGTTTAAAATAAACCTCAACAGATTTTGTAACAGTATCGATACACCCATCGCTGCTGTTGATCATTAATAAAACATTGTAAGTTCCCGGATTAGCATACGTATGAGTAGGATTTTGATTGGTGTTGACCGGACTCCCGTCATCAAAATTCCAGGCCCAGCTAATAATACTGCCTGAAGATGCTGTTGAACTATCTGAAAAGGTGGTAACATTTCCGGCACAAACACTGGTTGCTGAAAAATCAGGAACAATATCTACCAGGTTAAAAGCGATGGTATCATACAGTGACCCACCAATTGTAAGGAAGGCCTGAATACTAATTGTTTGTGAAGTGGTGGCTCCCAAAGAGTAAGCTACATTTGCCTGCCAGGTAGAGTCGGTAAGAATCACTGCGTGCATAGGTGAACCATTAAATGCTCCTGATAAAATAATTGAATCAGCGGGGCAGGCTGTAGTTCCTAAGATATTTTGGCTGCAGGAAATGTCTGCACTTACCGTTGCATCTACTGTTGGTGAATTTGTTTCCAATGGACCTAAATTATCCAAACTAATGTTAACATAGCCACTGCATGGTGAGATCCAATAGGGCCGAAATGAAACAAAACACCAGTTAGAAGTCGGAGTTAATGTTACTGTATATGTTTGCCAGGCGGTGCTTGTAATTGGTCCTGATTGCCACAATACTTCACTTTCTGCACATATTCCATTTGAACCCAATATTTCAATGGAACTATAGCAATCACCCGGCCCGGCAGTATTATAAACATTACTATGCGCCAGATCAACAGAAAAAGAATAAACTTGCCCGGCAGTCATGCAGGAACTAAGCGCCTGGCTTGATCCTTCATAATACCCTGCAGCATTGGTTCCGTCTTGCAAAAAACTTACGTATGAATTGCCATGGGAAGCCGGTTGTGTAAAGCCCCAGGAACCAGGCTGAGTATCGGGGGTTCCACCACAATTCACCCATGGGCCAGGCTGACAGCCGGCACAAGAAGGACCTTCAAATGATGGGTTGATAAAAGAAAGTGGTGGAGAGGGAGTGGTTCCGCATTGCGAAAACAAATAATTTGAAGACAAACAAAATATGGCGAATATAAATTGTACTTTTTTTTTCATGAGAAGATTGCCTCCTATCTTACCAATGTAACAATACCTCTGTAAACGTGTTTACTTTTATTAAAACCGGTAATTTTAACAACATACACATATACATCCACAGGTGCAATTTCACTGCCGTCATTTATTTTTCCATCCCAAGGCTTATTTATTTCATCGGAAAAGAATATTAAATTGCCCCAGCGGTCAAAAATCGTCATCTCAAAATTCTTAATAAAAATACCCTTACCGGTGAATGTATCATTTATTCCATCATTATCCGGTGTAAAGGCATTTGGAATATAAAACACGAAATCAGGCTCAATAATAACAGTTTGATACGCGGTATCAATACAATTGTATTGAGTGGATGCAATCAATGTTATTGTGTAAGCCCCTGTATCAGGATAAGTATGCGGCAGAGGATCGGACAAAGAAGAAGTATCGGAACCATCACCAAAATTCCAGGACCAAAAATTAGCACCAACAGATAGATCTGAAATTGAAATCACAGGGTCGGTAATAATTGCCGTTTTCGGCTGAACGGTGAAAGTCGCATTCGGATTTGGATACACAGTTATGTAATTGTTTTTAGTCAAGGCACTAACACAGCCACTATCGGAGGTAACCGTTAACGTGACCGCATAAAAATTTGCTGCAAAAACAGAATCGTTGGTATAACAATGATCAAAAGACTGGGAATTGCTTATGGAACTGCCATCTCCAAGAATCCATGCCCATTTTATATTAGCACCTGTAAGAATGGTAGAAGAATTTAAAAAAGGAATACAGAAACGTTCACAACCAATGGTATCATTCGCTGCAAAACTCACAACAGGATTTGGATTAATAACACATATTTTAGCTATGGAATCCCTGCAACCAAAACTAGAAACGACAACTAACTTCACAGTGTCGAAACCCGGATTTGAGTAAAGATGAGAAGAGTTCTGATTATTATAAACAGGGCTGCCATCACCAAAATTCCAGGACCACGATTGTATAGTGTCGGTTACAAGGATGTTAGACAGATCATTGAATTGAACAACACTTCCATCACAAACATTTGAAAAACTGAATTTTGCAATCGGCAATGCATGCACCACCACAACTTTTGATATAGTGTTTTTACAACCATTGTTGGTTGTTACCATAAGCGTAACGGTATAGGTTCCCGGAGTAGTATAAACATGATTTGGATTTTGAATGATGCTTATTGGAGTGGCATCACCAAAATTCCAGGACCAGGCAGTAATACTACCACTTGAAACAGTTGACAGATCATTAAAAACCATCGCTACATGCAAACAAACATTTGTAAAACCAAAATTAGCAACAGGCATTGGATATACTGTAATTGAGTCGTGCAGCGTGTCCGGACAACCAAGATTGGATGAGTAGGTAATCAAGGTTGTCTGATAATTTCCAGGAACAGCGTACAAATGACGAGGATTCCAAACCGTTGTGTTTAAAGCAGAACCGTCACCAAAATTCCAGGACCAACTTGCTGTGCTGCCCATTACCGGACTCAGAGAGGCATTTACAAACACCGCAGAATCTAATAAACAGGTATTATTTACAGTATAAACGGAGCTTGGAGGATCGAATGTATTTACAGAAAGTGTGTCGGACTTGGCACACAGATCAGTAGTTGTTGTTATTAATATAACGCTGTATGTTCCGGCAGCGGAATAATAATGACTTGGATTTTGCAAATTACTTGTAGGGCTCAAATCACCAAACTTCCATAAATAAGAACCTATGGCAGTTGAGTTATCAACTGAAGAAGTATTGGTAAAATACACCGTATCCTTTAAGCAGACATCATTGGAGGTGAAACTTGCTATCGGATTATAATACACCTGTACCGATTTTGTAATTGTATCGGCACAGCCAAAATTGGTGGTTACTATTAAAGTAACAATATAGTTTCCTGGATTTGGGTAGATGTAAGAAGGGCTTGTGCTATTATTTACAGGGCTACCATCCCCGAAATCCCAAGCCCGCGATACGATGGTTCCTGATGTAGTAGTGGAACTATCTGTAAATTGTGTGGGACTGCCATAACACACCTTCGTATAACGGAAAGCCGCCTTCGGATTTAAGTTTCTGGTGATCACAATACTCATGGTATCCCTGCAGGAGTCGGCATCAATAACAGTAGCAAGGTAAACCCCGGCTTTCAAGCCGGTAGCAGTTGAACCATATTGAACAGGATTGGTATTCCAGTAAAATATATATGGCCCCGTACCACCAAAGGCTGTTACAGTTGCGGAACCATTGCGTGCATACGGACAGCTTTCATTACTAACAACTCCCGGTGAAACCACACCAACTACGCCCGGTTCAATTACCAATGGTGGAATTAAATTAATTATTATAGAATCCTGGTAGGCACGGCAAAAAGGATCGGTTACCGTGTAGGTATATGTTCCCGGAGATAAATTACCAATACTATGAGTAGTTTGTCCACCAGGTTGCCAGATATAACTATAAGGGGCGATACCTCCAGTTACCAAAACGCTTGATGTACCACCGTTACAGTCGGCATTTGTTGAGGTTACAGTAACACTTAATGGCGGTGGTGCGGTACAGGTAATGTCAAAACTCCCCACAAATCCTTGCCCACACGCAAGAAGATCACCACTGGATCCCAATATGATATCGTAAACAGGTCCTGAGGTTGGTATCGTTTCCATATAGGTTAGTGCTGAATCGAATTTCACAATGCTGTTTGTAGTACCCGCATAAACATTACCGCAGGGATCGGTGGATAATCCACTGCACTGGTAATTAACACCGTTTGGTACGGTTACAGTGTTTATGTGGGTTAATGTCCTTTTATTAAATCTTCGAAGCGTAATTCCATCGTATATGTAAACATAAGGCCCCTGAATAAGGGTACCGTTAAAGCCCTGAAAAACACTGGAGGAGTATACAGGATTAAGGGCATAACCGGTACCGGAATAAATTAATGCGAGACCACTGGGAACCACAGTGTCCAGAGTAAAATTCGCCTTGGTTTTTCGGAGTTCGCCTGATGGTAAATGTAGAGAATACATATCTCCATTACAGTCGGTAGCAATTGCTCTTGTTTCCTGATTATAGGCGATCTGGTTACTAATAGCTCCGGTGGCCATATTTAGCCGTGCAAGGTTATTTCCTCCGGGATTAGCAAAATAACCACAAACAGCAAGAACAGTCTTGGAATAATTAAATGCCAGGCGCCACTCTTCACACAAACCTCCCTGCGACCAAACCTGAACACCTGCCGGGTTAAGCTTTTGCCGCTTACCGGTACAATATCCACCTATAATGTAAGTATTACCGGGGTTATCAACAGCAATATCGCCCAAAAAAACAGAATAGGTAACATAGGTCCACTGTAGCACTCCCAGAGAGTTATATTTTTCAATGTGGTAGTTGGACTGATTGCCCTGAATAAATATGTTACCCAGCGAATCTTCCTGAATATCAAATGCACGATTTAAAGAAGGATAGCCCGTAGGTGTGAGCCAGGGATCGATGACAATTCCTTCGGAGGAAGAAATGGTTGAGGATGAAAATTTGAATTCTACTTTATCGTCCTCAACGCTATATTTTACAGGGATATTTTTATGTGACGAAGCAGTAAAAGCATTTGGTGCATGGTCAATAATATGCCATGCACTATACAGACTGAAGGGACTGAATTTTGCCTTAATGTGAAGAGATCCTTTTTCATCAGTGTATACTTTTTTTACTCCGTCCCACTGAAATGCAATAGGAGGAATAACAACATTGGGATGGACTATAAATTTATATTTTATCCCTCCCTCTTCGGGGAACTCAAATTCAGCATCTACACCGGGATACAGGTTGATGTACTTTATTTTTTTAAATGCCGGAACAAAGTTGTAAGAAGTTTTGTTATCAACTCCAGCATATAATTCTCCATAGTTGTAATAGTTCGATACTTTTTGTTCTGCTATTATTTCTACAGAAGGGTTTGCGCCTACCCATCGCATATTTGCGGTATGCCAAACGGTTTTGATAGTTTTTTCTTCCCTTTCCCTACCTTCCTTTTCTCTATCCTTTTCCTCTATATTCAATCTCTCAGGAAATTGAAAAATAATGCCCTGTTGAGTGAAGTAAGCATTAAATTCTTCATTTTCTACTCCATAAAGAATCGGCTCTGTAAAAGCCGTTTTTGTTTCTATGGCATTTTTAGCAAACTGCCCTTGTTCTTTAATAAATACCTTGTCCTGAAGGGGTTTGATGAGAAGCCTTTTAGCTTTTGTTTGTGCAAAGCCCTTCCCTGCCTCCCCGAAGGAGAGGAGAAACAGCAAAAACCCCAACCCTAAAGGAGAGGGAGTAAACATACAAGCCCCCCAAAAGCGGCTTAGTAGGTTGGATATTTTTTTATTTTTTATCTTTTTCAATGTCTTTTTTTCCCTTTAAGAAACTCACCAATTACACTACCAATTGGGGGAGAAGATTAACGAGAGGGGCTTCTTTTTACCTTACCAGTGTTACAATTCCTTTATAGCTGTGGTTTTTATTTTTAAAATCTTTAAGCTCTATAACATAAACATATACATCCTGCAATGCTGTATCGGGCCCGTGGTTTGCCTTTCCATTCCACGATTTGTTAATATCATCTGAAATGAAGATCGAATTTCCCCAACGATCAAATATAGTCATTTTGAATTCTTTTATAAATAATCCTTTGCCCATAAACGTATCATTCATGCCATCGCCATCAGGTGAAAAGGAGTTTGGAATATAAAATACAAATTCAGGATCAATAACAATCGTTTTATAAGCTGTATCTGCACAGTTATATTGAGTGGATGTGATCAAGGTTATCAGATAGGTACCGGTATCGGAATAGGTATGAGGAAGTGGAAGACCTGTGCTGAGCGGAGTTGAACCATCACCAAAATCCCAATTCCAATTATCCGTTCCAATGGATAGATCTTTAATTGAAATAACGGGATCTATAATAGTGGTGGTGGTTGGAGTAACCGTAAAAGCCGCAACAGGATTAGGGTTTACGGTTATGTAATTATTTTTTGTAAGTGTGGTAACACATCCACTATCTGAAGTTACCGTTAACGTGATGTCAAAAGTAATGGGCGAATACACCGAAGCATTGGTGTAACAGTGGCTAGGTTCCATAGAACTGTTTGTAGGGCTGCCATCACCAAAATTCCATATTCGGGAAGCGTTGGTACCAGGGGAAGCAATCGATGATAAATTTTGAAAATCTATACACAAAGGCTCACATCCAATTGTATCGCTGGCTAAAAATTGTACTGTGGGGTTAGGATTTACGATGGTTATTTTTGTAATTGAATCAGGGCAACCGAAATTGGAAACCACCAATAATTTTACTGAATAAGATCCTGCCGCGGTATAAAGATGGGAAGTATTTTGACTGATATTTAAAGGACTGCCATCATCAAAATCCCATGCCCAGAATTGAATAATATCAGGTGAAGTTATAACAGATAAATTATTGAACTGAACTGTGGTTCCATCACAAACGTTTAATGAACTGAACTGTGCAACAGGCAAAGGATGCACTACAACGGTCTTTTGTATTGTATCCTTACAACTGTTGTTGCTCGTTACAATTAATTTAACACTATAAGTTCCGGAACCCGCATACGTATGACTCGGATTGGGTGCTGTACTTAGCGGAGTGCCATCACCAAAATCCCATGATCTGCCGGCAATAGTTCCGTTTGAAACTGTTGATGAATCATTGAATATCATGGCCTGATTCAAACACTCGTTGGTAAAACTAAAATTAGAAACGGGCATTGAAAATACAGTAATGGAGTCTTTCAGCGTATCCGAACAACCAAGATTGGAGGAGTAAGTGATCAATGTAACCTGATAATTTCCGGGGACAGTATACAAATGACTTGGATTCCACACCGTTGTGTTTAATGCAGAACCATCGCCATAATCCCAGGACCAGCTAGCGATTGTTCCCATTACAGGATTGATAGAGGTGTTTGTAAATTTCGCGGAATCAAACAAACAGGTGTTACTAAATGTAAAAGAAGATGTTGGAGCATCAAAGGTTTTTACAATTGCACTTGCTGTATCCATGCATCCATTGGCACTTGTGGCTAATAACAGAACGGGGTTAGTACCAGCAGAATAATAATGAGCAGGGCTTGCTAAGCTGCTTGTGGGGCTGCCATCACCAAATGACCATAAATAACTGGCTATTGAGGTTGAGTTATGAATGGTAGATGTATTTAAAAAATGTATGGAATCGCCAAAGCAAACACTGCTTTGACTGAAAGCCGCTACAGGATTATAATAAACCTGAACCGATTTAGTAGTGGTATCGGCACAGCCATAATTATTTGTTACAATTAAAGAAACAGTATAGGTTCCTCCAACAGGATAAATATAAGCGGGATTTACAGTATTGTTTACCGGAGTATTGTTTCCAAAATTCCAGGATGTGGAAGTAATGCTTCCGGAGGCAGTTATGGAATTGTTTGTAAACTGTGTGGCAGCACCATTACAAACAGTAGTATTGGTAAAATCTGTTTCGGGAGAACCACCATTAAATGAGAAAATTATATACCCATCTCCACCTTTGGTAGAAGTTCCTCCACCTACTGCTGCTCCGGCAGGAAGATCAGGATCAGTGCTACCACCCGGAATTTGTCCGTTGCCGTTTATGATAGTTGTATTAAACCCTGATGAATAGCTGCTTCCACCGCCACCACCACAACCACCGCAATCGCAACTCGGAGGAGAAGCACCACCGGAACTTCCATTATATCCGCCACCACCACCACCGCCACCGGCTCCATCTCCACCACCTTTATCTTGTCCTGCACTTCCATTTCCGGTTCCATTTGCTCCTGATATACCTACTGAAGCACATGAGCCAGGTGAAGGATTTCCATTTTGTCCGCCTGCACCACCTGCACCGCCACTGCTAAATTGACCACCACCGCTTCCACCACCACCACCACCAGCAACAACCAATGGTGTAGTTCCATCGTAAATAGCTGCACCACCGCCACCACCACCGCCACCACCGGAACAAGGGGAACAGCCTGCATTACCACCACGGCCACCATCAACAAGGCCACCACCCATTCCCGCACTTCCTCCGCCAGAACAAGCAACACAACCCGATCCCGGGCCGGCACCTCCTGCAACTATCATCGTCAATGTTTGTCCGGGAGTTACCAAAATATAGCTTTCTATAAAAGCTCCCGCTCCACCAACGGCTCCACCGTGGCTATCAGCCCCTCCACCACTACCTCCGGCACCCCATGCTTTAACATGAATAGTGTCAACTCCACAAGGAACAGTATAGGTTTGGGGGCTTCCTGTATAAGGAAACTGAAGAACATTTTGTGAATTGCTTGTGAAAGAAAACAAAACTAAAAAAACAAAAACAGCTATCTTACACTGAAATAGTGGAACATAAAAAAATGCTTGTTTTGATCGTAAATTTTTTTCCATGATCGTTTTTTTATTCGCCTCTTTCCTATAATTTTTTAAGGTAAAAACGCCTAAACAAATTTAGTGTTTTAACATTATAAAGACTCATAATTTGTTAGAAACGTTGCATCAATGACAAATAATTGCGTAATGCGAATTTTTGATCCGGATCCAACTCTACAAAATTGCAGAACCTACCAGAAATATGGAGTCTTAGGAACAATAAAAAAGGTGGTGGAAAAATCTATTTTGCCTGTTTATACAAGGGAACTGTGGAACAAGCCTCACCATACATGATGCTTTTTGCGATAGGACGTAACAGTCGGGAAATTTCAACATAAGCAGCTTTTGGAACAGGGAGGTTGCCGCAACCTTTGATCACGATACGGGCATCTTTATAATCGTTAATATTTAGTTTGCCGAGGATCTCATTGTATAAAATCGTTTCAAGAATTTCGAGGTTACCAAAAACAACTTTTTTTACATAAGGCTCTAATTGTGTTGCCAGCAGCATATATGCCCAGGTAGGGACAATGGCATCGGCAGAACAAATAAGGGCAACATATTTGTTTTTATATTTTGTCCAATCTTCATTTTTTACAAATTCACGAAAATCCTTTTCACGTAAGATCAATCCCTGAAAAAGCAGATCTTTAATATCAAATAATACACGTTCCCCCTGAGGATAGAACTCTTCAAGATCAATAGTGATAATGCCACTTAAGGCTACTTTGTTTATTATTTCCATTTTTTTTAATAGAGTCGGGATGTTAGAGTCAAGAATCAAGATGTTAGAGTTGAGAGTCGGGATGTTAGAGTCAAGAATCAAGATGTAGAGTCAAGAGTTGAGAGCAATCCAAATCTTGTGTCTTGATTCTTGCGTCTTGTATCTTGATTCTTATATCTTCTCCCTTACATAAAACCTAATTCCAACTGCGCCACTTCACTCATCATTTCTTTTTCCCAGCTTGGCTCAAATGTTAATTCAATTTTTGCTGAACGGATCCCTTCTACTTCGCGCAATTTATCTTCAACCTCAGGAGGTAATGTTTCTGCAACCGGACAAGATGGTGATGTTAGGGTCATCTTTACATTGAGGTTGTTTTCCTGATCAATATTAATTTCATAGATCAAGCCAAGTTCCCAAATATCAACCGGAATTTCCGGATCATAACATGTTTTGATCGTATCAATAACCCGCTGTGCAAGAGGAGTATCGTGTGTGTTTATTATTGCAGGCATTTTAAAAAGAGTTTAAAGTTTAAAGTTAGAAAGTTTAAAGTTTTCTAATCCCAGTAAATATTTTTTATTCATTGACTACATGCGATGTAATCTTTTAAAATTATAATAATTGAAAAATTTGAAGACGCAGAATTTTGAACTTCTAACTTTTCAACTTTGAACTATATGCTATTGCATCTAATTTCATTTGTTTGATCATGCTCACCAAACCATTGCTACGTGTGGGTGACAGGTGTTTGGTCAATCCTATTTTTTCTACAAAATCTAATTTAGCATTAATGATCTCATCCGGTGTATGGTTTGATAAAACACGGATCATTAAAGCAACCATTCCTTTTGTAATAATTGCATCACTATCGGCTGTATAAACCACTTTCCCATCGATTAGTTCGGAGTGCATCCAAACCTGACTTTGGCAACCTTTGATGATCTTATCTTCGGTTTTGTATTTATCATTGATCAATGGTAACGACCTTCCAAGATCGATCAGGTATTCATATTTCCCCATCCAATCATCAAAAATTTCAAACTCTTCTATAATTTCTTTTTCTATGTCCTCTATTCTCATTGTTTTTACTACTAAGACCATTTCAGATCCACTGAAACTATTTTAACATTGAAATTGCTTTTTGTAATCCTTTAATAAAAATATCGATCTCATCTTTTGTATTGTAAAACGCAAATGAAACACGAATGGTACCCGGCACACAATAGAACGCCATCAGCGGTTGAGTGCAATGGTGCCCTGTTCGAACAGCAATACCAAGTTGATCCAAAATAGTTCCGATATCAAATGGATGCAAACCCTTCACTGCAAATGAAATTACACTTGCTTTATTTTTTGCTGTTCCGATAATTTTTAAGCCTTCTATTTTTTGTATCGCATCGGTTGCATAAAGCAGTAATTCATGTTCGTATTCTGCAATAGTATCTAACCCAATGGTATTAATATAGTCGATGGCAACAGCAAGTCCTATTCCGCCTTCAATATGAGGCGTACCTGCTTCAAACTTTAATGGAAGATCGGCATATTCTGTTTTTTCAAATGAAACTGTTTTGATAGTTCCACCGCCAACCTGATAAGGAGGCATTTCATTCAACCATTTTTCTTTTCCGTAAAGAATTCCAACTCCGGTAGGGCCAAATAATTTATGTCCGCTGAAACAATAAAAATCGCAATCCAACGCCTGCACATCCACAGCTGTATGAGGCACAGCCTGTGCACCATCCACCAAAACAGGAATATTTTTTGCATGTGCCAATGCAATAATTTCTTCAATAGGATTAATGGTTCCCAGCGTATTGGAAATATGCGTGATAGCAACAATTTTTGTTTTTGCGTTCAGTAATCTTTTATAATCGGATATTATTAATTCTCCTGCATCATTGATCGGAATCACCTTTAATATCGCTCCTTTTTCTTCACACAATTGTTGCCATGGCAAAATATTGGAATGGTGTTCCATTGCTGAAACTATAATTTCATCCCCTTCTGAAATATATTTTTTACCAAATGAACTTGCAACAAGATTAATAGAATCCGTAGTGCCTTTGCTGAAAATAATTTCGTGTGCATGTTTGGCATTCAAATGGTTTTGAATGGTGGAACGCGCATTTTCGTATTTAAGGGTAACTTCCTGACTTAAGGTATGAACCCCCCGATGGATATTCGCGTTTTGATCCTTATAATAATTTTCAAGGGAATCAATAACCGATAGCGGCTTTTGAGATGTTGCTCCGTTATCAAAATAGATCAATGGTTTGCCATTTACTTTACGAGAAAGTATTGGAAAATCGGCACGTATCTTTTCAATATCAATGCTTGTTTTATATATCGTTTTTGATGCTGTCATGAATACAAGTACAAAGTTAAGAATAATTCTAAATAGAAGCGTCTTTTATTGAATTTAAAGTGTTTCGAAGGACATTTTTTTATGATAAATTGGCTATTTGACCAATTTTTGATTCTTATCATTTAAGGTTCAATGATTTTTTTCTTTCTAAGCCAAATCCCGATCCATACTTGGCTTTCTTATAAAAAATATAAGATCCAGCTCAGCTTAATATTTGTAGTGAAAATGGCCAAAGCCGAACGTAAAAGGGCGCAGAGCACCGTAACGCTATTGAATATGCCGGTGCGCTGCACCTTCCAAAACACGGCAACATCTATATTCTACAAAGATTTCGCGGCTCTGCCGCTTTTTATAAGAAAGCCAATCCTGTTTCGTATCAGTAAGCAATTTAACTGTATTTATTTGCTTAATTTTGAATTGTGAAAACACCCATCTATTTAGATCATAATGCTACTACACCAGTTGATAAACGGGTTTTAGAAACAATGTTGCCCTACTTTACTGAAAAGTTTGGCAATGCATCAAGCCGGACCCATGCTTTTGGATGGGTTGCTGATGATGCTGTAAAAACTGCAAGAGAACAGGTGGCTCAACTTATCAATTGTTTGGCACAGGAAATTGTTTTTACATCCGGTGCTACTGAAGCCATAAACCTTGCCATTAAGGGTGTTTGGGAGAACTATCAAAGCAAAGGCAAACATATTATCACTATTAAAACAGAACACAAAGCGGTGTTGGATACGTGTAAATCCCTGGAACGAAAGGGTGCTGAGGTCACTTACTTATCAGTGGACCGTGAAGGATTGATAGATCTGGAAGAATTAAAAAATGCATTACGTCCTCAAACTATTCTGGTTGCTGTAATGTATGCCAACAATGAAACAGGAGTGATACAACCTATCAAACAAATTGCTGACCTGGTTCATGCCAACAATAGTATTTTTATGTGTGATGCCACACAGGCGGTTGGAAAAATAAATTGTGATGTGGAGGATGACCATATTGATCTTATGTGTTTGAGTGCACACAAATTTTATGGACCGAAAGGTGTGGGTGCCTTGTATGTTAGAAGAAAAAATCCGCGTGTTACCTTGTATCCGCAAATTGATGGTGGTGGCCATGAACGCGGCTTACGTTCCGGGACATTAAATGTAACAGGCATTGTAGGGCTTGGCAAAGCTTGTGAAATTGCACAACAGGAAATGTGGGATGATTCGATCCGCATTTCAAAATTGCGAACAAAATTGGAGCAACATCTTTGCGATATAGAGCATGTTTTTATTAATGGAAGTACAAAGCACCGCTTGTTCAATGTTACCAATATTACTTTTCAAGGGGTTCGTTCTGAAACACTGATAAATAAAATCCCAACTATTGCAGTTGCAATGGGTTCGGCATGCACTTCGGCTATTGCAGAACCGTCACATGTTTTAAAGGCGATGGGCATGAGTGACGAGGATTCATTCAGTACTGTTCGTTTTAGTTTGGGCAAGTACACTACGGAAGCAGAGATTAATGAGGTGATTGAAGTTGTAAGCAGGATGGTAATGGAGCTAAAAATAAAATGAGCGATTTACACTCTCACACCAAACACGCAAACATCATCCACTTGTTCAAGTGAACCTTTCCATTCCACAAAATTTTTTTTGAGAATTTCTTTTTGATCATTCAAAGGCAAGTGGTTATTTGCAATTAGTATATCTTCCAACTGTTTGTATTTGAATTTTTTTCCTTTAGGACCGCCAAACTGATCGGCATAACCATCCGAGTAAAGGTAAATGCTATCCCCTTTTTTTAGTTGAATTTCATAATTGGTGAAAGGTCGGCTTTCGGGATGATAACCGATGGGCTGTTTGTCGCCTTTCAGTTCTTCTAATTGTCCATTTCGAACAATATTAAGTGGATTATATGCCCCAGCCCATTGCAATTCATTGGTTTTTAGATTAAGCCGGCACAAAGAAATATCCATTCCATCTTTGCTACCACCGGCTTCTGCTGTTTGACGGAGCTCTTTCACAACCCTGTCGCGTAAATGGTTGAGGATTTCCGCGGGAGTGAGAAATCCTTCAGAGAAAACAATATCATTTAGAAAAGATATACCAAGCATACTCATAACAGCACCTGGCACTCCATGCCCGGTACAGTCAACAGCAGCAAAGTACCAATATTCATTTTTTTCGGCTCCCCAATGAAAATCTCCACTTACAATATCTTTGGGCACAAAAAAGATGAAATGTTCCGGCAAATGCTCACTTACATGAACCTTTTCTCCCATTAACGCATCCTGTATCCGTTTTGCGTAACGAATACTGTCGGTGATATCTTTGTTCTTCTCTTCAATTATTTTTTTCTGCAGTTCGGTTTCTGAATTCTTAATTTCAATTATTTGTTTTTGTTTACGGGTAATGCGCAGGGAGCGGAAAACAAACCCGGAAAATAATACTACTAATAATAAGCCACCGACAACGCACCAGGTAATAATTTTTTGTTTGCGATTTTTTTCTTCGGCAATTGCTTTCTGTTTTTCATTTTCAGCTTTTGTTGCTGCTTCCTTTTTATCAAATTCATAATTCATTTCCTTGCGTACAAGTTCTTTTTTGTTTTCCTGACTATAAATAGTGTCTTTTAAAGCGATTGCTTTTTTATAATGAATAAGTGCTTCTTTGTGGCGGCCTGTGGTATCGTAAAGTTGAGATAAATATTCTTCAATTTGCCTTAAATCATCAAACGCACCGATGCTTTCATCAATAACGATAGCCCTTTTCAGGTATTGTTCCGCTTCTTTAAAATTGCCGGTTTTAGTATAAAGCAAACCGATGTTGCCAAGAACTCCAGCTAATGCGTTTTTATTTTCAATTCGTTCCACAATTTTCAAAGCTTTGAAAAAATGGTCAATCGCTTTAACATAATCACCCTGCTCATCGTACACACTTCCTATATTACTTAGAAGTATGGTAACAAAATAATCATTCCCAAGCTCTTCCGATATCACTAATGCTTTAAAATAATAGCTTAAAGCTTTGTTATAATCACCTTGCTTTTTATATATAATGCCAATATTGCCCAGAATTCCAGCAATTCTATTTTTTTTTCCGAGTTGCTCAGCCAATTTCAAGGACTTAAAATAGTAATCAAATGCTTTATGAAAATCGTTTTGCTTAGCATAGATACTTCCAATCGATACTAAATTGTCAATTTGTCGATTTGTATTTCCTGTCTCTTCATTTATTTTCAACGCCTTTAAAAAACAGTCTAATGCCTTAGGATAATTACTTTGAGTTTCATAAATATTTCCAATAGTGTTGAGACGAAAAGCAATCGCTTTTTTATCTTTTAATTCTTCGTTTATCTTTATCCCCTTATAAAAATAGTCCAGAGCTTTGGGAAAGTTCGATTGATTATAATAACAAAGCCCGATGTTGTTAAAAGAATTCGCAACCCCTTTTTTGAAACTAAGTTTTTCTGCCAGCGTCAATGCATAATTTGCCATTGAATCAGCTACGAAATAGCTATCCTTCTCTATGTATTCTTTAGCAAGAAGGTTTAGTACGTTTACTTTTGAAGTATCTTCTTTCGCTATTTTCAAACATAACTGCAATGAATCAATTTTTTTATTTTGTCCGAAACAGTTAACAATTAAAAAAATAAAAAATAAAAATATTACGTAGAATTCTTTTTTCATTTGTTTAAATTACAATTATATTTTCACGCCAAACACACATACATCATCAACCTGTTCCAGAGCACCTTTCCATTCGGTGAAATGTTTTTTCAAAAGTTGTTTTTGTGCGCCCATTGGTAAAAGCTTATGAGTTAGTATCAAATCATCCAATTGTTTGTATTTGAATTTTTTTCCTTTAGGACCGCCAAACTGATCGGCATAGCCATCGGAATAAAGATAAATGCTATCTCCTTTTTTCAGTTGTATTTTATGATTAGTGAAAGGATGGCTTTTTGGGTGGTAACCAATGGGCTGCTTGTCGGCTTTCACTATTCCCAATTGTCCATTTTGAATAAGATTAAGGGAGTTGTTTGCTCCTGCCCATTCCAATTCATTTGTTTTTAAATTTAACCGGGCAAGCGAAATATCCATTCCATCTTTATTTCCATCCACCTCGCCAGTTTGCCTAAGCTCTTTGATAATTTTATCGCGTAGGCGGTTGAGAATTTCAGCCGGGCTTGGTAAGCCCTCAATAGAAACAATGTCGTTAAGGAAAGAAACGCCAAGCATACTCATCACAGCACCAGGAACTCCATGACCAGTGCAATCAACAGCAGCAAAGTACCAATATTCATTTTTTTCAGCACCCCAATAAAAATCCCCACTTACAATATCCTTCGGCAAAAAGAGAATAAAATGTTCCGGCAGGTGCATGCTTGTATGTTCTTCGTCTCTAAGGAGCGCATGTTGTATTCTTTTAGCATAATGAATACTATCAGTGATGTCCTTGTTTTTTTCTTCAATTATTTTTTTCTGCTGTTCTGTTTCTGTACTCTTTATTTCGATAATTTGTTTTTGTTTTCGGGTAATACGAAGTGAACGGAAAATAAAACCAGCGAATAAAAGCACTAATAATAAGCCAAACGCAACAGAGCAGGTAATAATTTTTTGTTTGCGATTTTTTTCTTCTGCAACAGCTTGCTGTTTTTCATTTTCGGCATTTGTAATTGCCTCCTTTTTATCAAACTCATAATTCATTTCTTTTCGTACCAATTGTTTTTTATTTTCCTGGCTAAAAATAGTATCCTTAATAGCAATTGATCTTTTGTAATAATATATTGCACGCAAACGCATCTGCTCCATATTTAATAGCTTACCGCTAACACTGTCAGGCAAAGAAACGTTTGAATTTTCGTATAGTTTGCTTAAACTATTGTACCAACTCTGCATATTGTCCTTTGCTCCAATGCTATCGGAAAGAGCAATTGCGCGATAAAGAAAATGGTATGCCTCTTTATATTTTTTAAAAGAACAATAAAGCGCTCCGATGTTACCAAGATCGGCTGAAATTCCTGTTTTATTTCCAATCTCTTCATCTATTTTCAAAGCCCTAAAATCATATTCAAGAGCTTTATTATAAAGGGTCTCCTTTTGAAAGGGAATTGCTCCTGATTTTTCAGAAGGGATAGCTTCAGCTTGATTATAATAAACGATTCCGATATTACCAAGGTTGCGAGCAATGGCGCGACTATCTTTTAGTTCTTCGGCCAGTTTTAAAGCCTTGAAATAATAGTCCAGTGCCTCCTGATAAAATCCTTGATTATAATAAACCATCCCCGTGTTGCCTAAATTATTTGCTATTAGCATTTTGTTTCTCCCAATTGCCTCAATATCTCCGCTTTGATTTGCCTCTTTTAATAATTCTCCTGCCAATTTTAATGACTTGAAATAATAATCCAATGTTTTGGAGTAATCACCAATACTCCAATAGACAAGTCCTAGATTTGACAAGCGCTTTGCCATTCCGGTTTTATTTTTTAACCTTTCATCGAGCTCTAATGCTTTCAACCAATATTCTAAGGTTTTGGGATAATCGCTTTGATAATAATAAATGGCTCCAATATGATTATACGAATTGGCCATTCCTTTTTTAATTCCCTTATTATCTGTCCCTTCTTCCAATAGTTTTTGAGCAAGAATCAATGCTTCATTACCATAATATAAAGCAGTATCGTTAAGACCAATGCCTATGGATTCCCGACATAATTGATTCAAATGGTTTACTTTATTGGTATCAGCTTTATCTTTTTTAAGCAGCGTTAAAAGGGAGTCAATGTTTCTGTTTTGAGCATTTGAGGAACCTTGAAAAAGAAAAAACACAAGCAAAACACCCAGTACTTGCTTATACTGCATGGATGAACTTGATAATCTTTGTTGTATAATTTTCAGGCTTTTTTTCATTGTTTATACTCTTACTCCAAACACACATACATCATCAACCTGTTCCAATGAACCTTTCCATTCGGTGAAACGTTTTTTCAAAAGTATTTTCTGCTCCTTCATTGGTAAGTAGTTATGGATGTTCAACAAATTTTTCAGTTTCTTATGTGAGAGTTTTTTTCCTTTAGGGCCTCCAAACTGATCAGCATACCCATCAGAAAAAATGTAAATGGAATCGCCCTTTTGTAATTGTATTTCATGATTGGTATACGGACTGTTTTCAGGATGATAACCAATAGGCTGCTTGTTGGCTTTTATTTCTTCTAATTCTCCATTACGAATAAAAGTAAGAGAATTGTTTGCTCCCGCCCATTGCAACTCAAAGGTAGTTAGATCAAGCCTTGCAATGGAAATATCCATACCATCTTTGCTGCCGCCTGCTTCACCTGTTTGCCTAAGTTCTTTCACAACTTTTTCGCGCAGGCGGTCGAGGACCTCAGCAGGGCTGGGCAGTTGGTCGGATGAAACAATATCATTAAGAAAAGAGATGCCGAGCATACTCATCACAGCACCCGGTACTCCGTGACCAGTGCAGTCAACAGCTGCAAAATACCAGTGCCCTGATTTTTCAGCACCCCAATAAAAATCCCCGCTTACAATATCTTTTGGGATATAGAGAATAAAATGTTCGGGCAGATGTAAACTTGTATGTTCTTCATCCCTGAGCAAGGCATCTTGTATTCGTTTGGCATAATGAATACTGTCTGTGATGTCTTTATTTTTTTCTTCCAGAAGTTTACTTTTTTTCTCAATAATTCCTTTTTGCCTACGCGTTATACCTAGTGAACGAAAAACAAACAAAGCAAAAACAAACACAAGAACAAAAAGACAAGATATAAGAATCAAAACCTGATTCGCTTTTTTTTTGTCCGCCATTGCGAATGCATCCTTTTTATCCTGATCCGCTTTTGTTATCGCTTCTTTTTTATCAAATTCATAATTCATTTCTTTACGAACGAGTTGTTTTTTGCTTTCCTCGCTGAAAATTTCATCTCTGATTTGAATTGACCTTTTATAATATTTTATGGCCAGCAAACGCATCTGCTCCATAGTTAACAATTTGTTGCCAACGCTATCAGGTAAAAGAATATTTGAATTTTCGTAAAGAACACTTAATTTTTCATAATCACCTTTCACTGCATCTTTTGCACCTGAATTTTTACCAAGAACAAGTGCACGAGAGAGGTAATCATACGCTTCCTTATATTTTTTTTGCTCTGTGTAAAGCGACCCAATGTTAGAGAGATTTGCTGAAATTCCAATTTTATCGCCAAGCTCTTCTGCAATTTTTAAGGCCTTAAAATAAGTGTCCAATGCTTTAGTATAGTCTCCTTGCTCCATATAAGCAGTCCCAAGATTGCCTAACTGGGCTGAAATCCCGTTTACACTTCCAATTTCTTCTGTTATTTTCAAAGATCTCAAATAGTAACCTGTCGCTTTGGAATATTCCCCTTGCTTCATATAAACACTTCCAATGTTTGCGAGTTTAGTGGCCGTTCCGTTTTTATCTCCAAATTTTTCGGTAATTCCCAATGCCTTGAAATAGTATTCCAGGGCTTTGGGGTAATCCCCCTGGATCAGATAAACAGAGCCTATGCTTCCAAGATGCCTTCCCACTCCTTTTTTATTTCCGAGTTCTTCATCGATCTTCAAAGCTTTAAAATAAAAGTCCAATGCTTTAGGATAATCTGCCTGTTCTTTATAATAAAGCCCAATGTTACCATAAGAGGCGGAGATACCTTTTGGGAAATTAATTTTTTCCGCTAATGCAATTGCTTCGTAGCTATATAGCAAACCTGTATTGTAAAGCCCCGAGTTTATATACTGCCACGATAAAAAGTATAAGTGTTTTACTTTGTTGGTATCGGGCTGGTCTTTTTTGAGAAGAATTAAAAGAGAATCAATATTTTTGTTTTGCGCAAACAAAGCTCCTCCCCAGCCTTCCCCAAAACTGATGAAGAGTGAAAAAAGAAAAATAAAAAAAAATTTTTTATTATTGTATTTCATTTGAATTCATAATCCCGTTCTACCAAACAAATTCGGGTTTTGTAATTTTTATACCAAATTGCTTTTCCATTATTTTGAGCAATTAGATGTTCTGTATTCATTTTCCACTTTTTGATGGATTCCAAATCACGCCAATATGAAACTGTAATTCCTAAATTTTCCCGGGCAGATTCTACACCTAAAAAACCTTCTTGTTGTTGGGCTAAGTTAATCATTCGTTCTGAAGTATCGGAATAACCTTCCATTTCTTCTGTTCGTTCGGAAGTAAATATTACAGCGTAATAAGGAGGTTTAGGTGTTTCAGCGAATAAATTCATATTTGGTATGGTATATAACAAATATAAAAAAATAAAGCGATAAGTTTTAAATGAATAAAACTTATCGCTTTTAAAATTAAATATCATTTTTTTGCAACAACTATTTTCCAACTTTTACTCTAATACCTTCTGAGTTGCTTGAAAATTCAGGAGCATACATACATTGAATGGAAGTAATGCCATTTGAGAAATTACCATTATGCGTCACTACCAATGGATATTCAAAAACATAGGTTCCTTTTGGTAATCTGTCAAAAAAGAAATTTGTTGCAGCATCACGCGTACTTTCATAATACCCTAAACCATCCTGCCATTTGTATCTTGAGATCACATTGGTTGGTTCAAAACCCGATGCACGCATATCTTTCATTTGCACATATTCCATATCTCTATCAACACGTAACTCGATACGTACTTTAATTTTATCTCCCACCTTCAATAACGTTTTTTCAGTTATTGGTTCAATTACCGGGCCGGCATCTGTATTTTTTTGCAGGAACAATTGCTTCTTCAAATTCAATGGTGTTTTTGAAGGAGTGATCTTATCCAATTGCTCAAAATATTGCCAATACAAAGCTCCCCAACTAACACCTTCATCCTTTTTCACAACCGTAACTTCACCCATTTTAGGGTTGATATCACCTCCGCTCCATGATGTTTTAAAATAACCTGTACCGGCTTCCTGTTTTAGATCAGGCATTTTTTTAGGATCAATTTTCTGTTCCCCCAAACTGATCTCCACATTGCTTTCTGTAGCTAACCAGTCTGTTCCTCTCAGCAACAACGCATACACTGCTTCAGTGGTTGCTTTGGTAGTTTTCCAATCCTGTGTTTGTTTCGATTTTAACAACCATACTTTCAAATCATCCACTGCTTTTTTATCATTTGATACTTCATCAAAAGCTTCGATCAAAAGTGCTTGCGCTTCAATCGGTGCCTGATACCAATAAAACCCATCATAATTCTCTTTCCAGTACATTCCCATTTCTTCACTATTCAAAGAGTTTTCTTTCAAGGATTTCATAATATCCTTAGGAGTTACTTTATCATCATAACGATGTAATGCCAATGCTATCATTCCTTGCATATACCGGCTGTTTTGCAACCAATATTTTTTCTCCTGTCCTTTATAATAATCAAATGCTGTTTGATTACGATTGTCAATACTAATATCTTTAAAATAACTGCGGGCATACAAGTATTGAATTTGCTGATAACCTAAATGATTATCATTAAGATGGGCTCTGTCATGTTTCAAGATCCATTCATAATCTTCACGAATACGGTTATCTAAGTATTTTACACCCTCTTTCACCATATTCCAAACTGCCGCATCATTATGAATATTTTTTATACCCAAATGATCCAGATGCCCCATTCCCGTTATGATATGCTGAGTAATGTAACGATTATCAGGCATCCCTTCAAACCAAGGCCAGCCACCATTTGAGGATTGTTGTTTTTGCAATTTTTTTAATGCGATTGCCAACTCATTGCTCATTTTATTTAAATCGAATAATACTGCTACTCGTTTTTTACGTTCCGTTTCATCTTTTGCATCCAGCACCCATGGCGTTTCTTCAAGCATTAACGATTTTAATTCCTGATTTTTTTCCAAGTTCGATAACAACGCTTTTGAATCCGGTGTGTTTTTCCATGAATCAAATACGGCTTTTATTTTTGGTGATGAATTAGCAATATGCGAAGCAATGCTGTTGGCATAAAAACGTGAAAAAGTTTGTTCCGAACATTCGTAAGGATATTCCATTAAGTATGGCAAGGCTTGAACAGCATACCATGCAGGGTTTGCAGTAAACTCCAACGTAAGTTTATGGTTACGCAAAGTTGTGGAACCATTACTTTGATTAATCAGTTTTTCGAAACGGAATGTTTTGGTTTGGTTGCTTCGGATAGGTAAGGGCATTGTTTCTGTAACCAACATTCTGTTAGTTAAAACAGGCAATGCCATTTCCTCCCCATCTGTATAATTTCCTGCCTTAGCAACAACTTTATAGGTGATGGCCCCTACACCTTCCGGAACAGTGATACTCCAGCTCAATGCGGAGCTTTGGCCCTTTTTAGATGTGAATGAAGTTTGCCCTTCTTTTGTAAGTTGAGTTGTAATATCCTTCATAGATGTTGCATCATAAAAATAGATCTGCGCGGTTCCTGTTAGATCACCATCCGATAAATTTGAAATTTTTGTACTGAATTCCATTTTATCATTTTCACGAAAAAAACGAGGAGCGTTTGGTATCACCATCAAGTCCTTTTGCGTAACCAATTCTTTTTGAATAGTCCCAAATTTCAAATCTTTGGTATGGGCAAAACCCATCATTTTCCATTTGGTTAAAGCTTCCGGAATAGTAAATTTTATAATTACGTTCCCTTCTTTATCAGTTTCCAGTTGAGGATAGAAAAAAGCTGTTTCTGCAAAATTGCTTCGTGCCGCAACTTTTGACATGTCCTCTCCACCTCCCGGTTTTTTCTCGGGTTCCCGATTTTGTGATTCACCGTTGCTTGCAGTAGTAACATCATTCAAAATCCCGTCAGAGGAATCTGGTTTCGCAGATTCATTTTTATCCTTACTTTTCTTCGACACTTCAGTTTCGTCCCGCTCTGCCGATTTTTCTTCAAAAGCCATAGAACCAGCCATTGCCGGAGCACTCGTACTCCTGGTTGCCATTTTATTTCTACGTCCGCCACCGCCTTCATCATCCGTATTACCATAACCATAATAGCCATTACTGTATCCGAACCAATTCAAATGATCGTAATAACGGTATGTACCTGATGGGTATCTGTTCCAATCGATATTAAAAACCTGAGCATTTGCGGTACCAAAACCACTATTCACATCCCAGTATAAATTGGAATAATAATTATTGTAAATATCGAAATACCAATAATTGGGCTTGAAAGCATCTAATGACGCATCGTACAAGGTTGCCATCATTTCAGCTGCCAACTTATCACCTTTTTTATCTTTGATCTTTACTTTCCATTCTTCCTGCTGACCCGGAAGTAATTTATTGCGGAAGGTTTCAAATTCAATATCCAATTCCTTATTGGTATAAGGCACTGTTATCACACCATCGTGCATATAAGAGCGGTTGTTTTTTACAAACACACAATGAAAAGAAAAATTACCACGGTGTTTTTCTTCAACAGGAATCTCAATTAATTTCTGTTCTTTATTAAGCGTGATATACTCTCTTTTAACGATCTCTCCTTTGTGTTCAATTTCATAAAGTACTTTTACATTGTTTTCTTTTGTGCCGATCACAAACTGTGCTTTGGCACCAGGTTCAACAGGACGAACAGTAAGCATATTAAACCAATTAATAGTATTAGCTGACACTTCACTTCCTGCATTAGAATAAACAGTAAAATATTTTATTTCTTTTACATCTTCACCATAGGCATCCTTGCTATGCGCTTCCAAAACATAAACTCCTTTTTTCCATGTATTAAGATTAGAAATTTTTATAGAGTCGTTCGTATTTGGAGATGAAACTTTACCACTTGCGGATATAATTTCAGCGGTATTTTTAAACGCTTTTTCAAAAACTTTTTCCCCTCGTACCCACTTGTACATATTGTTTTCGTCCGTATATTCATCATTAGGGAAGGCTTTTTCAAATTCATCCTTGCTCATAAAAAATTTATCGGGCTGAGTCCAGGCACGTGTGCGGTAGGTTTTTTCGGGTTCTTTCAATTTATAGATCTCTACTTTACCTTGTGCGGGCTGAAACTGGCCGCCCATATTGGTTGTAGAAATTATAAAGGCCTCCTTATTTTCTTTTTCGAGCAATGCCGGAATATTTATATCGAGCGTCAATGCTGTGTAAGCCACCCTCACATACGTTTGTGAGCTGTGTGTTTCGCCATTGATATCAGTAACATCAGCATAAACCGTAAAGGAGTATGTTGGTTGATACGATTTAGGAATACTAAGATCAGGTTGCGCTTTAAAATCAATAAAAAAAGCACCGGTATCATTTGAAGTAGTAACTCCGTTTGTAATTTCCATTTGAGGCGACTGAGGATAATAACCTCTCCACCAATACCACCAATAAGGGAAAGACGCGTTCCGTACCACACGGTATTTCACTTCGGCACCATCAATTTTAGCTCCGGAATAAGCTTTAGCAATTCCTTCTACTTTTATTTTTTCATCTAAACGGTAGCTTCCTTTTACAGGATTAAAACTCACTTCAAACTTAGGACGTTTATATTCTTCCACCGAAAAATAAATGGATCCGCTATTATTACCTAAACTCATTTGTCCATTAAGCACACCGCTTGGAGTTGTGAAGGAACCATTGAAAGTACCATACTCATTGGTGGTTAAACTTACATCGGCCACTTTCTGAGAATTAACATCATAAAAAGTCACAGTAGTAGGTGAATTCGGCATTATTTCATTTGTTTCACCATCGGTATTTATCATTATGCCTTTGAAATAAACCGTTTGTCCCGGCCTATAAATAGCCCTGTCCATAAAGAAGAACGTTCTTGGTTGCTTCCGTTTTTCATCAATATATGTTTTGTATTGATAAATTGCATTATCGGTTTGAAGGTGATCTACTTCTCCTTTTCCATCTATTGAAGTAGATGGAGAGTAATATGAAAAATCTACACTAAAGTTCCTGTAATCGCCAACAGCAGGAACATTAAAATATCCGGTTTCATCACTCGTAAATTTTTCGGATCTTACATATTCATATTTCCGTAAAGTATAATTATATTTTTCATAATACAATTGAGCCGACACGCCTTTTAAAGGAGCACCCGTTTCGCGGTGTTGCGTATAAAAATCATAACTCCCATTTGTCATTTTACGATTTATATAACTGATGTTTGACGCCCAGATAGGAGCATACGCCACACCATTGTTTTTATACGAAAATGTTTTTTCTGAACCCACAAGTATCACATAATGTCCGAGTGGCAATTCAGGTATTTTTATTTCTGTTGAATGTGATTGATAATCCTCATCAACAGGCAGTTCAATGGTCCATTCTTTTAATGGCGTGAGTTTTAAATATTGCTTGATCAATTGTTCACCATAATAACGCTCAACAGATTTATTATATTTATCAATATCCATTTGTGCAATGCGCACATAAACTGTTTTTAAATTTTTATATGTTAAAAGCGCACGGAAAGGTTGATTAGGAAGAGCTACTTTATCAGTAATAAAATTAATAGAATGTTCGTTTATCTGAGCTTTCAGCACTTCACAATTTATAGCTCCATCGCTGCCCGGATATTTTTTAATAACGGCTTCACACAGTTCAAGTGCTTGCTTTTTTAACCATTTGTTTTCTTCTGATTGTAATGGTTTGTATTTGTTGCCTTTTTCGAAATACACTTTAGCAATTTCATAACTTACTTCTGCTGAAGCCGGATTTGCGGCAAAACGTTTTTCCAGATTTAATAATGCCGTCAGGTATAAACTATCTTTAATTTCTGAAACCGATTTGTTTTTTACAAATTTTAATCGTTTTAAGTCAACGTCAATTAAAGCAGTCTCGCCATGCCCTTCTCTATATGAAAAGGAGTTGGTACCGGAATGGAATTTTATAAGATCCTGCAATATTGTAAGTGCATAATATTTGGAAGATAGGGTATCTTTTGTTTCAATTTTAAGTTTTGAAAACGATTCAAAATCATTAAAATAATTGATATCGCTTAATTCGAATTTATAAGCGGGGCGAATGATGTCGGGCTCTTCGCTCATATAAAAATCAACGGCACGGTGTGCAACAAAATCATATAAAGTTGGGCGAAATTTACGTGAGTTGTTGTTTTGTTTTACCAATATTTCATCGTAAATATTAAGAGGAGTACGTTTTAAGCTATCCGCACTTTCAAGTGAGGCTTGATAATTTTTTATGACCTGAGAAAAAATTGTTTTTAGATCCCAGGTTGTTATATCATCGTTGTCAAAATTTACAGTTGCAGTGCGGTTATAAAACTTCCAGCGGTTGTTTTGATAATATTGCCAATAGCTTTCTGCTATCATAGATTGCAAAACAGGCTTCACCGGATAGGTTGCCTCTTTGGCTTCTTCATTTAATTTGTTGAGCGCTTTCACCAACGAATATTCTTCGATATATTGTTCAAATTTCATCCGATGGATGATGGCTTTTACAAATTGTGGTGAATTGTTTTCAGCTTTTGCTTTATCGTAAATTCCAGCCACCACTTCCAAAGCGGATTTGTTCAGACCTTTTGCAGTAAGGGAATCGACCTTTTTCCATTCTTTAACATAATTACTGCCCTTAGGGAAAATTAATAGCATCGTGTTTTTGCTTTTTTTATAAGTAGTGATTGTAAATGCTGTTGCAATCAATGAAATTGCGATCAAAGCAATAACAGATAGTCCCTTGTATTTCATATTTAAACTGTTTTTTAATTGTAAATGTTGAATTCATAGCTGTTTAAAGAAAACACTAAAATGAATACATACTAATGATGCAAGGTGAATTAAAATTCCATAAAGAATTAAAACATTTTTTAACTGCTTGATTACAAAGCCACTAAACCCGTATTCCAATTACTAAAATATCATCTACCTGCTCACAATTTCCTTTCCACTGCTGTAGCTGTTTATTTAAAATTTCTTTTTGCATGTACATTGGTTTATGACAATTAGCCAAGAACAACTCTTTCAATTGTTTGGACTGAAATTTTTTTCCTTTAGGGCCACCAAATTGATCCACATATCCATCGCTGAAAGTATAGATACAATCGCCTTTTTCTAAAGGCACAACAGTACGTGTGAACGATTTTTCTAAACCAATATGTTTTCCTACAGGCATTTTATCAGGCTTAAAAACCAATAGTTCGCCATTTCTAATGACATAAAAGGAATTGTTGGCGGCAGAATATTCTAATTCCATTTTTTTAAGATCGAAACGACACAGCACTGTATCCATTCCATCTTTCCCTTCTTCGGCCGCCCCTTCCGGGTTTACTGCCAAAATAATAATTCTACGCAACTCGTTAAGGATTTCATCGGTATGTTTAAGATGAGATTTGGAATAAATAATTTCGTTAAGAATTCCCATACTGATCAAACTCATGAATGCACCGGGTATTCCATGGCCAGTGCAATCTGCGGTACAAACATATAGGTTATTATCTTTTTCCATTAACCAATAGAAATCTCCACTCACAATATTTCGGGGTTGATATAAAATAAAATAATCGGACAGGCGCTGAGAAATATATCTTTCAGATGTTAAAAAAGAAGATTGAATTCGTTTTGCATAACTGATGCTCTCAGTAATTTCTTTGTTCTTTTGGCTAATCTCTATATTCGCTTTTTGTTTAATGCGATAGCGGTTGTATGCCAGAAGCGCAAATAGCAACAACAATACACTTACTGCTATAGAACCATTTTTAACAACACTCTGGGTTTTTAATTCGGCCTCCTTTAATGATCTCTCTTTGGTAAGAAGTTCGATTTCTTTTTCCTTTTTATCCGTTTCGTATTTGGTTTGGATTTCCGCCATGTTTTTTGAATTGTTTTCATTCATGAGGGAATCTTTAATAGCGGCATGAAGTTTATAGTAGGTATAAGCATTTTTATAATCATCTTTTTTAACGTAGACTTCTGAAAGTTCTTCATTTGCCTCCATCATTATTTCCTTGCTATTGATTGAGTCTGCTAAAATTAAACCTCTTCTTAAATAACGCATCGCTTTTTCTACATCATTTTTTTGGGAATACAAAATCCCTATATTAAGCAATGCTTTTGCCATTCCATCTTTATTCCCAATTTCTTCATTTATATGCAACCCTTTCTGATAATATTCCAACGATTTTTCATAGCTTTTTGCGCTAGAATAAATATTACCTATGTTTATTAATGAACGAGCTAATGCCGATTTATCTCCAAGGTTTTCATTGATTTTTAAAGACTCGAGATAATACACCAATGCTGTATCATTGTTCTGCAATTTTTCATATATAATTCCAATAGAGGTGAGCGATTTTGCAATACCTGATTGACTTTTTACCGAAGAACCTATTGCCAATGATTGTTTGTAATAAATCAAGGCGTTTTTATAATCTCCCATTGCTTTGTAAACATTACCAACTCCTAATAAAGGATTAATCATTAGCTCCCTATTCCCAAGCTCCTCAAATGTTTTTAACGCTTTTAGATAATACTTCAATGCATTTTCATAATTACCTAAATAAAAATAGGAAGCTGCAATATTATTAAGAGGCATTGATTTTTTATCTCCGAGTAATTCCCAAATTTCTAATGATTTTAAATAATTTTTCAACCCTTTTTCATAATGCCCTTGGTTTATATCTACATTCCCAATGCTATTTAAATTTCCTGCAATACCGGGTTTATCACCTATGCTTTCTCTGATTGCTAATGATTTATAATAAAAATTTAAAGCTTTTTCAAAGTTCCCTTGCAAAAAATAAACGGCAGCCATTGTTGTATAAGAATTCCCTATACCTTTTTTAAAATCATTTTTTTGGGAAAGCTCCAATGCCTGATTTGAATACTCCAATGCCTTTGAGGGGTTCTTTTTTCGATATTCGGATGCCAAAGAATTTAGCACATTTACTTTTGAGGTGTCGACAGATTTCTTTAATTCTACTTCAAGGCTATCAATTTTACTATTTGTTTGGGAAAAACTAATAGTAGAATAAAACAAAATGTAAAGAAAGAAAAAAAAAGAAATTAAAAAATATTTCATAAAATGATAAAATTTATTGCCCCGCAGTTGCTGGAATAATTTTAAGAACAGGGAGCTATTTTGTTAAAAATAAAAATTTCATTATACAAAAACAGACGCCCTTTTCTTTCAGAAGATCGAAGACAATGAAGGACAGAAGAATTAATATGTTAATAATACAATATTTTTTTACTGGTTTTAAAAACGATGCAATTTACACCATTTTTTTATAAAATTATAGCCCCCAATAAGTTCTTCATTGAAAAATTTATTGGGGGCTATTGTTTGCAAGCAATGTAGTTTATTTATTCTATTTGTATAATTTTTTTACCGGTAATTTCATCTCCAACCTTTAAGTTCAATAAATAAATGCCAGCGTTCAATCCTGCATTAGCAGCATTGAATTTGTACTTAACACTTCCAGCTGGCTTCTGTTCATTTAAAAGATCGGCAACCTTTTCGCCTAATAAATTAAATAATTCTAACTTAACCATACTTGTTTCACGTATAGTAAACTCAATGGTAGCAACTCCTCTATGCGGATTGGGGTATATATTCACTTTTATGCTTGATGAAACAATTTGTTCCACAGATGTAAGTACTGGATCAATATAAATGGAACCCGAGTCTGCTATAAAATTAAGATTTGTAATAATTTCAAGACTATCTAAACATTTATGGTAAGTAGAATCCATAGGTAAGCCAGGAATATTTACATAAATTTTATAACATCCTGGCTGAAGATTATTAAACGTATACTTTCCATCAATATCAGTAGATGTATAAGCAATTATACTGCCAGGATCACCTTCCAAACCTATTGGTGTGTCAGAGATAGGCGTACCTGCAGTACGATCATAACCAAACCCTTCGAAAATAACCCCACTCAATGAAGCACTTCCATTAAGGGGCTGAATGGCGACCATATTAATGGTTGCAGTAGAGAAGATTGTAAATGGCGATGTGATAATAATGGGAGTAGCTTGCTCCCAATGTGTGGAATCACTGTAATATGTTGCGGCAAGCAAGGGGTAGCTCAAACTATCCGCTATTGCCAATACAAGGTAGTTATCAGAATAAACCTCAAAGAAAGAATAATCACCTGCAGTTTGAATAGCAGTGACATCTACTAAATGCATCGCAGCATTTCCATCGTTTGTATATTGTGTATATAAATAAACATAACCAGAAGTAACCGGGTTTCCGAGATCATCAAAAACATTTCCTGATATTGTGGAAGTTCCACCCGGGCGATATTTAGCAAAAAAGATATCCTGCGTACCAGCTGAACTCACACGGTTTGCCATTCCGGCACCAACGTCAAAATTAACTGTGCCCTGATAATATCCTGTAACATATACATTTCCAGCTGTATCAACAGCAATCCCCGCTCCCGCATCCTCAACACCAGTACAAAGGCTTTTCGCCCATAAATAATCTCCTGTATTGTCATATTTTGCGAAAAATATATCTCCTCCATCTGTCGCGCTTGTATGTATATCATCTGCTGAAGATCCGTCAAAATCGGCATTACCCTGGAAAGAGCCGGTAATATAAATTTCACCAACATTGTCAACAATAATACATGCCCCAATGACACTATCAATAGCAGAAGCCGTAGGTGTTCCAATTCTATTAGCAAATTCATATTCACCAAACTGATTATATTTTGCATAAAACATATCTTTCGCACCTAAACTTGTCAGCACCTGACCGCCTATTGGATTAAAATCTACACTTCCGCTAAAAGCCCCGGTTAAATAAAACTTGCCGGTAGTATCTACTGCAATACTTGTTCCTGCACCAGAACCAGAACTGCCACTAAGCCTTTGTGCAATAATATATCCACCAAGGGGGTTGTATTTTGCAAAAAATATAGCGTCTGCCGTACCTAAAGCGGTTAGACTTATGGTACCCGGGCTAGGATCAAAATCAACTGTGCCTTTAAAAGACCCGGTCAAATAAGCATTTCCTAATTTATCAACAGCAATGGCTGTAGCGATATCGCGGTCTGCACCTCCAATTGGATTCGCCCACTGAAAAAGCCCTGCATTATCGTACTTTGCAATAAATATATCTTCAACGCCACCTGTTGCAGAAAATTGGACTCCCGCTCCTTGCGATACAAAATTCGCACTTTTAAATACCCCCGTTACATAAACATTACCGGTTATATCCAGAGCAACACCATTGGCAATATCAAACAATGCCCCTCCCTGACTTTTTATCCACTGAAAATTTCCATTGTTATCATATTTTGCAACAAAACCGTCAAGATCCCCGGAGCTTGACATCAGGTTAAAAATTTGGTTGGATGGATCAAAATCTACAGTCCCCCCAAAAGCACCGGCTAAGTAAATGTTCCCCATTGTATCAACTGCAATACTTTTACCTAAAGAGCCGCTTGATACATTGGAAGCATCCAACGTTTTCGCCCAAACACAATCACCATTGGCATTATATTTTGCAAAAAAACAATTAACGCCCCCTGAACCCACTAAAGGAACCGGAGTTCCAAAAGGATTAAAATCAGCTGGGGCAATCCCTCCACCAAAAATTCCGGTTACATACACAAAGCCCGAATCGTCAACGGCAATGCTATACCCTTTATCATTGCCAATTGCGGTAGAGCTAATACTTTTAACCCATTTATAATTCACTTGAGCTATTGCATGGTTAAATGCTAAACAACCAAATAGAATGAAAAAAAATTGTATCCGTTTTTTCATGTGTCAGAGATTTAAATGTTCTATGCCAAAGATAGTAAAAAAAACAATTTTTCCTATTCTATAATTTACTAATAAAAACAAGGGGGAATCAGGACTGAAACAGAGAGTCGGATCGTTGACAAAAACTCAAACTAAAATAAAATTGATGGTGCTTTTTTAAAATTGAATGTGAAAGTAATCAAACTAAAAGCCTGTTTAAATTTTATATAAAAGAATAACAATATTGCTTATAAGCTAACGCACCTTTCTCGAATCGCTCGAAATGACAGCGCACACGGTTATTTCGAACGGAGTCGAGAAATCGAGAGAAGGCAAAAAATTATTTTGAATGAAATTTAAACAGGCTCTAAAAATCCGAAAATTAATCAATATCAGTAACTCCACCTGAAACAACAAATTTCATCACTTCGGATGAGGAGGCCTCTACATAAGTAATATGATCAATTGGCACTATTAATAAATTACCTGAAAAAGAATAGGACAATGGCATATATACTGCAACGCTACCTTCTTTAATTCGTAGTTCACTAAGATTATCCTGCGTCACAAAACCTAATTGCTGAATATTATTTTCTTTATTAATAGTAACCAATACAGGCTTATTAAAACGTTTTTTACTTCCCACAAATGCCGAAAACAGATCTTTTATTGATGAATACACTGTTTTAATAAGAGGTGTATGCTCCATCACACTGTCAAACATTATAAACAAAGGGCGCAAAATGATTGACGAACCAAGCAAGCCCATTAAAAAAATCAATCCCAAGGCAGCACCAAGAACTATAAAGGGATCCACTACGGGACTTACAATTACTCCAAAAATGCTAAAGAAAGACCCTACTAAAACAACAATGCTGTATACTACATAGGCGGTGATCGCAACCGGAACTGTGATAATTAATCCTTGTATAAAATAACGTAAAATTTTGTTCATTTTTTGTGAATTTTTATTGGCGACAAAATTAATCAAATAATTGGTTGGTAACGCTTTAAAGATTTTGCATTTCCTGCTCTTTATAGGCAATTTATCCATTTAGCAAAAACATTCCTTATCTTTACTAATGGTAAAACAAAGCAATATATTTGTTTGATATGAAGAAATTTACGTTAGTACTTTTTTGCGTTTTTTTTTATTTTCTAAGTTTTGCACAAATACCCGCTGGATATTATGATAACGCAGCCGGAAAAACAGGTGATGTTTTACGGGCTGCTCTTCGTGTCATTACAACTACCGGGCATGTCAAACTCCCCTATACCAGTACTTCATTTGATGTTTGGGATGCTTATGCAATAACGGATGTACGGCCTGCTCCAAACAATACAATTATTTGGGATATGTATTCCGAGATCCCAAACGGTTCAAATTACACTTTTACAATTTTTACCAATCAATGCGGCAGTGCAAGCGCAGAAGGCGATTGTTATGCCCGTGAACATTTAACACCTAATTCGTGGTGGGGAGGAATAGACAATCTGGCTAATCCCCAATATACCGATCTTCACCACCTTTTCCCTGCCGATCAATATGTAAATAATAAGAAAAGCGCACACCCACTGGGACAATCGACCGCACCTACTTGGACATCCTCCAATGGCGGCAAAATAGGTCCATGTTCCTGGCCGGGATATACAGGAACAATTTTTGAACCTATAAATGAATATAAAGGAGATTTTGCACGTGCTACCTTTTATATTGCTGCCAGATATATGGATAGCTTGAGCATTTGGGTAACCAGGTATCCATCCACCGAAGCGCAATATGTAATAAATTCCAGCGGCAATAATTTCAAACAATGGTATATTGATATGCTGATTACATGGAGCAATAACGACCCTGTGAGCCAGAAAGAAATTGAACGTAATAATGCTATTTATTATAACACTCCGCAAACCAACAGAAACCCATTTGTTGACCACCCCGAATATGTATGTGAGATATGGACATCAACAAGTTGTACTGATGCACCATCAATCACTAATATTGCAAATAATCCCATTTCGCCTAACTCTTCGAACTCGGTATCGGTAACAGGAAATGTCACAGACAATGGATCGGTAACTTCTGTTACACTGCAATGGTGCACCGATGGGACAAGTTTTGGAGATACAATAACCATGAATGTGAGCGGGGCACCGAACTATATGACAGCATCTTCAATTCCTGCAAATGCCGGTGGAACAACTATATACTATACAATAACTGCAATTGATAACGAGAGTAATACAAGTACTTCACCTGTTCAGAGCTATACCATTCTAAAGGATGAACCAACCAACCATGCTTCTGTTTTTACATGTGGTACTACCACAAGCTCATCAATTCCACTCACATGGACGGATGCCAGTGGTGGAACCACTCCCGATGGGTACTTAATAAAAGCAAGCAGTGTAAGCTATGCAGCTATCAACAACCCTGTGGATGGCGTTACCGAAGCAAATAGTACATTTGTACATAGTGTTACTCCAGGAACTCAGACCTATGCTTTTACGGGTTTATCTCAGTCAACTACTTATTACTTCAAGGTTTTTCCTTACACGAATTCCTTATCGAATATAAATTATAAAACTTCAACGGTTATTCCTACTACCAGCTGCGCAACCACAGCTAAATTAGGCTGTGCAACAGATCTTATCATTTCAGAATATATTGAAGGATCCGGCAGTAATAAATATATTGAGATATATAATAATACAGGCGCTTCTGTTAACCTCTCAAATTATAGTTTACAACTGTTTTCAAATGGTTCGCCAACTGTTTCAACAAATAATGCATTATCCGGCACCTTAAATAATCAAGCAACAATAGTTTACAAACTCGCTGCTGCAACAATATATGGTGGAACGACAACGAATAATACTGCGTTGAATTTCAGTGGGGATGACGCTGTTGCTTTATTTAAGATTTCAGACTCTTCTTATGTAGATATTTTTGGAAGAATTGGTGAAGATCCTGGTACAGCATGGACAAGCGGAGCTTTTACAACGTTAGACAAAACTTTGGTCAGAAATAGTTCGGTAACCACCGGTATTACTACTAACCCAACATCTGGTTTTCAGACCTTGTCAACAGAATGGACTCAATATGCCACAGATAACATAACCCATTTGGGGGCACATACCATGGATTGTCCTTCCTGTGCCTCTCCAACAGTAAATTCTAACTCTCTTTCATTTTCTACGGTTACTCAATCGTCTATAACTATTAACTGGTTAAATGGTGATGGCAACAATCGCCTTGTAGTGGGCAAAGAAGGAAGTGCTATTTCCAATACCCCCTTGGATGGAACAACTTATTCAGCAAATTCAACATTTGGATCTGGAAATATTTTAGGGGCTGGAGAATACGTTGTGTATAATGATTCGGGCTCATCCATAACAATATCTAATTTGGCCATTGGTTCAACCTATTATTTTACAATCTTTGAATATAATTGTGGGGCAGGATCAGAAATTTACCTTAGTCCGGGAGCTTCAGAAAATCAAGTAACCTATTCCATCGTTACCGGATCAACGAATGATAATTCATTTTGTATTACACCAACTACAGGGTATTCAACTGGCATTATGTTTATTTCTACCGGAGGATTCAACAGTAATACTTATACTGCTCAATTATCTGATTTGGCAGGTTCATTTGCAAGTCCTGTTAATATTGGCACATTGATTAGCAATTCGAACAGCGAAGTAATTGATTGCATTATCCCTGCAAATACTCCAACTGGCACAGGTTATAAAATCAGGGTGGTCAGCGATGGACCTATTCTCACAGGCACAAACAGCGATCCTTTTGAAATAATATTAAATCCTCCCCCCACAGGAGCAGCAGCACAAACTTTTTGTAATAGCGCCACGGTTGCCGATTTAGCAGCAATAGGGACAGCCATTCAATGGTATGCTGCATCAGGCGGTGACTCTGCATTAACCACAACAACAGCTTTAGTAAATGGTTCACATTATTTTGCTTCACAAACATTAAGTGGATGTGAAAGTGCAACACGATTTGATGTAACTGTAACCATCAATGTACCTGCCGCACCAACAGGCACAGCTACTCAAACATTCTGTAATTCAGGAACTGTTGCAAACTTATTAGCGACAGGAACAGCTATTCAATGGTATGCTGCATCAACCGGTGGCGCTGCATTAGCGACAACAACAGCTTTAATAAGCGGAACACATTATTTTGCTTCTCAAACTATTAGCTCATGTGAAAGTAATACACGTTTTGATGTAACTGCAACCATCAATGTGCCGGCTGTGCCAACAGGTACTGCTACTCAAACATTTTGTAATTCGGGAACTGTTGCAAACTTATTAGCGACAGGAACAAATATTCAATGGTATGCTGCTTCCAGCGGTGGCTCTGCATTAGCGACAACAGCAGCTTTAGTAAATAGTTCACATTATTTTGCTACTCAAACTATTAGCTCATGTGAAAGTAATACACGTTTTGACGTAACGGCAACCATCAATGTGCCGGCTGTACCAACAGGAACTGCTACTCAAACATTTTGTAATTCAGGAACTGTTGCAAACTTATTAGCAACAGGTACAGCTATTCAATGGTATGCTGCATCAGGCGGTGGTAGTGCACTAGCGACAACAACAGCATTGGCAAATGGCTCACATTATTTTGCTTCACAAACATTAAGTGGATGTGAAAGTGCAACACGATTTGATGTCACCGCAAGCATCAATGTGCCGGCAGTACCAACAGGAACAGCTACTCAAACATTCTGTAATTCAGGAACTGTTGCAAACTTATTAGCAAGCGGAACAGCAATTAAATGGTATGCCGCATCAAGCGGTGGTGCTGCATTAGCGACAACAACAACTTTAGTAAATGGTTCACATTATTTTGCTTCTCAAACTATTAGCTCATGTGAAAGTGCAACACGATTTGATGTAACGATAACCTTACCACCAACACCAATTGCACCAACTCTTGGGACTATAACTCAACCTACTTGTAGCACTGCAACTGGTAGCGTAGTTTTAAACAACTTGCCTTCCGGAAACTGGACTATAAATCCTGGTAATATTTCAGGAACCACAACAAGCACAACAATTTCAGGCCTTACTATTTCTGCTACTTATAATTATACAGTAACGAATGCATCCGGATGTTCATCAGTAGCATCATCTAATATAGTTATCAATGCTCAACCTACCGCACCTGGGGCTCCAACAGCAAGCACAACGATACAACCTACCTGCGCTTTAGCAACAGGAACAATTGTGGTAACTGCTCCAACCGGTGGATACGAATATAATATTGATGGAGGGACATATCAAACTTCGTTAACTTTTGCTGGTATTGCAGCTGGTTCGCATAACATTTTAGTGAGAAGAACTTCAGATAATACCTGTATCTCAACAGCTTCCACAATAATCGTAAACGCTCAGCCAACAGCGCCTGCGTCAGCAACAGCAAGCACAACGATACAACCTACCTGCGCTTTAGCAACTGGAACAATTGTAATCACTGCTCCAACCAGTGGATACGAATACAATATTGATGGAGGAACATATCAAACTTCGTTAACTTTTGCTGGTATTGCAGCAGGATCGCACAGCATTTTAGTTAGAAGAACTTCGGATAATACCTGTATCTCAACAGCTTCCACAATAATCGTAAATGCGCAACCAACAGCGCCTGTGGCTGCCACAGCCACCACGACAATACAACCTACCTGCACTTTAGCAACTGGAACAATTGTAATCACTGCTCCAACCAGTGGATTCGAATATAAAATCGATGCAGGGGCATATCAGACTTCTTTAACTTTTGCTGGTATTGCAGCTGGATCGCACAACATTTTAGTGAGAAGAACTTCGGATAATACCTGTATCTCAACCGCTTCAACAGCAATCGTAAACGCCCAGCCAACAGCACCTGCGGCAGCTACAGCAAGTACAACAATACAACCTACCTGCGCTTTAGCAACAGGAACCGTTGTAGTCACTGCTCCAACGACTGGATCCGAATATAAAATTGATGCCAGTGCGTATCAGGCTTCGGCAACATTTACAGGTGTTGCAGCAGGATCGCACAACATTTTAGTGAGAAGAACTTCGGATAATACCTGTATCTCAACAGCTTCCGTAGTAATCGTAAACGCTCAACCAACAGCGCCTGCGTCAGCAACAGCAAGTACAACAATACAACCCACATGCGCATTAGCAACTGGAACCATTGTGGTAACTGCCCCAACGACCGGATACGAATATAAAATCGATGCAGGGGCATATCAAACTTCTTTAACTTTTGCTGGTATTGCAGCTGGTTCGCACAACATTTTAGTGAGAAGAACTTCGGATAATACTTGTATCTCAACCGCTTCAACAGCAATCGTAAATGCGCAGCCAACAGCACCTGTGGCTGCCACAGCCACCACGACAATACAACCTACTTGTGCTTTAGCGACTGGAACCATTGTGGTAACTGCTCCAACGACTGGATACGAATATAAAATTGATGGAGGGGCATATCAAACTTCTTTAACTTTTGCTGGTATTGCAGCAGGTTCACACAACATTTTAGTGAGAAGAACTTCGGACAATACCTGTATCTCAACCGCTGCAACAATAATCGTAAATGCCCAGCCAACAGCACCTACAGCAGCTACAGCAAGTACAACGATACAACCAACCTGCGCTTTAGCAACAGGAACTATTGTGGTCACCGCGCCAACCGCTGGATACGAATACAATATTGATGCAGGAACCTACCAGTCTTCTTTGACTTTTGCAGGTATTGCAGCAGGTTCCCATAACATTTTAGTGAGAAGGACCCCAGATAACACCTGTATTTCATCTCCAACAGCAGTTGCCGTAAATGCACAACCAACAGCACCTGCAGCAGCAAGCGCAACAACTACACATCCTACCTGCGCTTTAGCAACTGGAACCATTGTGGTAACTGCGCCATTAGGTGCGTACGAATATAAAATAGATGTCGGCAACTATCAGGCTTCGGCAACTTTTGCTGGTATTGCAGCCGGTTCACATACTATTTTAGTTAGAAGAACTTCGGACAATACTTGCATTTCAAGTCCGGCTACAGTAATAGTAAATGCCCAGCCAACAGCACCTGCGGCAGCAACAGCAAGTACAACCATTCAACCCACCTGTGCTTTAGCAACGGGAACCATTGTAGTAACCGCCCCAACCGGTGCATACGAATATAAAATTGATGCGGGCGCCTATCAGGTTTCGACAACATTTGCAGGTATTGCAGCAGGTTCACATAACATTTTAGTGAGAAGAACTTCGGATAATACTTGTATCTCAACCGCTTCAACAGCAATCGTAAATGCGCAGCCAACAGCACCTGTGGCTGCCACAGCCACCACGACAATACAACCTACTTGTGCTTTAGCGACTGGAACCATTGTAGTCACTGCTCCAACCGGTGGATACGAATATAAAATTGATGCCGGTGCGTATCAGGCTTCGGCAACATTTACAGGTATTGCAGCAGGATCACACAACATTTTAGTGAGAAAAACTTCGGATAATACTTGTATCTCATCCACTTCAACAGTAATTGTAAACGCGCAACCAACAGCACCTGCGGCAGCAACAGCAAATACAACGATACAACCTACCTGCGCCTTAGCGACTGGAACTATTGTGGTCACCGCGCCAACCGGTGGATACGAATACAATATTGATGCAGGAACCTACCAGTCTTCTTTGACTTTTACAGGTATTGCAGCAGGATCACACAACATTTTAGTGAGAAAAACTTCGGATAATACTTGTATCTCATCCACTTCAACAGTAATTGTAAACGCGCAACCAACAGCACCTGCGGCAGCAACAGCAAATACAACGATACAACCTACCTGCGCCTTAGCGACTGGAACTATTGTGGTCACCGCGCCAACCGGTGGATACGAATACAATATTGATGCAGGAACCTACCAGTCTTCTTTGACTTTTGCTGGTATTGCAGCGGGTTCACATAACATTTTAGTGAGAAGAACTTCAGATAATACCTGTATCTCAACCGCTTCAACAGAAATCGTAAACGCCCAGCCAACAGCGCCTGCGGCAGCAACAGCAAGTACAACAATACAACCCACCTGCGCTTTAGCAACAGGAACAATTGTAATCACAGCTCCAACCAGTGGATACGAATACAATATTGATGGAGGAACATATCAAACTTCGTTAACTTTTGCTGGTATTGCAGCAGGATCGCACAGCATTTTAGTTAGAAGAACTTCGGATAATACCTGTATCTCAACAGCTTCCACAATAATCGTAAATGCCCAGCCAACAGCGCCTGCATCAGCTACAGCAAGCATAACAATACAACCTACCTGCGCTTTAGCAACAGGAACAATTGTAATCACAGCTCCAACGACTGGATACGAATATAAAATTGATGCTGGGGGGTATCAAACTTCTTTAACTTTCGCTGGTATTGCAGCAGGATCACACAACATTTTAGTGAGAAGAACTTCAGACAATACCTGTATTTCAATTGCTACAACCGTAACTGTAAATGCTCAACCAACAACACCAGCAACACCAATAGCAAGTGTAACTGCACACCCCACTTGTACCCTTGCTACCGGGATTATAACGGTCACCTCACCCAATCCTGGCTTAACATTCAGCATCGATGGATCCGATTATACTAATACAACAGGTGTATTCATTGCTGTTGCGCCCAACACTTACAATATAACTGCAAGGAATTCGGATGGATGTATTTCGTCCGCAACAATTGTACTGATCAATGCGCAGCCTCTTACACCATCCGCCCCAATTGCCGCTTCCTCTCAAACTTTTTGCAATAGCGCAACGATTGCAAACTTATCAGCAACAGGAACTATGATTCAATGGTATGACACATCAACAGGGGGGGCAGCGTTAGCAACAACAACAGTTTTAATAAATGGCAATCATTATTTTGCTTCTCAAACAATAGGTATTTGTGAAAGTACAACCCGATTTGATGTAACAGCTACTATAGATGCTCCCGCAGCACCAACAGGCATCCCAACACAAACTTTCTGTGACTCTGGTACAGTGGCAAACTTAACAGCTACTGGAAATGCCATTCAGTGGTATACGGATTCAACAGGTGGCTCTGCATTAGCAACAACAACTGCTTTAGTTAATGGGCTGCATTATTTTGCTTCTCAAACATTAAACAGTTGCGAAAGCGCGACACGATTAGATGTCACGGTAACGATCAATCAAACACCGTATTTAACAAGTACGCTCGATCCGGATACAATATGCAGCAATTCTACATTTAGTTATATGCCAACCAGTTCCATAACCAATTCCACTTTCTACTGGATCAGGAATAGCGTAACAGGTATCAGTAATTTAGCTGGCAGCGGCACTGGCAATCCAAACGAAACACTAATTAATACCACCGCTGCTTCGGTAAATGTTACTTATGTTTATACGGTAGCTTCAGAAGGTTGTATAAATGAGACAACAAACAACGTAATTATTCAGGTAAACCCTTTACCAACAGTAAGTCTATTACCTTTTACAACAGTATGTTCACAAACCGCAGAATTTGTTTTAACAGGAGGTTTGCCAACGGGAGGTACCTATGCAGGAACCGGTGTTATTACAGGTATGTTCTACCCTGGAAGTGCGGACACTATGCAAACAATCTCATATATCATCACTGACTCAAACTCATGTTCAAATGCTGCGTCTGAAAATATCGCAGTTCTGGATTGTACCGAAATTGAAGAAAATGCACTTTCGCAAGGCATTACAGTATACCCAAATCCAACAAATGGAATGTTCAACATTGCAATAAAAAATTCAAATTTAACCGAACTATTCGTTAGTGTGATTGATATTCAAGGAAAAGTAATTTTCAGTGCTTTAGAAAAAAACATATTGATCGGCTACAAAAAGCAAATCGATCTTGGAGGCTTAGCAAAAGGCATTTACTATATTAAATTAACAACAGATACTGATGTACAAATACAAAAATTGATAATTGAGTAATCCCCCATTAGCAGAGAATTGGATAACGAAAACAAAAATTTAAAAGATAGAATTCAATTTCCTCGAAATTACAATCTGACCCAATTATAAGTACTATTTATCTTCAACTTTGCGCCTTCCTTTTTAATAATTCGGCAAAAATTAAGGGTATTTAGGATTAAAAAAATGTGTAAACTTGTAACAGGATTCTTAACAAGAATTGCAACCCTTTTTTACAGGATAATGCAAATTCATATTCCTAAAAAACAAAAAAGAAGAATGGAAAACAAGATACAAGAACTCAACAAAAAGATAGCTGAAGCACAATTAGGTGGCGGAGAAAAACGCATTGAATCGCAACATAAAAAAGGAAAACTCACTGCAAGAGAGCGCTTACATTTTTTGATGGATGAAGGGAGTTTTGAAGAAATTGGAATGTTTGTAACACACCGCTCTGTTGAATTTGGGATGGAACGTGAAAAATATTTAGGAGACGGTGTAGTAACGGGTTACGGGACTATCAACGGACGATTGGTATATGTTTTTTCACAGGACTTTACGGTGTTTGGAGGTTCGTTAAGTGAAACGCATGCCGAAAAAATTTGTAAGATCATGGACCTGGCAATGCAAAATGGTGCACCGGTAATTGGGCTGAACGATAGTGGTGGTGCACGTATTCAGGAAGGTGTTGTTTCATTGGGAGGCTATGCCGATATATTTTATCGTAATACAAGAGCTTCCGGAGTGATCCCTCAACTATCAGCAATAATGGGACCTTGCGCGGGTGGTGCAGTATATTCTCCTGCTATTACAGATTTTATAATGATGGTGGAAAACACTTCTTATATGTTTGTAACCGGTCCGAACGTTGTAAAAACAGTAACACACGAAGAAGTAACATCAGAAGAATTAGGAGGAGCATCCACACATTCAACAAAATCCGGAGTAACACATTTTTCATGTGCAAACGAAATTGAATGTATCAATAACATCAAAGCGCTATTGAGCTATATGCCACAAAATTGCGAAGATGAAGCACCAAGCGTTCCGTATGAAAGTAATGGCAAAGAAAAACGTCCTGAACTAAATTCAATTATTCCTAAAAATCCGAATCAGCCTTATGATATTCGTGAAGTAATTAATGGGGTGATCGATTCGGAATCTTTTTTAGAAGTACACAAAAATTTTGCAGAGAACATTGTAATTGGTTTTGCAAGATTGGCAGGTAAAAGTATTGGTATTGTTGCAAATCAGCCTGCTTTTTTGGCCGGAGTATTAGATATTGATTCATCTACAAAAGCTGCCCGTTTTGTTCGCTTTTGCGACAGCTTTAATATTCCCTTATTGGTGTTTGAAGATGTACCCGGTTTTTTACCGGGTACCGATCAGGAATGGAATGGTATCATTACCAGTGGTGCAAAATTATTGTATGCTTTTTGTGAAGCAACTGTACCACGCATAACGGTGATCACCCGTAAAGCATACGGTGGTGCTTACGATGTAATGAACAGCAAACATATTGGTGCCGATATGAACTATGCCTGGCCAACAGCTGAAATTGCTGTAATGGGGGCTAAAGGTGCTGCTGAAATTATTTTCAAAAATGAAATTGCTTCCTCAAAAGATCCTGCAGCAACTCTTGCTGAAAAGGAAAGAGAATACATTCAACACTTCGCAAACCCTTACCGTGCTGCTGAAAGAGGTTATGTTGATGAAGTGATAAATCCGGAAGATACACGTGAGAAATTAATTAAAGCATTTAATATGCTTAAAAACAAAGTAGATGCATTACCAAAGAAAAAGCATGGTAATATTCCTTTGTAACGATTTGATGTTGGACGTTGGAACTTAGATATTGGACGCAGGGTGTTTGATTAACCAATATCTAACATCCAATATCCAACTTTAGTTATTTCTTATTTAACAGTTGAAAATACAATTCCTTGTCGGCTAAAAAATTTCGAGCGTATACCACTTCCGGATCAGTTTGCAGGCTGTTTTCCATAAAGCCAGTATAGTAGTAATACCGGGAAACAATTTCCCCTTGCAGCGCTTTTTTTATCTGCTCTTTATTTTGAAAAAGCATTTCCTTTTTTGATTCCGTAATTTGTTTATTCAATGCTTTGTATTTTTTTTCGAAAAGTCCGATTGTATTGTTGTTTTTTGAAAGTTCTTCAAACTCCAGTAATTTCAATTCTTCAGGGGTTTTAAAAGGATATTTTCTTTTTTCGACATAACCCATAAAAGTAAAAAAACTAACATCGGTAACGATAATCTTATTGGCAGGAGTATTAATTTCCTTGGTGTTTCGGAAATAGGTAGCATAATCGAATATCAAAGATGACTTTTTTAAAGCTTCAACAATAGGGGCGTTTTTTTGTGTCGGCTCTGTTTTTATATCAGGCTCTATTCCTCCAATGTCAAACACTTTTCTTCCATTTCGGGTGTAAAAAACTTTTTTCAGGCTATCAGAAAATATTTTTTCCTTTCCATTAATGTATCTTTTAGAATAATCCCGTTTTTGAATACATCTCCCGGAAGGTGTATAATATCGAGCCGCTGATAAATATAAGCTTGTTCCCTGACCGGAAAAACGAGTACCTTGCACAAGACCTTTTCCAAACGTTTTTTGCCCGATGATCACAGCCCTGTCGAGATCCTGCATGGCACCCGTAAAAATCTCACCAGAAGAAATGGTATTGCTATTTGTTAGAATTACCAAAGGTACCAGTGTATCAAGAGGTTCGTTGTGCGTTATATTATTATAGTCAGTTGCTTTCCCTTTTATATGTAAAATAACCGTATTTTTTGGAACAAAAACATTCACACAATTAACTGCTTCCTCCACCAAACCACCAATATTATCGCGCAGATCAAGAATGATCGATCTTAGTTTTAGATTTTTTTTCAAGTTAGTTACCGCTTCAAAAAATTGAATATCAGAACCTCTCAAAAATTGCTGCACCTGGATATAGCCCGTTACAGAATCGAGCATGGTGTAAAAAGGAATTGACTTGGTTACAATTTGTTTACGTGTGATTTTCTTTTGTATCAGCCCTACATGAGGTCTGTTAACAGTAATATTAACAGTAGTTTCCGCAGTACCTCTCAATAGTTTCAATGTTTCGTCCAGCGATTTTCCTTCCACTGATATCCCATCCACTTCCTTATAAATATCACCTGCTCTCAGATCATTTTGCTGCGCACCATATCCCTCAATAACAGATGTAATAATAACTGCAGAATCTTTGTAATCTACCCTGGCACCAATACCTGAATAATTTATTCCCGCCCATACATTTTCTCTTTCTCTGGTTTCGAGCGAATCAAAAAAAACGGTATGAGGATCAACCGATTTTACCATACCATCAATCGCCCTTCTAATAAGGATACCAGAGTCGAGTGTATCAACAAAATCTGTTTTGAGGATCTTAAAAACAGAAGAAAACAAACTTATATTTTTTGCGTTTTTTTCGTCATCTGAATTGACAATAAAAAATGCAGTTGAGGTTAATGCAACAAAAAAAATGAGACTATATAAAATTATTTTTTTCATACGTTGGTAATGTAACGACACAACTTATTTCTTCACAACTTTTTGCGAAAAATTAATTTCTTTCCCTGTAATTCTTAAAATATAGATCCCTGAAGCCAACTGTTCTGTACTAATTATTTTTGTTGAGTTTCCGGCAAGAATATTTTCTGCTTTGCTGATAATTTTTCTTCCCTTAATATCAAACATTTCAAACAACAGGTTATCCGTATTTTTCAATTGCAGCACTATGGAAACATTATTGGTTGTTGGGTTTGGAAACAGGGTGATACTGTTTGTTGTATTTACTTTATTTTCTTTTATACCCAATGCAACATCCGCATCCAAAATGAACAATCCGTTTTGCATATCACTGGCTAAAATTATCCCACTTTGCAGATCAACGTAAGCACCCCAACATCCATGATAATGAGCATTTGGGACATTGTAGTTATTGCTCACACCATCAATTGTATCAGTATCAAAATATCCTGTCCTTACAGGAAGTGTAGGATCGGTAATATTATAAATTTGTAGCCCATCCTGGTAATAAGCTATTACAGCACGATTGCTTCCAAAAATATATGGATTGTGTGGTGATGCACCTTCTGTTGACTTGAAAGTACTTTCAACAGATATGTTTTGCAGATCACTTACATTAATTATTTTAACAGCTTTATTGCTTGGCACCTCATCACAAAAAATAAGATGTTGGCTATTGGGCGTTAAATAGCTGCTGTGATTATAACCCTGATCGGGATAAGAGGTAAGCGAATTGATCAAAGAAAAAGTAGTGTCGGCATTGAATTTATAAATGAAAAGGCCCTGATAGCCGCATGATGCATAAACAGTATCGTTACGAACATACATATCGTGCGCAAAACCTATGGTGGGATAATCCTGATTTAATGCTCTTAAAAGCACAGGAAATTCAGGATTGGTAAGGCTGTACACTGCCATCGAATAGTAGCCGGTACCGGAAGGACGCGTTACACTTCCGCAATATAATTTATCCCCATCAACAAACAAGGTATGTGCACGTTCAAAAATGGTGGTATCATCGTGCACCACATGCACCGAGTCCGGCAAATAAGACATATCAATGATCTGAAAACTATTTGGTGCAATATCATCACTTATCGCATACAAGTACTTTCCATAGGTTTTATATTCCCGCCATTTGCAAAGCCCCTTTCGGCCCGGTACATAATCCCTCACCACAGGGTTAGCTGGTGTTGACACATCAATAATATAAGTACCGGAGCCGCTGCCCTGAATAGCATATTCTGTATTGCCCTGCGCGGTATCCACCCAACCCCAAACACTTTGATATTTAATACCCAGTTGGGGTTCTGCTATTTCCGAAGGATTAAACCAATGGCTTAAAAGGCTTATGTTTTGTTTGTTATATTGCGCATTGGTAACAAGCGTGATTACTATAACAAGAACAAAAACCAGGGAATACTTTATTTTCATTTAAACGGTTGGTTTAAGGTCGTTGTTAAATTTTATTTATACTGCGCATGAATAAATTTCCACATTGATTATACTGCAAATGGAATAAATTTTTACAAGCCGTTCGACCCCAACGGGGTCGGATGTTTATAGCATAATGGTTATCTATAAATATGGGACTCCTCCGGAGTCCAACCTTGATGCGAAAATTTATCCCGTTTAATGTATAAATAAACTATTTACTGATATATTCCCTAAATCAATTGAAGTATTACCAATACTGTCATCCCGAGCTTTTTGCGAGGGATCTTGCTTATATTGATGGTTTTTCTCTTTGATTGACAAGATCCCTCGCAAAAAGCTCGGGATGACATGGATCAATAAAAAACAATCTATTATGCGCTTAATAAAGATACAGAAAAATTCCGCGAAAAAAAAATCCTTCCGGCATATCTTGCAGGAAGGATCTTTTAAAAAAACTGTTATTATTAAATTAATTTCATGAGCTCTTTCATAATAAGGGTCATCTTTTTTTCAGCTTGTGCTGCAACGTGTTGAACCTCTTCGTGTGTTACCTGAACAATTTTGCCCGGTACTCCTAAATCCGTAATGATAGACATCGCGAAACAAGGAATACCCATGTGTCGTGCAACAATTACTTCGGGCACGGTGCTCATTCCAACAGCATCAGCTCCAACGTTAAAAACATATTTGTATTCGGCCGGTGTTTCAAATGTAGGGCCGGTTAATCCTGCATATACACCTTCCTGCACTTTTATATTATTGGCGGCAGCCACTTGCTTTGCTTTATCGATCAGGTCTTTGTTATAGGCATCACTCATATCCGGGAAGCGTGGCCCAAGTTCAGCAATGTTTTTGCCTATCAATGGATTGGATGGAAACAAGTTAATGTGATCGTTGATGATCATCAGATCACCAATTTCAAAATTCGGATTAACACCACCAGAAGCATTGGAAACAAAAAGCTTTTGAATGCCTAAAAATTTCATCACCCTTACCGGGAATGTTACCTGTTGCATATCATAGCCTTCGTAAAAATGAAAACGCCCTTGCATGGCAACCACATTTTTACCACCCAGTTCACCAAAAATTAATTTACCTGTATGACCCTCTACTGTTGACACAGGAAAGTTAGGGATCTCCTCGTAAGGAATGGTATGCTTAATATTTATTTCCTTTACCAGGCCACCAAGTCCGGTACCTAAAATAATTCCTATTTCGGGCTCAATGGATATTTTACTTTTAATGTAAGCTGACGTTGTTTTGATTTGTTCTAACATAATGAATAATTTGTTCGTTAAATTCCTGCCCGACTGTGTCATTCAGGCGGGCGTTTTTGTCCTTATCGTAAAAATCTATTTCAATTGGTATATAAAAAAGCGGCATCTGTTTTAAAATATCTGAAAATTCAGGGTTTCTTAAACGCATTGCATCTTTTTCGGTGGTCACAATTATTTTATTTGACGATGCAATATTATCAAATATTTTTTTAACTTCTTCTAAATCATTTTTTGTAAATGTATGGTGGTCCCGAAACTTAACAGGAATAATGGTTTTTACTTTGTCTTTTAAATAATATTCCAATGATTGGGTATTGGCTATACCGGTAAGCAGTACAACAGAATAATGTCTTTCAAAATAATATTCCTTACTAAATGGGTTTATAGTTTGGGTATATAAAGGCAGAAATTCACCATATTTAATATACGAAAAATAAACATGCTGATGCGGCAAAGGCTTGATCTCCTTTATTAAGCGATTACGTTCAATTGGTAAAAGCACTTCAGGGCATTTGGTTACAATAATAATATCAGCACGTTTTATCCCTGAACTAAATTCCCGCAAACTTCCTGTAGGCATTACAAAATCGTTGAAATACAATTTGCCGAACTCTGTTAAAACAATTGAAAGCCCCGGCTTTATTGACCTGTGCTGGAAAGCATCGTCCAGTAGAATGGTTTGTACCATTGGAAAAAGACCTAAGAGCTTTTTCACACCTCTCACCCGTTTCCCGTCCACAGCAACGGGTATGTTATTAAATTTGACTGCAAACTGAAGCGGTTCATCCCCAATATCAGCAACTGTAGATCGTTCATCAGCCAAAACAAAACCTTTTGTTTTTCTTCCATAACCTCGGCTGAGCGTGGCTATATAAAATTCCGGACTTAATAAACGGATCAAATATTCGATATGTGGTGTTTTTCCTGTCCCGCCAACAGTCAGGTTCCCAACCGAAATAGTGAGGACCTTAAATTCGGTAGAAGAAAATATCCCCCAATCATATAATTTATTGCGCAACAAGAGCAACAGGCCATATAAAAAGGAAACAGGGAAAAGGAGTATGCGCAAAAATTTCATTGGCTAAAAGTACGAATATTAATGTATCGATGTGACGATGTGCTGATTCCTGATGAGATGATGTGCTGATGAGATGATGTGCTGATGCGCTAAGGTGCTGATTAAATGATGAGTTTGATAAAATAGTTCAACAATAAATAGGTAACTGCGAAGTAGAAATTAACATCTTAAACTTCAGTACTGTCTGTTTAAATCTTTACATTTGCATATTAGTACATTGGAAAACCAGCACATCATCTCATCAGCACATTAGCACATCAAACAAATGATAGCAATAGATAATACAATAGTTTCGGAGCATTTGCTTGAAAAAAAATTCGTGTGTGATTTGAATGCATGCAAAGGAGAATGTTGCGTAGCGGGTGATTCAGGTGCTCCACTGGAACTGGAAGAGATCTCGATAATGGAAGACCTGCTGGATAAGGTAAAGCCCTACCTGCCTAAGGATGGACTTAAGGCTATCGAAAAGCAAGGCGTATTTGTGATCGATGAAGATGGTGATTATACAACTCCATTAGTAAAAGGCAAACACTGCGCTTTCACCTATTTTGAAAACGATATTGCAAAGTGCGCTATTGAAAAAGCATATTATGCAGGTGATATAACCTGGAAAAAACCTATTTCCTGCCATTTATACCCTGTACGCATCACTAAATACAAGGATTATGATGCTGTTAACTTCCACAGTTGGAACGTGTGCAAACCGGCATGTGAATGCGGAGCAAAGCTGGATGTACCGGTATATAAATTTTTGCGCGAACCACTGATCCGTAAATACGGTGAGAATTGGTACAAACAATTAGAATTTGCTGACAAATTAAAAAAGGGATAGCCTCAAAAGCATTAATTGCAAAGGAGTATCTAAGCATACCCCCTCCAAACACTTGTATTTCTAATACGGATATTTCCTTATTAGCTCCAAATTTTTTTACACTTAATTTTCAGTTTTTTTTCCAGTAGAGTTAAAGTCGTGTTTTTAAATACGTTAGTGATTTATCAACATTCGTCTGTTAATTCTGCGTGTTTATAACTTCGCCTAAATGTTAATTCAATCCCCTTGACTACCTGTTTTTTTTTGACAAGATTTGTACACCTTAATTCAACAACCAATTTTTTACTTAAAACACTCAAAAAGAAAGCAATAGGCTTTCAGGGGAATTCATCCCTTAGTTTTTAAGAACGAATTAACAACAAACGATTGATTAACAGGCGGTTAAAAAAGCAAACAAGATTAAAAGATATAAATGACAGCAGAACCGATATTAAAAGAGAATAAAGACAGATTTGTACTTTTCCCTATCAAACATCAGGATATATGGGAAATGTATAAAAAAGCAGAAGCGAGCTTTTGGACTGCCGAAGAAATTGATTTGAATCCGGATCTTCAAGATTGGGAAAACAAATTAAATGACGATGAGAAACATTTTATTAAACATGTGCTTGCCTTTTTTGCTGCAAGTGATGGTATAGTAAATGAAAACCTGGCTGTTAACTTCATGAATGAAGTTCAATATCCGGAAGCTCGTTGTTTTTATGGTTTTCAGATCATGATGGAAAATATCCATTCGGAGACCTATTCGTTATTAATAGATAGCTATATTAAAGACCCTAAAGAAAAAGATAGACTTTTTCATTCTGTAGATACACTGCCATGTGTTGGGAAGAAAGCCGATTGGGCTATTAAATGGATAGGAAACGGAACCTTCGCTGAACGGTTAATTGCTTTCGCTGCAGTGGAAGGAATATTCTTTTCAGGAAGTTTCTGTTCTATCTTTTGGTTGAAAAAACGTGGATTAATGCCTGGTTTGACTTTTTCGAACGAACTTATTTCCCGTGACGAAGGTTTACATTGCGATTTTGCTTGTTTGCTTTATTCACAACTGGAAAACCCGTTGCCACAGGAAAGTCTAACCGCGATCATTACCAATGCCGTTGAAATTGAAAAAGAATTTGTATCCGATGCACTACCTGTGCGTTTGATAGGCATGAATGCTGATATGATGTGCCAGTACATTGAATTTGTTGCCGACAGACTATTAGTTGCTCTTGGATGCCCTAAAACATACAACGCAACCAATCCTTTCGATTTTATGGAATTGATCTCCTTACAAGGCAAAACCAATTTCTTTGAAAAACGTGTTGCTGAATATCAAAAATCAGGAGTAATGGGTAAAAAAGAAGACAATGTTTTCAAGCTAGACGAAGACTTTTAAGGAAATGTTGAATGTTGTATGTTAAATTTTAAATGTAAAAATTAAAACTATGTTGAATGTTAAAGGTTAAATGTTGAATTATTTCAGAAGATTCCATTTACAATTTAACATTGAGCATTTAAAACAAAATAATATATGTACGTAATAAAAAGAGACGGGAACCGGGAATCGGTAAAATTTGACAAGATCACAGCACGTATCCAAAAACTTTGCTACGGATTAGATGCTACTCACGTAACAGCTATCAGTGTTGCGATGAAGGTGATTGAAGGTATTTACGAAGGTGTAAGTACTAGTGAATTAGACAACTTAGCGGCTGAAACAGCTGCAGCACTTACTACCAAACACCCTGACTATGCACTTTTGGCATCACGCATAGCGGTTTCTAACTTACACAAGAACACTAATAAATCGTTTTCCAAAACAATGGAAGCGCTTTATTCATACATAGATCCAAAGACAGGTAAAAAAGCGCCTTTGATCGCGGATGATGTTCATGATATCATTCAAAAAAATGCACAGGAATTAGATTCCACTATTATTTATGACCGCGATTTCGGTTATGATTATTTCGGATTTAAAACTCTTGAGCGTTCATACCTTTTAAAGTTGAACGGTATGGTGGCTGAACGTCCGCAACACATGATCATGCGTGTGGCTGTGGGTATTCACAAAGATGATATTGCATCTGTTATTGAAACATATAACCTGATGAGCGAGCGTTGGTTCACACATGCTACACCAACATTGTTCAATGCAGGAACTCCAAAACCACAAATGTCGTCATGCTTTTTGTTAACGATGAAAGATGATAGCATTGATGGTATTTATGATACCTTGAAAAACTGTGCTAAAATTTCACAAAGTGCAGGCGGTATCGGATTAAGCATTCACAATGTACGTGCTACAGGTTCTTACATTCGTGGTACAAACGGTACTTCAAACGGCATCATCCCGATGTTACGTGTATTTAATGATACTGCACGTTATGTTGACCAGGGCGGTGGGAAACGTAAAGGTTCATTCGCTATTTATTTAGAGCCTTGGCATGCTGATATCTATGAATTTTTAGATATCCGTAAAAACACAGGTAAAGAAGAAGCCCGTGCACGTGACCTTTTCACTGCAATGTGGACTCCCGATCTATTCATGAAACGTGTAGAAGCTAATGGCGACTGGTCATTGTTCTGCCCTAACGAAGCACCAGGCTTAGCTGATTGCTGGGGTGAAGCATTCGAAAAATTATATACTAAATACGAAAAAGAAGGCCGTGCACGCAAAGTAATTAAAGCACGTGAACTATGGACAGCCATTATCGATTCACAAATTGAAACCGGTAACCCGTACATGCTTTACAAAGATGCTTGTAATGCAAAGAGCAACCAACAAAATTTGGGTACCATCAAATCGTCCAACCTTTGTACCGAAATTTTAGAGTACACTGCACCTGATGAGATCGCTGTGTGTAACCTGGCTTCTATCGCTCTTCCACGTTTTGTTGAAGGTGGAAAATTTGATCACCAAAAATTATTTGATATCACGTATGTGATCACTAAAAATTTAAATAAAGTAATTGATCGTAATTACTACCCGGTTGCTGAAGCAAAAAAATCTAATTTACGTCACCGTCCTATTGGTATTGGTGTACAAGGTTTGGCTGATGCATTTATTTTAATGCGCTTCCCTTTCGATTCTCCGGAAGCAATACTGTTGAATAAAGAAATCCACGAAACGATCTATTATGCTGCAATGACAGCATCAAAAGACCTTGCGAAAGTAGAAGGCACTTATGAAACATACGAAGGATCACCTGTTTCGAAAGGTATATTCCAATACGATATGTGGAATGTTACACCATCAAACCGTTGGGAGTGGGATGTGTTGAAAGAGGAAGTAAAAAAACACGGTGTGCGTAACTCCTTGTTATTAGCGCCAATGCCAACTGCAAGCACTTCACAGATCTTAGGAAATAACGAATGTTTTGAACCGTATACTTCTAATATTTATTCGAGACGTGTATTATCAGGTGAGTTTGTGATCGTGAACAAACACTTGTTGAAAGACCTTGTTAAATTAGGTATCTGGAATGATAGCTTGAAAAATAAAATTATTATTGCCAATGGTTCCGTACAAAACATTGAAGTAATTCCGGCTAATATTAAAGCATTATACAAAACAGTTTGGGAAATTTCTCAAAAGGTGATCATCAACATGGCTGCTGATCGTGGAGCATATATCTGCCAGTCGCAATCATTGAACTTGTTTGTACAGGATGCGAATTTTGCGAAGCTTTCTTCTATGCATTTCTATGGTTGGAAAGCAGGATTAAAAACCGGCATGTATTACTTACGCACTAAAGCTGCTGCTGATGCAATTAAATTTACTGCTGATGCTTCTGCTGCTAATGAAAAACCATTAACTGTTACTACAACAACTGCAACTACTGCAACAACAACAGCTCCTACCGAAGTATTGGGTAACGAGGATGTATTGATACAGGAGCGCCAACAACAAATAAGCAATGAGCGCCAGGCACTATTAGAAGCTGAAGCACAAAAAGCTGCTGAGATCGCTGCTCAATTGACTTGTTCGCTGGATAACCCGGATGCTTGTGAGGCTTGCGGGAGTTAGATAACAAAAAATAATTGAAAATAAAAAAGCCCCAATTGACTTAATTGGGGCTTTTTTAGCTAAGATTCCATCATTACATTTTTAAGAAATAGCTATGACGGAAAAAATGAAAGACAAGAAGAAAAACGAGATAAAAATTCTCATATCTACCAAAAACAGGGGGGTATGTGCGATTTTGCAACGGATATAAACTAGTTATAGCCAATGGTAAGATGCCCCTCCAAAGACGGCCGACCGACCAAAATATAAACATAAAACCAAAGACAAACCATTTTGACAGGTGACCAACATACAGAGCATATTGCAACGGGACAGCGAATAAGCCAACACTCGAGCCGACCCAAAGTTTTTTATTTTTTTGCCATCGCACTTTTTTTAAAACAATTTTAGCCAGCCGCACAAATGGCACATTTGCTTTGGCACAGACTCACAAACCCGCCCCTTCGGCAAAAGCAAAAGAGCCATTTTTTTGCCAACGCATTTTACTAACTTTGAACAATTAAAATTAACCCCAATGGAAGACAAATTTTTACAAGAATTCTTAAAAACTGGCCTTTTTGATATTGGCGACAGTGACGAAAGATTAAAGTGGCTCCAAAGTTCTATTTCGAATTTACAGAAGAAATTTGAAGACGATTATTCGTTGCTTCCTAGTCACACTTTAGTTGCACTTGACCCAAATATATCTGACACAGAACCTGTAATGATTGCAACTGAAACAATAATTACAAATCATTGGAAAGCCCTCAGAGGAAAATATCCTGAGATGCCAAGGAATATTATCAGGGGAGTAATAATCAATTCATTAAATAATGTTGGGGCGGCAGACCCACTTGCTGCAAGGATTATTTATTTAACAGCATTAAATTTTTTCCCATATGCAAAACTTAACTCAGAAAAAAGTTTAGTCGAAGGTATGCTTAACTTATTGGGGGAGCTTTCAGAAAGAAATGCTACCGAAGAATGGTCATTGATTGAGGAAGAACCTTCTTTAAAATTAGGGGCTTTGAAAGTTTCAGGGTTTAAAGTTGGAGCTGTTACGTTTGACGATAGTAAATTGAGCGAGGCATTAAAAGTTGCAGCGAGGCATTCACCAGAAGGATATCAGCAACATGCCCATTCACAACAATGGGGTGACCATTTTTCAAAAAATGCAACTCCTGCTATAAAAGAACTTATAACAGATGGTCTTGCATCATTAGCAAAAACATTAGATGCGACTTCTCTTGAGAGCTCTCTTAATAAATTTTTCTCAGAATTTAAAAAAACATTAGATGCAAACTTGAAAACTTCGTTTTCAAGTTTGACAGCCGTTGAAAGAAGGAGCAAATTATTATGGTGGAAAGAAACTTTATATTCCCCCTCTCTGAAAAGGAGTTACAGAGGACTTGATAAGAATCTATTACCTATTTTGATGGGTGCGGATTTGAACAATCAAGTACCTGAAATCACTCCAATCAGTGTTGATTATCTTTTAAGAGATACTTTGTTTTTGTTAAATGATAAAAAGGATGATTCAGTTACTTTTTCCGCATTCTTATCGGAAATTATAAAAGAAGAAAACAAAACAATTTTGAAATCCTACTTTGAAAATTCGGATGAGGCACTTGGAAGAATATCAATCACGAATTTTATTTTTCTTTTAGTAAACGATAGGATTAATATTAGCCATTTTAAAGAGAAGACAGGAATAGATGCAACCGAACAAATAACTCTAGGCGAGTTATCAGTTGTTGTATTTCACGATTTATTAATCCAAAGACTAATTACTGAATAGTATGGCCGGCAAATGTTCTCAATCTACTTGTTACCCTGATGAAACTGGCTGCAATGTCGAGGGTTGTGGTAATGTTAAAGATTGCAAACATTATGACAAAACTGTTTCTGAAGGTAAAACAGAAGTTTCAACTCCAACAGACGAATCTTATAGAATTCCTTGGACTGGAAATTCCTTCGGTTTGACTGACTTAAATTTCTTAACTGCTTCTTCAAAAACCATTTTAATTGGAATTACTGGAGTGGCAAGTGCAGGTAAAACAACCTTTTTGGCATCGCTATATTGCCTTTTAAGGCATGGAAGAAGAATTGGTGATTATAGCTTTGCTAGTTCATTGACATTAAATGGTTGGGAAGACATTGCTTGGTATTTGAGTTGGAAGGAAAACGGAAATATCCATTTTCCACCCCACACCGCAAACAATGCAGGAAGAGTTCCTGGTCTTTTACATTTGGCACTAAAAAATTCACTAGGAGAAAAAACAGATTTAATTTTCACTGATGCGCCTGGTGAATGGTTTGATCATTGGAGAAACAATGCAAATAGTGAAAATGCAAAAGGAGCAAAATGGATTCACGACAACAGCGATGCATTTTTATTGTTTGCTGATTGTGAAATGCTAGTTGGTGCAAAACGAGGTCAAACTAAGCTTCAAATTAATTCAGTTGCCGATAGACTATTTGAAAACATCGAGGCAAGACCTATTGGCTTAGTTTGGTCAAAGTCAGATTGCGAAATTCCAACAGCGACTAAAGAACAAATTTTAGAGCACTTGGGGCAAAATCCTTATACACACTTTAATCAATTTACAACGAGTGTCAAAGAAGGTGAAAATGGAATCTTTCATCAAAGCATTTGTGAAAGTATAAATTGGATTATTGAAAAACTAAAAAGTAATATCAATTCACACCCGCAAATTATTTCCTTAATTCCAGAAGATATGTTTCTGTCAAAAAGAGTAGTAAATGGATAATATAATAGAAAATAATGTTTTAATTATTGGAGGCCCAAATGCGGGCAAGACGCATTTTGGTGGGCAGCTATATGGCAGACTTAATAGCCGAAAGTTCAGCTATAAGATAGCATCACACAATCGGCCAAGCGACCTTACTATTTTTCAAGATGTGATTGACAAACTTGCAGAAGGAAAAAGAGCTGGGCACACCGAAGCATCAGCCAATAGAAATATTGAATTGAAAATTGATGATGAAAATGGCAATAAAATAGTTTTTGCTTTTCCTGACTATGCAGGCGAACAAGTGAAATCCATTGTGGAGAACAGGCGAATAAGCACAATTTGGAAAGAGTATATTGATATAAGTAGTTCCTGGATGTTGTTTATTCGTTTAGATGAAATTCCACCACTTGAAGATATTATCAATAGAGGAATACCGAGTGCGGAGGAAATTCAAAAAAGACAATCGCAAGCACCACCTGTGAAAATATCTGATGCAGCGCATTTTGTTGAACTACTCCAAATGCTTTTATATGTAAAAGGCATTCCCTCATTGAATAAAATTAAGAAACCAAATCTTGCAATTGTCCTGTCATGTTGGGATATTCAAAAACTACCCGACAACACCTTGCCCTCCGAAATATTAAAAGAAAGATTGCCACTACTATATCATTTCGCCAAAAATACATGGTCTGAAAATTCCATTAAAATTATCGGACTTTCTTCAACGGAGAAATCATTGACGGATGAACCTGATGAAGAATATATTGAGAAAACACCTATAAATTTCGGATATTTTATCAATTCATCTGGCGAGAAAAAGAAGGATTTAACATTAACAATACGAACACTCATTGGAATTGAATAATATAATAATTCATCAAGCTTTTTATGGCGAAGTTAGCAGGGCTCATTCATGTATCAATCAGACAATCGTTGATCCTGAACTAACTTCGTTCTTAATAGCCTTTACAGATAGACCAGCGGCACTTCCGCCAGGCGTAAGCCTTCTTCCATATCTTTCAGGTAGTCCATATTCAAAGTATTTTATTCTGACAAAGACATTTTCAGACCAATCGGCAACAAGAGCAGGAATGGTTTTTACTCATGTTTTAATTATCAATCAAACGGACATTGATTCAATTAATAATCTTCAAGATGTATTTGCTCTATTTGTTGAATCAACAGAAAATAAGAATGATGCGTTGAAAGAATTACAAATTGAGTGTTCTAAAATAAGTTCCGTTTCGGGAGGAAAAAGTCAACCAAAGTATATTCAGAAAACCATTTCTGCAATGATAAGTGGTGTAAGTCCAATTCTATTTTCTGGAGACATTGAAACGTTTAGCAGCGTACTTCAGCAAATATGGAATTCACCGAACAGGGGAGCAAGAAAAAAATTAAAATTCAGAACTAGTTTTACTCCCTCTGATATTGAAAACATTAACGACTTAACGATCGTTTCAATTCAGAAAGACTTTTTACCAAAATGGCAAGGGCAATCAATTATTCATGGCGAGATTCAAGAAGTCGTTGAAATCACTTCTCATTCTGAAGCATTATTTCTTGGCTACAAAGAAGGGAATCCGTTTCATAATTTTTTAGTTGAACTCAATACAAATATAAGTGAGGTTCAGAATTACGGTCAATATGAAAAAATTTTTTCGGATTACATTTCAATTGAAAATATTAGTGATGCAAATGTTCTAAGACAAGATATTAGGGTATTGTCCAAAATTTCTACTGCACCAAATGATGGAAAAATAATCAAAGGAAAATTTATTGAACGTCTTTCAATGCTTGTTCAAAGTAAGGCGGACAGCAATATCAAAGCTTTAAGAAATATTGACTGGTCAGCCTTTGAAGACGGAGAAGGAAAGGGGAAGCATATCGTCTCATCTTTTATCACAAGCGAACTCGAAAACCGTAATCAGAACCAATTTGAAGTTCTAGCAGACCTTATTGCTCTTTCTTTTACTGATGAAGAAAAAAATTGGTGGCATGATTCTATCAGAAATGCAGTGGTATTATCATTTGGGAAGCAAAGTGAAATGTCAGTAAAGAATATTTGGCAATTAATTGACTTGTCAGAGGTAAGATTACTATATATAATATCAATTTTGGGGTCTGTAAAAGACTTCGACACTATTTTACTAAAGTTTATTCCTAAAAAACTAAGGATTGAAACAATAAAAGCTTTAGCAAAAATTGCATTGAAGAAAAATTGGTATTTGTTTCATGCCAACATTTTACTCAAGCACATTTCAATTGAACTTGCCATAGAAGAACAACTTAAAGTTGAGGATAAGTTACGACTTATTGATTCTCTGGGAGTGAATTATCTCGTCAAGAAACTTTCTTCAGATAAATTGATTGTATTAACATTAAGAATATGTGACAAAAAACTAATTGAGATTTCAATAGAAGCAATTATCAAGGATGTTACACTTTTAAAACATTTTGATCTAACGTTTTCTTGTTGGCTTGACATCTGGACTTCGGTCGTTCTAAAAACTGGCAAAGTCTTTAATGGGTTAGGAGGAAAAGAACAATCAACTGTTTTTTCTGTTTTTGATTTAATTTTACAAGGTAAAACTGTAAACGATGTTTTGGTTGGTCTAATTGCGGACACAACGTTTGCGGATATTTCAGATTATAAAAACAGAAGTGAAATTTGGGGGATAGTATCTCCAATTCACAAAGAGAAACTTATCAATTCAACTACTCAAAGTGTTTTGAAAAATCTATTATCGGGCAAAATTCAGGTTGACTCAATTGAAACCGAAATATCTGATAGAATTATTTCGGACATTTTTATGACTAATTATTTAAATGAAAACAGAAACAACATTGAACCGGTCATAACACTTTATTCAAGTTTCAAAAACCTAAAAGATAATTTCCTTGCAGACTACATCACGAATTTTCCAAATACAGTTACCGAAGCACAAGCTAGAAAACTAGGCGACTTAATAAACAATTACAAATTCAAAAAATCGGCAAGAAGTGTTTATGACAAAGGTCGGTATAACAATTCCTTTAATCCTGCATATGAAAATTGCAAAGATGTTGTTACTTTGAATTGGTGGGAATCATTTAGTTTTTTTGAAAACTCGTCAAATGAACGAGTAAAGGGCAAGTCACAGGTATTACCTAATTTTAATAGTGAGCAACTGTTGAGAAATGATTTGCCGACTGTTGTAATTTTAACTGCTATAAAAGAAGAATATTTAGCCGTCCGGTTACATATCAATGAAATTATACCCGCTAAACAAAATGACACACACTATGAGGCTGGAATATTTGAGTTTAATGGTAAGGAGATCGCGAAAATAATTATCCGTGAATGCGGTGCAAAAAACACAACTTCCGCAATAGAAACCGAAAGAGCAATTCAGTATTTCAAACCTAACGCAATGTTTTTTGTTGGTATAGCTGGCTCAAGAAAACCCAAAGATTTTTCAATAGGCGATGTCATTTTCCCGGAAACCATTCTCTCATACGAAGGAGGAAAATCAGAAAAGGAATCATTTTTAGCTAGACCAGATATTGGTGTTCTTACTTATGCAGTATTAGAAACCGCAAAAGCCGAAAGAAAAAAAGAAGATTGGAAAATGCTAATTAAAAATTCTATAGACCCAAAATCAGTGAAGGCAGACATTGGAACAATTGCATCGGGGGAACAAGTTGTGGAGCATTATGAGTCGGAGGTAGGAAAAATTCTTACTAAACATTATAATCAAACATCAGCTGTTGAAATGGAGGGGTTTGGATTTGCAAAAACAATTAACAGACAAGGGAGGGAAACAAGCAACATAATGACAGGAATTGTTAGAGGCATTTCTGACATCATTGAACAACCTTCCAAGACTAAGAAAAAAGAAGCTCCTGATAGAAGACCTGCTAATGCAAAACAAATCGCTTCTGACACAGCAGCAGCATTCGCCTTTTGGTTGATTTTTAAAACCTATGAATAATAAGCCAACCCAATTTGCAAGAACATTGCCAAAGCCGCACAAGCCCCAGTAGGCGCTAAGCTGAAGCGCTGCAAGTGTGTAAGGGCTTAGTGACATTTTTTAACAGGTAAGCTGTGCTTACCCCTCCCCCGTATTTAATTCAAAGACGAACTTTAAGTGTTTGAATTACTGTGTATGGTAAGCGCAGCTTAGCGCCTACGAATATAAAAGCATATCAAAATCCCAAAAAATAAAGTTCCGGTTGAATTAAAATAATTCAAATTGTTTTGTTTATTTTTAAAACTAAATTTACAAAACAATGTCAGAAAAATATAAAACACATAGTGATGGTTTATACTTTGTTAGCTTTAGTGTTATAGGCTGGATAGATGTTTGCCACTATATTTGAATAACTGTGTATGGTAAATGCAGCTAATCTGTTAGAAAGTCAAAAGCAAAGCTTAGGGCCTACTGGAGGTCTTCAACAAGGTTTTAAAAAAATAAAAAATTGTTGAAGAATAGGATGATTATTTAAAACACAAGTAAGCGCTAAGCTTCTATCATTATAATCAACACAAACAATGGATATGAACCTGATCACTTTTCTAAAAAGTATAACTACTATCTTACCCGAAACGGAAGCAGAAATACACAAGGTGTTTTTTGCCGAACAATTGCCCAAAGGCCACAAACTTCATGAAGAAGGTAAAGTCTGTAATCAATTATTTTACATTGAAAGTGGTTTATCGCGCACCTTTTATTTTAATGAAGAGGGGAAAGACATTACCTACCGATTTAATGGTGAAAATACCTTTACTTCACTCATAGAAAGCTATTACGATCACAAACCCAGCTTTTATACAATTGAATTGCTTGAGGATGCTGTTGTGCACGCTGCACCGTTTCCCGAATTTGAAAAACTCCTGGAAAAACATCCTGAACTGATGAAAGTATATAACCATGTACTGCGTAATTTTGTCCTTCAATCCAATGAACGTATTGTTGCACTTCAGTTTCACAACGCGCAGGAACGCTACCAAATGTTTGTAGACAAGAACCCGCACCTCCTTCAACGGGCATCATTGGGTCATATCGCTTCGTACCTCGGCATTACACAGGAAACATTAAGTCGTATCCGCTCAAAATAATCGGCAGGAAAAGTTTTTTTTGACAAATGTCAAAAATTTTCTCTCTTCTGCAGCTGTAACTTTGCATTACAAAACAATTACTATCAGCAAGGTTATGAAAACAATAAAAAAAACAGATCGACTTCCAAAATCCGGAAGCCTTTTAAAAGACATCAGCCCTTTTACCACTTCCGAATTAGACACATTTCTGTATGAGCCGGAAAATAGGATCAGCACCCGTTTTGACATTCACCAACAAGAGTTAAGTACCGGGAACAATATATTTTATCCGGCTGTTAAGATGAAGGCAAATGGAAAGATCCAGAGTAGCAGCGAAGAAATTGTAAATACCACTACGCACGCAGTTGGTGTTTTACTAATACTCTTATTTTTGCCGGTGCTTATCAGCAGGGCGATCCATAACAATAATCCACAAATGATCTGGAGCCTTGCCATTTTTGGTTTCGGTATGTTCATGGCTTACCTGGCATCAACAATGTATCATCTTGTAAAAAAAGAAACTACAAAACGTAAGCTGAGGGTGTTGGATCACATTGGTATTTTCCTGTTAATTGGCGGAACATATACCCCGATTGTTTGTAAATATACTGATACCACTACTGCAATTTATTTCTTAAGTGTTATGTGGTCGTTGATCGTTGCCGGTAGTGTACTTAAAGTTTTTTTTACCGGCAGGTTCGACTTGTTATCTACCATTATATACCTGTTTCTGGGCTGGATGGTGGTATTTATCATACAACCTTTACACGAACAAATGCCAATGGATATTTTTCTCTGGATATTAGGGGGCGGACTGGCGTATACAACAGGCGTTGTTTTTTACCGGTGGCATAGTCTTAAATATCAGCATGGCATCTGGCACCTGTTTGTACTTGCCGGTACCGTATTGCAGTTTATAGCTATTTATAAAAGTGTGTAAGTGTTTTTATAATATAGTTTTGCAGTACTAAAAATTATTTTTTTACCGCTAAGACGCAGAGACGCAAAGGGAAATTTAAAAACAAACAATTTAACTTTTGCGCCTTAGCGTCTTTGCGGTTAATGTTGTTTTTAAAAAATTTGGGAAACTCCCCGATAGTCATTAATTAAGAAGCCATCGCACATATTTCGACAGGCTCAATATGACCAGCGCGCGGTCAGTCGGAGTAAGCCTGTGGTGAGTCCCGCAATTTTTCGGGATCGAACCATCGAAGACCTTGGGCAGGCCTTTCTTTTAGAAAAGTCCTTAAATAATAACATCGGGCGCTAAGCTAAAAAACAACATTGAGTAAGTCCTTTTGTCCAGGCAGTACAAGCCATCCCAGACAAAATCAAAAAAGCCAAATTTTCCTTCTGCTTTTTGATCATTCAGCAAATAATTTAATACATTTGATCGTTCATTTAAAACTTGAAAAAACATTTGAAAAGTAAACCCTATACGAGCAAATTTTTTTTTCAATCTGTTTTTTTTATAACTGTATTGTTTTTGTACCCCTCTTGCTCAAACAAGTCCGAAACAAATACGGAGCAAGCAAAACAGGAAAACCAAAAATCTGAAAAAGTAAAACACGACAGCGTTTTTCCTCCCTTGGTAACTGTTATCGAAAACCTTGCAGACAGCAGCAAGCCAAAAGAAATTTTTCCAAAAAAACCTCCAAAACCTCAAACTATAAACATTCCTCCAAACATTATTCCACTTGCTGTTTTAAAAAACCAAAAGGGTGAGCCAATCAGAGACAAAGACGGTAAGCCTTTTATTATAGGGGAAGCTGGAGGCACTTCCAGTTTTACCAACTACACAACCGATCAAGGATTGGCTCTTGATGCCATTTCCTGTGCCATTATGGATAAATTTGGGAATCTTTGGTTCGGTACTCCGGGCGGAGGAGTGAGCCGTTATGACGGGAAATCATTTACGAATTTTACCACAGCACAAGGACTGGTAAATAATGTGGTAAAGAGCATCGCGGAAGATAAAATGGGAAATATTTGGTTCGGTACTTTGGGTGGAGGGGTAAGCCGTTATGACGGAAAATCATTTACAAATTATACCACAGCACAAGGACTGACAAATAATGTAGTTTGGTGCATCACAGAAGATAAAAAGGGCAATCTTTGGTTCGGCACCGATGGCGGAGGAGTAAGCCGTTATGCCCCTTCGGCAAAGCTCAGGACAGGCTCATTTACGAATTTTACCACAGCACAAGGACTCGCAAATAATATAGTTTTGAGCATCATGGAAGATAAAGTCGGAAATCTTTGGTTCGGCACTTATGGAGGAGGGGTGAGCCGTTATGATCCTTCGGCAACGCATAGAAGAAGCACAGAATCATTTACCAACTTTACCACTGCGCAAGGTCTTGTAAATAATGAAGTTTGGAGCATTACAGAAGATAAAACAGGGAATCTTTGGTTTGGCACTTCTCGCGGAGGAGTAAGTCGCTATGATTATTCCGCAAAGCTCAGAACAGGCTCAGAATCATTTACGAATTTCACCATAGCACAAGGATTGACAAATTATGCAGTAACAAACATCACGGAAGATAAATGTGGAAATATTTGGTTCGGCACTGATGGCGGAGGAGTGAGTCGTTATGCCCCTTCGGCAAAACTCAGGACAGGCGCAGAATACTTTACGAATTTTACCACAGCACAGGGGTTGGCCAGTAATGAAGTTTCGAGCATTACGGAAGATAAAATGGGAAATCTTTGGTTCGGCACTAATGGCGGAGGAGTATGCCGTTATGATGGGAAAGCTTTTACGAACTTTACCACAACACAAGGAATGGCAAATAATGTAGTTACGAGCATCTCGGAAGATAAATCGGGACATCTTTGGTTCGGCACTGATGGCGGAGGAGTGAGCCGTTATGACGGGAAATCATTTACGAATTATACGACAGCGCAAGGGCTCGCAAACAATGCAATTTGGTGCATCGGGAAGGATAAAAAGGGAAATCTTTGGTTCAGTACTTATGACGGAGGAGTAAGCCGTTATGATGGAAACCGAGTTGAGGCGATTGAAACTGCACTGCAAAGAGGAGAAACTATTCCTCAACGAACACAACAAGACCTTAAAAAAATCAATGGAAAACTTGTTAAATCATTTACGAACTATACCACAGCGCAAGGGCTGGCAAATAATGTGGTAAAAAGCATCATTGAAGATAAAATGGGAAATATTTGGTTCGGCACTGATGGCGGAGGAGTAAGCCGTTATGCCCCTTCGGCAAAGCTTAGGACAGGCTCAGAATCATTTACGAATTTTACCACAGCACAAGGACTGGCAAACAATGTGGTTTGGTGCATCACAGAAGATAAAAAGGGGAATCTTTGGTTCGGCACTGATGGCGGAGGAGTAAGCCGTTATGACGGAAACCGAGTGGAGGCGATTGAAGCCGCACTGCAAAGAGGAGAAACTATTCCTCAAGAAACACAGCAAGATCTAAAAAAAATCAATGGAAAATTTGTTAAATCATTTACGAATTTTACCACAGCACAAGGACTGGCAAATAATATAGTTTTGAGCATTGCGGAAGATAAAGCTGGAAACCTTTGGTTCGGTACTTATGGCGGAGGAATGAGCCGCTATGATCCTTCGGCAAAGCTCAGGACAGGCTCGGAATCCTTTATGAATTTTACTACAGCGCAAGGACTGCCCGACAACTCCGTAACACAAATAACAATTACAAAAGAACAAAACATAGTAATAGGAACAAACTTCGGAGTAGGAATGCTGGTGTCCTTTACTTCAAAATTAGAAGGCAATAGTGTGCAAAGCAGCATACCAGCACAAAATAATTTGAATAATGAAGACTTAAAAAACTATACTCCTGTTATTGAAATTTATAATTCCGCAATGGGTTATCCCGTAAAAGATGTGAACGCTGGACAAAATGCGATGTTCGCGGACAGCAAGGGAATTATCTGGATTGCCACGGGCGCAGATAAAACGGCATTGGTAAGGTTTGATTATACAGCATTACATAAAAACAAGATGCCTCCTGATGTTTTTATTCAAAGTATAAAAATAAATAACTCAACTATTTGTTGGCATAACTTAGAAGATCCAAAGTTTAAAATTCAAAATTCAAAATTAGAGCAAACTGACAGTACTACTACTGCGCCCAACATTACCGAAGAAGTTACAACTTTTGGCAAAGAGTTAAGTAATGAAGAGCGCAACACAATGCGTCAAAAATTTAGGGATGTGGAATTTGACGGCATCACAAAGTTTTATCCTTTACCCGAAAATCTTGTATTACCACACCGGAATAATAATGTAACATTTGATTTTGCAGCCATTGAGCCAGCCAAACCATACCTTATACACTATCAATACATATTAGAGGGCTATGATAATGATTGGAGCCCTGTAACAAATAAAACCTCCGCTACATTTGGTAATATTTACGAAGGCACGTACACTTTTAAATTAAAAGCGCAAAGCCCTTTTGGTGTGTGGAGCCAACCGGTAGAATATAAATTTACAGTGCTTCCGCCCTGGTGGAGAACCTGGTGGATGTACAGTGTGTATGGCATTGCAGCTATTGCATTAGTTGTGCTCATAGTATGGTGGAACGGAAGACGGCTCAGAGCAAAAGCAACAGAACTTACTGATGAAGTAAGGAAAGCAACTCATACTATTACGGAAAAACAAAAAGAAATTATTGACAGTATTACGTATGCCAAGCGCATACAACACGCAATGCTTCCACACCGTAAGGATATATGGGCTGCATTCCCTACATCATTTGTACTCTTCAAACCAAAAGACATTGTAAGTGGTGATTTTTATTTCTTTAACAAAAACAATCAATTTGCTTTTATTGCTGTTGCCGACTGCACCGGTCACGGAGTACCGGGAGCATTTATGAGTGTGATAGGTTCAGCAAAATTAAATGACGCAGTTTCCGAAAGCTCGGATACATCAGAAATTTTATCCCTTTTGAATAAAGGAATAAAAACCGCGCTTAAACAATCCGACAGTGATGAATCAACACGAGACGGAATGGACATAGCTCTTTGCGCGGTTGACATAAATAATCGTATTGTAAAATATGCCGGTGCAAATAGACCAATTTGGATCGTTCGGAAAGGACTGTTGGAAGTTGAAGAAATTAAAGCTACTAAAAAGGCGATTGGTGGGCTTACTGAAAACAACCAGCATTTTGAAAGTCACGAAATAAAATTGCAGCAAGGCGACACTTTTTATATTTGTACAGACGGCTACGCAGACCAATTTGGCGGCAAAGAAGGAAAAAAATTAATGACAAAAAAACTGAAAGAAGTTTTAATTGAAATTCAAAATAAATCAATGAAGGAACAAGAGCATCACTTAGGCAGCTTTATTGAAAATTGGAAAGCAGGATTGGAGCAAATTGACGATATTTTGATCATTGGAGTACGTGTTTAATTCAAGCACATTCTATTAGCACATTTAAAAGTAGCAGTTAAGAGCCTGTTTAAATTTCATATGAAAAATAACATTACTGCTTATAAAAGCCACCGCAATTTCTCGACAGGCTCGAAATGACCATGTGCGCTGTTTTCGAGCGAAGTCGAGAAATCGTGGGAAGGTTCGAAGCTGCTTTGAATCAAATTTAAACAGGCTCAAAAAAATATTTATTAAACCAATGGTCAAGAAAAGAATAAAACGGGGATTAAGGGTTTCAAAATATATTATTTATAAGGAAACATTAGTAGATTATAAAGAACATTTCTGGTCATTCATTGGTGCCTTCGTGGGTATTGGGCTTATCGCTTTTATTCAGAGCCATTCACTTACCAAAATGGAAAATGTTTTTCTCATTGGGTCGTTTGGAGCTTCCTGCGTTTTGGTATATGGCGCAATTCAAAGCCCTTTGGCTCAACCACGCAATTTAATTGGCGGTCATTTAGTTTCAGCGATGGTAGGAGTCACAATTTATAAGACCATGCCTGATATTATCTATTTAACGGCTCCTCTCGCGGTTGCTCTTTCAATAGTGCTTATGCAAATAACAAAAACGCTGCATCCCCCCGGTGGCGCTACCGCATTAATTGCAGTAATTGGTTCTGAAAAAATTAAAGCATTGGGTTACGTTTATGTTTTATCTCCGGTATTAACAGGATCATTAATTCTTTTAATTGTTGCGCTCATTTTTAACAATATAACATCCCACAGGAAATACCCTACTGACAAACGATTCACCAATTCGATCAGAAGGATGTTTATCAAAAGAAAAGCCGAAGATATAGTGCAATGATTGTTTGGCTTAGGCATTGCGTTAGAAGCATACCAACCCTGCGGTCAAAAACATAGCTTAACTTGAACCAGAGTCCTGTTTTAAATCATTTACAATGAAAACAATATCTCCAATGAATGTCCCATTAAATAAAACGAAGTATTTTAAAGGCGGTTGGTTACTTCTAATAAAAGTAATTTCGTTGTTTGCTGTTGTTTTTATTATCGAGCAAATTTTGCATTTGTTCAATAATGACGATGCACTTGGCAAAGCACTCATTCCTTTTCACAATAGTTATTTTTCTTTTTCTGATTATTACTTAACCGGTCCCGGTTTAAGTTTTGAGTTTTCACATACCATTTCCGCCACATTCCGCTTTGCCGTGTATTTATTGTTTGGATATATTGGCTACGCGCTTATCAACATCCCGATTTTTTTTATTCCTATCCTTAAGAAATACTCCGACAAAATAAACTCAGGATTATTCTATTTATTGATACCCGGCTGCTTTTTATTTGCCTTTGGTTTCCCTGAAAGGAAGACAATAATAAATATGAAAGAAAAAGAAATAATTATTACTGACTATAACTATATTTTTATTCCATCATCGGAACACATTGCCTTTAGTTCGGTTGAGGGCATTCTCTATAATTACAGTTCATTTCATGAGGGATATACCATGAGGGATGTTTTTTATTTAAGTATCTATCTTAAAACACTGGATGGTAGAAAAATAAATATGGGAGAAATAGAAACAGCGGGTAATCAAAGCAATGGCTCAGGAGGAAAACCCGATGCTCAAATCCCTTCTGAATTAAAAATAATGGTAGAGAAGGTGGTTCTGTTATTAAACGAAAAGATCAAATTGTAATTAATGTTACAAGCAAATTTTAGCAGGACGGATTATCTTCTAAAATTTAAAAATTACCGCCCGAGCCTGCACCGCCAAAACCACCACCACCAAATTGTGTTCCGGATGGTATTTCAGCATTTTGCCCACCAAAATTTTGAGCGATAACCAAAGCTTCGGCATTTGATCTTAAGAAATTATCTTCATCTGGTTCTTCTTTAAAAGTGATACCATATTTAGGTGTTTTAAGCACCTTTATACAAACATAGGAAACGATGATCAACACCATACCTGCCAGTGTAAGTGTAATTTCGGGATTACCCAAACTGAAGTAATATTTAAATGTTAATACTGCTACAGCGATCAATAGTAAACCACTCCATAAAAGCGTTTTGTTCTTTTTCTTTAAACCATAATAAACATAGAGCAAAGGAATGATCGCTGTGAACATATAAAATACAAAAGCCAATGGAATATTTTCGCCATCATTTAAATGCATATCAAAAAATGAAATGCTTGCTTCCCTGATCACAAAATAATTACCCGCAAAATAAAATACGATCAGCGCAAGCCATTCGAAAATTTCAATACATTTTTTCCAATGAAAAAGTTCTTCTTTCTGTTTTTGTTTCGTTGCCAAAAAATAAACAGGAATTGATACAGTCATCAATGCGAATGGCATAATTAGTTTCGCGATCTCTCCCAGTTTTAAAAGAGATAAAAAAAAGATAGCATAGAGGCAAACAGCTAATGCTAAAGTAACTAACCTGTCGGCATAACGCACAATTGCTGCTATTAAAAAGGGTAAAGCAAATACACAGAAAAGTAATACATTTTCGGATGGTTCAAATCCATCATTAATGAGAATTCCGATGGCAGTTAATATAAAACCGAATGCCGAATATAAAAGACATTCATCCACTCCGGCACGGTATACTTTTTTGTTTTTTATAAAATATTCTAATAAAAATACACAGCCGATAGAAAATAAAAGACAAGTAAAAACAAAAGATCCGGTTTCGGGATTCACATCCAACAATAAGAAAAACAGGCTATAAAATCCAACAGCAGCAGCAATTGCGATAAATGTAAAAATAAACAAACCAATTTTTATAAAAAAATTGGGAGAATAGAATCCAGTGCCGTAGTTTTTTAAAACGCTATTCATCTGCTCAGGTGTGATGAGCTGTTTGCTGAACCATTGTTTTGATTTTTTTACAATGGAACTATTCCTTAAAAAAGAAGGATCGTAGGCTATCATTTTTTTATACGGAGTATTTTTTTGTAATTAATAAAAAAGAGAATAATTCCTGCACAAGAAGCTGCAACATAAAAAAAGCCAAGCAATAATACCGCCTCATTTAGTGGGATGAATGAAAAAACGCAGTAGGTTAATCCAACATAGCTATACACAATTGATAAAAGTAAAAACAAAAAAGAATGCTGCTCAATGGCATATTTAATATAATAAAAACTGATGGCTGCTAAAAATAAAAAGCTGACCAATTTATACGGCTGTCCAAATAAGGCAGCTAGAGTGGCAATGAATAAAATGTTGGCGGCAAAATTATTATAGCTAAATCCAAAATGTTTTTTAATGTTTTTTTTGTCGGAGTACATTGCAAATCCTGCAATCAATAATCCGATCGATATACAGGAAAAAATAATAGATGTATCCGAAAAGTCATTGTTCCCAAGCAGATCGAGAGGTGTGATGGAAAGTCCAGCCCAGGCTGAAAGCCCCGTTATCCCTAAACTCAAAACCCCTTTATGATCAAAGGCATAACCACAAATAAAAAAAAGAATTGTTGGAAAAAATATAGCAATGCCATAATGTAACCCGAATACATTGTATTGAGCCTGTAAATACGCTATGAATATTCCAAAAAGCAAACATGCTAACAAAACAACATAATCGAAAAAAGGAGAAGGGTGCTTTGTTTCTTCGTGTGAATATGGCAGCTTGTTTTTATACCCATAATAAAAAGAGCCAATACATAAGGCAGCAATGATCATTAATATTGCCTGATGTCCAATAGTATCTATATTGAGGTAAATGAGTATACCGATGCCGGATGTAAATAAAAGTATACCTAAATAAAGAAGGGTGCGTAGTTCCCAATGAACAGAAAGTGGTTTGTTACTTTCGTATTCATTAATGACGGCAGTTTGCTGATCGGATAAAACTCCATCAATATTTAGCTGTGTGAGTTCCTTCATTGATACTAGACTTTATATAAGTTAAATCGTTATAGTAATCAGCCGCAATTTTCGACAAGCTCGAAATGATTGCGCGCGTGGTCATTTCGAGCTTGTCGAGAAAATGTGTATTGGCATTTTAACCATCAATTTCCTTGTAAACATTAAAATGTATTTTAACTTATATAATGTCTACTATAAATATAATTAAAAAATTAATAACCTTATACGCTAAACCTTTTTGCTTTTGAATTTATCAAAAAAGCTAATTGCTTTTAAAGCAATTCAAATTGTTTTGTTTATTTTCGTCAATATCACTAATGGCGAAACGTTAGATTGCAATTTGAGAATAAAAAACATGTCAAACTTTCTTCTTATTCTGATCACAACATTTTTAATCCAAGGGCAAATCTTCATACCCATAGAATCCGGGAACCGCCAGGATATTTCAAAGATCCATTTGACTAAGATCGGACAGTTTGGATTGATCAGAAAAGCAAGGCCAAATGTACCTCAACATTATCATACAGGCATAGACATCAAACGACCAACCGATAATTATGAATCCGAACCGATCTTCCCCATCGCAAAAGGCATTGTAATAAGCAAAAGAACGGATGGCCCCTTTGCTAACTTAATTATTGAACACGAAATAAACGGGATCAAATTATGGACATTGTATGAACATATTTCAGGTGTAAATGTAAACGTTACCGACATTGTAAATTCCAAAACACCAATAGCACGATTTATGAATAAAGCCGAATTGGATCGCTTTGGTTGGCAATTTGATCATTTTCATTTTGAATTATTAAAAGTTAAACCAAGTAAAATAAAACCAAACAATAAAAATCCGGAACGATTCTTTAATTCCTATTCGCTGAACTGCTATAGCATTAATGATCTGAATAAATATTATTTTGATCCAATGGAATATTTCAATAATAATATCAATAAATAGATTTTATACCATCACTCAATTTAAATTCATCCAAATATTACCACATAGAACCATAGGGAAAAAGGTATTATAGAAAATTTATTTTTTCACATAGTCTATGTTAAAGCTGAGCCTATGAAATTCATAGCATTTTAAAACTATGTCTCTATGTGGTTAAAACGTAACACCATAAATTTTCCCTGCGAAAAAAACATATTAAGTGTTGGTATTATATATATTTAATTGCTGAAGGCAATTTCGGAAATGCAAATAATAAACTGCGATGGCTTTCATGACAATGAAAAAAAATTGATCATACCCGCTATTGAATAAAAAATTATTGAGGCTTCTTTTTTGTTCTTTTTATGAAGTTTTCAGCCTGTAAATCCCCCGCTTTACCAATTATGTTTTCCCGATAAATACTTTAAGCAAATCAAATTGCTATAAAATCACTGTTTTAAAAACCTACTCTGTCCATTTCATATACCCAGACTAATCCCTTATTTTTCAGGGCGAACAAGAACATTTTTGGGAAACCACACCCGACTACAAACGTTTACAAATACGTATATCCGTATATAAATACTTAGGAACCGAATCAGGAATCCAGATCTCCACACCTTTGCATCGTCAAAAAACAACAAACCGTTTTATTGATAACGATATTAAAAACAGTATTAACAATTAAAAAAACAAAAACCATGAATGCATTACGTAACAAAGTACAATTGATCGGTAACTTAGGAATGGCTCCGGAGATCAAAACATTAGAGAGCGGAAGAAAACTGGCAAAAATGAGTATTGCCACAAATGAATCCTATAAAAACGCGAAGGGTGAATTCGTAAAAGAAACTCAATGGCATAACCTTATTGCCTGGGGTAAAACTGCTGAGATCATCGAAAAATACCTGAAAAAAGGAAGCGAAGTTGCCATCGATGGAAAACTGATCAATCGCAATTATACCGATAAGGAAGGCGTAAAGCGTTATATCACCGAAATTGAGGTGAATGAAGTACTAATTTTAGGAGGGAAAGAATAAAAAACCTGAATTATTTTTGAAAGCCTCCGAAAAAAAATTCGGGGGCTTTTTTACCCCTCTATAATCAAACAACAGTTTTTCAAATCAAATTTTGTGGTAAAAGTCTCGCCCTTCGGGTAGCTGCAAAAAATTATACACAAGCCCTCCACGGAAAAACCATCAAAAATTGACTTAATTTTAGACAGGGAAATTGGTAAATAATCGGACAAATTTTCTTATATTTGAAATAAAAAAGATGAAACCAAATATTAAAACCTTACTTCACGAGAGCATTGAAAACATCAATGATGATGATTTTTTAATCGCTGTAAAACAAATACTAGATAGAAAATATATTCCCTCAGAACAGCCTAAATTGTCGAAAGCACAGATTCTTAGAATAAAGGAATCTAAGGAACAAATTAAACAAGAAAAATTTTTAACAAATGAACAAGCAGACAAATTAGTTGACAGATGGCTAAAAGAATAAAATGGTCAAGCCATGCAGTTGCTGACAGAATTCAAATACTTGATTATTGGTACCAGAGAATTGGGAATAAAAATTATAGCAAAAAACTTGACAAATCATTAAAGGAAATCATTTTAAAACTTGCTGAATTTCCAAAACTTGGCAGAAAATTAGACGACCAGGATGAACGTTTTTTTGTAAAAGACAGTTATCAAATTTTTTACATAGAAACAAAAGATACAATTGAAATTTTACACATTTGGGACAGCAGAAGAAATTCTGACGATTTAGAACTATAAAAACCGAACCTGGCATTGGTGGCTAAAACACTAACGAATGCCGTGTATTCGGACCAGTGTATAACAGCACCTTGGGGTAATGGCCGGCTCGTAGTCACCGATACATTTTATTTCGCTGGAAAAATTGATCGCGACAAAAGCATTTCACAGCGGGAGAAAAAACTTATTTGTTTTTGCCGCTGGTTAGATTTAATCCAGGTAAAATTCGTTTTTATTCTGCACAGGATAGCTCCCCTTAGTTCTAAAATAGTGGAAATACTTCGTGAATATTACGTAGCTTGCAGACCCAAGGTTTATTTATTTGAAGGGCAAACCAAAGGGCATCCGTATGATGCCAGAAGCTTACAGCAGGTATTAAAACAAAGCTTAGTAAAGGTTAAAATTACTAAACCTGTAAGTTTGCATTGGCTGCGACACAGTTATGCAACCCATTTGCTTGAAAATGGAACAGATTTAAGGTATATACAAGAAATATTGGGTCATAGTAGTAGTAAAACAACCGAGATTTATACCCACGTGAGCACAAAAAATATACAAAAGATAATATCTCCATTCGATTATTTATAAAATGAAAGACAAAAGAAAAACGATACAAACATTCGCATATCTACCCAAAAACAGGTTGCTATGCGCTACTTTGTAGCGGGTATAAACAAGTTAGGCGTAATTATCCTCTAGCAGAAAGATATTGCAAAATAAATGGAATTTATATCCGAAAAAGACGAAAAGTATGTCCTTATCTCCAAACAGAGTGACTTGGATGAATTAATCGATCGATTTGCCCAACGGGAATTATTTGCGTATCAATTTAAATTTTCTGAAAAAGAGTACTTCATTGGCTTGCTTGAGGCATTAAAAATTAATTACGAAGACTTTACAAAAAAATATTTCTACGTTGACAATGCTCGAAAACTTCATATCACGGAAAGTGAATTCGGTTATGTATGGATTAGTACCTACGGTTTAGTTGCAAAGAATAAAGCGACTACGAATCGTGCTGTTAACTCTTGTGTAAATCAGTACACGGTGGTGACACTCCTATTAGAAAAAGCTATTGCAGTTGTTCAGAATGAAAAAGTATATGATGCAGATTCTTACGGCTTCGGATATTTAAGTAAGCTTTCACCTGCTTTATTTCACAACCTAATATTTTATGTTGAGGTGTTTTGTAAAGCCTATCTTTCGCTAACTGGTGTCGAGGTTAAGCATACGCATAAACTATCATTGATATACCAAAAAACGGTAGAAACGATGATAAGTAAAAACCATAATAATTCGATGTTTCAGGCGCTAATATTGGATCAACTTAATAAGTTAGTTGCTCACATTGATAGCATTCCTGGTGACTTCAAAGAACAGTTTATTAAATATGATGACAATCCCTTGGATGATACAATCATCATATTTCAACTAGACGATCTCATTGGAATGATGAATGTGATCGATATATCCAATGACTTTATCAATGATTATTTTTACTTGGGAACAAAAACATACTTTCTCAAATCAGGATTTTATGAGAAAATGTTGGATAAAGCGGAGACCGAAGAGAAAAAGAAAAAAATAAAAGACATGTACTCTCATCTTGCTAACGGAAAGAAATAAATACTTAATGAAATATATTATAGACTTAGACAAGTTAAAGTATGGGGACATCATTTTAACAAGAAGCAATGACAGAACTTGTCTAAAAATAAGAGAATACGCGAAAAGTAATTATTCACATGCTTTAATATATAAAGGAAATAAAAGTTGTCTTGAATCGAATGCATTTGGTGTCCAGTCTGTAAACCCACAGAGATTAATTTTCGAAAACCAAGATGACGCGGTTGTTATGAGATTAAAGGCACCAAAAGAAGTATATTTCCTTGAATCTGGGTTAGCCAAGGCAGCAGTAAAGGTAGGAATGTCTTATGCCTCTAGACACGAACTCATGAAATCTTATCTTGACATTTTAGAAAAAGCAAATGAAAAGACACGGCAATTTTGTACGCGTTTTGTAGCACAAGTTTTCGATGACAGTGGAATAAAAATCGTATCAAATTCAGATTACTGCTCCCCTGCTGACATTGAAAATAGTTTTTCATTGATGCAAATAAAGAATATTCTGAAGGAAGGAAGTGATGCCGAGTTAGAATTGGCTTTAGAAAAAGAAACTTTAATCGACTCTCAAACGGAATCGACTTTTATTTTCTTGGAAAGCGTCAGGAAATTGACCGGTTTAGATATTCAAACTTTTTTTGACGTTGACAACTTCTTATTGGAAAACCCGGAAAAGGATAGTGAGATAAACAATTTAATAAACAAGACAGACTATTTTCGCTTAGGAGATTTAGAAAAAGAAAAGAACATTTTGACATATGACCCTGAGACGTTTTTGCAACATTATGGAATTGAGCAGTGTGTAAAAACTTCGTCTGAGGAAATTCAAAATGAGTTAGTAAGAGCTTATAATTTCAAAATGGCTATAGAGAAATACAAAAAATTATTTGAAAAGTCCAAATTGGAGTATTTTGCTTCTCACATGAGGTGTTACGAAAGGCAATTAGAACTAAGTCACGAGAGGTATACTGTATTTGAAACAATTCTGGCATGGATAGAATAACTACGCCTAACACGGGTTTTGCGTTAGTGGGCCGACAGTGCGAATAGAAACATTTGAGCAATTAATAAACGTTGGTGCTGGCAGACAGTTTTCGGTTTCAAACGCCCACCAACGCAAAGCCCGAAACCGTTATGCCGCATTACTCGGTGCGTAACCCGACAAAATTATTTTCTCGACAAATTTGGATTTTCTCTACAATTTACTTACCTTTGACGTAAGTAACGCAAAACGACAGCATGATAATATCATTTGGCGACAAAGACACAAAGAAAATATGGGAAGGCGAACGAATTAAGGGTTTGTCGACCGAAATACAAGAAATGGCTCGAAGAAAACTGAGAATGTTGAATAACTCTCAGGATCTGGCAGATTTGCAAATTCCGCCATCGAACAGACTGGAGAAATTGAAAGGAAACTATAAAGACTTTTATTCAATTAGAATTAACAACCAGTGGCGAATAATTTTCAAGTGGAATAACGGTAACGCTGACCAAGTTGAAATAATAGATTATCACTAAAACGACCGAACATGAAAAAATTAAAGAACATACATCCCGGAGAAATTCTTCAAGAAGAATTTTTATTGCCTTTAGAAATTACTGCTTACAAGCTATCCAAAGACATAGGAATTCCGCAGACACGAGTTTCAGCTATCATCAAAGGCAACAGACGTATTACCGCAGACACCGCACTAAGACTTTCTAAATATTTCGGAAACTCTGCAAAATTTTGGCTTGGACTTCAGGACGACTTTGACATTGAAGAGGAAAGAAACGAGAAGAAGGCTGAACTGAATGCTATCAAGCAATATACTCGCAACGCTGCATAACATTACCTTTGCGAATATGCCGGGTTTGTGCAAGTTGCAAATGCTTTTTTCAAAGGTGCGCTCTGCGCATTTTTTTTGCATTTGCCATTTAGTTCAGTACATTTAATAAAGTTTTTCAGTTAAGACAATTTTGTGCATTTAAAACCAGCACATCGCAAGGCTGCCAACCGTTACTACCAACAGCGCGACAATTCCGTAAGACAAAATACTTACCGACCATTTTACTCGATGACTTGCGATTGCTTGGTTCTTGAGGCTTTTAAACTTATTTGACGGCTAACAGTAAGGACTATACCTCTATTGTAACCTGGATGAGAAGTTTCCGGTAATTGTTTTCGAACAGGAAGAAGTGAGTGGGTCAATCGCAATCCTACACGCCATTTTTCATTAAATACGTAACCAGTACCTAGATTGAAAGAATAGTCTTTTTTACTAAAGGGATAAAGCTCTGTTTGGTACGGAAGCGCTCCTCCTATTGAAATTTCTCCAGCCTTGATAAATGCTGCTACTCCTGGACCAAATTCGAAGTAAACATTTTTCTTGTGATATTGGAAGAGGATTGGGACTTCAAAGTAAGTTAGACCTAACCAATAATCGCCATAATTGGGGTGATCCGTATAGTATCCTCCTGTTCCTTTTTTACTATAAGTTAGTTCAAACTGCACAGTCCAACTTTTACTCATTTTTATCTGCAACCACATTCCACCCATCAAGTCAATTTTTGGGTGAGTTTTTACGCGACCGCCTGTAATACTGTGCATTCCTAAACCTAATTCAAACCCAAATTTACATTGAGTTTTTAATTTAGCTTGAGACCAAACATCAAGGCAAATAATTGACAAGACAAAACAAACGAAAAATTTTTTCATTGCTAATTAACGGAATTGTCATATAAAAATTGTGCTAACAACAACGATTCTATTTGAGAACATTTAAACATAAGCTAAACCGTGTGCGCCACTGCGAAGTGTAATGGTACGACCTGTGTTTGCTGACTTGTAGGCCATTGAGCAAAAAAATATTACGACCGTTATTTGAATTTGTAGGTGGACAGAAGAAATAAATACGCATAACATTGGCTATGTTATACCATTACCCTTCCATCTCAATCACAAGATCATCAGCATCCACCATTTTACCCTCTTTCAGCTGCACACCTTTTATCTTTGAATTCTGGTTTGCAACAATAGTTGTTTCCATTTTCATTGCTTCGATAGTAAATAAAGGAGCGTTCTTTTTTACTACATCACCTGCTTTTACAAATATTTTTGAAAGCATCCCCTGCAAAGGGGCTCCAATTTCATTTACTCCGGACACTTTGATATTAGCACGTTTTTCGATCTGAATATGATTATCCTTAATTTCAATGGCGCGGGTTTGTCCGTTTAACTTAAAAAAAACGGTTCTTACCCCATTTTCATCAGGCTCTCCAACATATTCAAGTTTTACAATAATGTTTTTCCCATGCGAAATTTCAATCATAATTTCATCATTGTTCTTCATTCCATAAAAGAATTCCAAACTAGGAATAGGACTAACATTGCCATAAGTTTGAAAATGCTTAAAATAATCTTCAAACACTTTAGGATAGAATTTATAAGAAAGGAAATCAAGAAAACTTAAGTTATTGTCAAATTTCTGACGGAATGCGATCATTTCTTTTTCAAAATCTACCGGCTTTAAATGAGCATTTGGCAATTCGGTATAGGGTTTTTCATCTTTTAAGATCATTTTTTGAAGCTTTTCGGGAAACCCTCCAAAAGGCTGGCCCAGATCACCTTTGAAAAAACTTTTTACCGATTCAGGAAACGAAATACTGTCCCCTTTTTCAAGGATATCTTCTTTTGAATAATTATTGGAAACCATATATTGAGCAAGATCTCCAACTACTTTTGAGGAAGGTGTTACTTTAACAATATCACCAAAAAGTTCATTCACATCTTCATAGGCTTTTTTTATTTCAACCATCTTATCTCCCAAACCTAATGATATAGCTTGTGATTTAAGATTTGAATATTGTCCGCCCGGTATCTCATGTTTATAAACCTCTGCGGTACCTGCTTTCAAGCCTGATTCAAAAGGGTAATAATGCTCCCGGATGGTTTCCCAATAATTTGAATATTCATTCAACGAATCCATATTAAATGCCTGGTGACGGGGTGTTCCTTTTAATCCTTCTACCAATGAATTAAAACTTGGTTGAGATGTTAAGCCCGACATCGATGCCAGCGCAACATCAATAACATCAACTCCTGCTTCAATCGCTTTTAAATACGTAGCGCTCTGGATAGAAGAAGTATCGTGGGTATGCAAATGAATTGGCAGGTCAACGGTCTTCTTTAGTTCAGTAATTAACAACTCTGCCGAATACGGTTTTAATAGTCCGGTCATATCCTTGATCCCAATAATATGAGCTCCGGCATCCTCCAGCTGTTTGGCAAGGTCCAAATAATATTGTAAGGTGTATTTTGTTTTTGATTTATCCAGTATATCACCCGTATAGCAGATACACACTTCAGCAAGTCCTTCCGTACGCTCTCTTACAGCGTTAATACTCACCTTCATGCTATCTACCCAATTAAGGGAATCAAATATTCTGAAAAGATCCACGCCATGTCCCCATGATTTTTCTATGAATTTTTCAACCAGGTTGTCCGGATAAGCAGTATATCCAATGGCATTGGAGCCTCTTATCAACATTTGTAACAACACATTGGGAATTGCTTCGCGTAATAGTTGTAAACGTTTCCAGGGGCTTTCATGTAGGAACCTTAATGCAACATCAAAGGTTGCTCCTCCCCACACTTCCATCGAAAATGTTTGAGGGTGATTGTAAGCAAATCCTTCTGCCACTGCCATCATGTCTTTTGTTCTCACCCTTGTGGCAAGCAGCGATTGGTGGGCATCACGGAAAGTAGTATCTGTGTATTGTATCTCTTTTTTTTCTTTCAGCCACTTGGCAAAATTTTCAGGGCCAAGTTTGGTTAACAATTGTTTTGTTCCTGGAGTAATTGGCTGTGACCTATCAAAATCAGGGACTTTAGCGATTTCAAACTTTTTATTGAGGTCAATTATTTTTACATCCGGATTTCCATTTACGGTAATATCTGCAAGAAATTTGAGTGTTTTTGTCCCACTATCCAATCCGTTTTTAAAATGTAATAATTCAGGATGCTCCTCTATAAAATTAACGGTAGCATTACCCTCCTGAAATACCTCGTGGTTGATCACATTTTCAAGAAATTGAATATTGGTTTTAACACCTCTTATTCTGAATTCGGTTAATGCGCGATGCAGCCTTTGACTCGCCCCTTTAAGTGTTCTGCCCGAAGCGGTTACTTTTACAAGCATTGAATCAAAGAAGGGTGAAATTTTAACACCATTATAGGAACTGCCTTCATCTATTCTGATCCCGTAACCTCCCGCATTACGGTAGGCAGTGATGGTACCATAATCGGGTTTAAAATCATTTTGAGGATCCTCCGTAGTGATGCGGCATTGAATTGCAAACCCATTGCATTTAATTTCTTCCTGGCTATTGATAAATATCCCGGAGGATTTAAGGGAGTGTCCGCTCGCAATTAATATCTGGCTTCTTACAATATCAATTCCAGTTATTTCTTCGGTAACAGTATGTTCTACCTGTATGCGGGGGTTCACTTCTATGAAATAAACATTCTCCTGTGTATCAACCAAAAACTCAACAGTACCGGCATTATTATAGCCTACTTTTTTAGCTAAACGAAGGGCGTATTCATACAATTTATTTTTGGTTTCCTGTTTCAGATTAGGAGCTGGCGCGATCTCCACTACCTTCTGAAACCTTCGCTGGATAGAACAATCTCTTTCAAAAAGATGAACAATGTTTTCATGTTTATCTCCTAAAATTTGTACTTCAATGTGCTTTGGTTTATCAATAAATTTTTCAAGAAAAACAGTATCATCACCAAAGGCATTTTTAGCTTCGCGCCTTGCTTCATTATATGATTTTTCGAGGTCTTCTTCTTTCCGGATGATGCGCATCCCTCTACCTCCACCACCTGACGCAGCCTTTAGCATTACCGGGAAACCAATTTTTTTTGCTTCCGCCAAAGCGATCTCAGCTGTAATAAGATCTTGTTTACTGTCTTCAATAATAGGAACACCTGCTTCTATAGCAACTTTTTTTGCTGCGATCTTATCCCCCAATTGTTCCATGATTTCGGGGTCGGGCCCCACAAAAACAATTCCCTCTTCACGACAGCGTTTTGCAAATGTTACATTCTCCGATAAAAAACCATAACCCGGATGGATCATATCGATACCTTCTCTTTTTGCAACACGAATAATTTCTTCTATATCCAAATAAGGTTTTAAAGGCTCGTTCTCTTTACCGATGATATAGGATTCGTCCGCCTTATAGCGATGTAAGGAATATCTGTCCTCATAAGTATATATTGCAACTGTTTTTATTTTTAATTCGGAAGCAGCCCTTAATACTCTAATGGCTATTTCTCCACGATTTGCAACAAGCAATTTTTTAATTTTATCCATAAAAAATATAATTTTTTCGGTATTTTAATTTATAAAAGTTAAATCATTATGGTAATCAGCCGCAATCCTCGACAAGCTCGAAATGACCATGCGCGCGGTCATTTCGAGCTTGTCGAGAAAATTGTGTGTAAGCATTTTAACCCTCAATTTCGTTGTTAACATTCCAATGTATTTTAAATATATAAAGTCTAATACTTGGGCAACCAAAAATAGGAATAAAAGAGCATTATTCTTTTTGATTTTAATCATTGGTTTGTGCAACCAATTGAACGGTATATCTGCTCTTTACTTCTAATAACACTTTTTTATCGCTCGTTACTCTGTCAATAGTTGCTTGGTCGTAATAACGTATCGTTATTAATTCCAGGTTTTCGTTATACAAAACACGATAGTCTTTTTGAAGCGTTTTTATCAGATCAGGTAATTTATGAGCATCATTATCTATACAAACCGAAAAGCTGATGGCCGAATTTTGCATCATATTTATTTTCACTTGTTTTTCGGCAAACAATTTATAAATAGCACTGAAATTTTCTTCTACAATGAACGAAAAATCCTTTGGCGAAATAGAGACCAGCACCTGGTTTACCTTAAATATAAAGCAAGGCAAGGGCAGTGAGGATTGATCTTCATTGATGATGGTACCAGCATCACCAGGATTCAAAAATGATTTTACATACAAGGGGATCTTTTTATTTTGTAGTGGTTTTATCGTTTTGGGATGAATAACGGTAGCCCCATAATAAGCTAATTCAATTGCATCGTGATAAGAAAGATGTTCAATTTTTTTTGTTTCAGCAAACCATTTAGGATCTGCATTTAAAACCCCGGGTACATCTTTCCAAATAGTAACACTCTCTGCATTGCTTGTAAATGCTATAATAGCAGCGGTATAATCAGAACCTTCACGACCTAATGTGGTAGTGAAATTTTCGGAAGTACCACCAATGAATCCTTGGGTTACTGTGATTCCTTCGCTTGTGGCGAGACTTTGAGAGAGACGTTGGGTAAGTTCCCAATCCACATTGCCTTCGCGGTAGGTATTATCGGTTTGAATAAAATCCCTTACATCCTGCCATTTACTTTTAATACCGGCTTGATTCAGGTATGCATTTACAATTTTTGTAGAAACAATTTCACCGATGCTTACGATCTGATCATATTCGTGGTCATAACTGTGAGAAGGGGCTTCTTCAATGGCCCAATCCAATTCAACAAATGCATTATTAATTTCATTGTATATCGAATGGTTTTTATCGGAAAACAATTGTTCTATAATATCAAAATGATACTTTTTTATTTCTTCTAAAACCGCAGCGGCATTTTCTATTTCGCCCGTTTTATTTTCCTCCGAAAAAAAATACGCATTGGTTAACCGTTCCAACGCATTGGTTGTTTTACCCATTGCCGACAATACAACCACAATGTTTTGGTCAGGATATTGTTTTAAAATAGTTGCAACATTTTTTACAGCTTCCGCATCTTTAACCGATGCTCCCCCGAATTTAAATACTTTCATAAAATTAATTTTACAATTCTTCAATTTTGCAGTAGGCAATTTTATACCTGGTAATTACAAAATTTAATCTCTATTTTTTTATTGACATCTTTTGAAGAAAAATCAATTATTGTTCCAACATATTTAATTTCTTGTTTTTTAATTGCCTAAGTAAAATTCTCCGATTGTATCATTTGCCTACTGTAAAATTGCAAAATTGTTCAATTGTATCAATTGCCTACTGGTATTTCAGCATTTGTTCCTTGGTCAACTTACAATTGATCCATTCTTTATCTAAGTTTGAATTTATTTTTTCGTAAAACCTTATTGCCGGCTCATTCCAGTCCAATACCTGCCATTCCAATCTCTCAACATTCAGTCCTTTCGAAACCTTTACCACCTCATCAAACAGTTTTTTTCCAATACCATGTTTTCTGTACTGTTCCGTTACAATTATATCTTCGAGAAAAATACATTTGCCTTTCCAGGTAGAATATTTCACATAATAAAGTGCAATGCCCACAATTTTTCCATCCAGCTCAGCAACAAAAAAATTAAAAATAGGATTTTCGCCAAACCCATCACGTTCCATGTCTTCAATGGTAACAATTACTTCGTCAGGAGCATTTTCATATAAAGCCAACTCCTTTATTAAATCCAAAGCCGCTGACAGGTCGGATTTAAGTCCTTTTCTTACCGAAATGGTCATACATAAATATTATTTTGCACCTCAACGCCTCTCCTTTTCAAATGGATAGGGCTTTCCGGCAGGTTCATATGAGGTAAATAACCCGTGTATTGCCTTTATCAATTCATTAGCAAAGATATTTAAATCTTTGAAGGACTATGTGACAATTATCATTTCCGTTATCGCAAAAATAATACGATATTTGCGTAAATTCAAACATATAAAACAATGAGCAGGGTAAAAACATTAGGACAATTTATAATTGAAAAACAGGCTGACTTCCCCTTCTCTAAAGGTGAATTATCAAGGCTTTTACGTGATATTGGAATTGCCTCAAAAATTGTGAACCGTGAAGTAAACAAAGCCGGATTAGCTGATATATTAGGAGATGCCGGTGAAATAAATATTCAGGGCGAAAATGTAAAAAAACTGGATGTATTTGCAAACGAACAATTTATTGCCGCATTAAGCGTAGGTGGCGAATGTTGCGCTATTGCTTCTGAAGAAAATGAAGACATCATTATTATAAACAATGAAATGTCGAAAAATGCAAAATATGTGGTAGCTATGGATCCTTTGGATGGTTCATCCAATATTGATGTGAATGTTTCCGTAGGTACCATTTTTTCGATCTATCGCAGAACATCACTTACAGGCCCCGGAACAAACGAAGACTTTTTTCAACGTGGCACTGAGCAGGTAGCTGCCGGCTATGTAATTTATGGTTCTTCCTGCATGATGGTATATACCACAGGTAAAGGAGTTAATGGCTTTACGTTAGATCCTTCTATCGGAGAATTTTGTTTGTCACATCCTAATATGCAAACCCCTAAAACCGCAACAACTTACTCTATCAATGAGGGCAACTATGTTCATTTCCCTGATGGTGTAAAAAAATATTTGAAATATTGCCAGGAAGAAGATGATGCAACAAATCGTCCTTTTTCATCTCGTTATATTGGATCCGGTGTTGCTGATATTCACCGTAACCTGATCACAGGTGGTGTTTATATTTATCCAACTACTGCAAAATCACCAAAAGGGAAATTACGTTTATTATATGAATGTAATCCTTTGGCTTTTATTGTTGAACAAGCCGGAGGTAAAGCCACTGATGGATTCAACAGAATCATGGAACTGGATATTAAAGAGCTTCACCAACGCACTCCCTTATTTATCGGTTCTTCTGATATGGTTGATATGGCGGGCACTTACATGAAAAAACATTCAACAGTAGATGCTTTAGTAAAGTAATAAATTATTGAACGAGATTACACAGATTTTTTTTAAATGATTTCACAGATGGAAAATTACAAGAAAAATTTGTTGAATGTAAAACCCTTATCGGTGTAATCTTTTTTAAAAATCAATTTAATCTTTTTTTAGTATGAAAACAATTGATAATTATAATTTCAAGAAAAAAAAGGCTGTAGTACGTGTTGATTTTAATGTGCCGCTTGATGCTCAATACAACATAACTGATGACACCAGAATAAGCGCTGCTACCCTTACCATAAAAAAGATCCTGAATGATGGTGGTGCTGTTATTTTAATGTCGCATTTAGGAAGGCCTAAAGAGGGTCCTGAAGAAAAATTTTCATTAAAACACATTGTACCTCATTTAAGTAAATTATTAAACACTACTGTATCATTTGCCCCTGATTGTATTGGTGCAGAAGCCAAATCCATGGCAAAAGACCTTAAAGCAGGTGAAGTTCTTTTATTAGAAAACCTTCGTTTTTATAAACAAGAAACAGCTGGTACCGAATCCTTTGCTCAGGAACTGGCTTCCTTGGGCGATGTATTTGTTAATGATGCTTTTGGCACAGCACACCGTGCACACGCCTCTACTACTATTATTGCAAAGTTTTTTCCTAACGATAAAGTGTTCGGTTATGTAATGGCCAACGAAATCGCAAACATCAATAAGGTATTAAACAAATCCGAGAAACCATTTACCGCTATTATGGGTGGTGCAAAGGTTTCCGGTAAAATTTTAATTATTGATAAGCTGCTCGATAAAATTGATAATCTTATTATCGGTGGCGGAATGGCCTATACATTTATTAAAGCTCAGGGCGGAAAAGTGGGTAGCTCCTTAGTGGAAGAAGATAAGCTGGACATTGCTTTAAAAATAATAAAAGATGCAAAAGCAAAAGGTGTAAACATTTTTATTCCTGTTGATACTATTGCAGCTTCTGCTTTTTCAAACGATGCAAACAAACAAACTGTTGATATCAAAGCTATACCTGATGGCTTTATGGGTTTAGATATTGGCCCGGAATCAGAAAAAATATTTGCTGAAGTAATTTACAATTCAAAAACTATTTTGTGGAACGGCCCAATGGGTGTTTTTGAAATGGACAATTTTGAGCATGGCACCAAAGCCATTGCTGAAGCCATTGTTGTGGCAACAAAAAAAGGAGCTTATTCTTTAATTGGCGGTGGCGATTCCGTTGCAGCCATCAATAAATATAACCTCGTAAAAGAAGTTAGTTATGTATCTACCGGTGGTGGAGCATTACTTGAATACATTGAAAGTGGGAATTTGCCGGGTGTGCAAGCGATAGAAGAATAAATACCAATTGTGTCTTTACATTTACAAATTCTGACCGCTTGATGTTCGAAAAAAACAACATTCATATTTGTTACTGAACAACTATTTTCTTATCATAAATTTTTTTTCCGTCATAAATTTTCAAAAAATAAATCCCTTTTGCCGAAGGGGAAAGATCTATTTCAATTGATGTTTGTTGATTAAGATTTGAAGATTGAAACACTTTTTCTCCAAGCACATTGTAGACTTCCAAACTCTTAACTTTCAATTCAGCACTTTCCACTCTAAGCTTACCAGTTGTTGGGTTGGGATATAGTGCAAAATGACTATTGCTGTTTTTCTCCTCAATGCCTGTTAACTCGGATAAGGGGCGCGTATAAATTATATAATCTGGATTACCACTGCCAAGATTAACTGTGGCAAAAATATTAGTTGCATTTATTCCTAAGGAAAACAGGTCAGCACCCGGCAAACCAGCATTGATTGCTGTCCAAAGCCCTCCATTGTTGGTTGATAAAAATACACCATCATGGTAAGTTTCTGCGAAAATGTTTGTTCCATTTAATGCAAATGAACGAACCGAAGTATTTGACGGCAAACCATTATTTATTGCGGTCCAAGTGTTTCCATTGCTGGTTGATAAAAATATGCCACCTCCAAAAGTTCCAGCAAAAATGTTGGATACGCTAATGGCTAATGAACTCATTATTAAACTTGTTAAACCATTATTAACCGCAGTCCAAAGCCCTCCGTTGTTGGTTGATAAAAACACTCCGGCATTAGTGGCGGCAAAAATATTTGTTCCATTTAACACTAAAGAATAGACATCAAGATTTGTTAAGCCATTATTAATCGCTGTCCAAAGTCCTCCGCTGTTCGTTGATAAAAACACTCCACCTCCAACGGTCCCTGCAAAAATGTTTGTTCCGCTTATGGCAAATGTATAGACAGGGTGATTTGTCAAACCAATATTTGCCGGTGTCCAAAGTCCTCCGTTGTTAGTTGATAAAAACACACCTCCGCTGTCAGTCCCTGCAAAAATATTTGTTCCGCTTATCACTAATGAATTAATATAACGATTTTGCAAACCCATATTTACCGCAGTCCAAAGTCCGCCATTATTGGTTGATAAAAATACATTTCCATAAGCCCCGGCAAAAATGCTTGAACCACTTCCAACAAGACAACTTATAGATTCACTATTCTGAGTTGTTTGATACCATTGGGCATTTAAAATGTCTGCGTATAAAGCAACAATTGTTAGTATGATTAATTTTTTCATTTTGTTAAATATTTACAGTTTGTTCTTTGATGCTATTTTCTTGAATATTCACACTATTTCTTGTACAATGTTATGATAGAAAATAAGACGCTAAATACAACAATGAGTAAAAGGGAGTATTTAATTGTTTAACGGTAAAATAGTAAGAGTAAGCGGGAAATTTTAGTTTATTTTAATAGGTTGTTACCTTATTAACTTACTTCCATTAGTGCAAATAAAACCCTTTTACACATTACCTCAACAAGGTCACAACCCCTTTATACTTATGTTTCCTATCTTTTAGATCAACAGCTTCTACAATATAAACATATACTTCGGCCTGCGCGATTTCGCCACCATAATTTGCTTTTCCATCCCAAGGTTTGTTAATATCATCGGTTTTGTAAATTAAATTACCCCAACGATCAAAAATAGTCATGGTGTATTTTTTTATAAAAATGCCTCTGCCTGAAAAGCTATCATTTATACCATCTCCATCTGGTGTGAATGCGTTAGGGATATACAATAAAAAGTCGGGTTCAATAATTACAGTTTGATAGGCCGTATCGATACAATTGTATAGAGTGGATGTGATCAGTGTAATTATGTATGTGCCTGTATCTGCGTAAGTAAAAGGAGCAGGGTTTAAGACAGAAGACGTATCTGAACCATCGCCAAAATTCCAATTCCAATGATCTGCTCCTGTCGTTAGATCTGTAATTGAAATAACCGGGTTCGTAATCGTTGTTGTTGGGGGAGCAACTGTGAAACTCGCATTGGGGGCGGGATGAACAGTAATGTAATTATTTTTAGTACGAGTACTAACGCATCCACTATCGGAAGTGGCTGTTAGCGTAACATTGAAACGTTCAGGTAAAAATATAGATTCAGTACCGTAACAATGGAATAGATCCTGCGCCTCGGTGGCAAAGCTTCCATCGCCAAGTGTCCACAACCATTGGTCGATACTGCCCGTTGTACTATATGAGAAATTTAGAAATAATACACACAATGGTTCACAGCCTATTGTATCATAGCCATCAAAACGTACTATCGGATTTGGATTAACGGTTATAATTTTAACAATAGAATCCTTACATCCGAAGTTAGAAACAACAATTAGCTCAACAGTATAAGAACCTGCAGAAGCATAAAGATGAGAAGTGTTTTGATTTGCATTGAATGAACTGCTATCACCAAAGTCCCATGTCCATGAATCAATCAGATTGGCACTTGGGATAGTAGAAATATCGGTAAACTGAACAGTATTTCCATCACAAACATTTGCAGTAGAAAACTGTGCATCAGGCGGAGGGTAAACGATAACATTTTTAACGACCGTATCCGTACACCCATTATCGGTAATCACTTTCAGGAAAACAGAATGAATCCCTGCCTGCGTATATAATTTACCGGGGCTCTGAGTGCTGGCATCAATACCGGTATTGTAATCAAAATCCCATTGCCAAATGGTAATATTATCCGGAACAGCAACAGTTGAAAGATTTGTAAATTGAGTAAGAGTACTTAAACAGACACTATCAGCTTTAAAAGCTGCAAGGGGCTTAGCATAAACATCAATTGTATGAAGCGTACTATCTTTGCATCCATGTTGTGTAACAGCCATTAATTGTATATCATAGCTGCCCGGAGAGTAGGTGTGTGTTGGCGAAAACGATGTATCATCAATTCCCGTGTTATGATCAAAATCCCAACTGTAAACAGAAGCACCAGTGGAAGTGTTTTGAAACGCAGCTTGTTGGTAATCACAAACATTATTAACAGTAAATCCTGCTAGAGGAAGACAGTACACGTTTAACGGTTTGGTATTAGAAGAAATACATCCGCTATCAGATATTGCTGTAAGGCTTACAGTATAGGCATTGCAAAGGGGATACAAATACGTAGGGTTTTGTAAAATTGAACCCGCAGTTCCCTGTCCGAAAGTCCAGGTGTAAGTATCAATAGTACCGCTGGTAATAGTGGTACTATCTGTAAATACGGAGGTAAGCCCAACACAGACGGCAGGTGCTCCAAAGTTCACCACAGGATTAGGATTTACATAAACAATACTGCTGTCTTTTGCAATGCAATTATTTTGATCCTTTACGGTTAAAACATAATTTGCAGTAATGGTTGGAGAAAAAGTTATGTTCTGAGTGGTTAAGCCTCCCGGTTGCCAAGTATAATTATAAGAGCCCGTTCCACCTGTATTTGTTGAGTTTAAGCTGCCGCTGCCTCCCTGGCAGATAGAAAGGAAATTTGTAATATTTGTTATCAGTTTGGTTGGTTCTGTTATTATAACATTTTGAGTAACCGTGCATAAATTCGAATCGGTTACCGTACAGGTATAACTGCCTTGAATAAGTCCTGTGGCTTGTTGCGTGGTTTGAACAGGTGTGGTGTTCCAACTATAAGAATAAGGCGGTGTGCCTCCTATGGCAATAATAGTGGCATCTCCGGTCGCATCTCCAAAACATTTAACGTGATCAATAAAAACATTGTCAATACCCAGTGCAGCTGCAGGACTTGCGATTACAATGCTGTCTTGCGATGCGCAGCCCTTTACATCGCTTACTGTTACTATATACTTTATCGGGGCCAAACCTGTTATTACTGCTGTAGTAGATGTATTGCTCCATGCATATGTATAAGGAGCTGTTGTGCCCGAACCTGCAGCAGTTATTGCTCCATCATTCAGGCCAAAGCAACTTACATTAGTAGAATCGAGAGAAATACCCGGCAGAGGCAATATGCTGAGTGTATCTAAAATAGTATCTGTGTAACAGGCATAGTGATTAATAGCAGTTATCAGGTAATCTGCTGTACTATTAAACTGCATAACCGGATTGTAAACAGAAGCTGTTCCGATCAATACATTGGGAGTTGTAAGTAATGCAAACCGCCAATCATAACTTATTATTTTGGCTGTATCCAGCAATCCGAACTGCACAAATTGTTTTACACAACTGTCGCTTGCAACAATTTTATTTACCGGCCGTATCAGGCTGGTAACAATGGCCGGCAAGCCTAACGTGGATGATCGCCCACCTAAATTTTGTTGCATATCCACATATCCGCAGCCGGGACCCAATGTATTCGGACTATTAATTACGCTTAAGGATGTTTGACCTTGCAAAGCAGCGTATATTTTACCATTGGCAGCAATCTGCAAGGCACACATTTGATAACCTATTGGGTTAGCAGTAGTTCCGATGATCTGTCGGGATGCCACAAACGCTGCATTATTTGCAACTGTTAAATCGTACTGATAAATGTTTGGGTTGTTTAATAAAGAGTAATAGAGTATTTTATTATCTGGCGAAAATTCCTGACTGTATGAATACCCCCCTGGCGAGGAATCCGAAAACTTAGTTGTCAAAACGCCTGTGGTATTGTTAAAATCATACACATGTATACCATTAGGCACCGAGCCATGAGTTGCTGTAACAATTTTGCTATCAGGTGATGATTTTAATGAGCCTAAATGCGCATCCATCGCTGGCCCAACAGAGCTGATAACAGGTGTAATATTAAAACCGGCAGATGTTATAGCATAAGCATAATAATCGGGGGTCCCTACAGGCTTTCCTATTACCCAAAAATCACAGTTATTAGAATGTTGTGCAACACATATTTTTTCTGTTGTAGTAGTACCATACAGGTGTATGTTTTTTACTGCTGTTACGCTCCCCAGCCCTCCATTCAATGTCATATCTACTTCAGAATACCGCACACCATTTGGGCCTCCAACATATTCAACTGTAACTATATAATATTTATCAAAACGCTTGCTTCCGTAATTATAGGTACCCGGGTAAGGAACTATAATTGCCGATTGAGTTGCCGAAGGATTACCAAGCAAGCCTGTTCCATTGGGCATTGCCACATGATTTTTATTCCAGACAGTTATACCGTCCGTATAAAATACCAATGCGCCATTTTTGTCAGCCACAGATGCGCAACCCTCTGAAGTACTCAGTACGCCATCGGTAAGTGCTGTAGGGGGATCGGTGTTAAAATCAAGTCCTGCATTAATACCAAAATACCAAATGTTGGCTTCCCCCTGCGCAATAATTGCGGAAGTAAAACGTAGTGTAAAAAAAGCGTAAAAAAATAATATTTTTAATCGTTTACCCATAAATAAAATATTAAAATTTAGCTCTGGTGATCCATAATTCCGAATTGATGCAAAGGCAATCATGTGATCTACCTCCCGCTGGAAGGGATTTGCAATCACTACTGTCCGAAACCTTTAAAGTATTCAATCTTATCAAGTTTATCAGGGT
>JAZJZM010000001.1:0-60781 GCA_040389865.1 Bacteroidota bacterium | reverse complement strand
TTCTAAATTTACAAAAAACACAAATATCCTTTCAAAGAACAAACATAGGATGACCGCGCGCGTGGTCATTTCGAGCTTGTCGAGAATTGCGGCTGATTTCCATAACGTTTAATTTATATAAAGTCTATTAGATTGGAAGCCCCAATTTTTATTTACAATGTCACCCCGATCCCCGTTTTTCCAGGGAGAGGGATCTTGTCAATCTCAGGGCAAGATCATTAATAAAAGCAAGATCCTTCAAAAATAGGAACACACTACATGCGGTACGCCCTGTTTGTGGCCTTTTCCAAACGCCTACACTCCCCAATAAACTACTTGCACAATGCCTTGAAAAATAATAATTTTACCAAACCCTTGCCAATCCGGAAATTAACAGTATCTTTGCCACAGTTTTAGTCAAAAAGGAATTTTTGCTAGGCGAATTAAACAACAGTTTCTTACCTGTTATGAGTACCTAAGAGAGGCCACGCGAGCCTGGTACCAAGAAGAGTTACTTTTGTAAAATTCAACTCATTTTCCTACAAGTTGATTAAAGTAATTATAAACTTAATAAATCATCAATGAACAAATTTGAAGCGTTAGGGCTTAACAATGCTATTGTTAAAGCTGTAACAGAATTGGGTTTTGAAAGCCCAACCCCAATCCAGGAAAAAGTAATTCCTGCATTATTAACAGGTAATACCGACCTTGTAGCGTTAGCACAAACAGGTACAGGAAAAACAGCAGCCTTTGGTTTGCCATTAATTTCCTTAATTGATTTCGCTTCCCGCGATACACAAGCTGTGATCCTTTGTCCTACACGTGAGTTGTGTATGCAAATAACCCGTGATTTACAGAGTTATACCAAATACATTGATGGTGCAAACATTGTTGCTGTTTATGGTGGTGCAAGTATTGATAATCAATCACGCGACATTAAAAAAGGTGCACAAATAGTTGTTGCAACTCCGGGTCGTATGAATGATATGATCGACCGCAGACGTGTTAACTTAAGCAACGTACGTTATGCAGTGCTTGATGAAGCAGATGAAATGTTGAACATGGGCTTTAAAGAAGACTTAGATACCATTCTTTCTCAAACGCCACAGGAAAAAAACACATGGTTGTTTTCAGCTACTATGCCTGATGAAGTATTGCGTATTTCTAAAAATTATATGACCACTCCTGTTGAAATTACTGCAGGAACAAAAAATTCAGGTAACGAAAATATCGAACACGTTTATTATGTAGTTCAGGCTCGTGATAAATACCCTGCGCTTAAACGTATTGCAGATTCTAATCCCGATATTTTTGCAATTGTATTTTGCCGTACCCGTATTGAAACACAGGAAATTGCTGATAAATTAATTAAAGATGGTTACAATGCAGATGCATTGCACGGTGATCTTTCACAATCACAACGCGACCATGTTATGAAACGCTACCGTAGCCGTTCATTGCAAATGTTGATCGCAACAGATGTCGCAGCTCGTGGTATTGATGTTCAGGACGTAACGCACGTTATCAACTATGCATTACCTGACGAAATTGAAAATTACACGCACCGTAGTGGACGTACTGCCCGTGCCGGTAAAAAAGGTGTTTCTATCGCTATCATTAATATGAAAGAAGTTGGAAAGATCAGAATAATTGAGCGTTTGATCAAAACCAAATTTACTCAAGCTACTGTTCCAACAGGCTTTCAAGCATGCGAAACACAGCTTTTCAGCTTAGTGAAAAAAATTCACGAAGTGGAAGTAAATGAAAAAGCAATTGAAACATATTTGCCTAAAATTTATGACGAATTAAAAGACCTGACCAGAGAAGACATCATCAAACGTTTTGTTTCCACTGAGTTCAACCGCTTTTTAGATTATTATAAAAATGCGCCTGATTTGAATGTTTCAACAGGAAGAGATCGTCCAAGCGTTTCTGTAAATGGAATCACTAAACTATTCATCAACTTAGGTGAACTGGATAATTTGGATAGCTCTACCATGAAAGAATACATCAGCGAAGTTTCAGGTGTTGCTACAAATCTTATTGTAAACATTGATGTAAAAAGTAGTTTTTCTTTTGTTGAAGTAAAAACAGAAGCTGCTGAGATCATCTCCGGTACATTTAAAAACATACAATACAACAATCGTAATGTACGTATTGAATCCCGCGGAGATAGCGGTGTTGAAAAACGTTCGTTCGGTGGTGGTAATGGTGGAAGCAATGGCTATGGCGAACGCAAAAGCTACGGAAATCGTTCCGATAGCAGAGGTGGCGACAGAGGTGGTTATTCATCAAGAAGCGGAAGCGGATCTGGTGAACGTAAGAGCTATGGTTCTGGTTCTGGATCTGGTGAGCGTAAAACATACAGCGATCGTTCCGACAGAGGAGGTTACGCTAAAAGAACAAGCGATAGCGGAAATTCTTCCGGTGAACGCAAAAGCTATAGCGACCGTTCTGATAAAGGTGGTTCTGTTAGAAAAACATCCAGTGAATCAGGAGAAAGAAAAAGTAATTTTTCACGTGAAAAACGTCCGAGAAAAGCTTTTTAAGACTCTTCTTTTACCCTAGGGTTTAATATAAAAAAGGTGTTCTTCAATTGAAGAACACCTTTTTTTATTTAGGCTCATATTAAACCTCTAGGAAGATGATTAATATAATTATGGGGTCATCCCGAGCGGAGTCGAGGGATCTTTTTATTTAATACTCCAATGAACATACTTTCTATAAACCAACCAACAAGATTCCTCCACAAGGTCGGAATGACATTTGCGGTATACCATTAGCTGTTTCTCGTATAGTTTTTATTTCCTCTTTACCCAACCAAGAATATAATCCGCCACTTCCTGCCAGTTCTCCTGTCCGCAGATATAGTGCGTTCTTCCGGCAAATTCCTTGAAATCCCTTTTGCTATTAACGTCTTTGTAGGCATTAAAATTCTTCTTGTTCAGTGACGATGGGATAATATGATCCTTTTCACCGGCAATAAAAAGTAATGGGCTGTGTGGTTTTTTGAAATCAATATACCCATCCGCCTTAGTGCTGCTCCTGGGTATATTGCGGCTTTCGGGAACAACAAATTTGTTGAATTCAATTTCGGTTTGTTCCATCGTCATTGTATTACAAAAAGCATAATGAAACCATTTTACATCCGGAAGGCAAACCGAATTCCCTTTAAATGGATTAACAGTTGGTAAATTCGCTTTCAAAAAGCTCCATTTAAAGCTAAAAACACCTTTTGGGGGCGCAGCATCAATACAGACCCCCATAACGCCCTTATTCATCGAAATAAGCCTTTGAACAGCAAGTCCACCCATGGAGTGTCCGATCAAGATTGGTTTTTCAGGCAGCTTATCAATAAAGCTTGCCAAACTATCAATTACTTGTCCGAAGGTGAGTTCACCAAGCTTTGGGTTAATTGTATTACGCAGGTCTGCAGGATTGCCATCGTGGTATGGGTATGCAGGCGTATAACACGCATAACCTTTTGCCTCAAAATATTTTTTCCATTCATTCCAGCTTTCCGGGTTTTGAAATAAGCCATGAATAAACACAACTGTTTTGCTTTCCACTGGTACTGTTGAGGGGTTTTTCATCGATGTTTGTCCTGTTAAGTTTAAAACGGAGGCAAATGTAATTAATAAAATTATTCCAAGGTGGTGCATAGGCAGAGCGGGTGTATTACAAATTGAATTGTATTATATTTCGCTCCTACGGAGCTTATAGTGTTTTATGAGCTTTGTTTCTACCAAGATTACGCTCCTAACGGAGCTAAATATTGCCCCAGAGGGGCAATGTCATTATTTAAGGACTTTTCTAACAGGAACGTCCGCCCAAGGTTCCCGCAGTATTGCGGGACTCAGACTGACCGTGCGCTGATCATATTGAGCCTGTCGAAATATATGAGATGGCTTCTTAACTTAATGATATTGCCCCAGAGGGGCATAATCTTGGTAGAAAACAAGCCCCATAATGTTTCTAAGCCCCAGAGGGGCGAAATAAAATTTATGTATTTGTGCAATTTGTCATACACTCAGCTGCACGCAAGCATGTTGAGCAACCTGTCGAAATATTTGAGAGGGCACCTTAATTTAATGATATTGTCAGCCAAAGATTCATACCTTTTTTTTAATGATCAAATACAACCTGAAAGCAGCATAAAAAATCAATAAACCTCCAACGGCTTCCCGGTAAACTGGAAAAGTTTGAATGGCAATATCCGTAAATAAAAAAAGTAAGCCAATACCAATATATAGCGCTACCATTATATAACTCAAGTAATAGCGTATTTTATTTATTAATGGATTACTTTCAGGAAGCACGGTATGGGGGTATAATTTAAAAACTCTAAATTTTAAACCGAATGTTAGATTTAGAATTTAGAGTTTTTAAAATTTAGAATTTTTTAAGAAACGTTATCTTATAGTAAATTTAATTGGCAAGTTGTATTGTACCGATACCGAACGGCCATTCTGCTTTCCAGCAGCCCATTTTGGCATTGCTTTAACCACAGTTAGAGCAACTTTATCATAACCCGGACCACCGGAAACGCCTCTTAATATTTTCGAATCCACCACATTACCATCCTTATCAATTACGAAAGTAACGTAGCAGGTACCTGAAATACCTGCTTCTTTTTCCATCTGCGGATATCCGATAGCTTCTATTTTATCTCTTATCCATTTCATCATTGCAGCATCTCCTCCCGGGAAGGAAGGCATCTGTTCAACAATGGTAAATATTTCCTCCTTTACAGGAGCTACAATACCTGTTCCTTCATCAGGGATAATAATGATATCATCACCGGTACCTTCTTGTGTTTCGGTGCTGATCTGAGGTGTTTCCTCTGTTTGTAATGGTGGTGGTTCATCAATTACTTCATCATCCGTTACTACGGGTGGAGTAAATTTAACGGTTTCCATTACCGGTGGTGGCGGTGGTGGTGGTGGTGGTGGCTCCGCCTCATCAATTGGAGGTGGTGCTGTTAGATCAACAACCGTATTGTCAACAGGCACAACAAGCTCTTCGGTTTGTTGTTGTATCCAATCAAGGATCATAGGGAAGCTCACAATAAATATAAAGGATAAGCCTGTAATGAGAAGCGCAAGATTTACTGTGCGGTTATATTTTTTACGCAAGTCATATGCTCCGTAATTTTTATTTTTACCCTCAAAAACAAGTTCATTACGACCTTCAGCTATTGCGCTTGTCCAATCATTTAATAATGCATTTTCAGCCATAATATTATTTGTTTGTAGCGTTTAACAATTCTAATTCTGTGGGCATCACATCCACAACAGCATATTTACCAACTAAACAAACGTTTAACTCATCTATCAGATCAATTATGTTTTTGTAAATTGCTTTATCATCTGCCTTAATAAGCACTGTAAGTGCATCTTTATGCCCTTTTTCTAAATTTACTAACCTCTTTAAGGTGGTGTCGGCAATTTCTTTTCTTTTATATTTTTCCTCCAGAACAGTAATTGCTTCTAATGTTGGTTTGTAACGATCCAACAGGAGTTTGTGCAAACCATCTTTCGAAAAATCTGTTTTAGTTAAAACTGTTGGTGGTGCCGCGTCTTTATTATTTGGCGGATAAAATTCCCCGTTGTAATAATAAATACCATTATCTTTTGTCATGATAAAGGTGATTGCATTTTTTACCTTTTGATTCAGCTTAGGATCTTTATTATCCGCAGGAAAATTTATCTCCATTGCTTTAGGCTTACTAAATGTAGAAGTAAGGATAAAGAATGTAAGAAGAAGGAATGCCAAATCCACCATTGGCGTCATATCTATTTTGGTAGATGATTTTTTGGCGCGTTTCTTATCATGTTTGCCATGGCCACCGCCATCACCTGTATTTACTTCTGCCATTTTTTAAAATTAATTAGCTGTTAATTTTATCCTCTTACAAATGAAAGATGCATTTAAAATACATTTTCCATAAATTAGGATTAATTTTTTTTATTCGTCTCCTTTTTCAAGGTTGGTAATAAGGTTGAATCTGTAGATATCTTTATCAGTAAATACTTTGATCACGTCTTTTACGCTGATATAGTTAGCTTTTCCATCTGCTTTGATAGCGAATCTGATTGGTTCGTATTTAAACTCACGCCCCAGTGATTCCGCTTTTTCTTTCTGTGTTTTTGCTTGTTTTGCTGCTTCTATCCTGCCAAACTGGATCCAGTCACCTAATTGATTGTGTAAAGAATCTAAAGGGATACCCGGGGATTTCACCTTTAAACGTTCACTTTCCTCCATATTAAGATACTGTTTCAGGGTTTCGATAGGCACACCAAAACTGGTCATTTTAGCAAATTGCTCTTTTTCTTTTTTTGTAAAATCAACCTTGTATTGAGCACCCATTTTTTCAAGGGTTTTGATACGCACATCATAATTATTAATATTATAATAGGCTTTACCTTTATCGTCAACCGTTACCATTATTACGTTTTGGGGCAATAGTTTATCCGAAGTAGACGAAGGTGTATCAACAACAACCGGTTCAGAAACTTTTGAAGAAGCGGTAAGCATAAAGAAAGTAACCAAAAGAAAAGCCAAATCCACCATCGGGGTCATATCAAGCGAAGGATTGCTTTTAGGCATTTTAATTTTAGGCATGTCTTTTTACGTATTTAAGTTTATCTGTAAGTTTCAATTAATTATTGGTTACGGATAAACGAATGATTATTAATTTACGAAACAAAGTGTTAAAAGTAGCACCCCCGGTTTCGTAAATTCGTTTCTATTCGTTATTAGTAACCGCTTTTTATTTGTGGGCGCTAACAGATTGTACGATTGTAAATCCTGCTTCGTCCATACTAAAAGTAATAGAGTCAATTTTATTAGTAAAGTAGTTATACATAATAATACCGATAACAGAACCACCAATACCAAGTGCTGTATTGATAAGTGCTTCAGAAATACCTGTTGCAAGTGCAGTAGTATCAGGAGCACCAGCTTGCGACATTGCAGCAAATGAACGGATCATACCTAATACGGTTCCAATCAGTCCCCAAAGAGTTGCAATGGTAGCACAAGTAGAAATAACAGATAAGTTTTTAGATAGCATTGGTAACTCTAATGCAGTAGCCTCTTCAATTTCTTTTTGGATAGCAGCCACTTTGCTTTCTTTATCTAAAGATGCATCAGATTGAATGCTTTTTAATTTTTCAACTCCTGCACGTACAACGTTTGCAAGAGATCCTTGTTGTTGATCACAAGCAGCAATTGCATCATCAAATTTTTCAGCAGCTACTAATGATTTAATATTACGGATAAACGACTCAACATTACCCTTTCCTTTTGCACGGGCAATGGTCATCAAACGCTCTATTGAAAACGTAACAATAATTAAGAAAATTGCCATTAGAATTGGTACAATTATTCCACCCTGATACATCATTCCCAGGTAATCACCTGCTTTTGGATGGCCTTCTGCATCAAAGTGTGAAGCATTTCCAAGGATAAACTTATAAATTATTACCCCAATTACAATACATACTACAATAGCTAATGACGCAAATAAAGATTTGAATGCGTTAGATGAATTTGGTTTGCTCATTTCTGTTAATTTTAAGGTTTAAATTTTAAGGTTTAGTTTATTCTAAATTGAAAAAAATTATAATGCTTTTTATCTGTTTTTTTTAAACAAGGCTCCAAACTTACTAAATCTATTTTGAAAGTAAAAATTTATCGTAAAACTTAATGATTTGGTAAAAATCACCTTTGTCGAACGCAAACCTAAATAATAATATTGTAAGGTGCGGTCATTAATTATTAAACGGTTGTTTTTTAGCGATTAACGGGGATTACTATTTTAATGAGGGGTGTTTACGCTTTTTTTCTTTGAGATAGGTGGTGATCAGCGGGATCAGTGTAATAACAATAAGCCCGATAACAATATAGCCTATGTTTTTTTGAACCCATTCATAGGTGCCTAAATAATAGCCAACACTTGCCAGTAAGCCTATCCAGGCAATAGCGCCTACCACATTATACACCATAAATTTTTTAAAATCAATACGTATTACCCCGGCCAAAATAGGAGCAAAAGTGCGGATGATAGGAAGGAAACGGCCTAAAATAAGCGTTTTGCCCCCATTTTTATTGTAAAAGTTTTGAGTGATGGTCAGGTATCTTTTTTTGAAGATCAGGGAATCTTTACGGCTAAATAGCGGAGGGCCAACCTTATACCCAAACCAGTACCCTGCCATATTTCCAACGATAGCAGCAATGGATAAAGAAATAATTAAAACAAAAATGTTTACGCCCAATAATTCAGGTTTTGAAACACAGATCATTCCTGAAATGAAGATAAGTGAATCACCGGGAAGGAAAAAACCGATCAACAGGCCTGTTTCAGCAAATACTACAAACAGGAGCAAAGCCAAGCCTCCATATTGGATAATGGATTCAGGGTCAGTTAGTTGTTTTAAAAATTCTACAATGTCCATTTTTTTTCACCACTAATGCACTAAGACCACTCAGAAACACTAAGTTTCAGGCGTTTTTTTGCGTGAGATTTTTGAGCGTGTCGGTTAAGGTATAACATATTTTATGTTAATGGATAGGCGTTTTTTCTTAGTTAAAGCTGTCAGACAGATATTATTTCTTGGCTATATAAAGTCAACTTGGAATTTTATTTTTTCAATATTTCTAAAAGTTTCTTGGGATCTTGCCGATTATCCCAAAATGCAGTAATTATTAATTTATCTTTTGTAAGCTTATAATAAATGCTAAAATACCCCATTGCAGATTCTCTTGTCTCAGGATAGGTCGTTGGTTTAAATGATTCTGGAAGTTTTAAAATAACTTGTATTCGAACTGCTGTTAATTTGATAAGTTTTTCGGCATAATTTGTTGAGCCATTATGTTTTATCCAATATTTTAAAACTTCCCTTCTTTGTCTCGCTGCCGTTTCAGTCCAAACTACAGTCCTTTTAGCCATTTTAAGTCGTCTTTGTCTAATTTGGTTTGAGAAATTAACTTTCCGTTTTTAATATCCTCGTCACTTAATTGAAGCATTAATATTTGCTCTTCCGATAATTCCACAATGTCTTTGTCGACAGCGCTTGTTTTAACCAACTGATAAAGAGCCGATAGATAATCTTTATTAGAAATTGTCAAAAGTTTGTCGATAATATTATTTCTTAAAATGTCTGTTGTGCTCATTTGTCTAAAGTTTTCTCAAATATCGTAATTTTCTGGCTGTTTACAAAATGCTGCACAATGATTTCTCTGTCGGATGATGAAACATAATTTCATTAAGTTTAATCCAGCTTGACATGGTCAATATCAGGCTCTTTTTTAAATACATGCAATTCCCCTTCCCATTTGGAAATAACAGCCGTAGCTACCGCATTACCAACCACATTGGTTGCAGAGCGTCCCATATCTAAGATCTGGTCGATGCCCAAAAGCAATAACAATCCTGCAACAGGTATATTAAAATGATCAAGCATCCCCGCAATTACAACTAAGGATGCGCGCGGTATTCCGGCCATTCCTTTGCTTGTTATTAATAATATCAATAACATCATTATCTGATCGGTAACGCTCATATCTATCCCATAGGCTTGGGCAATAAATACCGTTGCAAAGGTCATATACATCATAGAACCATCTAAATTAAAAGAATAACCAAGTGGCAAAACAAAACTGATAATACGGTTCCCGCAACCAAAGCGCTCTAAGGATTCTATCGTTTTTGGCATGGCGGCTTCCGAACTGGCAGTGCTGAAGGCCAACAGAACAGGCTCTTTTATATGACCCAACAATTTGAAGAATTTGATCTTGAGAAAGAAACAGATCAGGAACAGCACTACAAATACAAAGAGAAAAAGTCCTAAATAAAAGGTACCAATTAGATATAAATACCCTGTGAGAACCCCCAGCCCTTGTTTGGCGACCACAGCTGCAATAGCACCAAATACGCCCAATGGCGCAAATGCCATTACATAATTGGTAACTTTAAACATGATGTGTGAAACAGAATCAAAAAAATCCACTACCACTTTCCCTGTTTTTCCGATGGAAGCCGCTGCAACACCAAAAAACAAAGCAAATATTACAATGGGAAGAATTTCGTTTTTTGCCATCACCGCAACAATACTGTCCGGGATAATATGTTCGATGAAATTTTTTGTATCAAATCCTTTCGATGCTTCAATACCTACTTCTGCATTCACAGGAGGCAATTCAAGTGTCATTGTTTTGCCGGGTTCAAAAATATTTACTAAAAATAATCCAAGTAATAAAGCAACAATTGCAGCAGTAGTAAAATATAAAAGTGTTTTTATTCCGATACGTCCAACTGATTTAAAATCACCCACTTTTGCAACACCCACTACTAATACAGAAAACACCAATGGAGCAATGATCATTTTGATCAGGCGCATAAAGATGTCGCTAAGAATACGTAAGCTTGGAGCAAAATCTTTCCAGAAATAACCAACGATTATTCCAAGTGCCATTCCTAAAAAAATCTGAACAATTAAACTTGGTTTTTTGAATTTCATGTTTTGTATTTTTTCTAAAAAAACAGGACCTTAATGGATTGGTTTATTTGAAACAAATATACGTTTTGTATTTATAAATAAGGGAAAGAATATCAAAGCATCTGAGTGTGATTCGCATAATCGATGTCATCCCGAGCTTTTGCGAGGGATCTTGTTAATCAGTGTGATAATGTCCTTAATAGCAACAAAGATCCCTCGCAAAAGCTCGGGATGACAGGGGGGATAGGAAATTTGGTGATACTTTAGAGGGTATGTCCGATATGAAATTTACTACAATATTTCAGAAATAATACTCAGATCTAATAATACAGATCATCTGCTTTTAAACGAAGATACTTACGCACCGCCAGTGAGGTGCTTATCCAGGAAATAATAATTCCAAGTACTATTACAAGCCCGAATAATGTTGCAAGCATCTTTTCATCTTGCAGCTCCACTAATTCAGGTAAATGCTTTTGGGCAAAATAAAGCACACCAATAAGCATAAGAATAGCAATGGTGGCTCCGTAAATGCCATGTTTAATCCCTTTGAGAACAAATGGCCTTCTCACAAAACTTTGGGTTGCTCCAACCAGCTGCATCGTTTTAATAATAAAACGCTTGCTGTATATCGAAAGGCGAATAGTGTTATTGATCAGTGCAAGTGCAATGACCATAAGTAATCCACTGAAAATTAAAATAACCAGACTGATTTTTTTTACATTTTCGTTGATCATTGTCACCAATGATTTTTGATAAACAACTTCTTTTACCAATTTACTTTCGAGCAATTCTGTTTCAATCATAGAAAGGCTGTCGGTATTTGCATACGCAGCTTTTACGTGAACATTGATGGATGGAAGCAAGGGGTTATAACCCAAAAAATCAATAAAATCTTCGCCCAGGTCTTCCTGTAAGCGCTTTGCGGCATCTTCTTTGGTAATGAATTCGGTTGACTTAACATAATCAGAGATATCTAACATTTTTGTTAAATGTTGAATATCCGCTTCTTTAGCTGTTTCATTCAAAATGATCTGAATGCCAATATTTTCCTTCAGGTTATCAGATAGCTTATTGGTGTTAAGTATAATAATACCCAACAATCCAAGCATAAATAATACCAACGAAAGGCTCACTACTGTTGTGATCGATGCCCCTACTAATTTTCTTTTTGAATATATATCAAACACGCGGCTAATTTTTTCTGCTACTAAAGTAGCTGTTTAAATTATGCCTCTATTGATCAATCCAATTTGAAATAAACAATGTAAAGTTAATAACTGCAAAACACGGCTCTTTAATTCAAGCCGGGGCTTGAGAGAAGGGATGTTTATGAAATAAACTGCATCGAGGAATATTCGTATGTCCTACAATGGTTTATTCCCTTGAATTACTCTAAGCAACACAGCAATAATTGCAATTACAAGCAATATATGTATCAATCCACCTGCATGATACCCCAAGAAGCCTATCGCCCAAAATATTACTAATATAACAGCGATGTAGTAAAGTAAATTTCCCATGATGTTTTAGATTTTAAAGTTTAATTATAATTGCAAAATTTTTTAGAGCCTGTTTAAATTTTATTCAAAATAGTTTTTTGCCTTCTCTCCCTTTCTCAACTCCGCTCGAAATGACCGTGTGCGCTGTCATTTCGAGCGATTCGAGAAAGGTGCGTTAGCTTTATAAGCAATATTGTTATTCTTTTATATAAAATTTAAACAGGCTCTTAATTATTTCATTTGTTTTCTTCTACGGATAAATCTCAGCAATACTGCAATCACAGCCAATAATAGCAGTAGGTGTATCAAGGCCCCCAGCGAGTAAACCAAAAAACCGATGGCCCAAATTATTACTAACAGTACCGCGATAAAATAGAGCAAATTTTCCATTCTGTTTTTTAACTGATGTTACGCAGCTCTTTATTTTTACCGCAGAGTTCTCTGAGATTTTAAGCAGTTGCCAAGAGTAATATCCTTGTTTAAGTGCTTTTCTAAAAGGAACTCCTATCCAAAGTCTTCGATGGTTCCACAAGCGCTCATCTCAGGCTTACTCAGACTGACCGTGCGCTGGTCATATTGAGCTTGTCGAAATATGTGCGCTGGTCTTTTAAATAATGACACTGGCTGCAGCGTTAATATTTAATTGTGTTTTTCTTCGTTCCTCTGCGTAAAAATCTCCGCGAACTCTGCGGTTAATTGTTTTTTTATTGAATACACCTATAACAAAAATGTAAATCCAATATATCCTGCATAGGTTTGTGTGCGTTTTTTCTGTAAAATATAATAGGAATCTGTTTCCAGTGTTTTGCTTCGGTCGCTAATGTCAACTAAACCGGTAACGCCACGAAATCCTATATCCAGTCGAATGGTTCGCGCTGCATTAAGGCCGAAATCCAAGCCCCCTCCATAGGCAACACCAAAATCATTCTCTTTTGCAGCCAGTACCGCTGTTGTATTTGCGTTGCCATTGGGTGTTCCTTCAGTTGTTACTCTTGAACCAACATTTACACCGAACTGTGGACCCGCCACAACATTTAAATTAACAGCATTGGTTCTGTTTACATTTAATGATAATAACAAGGGGATATTCACATAGTTTATATCTATTTCCCTGTTTAATGTGTGGTCTGCGTATTTTTGAGAAAGAGTACTGTAAAGCACCTCCAATTGCAAACCCACATGTTTATTGAAATTGTAACCCAACAATCCGCCATAGCCGAAACTCAGAACAGCCTTACCCTCCACTGTATTTCCATCGGAATTTTGAACCTTTATATCGGATGTTGTTGGCATAAAACGAACCCCCAATAACATTACAGGGAAATTCCGTTCAGGTTTGTCGGAAATTTCTTCGGTAACCAAAACTATATCTTTCGAAAAATTATTACCTGCATTATTATCGCTATTTACTTGCGCCTGACTTGTTGAAAAAAGGAACATTGTTCCAGCTGCAACGTGAATGTACTTTTTCATGATAAATTTGTTTAGTGTTATACAACAAAGGTATATCAGGGTGAATGCAGAAGAAATGATTTCCTGTACTGAAACAAATGACTGAAATCAAATTAGGGCATCCTAAAACTTAATGACATCAATAAATAGAGCGATGTTTTTTGTATCTTCGCGGACCAATAAAATTCAAAAAAGAATTGTAAAAATGGAATACGATTTCAGGGAAGTAGAAAAAAAGTGGCAAGCCTATTGGGCGGCAAACAAAACGTATAAAACAGAAGATAATTCTTCTAAGCCCAAATATTTTGTTTTGGATATGTTCCCTTATCCAAGTGGTGCAGGTCTGCATGTGGGGCATCCGTTGGGATACATCGCATCTGATATTTTTGCTCGTTATAAACGATTGAAAGGTTTTAATGTATTGCACCCAATGGGTTACGATTCATTTGGTTTACCGGCCGAACAATATGCTATTCAAACAGGCCAGCATCCGCGCATTACAACAGAGAATAACATTGCACGTTACCGCGAGCAGTTAGATAAAATAGGCTTTTCATTCGATTGGGATCGTGAAGTAAGAACTTCGGATCCTCAATATTATAAATGGACGCAATGGATCTTTATTCAATTGTTTAACTCATGGTACAACAAAAAAAGCAATAAAGCAGAGAAGATCGAAACGTTAATTGCTGAATTTGAAAAGGCTGGAAATGGCAGTATTAATGCTGCTTGTGAACTAACAGAAACATTCAGTTCATCGGACTGGAATGCTTTTTCTGAAAAAGATAGATCAGATGTTTTATTGAATTACCGCCTGGCATTTTTAAGTAATACAATGGTGAACTGGTGTCCGCAATTGGGCACAGTGCTTGCCAACGAAGAAGTGAAAGAAGGTGTTTCTGAACGTGGCGGTTATCCTGTTGAACGTAAATTAATGAAACAATGGAGCCTGCGGATTACCGCTTATGCGGATCGTTTGCTTACTGATCTGGATGCGCTTGATTGGACAGAATCTATCAAAGAAGCACAACGCAACTGGATAGGCAAATCGGAAGGGACAAGTTTAAAGTTTAAGATTCAAGAATCAAGTATCAAGAATCAGGATTTGACAGATACTTGTATTGAAGTTTTTACCACCCGCCCCGACACCATTTTCGGAGTATCCTTTGTAACGCTTGCTCCGGAGCATGAGCTTGTTGAAAAACTAACAACACCTGAGCAGAAAAAAGCGGTGGATGAATACATCACTTTCGCTAAAAACCGCAGTGAGCGGGAGCGTATGGCGGATGTTAAAAAAATAACGGGTGTATTTACCGGTGCTTATGTAATTCATCCTTTCACAGGAAAACAAGTTCCCATTTGGATCGGTGATTACGTATTGGCCGGTTATGGCACCGGTGCTGTAATGGCTGTTCCTGCGCATGATTCACGTGATTATGCGTTTGCAGATTATTTTGGTATCAATAAACTGGTGATCATACAGCCTTCTGTTGATTGGGATTTTGCTGATAAATCGTACGATGAAAAAGAAGGTAAACTTATCAATTCTGATTTTTTAAATGGTCTGGAAGTAAAAGCAGCTATCAAAAAAATAATTGCAGTAATTGAAGAAAGAGGATTAGGAAAAGGTAAAACAAATTTCCGTTTACGTGATGCTATATTCGGCCGTCAGCGCTATTGGGGAGAGCCCATTCCGGTGTATTACGAAAACGGAATTCCGAAAGTAGTATCTGAAAATGAATTGCCTTTATTGCTTCCCGAGGTAGATAAATATTTACCAACCGAAACCGGTGAACCGCCATTGGCACGTGCAAAAGACTGGAAATACAAAGGCGAGTTTGAATACGAATATTCTACAATGCCGGGCTGGGCGGGGTCTTCCTGGTATTTTTTAAGATACATGGATGCGCACAACGATAAAACGTTTGCATCAAAAAAAGCAATTGATTATTGGCAAAATGTGGATTTATACATTGGCGGTGCAGAGCATGCAACAGGACATTTATTATACATCCGTTTCTGGACAAAATTTTTAAATGATCTTGGATTGATTCCTGTTGCTGAACCAGCGAAGAAGTTGATTAATCAAGGGATGATACAGGGGGTTAGTTCATTCGCATATAAACTTGCATTGTCAATACATTCAAGCAGTGCGACTGCAGGGGAAGAACTCGATCCTCATCTAATTCCACCCATCATTATTTCAAAATCTTTACATGAAAAATTATGGGATAAATCTATTTCAACGGATGAATTAGTTGCTCTTGATGAATTTCTTTTAAATATAACCCAAATCGTTAAAAAACAGAGTTCTGGAAAATTGGGGGAAGTTAAATACTTTTCGGTTTCTCCATCATATCCTATTCATGTTGATGTTAATTTTGTACAAAATAATATTTTGGACAAGGACGAATTTAAAATTTTTAAAAACGGTGAGTTTAAGGACGCTCTTTTTTATGATAATGGTAATGAAAATTACATCTGCGGAAGCGAAGTAGAAAAAATGTCCAAATCGAAATGGAATGTGGTGAGTCCTGATAAAATTGTTGAGGAGCAAGGCGCTGATTGTTTACGCTTATACGAAATGTTCCTTGGTCCATTAGAACAAAGCAAACCATGGAGTACCAGCGGCATTTCAGGTGTTTCTAATTTTATTCGTAAGCTTTGGAGATTATATCACAACGGTGATGAATTGAATATTTCAAACGAACCTGCTACCAGACCAGAACTAAAAACATTACACAAAACCATCAAAAAAATTGCTCAGGATATTGAGAACTTCTCTTTCAATACTTCCGTAAGTAGTTTTATGATCTGTGTAAATGAGTTAACCGAATTCAAATGCAATAAACGTGAAGTATTAGAGCCATTAGCAATACTTATGGCACCTTATGCTCCGCACATTGCAGAAGAGCTGTGGAACAAATTAGGTAATACCGAAAGCATCACGTATGCAACATTCCCAATTTGTAATGAAGATTATTTAGTTGAAAGTTCATTCAATTATCCAATTTCATTCAACGGAAAAACCCGTTTCTTCCAGGAATACGACCGTTCTCTGTCGAAAGAAGATGTAGAAAAGGAAGTACTTAATCTGGATCAAACTCAAAAATACCTGGAAGGCAAAGCGCCTAAAAAGGTTATTGTGGTTCATAACAAGATCGTGAATATTGTTATTTAAAAAGGGAATAACAATTTCGGGTTCGTTCTATTCTTCCCGCTTTCTCGACTCCGCTCGAAATGACTACGCGCGCAGTCATTTCGAGCAGAGTCGAGAATTGGGAGAGGTTAAAAGGGAAAGTCAGCCAAGGTCTTCGACAAGCTCTGACAGACAGTGCGCTGGTCATATTGAGCCTGTCGAAATATGTGCGCTGGCATTTTAGCTAAACGGCATTATCCACTTGAAATGATCGTGCGCTGGTCATTTCGAGCTTGTCGAGAAAGTGTGAGCGGTTTAAGGGGGATGTTTATTACATAAAAATTTAACCCTTCTAAACTTTTATCCAATCCTTTTCATATTAATTTCTTTTGGTGGAGTAATAATCAATGGCACCGTTTCCACCGTTACTGAACTTGTATCCAGCCCAAATGCTTTTGCTTCGGATAAGCCCATCCGTTTAAGGAAGGCATAAATATCCAGGATCACTTTTTCGTAAAAAGGCAGATCGTTTTCAAACGAAATAAATTTCTCGATCACCACGAAGCGGAAATCACCAATAATATTATTTTTATTCAGTGATTTATAACGGCTTGTAATGTCCACTTCTTTCTTGTTCACCATGTCTTCCACAACCTTTCTGAACATCATATTAATTCGTGGTGCAACACGGAAACCCAATATGAAATCGATCCGAATAACATCATCGTGAATAAACTCATTTACTTTGTAGTCCATGCGGTACGGTTCATCTACCACGTCCACATGCACAAACCAGTATATATCGGCTCGTTTGGGTTGTTTCTGTGTAATGGAATAAATGATTTTCGATTCTATTTCCTCTCTGTCATTCGCACTGGTAAGATAAACAAGATGGGTTGCGTATTTCGGAACACTCAGATCGCGGCTCAGGTCTTCCAATACAGGCAGGTATTCAGCAAGTTTTACAAACTCAACGTAACGGTTCCTGATCTTTCGAGCGTAAAACCATACCAGCATCACTGTAATGAGCCCACCGGCTATCATCAATGTTATCCAGCCACCATGACTGAACTTATGCAAATTAGCAATTAAAAAAGAGCTTTCTATGGTAAGGTACACAACTAGGCAAAGTCCTATGAAAATAGGATTATAACGCTTAATGATCATGTAATAGGTTAAAAGAGTTGTGGTCATTATCATAGTAAGCACAATTGCTAAACCATAAGCGGCTTCCATGCCTGATGACTCACGGAAATAAAGAACAATGCCGATGCATCCTACTAACAGCAACCAATTGATGGATGGTATGTAGATCTGACCTTTTAGATCAGTAGGATAGTTCACTTTTACTTTTGGCCAGAAATTGAGGCGCATGGCCTCGTTTATTAAAGTGAACGAACCACTGATCAATGCCTGGCTGGCCACTACTGCAGCAATTGTTGATATTGCAATACCTGTAGGAATAAACCATTGAGGCATAATACTATAAAAAGGATTGCTTGTTAATTTTTGACCTTCCTGAGCAATCAGCCAGGCTCCTTGCCCAAAATAATTTAAGAGAAGGGCTGTTTTAACAAAGATCCAGGTAACCCGAATATTTTTTTTACCACAGTGGCCCAGATCGGAGTAAAGTGCTTCTGCTCCTGTTGTACAAAGAAAAACGGCACCCAACACTAAAAACCCTTCCGGATGAAGGAATAATAGTTTATAAGCATAATACGGGTTAATGGCCGCGATAACACTGATGTTTGTGGATATTTGAAGAATGCCCAAAATGGTTAACATCAAAAACCAAACTAACATAGCGGGTCCAAAAAACTTACCAATAAATTTTGTTCCAAATTGTTGTATTGCAAATAATGCAACGATAATAGCAATAACAATAGGTATTGTATGGATTTCAGGATTAATTGTACGTAAACCTTCTATTGCTGAAGCAACAGAAATTGGAGGCGTAATAATACCATCAGCCAATAAGGTGCTTCCACCAATTACGGCTGGGAACATTAACCATTTAATTTTCGCTTTTTTTACTAGGGCGTATAAAGCGAAAATTCCTCCTTCTCCTTTATTATCTGCACGCAGCGTTAGTATCACATATTTTACAGTGGTTTGCAGGGTAAGTGTCCAAAAGATACAGGAGAGCCCGCCTAAAATGGTATCAGAATTAATGACATTGTTTTCCCCTACAATGGCTTTTAATACATAAAGAGGAGAGGTTCCGATATCACCGAAAATAATTCCAAGTGTTATTAAAGCTCCGGCAGCGGATACTTTTTTTAAATCAAGAGATGGCATAAATTTAAATTATAATGGTATTTCGTTTAAAAAATTTCTGTTTAAGGTGAAGTTAAATTTGCTCCCTTCTCCAATAGTGCTTTCTACCCATATTTTACCTTCCTGCGCTTCAATAAATTGTTTACTGATCGCTAAGCCTAAACCTGTCCCCGACTTGCTTCCCGGGACTTGAAAATAGCGGTCAAAAATTTTATCCTGGTATTTTTTGTCAATTCCCTTTCCAAAATCCTGTACGGAAAACAATACGGTATGCGGGTTTGTTTTTAGTTCTATACTGATCTTACTATTTTCGTATGAATATCTTATTGCATTAGAAAGCAGATTTACCAATACCCAGGCTGTTTTTTCAATATCAGCATCTATTACCGGTGGTGTTTCATCGTAGTTCAATTCAAGTTTAATTTTTTTTTGTTCCGCCTGAAAATACACAGCCTCCAAAGCATAATCAACAATTTGTTTAGGATCGGAGGGATGTATATTAAGTTGGATTTTCCCTGATTCCATTTGTGCCATGCTCAGCACTTCCGAAGTGATCTTTAATACACGTGCAGTATCTTCTTTTATGTTTTGAATCAGTTGTTTTTGTTCCGGGTTCAAAGTCCCGATGCGTTCGTCACCCAGTAGTTTTGTGCTTAATTTAATAGCAGCGATAGGTGTTTTAATTTCGTGAGAAACGGTAGCAATAAAATTTGTTTTTTCCCGATCGCGTTTAATTATGGGTAATGCAATGTAACCGGGGAATCGCGCAATAAAAATAATCGCCAGCAATAAAAACAGACCTCCGCTTATTAGCATATACAAAAATGCGTTTTGTGCTGTTTCCTGAGCTTGCATGTTCCGCTCTTCAACAGCTTTCATATTTAACTCCATTATTTTGTATAACAACTGATTAACCGAGGGAATAATTTTGTGCGAATTTTTTCCGCTGTTCATTTCCTTAATAGAAGAAGCTATTGAATCAGTAAGGTCTTTTTCTCCTTGTTCTGTGATATTGGCTTGCTGCAGAGCCAGTATGTTTTCAAAGACAGTAGTATTAAAATGTATGGAATCATTTATAGTTAAGGAAAGTTCTTTCAGCATGTTTTTTGCATGAACAATACTGGTATAATTATTCGTTAAAATTGCATTAGAATCATTTGCAAGTTTTTTTGTACTGTATGCCGAAATGCCTGTTATTATTATGGATAACGTGAATAAAAAAAGTAATCCCGCTTCTATTTTTCTTTTGACGTTCATGGTTTTTTTTATAATAGACTTTATATATTTAATTCATTAAGGAGCCTGCCACACTTTCTCGACAAGCTTGAAATGACTGCGCGCGCGTCATTTCGAGCTTGTCGAGAAAATTGTGTGTAAGCATTTTAACCATCAATTTCGTTGTAAACATTATAATGTATTTTAAATATATAAAGTATAATCAAGAATTAAATTATGCTATTTTTTGCTTTATATCCTAAACAAAATTGCAATAATTATTCTGTTTTCTTTTTTCACAAGATCCGGAGCCCAGCCTGTAGGTATAGGTGTGGTGGTATATCCTGTTGGAGAAGTCACTCCTCCATGCCCTGCAAAATAAGGTACACTCGATTCTCTGTGAACATATTCTACCCTAAAAGATATACTTTGATTGGGCATCCATTCTAAATTAGTGGAACAATCCCAACCATTAAACTTATCACCGGGATTTGCACTGAAAGGGTGTGTTCCCACTGTTGCAGTTGGGTTGCTTGGATTTGGCAAAGGACTTGCATCACCAGTTGGATAAAGAACCAGATAGCGCCCGGGGTTTGTCATTACACCTCCTCCAATGGTCCAGGCAAATTTGTTCTTATAAAACCATATCCGGTTATAGAACATACCGCTTATAAAATGTTGTTCCGGTGTTAATGAATCACCTCCAAATCCAACCACTCCGGCTCCTTTTTCAAAACCCAGGTCACTTGTAATGGAAAATGCCATTCTACTAATTCCGTTGGCTTTAGGACGATTAAAATACCTTACCAATAAACTATTATCGGAATGGAACCGGTGTCTGCCGGGCAAACCTGCAGCATCGCTTCCATAATAGTCATTCGTTAAAAGTTTAATATTTTCTTTCGGGCACCAGGTAATATTTCCACCAACTCCGGGCATTTCATTGAACATTCCATAACTCTGCCAGCCATTGATGATCCATGCTTCTATCTTTAATTTTTTTGTTGGAAACATTTGTACACGCAAACCATTGAAATACCAAGGGGTATTATCGGAAGTAAATGATGCCTGGTATTCCCAGTTTTCAACCTGGTAGTAGGAGTTGAGCCCGATATACGACATGAACATTCCTGCATCTACATTTATACCATTCCAAATATTAAAGTGATATCCGGCATAGCCTTCACTTAAATACCGATATACATTTGCAAGATCGTATTGCCCGCGGTACTGGCTATAATCATTCCTCGGAACTACTGTGGAGCGTGTTCCGAATTGTGTCATAATTCTGCCACGTGCCCCATTAAAATTGAAATCCCCACCTAAATTTACACTTGAAATTTGCATCTCATTGTTTCTTGCAAGCGCAGTGGAACCTACCACGGTATGGTCGATTGGGTTTGCAAAGGAATAGGTATAATTGGCATCTATCATAACAGACCCTGTAAAATACTTGCTTTGCAAAACAGCGGAATCTCTCCGGTCGTTCCCATTTTGCCATGTAAGATCCATTCCTTCAAACGGGATGAATAAAGAATCCGACTGAGCGTAAATAAAAGTTGTAAGGCAGAAAAGAACTGATGTAAATATTAATTTTAGCATAACCATATTCAATTTGATGAAACGACTATGCCAAAATTTAATCCGGAAAATAAATGAGGGTTAAAGGCTTGAAAACAAAAGAGATAAAAAATTTAAGAAAAAAAATAACCCTTCCAAAATGGAAGGGTTTTTCAAAATGGTAGGGTGCTTTTATATCATTACTTAATATAAATTCACCCAAATGTTACCACATAGAACCATAGGGAAAAAGGTATTATAGAAAATTTATTTTTTCATATAGTCTATGTTAAAGCTGAGCCTATGAATTTCAGAGCATTTTAAAACTATGTCTCTATGTGGTTAAAACGTAACACCATAAACTTTTCCTGCGAACTAAAACATATTAAGTATTGGTATTACTTTTCGATATGGTATTCTTCCATTTTTCTATAAAGCGTAGTTAAGCCAATTCCTAATAGCTCAGCGGCTTTTGTTTTATTTCCTTTAGCCAGGTGAATTATTTTCTGAATATGAATTTTTTCCATACTCTCCAATGTTGTTGCTGATGTTGCTAATGAAGTGTTTTCACAATGAATTATTTCAGCCGGTAGCAATTCAATTGTAAGGGTTTCGGTATCACATAAAATCACAGCACGTTCAATAATATTTTTTAATTCACGAATATTTCCACGCCATTCATAGTTTTTTAATTGATGTACAAACGCTTTATCCATAGAGGTTATGCGCTTTTTTATTTTTGCGGAATAAACAGTTAAAAAATAATGGGCGAGCTCCTCAATATCTTTTTTGCGTTCCCGTAATGAGGGGACTGTGATTTTAAAAGTAGATAAACGGTAATACAGGTCTGCGCGAAAATGTTCCTGTTCACTTTCGTTTTTTAAGTTACGATTAGTAGCGGCAATGATACGTACATTTACTTTTGTTGGTTTGGAATCTCCTACTTTTATAAATGTTTGTGTTTCCAATACACGCAATAATTTTGCCTGAAGGTCCAGGTTCATCTCTCCCATTTCATCCAAAAATAAAGTACCTTCATGAGCCTCCTCAAAGAGTCCTTTCTTATCGTTGGTTGCCCCTGTATATGAGCCTTTGCGGTGCCCGAACAATTCACTTTCTAAAAGGTCTTTTGGAAAGGCGCTGCAATTAACTGCTACAAATGATTTCGTTTTTCTGCTACTCGCATTGTGTATCGCTTGTGCAAATAACTCTTTGCCCACACCTGTTTCGCCTTCCAACAAAACTGTTGAATCGGTAGGTGCCACCTTTCGTGCCATACGAATGGTTTCCTGAATGGGTTCTGATTTCCCTAAAATGGTTTCGAAACTGATTTTATTTTCTAATTTATTTTCCAGCTCCGCTATTCGTTTTTGAAGCTGTACTTTTTCAACGGCACGATTAATAGCCGGAATAATTTGTTCATTATCATCTCCTTTCGTAAAATAATCAAATGCACCCAACTTAATAGCTTTTACACCATCGTGAATTGTACCAAAGGCGGTCATTACAATAACTTCACATAAGGGGTACTTCGTTTTTATTTTGCCAACAAGTTCAATCCCGTTAGCATCCGGAAGTTTAACATCGGTAATGATCAGATCGATGTTTTTTTCCTGCTCTAACAATTGCAATCCTCTGTTTGCGTTTGCAGCCTGAAAAACCTGGAAATCTTCAAGTTCAATGATCCGGGAGAGCAGTTGACGAAGTTTTTCTTCATCGTCAATAATGAGTATACGTGATTTCGCTTTCATATCTTAAAACAAAGGTATTTAAAATAAAACCAGGATTTTATTTTTTGTGTTCTCTTATTTCAGAACAGTAGATAAAAAAAAACGCCCATTCTTCATTGAAGAATGGGCGTTTTAAAATTTATTAAAACAGTTATTCAATAACCAATTTCTGAATTGCAACATCAGCATCAGTTACCAATTTAATGTAATAGATGCCTTTTGCCAGGCTTCTTACATCTATTTGTTTGATGTATTCAGTGGTATGGTTTTTATCCATTTCGTTATAAACTTCCTTACCTTGCAGATCAACAATGCTGATCGACAATTGATCAAAGTTTGCATTGCTTATTGTAATGTTAAATTTACCGTTGTTTGGATTAGGGTAAGTTGTAACGGCCTGGGAGAAGGAGTTTTCTTCAATTCCGGCACACTGCTCAACGATGATGTTTTGTGATGCGGCATTCGAACATGCATTTACGGTAACCGTATACGTGATCGATTCCGGCCCAACACCAGCCCCCGCAGGACTGAACATTCCCGAACTAACACCTGTTCCTGCATAAGTACCTCCTGCCGGAGAACCTCCTGTTAAAGCAAATGAGGGCGCTTGAAAACATACTGTATCCGTAAATGGCGCTAAGCTTACTGCTGGTTTTGGGTGTACAGTAACAACTACGTTCTGGCTACCACCTGTACAGCCACTTGCATTGGTTATGTAAGCGTATGTAACCGTTACCGGAGATGTAGTGGTGTTGGTTAATACTTCACTCACGTTAGCTGTTCCCGCTGTTCCCGTTTCTGTTATGCCTGAAACAGTTGCGCGCGACCAGGTAAAAGATACGCCCGGTGTGGTGCTGGTTGCTGTATAGGTAAATGTTGTTCCACTGCACATTGATGGTGTTAAACTGCTGCTCAATACCGGTACCTGACCAATACTTACAACTACGCTCTGACCAGGCGCGCTGGTACAACCATTTGCAGAGGTAATGTAAACATAAGTAACATTTATAGGGGAAGAGGTAGTGTTTGTAAGTACTTCATTTACGTTTCCTGAACCACTAGATGCTGCTTGGCTGATGCCCGTTACAGCTGCTCTTGCCCATGTAAAAGTAGCACCCGAACTTAAACTCGTAGCGGTATAAGTGAATGCCGATCCAGTACATATGGATGGCGGTGTTAACGTGCTGCTTAACATTGGTTTTGGATTTACTGTTACCGTAACGTTTTGTATGTTACTGCAAACGGTAAATGTTGTTGTGTAAACATACACAACATTGATAGGTGAACCGGTAGTGTTTGTAAGCACTTCGCTGACATTGGCCGTGCCTGTTGTGCCAACCTCTGTTATACCGGCCACTGTAGCGCGGCTCCAGCCGAATGTAGCACCGGATGTAGTACTGGTGGCGGTGTATACAAAAGTAGCTCCACTGCATACTCCTGTTGGTGTTAGGGTACTGCTCAATACCGGAGCAGGGTTTATAAACTCATCAGCACCAATATCAGGATTGTTTGCATCGCGGGTGTCGTTGTCGATATCAGCAATGATGCCTGTTATCGGGGTTCCTGTATGATCTATACCGCAATTAGTTGTAACCACAAGATGAAGGTCTGTTGCAGATGTAAATACCGGTGGAACGGATAATGAATTAACATCTTTACCTGTAGCAATTTTCCATGCTGCAAGATTTGCTGTATTGCTTCCAAAGTAACCTAAATTAGGTGCTGTTCCTGCATCATAATCATTGTAATTAATATCTGTAAATACAGTGTTTGCTGCATTACAAATAACGCTGAATCTTTCAGTTCCTACAGTCTGTGTGTTCGAAAAAATATTATTACGCACATTCAATGAATTTGCTGTAGTTACGGTACTTGCAACATTAAATGCTGCCGGTAAACCGCTTACAGTCTGATTTGTATTCATTGAAACTGAATTATAATAAAAATTATACCCTCCACCATTCGTTACTATTATCCCGTATCCATTATCTGCCGCCCCATCTCCCGATGTATATCCGTAACTTGCAACATCATAGATCATGTTATTAGAAACAGTAAGATTAGAAGCTGTTGAACTGGCGTTTATAAAAATACCATTACTACCATAACCAGTTGTATTGGAATTCTTAATATCACTTATTTTATTGGCTTTAATAATACCTCCGGAAATAGCACCTGCTACTATGATACCGGAAGTAGTATTGGTAGTGCTTGTTGTAACCCCAAAAATTGTATTGTTGGAAACAATAAAGTTTGTTTGATTAGAAATAAACAAACCTCTGTATCCGATCTTATTTAGAGCAGTAGCAGAGCCAATTAAGTTGTTGGATATAGTGGTTACACTGTCACCTGTTGCCGGGCCCACCACAGCAATTCCATACGAACACGTATTTATAACATTGTTTTGATAGGTATTATTAGCATTAACGGCTTCAGCAGCACCACCCATGGTGGTACCACTGGATGAAACAATTGCGCAAAACGTTGTGGTTGGAGCATTTCCCGTAAGTATACAATTTTTAACCGTATTTTTAATCGCGCCATCTGTAGCGGAAGCACTGCCTACCCAAATAATAGCTGAAGAAGTTGCGGTGTTGGTATTTGTGATCGTAAGATCTCTTGTTGTTCCACCTGAATTAGAGCCATCAAAAGTAACATAATCAGCACCGTTTAGTTTTATTAAGGCGGTAGCACTGCTGCCTGTTAAGGTTGCTGTTACGCCTGTTGAAGGCTTAATAAGTATCGTATAGTTGGACGAACATCCGTATCCTATCGAATTTAATGCATTAGCGCCTGTTTCAGTAGTACCACCCGTAAGGATATTAACAGTAAGGTTACCGGCCAAACCGTTTGTATTAATAGCGGCAAACAATCCACTAGCCCCTGTTAGGGTGGTGTAAGTTCCCCCGGTACCAACGGTAACCGTTCCGGTTAATCCGGATAGTATTTTATAACTGTTTATGGTTCCGCCAATAGGGAATGCCGCAATTGTTAAAGCCACGCTGGTTGGTGGGGCAGCAAAAGTTCCGCTATTGATGCTGATATTAGGTGTTGGAGTAACAACATCCTGCGCTGTAACAAAATATTGCACTGTATCGCCAACAGCAACACTTCCAAATACTAATGAGTAATCAATAACTAAATTGAAGGGGCTGGTTGCATTCGTTGCTTCGGTATATTTCCATCCGTTAGTTGTATTGGTGTTAGTACCCGGCAATGTGTTTAAATTAGTTGTTTTTTTGAACCAGATGCGGGGTTTTGTTCCCGCAGTGGTGTTTACACCTGTCCCATCAGTAATTGTAGCAGAAACCGTATCATTAACCAAACAACTGTTATTGGTCAAAGCGGTGTAAGAAATAGCAGGAGCGATCAAGTCAAGTGCCACCCCGTTAAACTCGTCAGCACCAATATCAGGAGAAGTTCCAGTACCAAGATATCCGGGGTTTCCCTGGCGGATATCCGCGTCAAAATCACCCGTAATAGTAGCAATATTTACAGCTCCGCTTTCTATTTGTGTGGCAATGGTAGTGTTGATATGTAAAAAGTTGATGTTAGAACCAATTGTTGAAACAAAAGTAGGACTCTCCGTTATTGAAGAAACATCTCTCGAAGCAATGGTTCCAGCGGTAAAAACACCTGCTTTATAAGCAGCCATTGTTTGTGCAGAGCTAACACCATCCGAATAGATCAGATTGGCGATCCCCGGAGTACCCGCATAAAACAGATTGTTATTCGAAGTTGTAGCATAATTCGCCAATGAGTTTGCTGTACCGGCACTTCTGCGGTAAGCTACCGTTAAGCCTGTTCCTGCAGGAGTAGAAGTATTTACGATAATGTTATTTCTCAGGTTAAGCATTGCCGTGGTGGCTGTTGTACTTGTGGCATGAAAAATACCGCTGGTACCGAAATTGGTTCCGTTTGATGTGGCATTAATATAAACCGTATTGTAATAAGCATTGATAGTGGAAGCGGATGAAGTGGAAGTAACACTGATACCACGGATAGCGTCAGTGAACGTGGATGCAGGTGTTCTCAGATCACCAATTATATTATTGTAGACATTAGCAGTGGTGCTGCCCGCAATAAGTAAAGCATCCACAGCACCCGAAGCATTGCTATTGCTTAAATAATAAATTTTGTTTTTAAAAACATTTTGACTTGTCCCATCCACGATGTAAATACCTCTAACAGTTCCACTGCCTGACGACAAAAGGCTATCAACGGTATTATTAAAAAGGTTTTGATTACCCCATTCCGAACGGATAGCGGTAATATTCGATCCACCGATTACATTAGCGATCGTATTTCCTGATACATTGTTTGTTGCCGATGTATTATCAGCGTACCCTACATTAAGTACCGTTATTGAACCCGATCCGGCTGTTATGTTGCGAAATACATTGTTAGTAACGGTTTTTTTAGACCCCGGTGTAGTTCCGTCACTGCTTCTCCATCCCGAGATGATTGTATTGCCTGCAAAAGCAAGGTTAGTAAAGTTATTGCTTGTATTTGTTTCTGTAACTGTGGACGGAGAAAGGGCATACGAATCATAAAAAAATACTGTTCCTCCTGCCCCTGTGTTATTGTACCCGGTTATTACAGCGTTAGAATTAACCGAATGTGAAGTACTGGCATTGTGTGTAACATTATTTGAGATAAAAGTAACATCCCCTGAGGTATTTACATTTAAAGCGGTAAACGTATTGGTGCTGATATTTGTTGAACCTGCAAAAGTGGCGTTTTCGATGTATATATGATCTGAGCTGGTTGCAACCGTATTGGTTATTCCACGAAAATCATTTCCGGTAGCCGATAATAATGCACCCACAGCACCACCCATGTTGGAAATGCCTTTTAACGTTGCTGAGTTAGCTGCGCTATAGGTTACCAATCCACCCGTTGAATTTCCTAACTGATTATCTTTGAAATTAATAGCGGTAGTTACAGCACCTGAATTTTCAATTCCGGTAAACGCTCCGGTTGTTGATGATAACGTATTGTTTCTAACAATGTTGTTATTGATATTTGCTGTTGCAGCTACTGCCGTATTTGAAATACCGATAAAGTTACCGGTACCGGTGTTAGTACCTGAAATTACATTATTAGTAGCAATTGCAAGTACGCTGGTTGCAGAAGCGGAGTCAACAAGAATACCAGTATATGCCGAAGCCCCGGTACCAAAAGAGGACGTATTTTGAATCGTGTTCCCGGTGATTGAAATGGTACCGGTAGCACCGTTATAAATACCTCTGAATTTACATATCGCAGTGGTTGTACCGCTTGTTCCAATGGCAATAGAATGTGCTGTGGTGGTGCTGCCTATTGTGTTTCCTGATACAGTAAAGTTACCTGCTGCCCCCGCGGTATATATACCATTAAAAGTATACCCGATCCCTGCTGTACCGGCAGTATTTATGGATCCAATGGTATTGTTTTGAATGCTTACAGTACCTGTAGATTTGGCAGAAATACCGGCAATAAAAGGAAGCGAAGTGGTAGAAGTAATTGAGATACTTCCATTACCTGTTACGGCACCTATTGTATTAGCGGTAGTGGTACCAATATTTACGGTACCACCTAAAACACTAATCCCTGAAAAAATTCCCGGTGCTAATGTAGCACCACTTGAGGTAAAAAGAGCGATGCCGGCAATAGTATTCCCTTGAATATTGGATACAGGTGTTGCTGCTGCTGTCAATTCAATTCCTAAAAACCTGTTTGCAAAACCTCCGGCATAGTTCGTTACCCCGCTACCGGTTGAAGTAGCATATCCAATTGTATTGTTACTGATAGTATATCCTCCGCCAGTAGCGGTAACAATATTAATAGCCCTATGAGTAGAACCGGCAGTAGCTACATTGGTTCCTGTTTGAAAAAATTTATTCCCTGTGATCGTCCAGGCAGAACTAAAAGAAGAAACAAAGATACCATTGGATGGAGTAGCAGGACTGTAATAATCCTGTATGTTATTATTGGTAATGGATATTCCACTGTTATCAATTAAAGCTGAAGTACCTGCGGAACCTATAGCGTTAAAAGGCATATTACTTACCGATGGTGAAATGGTGCAACCTGTTATTGTATTTCCATCATTCCCGGTAGTTGTACCCGTTGAAAAAGCAATGGTTGCAAGTGTAACCGATGTACTTGAACCCTGAACGGTACAGTTTTTTATGGTATTATTAGTAGCATCAGCTAAAAAAACGATTGTGGAAGCATTTGTGCTGCTTATACTGCTATTGATAATTATCAATGCATTTCCACCTGTATTCAATCCATCAATGGTAACATTATCAGCACCATTTAAACCGATAAGCGGAAAAGGTAGATCACCAATGATCGTTCTTGATCCACCGCTTGGCGAAATAGTTAAGGTTGCCCATGAACCTGCAGTAGGTTGATTTAAAACAGCTGGAGCTGTTTCAGTTGTACTGGCAGTAATACTTATTGTAATAGCATTACCTGTTTGGTTACTGTTACCATTAATAGCATCAAAAGCTCCTTTTAACGTGGTATAAGTTCCATTGGCACCGGTAGAACCCGCTACTGTAACCTGCGCTTCCATATTAACTGAAATTGCTACAATCAAACCCATTAGAATGAAATGCAGGCTTGGTTTTGATTTGAACGCTTTTTTTGCAGAATTGTAAATGTTTTTCATGTGATTTTTAATTTTTTCAGATTCTTATTTCCTTTTTTGAAAATGCAGCTGCGAATATAGGTAAATATTTGGAAATGAACCAATCGCTTGATTTTTAAGGCCTGATTGTGGAAACCCAATCGCTTAAAGATAAACAGGCATCCTTTTCACAAAAAAAGCCAAATTTTCGGCTGTTTTCCTCCGTTTTTATTACAAATTGGTGCTTCATAAACCGTATTTCGTCTAAACCCGATTTCAAATCCTTTTTAAAGCCAAAAAAAAATCGTAAATTTGTAAACAAACCTAATAATCAATATACTATGAGCGATGCAATAAAACATGAATGTGGGATAGCAATGATCCGTTTGCTGAAACCACTGGATTATTACATCAAAAAATATGGTACCCCCCTCTATGGAGTAAATAAATTGTATTTGCTTATGGAAAAGCAACACAATCGCGGACAAGACGGTGCAGGTGTTGCGAATATAAAATTTGATGTAGAACCGGGAACGCGTTATATAAGCCGTACACGTGCTGTTGGAAGCAACGCCATCAAAGAGATCTTCGGGAAAATCAATGGTAAGTTCCAAGACGTTTATACAAAAAACCCTGATAAATTTAAAAATGCCGCCTGGCTTAAAAAAAACATAGCCTATACAGGCGAATTGTTTTTGGGCCACCTGCGCTATGGTACTTTTGGCGGTAATGGACTTGAGAATTGTCATCCGTTTTTACGTCAGAATAACTGGATGACCCGTAACCTCGTTGTTGCAGGAAATTTTAATTTAACCAATGTGGACGAGCTTTTCGATCAATTAGTTGAATTAGGCCAACACCCCAAGGAAAAAGCTGATACTGTTACTGTTATGGAAAAGATAGGTCATTTTCTGGATGAAGAAAATGAACGTTTATACCAAAAATTCAAAAAAGAAGGACACTCCAACGAAGCCATTTCAGCACTCATAGCAAAGCATTTGGATGTACAGAGCATTTTAAAAGATGCAAGTAAAAAATGGGATGGCGGGTATGCAATGGCCGGTTTATTAGGGCATGGAGATGCGTTTGTACTTCGCGACCCCAACGGAATCCGTCCTGTATTTTATTATTCTGATGATGAGGTGGTGGTAGTAACCTCCGAACGCCCTGTTATACAAACTGTTTTTAATGTTCCTATTGGAAAGGTTAAAGAGCTTAAACCCGGACATTCCCTGATCATTAAGAAAGACGGTACTTTTGCAGAACATGAAATAATTGAACCACAGGAAAAAACGGCCTGTTCGTTCGAACGGATCTATTTTTCAAGAGGAAGCGATGCTTCCATTTATAAAGAGCGCCAGATGCTTGGCCATCAGCTTTGTCCAGCTATTTTAAAAGCAGTTGATTATGATCTGAAAAACACTGTTTTTTCCTATATTCCAAATACAGCAGAAGTCGCTTTTGGTGGTATGATCGAAGGTTTACATGATTATTTGAACGGCTTAAAAAAGAACAGGATCTTACAAATGGGCAGTAATGTCACTGAATCCGAATTGACGGAGATTCTTTCCATTCACCCACGTGTTCATAAAATTGCGATCAAAGATGCGAAGTTGCGTACCTTTATTACCAATGACAGTCAGCGTGACGAAATGGTTGCCCACATTTACGACACCACCTACGGTGTGATAAAAGAGGGGGTGGATAGCCTTGTAATTGTTGATGATTCAATTGTTCGTGGAACCACCTTGAAGCAGAGTATCTTAAAGATACTGGATCGATTGGGACCTAAAAAAATTGTAGTGGTTTCTTCTGCACCACAAATTCGTTACCCCGATTGTTATGGTATTGATATGGCTAAATTAGGCGATTTTATTGCTTTTCAGGCTGCTGTTCAGTTGTTGAAAGACAATTTCAAAGAAAACCTGTTGGATGAACTTTACGAAAAAGCAAAGGCACAGGAAGGTTTACCGAAGGAAAATATTACTAATGTGGTAAAAGAAATATACAAGCAATTTACAACCGAACAAATTTCCAAAAAGATTGCCGAACTTCTACTTTCCGAAGATATTAATGCCGAAGTTGACATTATTTATCAATCCATAGAAGGTTTGCACAACGCATGCCCTAACAATACTGGCGATTGGTATTTCACGGGAAATTACCCAACTCCGGGCGGAAACAAAGTGGTGAACAAATCTTTCATCAATTATATGGAAGGCGAAAATGTTAGAGCATATTGATTTTTAAAACGTTGATTTTTTAAGAAAAAAGTATAAATTGCAAGAACATTTTTAAATCCATCCTGATGAAAAAAAAACTACTCTTTGTTTTTGTTTTTATGTATGTTTCAGTGAACGCCCAAACGTTCACCAGTTCCCTTGGCGGGGCCATCCCGGATAATAATACCGAGGTTTGTTTTCCATTAACAATAAGTGGATTACCAACACAGATCAATACCACTGCATTCGGCTTAACAAATGTTTGCATTGATGTAACACATACCTGGGACAGCGATTTAAAAATAAAATTAAAAGCTCCTGATGGAACGGTTATTCTATTAACCAGCAATAACGGGAGTGCTGGAGATAATTTTACCAACACTTGTTTTGCAGCTAATGGGAGCGATGGTGCAATAGGTGCAGGAACGGCACCATTTACGGGCACATTCGCTCCATTTGAATCTACTAATTTATTGAATAATCTGCAGGATCCTAATGGGATTTGGTATTTGTGTGCTTTAGATGAGGTGAACTCAGATATGGGCAACGTAAATTCATTTTCAATAACCTTTGGTGCAAATCCTCCTGCTGATACTATATTTGGAAGTGGCCCCAGTGGGGCTTGCAGTATGTCGAATGGAATGGCCTGTGTATGTCCTGATGGAACTCAGCTTTGTGATCTGTTGCCTGATATGACAGCTTCCGCTTTAATTATTCAAAACAATCATACGGAGTATCCCGGATACATAACATTGAGCAATGCTACACCTAACATTGGCTGGGGCCCAATGGAAATACATGGTTCCGACTCCTGTTATTGCGGAACCCAATTAGTTCCCTGCGCCACTGTAACGTGTCCGGATGGCAGTTATCCCAAACAAAAATTGGTACAAACTATTTATCATAAAAATAATGGAACCATTACTTCCAGCGATGTTTTAACCAATGGCGTAATGAGCTATCATCCCACTCACGGGCATATCCATGTTGATAATTGGGCCGCATTCTCATTGCGAAAAGCTACTTCCAATCCGGATGCCACTACATGGCCTATTATTGCAACAGGATCAAAAATTTCGTTTTGTTTAATTAATCTGGGGGATTGTACAAGCGATTATGGTTATTGTAAAGATGGTAATTATGGAACTGTTTTAACGCAGGCAGATATCCCTAATTCTCCTTTCGGACTTGTTAATGGCTGTGGACCGGATCAGGGTATTTATGTGGGTAACCTTGATGTATACAGCCAGGGCATGGCGGGTATGTCGATTGATCTTACAGGGGTTTGTAATGGCGATTATTACATTGTTTCTATTACCGACCCGGATAATAATTTCCTGGAAAGTAACGAAACAAATAATTGGGCAGCAACACCAATTACATTAACCCAACAGCTTTCCGGACCAACGGCTTCCTTTACGCATATTATCAATGGTGGAACCCAGGTGCAGTTCAGCAACCCTCCTAATATTAATTATACCTATCAATGGTATTTTGGCGATGGTGCAGCCTCTATTAATCAAAACCCATCCCATGTGTATACCAGTAACGGTCAATTTCCTGTAACTTTAATTGTTACCAGCAATTGTGGTAATGATACTACCATGCAACTGATCGCTGTAGATAATGTTGGCATAAAAGAGTCGACAATTTCAGCTTTAGGGTACTCTGTTTATCCCAATCCATTAACTGAATCCACAACTGTTAGTTATTTTATTCCCGAACGATCGGATGTTAACTTTGAATTGTATAACATGATAGGTGAAAAAATTTATTCTTTGTCAAAGGGAGCGCAGGATATCGGACATTATGAATTTAATTTAAACCTGAACGATATTGGTTTACAATCGGGAGTTTATACCATGCAATTGAAAACAAAGAATAAAACAGCAGCAATTCGATTGGTGCAATTAACAAAATAAGGATACTCACCCAAGAGCACTGAAAATGGCTATATCCGCAGATCTATAATTTTTAAACCTGTTTTTGCTTCTTTAGAGCTGCTATTTATGAATTCATGCAACTTTTAACTCCATTTAATCATCTATTCAAGAACCCTTACGTTTTAAAACGTAAAATTTTGTATAATTCCAACACATGAAGTTTTTTTACAAGCACCTTGCATTTGTTTTTTTGTTCCTTGCCTTAGGCCGCGGCTTTAGTGCATACGGGCATTCTGTGCAGGTAGGCTACTGTGTAAGCTGCACAGGAGAACTTACATTATATGTGGAGCATTGGCACGATAACGAGGATCCTGCCAGCACCACAATGACCATTGATTTAAATATAAATGGTGTAACTAGCACTGTAACAGGTGCCCCTATCGCTAATTTACAGGATATTCCATTTGCAAACCTGCCTGGTTGTGTTAACCCGATAACCATTTTCGGATCTTGTCCCGGCAAGGCGAATACATATAACGACTGGGCCGTTTTTAAGTTTCCTGATCTCCCATGCGGAGTCCCCGTTATTATTACAGTTCGGTCTGGGAGCACAGCCTTTACTACAGACGGTTGCAGCATGTATCCCGTATCTTCACCTGCTATAATTGTTCCTTGTAACATTAACCCTCCGCCAGTAGCAACAGAGAATGATACAGTATGTGGCTCAGGAAGTGCAACGTTAACCGTAACAGGCTTTTCAGGTGGCCTTCAATGGCAATCAGCACCGGCAGCAGGTGGCCCTTGGACAGATATTCCCGGTGCGAACAGCAGCACACTTCCTACCGGAGTTTTAACTACAAGCACTTTTTACAGGGTTTTAGAAACGGGCGCCTGCGAAAGCAATGTGGTTAGTATTATCGTTAATCAGGCACCTGTTTCCAATGCCGGTTCGGGTTCTTATTTGGGCACAGGGGCTGGCATCATCACCTGCCCTACCAGCACCCGGGGTAATCTTGGGGCGGCAACTACTGCCGGTTATTCCTATAGCTGGTCTCCGGCTGCAGGGCTCAGCAGCACATCAATATCAAACCCTACGGTACTGTTAACTACACCCATTACCCAATTCTATAAGGTAACAACTGCTGCTTTGGGTTGTACTTCTGTTGATAGTATTTTAGTAAAGGTAAATCCCATTCCGGTATCAAATGCAGGAACAGATATCACAGCTTGCTTCAGTAACACTCCTGCTAACATTGGTACAGCAAGCACTTCCGGTTATACGTATAGCTGGTCTCCTGCACTGGGCCTCAACAATGCGGCCATATCAAATCCTACTGCAACAATAAATGTAACGGGAACAAAAAGTTATACGGTAACAACCACTGCTCTCACTTGTACTTCAAAAGATACAATTGTAATAGTGGTAAACCCATTACCAACAGCAACAATAGCAGGGACTACCGCTGTTTGCAAAAATGACTTTTCGCCCGATATTACTTTTACAGGTGCGGCTGGCACAGCACCCTATACCTTCACGTATGCAATAAATGGTGGCACAAGTCAAACAATAACCACTATAAGCGGTAATAGTGCAACAATTGCAGTACCTACAAGTTCAAATAATACGTTGGCGTATTCATTAGTAAGTGTGCGGGATGCCAGTTCAACTGCCTGTTCTCAAGCACAGAGCGGAACTGCAATTGTAACTATAAATCCATTACCTACTGCAACAATAGCAGGAACAACAACAATATGTAAAAATGCAACAGCCCCCAATATTACCTTTACGGGTGCTTCGGATACTGCTCCCTATACGTTCACATATACTATCAATGGTTCAGCTCAAGCGCCAATAACTACTATCAGTGGCAACAGTATAAGTATCGCGGCTCCTACCTCCGCTGCGGGTACATTTGTATATGCCCTGGTAAGTGTAAAAGATGCAAGTTCAACTGCATGTTCTCAATTACAAAGCGGAAATGCAACGGTAACGGTGAACCCACTGCCAACAGCAACAGTAACAGGAACAACAGCCGTTTGTAAAAATGATGCCAGCCCAATGATTACTTTTACCGGTGCTGATGCTACGCCTCCCTATACCTTTACGTATACACTTAACAGTGGAATAAACCTGACAGTAAGCACCACCGGGGGAAACAGTGTGAGTATACCTGTACCAACAGGCACAGCCAGTGTATACACCTATTCACTGATAAGTGTGCTGGATGCAAGTTCTACAGCCTGCTCCCAAGCGCAAAACGGAGGTGCGACCGTAACCGTTAATCCATTGCCAACAGCTACCATAACAGGTACTACAGCAGTTTGCAAAAATGCAACAGCTCCAGGCGTTACGTTTACAGGAGCTTCCGCCACCCCACCGTATACGTTTACCTATACCGTAAATGGTGTAACCCAACCAACAGTGGTAAGTACAGGAAACAGTGTAACGGTTTTGGTACCTACATTTGTTGCGGGAACATTTACATATTCTTTAGTAAGCGTAATGGATGCAAGCTCAACCAAGTGTTCTCAACCACAAAGCGGAAGTGCAACGGTAATTGTGAATCCATTGCCTACAGCAACAATTGCAGGGTCAACCGAAGTATGTAGAAATACCCCTTCACCTAATATTACGTTTACCGGGGCTTCCGCTACAGCGCCCTATACTTTTACTTACACAATCAATGGTGGGGCAAACCAAACGGTAACAACTACTGGTGGTAACAGTGTGAATGTCCCTGTTCCTACCGGCACTGTGGGTACATTTTTATATGAACTTGTGAGTGTGCAAGATGGAAGTATAACTTCCTGTTCCCAGATTCAAACCGGAAGCGCAACAGTAACTGTAGATCCCTTACCGGTTGCCAATTTTGGTTTTACAGATAGGTGTTTGTACCAAGCTATTGGTTTTAATGATTCATCAACAGTTTCAAGTGGCAGCATTGTGAATTTTTTATGGAATTTTGGTGACAATGGTCCCACGGATATCACCCAAAACCCTGTTTACACTTATGTAAATGCGGGAAGCTATCCTGTTTCATTAATTACCACCACCAACAATGGGTGCAAGGATACAGCCACAAAAATTACAGTGGTTCATCCCAATCCCAATCCACAATTTTCTACGGCAAATGTTTGTGATGGAACTCCGGTGGGTTTTAACGACTTAAGCACCATTCCTTCTACGGACACTTTGCAATCCTGGAGATGGAATTTCGGAGATGGCAGCCCTTCTTACTTAAACCAATCCGTTTCGGGTGGGCACCTTTATGATAGTGCAAGTTCTTATACCGTTCAGTTAATGGTGGTTTCCAACTTTGGTTGTTCCGATTCAATTACTAAAGTGGTGGTGGTTAATCCTAATCCTGATCTGGCCTTTTCAACCAATGATACTGCAGGCTGCGAATTATGGTGTGTTGATCTGAATGATCTTTCTTCTATTTCTTCGGGCAGCAATGTTAGCTGGCTCTGGAATTTTGGGGATGGAAATTCCAGTGTAGAGCCAAGCCACTGCTATACGAATGACTCGGTTTATGCCCCTTTGTCTTTTAATATCGACTTAACAGTTACTTCCGATAGTGGATGTATCAGCTATTTATCCAAACCCAATTACATAACTGTTTATCCAAACCCTATTGCAAAGTTCATTGCACAACCCGAAGTTGAAACGGTCATGAACCCTGTTATTTCAGTTATTGACTCATCTACAGGAGCTGATTTTTGGTCATGGGATTTTGGTGATGGTTCTACGCCTTTCAGTATTGGTCTTGATTCATCTTCCGTGATTACTCCATCGCCTTACGCTTATATGAATACGGATACCGGCACATACACAATAATGCTGATCACTTCAACCCAATATAGCTGCGTAGATACAATTTATCAAAAAGTATTTATCGGGCCTGATGTTGCTTTTTATATTCCCAATTCCTTTTCTCCTAATAACGATGGAATAAACGACACTTTTTTTCCAAAAGGCATTTTTATTAGTCAATTTGAAATGACGATATTTGACCGCTGGGGAAATTCAGTTTTCTTTTCAGATGATTTTTACAAATCCTGGGATGGTAAAGCAAATTATGGAACTGAAAATGCGCAGCCTGACGTTTACATTTATGTGATCAAAGGGACGGATATTTACCGTAAAAAGCATAGTTATAAAGGAATTGTTACATTAGTAAAATAATTTTGGAATCAGAGATTTGTTGATAGAGGATTTTTTTGACAATCGCATAAGTATCAATTGAATGTGTATAATAGCATGAAAAAATATTTCAGTTACATAAAAATAATTTTTTTGTTCATTGTATTGGGCAGCAGCTTTAATATGTATGGACACTCCGTTCAGGTAGGGTATTGTGTAAGCTGTAACGGAGAGCTTACCTTGTATGTGGAGCATTGGCATTCCAATTCAGATCCAAACTCTACCACCATGACCATTAATTTAAATATTAATGGAGTAACCTCAAGTGTAACAGGTTCTCCAATTGAGAATATACAGAATACCACCTTTTCTGGTTTGCCGGGTTGCAATGATCCAATACAGATATTTGGTTCCTGTTCGGGAAAAGCAAATACTTACAACGACTGGGTTGTTTTTAAGTTTCCGAACTTACCAACAGGGGTACCAATTATTATTACTGTTGTGTCGGGAAGTACTGTATTTACCGAGGATGGTTGTAATATGTACCCGGCCTCCTCTCCTCAGATAATTGTACCACCCATTATTAACCCGCCACCTGTTGCCGACTCCAGTCAATCTATTTGTACGGGAGAAAGCGTTAATTTAAATTTAACAAGTTATTTCTCCGCCTTTCAATGGCAATCGGCACCCGCAGAAACGGGTCCATGGACAGATGTTCCGGGTGCAACCGCAACCCCATTTAATACCGGACCTTTGACCGTAACCACTTATTTCAGGGCAACATCGGTGGGTACCTGCGAAAGCAATTTTGTTACTATCACTGTTAATCCGGCAGTAGTGCCTACCTCCGGTTCGGGGCCGGGGACGGGAGCGGGAGCCGACATTTCCGCATGCCCATCAAATATTCCCGTTAATATTGGCACCCCAACCACTGCAGGTTATACGTATAGTTGGCTTCCTACAAGCGGGCTTAGCAGCGCGACAATCTCAAACCCAACAGCATCAATCAGTACACCTAATACCACTACCACTTATACATTATCCACAACAACAAATAAGGGTTGTACCGCAACTGACAGCGTTAAAGTGGTTGTAAAGGCAATTCCTGTATCCAATGCAGGAGCAGATATTAATACCTGTAGTTCCAACACTCCCGGGACTATTGGAGCAACAACAACTGTAGGTTATACATACAGTTGGTTGCCTGCAACAAACTTAAGCAGCACCACAATTTCAAATCCTAATGTAACATTAACAAGCCCGGGAACCAACACTTATACGGTAACTACTACCTCCCAGGGCTGTGTTTCCACTGATAGCGTTAAAGTGAAGGTGAATCCATTTCCAGTCGCTAATTTTACGGTTGCTGACGTATGTTTAAATCGGGCGATGAACTTTAATGATCTATCCACTATTACGATCGACAATATTGTAAGCTGGTCATGGAATTTTGGCGACAACAGTCCCGCACTTACCGCGCAAAACCCTATATATACATACACAAGCCCCGGAACGTATAATGTTAGGTTAATTGTGGCAACCAACAACGGGTGTATAGACACGCTTATAAAAATTGCAGAGGTTCATCCCAATCCGAAGGCAGGTTTTTCGTATTCAAATGTTTGCGATGGCACTCCCGTTCCGTTCAATAATTTATCATCTATACTTAGCCCCGACATCATTCAGTTTTGGGCATGGAATTTTGATGATGGGAGCGCTCTCAATACCAATCAAGCTGTAAGCGGGGGCTACCTTTATACTTCTCCCGGATCTTATACAGTTCAGTTATTGACCGTTTCCGATTTTGGATGTGCTGATTCAACCACTAAAACAGTGTTTGTTAATCCTAATCCTACAGTTGTTTTTACTTCAAGTGATACGGCAGGCTGTGAACCACTTTGCGCTCTTTTCCAAAATTCATCATCGATTTTAACAGGAAATAATATTTTACAGTTGCTGGATTTCGGTGATGGAAACAGCACAAGCTCACAAGATCTGCTTCATTGTTACACCAACGGTGATATTTATTCTCCGGCATATTATTCTCCAAGCCTAACGGTTACTTCCGATAGCGGATGTGTTACAACAGTTACTAAAAATAATTATATTACTGTTTACCCAAACCCAATTTCCGCTTTCACTGTTGAAGAGGAATCTGTATCCATAATAAACCCTGTTATTTTTACTTCAAATTTATCTACAGGAGGTGATTTTTGGAATTGGAATTTTGGCGATTCAAATACTTCTTCCGTCTTCAGCCCTTCAGGTCATACGTATGCCGATACAGGCAGTTACCTGATAACATTGATCACATCAACTCAATATAATTGTATTGACACTACTTATAAAACGATCATTGTAGAGCCGGATTTTGCTTTTTATGTTCCCAATATGTTTTCGCCCAATGCCGATGGAATAAATGATACGTTCACAGGAAAGGGGGTACTCATTGATACGTATGAAATGAGAATATTCGACCGTTGGGGGAATATGGTTTTTATTACAAAAGACCTGAAAGAGCCTTGGGATGGAAAAATAAACTTTGGGAGCAGAGTTGCACAAGAGGATGTATATGTTTATGTGATCAAGCTTACCGATTTTAAGAGAAAACAACACGATTATAGGGGAATAGTTACGTTGGTCAGATAAACCAATTCTCTCTTACACCTGCAAGTAATTACGAATAACCATACAAGGACTGTTTATGAAATTTTTTTTATTAATTATTGCTTTCATTTTTACCTTGTCAGGGAACGTGCATTCGCAAGGCTTTCCAAACCCTGCAACGCTTTCAACGGGCCAGGGTGTTGCGGGTGGTCTCGATCCCATTTGGGGAACTTCCCCTTGGTATGCCGGCAGTCCACCTAATCCAATGGGTTTATCCTATAGTCCTGCATTGATCAATAATAATTGTGCTCCGGGTGCATGGGTTGAACCTTCCACTTTACCTCCTCCTGTAAATAATGGGAACTGGATCACAAGTACCGGCAGCCCCTGCACAGGTGCTGCAGGGTATCAGTATTTTAGGTTAACCCTTGATTTGCCGACCGATTGTAATGGAAATAGCGTAACGACTCCCGGAAACTACGTTTTATATTTTTCAGGATATGTAGACAATGGTATATCTGATATATTTATAAATGGAAATAGTACAGGTATAAGCGGAGGAGGATTTTCTCCCGGTACGCAGCTAAACATAACTTTACCAGGGCCCTGGGTTGCCGGCATTAACTATGTTGATGTTTTGGTTTATAATGCAGGCGGGCCGTATGGTTTATTATTAGTAGCGAATTCGGCCGCCAGTGCCGGTGCTGATGGCGATGGTGACGGTGATTCAGACCTTAATGATCAATGTCCTTGTCAACCGGGATCTTTAGCTAGTGGCTGCGCGGCTTCTATTGTTGGAGATACTGTTATTTGTAAAGGCGAAAGCACCACACTTACTTCCACAGGTGTTGGAACTTATTTATGGAGTACAGGCTCCACTAATTCGTCTATTACAGTAAATCCGATTGTTCCAACACGTTATTATGTTAAAGTTAAAGTACCAAATGGCTTTGAGGACTCAGCCTCCGTTAACGTAAATGTGAACCCTATTCCGGTGCCAGTAATAACCGGTGATGAGGTAATTTGTGCGGGAGAGAACACTTCGCTTACTGCCGCAGGTGGCGGAACGTATTTATGGAATACAGGTTCTACAAATGCCCTTATTATGGTAAGTCCGGCTATAACCACAAATTACAAAGTGGTAATTACAAATTCATTTTCTTGTAAAGATTCCCTTAGCCTGAGTGTTACTGTATTTCCTAAACCAAATGCCAGCTTTACATTCAGCAACAAATGTGACGGAGCAGCAATTCCTTTTAACAGTACTTCTACTATTAATAGTCCCGGTATTATTTCAAGTGTGTTTTGGGATTTTGGAGATAACACTTTTGGCACCGGTACTGTCACATCACATATCTTCAGCAGTCCCGGAAATTATTCTGTTACTTTATTGGTAAATAGCAGTAGTTCCTGCTCCGACACCATTATACAACAGGTTACCGTTTTTCAAAATCCGATCGCTGGTTTTACACACAATGATGTTTGTTTGGGTGATTCGATGGGTTTTACAAATACCTCCTCGGTGAGTCTTCCGGCTTCTATTTCAAGCTATTTATGGACTTTTGGCGATAATGGGCCTACCGGCAATTTAGTAAACTTAAATCATTATTATGCTAATGCAGGTGCCTATAATGTTGCATTAATTGCTACAACTGCCGATGCCTGTGCCGATACAGTTACTATCCCTGTAAATGTTTTTGATCCACCGGTTAGCGGATTTACATTTAATAATACTTGTTTATTGGATTCTGCAGCGTTTACAAACACTACATTGGATCCTGCAACGGGGAGTGTTGCAAGCTGGTCCTGGGATTTCGGTGATGGTTCGGCATTAAATACAACAGAATATGATCCGGGCCATTTGTTTGCAAGTCCCGGAAATTATGAAGTTACACTGGTTTCGTATTCATCCAATCTTGGTTGTGCGGATACTTTAAAGGATTCAATTACAATATTTCCAATGCCTGCAGCCAATTTTAGTTTTACGAATGTTTGTTTAGGCCGGCCAATGAGTTTTAATGACTCATCAATTGTTTCCGGTGGCAGCATTGCCGGCAGGTTCTGGAATTTTGCTGATGGCAGTGCAATTGTTACCATTCAGAATCCTACACATACCTATACAAGCCCCGGAACTTATTTTGTTTCATTAATAGTGGTATCAACTAATGGTTGTATTGACACAATAATAAAAAGTGTGGTGGTGCATCCATTGCCAATTGTGAAATTCAACCGCATGAATGTTTGTGATGGAATTGCTATGCAATTCAATAATTTATCAAGCATTGCCACAACAGATACAATACAATCCTGGACCTGGAGTTTTGGTGATGGCAGCGCCTTTAACAGCAGTCAAAATCCATCTCATTTATATGCAGGTAATGGTTCTTACCCGGTTGAATTACTGGTTATTTCCAATTTCGGCTGTAAGGACTCCATTAGTAAAACAAGCTTTGTTAACCCCAACCCTGTTGTAAACTTCACAGTGAACGATACCATCGGATGTGAGCCTTTGTGTATATCCTTTCAGGATCTTTCAACACTTGCAATAGGTGATAATGGAAGTAGGATATGGAACCTTGGTGATGGAAGCGTTATAAATAATTCACAAACCTTTGACCATTGTTATACGAATGATTCTGTTTATTCAGCCAAGACCTTTAATGTTACAATAACTGTTACTTCAGATAGTGGTTGTGTAAGCACCTTAACTAAAAATAATTATATCACAGTGTATCCTGCCCCTGTTGCTGGTTTTAGTGCTCAGCCGGAAACAACAATGATCACAGATCCCGTTATTTCAATTACAGATGTATCTGTGGGAGCCAATATATGGAATTGGAATTTTGGCGATTTAACATCATCTGCACTATTCAATCCGCCCCCTCATACATACTCAGATACAGGTTCCTATACCATTACATTGATCACATCCACTACGTATGGCTGTGTTGACAGTGCTTTTCAAACTATTATAATTGAACCGGATTTTGTTTTTTATATTCCCAATACATTTACTCCGGATGGTGACGAAATAAATGATAGCTTCTGCGGGAAAGGAATTTTTATCAATGAATTTGAAATGACAATTTTTGATCGCTGGGGGAATATGATCTATAAAACCAAGGATATTAATAAACCATGGGATGGTAAAACAATACAAGGTACAGTTGTTTTACAGGCTGATGTATATGTTTATGTTATCAATGTTATTGATTTTAAGAACAAAAAACATAATTACAAAGGGATTGTAACATTGGCGCGGTAAATGCAGAGATGCTTTTGTGATCACCCTTCCTGAAGTTTTAAAATTTCGAATTAAAACTTATTACTTTAGCTCATCTTTAAAATTATATGTAGCTCATGTCCTTCATCAAAATCAATCTGCTTCCAAATCCTATCAAAGGAATTATTTGCTGATGAAAGAAAAGGTTGTTGAATTAGAGTAAACCGTGCAAAAAAGTTTGTTTCAGGCTGAAGAAAAATATCTTGAAAGAAACAAAAAAAACAGAAAAATTCTACAGAGAATCACAGCGTTTTTTATTAATATAACGCAGAAAAACCTCCAGGCTTTATTTACACTAACCTATGCACTGAAAGTGCATAGTGCTTGAGTTATTTTAAAAACTGTATTAAAGGAAAATATTTCATCGAAAGTTCCGGTTTTTTGTTTACCTTTCTTCACTATACATACCATTGATAAAAGCAAATTTATAGCAGTTTTGATGTCTATAAAAATATGCAATTGTTTAAACCCGGTGCGATGTTAAAAAAAACAGTACTTATTCTGCTAGCCATAATTAGTTCCGTGTTTGCGGGATTTGGGCAGGAGATATGTAACAACGGTATTGATGATGATGGCGATGGCTTGATAGATTGTTATGACCCACAATGTAATGGAAATTCAGACTGTACTGATTTTTTTTACGGAAAACCGGCCTTAAGTTGCACCACCAATCCTACAAATCCGGTCTTTAGTTTAAACACCATTTGGGAATCCCCAATGGATGTATCTACCCGTTCCACAATGATGGTAGGTGATATGGATGGTGATGGAACTCCGGAAGTGGTTTGTCACCAAAGTGGTGTTGATCAATTGTATATTTTAGATGGGCAGACAGGAAACGTTGAGGTAACAATCAACTGTCCGGCTATTGCAGATCATGTGGATGCTATTGCCATTGGTGATACAGATGATGATGGCCTTGGGGAAATATATGTTGTTACGAGCGATAATGTGTTAAGATGTTTTGAAAATGATGGAACGCCTAAAACGGGTTTTACTCCACCTACTACAGGTTTTACCAATGAATCCATACCGGGTATCGCTGATTTTGATCAGGATGGGATACCTGAAATATACAAGGATAACAGAATTTACCATTCATTAACAGGAGCCTTAATTGCATCCGGAACGGGAAGCACGGGTGATAATCCCGGTTCTAATGGTGCACCGGCATCAATGCCTGTGGCGGCTGATGTTCTCCCGGATTCGTATTGCCCCGATTGCAATGGTTTAGAGTTGGTTTGCGGCAATGTAGTTTATGCAGTTAATATTACAGCCGGAACCATTACTGCGGTTGCCAATAGCCTTCCTGGTGCATTAAATGATGGTTTTACCTGTGTGGCAGATATGGATATAGATGGACAGCTGGATGTAATAGTCACGTCAAACGGAACTATTTACGTTTGGGATCCGCGCACAGGGTTACAAATGGGAAACACATTTGCCATACCCAATACAAGTGCCGGAGGCAGAGCCAACATAGCAGATTATGATAATGACGGTTTGCCTGAAATAGGGGCAGGCGGCTTGAATAGATATGTAGTAATTGATGTGGATACTGCTACCAATGCTTTATCACAAAAATGGGTAAAAACAATTGTTGATGGATCACAGCATACCACAGGTTCTGTTTTTGACTTTGATTGTGATGGCCTGGCACAAGTGGTGTACAGGGATGAAAATGATTTATTTGTGTGGGATGGTGCAACCGGGAATGTAAATGCATCTATACCTTGCGGGTCAGCGACACGGAGTGAGTTTCCAACAATTGTGGATGTTGATGGGGACGGGCAGGTAAACATTGTATGCGCTTGTGCCCCGGGCAACCAGGGATCTGCCGGAAAGGTGAAAGCATTTAACAGTAGCACCAACCAGTGGGTGGGTTCAAGAAAGGTAATGAACCAGCATTCATATAGTGTTGTAAATATAAATGACGACCTTTCTATTCCTATACAACAACAGAATCATGCTTTACTTCCTAAGTTAAATGGCTTTCTTGCGCAATCAGCTATCTTTGATGTGAATTGGAGCACTACCTGCATACCTCTTGCAAATGTTACTGTTCAAATTGATTCGGTCATTTATTGTCAAAAACCAGATACCGTAATTGTAGAATTAAAATTATGCAATACAGGAAGCAAAGTTACCACTTCACCTCTGAATGTTTCGGTTTATAACGGAGATCCATTGTCGGGAGGAATATTAATATCCATGTTTCCTCTTACATCCATCCTATTAGCTGACAGTTGCTCCTACGACACCCTTTTAGTGCCTTTTACAGGGATATCAGCCACCTTTTATGTATATGTGAATGACAATGGCTCAAACCCTGCCGCAGCTCCTGAAACAGGTTTTGCCGAATGTGATTCTTCAAACAATAGTGATTTTGTTCTTATTAATAAACCGGTGTTGTCCTTGTCAATTGAAGGGGATACGATCATTTGTGCAGGAGAAAGTACCGTACTCAGTGTAGCAGGGGCAAGCGCATATACATGGTCTCCTGTTCTGGGCTTAAGTGCAGCAACAGGCGCTATTGTTACAGCCAAACCATTGTCAACCAGCACTTATACAATTACAGGAACTGATAACTATAGTGGATGTAGTAATACTAAACTAGTTACTGTAACTGTTAATCCAAAACCCGTTGCCATTTTTGGCAGTACCACTGTTTGTAAGGGTACTTCAACCCAATTTACCGATACTTCTACCACCTCTCCGGGCAGCATAAATGCATGGGCATGGGATTTCGGAGATGGCAGTCTTGTAAATACCAATCAACATCCTTCCTACACGTATGCCAATGGCGGAAATTATACAGTAAGATTAATTGCAGGCAATAGTTTCGTTTGTGCTGATACGGCAATCCGATCTATTCAGGTGTATAATAGGCCTGCAGCAGGGTTTAGCCATAATGATGTTTGCTTTGGAGATTCAATTCAGTTTACTAATACTTCTACAGTGGGGTTGCCTGCTTCTATCACGTCCTATTTATGGGTGTTTGGCGATGGTAGTCCATCCGGAATTCTTGAAAGCCCAGCTCATTTATATGCTACTGCCGGAACGTATAACGTTAAATTAGTAGCAACATCAAATAATGCTTGTGCTGATTCTGTTACCATTCCTGTACGTGCATACGATGCACCAGCTACTGCATTTACATTCAGCAACACTTGTTTGGCGGATTCGGCAAAATTTATAAACACTACTGTAGATCCTGCAATGGGTAGCACAGCAAACTGGAAATGGAATTTTGGAGATGGAAGCCCTTTAAATACAACAATATGGAGTCCCGCTCATTTGTACGCTGCACCGGGGAAATACCAGGTTACTCTGATAACCTATTCATCCAACCTTGGCTGTGCAGATACCCTGAAAGATTCCATTACAGTGTTTCATTCTCCTGTTGGTAATTTTAGTTTTACAAATGTATGCCTGAACCTGCCTACCAGTTTTTACGATTCATCATCTGTTGTAAATAGCACCGTTACGGGATGGTCCTGGAATTTTGGTGATAGTTCCCCTTTAGGTACGGTTCAGAATGCAAACCATATTTATTCAGATCCGGGGACTTATCCCGTTTCTTTAATTGTTACCACAAACAATGGTTGTGAAGATATTATTTTAAAAAGCATAATTGTACACCCTTTACCGGATGTACAGTTTAGCGCTACAAATGTTTGCGTTGGTATGCCCGTTCAGTTTACTGACCTATCAACGATTCTGCCAAGCGATACGCTACAATCCTGGACATGGGATTTTGATGACAGCAGCCCCCTTAGCACCGGTCAAGCAGCCACTCACCTGTATACTGCAATAGGCTCTTATGATATTCAACTGCTTGTTGTTTCTAATTTTGGCTGTGTAGATTCTATCCATAAAACAACAGTTGTTAATCCAAATCCGGTTGTTAATTTTTCAGCAATAGATACTGTTGGGTGCGCACCTTTATGTGTGTTTTTTCAAAACTCATTTTCTATTGCTATCGGCACCAATGTACAATTTTTATGGAGTTTTGGTGATGGCAGTACTCCGGGCAGTTCACAAAATGTGGAGCATTGTTACACCAATGATTCTGTTTTTTCGCCCGCTTCCTTTACTCCAAGTGTTACCGTTACTTCCGATAGCGGATGTGTTACTTCAGGATCTAAAATTAATTTCATCACCGTGTACCCCAATCCAAATGCGTCTTTCACAGTATCACCAGAAACGTCAACGATCATTGATCCGGCTATTTCTATTACAGATCTAACAACAGGAGCAAATCATTGGAACTGGAATTTTGGTGATAGTTCTGATACTTCTTCTGTCTCAAACCCTGCACCATATACTTATGCCGATACCGGAACATACATAGTTACATTGATCGCATCCACACAGTATAATTGTATTGATACAGCCTATCAAAGCATCATTATTGAACCTGACTTTTCATTTTATATTCCTAATGCCTTTACACCCGATGGTGATGATATAAACGACTTTTTTACCGGTAAAGGTATTTACATAAAAGAATTTGAAATGTCAATTTTTGATCGCTGGGGAAACCTGATTTACAGATCGGATGATATAAGTAAACCGTGGGATGGTAAAGCAAATAGAGGCAATGAAACAGCACAAGGTGATGTATATGTTTATGCTATTAAAGTAACCGATTTTAAAAAGAAAAAACATACTTATAAAGGAATTGTAACATTAGTAAGGTAGTTGAAAACAGATTTTATATATATTAGAAACAATTCAACTAATGGTTTCATTTTGAAAATGAACAGCATTGTTTTGGGCAATAATTATTTTGCCGGAATTGTTTTGCTATTGCTTCTTCTCTTGTCTTTCAATAAAAGTAAGTCACAAAATGTTTTTCTTTCCAAACAGGTTTTTAATTATACCGGAGCCGATCAGGCACTCACAGTACCGCCTTGCGCAATTCAGATGAAAATAAAAATATGGGGCGCTGGTGGAGGTGGCTCTACATATACCGTGGAGACTGCTGGTGCAGGGGCGGGAGGTTATGTTGAAGGTTTTTTATCTATAACTCCGGGAGATGTATTTTCGATAATGGTAGGCGAAGGTGGTGCCTGCGATGGGACAGCTGATGCGATATCTTATGGTTTTGGAGGGTCATATTCAGCTCTCAATTATGGTGGCTTTGGAGGAGGCTTGTCTGGAATTTTTACCGGAACTGGAGCAATAACAGTAAACGACCAGTTAAGAGCTTTGCTGATAGCCGGTGGTGGAGGTAGTTCTGAAAGAGATGCTCCAAATAGCTATTGTACTTCAGGCGGACAAGGTGGGGATGTTACTTTTGGTGGCGGGATGCCAAATTTTCAAGGAGAAAATGGAGGGGTTAAAAGTGGAGGAGGGGCTGGAGGTGGCTATAACGGAGGCTTAATGACGTTGCGATTATCGGGGAATGGAATATATTATGCCGGAGAAGGGGGAACTAATTTTGTACATTCTTCTATAACAAGCGGTTTATCGTCCGCCTCAACTGATTTTGGTAATTGGAATGTGTATCCATTGGTTTATAAGGAACCGCCTAATGTGACTGATGTGGATTATACTGCATGGCTGAGTTCTGCCAGCCCCGGTATTGGCACAGGTAATATGGTTACATTCACTAAAGCCGGTCATGGCAGAGTAGTTATAGAGTTTTATCAAAACCCCTCTCTTGCTCCGACCATCACTATCACTTCAAGTGCAACAACTGTTTGCTCCGGCACACTTGTTAATTTTACTGCTACTTCAACCGATGGGGGAACAACACCAATTTATCAATGGCAACTGAATGGAGCCAATACCGGAACAAATTCTCCAAGCTATTCAAATTCCACTTTAGTAAATAATGATATTGTTACCTGTATCCTTACGTCTAACTCGCTTTGTACATCAACCAACACAGCAACATCCAATGCGATAACAATTTCAGTAACAAGCTCTGTAGTGCCTTCTGTAAGCATAACAGCATTACCGGGCGGAAGTATTTGTTCAGGTACTAATGTTGCTTTTACTGCAACACCAACCAATGGAGGAACCATACCTGCCTATCAATGGCAACTGAATGGGCTGAATACCGGCATCAATTCTAACACGTATTCAAATTCAACGCTGGCAAATAATGATATTGTTGGCTGTATATTGACTTCAAATTCAGGTTGTGCAAATCCAATTACCGCAACATCCAATTTAATAACAATGGTGGTAACAGCGCAGGTAGCACCCTCTGTAAGCATTACCGTATCGCCAAGCGGAAGTGTTTGTCCCGGGGCCAGCGTCACCTTTACCGCTGTACCTGTTAATGGTGGAACAGCTCCTGCTTACCAATGGCAGGTTGATGGATCGAATGCAGGAACAAACAGTGTTACTTTTACAACAACAGCATTAACGAACGGACAAGTGGTATCATGTGTGCTGACATCTAACGATGCTTGTGCAAATCCATTAACAGCTTCCAGTCCGGGGGTAACAATAATTGTAAATCCATTGCCAACCGCAACAATTACAGGAACTACAGCGTTATGTAAAAATGCCGCAGCAGCAACTATCATTTTTACAGGAGCGGGAGGAACAGCGCCATATACCTTCACCTATACGATCAATGGCGGAACAAATCAAACCGTAAGCAGTGTTGGAAATAGTGCAACTGTTGTTGTACCGGCAAGTGTTCCCGGCACATTTTTATATTCATTAGTGAGCGTTCAGGATTCCGGTTCAGGGAACTGCTCTCCAACACAAAGCGGAACAGCCACAGTAACGGTGCTCCCTTTGCCACTTCCTGATTTTAGTTTTTCAGGAAAGTGCTTGAGCCAAATTATGTATTTCAACGATTCATCAATGATTTCAAACGGTACTAATTTAAATTTGACTTGGAATTTTGGTGATGGAACACCTGTTATTAACAACCAAAGCACCACTCATCTATACGCTGCTGTGGGTGCTTATCCGGTTAAGTTATTGGTTGTTTCTGATTTTGGGTGCAGGGATTCGGTAACTAAAACAATTACTGTAAACCCAACTCCTTTAGTTAATTTTTATGCAACTAATAAAACCGGATGTGAGCTTTTGTGTGTTGGTTTTCAGGATTCGTCTTTTATTGCAGCAGGTGGTAATGTAGCTTGGCTATGGGATGTTGGTGATGGAAGTATTGTGAATAACTCTCAAATTTTTGATCATTGTTATAGCAATGATAATGCATTTTCCCCGAACGTTTTTAATGTTACTTTAACAGTTACCTCCGATAATGGGTGTGTAGGCACACGATCTAAAAATAATTTTGTAACTGTGTTTCCCAATCCTGTTGCGAGTCTTACCGCTCAACCACAAGTTACAACCATTACCAATCCTGTTATTTCAATCACGGATCTATCAACAGGAACCGATTTTTGGAATTGGAATTTTGGAGACAGCACAACATCAACCTTATCCAATCCCGGCTCACACACGTATCTAAACATAGGCACGTATACAATAACATTAATTACTTCCACTATTTATAATTGTATTGATACCGCTTACGAAACCGTAACTATTGAACCCGAATTTGAATTTTATATTCCCAATGCATTTACACCCAATGGTGATGGTAAAAATGATAGTTTCTCAGCTAAAGGTGTTTTTATAAAAGAATTTGGAATGATGATTTTTGATCGTTGGGGAAATCTGATTTTTGTTTCCGATGACATTAACAAAGGCTGGGATGGAAAAATAAATCGCGGGAACGAAATTGCATTGCAAGATGTGTATGTTTATGCGATCAGGGTTGTTGATTTTAAAAAAGAGGAATATTTTTATAAAGGGATAGTAACATTGTTGAGGTGAATTTGATTCTCTCCGAATTTTCTTTTGCCGTGATATTTCGTTTTGCGTATAATTTATCGGCCCTAAATGATGGCTTTAGGTGTATTTTCTATAGAGTGGTTAAAGCCTCGCTTCCGCGTGTTTATAACCATTGTTTTTTATTTATGGGTTTGAGTATTATGCATACAATTATTTCTCACAATTTCAATTTTTTAAAATGTCTCATCACTTCCCTTTCTACCTTTTCAAAATCAGGTAAATTTTGTATTTGTTCATTCATAGAGCTTTGCCAGCGTCCCTCGTATTGAGGTAAACGCTCTACTAGTTTTTTTAGGAAATCAGCAGGGCTTAAATTTTTATTTGCACACTTATTGCAAAATTCCTTTATATAAAAATTAGGATCCATTCCATGTTGCTCCAACAAATACCAGATGTCGTAAAAATCCCGAGCTTGCATTCGCTGCATAACAGTCCGCATTTTTTCTACCAATACTTCTTCTAAAGTATAACATAAAAGTTGATGTTTCTCCAGATCGGAATATCCAAGAAAAACGTCTTTCATAACAGGTTCAAATTCCAGTGTTTCGCTTTTCGAAATATCAACTTTCACTTTTTTGTTATTGCCCTGTCCGCCTAATGGACCAACGTAACTGATGTAAAAATTAATACCACCGTCATCATGTTCATTATTATCAATAATCTCAAGACGGATGTTTGCTTGCTCTAAAACATATTCAAAAGCTTCTTTAAATCCTTCAAAAAGTTGTTCGTTTGTAATTTTATTATTCAATAAAGTAAAATCAAGGTCTTCTGAAAACCGGTAATCATCAAAATATATTTTCTTTAAAACAGTTCCTCCTTTAAATACAATAATTTTAGAAAGGTGCTGGTGTTGAGCAATGCCAAGCAATATCCATGATAGCATATAGTCCTTTTCTATTTGCTGGTCACGAACACCTACTTGGCGCGCCTTTAGTTGTATTTCACCGGGTTTAATCATGTGTAAATAGCAGACCTAATCGTTTCTGTTTCTAAATTTTGCTGTATGCTCCACCTGCTTATCATTTTTCCTGACTTTGGTAATTCTGTGTCCAACAAAACATAAGAAGTAGTTTTTAATTTTTGCAGTTCATCAATAATATCGGTGTTTATTTCAAGCAGTTCAAGCAAAAAACCGAGTCGCTTAATAACAGCTTGTGATTTAAATTTTTTTGTGTAGTTGAGCAGCGTGTCAAATTTTAGTTTATTTTTTGACATATACATTGCTCTTGCTACTTCCACGATTCCGCCTGCATAATCGGGCTTGAATAAACAGTCGATAATGGTTTTTTCACGATCTGAGCATTGCACTTTATTAAAGTTATCTATCCATATTTTTTTCGTTCCAAAAAAATGGTTTTCGTTGTGAAATATAAATTGAAAAGATACATTCTTTATTTTAATTACGGATGGGCGCATTTGTTTTGAGACCACAATTTGTTCCTTTAAAGATGGCTGAGTAATCAGATTATGAATTTGTAAAGCAGAGTAATAGCCAATGTAATGGTCGGCACCCTTTACTAAATTTTCAGCAATCAGATGCCAGTCAGGCATATAGGATTCTGAGTTTTGTTCGTATGGAATAATGCAGTAAACACTTTCTTTCAAGCGCATCAACAAACCTCTTCTGGTCATGTCGCTTAGCAATTCTTTAACAGCACCGTCTTTTGACTCGGGCAATGCTTTGAATGCTTCAGAATAATCAAAACAAACTCTGTTCTGTCCGTTGAAATAGGATAGAAGTGCGTTGGATTGTGTTGATATATACTTGTTTTTCATAGTGTATAAGTCAGGCTAAACCTGACCACAATGATACGAAAGGTTATTGATTTTTCCTGTTTTTTTGCCTAATATTATGTTTTGTAGGTTTGAAATAAGGTTAAACCTGACCAGTTTGATATAAAACATAATTAGTGAAAGGTCAGTAAAAAATCGCTCTTTTCCTTTTGCCCGGTGGTTAAATATTTATTTCCCCTCGATTTTATATTTGCCTTTATATCACTGTCTTGTTTTTCATACACTTCAGCCAAATCACCCACCAATGCAACTATTTTCCCATTTACAGCATCTTTTTTATTACCTTTCAAAACTATTGTTTCCAATGATTTTTAATTTGCCAAATAGCAAAGGATGAAAAAGTTTTTACTCTTTATTTTCTCTTTAGTCTATTATCAGTGCTTTAGTCAGGGCAATATTATTACTATTGGCAGCAACTTACCCACACAGATCAGCGTTTGCGGGACAGCTAAGGTTTTTACCATTACCATTTATAATCCCTCCCCTTTCACCGTTACAAATGATACGCTAAAGCTTACAATGCCATCCGGCATGGCTTACCAGGTAGGATCAGTAACAGGTGCCGGAGTGACAGAGCTGAATACAAGCATTCCGAACAAGCCTGTGTTTCTATTACCCCCTATTATCCCTTTGGCCCCAGCCTTAAGCATTACTATTACCGCATCAGCCAATTGTAATATTATAACATATATTGCGGGAGGAGGTGTAGTAGAAAATAAGATACGTGTTGACTACACAGCTAATAGCAGCCAGAATTATGATAACCATACCACTTTAACCTATGCCGTAAAACAACCGGTTTTAAACATAACTAACATTACCAATCAGTCGTATACCGCTAATATTGGTGACATCTATACACGCTGTATAACTATTACTAACAGTGGACTTGGTGATTTGACCCAGTTTACGCTTACTGATATTCATGGAGCCGGGATACAAATTAACAGTGTAAATAAAGGTGTTTGGGTAAATTCGGGTAGTACCGAAACGGTTACATTTAATGCTTCTCATTTTAGTTCTGTCGGTAATAATAATGGACTATTTGAGCAAGGCGAATCCATTGTTATTTGTGAAACTGTTAAGGTAAATAACTGTTTCCTGGTTGCTTCAGATCTAACTGCCGCATGGGGATGTAATAACCAGGTTTGCCAGTCGTCTACCATGGGCGCTAACGTGTTATTTCCTAACCTGATACCAAATATAGAGGTTACACCTCTGAGCCCTGATATGAATCCCTGTCTGGGTCCCGGCAAAGCCAGTCTTCAAAGGTTAATGATTGTAAATAAAGGATTGGGGCAAGCCAGCAATATACAACTGGATATATTTCAGTCAACCGGTTCCGGTTATAGCAGTAGTATGGGCTCAAATATTGACGAATCCAGCTTTAATATACAAATAGACTCAGGAGCCATTACAACAGTAAGTCCTGACAGCACAGAGATCACAGAGCAGGTAAATTGTATGCCTGCAAACTCCAAGGGGAGGGTATTCTTAACCATTCCTGTTCTTAATGCCGGAGATACAGCCTATTTGCAATGGAATACTTACAGTTGTTGTTATAATGGATGCACAAGCACCGGGCAATCCTATTTTAACGGTTGGGCTTTCCGTGGAAGTTACAGCAATTTCTGTCAGAGCGCTTATATTATAAGCCAGGGTTGGGGTAGAGTGTATTCGCAGTTGTATGGGGTTTTAAATAATAACTCTTCTCCCTCTACTTTAGACTCCGGTCAGGTAGGTGCATTTAATTTTAAATTCAGTAGTTATGGGCTTCAGGCACCTTATCCGGGTGATGCAAGTGCTTATTGGAAATTTGTTTTCACCTTGCCTCCCTGTTTAGTTGGTTCGACTAATCCTTTTGTATTAAATGGAAGTGGAAGTGGACCCGGTACCTGGAATCCTACCACAGTAACCACCACCGGTAATATCATAACCGCAATTTTTAATGGAATGCCACCTTTTGATCTAAATCAGGCGCAAGTGAAAATTAATCTTGCTGTAGATTGTAATGGTTGTTCGGGAGGCTTTGGTTCTGTGGACATACAGGTGATTTATGTACCCTCTGTTTCATGTGCTTGTGAAGTGGCGGTTTCCTGTCAAAGTGCCCCTGTAAGCATTCTTTGTGCAACATTTATTGTGATCCCGGTTGAACCGGATGCCAGTGTATGTCCCGAAGGAATGATGGTCCGTAATTATCTTTTCGAACGGACGAGCTATGGCCGACCGGATAATGAACCGGGAGGAGGAAACGGTATCCCCGATCCGACTGGTAATCTGAATTTTTCAAGTATAAAAACGAACAGAGCCATGTTTGGTGATACGATCTCAGAAAGTTATCATGGAAAAGTGCGAACCAGTATAGCTCATCCTTTCTGGGTTTATTGCTATATAAATACTTCCATAACAAATGGCAATTTATTAACGTACCTGGATGCCAAATTAACCGTATTCAGGGCTGGGGCACTTGTGGCCACCTGCACTAATTTCAGCGCTGGGGTGGCTACAACCGGCACCACACGAACTTTTTCTTATAATTTAAGTGTAGCAGGACTTATTTCTTCGGGTTGTATGCCCGCGGGTTTTAAGTATTTAAACAGCGATTCCCTGGTGTTTATACCACGCTATAAAGTTACCACCAACACAACAGGCCCTATTTATACTGCTGAAACTACAAATGAGTTTTATTTAACAGATGTGACAAATCCTCCACCGGGCTTCAACAGATACCAGTGTGATGGTTTTTTTAGCCGGTGTTTTATTATGGGTTATCGTTTTGAGACCAAGGACGATAGTTATTATACTGTAAAATCCTGTGAAAACATTACTATTTCGCAGAAGTATTATTTAAGTATAGGGCCTTGTTGCAGTAATTACAATGGTGGAAATTTATTTCCTTCTGAATACAGAAACTGGGCGCACATCAGTAATTTGACAGTAACCATTCCCCCCGGTTATAAATTTGTTTCTGCTCAGTTCAAGGAGGACAGAACAGCCGGATCAGGAACCTCCGTCACAAGCGCAGCCATTGCTTTAACACCGCTTTATGCAGATACTACATTACTTGTATTCCCTGTGGAAAACTATTTTGATGGGTATACAGGAACGCTCCCTTTGAGTGATGATGGATTTTCCGGTACCCTTGACGTTATAATTGAACCATCCTGCGAGGTAACACCTGTTTTGTCGCAAGGAATAAAATACGATTGGACTTTTTCGCCAACGGGTTATTTAACAGGTTCCGGAAGTTACCCCACATCTTTATCTGCAACGCAGGATTATATCATTTATGATGCTCCCTCTTTTTTCCTGCAGTCAATATTGCCATCCGTTAATGCTCCTGACAGTTCTGCAATATGGGAAGTCACTTTATCAAACCCTTCCAATACTTCCAACACAGAAAACTCCTGGATAAGTTGCCCTGTAATTTCGGGCGTAACTGTCGTTGACATATTTGATTTGGATAATAATGTTAGCATTCCCGCAACAGGTAATATTTATCAGCTTGGAACCGTGAATGCAGCTACTATCCGAAGTTTCCGGGTTACCGGCAATTTCACTTCCTGTTTTCAGGACAGCATTATCATTTATGCAGGCTGGAATTGTTCTGAAGGTTACCCTGCTGATCTGGCTTCTTATCCCTGCTTACCCGGTAAAATTACATTGAAAGAAACACCTCTCATTCCGGCATTGGATATATCTGTGGCTACAACACCCGGCACCCCTCAGTTATGTGACACAACTGATTATACAGTTGAGGTGCTTAATTTTCAAGCAGGAACCTTATACAATGCTCTATTAACAACTATTTTGCCGGTGGGAGTGGTTATTGTGCCGGGTTCTTCAAAACTTAGTTATCCTCAATATAGTCCGTATGGTAGTATTCCAAATCCTGTTTTAATTAGTGGAACTACCTGGCAATGGGATCTGTCGGCCATTAATAGCTTAATTGGCAGCAATGGTTTGAAAGGTTATCTCGATTCAACTTTGAATATGGTTAAAGTTACCTTCAAAATAGTTACCAATTGCAACTACTCATCGGGCAACAATATTCAGTTTAACATTAAGGGGAAGGCGGCCTGCGGGCTTCCGGTGAACCAGAACTTAGTACCTCCCATACAGCTTGTAATAGCAGGTGCCATAGCCACTTATACCACAGATATTTTTTTATCCACTACTTATATTTCTCCCTGTGCAGCCAATTCTGTAATGCATGTAAATGCTATAAATCTTGGTCCGGCTGCATTAGGAGCAACCGATTCAATAGTCATTACACTTCCCAATGGTGTAAGCTATGAAAATAATTCTTTTGCAGGTATTCACAATGCTCCGGCAAACCCGGTTCCGGTGCAGTCTATGTTGAATGGTCAGCGTATACTTAAATGGAAGATGCCATTGGGATTACAAGCCGGAGATAGTGTTGTTTTTGATTTTAACTATGCAGGGACACCTGACGCTATTTCCTGTGGTATTTCTTATTTTCAGGTCAGCACATTAAGCATCGCAAATGTAGTATGCACCTCTACAGGAAGTGCCTGTGATATCAATGTTGTAAACGGATCTGATACCCTTGCAGTTTTCGCATACAAAGCCTATTTATCTTTAAGTGATCCAAGTGGATATTCGGTACCCAACCCACCGGCAGGAGAAACCGCTACCATCAGTTTTAATATAAACAATACGGGACAGGATATTTTTCCGGTAAATGATGTGGTGATCAGTTATTATTTTGATTCCAATGGAAATGGGGTTTATAATACCGGGGATGTTTTTGTTGTGAACGATACACTCAATGCCTCGATACCTCAAAACGGCAGCTATCCTTATTCATCCAGTGTTTTTTTACCTGCCGGAAATTCCTGTTCTGTTATTGCTGTATTGGATACTTCTATAAACCATTGTTCGTGTATATCCGACCAATTGGCTATCACCATACCAATGACACAGGCTGCAATTGATACCAGTGTATGTTCAGGCCAAACGATCACATTGGGTTATCCGCTTATCGCGGGATATATCTATTCATGGACAGCAGCCACGGGATTAAGTAATCTTAATTCTTCGGAACCAACGTTTGCGGCATTGAATAATTCCGGCTTACCTGTTATAAATAATTTTGAAGTTACTATCAACAGGATCAATTGTATTTCAAAAGATACAGTGATGGTAAGTGTAAATCCAAATCCTCTTCTTTCCATAAGCGCTCCGGATACCATCTGTACCGGAGAAAACAATGGTACTGCTACAGTTGGCGTTACGGGGAGTGGAGCTGCTCCATATACTTATTTATGGAACACAAGTCCCCCTCAGCTGAACGATACCGCCACAGCCCTTTCAGGTGGGATTTATTCTGTTACCGTAACTGATACTAACGGATGCTCTGCATCCCAAACTATTACTATCATTGAGCCAGCAACAGCCATTATAGCCGCTATTACAGCTCAACTTAATTTGAACTGCAATGGAATTTGCAATGGAACTGCAACAGTAACGGCCTCTGGCGGCACTCCCGGTTATACGTATTCGTGGAACACAATACCTGTGCAAATAACATCTGCCGCCAATAGCCTTTGTGCAGGAAATTATTCGATAGTGGTAACTGATATGGCTGGTTGCGACACAACTGCAACCTTAACGATAACGGAACCAGCGGCTTTAACTGCAAGTATTGCTGTATTAAGCGGAACTTGTAACATAGGTAATAATGCAGTGGCAACTGTAACGGCAAGTGGAGGAACAGGCGCATATACCTATTTGTGGAACAATGGTCAAACCACCAACACTATCACAGGGCTATCACCAGGGACTTACAGCGTTACCGTGTCGGATTCGAATAGTTGTGTACAAACCTTCAGTGCTATTGTTACACCAGCGGTGGCGGTTACTGTTAACGCAATTTCAACAAATATTTGCCAGGGACAAAGCACAACGATCACGGCTTCGGCTTCGGGCGGTACTCCCAACTATTTGTTTTTATGGAACACTTTAGAAACTACAGAGAGCATAACCGTTTCACCGATGGCAGCTACCACCTATACCGTTATTGTCACAGATGCTAATGGATGCCAGGATTCGGTGACTCTTCCAATAACAGTTCGTTCCAGCCCGGTAGTTGATTTCCAACCCGACAGTGCAGGGTGTTCTCCTTTATGCATAAGCTTTCAGGACCTATCCACCATAGCAACAGGTATAAACCAGCAATGGTTCTGGGATTTTGGTGATGGTACGTTGAGTAATCTCACGAACCCTTTTCATTGTTTTGAAAACAATACCATCTATTCTCAGATAACAAATACAGTAAAATTGACTGTAACATCAAATGATGGTTGCAGTACCACACTGGTTAAGAATGATTATATTACCGTAAACCCTATCCCTGTTGCAGATTTTAATTATAGTCCGCGACCTGCAACAATATTGAGCCCTCTCATCTCTTTTCAAAATGAATCATTGGGGGCTAGTATCTGGCAATGGGATTTTAGTATTGGCCTGCAGGATAGTACTTCTACTTTGCAGCATCCATATTATACCTATAACGATACCGGGCAATTTGAAGTTACACTGATTGTCAATAATAACTACGGCTGTACAGATACTATTCAGAAAACGATTTTAATCGGCCTCGACTGGGTAATATACATTCCCAATGCATTCACACCTAATGGTGATGAAATTAATGATTTTTTTCCTGCAAAAGCATATGGAATTATTGATTTTGAAATGTTTATTTTTGACAGGTGGGGTAATCTCATTTATCAAACAGATGACATCAAAAAAACATGGGATGGAAAAGCAAATCACGGCAATGAATTAGCGCAGAGCGATGTGTATGTATATACTGTAAAGATCACTGATTTTAAAAAGATAAAACACAAGTATAGAGGAGTTGTTACATTGGTAAGGTAATTTCAGGTCATCAGGAATTATGTGTTAGAGTTACAAATCGGATTGCAAATCCTTTAACTATTTGGAAGGGATTGCAAATCAGGGGTGTCCGAAACCTTACATAATTGACAACAAATAGCTGATAAGTAGGT